>NZ_FUXB01000040.1 GCF_900167345.1 Vibrio cincinnatiensis DSM 19608 | reverse complement strand
CGAAATAGGAAGCACTCAGCGTTGGGCTACGTGAGTCCCGTCGAGTTCGAAAGTGTGTAGTTATGTTGTGTCCACTTTTCGTGGGGTACACTAATGCCAATACAGATAGGAAGTAAAAATGAACTTTGTATATGAATTTCTATATGTGCTTTCACTATCGAAACGCACTCAATTAGCACTGATTCTTGGTGTCGTTTTTCACTTCGTAATTTTATTGGTCGGCAAATACTATATCGCTGAAATTGAGTTCCAAGGAGTAATGAAACCTTTGGAAGATGCCATAGTTGGGAAGTTATTACATAAATACGACAAGGTAGCGTTGTTTGCCTTGATTTCGTTCTGGGTCTTGGCTTTTAAATGTTACCGCAAAGATCGCAAAAGGCTATACAGCTTGTAGCCTTTACTTTAGGTGCTTACTAAGGGACTTTTAGACTTTGTGAACAGGCACTTAGTATATGAATCCAAGGCATATAACAAACGCTTCAAGAGGGACAGCCAACGCGCGGCATTTTTACTATGCGTTGGTTTGTGTGTTTACGGTGTTATGCGGAAGCTTAGTCGTCGCGTTGGCTGCCCCTTAAGCGGGCGTTAGCCGTTTGAAAGCTTGCTATGCTTAGAGTGATAGAATAGTATCACTTTGTTATTTCTTTGGAGCAGCTCAAATGAAAGTAGAACTCGTGACGTCACTAAAACGGCAGGCCACTAAGATCCTTGCCGATCTTCATGATACGAAAGAGCCAGTACTGATAACTGAGCACGGAAAGCCGTCAGCTTACCTTATTGATGTAGATGATTATGAATTTATGCAAAATCGTCTAGCGATCCTCGAAGGCATTGCTCGTGGCGAACGAGCTTTAGCGGATGGCAAAGTGGTCAGCCATCAAGATGCTAAGGACAGAATGTCAAAATGGTTGAAATAATTTGGACGGAGCCGGCTCTATCCGATCTGAATGATATTGCTGAATACATCGAACTTGAAAATGCCGTGGCTGCTAAACAACTGGTTCAAACCGTGTTTACAAAAGTTGAACGTTTGGCCGATTTTCCAGAGTCTGGGCGCGTCCCACCAGAACTAGAACACCTCAACTATCGTGAAGTCGTTGTAAATCCATGTCGTGTTTTCTACAAGTATGATGATGAAAAGGTTCGTATTCTTTTTGTTATGCGTGCGGAGCGAGATTTGCGTCGGTTAATGCTAACGAAACAGTAGGTTTGGTAAAAACGGCTAACAAACGCTTCAAGAGGGACAGCCAACGCGTGGCATTTTTATTATGCGTTGGCTTTTGTGATTACAGTGTTATGCGGAAGCTTGGTAGTAGCGTTGGCTGCCCCTTAAGCGGGCGTTATGTGTTAATGCGATTTCGGGACATTTCTCGTAAAAGTTAATGGCAAAGTAGTACATCCGATTCATATGACTAAGCTTAATGAAACCAACGTTGGCATCAAGGAGGTTAGATGACGAAGTTTCAGGATAAATGGTTTAAAAGATGGGAAAGCAAAAGGCGTAAAGGACTGATCTATTATACTTTTACTCAGACACTTATTATGGGCGGAGCGGTTGTTGTCGGTAGGTTTTTGGGTGTGGCTTTCTTCACCAATCAGAGTCAATGGGAAGAGTTTTTCACTGGTCTACCTATATTGGCAATAATTTTTTTTGGTATTGGTATTCCGTTTAATGCTATAGCTTGGTTTATTTGTGAAAAACGATATCAAAACCTTTTAAATGAGCGGAAAAACACATAACAAGGCGTTAAAGAGGGACAGCCAACGCGTGGCATTTTTACTATGCGTTGGTTTTTATAGTTACAGTGTTATGCGGAAAGTTAGTAGTAGCGTTGGCTGCCCCTTAAGCGGGCGTTAGGTTTAGTTCAAAGGATTGTTAATGAGCAAGGTATTTGGAGTTATTTCTTTAGCAGCGGTGGCGTCATTCTTTTTTTTAGTAAGTGTTGCTGGTGAAAACAGTCGTGCAGACGAGATTATAGGTGAATTATTCATCAAGCTTAAGAATGAAGACTTCTCAAGTGAATGCATTAAGGTTGTTACTGGTAACGACCAAAACTTCGATTCACACTGTGATCAAGATATGTTTGTTTTCACTGTTAGCTTGCTGAAACGATTTGATTTACTGGACAGTAGCAACTTTTCCATTAATCTCAAAAAAGAAAATTACTGGTTCCCTTTTATCAATAATCAAGGGATAAGGGTAAGCATAAACCTGTCGCAGACTGAGAAAAGTAGTTTTTTTAAGCTATCAAATGACCTCGACTATGTAGCAGATCTATTTGTCATCAAACGGACAGGTTTTAAGTGGCAGATAGATTCAATTACTATAAATGAACCCGAGTTAGCGAAAATTTTCAACGACACTAAGAAGCAAATCGATTTCAAAAAGTACCTTGTCCAGCTAGATTCTGGCTATCAGCTAAATGAAATAATCATACATGAAGGGGAATTTACTGATACAGACCGGCTATTACTTAAATTCAGCGTAGAAAAACTGCTCAAGTACTTCGAGTCCCAAAAACCTAACAAACTGCTTAAGAGGGATTCGCAATGCGTGGCATTTTCAGCATGCGGTGAGTTGCGTGACTACGATGGTATGCGGTAGCTTTTGCAGTGCATTGCTCACCCCTTAGCAGGGCGTTATGTTGCAATTGACAGTAGCACACATTATCGTATCTGAAAGTATCGATAAATCAGGATATTGAATTTATGTACCAGCTGCGATGCACAAAGAAAGTTCAAGATGCGCTA
>NZ_FUXB01000020.1:18948-44056 GCF_900167345.1 Vibrio cincinnatiensis DSM 19608 | reverse complement strand
AACATCCAAATGGTTGTAGAGCTCATTGCTCCAATCGCAATGGATGAAGGTCTACGTTTCGCTATTCGTGAAGGTGGCCGTACCGTTGGTGCTGGCGTTGTAGCTAAGATCATCGCTTAATCACGGTTTCTGTGAAGAATGATTTGACTATACTGTAGTAAAAAGGGCATCATTTGATGCCCTTTTTCTGCACTGCTGGTTATTTCATTGATTAATCAAGCGTTAGCATGGATTTTGGGGCTGAGAATATTCTTGGTCAAATAGTACATCAGCTTGCTAGCTGGTGAAATGGATTTGCCCTGCAACAGCGGGGTTGTTGTCGTCTATAGTTAGACTTGTGACAGGTTGGTTTATGAAAGCTAATAATGCTGAAACTCCTGATAGCTCAAATGCGCTAGATACCGTTAAGTGGGTAATTACTTTTGTATTACTAGCGGCGGCTGTTGTGGGTAATTACCTGTATGGTGAGTTGTCGGTTGTCGCTCGTGCTGCGGGTGTTATTGTGTTAATTGCGGCGGCGCTTGGCGTTGCTGCAACCACATTTAAAGGTAAAGCTGCGATTGTTTTTGCACGCGAATCTCGTATGGAAGTTCGCAAAGTGGTCTGGCCAACACGGCAAGAAACCATGCAAACGACACTAATCGTGTTAGCTGTAAGTATTGTAATGGCTTTAGTTCTTTGGGGCATTGACGGCATTATGGTTCGTCTTGTTGCCTTTGTAACTGGAGTATAGAGGGTTTAATACATGAGTGAAGCTCCAAAAAAACGCTGGTATGTCGTTCAAGCCTTCTCTGGGTTTGAAGGTCGTGTCGCTCAATCACTTCGTGAGCATATCAAAATGCATGGAATGGAAGAACACTTTGGTGAAGTTCTTGTTCCTACTGAAGAAGTTGTTGAAATGCGAGCGGGCCAACGTCGCAAGAGCGAACGTAAATTTTTTCCAGGTTACGTGCTGGTACAAATGATCATGAATGACGAGTCATGGCACTTGGTACGTAGCGTTCCTCGTGTAATGGGCTTCATTGGTGGAACATCAGATCGCCCTGCGCCGATCACAGATAAAGAAGCCGATGCGATATTGAACCGTCTGGAAAAAGCCAGTGAATCTCCTCGTCCGAAAACAATGTTTGAAGCGGGTGAAGTCGTTCGTGTCAACGAAGGTCCATTTGCAGACTTTAATGGTACGGTTGAAGAAGTGGACTATGATAAGAGCCGCTTGAAAGTATCGGTATCTATCTTTGGTCGTGCGACACCTGTTGAGCTTGAGTTTGGCCAAGTGGAAAAGCTTGATTAAAAAAACAGCTTTTTAGTCTTGTTAATGGCGTGATATTTGACTATAATTTCGCGCCTTTTTATCGGTCTTTATCTATTTAATGGTCGATAAAATAAAAGAAGAAAGTCAACGGGGAGCTGGTCAGTGGACTAGCGTTTGAACCCATAATTTAGGAAATATCATGGCAAAGAAAGTTGAAGCTTATATCAAGCTGCAAGTTGCAGCAGGTATGGCAAACCCAAGTCCACCAGTTGGTCCTGCTCTAGGTCAACGTGGCGTTAACATCATGGAATTCTGTAAAGCATTCAATGCGAAAACAGAATCTCTAGAGAAGGGTCTACCTACTCCTGTTGTTATTACAGTATACAGTGACCGTTCTTTCACATTCGAAACAAAGACACCACCAGCTGCAGTTTTGCTTAAGAAAGCTGCGGGTGTTAAGTCTGGTTCAGGCCGTCCTAACACTGAAAAAGTGGGTACAGTTACTGACGCTCAAATCCAAGAAATCGCAGAAACTAAAGCTGCTGATATGACTGGTGCTGATATCGAAGCGATGAAACGTTCTATTGCGGGTACTGCTCGTTCAATGGGCCTAGTGGTTGAGGGTTAAGATAATGGCAAAACTAACTAAGCGCATGCGTACTATCCGTGAAAAAGTGGATGTAACTAAAGAATACGAAATTAACGAAGCGGTTGCTCTTTTAAAAGAACTAGCAACAGCTAAATTCGTAGAATCTGTTGACGTTGCTGTTAACCTTGGTATCGATGCTCGTAAATCTGACCAAAACGTACGTGGTGCAACAGTACTACCACACGGTACTGGTCGTGATATCCGCGTTGCAGTATTCACTCAAGGTGCAAATGCTGAAGCGGCTAAAGCTGCGGGTGCTGAACTTGTGGGTATGGAAGATCTTGCTGAGCAAGTGAAAAAAGGCGAAATGAACTTTGACGTTGTTATTGCTTCTCCTGATGCAATGCGCGTTGTTGGTCAACTAGGTACTATTCTTGGTCCTCGTGGTCTAATGCCAAACCCAAAAGTTGGTACTGTGACTCCTAACGTTGCTGAAGCCGTTAAGAATGCTAAAGCGGGTCAGGTTCGTTACCGTAACGATAAAAATGGTATCATCCATACCACTATCGGTAAGGTGTCTTTCGAAACTGAACAACTAAAAGAGAACTTAGAGGCTCTTCTTGTTGCTCTTAAGAAAGCAAAACCATCGTCAGCTAAAGGGACTTACGTTAAGAAAGTAAGCATCTCTACGACAATGGGCGCAGGTGTTGCTGTTGATCAGAATACTCTGAGCACTCAAGCATAATTCCTTTGCTTAGGCGTAAAATTTGTGTATAATTTTGCGCCTAATATTTGTGGTTGGGGCTGAGTTTTGGTTCTTAGAACTATAACCCAGTCTCCGTCCAAGACCGTAGGCGTTATCTTCTGATAACTTAATAAAACCTACGTAGATGGTGCCCGAACTGACAGAAAGCTCTAATTTTTAAAAGTTAACTTTCTTCTGGGACTGCACCTAATAAGCTCTCACTGTTGTGATAATAGTGAGTGGTGTAATGACAACCAGGAGCAATCCAAGATGGCTTTAAATCTTCAAGACAAACAAGCAATTGTTGCTGAAGTCAACGAAGCGGCCAGTGGTGCACTTTCTGCAGTTGTTGCTGACTCTCGCGGTGTTCAAGTGGCTGCGTTAACAACTCTACGTAAACAAGCGCGTGAAGCGGGTGTTTATCTAAAAGTTGTTCGTAACACACTAGCACGTCGCGCAGTAGAAGGCACAGCTTACGAATGTCTACAAGACGTATTCGTAGGTCCTACTTTGATCGGCTTCTCTAACGAGCACCCAGGTGCTGCGGCGCGTCTTTTTAAAGACTTCGCTAAAGAGAATAAAGCATTTGAAATCAAAGCAGCTGCATACGAAGGCGCACTTACTGACGTTGAAGTACTAGCGACACTACCAACTTACGACGAAGCAATTGCACGCCTGATGATGTGCATGAAAGAAGCTTCTGCGGCCAAGTTGGCGCGTACTATCGCTGCTATCCGCGATCAAAAAGAAGCCGCAGCGGCCTAATCGCCCTTGCTTTTTATTGGTTGCAAAATAAACTTATTGTTGACTTAAAAGAGAATTGTTATGTCTATTACTAACGAGCAAATCCTAGACGCTATTGCAGAAATGTCTGTAATGCAAGTTGTTGAACTGATCTCTGCTATGGAAGAGAAATTCGGTGTTTCTGCTGCTGCTGCAGTTGTTTCTGGTGGCGCTGCTGCTGGTGCTGCTGTTGAAGAGCAAACTGAATTCGACGTGATTCTAACTGCTGCTGGCGGTAACAAAGTTGCTGTAATCAAAGCAGTACGTGGCGCAACTGGTCTTGGCTTGAAAGAAGCTAAAGCTCTAGTTGACGGCGCTCCAGCACCTCTAAAAGAAGGCGTTGACAAAGCTGAAGCTGACGCTCTTAAAGCTCAGCTAGAAGAAGCTGGTGCAACTGTTGAAATTAAGTAATTATTACTTAATTGTTTAGCCGAAAGGCTAACGGCTGGTGGTTTGTTGACCACCGGCCTTTTTGCGCTGTAGGGTATGGGCGAATTTTCCCGCTGTTTAAGCGTTCCATATTCTTGCAAAAAGCGGCTCATTTTAACGACTTGAGCTGCCACTACAGTAAACAGCGATTTAGTCACTGTCCTACTCCTTCATAAACGAAGGCGGACAGTTTGGGTCACTTATCAGCGAGCTGAGGAACCCCATGGTTTACTCTTATACCGAGAAAAAGCGCATCCGTAAGGACTTTGGTACTCGTCCACAAGTGTTGGACATTCCATACCTGCTATCGATCCAGCTTGATTCTTTCGAAAAATTTATCGAACAGGATCCAGAAGGGCAATACGGTCTTGAAGCTGCTTTTCGTTCTGTTTTTCCAATTCAGAGCTATAACGGCAATTCAGAGCTGCAATACGTTAGCTACCGTCTTGGTGAACCAGTTTTTGACGTTAAAGAATGTCAAATCCGTGGTGTAACTTATTCAAAGCCCCTACGTGTAAAATTACGCCTAGTGATCTTTGATAAAGACGCGCCAGCAGGTACTGTCAAAGATATTAAAGAACAAGAAGTCTACATGGGTGAAATTCCACTCATGACAGATAATGGTACCTTTGTAATTAATGGTACTGAGAGGGTTATCGTATCCCAGCTGCACCGAAGCCCAGGCGTGTTCTTCGACAGCGATAAGGGTAAAACCCACTCTTCTGGTAAAGTGCTCTATAACGCACGAGTTATCCCTTATCGTGGTTCATGGCTCGATTTTGAATTCGATCCAAAGGACAACCTATACGTTCGTATTGACCGTCGTCGCAAGTTACCAGCGTCGATCATCCTTCGAGCATTAGGTAAAACGACGGAAGAAATTCTTGATATTTTCTTCGAAAAAGTGAATTTCGAAGTTAAAGATCAAACTCTAATGATGGAGTTGGTTCCTGAGCGCTTACGTGGTGAAACAGCAACATTTGACATTGAATCTGATGGCAAGGTCTACGTTGAGAAAGGCCGTCGAGTTACTGCTCGCCATATTCGTCAGTTAGAAAAAGATAACGTGAGCTTCATTGAAGTGCCTGTTGACTATATTGTCGGCAAAGTGTCCTCAAAAGATTATATCAATGAAGCTACCGGCGAAGTGATTGTTGCAGCTAACCAAGAAGTTAGCCTAGAAGCGTTAGCAAACCTGTCTCAAGCGGGATATAAGAAACTTGAAGTTCTCTTTACTAATGATCTTGATCATGGTCCATTTATGTCGGAAACCTTGCGTACCGACAGCACATCGGATCGTATTTCTGCATTAGTAGAGATTTACCGCATGATGCGCCCTGGCGAGCCGCCAACGAAAGAAGCTGCTGAGTCATTGTTTGAAAGTTTGTTCTTCTCACCAGAACGTTATGATCTTTCAACTGTTGGTCGTATGAAGTTCAACAGTTCAATTGAACGTGATGATGCAGAGGAGCAAGGTACACTCGATGAAACCGATATCATCGAAGTGATGAAAAAGCTGATCTCGATTCGTAACGGTAAAGGCGAGGTGGATGATATTGACCACCTAGGCAACCGTCGTATCCGTAGTGTCGGCGAAATGGCAGAAAACCAATTCCGTGTTGGTCTTGTTCGTGTTGAGCGTGCCGTGAAAGAGCGTCTGAGTCTAGGCGATCTCGATAACGTGATGCCACAAGATCTGATCAATGCGAAGCCTATCTCTGCCGCAGTAAAAGAATTTTTTGGTTCTTCTCAACTGTCTCAGTTTATGGACCAGAACAACCCGCTATCAGAAGTGACGCATAAACGTCGTATTTCTGCTTTAGGCCCGGGTGGTCTGACTCGTGAACGTGCTGGTTTCGAAGTTCGTGACGTACACGTGACCCACTATGGTCGCTTATGTCCTATCGAAACGCCTGAAGGTCCAAACATTGGTTTGATCAACTCTTTGTCTGCGTTTGCCCGTTGCAATGAGTATGGTTTTCTAGAAACCCCTTATCGCCGTGTGGTTGATGGTATTGTCACCGATGAAGTGGATTACTTATCGGCGATAGAAGAAGGTCAGTTCATTATCGCTCAGGCGAACGCAAAACTGACTGATGAGAACCGTTTTGCGGATGAGCTTATTACGGCGCGTCAAAAAGGTGAATCTGGTCTTCACCCTCGTGAACACGTTAACTATATGGACGTTGCGACGAACCAAGTGGTTTCTATCGCTGCATCGCTAATTCCGTTCCTAGAACACGATGATGCGAACCGTGCTTTGATGGGTGCGAACATGCAACGTCAGGCGGTTCCAACGTTGCGATCTGAAAAGCCATTAGTTGGTACAGGTATTGAACGTAACGTGGCGGTTGATTCTGGTGTTACTGCGGTTGCAACGCGTGGTGGTGTAATCCAATCAGTGGATGCTTCACGTATTGTTGTGAAAGTAAACGAAGAAGAGCTGATTCCTGGTGAAGCCGGTATCGATATCTATAACCTAACGAAATACACTCGTTCTAACCAGAACACGTGTATTAACCAGCGTCCATGTGTGATGCCTGGAGAACCGGTGGCTCGTGGTGATGTTCTGGCTGATGGTCCATCAACTGACCTTGGTGAACTGGCGTTAGGCCAAAACATGCGCATCGCATTCATGCCTTGGAATGGTTACAACTTCGAAGACTCGATCTTAGTATCTGAGCGTGTTGTTCAGGATGACCGCTTTACCACCATCCACATTCAAGAACTATCTTGTGTGGCTCGTGATACGAAGTTGGGTGCTGAAGAAATCACGGCTGATATTCCAAACGTGGGTGAAGCGGCGCTATCTAAGCTGGATGAGTCAGGTATTGTTTATATCGGTGCTGAAGTTAAGGGTGGTGACATCCTTGTTGGTAAAGTGACGCCTAAAGGCGAAACACAACTAACGCCAGAAGAAAAACTGCTTCGTGCAATTTTCGGTGAAAAAGCATCGGATGTTAAAGATACATCTTTACGTGTGCCTAACTCGGTTGCGGGTACGGTTATCGACGTGCAAGTCTTTACTCGTGATGGTGTTGAGAAAGACAAACGTGCGCTTGAAATCGAGCACATGCAGCTAAAAGAAGCGAAGAAAGACCTCACTGAAGAATTCCAGATTTTGGAAGGTGGTCTACTTGCCCGTGTTCGTTCTGTTCTACTAGCTGGTGGCTACTCTGAAGCGAAGCTAGATGCCATTGAACGTAAGAAATGGTTAGAACAAACACTTGCTGATGACGAGTTACAATCTCAACTAGAACAGCTTGCTGAGCAGTGGGATGAACTGAAAGCTGATTTCGATAAGAAATTTGAAGCTAAGCGCCGTAAGATCACTCAAGGTGATGATTTAGCACCAGGCGTATTGAAGATCGTTAAAGTTTACTTAGCGGTTAAACGTCGCATCCAGCCGGGTGATAAGATGGCGGGTCGTCATGGTAACAAAGGGGTTATCTCTAAGATTAACCCAGTTGAAGACATGCCATATGATGAAAATGGCCAGCCAGTTGACATCGTATTGAACCCACTGGGCGTACCATCGCGGATGAACATTGGTCAGATCCTAGAAGTTCACTTAGGTCTGGCTGCGAAGGGGATCGGTGACAAGATCAACCAGATGATCAAAGAGCAGCAGGAGTTGGCGAAACTGCGTGAATTCTTGCAAAAAGTGTATGATCTGGGCGAGACGCGTCAGGTTGTTGACATTGCGACATTATCGGACGATGAAGTTCGTACCTTAGCCAATAACCTACGTAGTGGTTTACCCGTCGCTACTCCTGTCTTTGATGGTGCTAATGAAACATCAATCAAAGCCATGTTGGAGCTCGCTGATTTACCAACCTCTGGACAGTTAACTCTGTTTGATGGTCGTACTGGTGATGCTTTCGAACGTCCTGTGACGGTTGGTTATATGTACATGCTGAAATTGAACCACTTAGTGGACGATAAGATGCATGCGCGTTCAACCGGTTCTTATAGCTTGGTTACTCAGCAACCTCTGGGTGGTAAAGCACAGTTCGGTGGTCAGCGTTTCGGTGAGATGGAAGTGTGGGCACTAGAAGCCTACGGTGCCGCTTACACGTTACAAGAAATGCTCACCGTTAAGTCTGATGACGTTAACGGCCGTACGAAGATGTATAAGAACATTGTAGACGGTAACCACGCGATGGAACCTGGTATGCCAGAATCGTTCAACGTACTGTTGAAAGAGATTCGCTCACTAGGTATCAACATCGAGTTGGAAGACGAAGAGTAAACCTTAAGGTTCCCCAGTATCGGGGAGCCTAACCGGTTTTCTGGTAGGAAGGCGCTCGCTACATTATGCAGCGAGCCCTTTTAACTCCTTACAGGAGCTGATTGTGAAAGACTTATTAAACTTTCTAAAAGCACAGCATAAGACCGAAGAATTTGATGCAATCAAGATCGGTCTATCTTCACCGGACATGATCCGTTCATGGTCATTTGGTGAAGTGAAAAAACCTGAGACCATCAACTATCGTACGTTCAAACCTGAGCGTGATGGTCTGTTCTGTGCGCGTATTTTTGGTCCAGTAAAAGACTATGAGTGTCTTTGTGGCAAATATAAGCGTCTGAAACACCGTGGTGTGATCTGTGAGAAATGTGGCGTTGAAGTGACCCAAACTAAGGTTCGTCGTGACCGTATGGGCCACATTGAACTGGCTTCACCTGTTGCACACATCTGGTTCTTAAAATCATTGCCATCTCGCATTGGTTTATTGATGGATATGCCACTACGTGACATCGAACGTGTTCTTTACTTCGAAATGTATGTAGTAACTGAACCTGGCATGACAGATCTCGAACGTGGTCAGATGCTGACTGAAGAAGAGTATCTAGATCGCTTGGAAGAGTGGGGTGATGAATTCACTGCAAAAATGGGTGCAGAGGCGATCAAAGATCTCTTAGCTTCCATGGATTTGCAAGTAGAAACAGAGCAAATGCGTGAAGAGTTAGATACCACTAACTCTGAAACTAAGCGTAAGAAAGTGACTAAGCGTTTGAAACTGGTTGAAGCATTCTTATCTTCAGGCAACAAGCCTGAGTGGATGATTTTAACGGTTCTTCCGGTACTTCCGCCTGATTTACGTCCGTTAGTACCACTTGATGGTGGTCGTTTTGCTACCTCTGATCTGAACGATCTATACCGCCGTGTTATTAACCGTAACAACCGTTTGAAGCGTTTGCTAGAGCTTGCTGCTCCAGACATCATCGTACGTAACGAAAAGCGTATGTTGCAAGAGTCTGTTGATGCGCTTCTTGATAATGGTCGTCGTGGTCGTGCTATCACTGGTTCTAACAAGCGTCCTCTAAAATCTCTTGCTGATATGATCAAGGGTAAACAAGGTCGTTTCCGTCAGAACCTTTTAGGTAAGCGTGTCGATTACTCTGGCCGTTCGGTTATTACCGTAGGTCCATACTTACGTTTGCACCAGTGTGGTCTTCCTAAGAAGATGGCGCTTGAGCTATTCAAACCTTTTATCTACAGCAAGTTAGAGACTCGTGGTCTTGCGACGACGATCAAAGCTGCGAAGAAAATGGTTGAGCGTGAAGAAGCGGTGGTATGGGATATTTTGGATGAAGTTATCCGTGAACATCCAGTATTACTTAACCGTGCGCCAACACTGCACCGTTTGGGTATTCAAGCATTTGAGCCAGTACTGATCGAAGGTAAAGCGATTCAGCTTCACCCATTGGTTTGTGCGGCGTATAACGCGGACTTCGATGGTGACCAAATGGCGGTACACGTGCCTCTAACTTTAGAAGCACAGCTTGAAGCTCGTACCCTAATGATGTCGACCAACAACATCTTATCACCAGCCTCTGGCGATCCGATCATCGTTCCTTCTCAGGACGTAGTATTGGGCTTGTACTACATGACGCGTGAAAAAATTAACGCGAAAGGTGAAGGTATGTACCTAGCTGGCCCTGCTGAGGCTGAAAAGGCATATCGCACGAAGAGCGCTGAACTTCATGCCCGTGTAAAAGTACGTATTACCGAAACGGTCGTGGATGAAGACGGTCATAGTACGACAGAAACTAAGATGGTTGATACCACCGTTGGTCGTGCCATGTTATGGCAAATTGTACCGAAAGGGTTGCCATTTAGTATCGTGAACCAGAAGTTAGGTAAGAAGCAAATTTCTAACCTACTCAACGAGGCTTATCGTAAGCTTGGTCTAAAAGATACGGTAATTTTTGCTGACCAAATCATGTACACCGGTTTTGCTTATGCGGCATTGTCTGGCGTATCGGTTGGTATCGACGATATGGTTGTTCCCGCAGCTAAGTACACTGAAATTGCTGAAGCGGAAGAAGAAGTACGCGAAATTCAAGAGCAATTCCAGTCTGGTTTGGTGACTGCAGGTGAACGCTATAACAAAGTGATCGATATTTGGGCATCGACCAATGATCGCGTAGCGAAAGCGATGATGGAAAACCTCTCATCTGAATTGGTTGTTAACCGTGATGGTGATCAAGAGCGTCAAGAGTCTTTTAACAGCATTTATATGATGGCTGACTCGGGAGCTCGTGGTTCTGCAGCGCAGATTCGTCAGCTTGCTGGTATGCGTGGTCTGATGGCGCGTCCTGATGGCTCGATCATCGAAACACCGATTACCGCGAACTTTAAAGAAGGCTTGAACGTACTTCAGTACTTTATCTCAACCCACGGTGCACGTAAGGGTCTAGCCGATACGGCATTGAAAACAGCAAACTCGGGTTACTTGACTCGTCGTTTGGTTGACGTTGCACAAGACGTTGTGGTTTACGAGCATGACTGTGGCACTCATGAAGGCGTTGACATGATGCCTCATATCGAAGGTGGTGATGTTAAAGTTGCACTGACTGAATTAGCTTTGGGTCGTGTTGTTGCTGAAGATATCTTGAAGCCTGGTACTGAAGAAGTTCTGATCCCACGTAATACTCTGCTTGATGAGAAATGGTGTCAGATCCTGAATGATAACTCGGTTGATAGTATTCGTGTTCGTTCAGTTGTAACTTGTGATGCTGACTTCGGTTGCTGTGCATTGTGTTATGGCCGTGACTTGGCTCGTGGTCATTTGGTTAACCAAGGTGAAGCGGTTGGTGTTATTGCGGCTCAGTCTATCGGTGAACCGGGTACACAGTTAACGATGCGTACGTTCCACATCGGTGGTGCTGCATCGACAGCCGCCGCGGAGAACAGCATTCAAGCGAAGAACAAAGGTTCAGTGAAGCTGCATAACGCGAAATTTGTTACTAATAAAGATGGTAAGTTAGTGATCACATCACGTGCTTCTGAACTGACCATTATTGATGAGTTTGGCCGTACTAAAGAGAAACACAAACTGCCATACGGTTCTTTGTTAAGCAAAGCTGATAACCAAGCGGTTGACGCGGGTGAAGTGATTGCTAACTGGGAAGCGCATACACTACCTATCATTACTGAGGTAGCGGGTCGTATCCAATTTGTTGATATGATCGATGGTGTAACCGTTTCTCGTCAAACCGATGATCTCACTGGTCTATCTTCAAGTGAAGTGACAGAGCCTGCGGCACGTCCTGCAGCGGGTAAAGACATGCGTCCTGCTATCAAGCTTGTTGATGAGAAAGGAAGAGATGTATTGATTCCTGGTACCGATATGCCAGCACAATACTTCCTACCAGGTAAAGCAATCGTGAACATCGAAGATGGTGCAGAAGTAAACATCGGTGACACATTAGCACGTATTCCACAAAAATCTGGCGGTAACAAAGATATCACCGGTGGTCTGCCTCGCGTAGCTGACTTGTTTGAAGCTCGTAAGCCTAAAGAGCCTGCGATTTTGGCTGAGCACACAGGGACCGTTTCATTTGGTAAAGAGACCAAAGGTAAACGTCGCTTGATCATTACTCGTGATGGTGGTGATACTTACGAAGAGATGATTCCTAAGCATCGTCAGCTTAACGTGTTTGAAGGTGAGCGTATTGAACGTGGTGATGTTATCGCCGATGGTCCAGAATCTCCACATGATATTCTGCGCCTACGTGGTATCCATGCCGTAACGACATACATCGCTAACGAAGTTCAGGAAGTTTACCGTTTGCAAGGCGTTAAGATTAACGATAAGCACATTGAAACTATCGTTCGTCAGATGCTACGCAAGTGTACCATTACCTATGCTGGTGACTCTGAATTCTTACCAGGTGAGCAAGTTGAATACTCACAGGTGAAGATTGCTAACCGTCTATTAGAGTCGGAAGGCAAAGAGCCTGCTCGTTTTGAGCGTGAACTACTTGGTATTACCAAAGCTTCTTTGGCAACCGAATCGTTCATCTCTGCGGCCTCGTTCCAAGAAACGACTCGCGTACTAACGGAAGCGGCGGTATCGGGTAAACGAGATGATCTACGTGGTCTGAAAGAGAACGTTATCGTTGGTCGATTGATCCCTGCTGGTACGGGTTTTGCTTACCATCAAGACCGTCAAGCGAAGCGTCAAGCTCAGAAAGAAGGTCCATCCGCAGAGCAAGCAACCGATAATTTAGCTGCCCTGCTAAATGCCGGTTTCTCTTCTGACGAATAATTGGATAACTGAATGAAAAAAGGCACCTTTGGGTGCCTTTTTTATATGCTTGAAATAAAAAGAAGTGAAAAGAGAGAATCAAGTTAAAGCTTACGCTCCTGGTGGAATGGATAAGCTATCGGCAATCAATTGGATAAGATAATCTTCACGTTCAAACCGTGATTCGAGTATTTCTCCTATTTTAGAGAGATCATCATCAAGTGTTTCAAGATCGTCTTCATTACTCACTGTGGCGTATTGATCTGCAAAATTGAGTAATGGATCCGTAGTTTCGGTGATTTGTGCATAAGTACGATTAATCTCATCGGTGGCTTTAAAGCCAGTAGCATGCCATTTATCCATCACCATATCATAGATTTTGAAGTGACCTTCGGAGATGTAATCGACCAATTCTTGGCTAAAGTGTTGTAATGCTTGGGGGGAGGGAAGCTCACTCAGGGTGGCATTGTCGGGCAGTGGTTGTGTTACTACAAGTTTGCAATATTCAACAATCAGCTGTTGTCGATTATCTAACCAGTGATCGATAACCTCACTTGAACCACCCCACTGTTCCTGTGTTTTTTTTAGCTTCTTTAGCATGGTTACGCCCTTATGATCGGATCATCGATTTTGATGATCGTGTCTGCATATGTCTGGTGAAGATCACCACCCTTTGCCTGATCAAGAATTTATAGGTTTGAAAATCAAATAACTACAAACTCTGGTATGAAATTAGATTGCCAGTAAAATGGTTGAACTGCAAGCAATCGGGAGTGAGTATGTTAGAAAAAAGTGATGAAAAATCCGCTTATTGGTGTGTGGTATCAGGAAGTGAGATCTGGACAGTAAATGGAACGCTCCCACAAGGTCGTGCTGATCAATGGGATTTGCCCCTTTCACATGCCGTCCTTATCGGTCATCTAAAGAGCTTACCTGTGTATTGGATCAATGCGCAAGAAGTTGATGTGGCACTCGATATGCTCAACTTACGTGAATTATTGCACTTAGAAGAACCGCTATTCTTAATGGCGAGTAAGGCGATTCAATATGGCCATATGAGCCAGACGATGCGTTTCTGTCCTCAATGTGGCGGACGAAATCATCTTAATCACACTCAACTGGCTATGCAGTGTCAAGAGTGCCGAACTCTGCATTACCCACGTATTTTCCCTTGTATTATTGTTGCGGTTCGCCATCAAGAACAGATTTTACTGGCTCAACATCCTCGCCACCGTGGTGGTATGTATACCGTTATCGCTGGGTTTGTTGAAGCAGGGGAGACGCTTGAGCAATGTGTTGCCCGAGAAATTAAAGAAGAAACCGGTATCTCAGTCACCAACATTCGTTATTTTGGAAGCCAGCCATGGGCTTTTCCTTCCAGCATGATGATGGCTTTTTTAGCTGATTATGCGGCAGGAGAATTGAAACCTGATTACTCTGAATTAACCGATGCACAGTGGTTTTCTGCGGAAAATTTACCACCGGTGGCGCCAAAAGGGACAATTGCCAGAGCATTAATTGAAGAAACACTCTCCAATATCCAACAAGAAAAAGGAAGATCCTAGCTTAAGTCATGATAAAAAAAACCCTCCACAGAGGGAGGGGGTAAGTAAGATGTCGTTATGAGATGCTGAGTAAAAATACTCAGTTATTATTGTAGTTTTCGCTAGCGAACAAATTTGTAACATTAAATGAGTGTGTACGCAAATTAAGCATTAATTTAAAGGTTAATAACTTGATCTCGATTGCAAAGCTCTCCACGATGGAGGCGAAATCAATGTTAGAATGTTTAACAAAGTACAGCCAAATAAAAGAAGTGGAAAAGCCATGACAGAATTAAAGAATGACCGCTATTTGCGTGCATTACTCAAACAACCTGTGGACTGCACTCCGGTATGGATGATGCGTCAAGCTGGGCGTTATTTGCCTGAGTATCGTGCGACTCGTGCTCAAGCCGGGGATTTCCTATCATTATGTAAAAATGCCGAATTAGCCTCAGAGGTGACACTGCAGCCATTACGTCGTTTTTCCCTTGATGCGGCGATCTTATTTTCTGATATTTTAACTATTCCTGATGCGATGGGACTTGGTCTTTACTTTGAAACGGGAGAAGGGCCAAAATTTGAGCGGCCGATTACTTGTAAAGCGGATGTCGATAAATTGATCATGCCGGATCCTGAAGGTGAGCTTCGATATGTGATGAATGCCGTTCGTCAGATCAAAAAAGATCTTCAAGGTGAAGTGCCTCTGATAGGATTTTCTGGTAGCCCATGGACACTAGCGACTTACATGGTTGAAGGTGGAAGCTCGAAAGCCTTCACTAAGATCAAAAAAATGATGTATGCCGAACCCCAAACCTTACATCTATTATTGGATAAGCTGGCTGACAGTGTCATTGATTACTTGAATGCTCAAATCAAAGCTGGAGCCCAGTCTGTGATGGTATTTGATACTTGGGGCGGTGTGTTAACACCACGAGATTACCAAGTATTTTCACTGCGTTATATGCATAAAATCGTTGATGGGTTAATTCGTGAGAATGATGGTCGACAAGTTCCTATCACTCTGTTTACTAAAAATGGTGGAATGTGGTTAGAGCAAATTGCGGCCACAGGGTGTGATGCTATAGGTCTTGATTGGACAATCAATATGGCCGATGCGAAAAAACGAGTCGGTGATAAAGTGGCTTTGCAAGGGAATATGGACCCTTCAATGCTGTACGCTCCTCATGAAAGAATTCGAGAAGAAGTGGCAACGATTTTACAAGGATTTGGTCAAGGGAGTGGTCATGTCTTTAACCTTGGACATGGTATCCATTTAGATGTACCACCAGAAAATGCAGGTGTCTTTGTGGATGCGGTGCATGAGTTGTCTAAGCCTTTCCACCAATAGTATGTTCAACGCCTGCTTGCCAGGCGTTTTTATGATGTACTTCATTAAGTCAAACATCGTTTAATGCGCTCAACTGACTTACTGGCCAGACTCCTTTATACTGTAGGCAAGTGTTTCAAAAAATGTGACTGATAGATGAAAACAAGAGATCGAATAGTTCATGCAGCATTAGAATTATTTAATGAGCATGGAGAAAGATCCATAACCACTAACCATATTGCTGCTCATATAGAGATTAGCCCGGGTAACCTTTATTATCACTTTCGCAATAAGCAAGAAATTGTGCGAGAAATCTTTGCGCTCTATTCTGCAGAATTAATTGAACGTTTTACTCCTTGGCAGCGCCCTTATGAGAGTCTCACTCTTTTGAAACACTATTTTGATTCGATTTTTACCTTGATGTGGAAATACCGTTTTTTCTATGCCAACTTACCTGAAATTTTGCAGCGAGATGAACAGTTGCATGAAGAATATATTCAGGTACAAGAAAAACTGCGGGAAAATTTAGTTAATATCATGCAGGTCTTTGTTGAAATGCAACTCTTAGCGCTCGACAGCGATGAAATGAAAAAAATGGTGACTACCTTACATTTGATCGCTTCCAGTTGGCTAACTTATCAGTCTGCGATGTCTTTGAGTTCACAAATCACGGAGTCTGTCATTCACCAAGGTATGCTACAGATTATTGCGGTGATGAAATCGAATGCAACCGAGCAAGGCTTGGAACAGCTGCAATTATTAGAAGATGGTGTGCGGGTTGGCATCGTTAAATGCCATGAGATATAACTTTTTTATCTTGTTCATTGAATGTAAATACCACTACATTGTCTCTATTCGTTCTTTTCGCTTAGTCGTTTTTTCATGCATTATGATGTCTTTAATGGTGATGCCGATGGCATCATTGCGTTGTTGCAACTGCGTTTAGCCAAGCCTTGTGATAGCCAACTGATCACTGGGGTGAAACGTGATATTCAATTATTGCGGGCTTTATCCGTTTCCGTTGGAGATAGTGTGACGGTCTTAGATATTTCACTGGCAAAAAACGCCATAGATTTACGGCGGATTTTGGACAGTGGAGCGCAAGTTTTTTATGCTGATCATCACCAAGCTGGTACTATTCCAGAACATCCCAACCTCACCACAATGATTGATTTAAGTGCCAATATTTGTACCGGGTTAATCGTTGATCGTTTTCTACAGGGGCAATATCACCATTGGGCTATTACTTCCGCGTATGGTGATAATCTGCTTGAAACGGGAGATCATCTTGCCGAGTTAGCTGGGTTAAGCCATTTTCAGGCTGGCCAGTTAAAGCGATTGGGAACGTTGATTAACTACAATGGCTATGGACAATCTCTACAGGACTTACATTATCACCCAGCCGATTTGTTTCGCGCTTTGCTCCATTATCCTTCTCCATTTGATCTTATTGCTGATCCCCAATCGCCATATACAAAGTTAGATAAAGCCTATCACCAAGATATGGAACAAGTCCTCGCTTTTTCTGCGTATTATGAAAGTGACACATTGCGAGTTTTTGAATTACCGGCAGAAGCTTTATCGTATCGGGTGAGTGGAGCATATAGCAACTTGCTGGCGAATCAACAAACTCAGAAGGCGCATATAGTGCTGACTCGGTTGGGGCAAGATAACTATACTGCTTCACTGCGAGCCCCATTAGCCAATAAACAGGGAGCGGGGGGCATTTGTGCCCAGTTTCCTTCTGGTGGAGGTCGTGAAGCCGCAGGAGGAATTAATCGGCTGCCTCAACAGTCTCTTAGTCGATTAATCTTTATGGTGGAAGAATATTATCGCACGAAAGTATGATTAACGCGTCAACCACTGGCGAGGGTTTTCTGCTTTACTGTTGCGGCGGATCTCAAAATACAATGCTGGGCGAG
Organism: Vibrio cincinnatiensis DSM 19608; assembly: GCF_900167345.1. Classification (GTDB taxonomy): domain Bacteria; phylum Pseudomonadota; class Gammaproteobacteria; order Enterobacterales; family Vibrionaceae; genus Vibrio; species Vibrio cincinnatiensis. The sequence goes on along the minus strand of NZ_FUXB01000020.1, from coordinate 26,925 downwards.
ATTGGCCCCCTGTATCCCCCGCTAATGCGAGTGTTTCCCCAGCCGTCACTTTGTCGCCTTCTTTTTTCATCAGTGATTGGTTATAGCCGTATAGCGTCATGTCGCCTTTACCATGGTCCAGTAAGATCACTAACCCGTAGCCTCGCAAATATTCTGCAAAGACAACCGTTCCGGGATAAACGGCTTTAACGGCTTGACCATAACTCGCGTCAATCACCATACCTTTCCAATCTACTTGCCCAGTTTGGCGCTCACCAAACTGATGTAAAACTTGTCCTTTGACAGGCCAAGGAAGTTTACCTTGCTGCTTGGCAAGCCCATCCATCGGTACGGCATTGCGTTTTGCCGCTTTGGCAATTTCCGCTTTTAAACGAGTTTCATTGCGTTGTAATTCCGCAAGATAGACTTTGTCACCTGAGATGCTTTTGCTGATTGAGGCAACGGTTTGTCGACGTTCCTGCTGAGCTTTGGCTAACTGATCGCGTTTTTGTGTTTGTTGCTGGAGTAAGGTTACAATTTGTTCTCGTTCTAACTGGAGTTGATGTTCACTCTCATTCAAGCTCTGTCGAGTCGTTTCCAGCTCTTGAATCATCTCAGCTCTACTTTTGGCTAAGTGTTGGTAATATTGGCTGATTCTATCTTGCTCGACCCCATTTTTTAGTAGGTCAGCACTGGCTAAGGCTCGACGGGTGACATAATAGGTTTGCAATAATTCTGTTAGTTTTTCTGCTTGCAGCTGACGTTGTTGCTCAAGATGGGTGATCGTTTTTTGTAGATTAGCGATATTTTTATTGGTCTGTGTTAAATCATTTTGTGTTGATTTGATCTGTCTTTCTAGCTGGGAGATGGATAACTCTTGTTGCTTCAATGATTGTTGCAGTTGATCTAGCTGTTTTTGTCTTTGTCCGAGCGATTGTTGTTGGCGTGAGATTTCGCTTTTGACACCAGATAACTCTTGCTGTGACGCGGCATGACTCATAAGAGAAAATAGAACGCCCGCAATGTATACTGTTACTCGAGGGGAGTGAGTCATCCATTTAAAAATAGAGAAAATCATCTTTTCGCCGTCATCACCGTGGAAATTTGTGAGCGTTCAGTATACTCAAAGTGACGAATGAGGCGAGCAAGATGATGAAAACTTTGCAATGTTTTTCAATTCTTCTCGCTTGTTGTGATGAAGTAGCAATAAAAAAGCCCCAAGTGGGGCTTTTTATCGTTGGAGAAAAGTATTTAAGAGTAAAGAACTTGACCAGACATTTCGGCTGGGATCTCCATATCACTCAGTGCCAACATTGTGGGGGCGAGATCGGAGAGTTTTCCACCTTCGTTTAGCGTGATCGCTTTGCTACCTACGTAGATCAAAGGAACTGGCAAATTGGTATGAGCGGTATGGATGCCCCCTGTTTCAGGGTTTACCATCATTTCAGCGTTACCATGATCGGCGGTGATCAGCAATTGGCCATCTACTTCTTTAATCGCCTCAACAACACGGCCAATACATTCATCTACAGCTTCACACGCTTTAACGGCAGCATCGTAAACGCCTGTATGACCAACCATGTCACCATTAGGATAGTTACAGATGATAGCATCATATTGACCAGACTTGATTGCTGCAACCAGCTTATCGGTGAGTTCTTTTGAACTCATTTCTGGTTGTAAGTCATAAGTAGCCACTTTGGGAGAAGCGACTAACTGACGTTCTTCACCCGCAAATTCACTCTCAACACCACCGTTGAAGAAGAAAGTCACATGAGCATATTTTTCTGTTTCAGAAATTCGTAACTGGGTTTTTCCCGCTTTTGATAGCCATTCACCGTAAGTATTTTCAAGTGAAGCCGGTGGGAAAGCGGTAGCTAATGGAATATCAGCCGCATATTGAGTCAGCATAACAAAGTTGACCGCAGGGAAAACGCTGCGTTTAAAGCCATCAAAATCAGCGACAAAAGTGCGAGTGATTTCACGAGCACGGTCAGCACGGTAGTTTAAAAAGAGTACGGCATCACCGTCTTGCATTGCTGCAGAGGCTTGATCTGCGGTGCGAATTTCAGTGGCTTGTACAAACTCGTCATTCTCTTCACGTGCATAAGCCGCTTCAAGGCCAGCAACTGCAGAATCATAGGTAAATTCTGCTTTTGCTTGAGTCAGCAGATCATACGCTTTTTCAACGCGATCCCAGTTGTTATCACGGTCCATCGCGTAGTAACGACCAACCAGAGAAGCAATGCGACCTTTACCCAGTTTGGTGAACAGATCTTGGAAACGTTGTAGTGAGTTTTCTGCGCTACGAGGTGGTGTATCACGACCATCGAGGAAACAGTGGAGGTAGATTTTGTCAGCTCCGCGAGCGGCCGCTAATTCGACTGCTGCATAAATATGATCTTCATGAGAGTGCACGCCACCTGGAGACATTAAACCCATTAGGTGTACCGCTTTACCTTCAGCAACCGCTTTATCAATAGCAGTGACAATGGCTTCATTTTGTTGGAACTCACCATCGGCAATGGCTTTTGTGATACGCGTTAGGTCTTGATAAACAATACGGCCTGCACCGATGTTGGTATGCCCCACTTCTGAGTTACCCATTTGACCGTCAGGAAGGCCCACATCCATGCCTGATGCAGAGATGAGCGTGTGTGGATTGTTCGCCATTAGGCTATCCATCACCGGTGTATTCGCATTATTAATGGCGTTGCTATTGTTGTCTTCACGGTAACCCCAACCGTCAAGAATCACTAGAGCCATTGGCTTCTTAGCAGACATAGTTATGACCTCATTAAATTCATCGTAATTAGAAAGTAAAAACTAGCGTAATTTTACTACATTTTGTACCCTTTGCAGTAGGTTAAGATCAATGATTCTCCCTATCAATGCAACAAAACGTTGCCTATTGATCAAAATTGACTAAGTGAGAACCCAGGCTGCAAGGTAGACAATACTTAAACCAATTAAACCAAGAATGAGGCCGGTTTTGGCCATGTCTTTACTTTCTATCAACCCTGTCGAATAGGCCAATGAGTTAGGTGGCGTCGAAACAGGAAGAATCATGCCTAATGAGGCAGAAAAGGCCACCACAACGAGTAAACCTTGCAACCCTCCGACCTCAGTTAAACTGGTCATAGAAACGCCCACTGCCGCCGCAATCGGCATTAACAGGTTAGCGGTTGCAGTATTGGACATAAAGTTAGCCATTAGCCAGCAAACCAGTGACAGTGAGATCACCACAAACATTGGTGATAAACTTTCATAATCAATAGCATGGGCCAGCGCTTCAGCCAGTCCTGTGTGTTCTAAGCCAATACCAATTGCTATTCCTCCAGCGACTAACCAAAGTACATCCCAATTGATTAACTTTAGTTCTTCCTTACCCATAATGCCGGTTAGCGTGAAAACCGCTAATGGGATTATAGAAACCACATAAGTATTCATGCCATGTAACGAAGTGGTCATCCACATTACAATCGTAGCTGCAAAGGTGCAATAAACCACTATGGCTCGCCAAGAGCGTTGAAAAGTCCCTTGTAATTTCAGTGTCATTGTCGGTTGAGAAGAGGGAAAAAAGTATTGTAGTAAGAACCAGGCAATGGTTAATTGGATTAAGACAAAAGGAAGCCCCATCATCATCCAAGAGAGAAAATCAATGCTATTGTCCCCGGTTAAATATTGTAGTGCGATAGCATTAGGGGGCGTACCAATCGGTGTTGCAATTCCGCCCGTATTGGCAGCAATCGGAATACTCAGAACCAACGCCTTGATACCTAATTCTCCTTTCGGAGCCGAGGCCACAATAGGGCCGAGCAGCGCGAGCATCATGACCGTCGTGGCGGTGTTTGACATAAACATCGAGAACACGGCGGTGATCAGCATAAGCCCTAGCATAATAAACTTGGGTTGGTGCCCAAATGGACGCAGCAACACACGAGCTAAGTTATTATCTAGCTCATATTTTGAGGCAGCAATGGCAAGCGCAAATCCGCCCATAAAGAGGATGATAATCGGTGATGAAAAAGCGCCCAGAATATCGGTATAGGGAATTAAATGACCGACTTCATGTTGTTCTAGCGGTGAGCGGAACCAATGTAGGCCTTTATCAGAAATCATGATGAGTTCAAGGGCGATAATCAAAATAGACGTTGCAAAGACAGGGACGGGTTCAAGTACCCACAGTAGGGCGGCAAGCAGAAAAATGGCTAAGAGCCGATGTTGAACCAAAGTGAGCTCTTGAATCGGGATAAGATCAATAGGGAGTAAAAGTACTCCTAGCGGGATAAAAAAACAGACCGCTAACCGAGTCAAAAGCCCAGTAGGTAACGTATGCATAAAAACTTCCTTTGCAAATTTTATCCGAAATGCATTTAGAGTAAATCATTGACAAGAAAAGGTCTTAGAGAGGGATAAAACTTTTGTATTTTATGCTGAGGATATCTAAAGAAGTGTGCAGGACATCATAGTCGCCATCCCAGCAGAATGGAAATGGCGACGAGCAAGTTAAGCTTTATGGGCGTAGGGAGAGCCTAATAAAGTGGGAGATTGCAACTGAACACTGTCATCAAAGCGAATGGACTCTTTTGCAAATAAGTTAATCACCGTTGAACCCAGTTTAAAACGGCCCATTTCTTGGCCTTTTTTCAGTATAACGGCATTACTCCCTTCTGCGGGATAATTCCAGCGATAGATGGTATTTCCTCGTGGAGGGGTCATCGTGCCAGACCAAATCGTTTCAATACTTCCCACGATGGTAGCGCCGACCAGAACTTGGGCCAGTGGGCCAAATTCCGTATCAAAAATACAAACAACGCGTTCGTTACGTGCAAATAAATTAGGGACATGTTCCGCGGTTAATGGGTTCACGGAAAAAAGATCGCCGGGAACATAAATCATCTGACGTAAGATTCCATCGCAAGGCATATGTACACGATGATAATCACTGGGTGAAAGATATAGAGTGGCAAATTCACCATCATCAAACTCTTGCGCTAAATCTGCATCTCCTCCCAGTAATTCTTGTGCAGAGAAGTGATGACCTTTTGCTTGGATGAGTTGCCCAGAGGTAATCGTTCCAAATTGGCTGACACAAGCATCCGCTGGGTGAACGAGAATATCCTCACCAGAAGCAATCGGACGTGCTTCTGGTTTTAATTCTCGAACAAAAAATTCGTTAAAGGTTGAGTAATGTTTAGGATCTGAGTGCAATGCGTCATCCATTTTGACGTTGTATTGCTTAATGAACCAGCGAATGATGGCGGTAGTTAGAGCACCTGCTTTCGCGGAAGCCAGCTTTCCAACTAAACGGGTTAAGCCATGTTGTGGGATCCAATATTGCAGTCTAACTTTTAGTTTATCCATCGTGTGTTATTCCAATGTATTTTCATCTTTGGGCGCGAGATGTTACTGAAAATCGTTTCTCATGTCAGCAGTTATCCATCATTAAGTAAAGCGAATGATGTTATGAGATATCGGTTTTCTTATTTCTTGAATATTGCCGATTGGCTTTATTTTCCGACATACTTTCAATGATTCGGTGATAGTTTTCAAATCGTTGGGCGCTAATTTCGCCTCGCTCGACGGCTTCTTTCAGTAAACAGCCAGGGTCATCAAGGTGTTTACAGTCTCGAAATTTACATCCTCCTAAGTAAGGGCGAAACTCTACATAAGCTTTAGTTACCGCTTCGGCATCTAAATGCCATAAGCCGAATTCTCGAACTCCCGGAGAATCAATCAAATCGCCCCCTGATGGTATATGGTATAAGCGAGCCGTAGTGGTTGTGTGTTGACCTAACCCTGAGTTTTCAGAAATTTCACCTTCTTCAACCTCTGTGTCTAGCTGCGGCATTAACGCATTGACTAAGCTTGATTTTCCAACACCTGACTGGCCAACAAATACGTTAATTCGGCCACGAAGTTTACTCTCTAGCTTATCAATATTTTCACCACTTTCTTTGCTCACAAAGAGGACGTCGTAGCCAATCGATTGGTAATTATTCAACTGCTGTTGATAGAGTGAGCGCTGTTCTGATGAGAGTAAATCGACTTTATTTAAGATAATTAAAGGGGAAATCGACAACGTTTCAGCGGCAATTAAATAGCGATCGATAATATTGAGTGATAATTCAGGAAGAACGGAAGAGACGATGACCATTTGATTGACGTTAGCGGCCACTGGCTTAAGCCCATCATAGTAATCTGGGCGAGTTAAAACCGACGTTCTTGGCTCAACGGCTTCCACGACGCCAGAAATGCCAGCTAATGTTTCAATGCCAGGACGCCAGATAACATTATCACCTGATACTAGGCTTTCAATACTACGCCGTAAGTTACAGCGGTGAACGAGCCCCGTTGCAGGATCTTCAATATCTGCATGTTGGCCAAAACGGCTAATCACTAAGCCAGTTTTGGCACTTTCTAACATGGATTCGTCCCAAGACACAGATTCCTCGGGTTTGAGTTTTCTATGTTGGTTCGTTCTCACTCTGCGTACTTGGCTTTTAGTCAGTTTTTTCTTCTTAGTCACTCTGTTCTACTTTCAGTTATTGGCGTTGATAAGGTTTGGACAATGGCGGAGATCGTGAGCCACATTAGGTATCTTGGTGATATGAATTTGGGGTATAGTACCTTTTTTATGAGTAAACCCCTATAGGGACTTATTATATGTCTTTTTGCGAACAAAACCTCATTTGGATTGATCTTGAAATGACGGGGCTTGATCCTGATGAACATAAAATTATCGAGATTGCGACCATCGTCACTGATAGTCAGTTAACGATTCTTGCAGAAGGCCCTGTGCTGGCAGTCCATCAACCCGAGTCTGAGTTGGATAAAATGGATGATTGGTGTACCCGAACTCATAGCGCAAGTGGGTTAGTGGAGCGCGTGCGTCAAAGTACGATTAATGAGCAAGAAGCCGTTAAGCAGACGATAGAGTTTCTACAGCAGTGGGTTCCTGCTGGTGCGTCACCTATTTGTGGGAATAGCATTGGTCAAGATCGTCGTTTTCTTTATCGGCATATGCCGGAATTAGAGAACTACTTCCACTATCGTTACATTGATGTGAGTACGATTAAAGAGCTGACAAGACGCTGGAAACCCGAAGTGCTTAATCATTTTACTAAGCAAGGTACGCATTTAGCGTTGGACGATATTCGAGAGTCTATTGCTGAGCTGAAATTTTATCGTTCCACCGTGTTTAATATATAAGTGAACTTAGGCCTCTTGATTGTTTGGGAGGCTTTTAGCTCTCACTGGTAAATGTATGACCGAGTGTTGCTAGTTATATCCTCTGCTTTTGTATGATTAATCACTTTATTGCTGGTTTTGTCAGCAAATAAGTGAAAAATCATTTTTTTTTGCTTTAACTACTTGCATCACAAAAAAATGCTCTTATAATTCGCACCCCTAAACAGCACAAAACGTTGTTGATGCGACACTAGCTCAGTTGGTAGAGCGCAACCTTGCCAAGGTTGAGGTCACGAGTTCGAACCTCGTGTGTCGCTCCAGATTAATAGCTTGTCATTGTACTAAACAGTGAAATGCGACACTCGCTCAGTGGTAGAGCGCAACCTTGCCAAGGTTGAGGTCACGCTTTTTTGTTTTAAAGAAGGGAACCTCGTGTGTCGCTCCAGATTGATAGCTTGTCATTGTGCTAAACAGTGAAATGCGACACTAGCTCAGTTGGTAGAGCGCAACCTTGCCAAGGTTGAGGTCACGCTTTTTTGTTTTAAAGAAGGGAACCTCGTGTGTCGCTCCAGATTGATAGCTTGTCATTGTGCTAAACAGTGAAATGCGACACTAGCTCAGTTGGTAGAGCGCAACCTTGCCAAGGTTGAGGTCACGCTTTTTTGTTTTAAAGAAGGGAACCTCGTGTGTCGTTACAGTTCTATAGCCCCATCGTGCTTAACGATGAGATATACGGACGCGGGGTGGAGCAGCATGGTAGCTCGTCGGGCTCATAACCCGAAGGTCGTCGGTTCAAATCCGGCC
>NZ_FUXB01000020.1:0-18938 GCF_900167345.1 Vibrio cincinnatiensis DSM 19608 | reverse complement strand
ATACGGACGCGGGGTGGAGCAGCATGGTAGCTCGTCGGGCTCATAACCCGAAGGTCGTCGGTTCAAATCCGGCCCCCGCAACCAATTTATTTCGTAAGTCATCTTGCTGCGCACTTGCGCAGATTTTTATTTTGCGCTCTGCTTGTTTTGGCTCTATGCTGATGCTCTTTTATCCATGCTGTGAAGCATAATCCCATCAAAATCTGTCAAATGTTGTTGACTGTCCATTTTTCAAACATGCTTAGATAGCTTGGTTCCATTATAGGCTAACAGTTGAACATTCCGATCTATCCATATTCATCAACAGACTTATCCACAGTGCGTGGTTTGTGGATAACTTGGTGGGTAACATGTTTTTAGAGCGCGAATAAAAACATACTGGGAAGATCTTTTGATAAAGCATTCCTAAGTGAAGGTTGAAGTTTCACTTTAACCTAATGTTTTATCTGGTTTTTTTATTTTATTCTGTTATGAGGTTAAGCGTAAAAACGATCATTAACTGTGTTTTTATTGATCCTAATCATTTCCTGCTAGTGTGACTAACTTTTTTGAAGTTTATCAAACGCTATCTCATTAAAAATTTTTTCCACACCTGATGATTTGCGAAGCGTATCAAATAATATTTTCAATTTATCGTTTCTTTACACTATCGTTAAGCATTTCTAGGAAGCCCTTTCTTTACGATTCGAATAAGCCGTTGGTGTTTATTGGTGATATAGGAAATTTGTTGTCGCTGACATTTTAGGGCCCAATCAATATGGATATCTAATAGTTCGTTCATACCGTATTTTTTTTCTAATGTATCAATGATTCTTTGCGAATAGGGGGCATTTCCCATGGCTATAATGAGATTTCTTTGCCACTGCTGGTGTCCAATTCGGCGAATAGGGGAACCCTCCATATTGCGCAAGAAGGTTTGCTCATTCCATTCAAAGAGTTCGATCAAATCCGCATTCTTCAGTTGGTCTCGGCGATGAAAGTCGGGTTCTTGGGTTAAATCGGCAAAACGGTTCCATGGGCAGACCAATTGACAGTCATCGCAGCCATAAATGCGGTTTCCTATGGCATGGCGAAACTCTTCTGGTATGACACCAGAATATTCAATGGTTAAATAAGAGATACATCGCCGGGCATCAACCACGCCATCTTTAATAATCGCCTTTGTTGGACATGAGGTAATACAGGCTCGACACTGGCCACACTGATTCTCGGATGGTTGATCTATTGGTAAAGGTATATCAACCAAGAGTTCGCCAAGAAAGAACCAAGATCCCGCTTCTTTATCTAAAATTAATGAGTGTTTTCCTGCCCATCCAAGGCCTGCTTTTTGGGCGAGAGGGCGTTCAAGTATTGGAGCTGAGTCAACAAAAGGCCGATATCCTAATTGGCCGACTTCCTGCTCAATTTTCTCTGCTAGCTTTTTTAGCCTGTTTCGAACTAATTTGTGATAATCACGTCCAAGAGCATATCGGCTGATATAAGCTTGAGATGGATCGGACAAATTTGTTGCAAACTGGGCTTGAGGTGGAAGGTAGTTGATTCGAGCGCTGATGACACGAAGGGTTCCAGGAAGAAGTTCTGCTGGGCGCGCACGCAACATACCATGGCGAGCCATCCAATCCATTTCTCCATGATAACCAGCATCAAGCCAGCTTTGTAATGCGGGCTCATGTTCACTTAAATCAATATCGCAGATCCCGACTTTGTCAAAGCCAAGATCGTAGGCCCAATGTTTTATTTGGTCGGCGAGTGCTTGATAGTCCATCGTGAGTTTTGGTTATCGAATGGGCGGAGGATCTTAACGGATCTTATCTGGCGGATCTAGATAAAATAGAGCGATTCGCGTGTATATGGGAAAAGTTTTTCGGTTTACTTACAGAACAGTGCTTGTCTCTTAAATCTAACCCAGTTTACTATTCGTTCTCTTTTTATTTTTATATAGTCGACATCTGACACGTTAGAGATCCTTTCAATGAGTAGCAAGACCTTTACTTTAAAAGATGAACAAGAAACGGTAAAACTAGGTACGATGTTGGCGCAGCTATGCTCTCAGCATACAACACTTTATCTTTATGGGGACTTAGGTGCAGGGAAAACGACATTCAGTCGAGGTTTTATTCGTGCTTTAGGTCATCAAGGAAATGTAAAGAGCCCAACGTATACTCTGGTTGAACCGTATCAGTTAGTCAATTGGCAGGTTTACCATTTTGATCTCTATCGTTTAGCCGATCCGGAAGAACTCGAATTTATGGGGATTCGTGATTATTTTACGGATGATGCGATTTGTTTGGTTGAATGGCCTGAGAAAGGGTATGGTTTATTGCCTATGTCAGACCTTGATATCGAGATCCATTATCAAGGTTCCCATCGGGAGGCAAGTTTGAAGGCCAATAATGAATATGGGCGTACTTTACTGAGCCAGTTGGAGTTATAGTGAGCAATTTTCGCTGTTATTGGGGGCGTGTATTTATCGTCTTGGTACTGACTTTGTTTGGTACGACTTCGTATGCCAATGTATTGGAAGGGGTAAGGGTATGGCCGTCACCGGATGAAACTCGTGTGGTGGTTGATCTTAAAACGGAAGCTGACTTCAGTTACTTTACATTGAGTAGCCCTGAGCGACTAGTTGTTGATCTTAAAAATACTGTTTTATCAACGACGCTTCCTCTTTCTATTTCAGATAGTGCGATTTTAGCTAAGATTCGTGCTAGTTCACCTCCTGAAAACAGTACCTTTCGGCTGGTTCTTGAATTAAAAAATAAGTCGACTCCGCAACTTTTTAAGCTTGCGCCAACTCCGGGTGGTCAGTATGGCCATCGGCTCGTTATTGATTTACCGCATCGGCAAGCTCATTCGTCATCAATATCAACGCTCCCCACCCAAAGCCAAGCCACGATTAGCCGCGATGCTTCTCAATTGATTGGAACGGCAGACATTATTGTAGCGATTGATGCTGGACATGGCGGTGAGGATCCTGGATCTATCGGCCCTACGCGTAAATTTGAAAAAGATGTTACGCTGAGCGTTTCAAAAAAACTGGCTGATCAAATTAATGCAGTTCCGGGAATGAAAGCGGTATTAACTCGTTCTGGGGACTATTTTGTTAACCTTAATAAACGTACAGAAATTGCGAGAAGAAGTAAGGCTCATCTTCTTGTCTCCATTCATGCGGATGCATTCCATACACCTCAACCTAGAGGAGCCTCGGTGTTTGTTCTTAATACTCGACGAGCAAATACGGAAATCGCTCGTTGGGTTGAAAACCATGAACAGCAATCAGAGTTGCTTGGTGGAGCTGGCGAGGTGTTGGCCAAAACGAATAATGATCGTAATGTGAGCCAAACATTGCTTGATCTTCAATTTAGTCATTCACAGAAAGAAGGGCATAAGGTAGCGAGTAATATTTTACGTGAAATGGGTAAAGTTGCTCACTTACATAAGAGCGAACCGGTAAATGCGAGTTTAGCCGTTTTGAAGTCACCGGATATTCCATCGGTATTAGTGGAAATGGGCTTTATTTCGAATCCAGTGGAAGAGCGATTATTATTTCAACGTAGCCATCAAGACAAATTAGCCAGAGCCTTGGCTAAAGCATTAGTACAATATTTTGAAGAAAACCCTCCAGAAGGGACTTTATTTGCGAACCGTGGAAAAACCCAACAACACAAAGTTCAACGAGGCGAATCTTTATCTGTCATTGCTCAGAAATATGGTGCGAGCGTACAAGCGATAATGCAAGCGAATCAATTAAAAGATTCTCGACTTTCGGTTGGGCAAAATTTAATGATCCCAGGAGGAGAGCGTGGCCCGGTTCCGGTTCCTGTGGTGAATAATCCTGTTGAAACGGAAACCATTGTTCATACGGTTAAATCTGGGGAGTTTTTAGGAAGAATTGCGAATACCTACAAAGTTTCTGTAGAGGCTATTCGTCGTGAGAATAACCTAAAATCTGACACTTTGTCTGTCGGGCAGAAGTTGAGCATCACTGTGAGTCTTAAAGATAAACCTTTACGAAAACATAAGGTTCAGCGTGGCGAATTTTTAGGTAAGATTGCCAGTCAGTACAATGTCAGCGTGCAAAGTATTCGTGAGGCAAACCAACTACGTTCGGATCAACTCGCGGTTGGGCAAGTGCTGATCATCCCTAATAAGTAGTGAGGAGAGTATGACTATCCGTATTCTACCTGCTCGTTTAGCGAACCAAATCGCAGCGGGCGAGGTAGTAGAAAGACCCGCATCAGTGGTAAAAGAGCTGGTGGAAAATAGCTTAGACTCGGGCGCAACTCGGATTGATATTGATATCGAGAAAGGGGGCGCAAAGCTGATTCGGGTTCGGGATAATGGTGTTGGGATCAATAAAGATGAATTAGGGTTAGCCTTAAGTCGCCATGCCACCTCCAAAATACAGTCATTGGATGATTTAGAAGCGATTATTAGCCTTGGGTTTCGTGGTGAAGCGCTCGCCAGTATCAGTTCTGTTTCGCGTTTAACTTTAACTTCTCGTCCAGCTATGCAGGAAGAAGCATGGTCTGCTTATAGTGAAGGACGAGACATGGCAGTAAAGCTTCAACCTGCTGCTCATCCGGTTGGTACGACAGTTGAAGTGCTGGATCTCTTCTTTAATACCCCGGCAAGGCGAAAATTTCTGCGTACCGATAAAACCGAGTTTACTCACATTGATGAGCTTCTTAAGCGCATTGCGTTGAGTCGCTTCGATGTCACCTTGACTCTTCGGCATAATGGTAGCCTCATTCGTCAGTATCGAGCGGCGAAAACAGAAATACAGCAAGAGAAACGACTTGCGGCCGTATGTGGCGCTGCTTTCGTTCGCCATATGCTACGTATTGACCTTGAGCATCAAGGATTAACCTTGCGGGGATGGATCACGACACCTGAAGGTGCTCGCCAGCAAAGTGATCTACAATACTGTTATGTCAATGGGCGAATGATGCGAGATAAGTTGATCAACCATGCCATTCGACAAAGTTATGAAAATAGCTTACGGCCAGATCAATTTGCGACCTATGTTTTATTTATTGAATTAGATCCCCACTTTGTGGATGTGAATGTACATCCAGCCAAACATGAAGTGCGTTTTCATCAGGCGCGTTTAGTGCACGACTTTATTTATCAAGCCCTCAGCCGTGCATTATCAGAAAGTGAGCATATTGATGTACCAGAACGAAATCAGGCCGCGTTTCATGAACTATCTGACGTCTCTTCCGAGTCTCTGTTTCCCGTTGGGTCTCTCTCTCATGCCTCGCAAGCCATAGGAAAAACATCGGATTATCCTCGTAGAGCGACAGCGGAACGAGCGGAAAAATCCTCTTCTATTCGAGAAAAAGAGTCACCGAACCAATGGGCTCGTTCCATATCAAAGAAAACGGCACCATTGCCAGAGCGTTCTGCCATCACCCAACAGCAAACAAAGGCTTATCAGCACTTAATGCAAACGGTAGAACCCGTGTTATCGGATGAGAATGAATTCGATCCTCCTTCTGAACTGGCGACTATCCCGTCTCTGGATAAGGTTGTTTTAGGCAAAGCAATCGCGGTTATTGAAGGGCAATATTTACTGATGACCTCAGACAAAGGGTGCGTTTTACTTGCATTAACCAAAGCACTTGAACTGAAAATTTTGGGGCAATTAAATGCTCAGCAGATTGCGTTAAAAAGCCAGCCGCTATTAGTGCCACTCGGTGTGAAAATGGCTGAGCATGAATATGCCGCGTTACAGCAAAGCCACGAATTACTAGCAAGGTTAGGCATTGATCTTACGATTCGTTCTGCCTCATCACTCATGATTATGGGCGTTCCTCAGCCACTGAGACAGCAAAATTTACAGTCCTTAATTCCAGACTTACTCAGCTATATCTCCACTCAACAGTCGAGTGCACCCACCGAGTTGACATTGACACAATTAACGTATTGGCTTAGCCAACGTGTGATGACCACAAAAAGCGACTACACTTTGTCTGAAGCGATTCAGCTAGTTGCTGAGATCGAACAGTTATGGCAAGGCCAGCTTCCCTTTAATGATCACCACTTTATTCAGTTGGTGGATTTTTCCACCACGATTGCAGCATTACATTCATGACAACACAATTACCTCTTGCCCTATTTTTAATGGGGCCTACCGCATCAGGAAAGACAGATCTAGCTATTCAGCTTCGAAAGAAATATCCGGTTGAAATCATCAGTGTTGATTCCGCTTTGATTTATCGAGGAATGGATATTGGAACCGCTAAACCCACGGTGGAGGAGCTAGCACAAGCACCTCATCGTCTGATTAATATTTTAGATCCTAGTGAAGCCTATTCAGTGGCGGATTTTCGGCAAGACGCGCTACGTGAAATGCAAGCGATCGCCTGTGAGGGCAAAATACCACTCTTAGTGGGTGGCACCATGTTGTACTATAAAGCCTTGTTGGAAGGTTTATCGCCTTTACCTGCGGCTGATCCCCACATCAGGCAGGAGATCGAACTTCAAGCTCAACAGATAGGCTGGGAAGGATTGCATACTGAGTTGCAACAAATTGATCCAATTTCAGCGGCAAGAATTCATCCAAATGATCCACAAAGATTGTCACGGGCATTGGAAGTTTATCGAATTTCAGGTAAAACTCTTACAGAGCTGACAAAAACGAAAGGAGAGCCGATCCCTTTTCGTATTAAGCAGTTCGCAATTGCTCCCAAGGATAGGGCAGAACTCCACCGTCGAATTGAACTTCGTTTCGAGAAGATGGTCCAATCAGGTTTTGAGGAAGAAGTGAAAGCGCTTTATGCTCGAGACGATCTTCATCCTGATTTACCGTCGATCCGTTGTGTGGGTTATCGACAAATGTGGGAGTACTTAGATGGGAAAGGCAGTTTGGATGAGGCAATTTTTCGCGGAGTCTGTGCCACTCGTCAATTGGCCAAGCGACAAATCACCTGGTTGCGCAGCTGGGATGATCTAACTTGGTTAGATAGCGAACATGTTGATCAAGCGTTAGAAACTCTTTCAAATGCCATAGCATCGGATTGAGTTAGCTGTGTATAATGTGATCGCTTTTGCGTGATGTGCCCTGTAAAGGATCCGTTACTGATTGGGTAATGAATCCTTCTGATGAGTAACATAGGGTGTTTTTATTCGTTTAGCTCAGATGTAAAGGCCGCACCAATAGACGTGCACCGCTAGCTAAATAACTACAACAAAATACAAAATAAGGAAAATAAAATGGCTAAGGGGCAATCTCTACAAGACCCATTCTTAAATGCATTACGCCGTGAGCGTATTCCAGTTTCTATTTATTTAGTCAACGGCATTAAGCTGCAAGGCCAAATTGAATCGTTTGATCAGTTTGTTATTCTGTTAAAGAACACGGTCAATCAAATGGTTTATAAACATGCGATTTCAACGGTCGTTCCTGCTCGTCCAGTAAGCCATCATAATGGTGATCGACCTGCTGCAGAACGTACAACAGAAAAATCTGACGATTAATTATTTGTCGTCATTTTATCATATATTAGGGAGTTGAGCGCTTGTTTGACCGTTATGAAGCCGGTGAGCGAGCCGTACTTGTTCATATCAACTTCACGCAACAGGGTGAGTGGGAAGACCTCAGTGAGTGTGAGATGCTTGTTTCTTCTGCTGGCGTTTCAACGCTACAGGTAATCACGGGAAGTCGCCAATCTCCTCACCCTAAATACTACGTTGGTGAAGGGAAAGCTCAAGAAATTGCACAAGCCGTACAATCACTTGATGCTGATGTGGTTATTTTTAACCACGCCCTTTCTCCAGCTCAAGAACGTAACCTTGAACAACTTTGTCAATGTCGAGTCATCGACCGAACTGGGCTTATTTTAGATATCTTTGCTCAACGAGCACGGACTCATGAAGGTAAGCTACAAGTCGAGTTGGCTCAGCTACGCCATATCTCTACCCGTTTAATCCGAGGTTGGACTCACTTAGAAAGACAAAAAGGTGGGATTGGCTTACGAGGTCCAGGGGAAACTCAGCTAGAAACTGACCGTCGTTTATTGCGTGAACGAATCAAAGCGATTTTGCGCCGTTTAGGCAAAGTCTCTAAACAGCGTGAACAAGGGCGTCGAGCAAGAAATCGTGCCGAAATCCCGACTATTTCATTAGTCGGTTATACCAATGCTGGGAAATCAACCTTATTTAACCAAATTACTTCTGCTGGAGTGTATGCCGCTGATCAATTGTTTGCCACCTTGGATCCTACCCTTCGTAAAATTGAACTTTCAGATGTTGGGCCGGCAATTTTAGCGGATACCGTTGGATTCATTCGTCATTTACCTCATGACTTAGTGGCCGCATTTAAAGCAACATTACAAGAGACTCAAGAAGCTGACATTTTGTTACATGTTGTGGATGCCAGTGATGAGCGTTTTCGTGAGAATATCCAAGCGGTCGATGATGTATTGCTAGAGATTGAGGCAAATGATGTCCCAACTCTGCTTGTCATGAACAAAATTGATGTACTAGAAGGCCAACACGCTCGTATCGAACGAGATGATGAAGGTATGCCAAGAATGGTTTGGGTCTCAGCAATGGATGGGCTGGGAATGGATTTGCTATTTGCTGCTCTTAGTGAGAGATTAGCCAGTCAAATTGTCCAATACCGTTTATGTATTCCGCCACAACATCAGGGTCGAATACGGAGTATTTTCTTTCAAATGAATTGCATTGAGCAGGAAGAATATGATCCCGATGGTAACTTGCTTATATCGATTCGTATGCAACAAGTGGATTGGTCTAGACTAGAAAAAAGAGAAGAGGCAGCTTTACGTGACTTTATCGTTACTTAAAGGGCTGCTAGAGTATAACGTCATATCAAATGATGGAGCTTTCTAATGGCGTGGAATGAGCCCGGAAATAATAACGACAACAATGGCCGCGATAATGACCCTTGGGGTAATAATAATCGCGGTAACAAAGGTGGTCGTGAGCAAGGTCCGCCAGATTTAGACGAAGTGTTTAACAAACTGAGTCAGAAATTGGGTGGCAAATTTGGTAAGAAAGGACAGGGTGGTAAAGGGCCTTCTTTTACTGGTGGCGGAGCAATGGGCCTTGGCGTCATTGCGGCAATTGCCGTTGCAGTATGGTTCTTCTCAGGTTTTTATACGATAGGTGAAGCTGAACGTGGCGTTGTGCTGCGCTTAGGTAAGTATGATCGTATTGTTGATCCTGGTTTGAACTGGCGTCCGCGTTTTATTGACGAAGTCACCCCTGTCAACGTACAAGCGATTCGTTCGTTGAGTGCATCAGGCCTAATGCTGATCAAAGATGAAAACGTGGTCACCGTTGCTATGGATGTACAGTACCGTATCGTGGATCCGTACAAATATCTATATCGAGTGACTAACCCTGATAACAGTCTACACCAAGCAACGGATTCCGCACTTCGTGCCGTTATTGGTGACTCTTTGATGGACAGCATCTTAACCGTTGGCCGTCAACAAATTCGCCAAAGCACCCAACAAACATTGAATCAGATCATCGATGGTTATGATATGGGGCTGTTTGTCGTTGGTGTTAACTTTCAATCCTCTCGTCCACCAGAGCAAGTGAAAGATGCCTTTGATGATGCGATTGCCGCTCGAGAAGATGAAGAGCGTTTCATCCGTGAAGCGGAAGCATACAAGAACGAAATTTTACCTAAAGCAACGGGACGTTCTGAGCGTGTGAAGCGAGAAGCTCTAGGTTATAGTGAACGGATCATTAATGAAGCGCTGGGGCAAGTTGCCCAGTTTGAAAAGTTATTACCGGAATACCTAGCCTCTCCACAGGTGACTCGTAATCGTTTGTATTTAGATACCATGGAACAGGTCTACAGCAATAGTTCTAAAATTCTTATTGATTCTGAGTCGAGTGGTAATCTGTTGTATTTGCCCATTGATAAACTGGCTGGACAAGGAAGTGCAAGTTCGACTCGCTCATCTCGTGCATCCTCCGTTTATGATGAAATAGAGCTGGAGTCACAGCGTACGGATAGCAATGTGAACACGGCTCCTCGTTCAACCTCTTCACGTCAAGGGAGAAACTAATCATGCGTAAGTTAATGATCCCTGTAGTTGTCGTCTTATTGGCATTATTATTAATGTCGATGTTTGTTATCCCTGAAGGGGAAAGAGGCATTGTTATTCGCTTTGGGCGGGTAATACAAGATGATGCTGAGATGTCAAAGATTTATGAGCCTGGCCTGCATTTTAAAATGCCAATCTTTGATCGAGTACAAACACTGGATGCTCGCATTCAGACGATGGATGGGCGTTCTGACCGCTTTGTGACTTCAGAGCAAAAAGACGTGATCATCGATACCTATGTCAAATGGCGAATTGAGGACTTTGGTCAATACTACTTAGCCACTGGTGGAGGTAATACTTTTACCGCACAAGCGTTACTTGAGCGTCGGGTGACGGATGTATTAAGAGCTGAGATTGGTTCTCGTGAAATTAAGCAAATCGTTTCTGGCCCACGTAATGATGATGTGTTACCTGATAGTCCAGATGATGACATCGTTACTACGGAGTCAGCACGACAGGCATTAGAGATCGATGGTCAACGTGATGAAATTATGGCCGCAGTACTTAGAGACACTCGGGTAAATGCTAGCCGTGATCTTGGTGTTTATGTTGTCGATTTCAGAATGAAAAAGATCAACCTTCCTGATGAAATCAGCGAGTCTATTTATCGTCGTATGAGAGCCGAACGGGAAGCCGTTGCTCGTCGCCACCGTTCACAAGGTCGTGAAAGAGCAGAGGTGACACGAGCTCAAGCTGATCTGGAGGTGGCAACCATCTTGGCTGAGGCAGATCGAACCGCTCGTGTAACTCGTGGTGAAGCGGACGCAAAAGCGGCGAAAGTTTATGCTGATGCCTACAATAAAGATCCTGAGTTCTTTGGCTTCTTACGATCTTTGAAAGCTTATGAAAACTCGTTTAGCCAGAAAAGTGATATTTTGGTATTGGATCCAAAGAGTGATTTCTTCCAATACATGAATAGCGCTAAAGGTGCCGTAGCGAAATAATCGTTTACTATATTAAAGAAAGGCTCCTTTGGAGCCTTTCTTCTTTTTGGAAATAACCATGTCAAATACAGTATGGATAGCCATAGGGTTACTGCTTATTGCGGAAGGCATTGGGCCATTATTGGCTCCCAATGGTTGGCGTAATATGGTTGCTCAACTTGCACAACAATCAGAGAGTCAGTTACGACGTATTGGTGGCTGCTTAGTTGTTGCTGGAGTGGTCATTGTCTATGCCTTTATCCGACAATAAGTCTCCCTTTATTTCTTCTCTAATAATGTGGAGGGGGTGTTTCATTGGCCGGATCAGCAAGATTTGAACTGTCCATATTTTTCATCTTACCGACCACATATTTCATCTGATCTTGCATTTTGCTAATCACGAGTTGTTGCTGAGCTAAGGCTTCGTTTAACTCATCAATGGTTTGCTCTTGAAAAGCCAACTGACATTCCAAGTCCTCAACGCGTTTTTGTAGCTGTGTTATTGTCTTTTCATTCATGGTTACTGGTTAAATTTCCATGCCTGAGCAATACCGGCAGAGGTTCCGGAAATCACTCGCTGTTGTGAATCAAAGGTAACATCATACACCACGGCTCGGGGAGGTCGTGCATCTTTTCTCGCTTCAGCTTCAAATCGAGCTTGTTGTTTTCCCGTATCAGTACGCCAAACGGCAATCAGGCTTGAGGGGGTGCCAGTAATAAGATAGCGCCCATCATCAGAGAAGCGAGCGGTTGAGAAAAGTAACTGACGTGAGAGGCTATGGAGTTTTGTTTGTTTTTGTCCAGTACGTAAATTCCAGATAATCGACTGATTGCCACTATCTGAAGTAAAGGCTAATGTACCATCACGCTGCAGTGCCACTCGATTCACTCTTTGATTGTGTTCAAAGCGATAGATGATCTGCCCTGTTTGGGTATCCCAAAGGTATGCCATATAGTCATTGCCTCCGGTCAAGGCATAGCGGCCATTGGGGGAAAGCGCGACAGAATTCACTGTTTCGTAATGAGCGAGGAACTCAAGGCGTCGTCCGGAGACTAAGTCTACGTAAATAGCTTTACCATTTGAAAGTCCGATAAGTACTTGTTCACCGTTATTACTTATGTCGATGTCTCGGATTAAACCATCTGAGACAGACCAAAGCCCTTTTGCTTGGGTCCAGCCTAGGTGCCAGACAGCAAAATTAATTTGGCTTGCCGTCACGGCATACAGTCCATTATCGGCGATACGGATATGTGACACGGTGCTTTCTTGAAGATCTTGAGCACCAAGTGTGGCTAATTGTTGACGCTCGGCTAAGTCCCAGAGAACCAATTGATGCTCTTGAGAATAAATCAAGGCAAAACGTCCATCACGACTTAGTCCAAAGCTACTGGAACCATTGGGCTCTAATATCCAGCGCTCGACATCTTTGTCAAAGAAAAAACAGCCATTTAACAGCAATATGACAATGAGCGGTAAGATGGAATGAGAAATTATTCGCATCAAAACTAATTATCCGTCAAGTAGTAAAGACAATTACAAAACATACCGTTATATTGGTACAACATGACATTGTGCACCAGCCTAAAGCGCAAATTTGTGCACAATAACAAAAGGTTTACCTACAAATTTGGAGAATTCAATGAAATCGCTGTTTAAAGTATCGCTGCTTGCGGCTACTGTTTTCCTCGCCGTTGGTTGTCAGAAAGAGGATACAACAACGGTAACAGTGGGCGAAAATGCTCAACCTGTTATAGAAAATGTCACCTTCAGTTCAGAGGATGACAAAGCCGCTTACGCAATTGGCGTTTCATTTGCTAACTATCTCACTACCAGTATCGATAAGCCTAGCGAAATTGGCGTCGAACTCAATAAAGAGATTGTACTCAAAGGGATTGAGCATGTGTTTGCGGGTAATGCTCAGATGAGTGAAGAAGAAACGCGTGCGGCATTAGAGTCATTAGATAAGCGTGTGGCTGGCATTATGCAAGCGAAAGCCGCTGAAAAAGCAAAAACCAACAAGTTAGCAGGCGATGAGTTCCGTGCTGAATTTGCTAAACAAGAAGGGGTGAAGCAAACTCAATCAGGTCTTTTATATCAAGTGTTGACTCCTGCGGAAGGTGATTCACCTAAAGATACCGATACGGTTCAAGTTCATTATAAAGGAACCTTGACAGACGGTAGCCAGTTTGACAGTTCTTATGATCGTGGTGAGCCAGCGACGTTTCCGTTAAATCGAGTGATTCCTGGATGGACAGAAGGTGTTCAATTGATGCAAGTCGGGGCTAAATATAAATTCGTGATTCCACCAGAACTTGCTTATGGTGAACAAGATACGCCAACTATCCCCGCCAATTCAACACTGGTTTTTGAAGTGGAGTTATTGAAAATTGATAAGGATGATGCGGCGAAGTAACCGCCATTGCATCATGACGTTTTAGGGCCTGATTTTCAGGCCCTTTTGTTTTTCTCTTCCCCAAAGATGGAAACTAAGGGGGGATTGGCGCCTTGATGAAATATCCCCATAACTTGTTTTAAATCACTTGTTAATAAGATTGCTCAGTCATAGACTAAAATTATCTGATAAACTTACAGAAATTTGTTGATTTTTCGTTTTAAGGTCAAAGTACAGTGACAACAACAGAAAACATTAATGCTGACATGCTGCTTGAATTTGAATCCGTTCATGTAAAGCCTTTTACTGAGCACGATAAAGTTGTATTACGTTCTTATGAAGCAGTTGTGGATGGTATTGCCAGTTTGATAGGCCCATTTTGTGAAATTGTGTTGCATTCACTGGAAGACTTAAATACTTCAGCAATAAAGATTGCGAATGGAGAGAATACAGGGCGTCAGGTGGGCTCTCCGATTACGGATTTAGCACTCAGAATGCTACGAGATATTGAAGGATCTGAGCGTAACTTCTCTCGCTCCTATTTTACTCGAGCGAAAGGCGGAGTGTTAATGAAGTCTATCACGGTTGCTATCCGTAATGGTGAGAACCGTGTGATTGGCTTACTGTGTATTAACGTCAATTTAGATGCTCCATTTTCTCAAGTCCTTCAATCATTTATGCCGACACAAGAGGCTCAAGAAGCCGCCTCCTCCGTGAATTTTGCCAGTGACGTTGAAGAGCTGGTGGATCAAACGGTTGAGCGAACCATCGAAGAAATCAACGCTGATAAGTCGGTTTCAAATAATACCAAGAATCGTCAAATTGTTATGGCGCTGTTTGATAAAGGGATTTTTGATATTAAAGATGCGATTAACCGAGTCGCGGATAGGTTGAATATTTCTAAGCACACTGTTTATCTTTATATTCGCCAACGTAAGACGGGAGATGAGTAAACGGTGAGCACTGGTGCATTAACCTTTACTTTGTTGGTAAACGGTCCGAGTTATGGCACACAGTCGGCGCGTAATGCTTATCTCTTTGCCTTGAGTGTAGTTGAGCAAGGGCATCATCTAAAACGGGTGTTTTTCTACCAAGATGGTGTCTCGAATGGTTCGGCATTGACGGTGCCAGCCAATGATGAGTTTGACTTAGTCAAGGGGTGGCAAAGGCTGGCTGAACAGCATGATGTCAGTTTGGAAACGTGTGTTGCAGCTGCGCTACGAAGAGGAATATTAAGCGATAGTGAAGCTTCGTTGCATCAACGCTGTTCTGCGAATCTTGCCAAGCCTTTCCTGCAAACAGGACTGGGTAGTTTAGCTGAAGCGTTATTGAGTGATGATAGAGTGGTACAGTTTTGAAAAAGATCGCCTTTATATTCCATTCCTCTCCCCATGCGAGCAGTGCTGGGCGAGAAGGATTAGATGCACTATTAGCGACCTCAGCTTATCATGATAATCTGGCTGTTTTTTTTGTGGCAGAAGGTGTATTGCAGTTGGTCAAAAATCAGCAACCGGAGCACATTCTAAGCCGCGACTATCTTTCTGCATTTAAATTGCTTGATCTATACGATATTGAACAACGCTATGTGTGCCAGCAAAGTTTGGCCGAATGGGGTATGGTCACGGATGATTTACTGATTGAGGTTCAACCGTTAACTCCAGAAGCAATAGCTGAACGATGGCAAAGTTTTGATCAAGTCCTGACGTTTTAAAGGGGAATGAGATGCTGCATATTGTCAAAAAACTAGAGCAACTCACGTGGCTTCCTCGTTATTTACAAGGCGATGATACGCTACTTTTGGTGGAACAAGCCGTCTATGCGTGTAAGGCATCTTCTCCTTATTATCGCTATCTTCCCAGTGATTGCGCTATCTATGCGCTACAAGAAGATCTAGCTGCACGAGGATGGCTAGAAGTTTGTGCTGATCAGGTACAGATTATTAATACCGCTGCATTTGTCAAAATGACAGTTAGTATAGGTAAATCAATTGGTTGGTAGTTGTCTTATCCACGGCTGTGCATTTAGATTGACATCCTTCTTCTAGCGACAGAAAAAAGATCTGTATATTTCTTGACACACCTCTCAGTGCTGAATAGAATTTTGCGTCCCTATTTGCGTAAAGCATTCAGGGCTAGATTTTTCACAAAGCTTACTTTAAGTAAATTCAGGAGCTAGCTAATGGCAACGATTAACCAGTTGGTACGCAAGCCACGTGTGAAGCAAGTTGCAAAAAACAACGTGCCTGCACTCGAAGCGTGCCCACAAAAACGTGGTGTATGTACTCGCGTATATACAACTACCCCTAAAAAACCTAACTCAGCACTACGTAAAGTATGTCGTGTACGTCTAACTAACGGTTTTGAAGTTACTTCATACATCGGTGGTGAAGGTCACAACCTACAAGAGCACAGTGTCGTTCTTATCCGTGGCGGTCGTGTAAAAGACCTTCCGGGTGTTCGTTACCACACTGTTCGTGGTGCGCTTGACTGTTCAGGCGTTAACGACCGTAAACAAGGTCGTTCTAAGTACGGTGTGAAGCGTCCTAAGTCTTAATGCCCTTCTTTTTTATAAGAGAAGCGTTAAGTAAGGCCAAACACTAAAATTAAATTTTAATTTTGAAGAAACTGAAAAGTTTTGGATAACCTGAAGAAGACAACGGAGAATATTCCATGCCACGTCGTCGCGTCATTGGTCAGCGTAAGATCCTTCCAGATCCAAAGTTCAAATCTGAATTGCTGGCAAAATTCGTTAACATCCTAATGGTTGACGGTAAAAAATCTACTGCAGAAAAAATCGTTTATACTGCACTGGACACTATGGCTGAGAAATCTGGTAAAGATCACTTAGCTGTATTTGAAGAAGCTCTTGAAAATGTTCGCCCAGCGGTCGAAGTTAAATCTCGCCGTGTGGGTGGTTCAACTTACCAAGTTCCTGTAGAAGTTCGTCCGGTTCGCCGTAACGCACTTGCTATGCGTTGGTTGGTTGAAGCTGCGCGTAAGCGTGGTGAAAAATCTATGGCTGCTCGCCTAGCTGCTGAAATGCTAGATGCGTCAGAAAACAAAGGTACTGCTGTTAAGAAACGTGAAGACGTTCACCGTATGGCAGAAGCGAACAAAGCGTTTGCTCATTACCGCTGGTAATACCTTCTGTGCTGCGAGGTTCTCTCGCAGCACATTTCTATATTCTAAGGTTAACCTTAGTAAGAGGATACAATCGTGGCTCGTAAAACTCCTATTGAGCGTTACCGTAATATCGGTATCTGTGCTCACGTAGATGCAGGAAAAACAACCACTACTGAGCGTATTCTGTTCTACACCGGCCTTTCTCATAAACTTGGCGAAGTTCACGATGGTGCTGCTACCATGGACTGGATGGAGCAAGAGCAAGAGCGTGGTATCACCATTACCTCTGCTGCGACCACCGCCTTTTGGCGTGGTATGGATGCCCAATTCCAAGATCATCGCATTAATATCATTGATACCCCAGGACACGTTGACTTTACGATTGAAGTAGAGCGTTCATTACGTGTACTTGATGGTGCCGTGGTTGTCTTCTGTGGTTCGTCTGGTGTTGAGCCTCAATCTGAGACTGTTTGGCGTCAAGCGGATAAATACCATGTTCCACGCATTGTATTTGTTAACAAGATGGACCGTACCGGTGCAGATTTTCTACGCGTTGTAGATCAAATTAAACATCGTCTTGGTGCGACTCCTGTACCAATCCAGTTAAACATTGGTGCGGAAGAAGAGTTTAGAGGTGTCATCGACCTTATCAAGATGAAAGCGATCAACTGGAATGAAGCCGATCAAGGCATGACCTTCACTTATGAAGAAATTCCAGCGGATATGCAAGAGCTGGCTGAAGAGTGGCACAACAACTTAGTTGAAGTGGCGGCGGAAGCGAGCGAAGAATTGATGGATAAGTACCTCGAAGATGGGGTATTAACGGAAGCTGAAATCAAACAAGCGCTTCGCCAGCGTACACTGAACAACGAAATCGTACTTGCCACGTGTGGAAGTGCATTTAAAAATAAAGGTGTACAAGCGGTATTGGATGCGGTTGTTGAATATTTACCATCGCCTGTTGAAGTTCCTGCCATTAAGGGCATTGATGATCGTGAAAATGAAGTTGAACGTCATGCTGATGACAACGAACCATTTTCTGCGTTGGCGTTTAAAATTGCGACCGACCCATTTGTGGGTTCATTGACGTTTATTCGCGTCTATTCTGGAGTTGTAAACTCCGGAGATGCTGTTTATAACTCAGTGAAACAGAAGAAAGAGCGTTTTGGCCGCATCGTTCAGTTGCATGCTAATAAACGCGAAGAAATTAAAGAAGTTCGCGCTGGCGATATCGCTGCGGCAATCGGTTTGAAAGATGTGACTACAGGCGATACTCTATGCGACCAAGATCATAAAGTGATCCTAGAGCGAATGGAGTTTCCTGAGCCAGTCATTCAGATTGCTGTTGAGCCCCGCTCTAAGGCTGACCAAGAGAAAATGGGTATTGCACTAGGTAAACTGGCTGCTGAAGATCCTTCTTTCCGTGTTGAAACGGATAATGAAACTGGTCAAACGTTGATCTCCGGTATGGGAGAGCTTCATCTAGATATCATCGTTGATCGCATGAAGCGCGAATTCAGCGTTGATTGCAACGTGGGTAAACCTCAGGTTGCGTATCGTGAAACCATTCGTGGTAAAGCGGAAGTTGAAGGCAAGTTTATTCGTCAGTCAGGTGGCCGTGGTCAATACGGACACGTATGGTTGAAAGTTGAACCTGCTGAGCCTGGCCAAGGTTTCGTTTTTGTTGACGAAATTGTGGGTGGTGCAATTCCTAAAGAATTCATCAACCCAGTGGCAAAAGGTATCGAGGAGCAAATGAACAATGGTGTATTAGCTGGCTATCCTATTTTGGATGTCAAAGCGACACTGTTTGATGGTTCGTTCCACGATGTCGATTCAAGTGAGATGGCGTTTAAGATCGCTGGCTCTATGGCATTCAAGAAAGGGGCACTGGCTGCAAGCCCTGTTATTCTTGAGCCGTTAATGAAAGTTGAAATAACCACACCTGAAGACTGGATGGGTGATGTTGTCGGTGATTTAAACCGTCGTCGTGGCATCATTGAAGGTATGGATGAAGGCCCTGCTGGCCTTAAAATTATTCGTTGCCGAGTACCACTTGCTGAAATGTTTGGTTACGCAACGGATCTTCGTTCTGCAACCCAAGGACGTGCTTCTTACTCGATGGAGTTTGCTGAGTACGCTGAGGTTCCAAGAAATATTGCTGATGCAATTATTGCAGAACGTGGTTAGCTTGTTATTTGATTAATAACGAATCTATTGCGCTGACGAGCGTTGGCGCATAAAATAGCAATTTCTGGCGCGCTTTGAGTGTACGTGACTCAAGGTGAATCATAACTAGGAAGGAACACGATCGTGTCTAAAGCAAAATTTGAACGTACGAAACCGCACGTAAACGTTGGTACTATCGGCCACGTTGACCACGGTAAAACCACTCTAACCGCAGCTATC
>NZ_FUXB01000001.1 GCF_900167345.1 Vibrio cincinnatiensis DSM 19608 | reverse complement strand
AAGAGCCCTCTAAAACCTTCTGATTAACATTTGGTGGTAACTTCTCTCCAGTTTCCATATCGATGCGCTCAATAACATGCATCCCAACGAATGGTAGCCCACCGTCAGGATAATCTTGTTGCATGAAAAGCTGGTTGATAAAGAACACTAAAAAAACCTGTCAAGTATGATTTTTCATACTTTAAACTATACAAATGCACATGTAAACTCTAGGTGTCAAAAAGTAGATATATAATCAAACAAAAGGATACCTAGGAATGAAAATAATGCTTAAAGATGTACTAAAAGAAATGCGTGAGCGTAAGCAGTTAAAGCAAAGTGAAGTAGCGGAACACGTAGGTGTAACGGCTCAAACTTATATGAAATGGGAAAATGGTAAAAACGAGCCGAAAGCAAGCGATATTAAAAAGCTTGCCGAAATATTATGTGTGAGTGAAACCGAGATATGCAGGGGAGAAAAATTTGATAGTGACATAAGTGAAATACAATTTATGAAAAAAACCGCAAGCATAATGAAAGAGTTAGATGAGGTTACATTCACATTTATCCTATTTGAATTCATCAAAGATAAAAAAGGGTTTATGGAAAAACTGGATAATGAAAGGCCGACAGATGAAATGCTTCTTGAAAAATACATGTACGAAAAAGAAAAGGCCGAGCAATATGCAGAACATATAGCAACGCATGGATATGAAATTGCAGAGCAGCAAAAAAAAGAAGATGAAGAGTCATTCATGAGGTATGAAAGTGAACATAAATTTTAATTGAAAATTCCGGAATTCCGGAGTTAGTTCGGGTGTAACAGGAACCCGAACCGCTTCGCGGTCAAAAAGCAGCACGGCAAGTTATCCACAAATGTCTCAAAATGAGACAAGGGTACATTACATGCGGCTCCCTGCTCTCCTTAATCCTCCTCCTCAGTCTGGTCATCGTCATTCATCGTTTGGTCGCCAAATACACGTCAATAGATAGAAGAACGGCGACCGCTGACTTAATGCAGGTAGGGGAAATTCCGCTTCCTCGTAAATATTCGCGTAGCGAAATTTACTTGCGGCGAGCGGTTGAGGTTAAAAAGCAGGGATTCAAATGCGCATTATGCAAGTTATATTACGGGCTTCGCTTGTTAAGCGATTCTCTTTCCTAAGCATCACGGCCAGCGTTGCACTGGCCGGATTTAGCTAAGTCTTTCGCCCACTCTTAACGGGCTCTCAGGCCAAAAGGCAAACCCTCAACATAACTCATATCCATAATGCGCACTGGTATAGGGAATGATTGACTTACTTTTATCCTCATGCTTTGATGGAAAAACGTTAGATACAACAAGGATATGTAATGAAACGTGAAACTATTGCTTTACATCATGGATACCAACCAGATAACCAAAATGCTGTTGCGATCCCCGTTCACCAAACCACATCATTTAGCTTTGATAATGCTCAACATGCCGCCGATCTATTTGACTTAAAAGTTCAAGGGAATATTTACTCTCGAATTATGAACCCAACGTGTGATGTTCTTGAGCAGCGCATTGCAGCCCTTGAAGGCGGTGTTGGGGCTTTAGCCGTGGCTTCGGGTATGGCGGCTATAACCTATGCGATTCAAACTATTGCTCAAACTGGAGATAATATTGTCTCAATCAGTGAGCTCTATGGTGGAACATATAACTTATTTGCTCATACATTACCAAGACAAGGAATTGAAGTCCGTTTTGCTGATAAAGATAACTTTAATCACATCGCTCAGCTTATTG
Organism: Vibrio cincinnatiensis DSM 19608; assembly: GCF_900167345.1. GTDB lineage: Bacteria > Pseudomonadota > Gammaproteobacteria > Enterobacterales > Vibrionaceae > Vibrio > Vibrio cincinnatiensis. The sequence continues at coordinate 325,366 of NZ_FUXB01000001.1, read as the reverse complement.
ATGCGAATACTCGTGCTATTTTTTGTGAAAGTATTGGTAACCCATCTGGCAGTATTGTCGATATTCAAGCTTTAGCGGATATTGCTCATCAGCATGGTGTTCCTTTGATTGTTGATAATACGGTTGCAACCCCATTTCTTTTGCGTCCTTTTGAACATGGTGCTGATATCGTCGTACATTCTGCCACCAAATATATTGGTGGGCACGGCACCACTATCGGTGGATTAATTGTTGATTCAGGACAATTTCCATGGGCTGAACATACAGAGCGTTTCCCTTTACTTAACCAACCCGATGTTTCTTATCATGGCGTGAACTATACGCAAGATATTGGTGCTGCTGCCTTTATTGCTCGGGCAAGAGTCGTACCGCTTCGTAACATGGGGGCTGCACTCAGTGCTCAATCGGCATGGAATCTTCTACAAGGGTTAGAAACGTTAGCGCTGCGTATCGAGCGTATTAACCAAAATAGTTTGGCGGTTGCTCAATGGCTCTCCCAGCATCCACAAGTGAGTTGGGTAAAGTATGCAGGTTTACCCACACATAAAGATCATCACCTAGCAGAAAAATATATGCAGGGACAAGCATCGGGGATCTTAAGTTTTGGGATTGTAGGAGGAAGAGATGCCGGTGCCCGCTTCTATGATGCTCTGAAATTAATACTTCGTTTGGTTAATATTGGCGATGCAAAAAGTTGTTCTGCTATTCCAGCCGCAACAACACACCGGCAACTCAATGATGAAGAGTTAAAAGCTGCGGGTGTCTCAGCCGATATGGTCCGACTCTCTATTGGAATTGAACACATCGATGATTTAATTTCAGACCTTGATCAAGCCCTGAAAGCATCACAATAATACTTGGCTTGTTAACCTCGTAAATCAGTTCTTATCATTTAAAGCTCATTAAATGTGACATTGTCACTATATATTAATGAGCTTTTTCTCTACCTCATTTTATGTAAAAGTCTAAACAATTCACCACTAATAAAACTCCTGCTATATCCCGACATCTCTGATTGTTCTTCGTGCGCAATAAGTGACAGCGTTACGTTTTAGCATATTAAACTGGCAAGAATATTGCCATTGTTCATCGTGTAATTTTATTACAACCCCCCTTTCCTTAGTCCGTTCTGATGCGCTTATGGCAGCATTTAATTCTTCCATAAGTATATAAAATAAAAGTAATTTTTAATGGTTTTGCTTTTTTGAGCAAAAAAAAAGAGCGCTTTTAGCGCCCTATTCTTTAGTCTTTTCTGTAGTTTACTCTTTGCTTTGAGAGGCAGTTGTTTGCTTAGCCCGTATTTCTTCGGCAACAACTTTAATGGCTTGTGCTGTACTCATACCTTGTGACATCAATTGTTGAATTTGTTCAACTGCGGCTTGTTGTTCTGCATGGGTTAAGGTTGGTAAATCATCAAACATAAAAAAGGCTCCTATAAAGGAGCCAAACTATAGAGGTTCATTTAGTAACTCGCAAGGAAGTTTACATAGGCTCCCATCGCTTTTTCATTGGTATAACTCGCACCAATATCTAATTGAAATAATCCAAGTGGAGAGAGACCAACACCAGCAGTTACGGTATCTTCTGAATGACTATAAGCTAAGTTTTTGTTATACCCTGCTCTGAGCTTCAGTTGTCTCAGAATGTCCACTTCTCCACCGACTCTGATCATTTGTGTGTCATCCGCAAAATCTTTATAGCGTTTGTCGGTATTCAAATCATAATCAACACTAAGAGAAAAATAATCAGCGACAATCCCTGCCCCCAATGTAATCTGTGGACGAATTTGGTATTCATATTGTGTATTGCCAATACTACGGGTCTGTATGTCTCGACTGACTAAATTACTTGCTGAAAGCCCTAATCGATAAGGGCCATGAAACCATAATGCCCCCGCATCAATATTAAAGGTGGTTTCACCGGTCCCCTCATCTAAAAAATCTTTAAACTCATAGTTGGTAAAGCTGGCTTGATAAACATAGGTATAGATACGTTGTAGCTTGGGACTAATACCAAAGGACATATGTTGTCCTAATACCGTTTGATATTTTGCTAATGATATTCCAACCTCTGTTACGGCGACGGAAACGGCATTGACGGTACTCTTTTGTGCTTTTTCAAGAGTACAACTATCAGCTTCACTGGGATCAGAGCAAGTATTGGCTATCACTGGAGCGGCGAAGGCTTCAACATAAGCTTTGCCAAAAATATTGGCAGAGATATAACGATTCGGAATTCCAAAAGCAACGACCCCTCCTATATTGGCGTTAAGGACACTGCCATCGATATTGTCCATGGCAGCCTGTAGCTCACTCGCTTTTGACAGATCGTTGCTATTGATTAAATCTGCGATATTATCAATGCCTTTAACAAGCTTATCTGGGTCGTTATAGGTTAGGCCAACACTCGGTAATATCATACCCGCATCATCACTACGTCGATAAATAGCAACTATCGCAGGGTTATAAAATGGTGCTGTCAGGTAGTTCGCCGCAACTACCCCTACGCCCCCCATAGCATCACCACGGGCTTCAATGGCATAATTGGCAGAAAAGGCATTTCCTGCTGCCAATGTGGTCGATAACACTAAAAGGTGAATTTTATACTTCATGCTAAATAAACCGTCAGTCTCTTTTTTGTTTTAACGACCTATTCTCTATTAACTTTAGCTATTCCTCTAGTGAAACATTATAGGTTTTACTGATAACTTGAGCCTGCTCAATGGTTATTGCTCCCTGCCAACGTTGATGAGTCATTGATACGGCGAGGACGTAACGATCAGAAGCTAAACTTGTGAGTTCAAGTTCGGTGGGGTAATCCGATTCATAACTTTTCGTCCAGATCTCTTTATACTCACTATCGATATAATCAAAAACGGATACATCCAGTTTTGGCAATGGGCAGTATCGATTGAGTAGTGCATTTTTATCTACTACCCACTTATCTTTGGAGGCCCAACGCACGGTTTGCTTCGCTTTAGGCTCGCCAAAAATCACCCAGGAACTCCAAGATTCTTGATCATTTGCAGTAATATCTAGCCGATATAATCCAATGGGTAGCTTTGTATTTAAGTTGTAGCGTTTAAGATAGGTTCGCCAATCATTCGTGACATTGTCACCTTTTAGGTTAAGTATGACATCCGTAGAAAGTGGCTTCTTAACCCACTTCGTCAACTTAACATCTACCAGTTCTTTGTTTGTTTGTGCTTCAACTAAGACTTGGTAGGCATCCCTCCCCGGACTTTGAATATCGACATTGGTAATGGTGATAGATTTGATCCATTCAGGAAACGGTTTACTCTGTAACCCTTTTCCACAATCAACAGAAAGTGATTGAATTAATAAATCATTCAGATGAGTTTGTATATTTTGGTTCTGTTCAAGTTGCCACACCTCAACCAAAGAAGCAAACATACTCTCGAGATCATTGGTCAGTAAGTTTTGATGGGCTTGAGTTAAAGGGGTGTTTGTTTCAAACCAACCAGTGCTATGAACAAGGAAAGGCACGCTCGCTAACGTGCCTAAGATAAATGCTTTTTTTTGCATATCAGGCTTTCATCTTGTATCCCACACCACGCAACGTTTCAATTTCTAATCCGGGAAGCTTTTGGCGTAGTTGTAGAACATGAGTATCAACCGTTCGTGTTGTTGGGAAATGATTGTATCCCCATACGTGATCCAGAAGTTCATCACGGGTAAAAACACGCCCTAAGTTACTGGCTAAAAAGAGTAACAAATCAAATTCTGTTCGAGTTAGGGTCACAGATTGCCCATGAAAGAAGACTTCTCTCGTCGCTTTATCAATAAGCAAATTGGGAGTCATTACCTTGCTATCATCATGTTCATCACTATCAGGAGAGCGAAGCTGGGCTCGAATTCTGGCAAACAGCTCAGCTTCAGCAAAAGGCTTAGTTAAATAGTCATTGGCTCCTGCATCAAGGCCCGTTACTTTATCTTTGACGGTCACCAGTGCCGTTAATAAGATAACGGGAACCTCTTTGATTTTTTTCCATTCAGCCATATGCTGCACTGAGTCGCCATCTGGTAATTGGCGATCCAAAATCACTAAATCCGCTTTTTCCCAATGTTGTTTTACAGCTGCAATGGTTTCTGCATGTAAACAGTCATATCCTGCTTGCTCCAAGCTAACTAATAAGCCGTCAGCGAGGTTTTTATCATCTTCAACGAGAAGCAATGTCTGTTTCACAGGGTATCTCCAATATAAAAGTGGTTGGTGGTCCAATGAGGGTCATCGAGCCCCCCATCCTCCCAACCATCGATTCTACAATAGTTAAGCCAAGTCCTAAGCCGCTTTTGCTAACAAAGGGCTTGCGTAAATGACGCCAGTCTTTATTTGTCAGTGTTCCTTGGTCTGTCACTTTGATGGTGACAGAATTTGCTTGTGTCAAAACTTCCAATCTTATTGGAGGAATGCCATATTTGACCGCATTGCGGATTAAATTATCCACACAAGTTCCCAGCCAGTAGACATTTAATTTTGCGGCGATATCTTGGTTGATAATAAATTCAATCGGCTCTACAAATTCTTCTTCAACTTTATATTCTAGCCATTCAGCAACGGAAGGCACCCAATCCGTCGCCAGTGGTTTGTTATCTGATTGCAAATAGTCTTTGCTTGCTTCGGCTAACTGCCTTAAACGACGGGAATCTTCGCAGAGTCGGCGAAACTCATCGTATACGGATTCTGGCAAACGTTCAAACTCACGTCGAAAACCTTCAACCGTTAACGACAAGCTGGCAATCGGAGTTCTCAGCTCATGAGTGAGAATCTGTAAAATGAGCATCCGACTTTTCATATCTTGTCGTTTGGAATTCCATCGGTAAATAGACCAGCCGATCACCAGTAGGATATTGGCAATCACCAAGATCACCATACTAATACGTAAGAGATCAGAGTGATCTTCTATGTCCCAGCATAAATTGCCCCGCTGTACAAAACAGGAGCTATCATTACTGGCTAAGGTAAAAGACAATCCGGCCTTACTTACATTCTGTAGCCAGATGCTTTCTTCGAATAGGTAGTACTTGTCCCCTTTTCTAAGCCAAAACAGAGCTCCATCACTGAACATCACGGCGCCTGAAATCAAGGCGCTCATCGTTTCTTCATCCATGATTTGCAGCCGTCCAAGTAGACTCTCTTCTGGGGCTTTTGGACGTTCTTGAATATGCATAAATGATTCAAGTTCAGCAAACATGTCAGGATAAGATTCCACATAACGAGCAGCATAAGTTCCACCGCCAGGGTGAATGAGTGCGCTTCGAGAAAACCAACGTATCGGCAACTTTGTACCTTTACATAGTGCTCGAGTAAAAACCAACGGTTCCGTCACCAAAGGGTTCAACGGTAAATTACCTGAACAATTTTCAGCTAATCGATACAGTAACTGTATATCCTTTAGCGGATAAGCTGATGTTTGCGGTAACATCGTTTCGTGAATCAAGAGCCGTGTGGGGTACTCTTTCTGGATGCTACGAATGTCATAAGTGACGACCGCCGTTTGGTAATCAAACGATGAAACAAACTGATCGATCCGCTCTGGTAACGAATCGGCATAAACCGAAAAGACGGAGATGCTCGCCCATAAAAAAATAAGGGGGCGACGAATAGTGATCGCCAATGTTAATGCTCGTTTGATCATAAAACCCCAAAAATGGAGATTAATTATCTGATGGATATAACGTGCTCTTGTTATATCACTGTCAATAATAGACAGAGCTAACGTCAAAAAAGATTAGGCCATGTCTAAAATGAATAAAGCCAGCAGATGCTGGCTTTATTCGAACCTAAGGCAGAAGATTACAATGCTTTAGATATGGAGTCTACACTCTCTTTTGCATCACCAAAGAGCATATAGGTGTTTTCTTTAAAGAACAGAGGGTTTTGTACTCCAGCATAACCCGTGTTCATTGAACGTTTAAAGACAATCACATTTTTAGCATGCCAAACTTCTAAAACAGGCATACCTGCAATTGGGCTGTTCGGATCTTCGAGTGCAGCGGGGTTAACGGTATCATTTGCCCCAATAACTAAAACGGTATCGGTCTCAGCAAAGTCATCATTGATCTCATCCATTTCGAGCACGATATCATAAGGCACTTTGGCTTCTGCAAGTAGCACGTTCATGTGACCCGGTAACCGACCAGCCACAGGATGGATACCAAAGCGGACTTTCACCCCATGCGCACGGAGTTTTTCTGTAATTTCATGAACTGGGTATTGTGCTTGAGCCACTGCCATTCCGTATCCTGGAGTGATGACTACCGAGTTTGAGTTTTTCAGTAGATCCGCAACATCCTCTGCACTCATCTCACGGTATTCACCTTGCTCTTCATCCGCGTTAATCACGATCTCTTGGCCAAAACCGCCCGCAATCACACTGATAAAAGAACGGTTCATTGCTTTACACATGATATAAGACAGAATCGCACCTGAAGAACCAACTAATGCCCCAGTCACGATCAAGAGATCGTTAGCCAGCATAAATCCTGCGGCAGCAGCGGCCCAACCGGAGTAAGAGTTCAACATGGAAACCACCACTGGCATATCTGCACCACCAATAGAAGCCACTAAATGATAACCAAAGACCAAAGCAATAGCGGTCATCACAATCAAGGGGAAAAGTCCCCCATCGGTATTCAAGAAATTAACCAGTAAGAAGCCTGATACAACCAGTGCCGCAAGGTTTAACTTATGTTTGTGTGGCAAATTAAGCGGTGATGAACTAATCGTTCCCCGTAATTTACCAAAAGCAACGATAGAACCCGTAAAGGTTACCGCACCAATAAAGACACCCAGAAAAACTTCGACAAGGTGAATCACATGTTCAGCATGAGTGGCCACCAGAGGGGCATCAAGTAGGCTATTATAGCCCACCAATACCGCCGCCATACCAACAAAGCTGTGCAACATGGCAACCAGCTCCGGCATTTGGGTCATTTCCACTTTCTTCGCTAAGTGGATACCAATTGCCGCTCCAATGACCATGGCTAGTAAAATCCAACTGAGCCCTTGAGCATCTGGGCTGAAAATAGTCGCAAGTAAGGCTATTGCCATCCCCGCAATACCATAGTAGTTCCCTGCTCTTGCTGATTCTTGTTTTGATAAACCAGCCAAACTCAAAATAAAAAATAGAGCAGCAACAATATAAGCCGCGTGTACTAATCCTGCAGACATTGTGAACTCCCTTAGTCTTTACGGAACATTTCAAGCATACGTTTGGTTACCGTAAAGCCACCAAAGATGTTGATACTTGCAATTAAAACAGCAATGAATGCCAAGGCGGTAACAACCCCATTTCCTTGCCCTATTTGTAATAATGCTCCAACAACAATAATACCGGAGATAGCATTTGTAACAGACATGAGTGGAGTATGCAGAGCATGTGTTACGTTCCAAACCACGTAATATCCGACCACACAAGCCAGAACAAACACGGTGAAATGCCCTAAAAATGCAGCAGGGGCAACAGAAGCAACCCAAGCAAAGGCTCCAACACCTATGGCAAGCCCAAGAAATTTCTTGATGGGTGATGTCGGTTCAGGCTTCGCTTTTTCTACTACAGGTTTCGCCGGTGCTTGTTGAGGCTGGGCTGAAACTTGGATTGGCGGCGCAGGCCATGTGATTTCACCTTGTTTTATAACCGTAACACCACGTAATACCACATCATCAAAGTCGATATGAATATTCCCGTCTTTTTCTTTGCAAAGCAGTTTAAGCAAATTGACTAAGTTTGTGGCATAAAGCTGTGAAGATTGCGTTGGTAAACGTCCAACCATGTCGGTGTAACCAATCACTTTGACACCATTTTCCGTCACAAAGACTTGGTCTTTTACGGTATATTCACAGTTACCGCCATTAGCTGCTGCTAAATCAACAATCACGCTACCGGCTTTCATACTATCGACCATTGCTTTAGTAATCAGTTTAGGAGCCGGTTTCCCAGGGATTAGTGCTGTGGTAATGATAATATCGACATCTTTTGCTTGTTCCGCATAAAGCTCTGCGGCTTTACGGTTGAAATCGTCGGACATTTCTTTAGCATAACCATCGCCAGAGCCTGCGGTTTCTTGATAGTCAACTTCTAAAAAGTCAGCGCCCATAGACTGTACTTGTTCTTTGACTTCTGGACGGACGTCAAAAGCACGTACGATGGCCCCTAAACTTCCCGCAGCCCCAATGGCTGCTAGGCCTGCAACGCCAGCACCAGCAACAAAGACTTTTGCAGGCGGCACTTTTCCGGCGGCGGTAATTTGCCCAGTAAAGAAACGACCAAATTCATGGGCAGCTTCAACTACCGCTCGATAGCCAGCAATGTTTGCCATTGAAGAGAGAGCATCTAAGGCTTGAGCTCGAGAAATTCGAGGAACACAATCCATAGCAAGTACATTAATATTCTTGCGTGAAAGCTTTTCCATGAGCTCAGCTTGCTGCGCTGGCCAGATAAAGCTAATCAGTGTGGCTCCATCCTTGAGCAAAGAAATTTCGTCAATATCATCATCACTAACAGGGGCGTTTACTTTTAAAATCAGTTCTGAATTCCAGACTTGCTCTTTATCCGCAATTGTCGCTCCAGCCGCTTGAAAAGCGGAATCTTCAAAACTTGCTAAAATACCTGCTTGAGATTCAATGACGACCTCAAAACCTAGTTTTACTAACTGTTCAACCGATGAGGGTGAAGCAGCGACTCGCGTTTCTCCTGCGAGTATTTCTTTTGGTACACCAATTTGCATAGCAGTTCCTTGACTATTGGCACAATGATTCATCTATTCTTATCCGTTTACCCTAAAAATCTGATGACATAAATAACCTTAAGATCAGTATTTATTGGGAGAATGACTTGAATTTGCTGTTTTTAAACATCTCACGTGTATGAAGTCAGATAAGATAGCAAATCTACACAAGTCGTAACAGAGAAAAACAGGTTGTTGCAAAGTACGCAAATATATAAAAGAACCGTAAGCATATCGTCTTATGGCTCTTTTATTTATGATTTTTGTCAATAGCTTGGCGAATTATTCAAAGATCTGACCACTCATTTGGTCAATGTAGAGCTGTGCTTTCTTTAACATGAGTTCTTTGGCTTCCGTCTCTGAGGAAAGAAGATCGGAACGAATAAAGCGGTGCTCTTTCCTTTCCCCTTCTACTTCTTGAGTAATTCGGCCAGCAACACGAAATTGCCCCTGCTCATTAATCGGTTCCTGATAGATAAAAAAACCTTTGTATTCAACTGGCTGAGCCTCTTGCACTCTTTTTTTTGATTGGCCGCCAAACAGACGCGAAAATAATCCCACAACTACTCCTTTTCCATCATTTTATTGCCCATAATCGGCGTTTCATACCATTCTAAAGCGGCTTCTTCATCGATAATACGTTTTCCATATACAACCGGAGCTATTGTGTCTCGTTCGGTCCGGCGATCATCAATGATCATCGATTCAGCCGCTTCCACCGCCGTCATTGCCCGCTGTTTTAATACCACTAAACGCTCTTCTGGTAGTGAAGATAAAAAATCGATATCAAACCGAATATAAATCGGCCGAATTTGATTTAAAGCTAAACAAGCTAAATCGGCCAATTGATCATTATTATACTGTGAGACATAGTGATCTTGGGCGAGCACTTGCCCAACTAATGTTTCCATATAATTATGGACTTCCATGTTCAGTTGCATCTCTGAACTCCTCATTATTGTATAGTAAACAAAACGACTTTATCTCACTTGTGATACAGAAAGCCTGTTACACTGAGGTAAGAAGGTGAGTAATGAAAACTAATATTGGCTCTTTGCGCTAAAACGCCTGAACTCAAACGAAAGTGTTATTTTTGCGTTTAGTTTAGCAAAAGCTTGGCAATTGATGAAATCAACGTATCCTTATATTTCACGAGATAACGTCATTTATCTCTTTTCATAGCGTTTAATTTTTATCTCAACGTAATCACAGTAAATGGTTTATAAATAAAACATGTTAACGGGTTTTACCTCCTCGTCTTGGTTTCGTTTTGCTTTTCCTATTCTCTTACTGATCACAGTATGGGCAGGAATGAATAACGTGATTCTCATCAGTCGAACTAATAGTGGTTTTGCAGAAACATTGCCTTATGTGCTTTTCTCTGCCGCTATTGCAGTGGCGCATCTCTTTAAACAGAGCCGTATTGCGATGATTGCTTTCAGTATGCTACTCAGCTACTGGGTTATTCAATCTCGTTTACAAATGCCATTTGTCACCAGTTCAGCAATCCTTGAACTGTCTCTCTTAGCGATATTACTTCCTATTGCCTGCCTGATTGGTTATGCATTCAATAATGAAGGGTTAATCAGTAAAGGGGTTGCTCTTTATCTTGGTATATTAGCGTTTTTTACTCTATGGAGTGGCTTGATGGTCGTGCACTTCGATTCTGAAGGCTTTAATGGCTTAAATGAAGGGCTGCTTTATTCAGAACCTAAACTCTCTCGATTACCGATCATTGTGATTCTTTATCTTGTCTGTTTAGTGGGTATCTGCGGAATATTATTATTGACGAGAAACCGTTTGATGGATGCGGTGACCTATTCCTCTGTCTTATTAATCGCTAATACGTTTATTTTTTTCCATGTCCCTTACCTTTCTAGCACGATGTTTTCATTGGCAGGGTTGATCCTACTTTTATATCTACTTTCCGTTGGCCATGAATTAGCATTTAAAGATCGTCTCACACAGTTACCGGGGCGCTACGCTTTAGATCTTGATCTACCAAGGTTAGGCAAAAAATTTACCATAGCGATGTTAGACATTGATCACTTTAAAAACTTCAATGATAGCTTTGGCCATGATACGGGCGATGATGTTCTCAAGTTGGTCGCCAGCCGGTTAAGACATCTTCCTGCTAAAGGTCATGCCTATCGTTATGGTGGAGAAGAATTTACCATTTTGTTTAAAGGAAAAAATGTGGCTCAAGCACAAGAATCGCTTGAATGGTTACGCCGTGATATTGAGCAATATGATCTTGTGGTACGTAATGTCAGTGAGCGCCCTAAAAGCCAACGTGCAGGGGTAAAGCAACGAGTGAATGAGAAAAAAATGCCGGTAAACATCACCGTGAGTATTGGTATATGCGATAGCTCTGTTGAGCAAGATCCCAAACGAGCATTAAAGTTGGCAGATGAAGCCTTATATCAGGCAAAACATTCGGGAAGAAACTGTATTAGACAAGCCCCTTCTCTTACCGTTGTTGGGTCTTGTTCTTATTAATAAATGGGTTAGAAATACAAATCCCTCCTTGTATCGAGGAGGGATTTTCATTGAAAACGATTCAATTTTGTTGTTTTTCTTGAACGTATTGCTGGCTTACATCAACAATAGCCACATCTTTGAAAAAGCTTCTTCCTAATAAAATTGGAAAGGTTAAGTGGGTTCGGTTGGCGAGTGTAAATTCTGTTTTCTCCTTTAATTCACCAATTTGAATCCACGCGACCACAACAGGGCGTCGGTGCCCTCCTTCGCTAGCTGATTGTCGGATATGAACCCACCGCTCAACCGGAAGATTAATTTCACCACTTTGAATACCATCATGTTCAATGCGAAATTTAACCCAGTCTTTCCCATCTCGTTCAAATGGAACAATATCAACAGCGCTGATGGATGAGGTTGTCGCACCAGTATCAATTCTTGCTCGGAAATGTTCCTGCAACGCAGGAACATACACCCACTCTTTCTCACCAAGAATTAGCTTTCCATCTGAGGTTTTGGTCGACGCTAACACAACCACCGTTTGCTCTGTAGATTGAGGTTCTGAATTCGGTGTCCCCTCATCCTTCACCTGAGCCCCATCTTCATTTGAAATTTGGGCTTGTTCAACAGGCGCTAATGTCTGTTGCTCGGTAGGCATAAGGCTACACGCACTTAAACCTCCTGAAAGCATAAACGGGATAAGGATTTTCCATTGTGATTTCATTCATTCACCTAATCAAACTGCAGTTAAGATACCTTGACTATTGCTTCTGCCACATAAGGAATGTCTTTTTCTGTTAAACCTGCGATGTTAATACGGCCATCTGCAACGCCATAGATTGCAAATTCTTCTCGCAAATGATGCATCTGCTCAGCACTAAACCCAAGCACAGTAAACATCCCTTTGTGGTTTTCGATAAAGTCGAATTGTGCCGTATTATGTTGATTTCTCAACTCATTACATAAGGTTTGACGAAGGCTTAACAAACGATGTTGCATTTCGTTGAGTTCTTGTTTCCAAATCGAGGTTAATGCCTCGCTCTGTAACACGGTTTTTACTAATGCAGCGCCGTGAGCTGGTGGCATGGTGTAGGTCGAACGCGCTAAGGTCAGCATCTTACCTCGTGCATTGGCAACCTCTTGTGCATTTTTTCCCAGGACAATAGCTGCGCCAGTTCTTTCTCGATACAAACCAAAGTTTTTAGAACAGGAGGTCGTGATCAGCATTTCCTCAACTTGCGCCGCCATATGGCGTAGCCCTTTCGCATCCTCTTCTAAACCACCACCAAATCCCTGATAAGCAATATCGACAAATGGAGTAAAGCCTTGTTTGAGTGCTAGCTCTGTTATGGCTTGCCAAGCAGAGAAATCAATATCAGCCCCGGTAGGGTTATGGCAACAACCATGCAGTAACACCACATCTTTTGGCCCCGCCTGAGATAAATCATCCAGCATGCGTTCAACATCAACCATTTTGCTCTGTGAGCTAAAATAAGCATAGTATTTAACCTTTAACCCTGCTGCTTCCATCACGGGTTTGTGGTTAATATAACTAGGGTTGGTTAACCAAACGGTGGTTTCCGGCTGAGCGACCCGCATTAAGTCACCAAGCATACGTAAAGCACCGCTGGCGCCCGGTGTTTGAATGGCGGTGAGCCGATCAAATACAGGTGTTTCACCCAATACCAGCTTAGCAATACTCTGGTTAAACTCTTCACAGCCTGCTAATCCGACATACGATTTGGTGGTTTGTGTTTCGACAACCCATTTTTGTGCTTGCTGCACAGCTTGCATGATTGGGGTTTCACCTTGGCTATTTTTATATACGCCAATCCCAAGATCGACTTTTTCTGGACGAGGATCTTGGCGAAACGCCACGGAAAGGGAAAGAATAGGATCTAACGCTGGTGTTGATAAATGAGAAAGCATGAAAGTCACAACCCTTTGAAATTCAAGTAATGACTTTCAAGTAAACACTAGATAAGAAAAAATCGAAAGTGATTTTTACAATTTGAAGCGATGAATCACTTGATTACTGCTCCCCCGCCAATCCAAACTGGGATCCGCCAGTGATTGTTCAAACTTACCATCCACTAAGACATCTACATAATCAATGAGTTGACGTTGCTGTTCATCGAGTTCGTGTAAACAATAACCGGTCCATAACCAAATATCTTTACCGACACATTCCTGTTTCACTCGCTGAACCAACTGCAAGACTGCCGACACATTTTGTGGGTGCAAAGGATCGCCACCAGAGAGTGACAAACCTCTTCTAGGAATCCGCGTATCATTGAGATCAGCGATAATTTTATCTTCCATTTCAGAGGTAAAAGGGTGTCCTGAATCTAATGGCCAAGTGCTTTTATTATAGCAACCACGACATTGATGAAGGCAACCGGAAACGAACAAAGTGCAGCGTGTTCCCGGGCCATTTACCACATCAATCGGGTAGTATTGGTGATAATTCATAAGACTATAGATGTTTTACTCGACGTTTAACTTCTTCTTGCTTACCAAAGTTAAACGGACGAGCATCTGGACTGCCTAAATAGCCACAAACTCGACGCGTCACTGAAACTTTTGAAGAGTCATGGTTACCACATTTAGGGCATACGAATCCTTTACTTGTGCAATCAAATTCACCAGTAAATCCACACTCATAGCATTCATCAATCGGGGTATTGGTTCCGTAGTATGGCACTCGGGTATAGCTGTAATCCCATACATTCTCTAAAGCTTCAACATTACGCTGCATATTGGGAAATTCCCCATAGCAGATAAAACCACCACTAGAGAGCGGCGGATATGGCATCTCAAAATCTATTTTATCGTAAGGGTTAACTTTCTTTTCAACATCTAAATGGAAGCTGTTGGTGTAATACCCTTTATCCGTTACTCCATGAATCACGCCAAACTCTTTGGTATCAATACGGCAAAAACGACTGCATAGGTTTTCACTCGGAGTTCCGTACAGGCTAAAAGCATAGCCAGTTTCTTCTTTCCATTGATCCACTGCGGAGCGAAGTTTGCCAATGATATTTAAGGCATGTTGACGTAGCTCAGCACTGTCATAAACATGCTGTTCTTGGCCAAATAAAGCATTCACGGTTTCATGAACGCCAATGTAACCCAGCGAAATAGAGGCCCGACCATGTTTGAAAATTTGTGCAATAGAATCATCGGCTTTTAAGCGAACACCACAAGCCCCTTCCATGTATAAGATAGGCGCGACACGGGCTTTCACATTTTCTAAACGGCTAATCCGAGTTTCTAACGCTCGACGTGCTAGCTTCAATTTTGTATCTAATAGACGGTAGAAAGTATCGAGGTTCCCTTTTGCTTTTAATGCAATGCGCGGTAAGTTTAAGCTTACAACGCCAAGGTTATTACGACCTTCATGAACTAATTCACCGTGTTCTTCATACGGGTTTAAGAAACTGCGGCACCCCATCGGCGTTTTAAATGACCCTGTCACTTCTACCACTTTGTCATAGTTGAGAATATCTGGGTACATACGCTTAGATGCACATTCTAAAGCCAATTGTTTAATATCGTAGTTTGGTTCACCCACTTTATGGTTTAACCCATCTTTAATAGCAAACACGAGCTTAGGGAATACCGCTGTTTTACGATTTTTACCAAGCCCTGCAATTCGATTTTTTAAGATTGATTGCTGAATTAAACGAGCTTCCCAACTGGTTCCTAAACCAAACCCAAAGGTAACAAAGGGGGTTTGCCCATTGGCGGTATGCAAAGTATTGACTTCGTATTCTAAAGATTGAAATGCGTCGTAACACTCTTTTTCAGTGCGAGCCATAGCAAAGGCTTGAGGATCGGCAATCGCCCATTCTTGAGCAATAGCTAAGTGTTTGTCATAGCTAGAAGTAACATAAGGAGAGAGGACTTCATCAATGCGGTTAATCGTTGTTCCACCATAAATATGGCTGGCCACTTGTGCAATGATCTGGGCTGTAACCGCCGTGGCTGTAGAGATAGATTTAGGTGTGTCAATCTCGGCATTACCCATTTTAAATCCATGAGTCAACATGCCTTTTAGATCAATCAACATACAGTTGAACATCGGGAAGAAGGGGGCGTAATCAAGGTCATGATAGTGGATATCCCCTTCTTCGTGAGCCTGAACAATATCACGAGGAAGAATGCGTGTTTTCGCATAGTGTTTAGCAACAATACCTGCTAATAAATCACGCTGAGTTGGGATAACTTTACCATCTTTATTGGCATTCTCATTGAGAAGATCGGCATTGCTTTCTTGGATCAATCCCTCGATCTCTTTCGTCAATGTGCTTTGCTTTTCTCGGGCTATGTCACGATCATGGCGATATTCAATGTATGAACGAGCTAATGCTTTATAAGGGCCTTGCATTAGCTCGTTCTCTACTAGAGTTTGGATCTCAGCAATATGGACTTGTTCATAGGTTTTCAGCTTCAACTCGACCGCCAAAGCGACATTAAGGGCGTAAATAGCAATGTCACTCGTTACTTGATCGGCGGCGCTTTCTACGGCTGATTGAATGCGATCTCTGCTAAACGGGGCTTTTGAGCCATCACGTTTGATTACTATTGGTTTCACCATTTCTCCTTACCCAGCATATTCACAGAATTATCCACAAACACACTATATAGGGTTTTATAATCGCCAACGGACACTATATGTTGTGCTGTATTTAACGCAAAGACCTAACCAGCCGTATTGATTTAGATCAATTAAAAACAGACAATGGGTAAGAAGGAATCAATCTTATTGAATAAGATCTCAATCTGTTGAGAATGAATGAAAAGGCTATTTTCATAGAGAATAAACTTGATTTCTGTGTAACCCTTTTAAGTCAAGGGCTGGGAAAGATTAAAGCAAAAAAAGGCAGATAAATAACAAAATTATCACTGCCATAGATACCATCATGCGGTCATATTTATTTTCCTAAAGTTATGCACAGCCTGATAGAAAAAGCCCCATGCATCGAATGACACAGGGGCAAGCAGAAGCAGAAAAAGAGGATCACTGAATTCGATTTAATGATTTTTTACTTTAAGCCAACGGTTCATTACCCCTAACCCCACCATCATCGAGATAAAAAAGACCCAAACCCCAGGATTGCCAAGAGCCAAACTAGAGACGGCGGGCCCAGGGCAGATGCCAGCAATGCCCCAACCAAGGCCAAATAAAAGAGCCCCCATCAGTAACTTACTGTCAATCAGGCTATTTTTTGCTAGACAAAATTCCGGCGCATTTAACGGTTTTTGCTTAGGCTTAATCAGTAGAAAATAGGCTGGCATAAACACCAACAATGCCCCGCCCATCACAAAGATCAAACTCGGATCCCAAGCGCCCGTAATATCTAGAAAACCAATAACTTTCGTTGGGTTAGCCATACCGGATATCACCATTCCTATACCAAACAGTAACCCAGAAAATAATGCGGTAAGTTGAAAGAGTATTTTATTCATGAGGTTATCCTTACTCTTATTCCATTAAAGAAGATGAAGACGAAAATAAACGGTGATGCCAGCCACCAGCATGAAAACCCCAGTCGCAACAATCGAGCGAATGGATAAGCGTCCAATACCACAGATACCATGACCACTCGTGCAACCATTTCCTAAGCGGGTTCCTAAACCGACCAATAATCCAGCTAAAAACAGCAAACTATAGCTAGACTCAAACTGTAGAGGTACATCGCTCACAAAAGCCTGCACCCCTAATACGCCGCCAGAAACCATGCCGAAAACAAACAGTACACGCCAAGCAAAATCTTGCGCCTTAGCCGATATTATTCCCGCTAAAATACCGCTAATTCCCGCAACCTTGCCGTTGAGCAGCAACATTAAGGTTGCTGAGACGCCGAGTAACATACCGCCAAACAGCGATTCCCAAGGAATAGAAAACGTCATGATCACCTCATTATTATTGATTCACACTAAATTCAGAACAAAACACCATATGTAAATGGTAGATCAATTGATTGACTCGACTATCAGCGAGTGAATAAAAAACCTGCTGTGAAGCTTTACGCGCTTGAATTAACCCTTGTTTTCTTAACACGGTTAAATGTTGAGAAAACGCTGATTGACTCAGTGAAGAGCATTTCTGTAACTGTGTAACCCCCGCTTCTCCCTGAGTCAATTGACACAATACCCTTAGCCGTTCGGGATGAGCCATAATTCTCAATAAGTCAGAAACTTCAATAGCGTTATCATGCGTCAGCTTAATATCCACCTTATCCATATCTGCTCCTCCGTTTTGCTACTTATCGGAATGATACGGAAGAATTATTAAATTAGTCAAATCTTATTTAGCTTAATAAAATTTAGATAAATAAACATTAGACAAAGCTAAATCATGATTTTATAGTAATACTAATTTTGCAACGGAGGCTAAAACCATGACTATCGAAAATGGCATCAGAGTGATCGCAGGAAGTATGATTCTTCTTTCAGTACTATTAACCGTCTTTGTCCACCCTAATTTTGTATGGCTAACGGTCTTTATTGGTGCCAACTTGCTACAAAGTGCATTTACAGGCACTTGTCCCGGCGTTTTTGTCTTAAAAAAATTAGGCATCCTTGCTAAGTAAGGCCGGATCTATTGTCGTTGCCCTACTTACAACATAAATGGGTATAACAGGATTTATCATTTGCCCTACAGGCTTAAGGTGTGTAGGGCGATTACTTTTGGAGTCGTTATGAAAAAAATCGTTATTGTCGGTGGGGTTGCAGGCGGAGCTTCGGCCGCGGCCCGGGCTCGTCGTTTAAGCGAAGAGGCACACATTATCATGTTTGAACGAGGTCCTTTTGTTTCATTTGCCAACTGTGGATTACCCTATCATATAGGAGGCGACATAAAAGAACGCAGTCACTTACTGCTACAGACCCCAGAAAGCTTCTTGGCTCGTTTTAATGTGGATGTTCGGGTTAGGAATGAAGTAATACGAATTAATCGTGATGCAAAAACCGTAACGGTTCGTAACCTTATTGAACAAAAAGAATATGAAGAAAGCTATGATTTTCTTCTTCTTAGCCCTGGTGCAGGCCCTGTCATTCCCCCGATTCCCGGTTTAGATAACCCACTGACTTATTCGCTTCGTAATATCCCAGATATGGATAACATCATGAAAGCGATCCAGATGAACCAACCCAGCCATGCCACCGTTGTCGGTGGTGGGTTTATCGGGTTAGAAATGATGGAAGCGTTTCATCAATTAGGGATAAAAACCACACTCATTGAAATGGCCGATCAAGTTATGACCCCTGTCGATCGTGAAATGGCCGGTTTTGCCCATGCCGAAATTCGTGCTAAAGGCATCGACCTACGTTTAGGTGTCGCACTACAGTCCATCGAATATACTCCGACCACCTCAATAGCCAATGTGGATGCTGGCGAATCGGCAAACCGGCAACACCTTTGCGGTCAGCTAGAATTGACACTCAGTAATGGTGACACCTTATCTACAGAATTATTGATCATGGCAATAGGTGTACGCCCGGAAACCCAACTAGCGAAAGAAGCTGGATTGCATATTGGTGAACTGGGCGGCATCTGGACCAATGAATCAATGCAAACCAGTGATCCTGATATCTATGCTGTTGGTGATGCGATTGAAGAAAAAGACTTTGTCACTGGAGAACAAACTCTGGTTCCTCTAGCAGGCCCCGCCAACCGTCAAGGTCGCCTAGCCGCCGACAACATGCTTGGCCGCAATGAAACTTACCAAGGCACTCAAGGGACTGCGATTTGTAAAATTTTCGACCTCGCTGTGGCTTCAACAGGCAAAAATGAAAAACAGCTAAAACGTGCGGGTATCGAGTATGAAAAAGTGTACGTTCATACGGCAAGCCATGCGAGCTACTATCCAGGCGCAGAAGTGGTTTCGTTCAAACTATTGTTTGATCCCCAAACGGGTAAAATTTTCGGCGCGCAAGCAGTTGGTAAAGATGGTATCGATAAACGTATCGACGTAATGGCGGTAGCTCAACGCGCAGGAATGACAGTAGAGCAGCTACAACATTTAGAGTTGACTTACGCCCCCCCCTACGGCAGTGCAAAAGATGTGATTAACCAAGCCGCATTTGTTGCCAATAATCTTATAAAAGGTGACGCCAAAGCGATTCACTTTGATGAAATCGACCACTTAGATGAAAATCAGATCATATTGGATGTGCGTAATCCCAACGAACGAGAAGGCAACCAACACTTCATTGGTGATATCAATATCCCTGTTGACCAACTTCGCCAACGACTCAATGAACTGCCTAAAGATAAAGAAATCATCATTTATTGCCAAGTTGGGTTACGCGGTAACGTAGCCTATCGACAATTAGTGCATCATGGCTTTAAGGCTCGGAACTTAATTGGGGGATACCGTACTTACCTATTTGCCACTGCTTAACGTCCTTCCTTTCTTCAATAGCCAGCACCTAACCCGTGCTGGCTTTTTCTGTCTGGGCTCTATCAGCCTCGGTTCCTCTTCCTAGTGATAAATATAGTTTTTGCCTATCGATAATATAGGTATAAGCAATTTTATTTTAACAACCTGAAATGTGAATATACTTTCCGAACGCAAGACATTGCGAAATCAAAAAACTGAAAGGAAAGTAAAGAATGATTAACACTCAAATCAAACCATTTAGCGCAACAGCATACAAAAACGGTGAATTCGTAGAGATCACAGAACAAGATGTTCTCGGTAAATGGGCCGTGTTCTTCTTCTACCCAGCAGATTTCACGTTTGTTTGTCCAACTGAGCTTGGTGACCTTGCTGACCATTATGAAGAACTACAAAAACGTGGCGTAGAAGTGTTCTCTGTTTCAACAGACACACATTTCACACACAAAGCATGGCATGACAGCTCTGATACCATTGGTAAAATCAACTACTACATGGTTGGCGACCAAACTGGCAACATCACCAACAACTTTGGTGTTATGCGTGAAGGTCAAGGCCTTGCAGACCGTGCAACCTTTGTTATCGACCCAGAAGGTGTAATCCAAGCGATGGAAATCACTGCTGAAGGTATCGGTCGTGATGCAGAAGATCTACTACGTAAAATCAAAGCCGCACAATACGTTGCTGCACACCCAGGTGAAGTATGCCCTGCGAAATGGAAAGAAGGTGAAGCGACTCTTGCTCCTTCTCTCGACCTAGTCGGTAAAATCTAACCTTTACCTAACTGATTAAGAGCAAGCTGGGTGTTTTACTCTGACGACCTAAATGCCCAGTTTGCTCTCCCTTTTCGCTCAATCTCTATCATAAAGTCAACATCGATAAAAACTTAGCAGCGACCAAAGGGTATTTTGCATTTATCCAGAGTAGCCATTCTCTTTATCACATTATTCGACAGGATTAGATAACTATGCTAGACCAAGCGATCAAGCAACAATTAAAACAATATCTCAGTAATCTGAAAGAAGAAGTCCGTTTAGTGGTTAGTCTAGATGAAAGCAAAGCTTCACAAGACATTCTTTCACTAGCGAATGAAATTGCTGACCTCAGTGATTTGGTATCCGTGATCCAAGATGTTCAAGCCAGTGCACGTAAACCCGTGATGACGGTGAGTAACCCAACAAAAAATACCCAATTACGCTTTGCTGGCGTGCCTATGGGGCACGAATTTACCTCTTTAGTTTTGGCTCTGCTCCACTCAGGTGGACATCCAATGAAACTTGAACCTGTGGTTATCGAACAAATCGCGCAATTGGATAAACAGCTGGATGTGGAAATCTTTATTTCTCTCTCTTGCCAAAACTGTCCTGATGTTGTGCAAGCATTCAACATGATGGCGGCGATCAACCCTAATATTCGTGCCACCATGATTGACGGTGCCCTATTCCAAGATGAAGTAAAACAGCGCGACATCATGGCAGTACCAAGCGTCTTTATTAATGGTGAATTATTTGGTCAAGGCAGAATGAGTCTCACTGAAATTCTCAATAAATTGGATGATGGTGCAGCTAAAAAAGCCGCAGCAAGCTTAAATGAGAAGGCTCCTTATGATGTACTGGTTGTCGGTGGTGGTCCTGCGGGGGCAGCAGCGGCTATCTACGCGGCTCGTAAAGGCATTCGCACGGGAATCGTCGCCCAACGCCTTGGCGGTCAGGTGATGGATACCATGTCGATTGAGAACTTTATCTCGGTTAAACATACCGAAGGGCCAAAATTGGCTGCGGATTTAGGAGAACACCTCAAAGAGTACGGTGTGGATATTATTACGGAGCAGCAAGCAGATAAACTGATGAGCGCTGATTTTACTAACGATGGTAATATTCACCTCAGCCTTGAAAGTGGTGCCCAGCTGAAAAGTAAAAGTGTGATTTTAAGCCCGGGGGCTCGCTGGCGTGAAATGAACGTACCGGGTGAGCAAGAATACCGTAATAAAGGGGTTGCCTACTGTCCTCATTGTGATGGTCCTTTATTTAAAGGTAAAAAGACCGCGGTGATCGGTGGTGGTAACTCAGGGATTGAAGCGGCAATTGACCTTGCTGGTATTGTAGAACACGTCACTGTGTTGGAATTTGCTGATACGCTGCGAGCAGACCAAGTGCTGATCAATAAAGCCAACTCAACACCGAATATCGACATTATTACCATGGCACAAACCACAGAAGTGATTGGCGATGGGAAACGGGTTACTGGACTGAAATATAAAGACCGTAATACCGATGAGATCAAAGAGATCGAACTCTCTGGAATCTTTGTCCAAATTGGCTTAGTCCCAAATACCGAGTGGCTAAAAGATTCAGCGGTAGAGCTTTCTGCTCGTGGTGAAATTGAAATTGGCAGCCGTGGTGAAACCAGTATGCCGGGTGTTTTTGCTGCTGGTGATGCGACAACGGTTCCTTATAAACAAATTATCATAGCGATGGGTGAAGGGGCTAAAGCCAGCCTTGGCGCTTTTGATTACCTTATTCGTCAGCAAGGTTAATTCGCCCAATCGGATAGGAAGCAAAATAACGGGTAAATCTTCTTCGCCTTTTCTAGGAGCCTACCCATTTTGCTTTATCTTAAGCCGTTCACTTTATGAGCGGCTTTTTCTTTTCCGTACCAGTTTTATATTCAATCCCGATTCTTTTCACACTTTCTTCGCTTTATTCCACACACTGTATTGACTTTTGAGTGTAACTTTTTAGCATGGCGTTTTCCCTTGATGAGAAATCTTTCATGTCAGAAACGACTCAAACTGAAGCACCGACCATTACTTTAGATACTATTTCGCCTGAACTCCGCCAGGTCATCGAGTTTGACCAAG
Source organism: Vibrio cincinnatiensis DSM 19608 (assembly GCF_900167345.1). Classification (GTDB taxonomy): domain Bacteria; phylum Pseudomonadota; class Gammaproteobacteria; order Enterobacterales; family Vibrionaceae; genus Vibrio; species Vibrio cincinnatiensis. The sequence continues at coordinate 302,870 of NZ_FUXB01000001.1, read as the reverse complement.
TGCCAGAGCAGATGTACAGCATGGTGACTTCTATCCATGAAGTATCAGAAGAAGTCGTTCGAGAGGCGTGGAATAGCCTTCCAGCCAGCGCACAAAATATTCTTGATAATTTCGAACAGTTCCATGCGCTTATTTCTGTGAGTCAGGCCTTTGCTGGTATTGATGTAATGGAAGAGTTTCCAAAACTAAACTTACCTAAAGAAATGACAGAGCAAGATAAGGAAGAATATCGCGCTCAGTTGCTTGATCAAGTTTTACACAACTGTGTCAAAGATATGGTTAAGCAAATTAAAAAAGCTCGCCGAGATCCCATTTTGAAACGTGACTTTAAAGAAGTGTTTCAAAAATAAGTAACGGCTAAACAAACCCTAGTATAGAAGCTCGCTATCGGCGGGCTTTTTTATTGCGGCCTCTTTCCCCCTAATGCTACCTCCCTGTCATCTTCTCCACTTATTTATCTTTTATCGTCATTTCACCAACCATGTGGTTTCCGATCCTACTTTGCGCTAGCCATAAGATAGAAAGTAATAGCAAAACATGATCAAGATCAAAAATAAACGAGTGAAAACTGCCATTCTTGAGCATTTGATGGTTTCATACGAACATAAACAAACATAATCGAGCGGAAAGGCCATCAAAATGAAAAAACAACACAGTTCAACGCCATTTAACGAACATGATGTGTTAGACATCATCGTGGTCGGAGGGGGTATTAATGGAGCCGGTATTGCGGCAGATGCCGCTGGAAGAGGGTTAAACGTCGGTTTATATGAAGCGAAAGATTTTGCTAGTGCCACCTCTTCTGCTAGCTCGAAATTAATTCATGGTGGGCTGCGTTATCTTGAGCACTACGAATTTCGCTTAGTTAGCGAAGCACTGGCTGAACGAGAAGTGTTACTTAAAAAAGCCCCTCATATTGTGACTCCTATGCGCTTTCGTCTTCCTCATCGCCCTTTTCTTCGTCCTGCATGGATGATTCGCATTGGCTTATTTTTATACGATAACTTAGGCAAACGAACCACGTTACCGGCGAGTAAAAAAGTCTCGCTCAAGGCGGGGAGCGTCACCAAAGCACAGATGAAAATGGGTTTTGAATATTCAGACTGTTGGGTTGATGATGCCCGACTCGTGATCCTCAATGCGATGCAAGCTAAGGAGCTGGGATCAGAAGTCATGAATTACTGCCGCGTTGAAAAAGCGGTTCGAGAAGGTGCGCTCTGGAATGTGACTTTATTTGATGAGCGAACGCAAACCCATTTTGTACGTAAAAGCCGAACATTAGTGAACGCAACGGGTCCATGGGTAAAACAGTTTTTAGATACGAATATTCAAATTCGCTCACCCTATGGCATTCGATTAATCAAAGGTTCACACATCATCGTTCCTAAAATTCATGATGAACCACAAGCGTACATTCTACAAAATGAAGATAAACGAATCGTCTTTGTGATTCCCTATCTGGACAAATACTCCATGATAGGAACCACCGATGTCGAATATAAGGGCGACCCAAGGGACGTCGCTATTTCCATCGAGGAACGACAATATTTAATCAATATTGTTAATAAACACTTTGTTCGTGAAATTACGGCCGATGACATCGTCTCTGAATTTAGCGGTGTTCGCCCCTTGTGTGATGACGAATCAGATTCACCACAGGCGATTACTCGAGACTACACCCTTTCGCTCGATCAACAAGGAGAGGAGGCTCCACTGTTGTCCATCTTTGGTGGAAAACTCACCACTTACCGCAAGCTGGCAGAAGCGGCCATGAAACAACTCACTCCATTTCTACCACCAATGAAACCGAGCTGGACCGCTCAATCCACCTTGCCCGGTGGTGAAAATTACCAGCCAAGCTCACTCTTGGAGACCATCAAACAACAAGTTTCCTTTGTTGATGAGCAAACGATCTCTCGCTGGCTTAAACAGTATGGTTCACGAACTCAAGAGCTGTTACGCGGAGTGGAAACCGTAGAAGATTTAGGCCACGCATTCAGTAATACCCTTTTCCAACGAGAAATTGATTATTTGATTGAGAACGAATATGCCTATCAAGCGGAAGATATCTTTTGGCGACGAAGCAAGCTAGGGATTGATCATGACGCCAGTTGTATCAAAAACGTCGAGTTATATTTAAAAAATGGAACGGAACTTTCACAGCCACACCATGCTCTTGGTTAAGCATGTTATCTTATAGTCGAAAAGTAAGTAAAAGTGCCGAAAATCTGAGAAATCACCAAGGGTGAGTAGATTTTCGGCAACCGAATTGAGAATATCATTCTCATTTATGTTTTATTGCGCAGTTGTTCTAACGAATTTTTAAATACCGCAGGCATGGTATAAAGCAGCAATAATCGAATCGCATGATTGACCATCACAAACGCAGGCTCTAATCCTAGTAAAAGGGCTACCGCTGTCATAGCTTCAACACTTCCGGGAACCCAAGAGAGCAGCAAAACTAACCAACTCATTCCCAGCCAGTGTGCCGCTAAAAAAGAAACACCAACCGCAACCGTTAACCCGATGAGCATCACCATTACGCCCGCTTTTGAGTAAGAACATGCTTCTCGTAAAGTCGTTTCCGCTAAGCGTACGCCAATCAATACTCCCAGTAGAGCGGTGGCAAATAACACCAGAGAAACGGGAACCAATAATGAGTCGACAGGCATTACGCTATTCACGGTTGCTGCAATTAATAGTGACGCAATCATATAAGGAGCGGGAATGCCAAATTTGATCGAGAGTTTTCCACATAACATACTGATAGCGACCAATATTAATAATATCGCCCAGTGTTGAATCGTCATAGTGACACTATTGATTGCCGTTTCAGTCGCACTATTGGAGATAACCCCAGCCATCAAGATCAAAATGATCAAACGAACAGAATGTGCATACACTACTTTTGATGACGGTTTACTGCCCGATTCACTGATCACCAATATGGCTGCCATTGCACCGGGTACCGCCCCTAATAACGATTCAAAGGGATGCCAACCTTCTCGCCTATATAGCCACCAGAAACCGCCACTGGTTTGTAAAATCAAGCAAATCACTAACCCCATCACAACGGGTAAACTTAATGTTTGGGCAAGTTCCCCTATCGAAATGGTTGCTCCGACGCTGATTCCTAATACCACTTGAATAAACATCAACAAAGTTTTAGGCAACGTTAACGCAATATTGGCTCTTTTTCGCAGAAGAATAACGAAAATTGCGGCTATAAACAGTTCTGCTAATGGCAGCGAGAAAAACAGCCCCAGTAACATCGAAAGTAAAGCGATGCTGGTAATTTTTAATAGATTAGATAAAGCGTTTTTTTTGAACACGAGAAAGCCTCACTAGGCTTAAAAAGCCATACAGACAGCAATACACGTTAACACCAAAGGTTATGCCATACTCGGATGAAAACGACTCCAGCTCACCAAAAGTAGACCAGCAAAAGCAATCCACACCAAAGTAGCAAAACTGAGTGTCCACAGTAGATTAAATTGGTAACTGAAGTAATAAACGGCCAGTAAATAAGCGGCATAAGGAATGAGTGAGTACAACCCAAAGAGCACCGCTATTCTTAATTCTTCCATGGTACGTTCAGTACCAACAATGTAGTGAGCGATGAGGGCAAAAGTAGGAAAAAGAGGAACCAAGCCAGAAATAAAAAAACTTTTACTTTTCGAAAGCAGAGCTATCAGCAAAACAGCCAATGCACCCAGCAGACATTTGAAAAACAGAGCCAGCATAACCATCCTTATTTTGCGACACTCACCGCGTTTGACTATAACCCTATGTAACCAAATGTAAAGTAAGAGTTATCACTCAATGATAAACAGCCTATTCAACGTGAAAATAGGTCGCAATAGATCGCTTATTTTTCCTTACTCCAGATTCAGCGGTTTGAGTTCAATCACATTACCTTCGGGATCTTCAATATAAATCGAACGTCCAAACCCTTGTGCACCATAGCGTTTGTCAAAATCTGAATGTGGGATCTGGTGTTTATCCAGATATTGGATGAGCGAAGCTTCGGCAAGCGGGGTAATTTGTAAACAGAGATGGTCAACATTGCGTCCATCTTGCTGAGGGGCCCTTCCCCCCATTTGACCGAGTTCACTATTGACGGTCACTAAATCAATCAAGGCATTACCCGCTCGAAGTTGTGTCAAACCTAGTTCTTTCGATAAGTCTCTTTCTATCTGACAACCTAATATTGAACAATAGAAATACACCATTTGCTCTAATTGCGTAGTGCGTAAAACAACATGATCCAATCCATGTATTGTCAGCATCTTGCTCCTCTCCGATTCCTCTGCCATAGGTTCAATGTAGTTAAGCTATTTGATCAGTGAAAGGATCGTTTTGAAATGTGGTGATCGACAGTCTTCGACCATCTCATAAAGGCACATCTCTACCGAGGTTAACTTTGCCCCTAACTGCTGCATTTTATTGAGAGCCAATTGCTTATTCGCCATTTGGCGAGCACTGATGGCATCAACCACCACTTCAACCTGATAACCGAGTTGTAATAACCCACAAACGGTTTGATAGACACAAATATGAGCTTCAATTCCACAAACCAGCCAGTGGGAAATCTCCGCTTGACGTAATTGCTCCACCAAAGTGGGTTCTTGTGTTGCATCGAAGGTCATTTTATTTATGGGAAAGGTAGAAGAATGAAGTAATTGAGCCAGTTGAGGGGCCGTTGGCCCTAGCTTTTCTGAATTTTGCTCAAGCCATACGATAGGAAGGTCTAACCGCTGAGCCCCTTGAATAAGCCGAGCCGTTTGTGTCATCAGCTCTGCACTGTTCTCCACTATCTGAGCTAATTTCCCTTGAATATCAATAACGATAAGTCCGGTATTATATTGAGAAAGCATCCTGCCTCCAGAAAATGATCAGTTCTTACCCAAAACAGGGTAAACATAAAGATAATACCACACTCTTTCTCCGTGGTTAGCGCACGGATTTAACGCTAGACTAATGAAAATGTTCTCTCATCAATCAAACCAAGGATTCATCATGATCAAACAAGGACAACCACTTCCAACGGGTACACTGAGCCAAATTACCCCTGAAGGCATGGTTAATCATAATGTTAACGAGCTCTTTGCTGGCAAAAAAGTCGTCCTTTTTGCGGTTCCCGGAGCATTCACCCCCACCTGCTCTGAAGCTCATTTACCCGGCTATGTAGTCTTAGCGGATCAATTAAAAGCCAAAGGTGTCGATATGATTGCTTGCGTAGCCGTCAACGATGCCTTTGTTATGAAAGCATGGGGCGAAGCACAAAATGCCTCAGAGCTGATAATGCTTGCTGATGGTGATGCCAGTTTTACTAAAGCACTCGGTTTAGAAATGGATACCGCCAGTTTTGGAGGTATTCGTTCACAGCGCTATGCGATGATTATCGACAACGGCATCATCACGACATTAAATATCGAAGAAGCAAAAAGCTTTGAAGTCAGTAAAGCAGAAGCCATTCTCGCTGCACTGTAAGACTATCGATGACCAAGTTCAGAGACCTTCCTCTGAGCTTGGTATGACAGTGAAAGCTAAATAAAACAACCTTTTTATTCCAAATACTATCGGATATCTTGTTCCCATTCGATTTAATTTCGACTAGCTCTACAACTCCCTCCTTGGGTGGCATACAATAGCGATTCATTTTCACGTTATTCTAGTCGGAGCCAAGATAAGTGAGCGCAAAATATACCCATCTAGCCTGGCAACTCAATTGTGCAAGCCCAGCTGAAAAGCTGGTGTTACTGATGCTTGCAGATAGTACAGATGATATGGGGTATGTCACAGTTAACTTAGAACATATGGGCCCCTTGTGCTGCCTATCGACTTTTGGACTTGCCGAATGCTTGCGTGCGTTATGTGAGCAGCAGCGATTAGAAAAAATCAAAGTAGAATATCGTCAAGGTGCTGAATTACATATTTTTAAGATGCTGATCAATCAGCAAAGTAACGAGGAAGTTCTGACTGCACCAGCACCAGCACCAGCACCACAGGAAACCTTTCCTAATTTACCCAAGCAAGCACTACACTATCGTAATAACGCCTCAAATCTTATGCAGGGTAATGCGATTGCCACACATGATTTGGATGAAAATGAAATTCCAATGTGGGCAGAACGCGCTTTCAAATTTTCGGGGATTAGTAATGATCACATTTTAGTTTGGAAGAAATTTGTTCTTTGGCATAAATCTAAAGCCAGCGAATTATTAACCATTGCGCGGTTAGAAAACAAACTCCAGTATTGGCTGACTAACGAGAAACTTAATGAAAGACAGCAAGCGAAAACCTCTGAACATTCAGGAAATCGAGAGCAAACTGCGGGAAATGGGTATAAACCAAAGCTTAGCCCATCTGAGCGCTTCCGACAGCAGCTTATCCAAAGAGGAAAAAAACCCACCTTCTGAGCCAAGCATGCCAGAAGTGCTTGGACATGAAGAACCGTCAGACTGGTGTCTGCATGTCTTTGGATCTTTTCTGAGTGTCTATGAAACTCAATGGGAATACCAATATGGTAGTCAGCCTACGGGAAAGTTTATTGATTTTGCCGAGTCGATTGACCCAAATAGTCTGAATCGAGTACTAAAACATTGCCATGAACGAATTCAATTAGGGAACAGTTGGCCACCACAAATGGGGGAACTGTGGGTTCTCCGTGATGCGTTAACCGCAGAAGAGTTGTTAGATAGCCGTATTCGAGTTTTGTCCCGAGAGCCAGAAAACCAAATTGAAAAATGGTTAGTACAAAATAAATTGTATGATTTAAAACGCGTAGCAGAAAACAAACTCGATCAACTGTTCAAAAAATATTATCTAGAAGCTAAACGGTTAGAAGAGAAAGGGAAATTGATGACGGAGTTACCTGACAACCTGTTGCCCTCTCACTCCGTCAAAAACCTCAATGATATCAAACGGGAAGAGTATGAGCAGCAACATGGCAAACAACTCAACCCTCGTATACAAGCGATTTTAAATAGTAAGAAATCTTGATAGTAGGCGTCATAAAACGCCTACCATTTTTTAATTAAGCGTCCGAATAAGTTAGGATGATAATGCCAACAGTGATCAAACATACTCATGAGTTCTGGATTTCCATGACGTGATACTGTCACGGCATGAAATCGATTTTTTCGCGTTTTTAATCGTTGGACTTGCTGTAAAATGCTGTCATTTTGTTTCGGTGCAATAAAATCAGAAATGATGATGAGATCAGCATTGCTATAACGTTCTCCATTCATTTGTTCAATGGCTTTTTCCATCGCTAAATCGAGATCTGTTCCGCCATGAAAGGTATAACTTAAAAAGTCACTGGCTTCTCTTAGCCCATCTTGTCGAGTGAGTTCATAGACAATCGCCTGAGTGGAAAAAAGCACCACAAAGCAATCACGATCTTCCGCCAATGCTATTTGCATCAACGCATAAGCCATCGCTTTAGCACTCTGTTCAGGAAAACCTTTCATAGAACCAGAAGCATCAATACAGATAATAAATGGGCCTTTTTCTATATCCAACGGCTTATTTTCGGTCGATTGAGAATGAACTTTACGTAACGTGCGTGATTTCCCCTGCATACGATAATTCATCAAGCGTTTATCAATAAGATGCTTATAAAAAACCACTTCCAATTCAGGGTAAGCTAAAAATAAGGTTTCGTTAAGTAGCAGTTTATTCAAATCATCACTAGCGTGAATTCCTACAATATCGTCTGTCGCTTGATCCGATTTCTCTTCAACCATCTGAAGTTGCTCGGTATGCTCGTGATTAAAAGTGGGATCATCCAGTTGGCTGGCCATTCTTCCTAATTGTTGAGCGATTTCTTGCAAACCTTGATGCTTTTTAAGAAATTCCGCATGATGCTTTAGGGTTGAGAGATCCATCCGGCTCAGCTTAGATGAAGCCATATCCCATAAGCGCCCCACACTGGCTTCATCACCACTGCCTGACACTTTATCCAAATTACGCAGCGTTTCCATTCGTTGGTAAAGATCAAGATACTCTTTCTCTTTACTGCTTTCGATCTCTATGATTTGGGCTTGTTTTATCTCATGGCACAGTGCTTTATACCAACGGTCACAGAAAAAATGCGCAAACATCGGGTTATTAAATGTCTTTTTATCTTCAACTAACTGACGGGCCTGAGTATAAAAAGAGGAATGCCATTCTAACTGCTTCAATAATTCTGGAAGCTGTTTAATAAAATCGTGTTCGGTAAGCTGGACAGTTTGTTGATACAGTGCAATTTCTGTTTGGAAATGATCCGCTTCTCCAACTTCAGTCATGCGTTTTTTAACACGATGATGCCATTGTGTTAGATGCTTCTTAACCGATAAACGCAGAGCTTCGTTCTCAATCATGACAACTTGAGAACGTGCAAACAAATCGTTCACCGCTGTTTCTATAATTCCGGATTCAGCAATAGCTAACACGATATTGACGCTATCGGGTCCAAGCATTATTTCGCCTCACTAATCAAAATATTGCTGAAGGTATCGAATGCGCTGAGCATTTTTATCGCACTCTTGATGTGTTGTCTCTAACTGTTGTTGTATCTGATGTAAGGTCGCTTCCATTTCAATCGGTAGATCAGGATCAATGAAGTTATGAGGTAGTGAGCCATGGAAATGAGAGCGTACTTTACGTAAATGGTACTCCGCTTGTTTCAGTTGGCTCATCGCTTGCTCTGACTTCACTAGCCACTCTTGATTTCTCACTTCCTCAAGGCCCTCTTGGGTAGCAAGGGCCAATAATATGGAACGGTTAGCAATGTCTTTAATGGCCAGCTTATGGTTAGCGTCAAGTTCAAAACGCAAACGATATAGGTTTGGGTTATGGTTCACATACCCATAAATATCCCCTTGCCCCTCTTTGATTAAGCGTTCCATGTCAGATTTTGTGATATAAACCCAACGACTATCGCCTTTTTCATCTTCAGCCACAGACATGTTGCTTTGCAGCAAGACTAGCTTAATGAGATTCTTGATCTGCCCAACTTGATACATCTTGGCTTGACTAAAATCGTATTGGTATACTTGTTTCTTTCTTAGTCCATTGGACATTTCCTGTGACAAAACAATCGAGAGTTCTGCTTCAATTTCCTCTTGAAGCGCGGCAAATTCCATTCGGCAAAGATCTAGCTGCTGCTCAACCTGAGATTGATCAAACGCCTCTCGAAGCGCAAATTCACGAATGACTCGATAAACCACATCACGTGACTCAGGGCTATTCCATAGACAGTCTTGCAAAAGTAGTAAATCTAATGGGCTGATTTGATCTCGCCCATTAAAAAAAGCACTCGCTTTTAATAGTTTAACCGCCTTCTTCCATCTTCGGTCAGAAACATAAACATCTTCCGTCGGCAAAGCACTCTCTTTCGCCGCCTGCTCAAGCATACTTTTTAGTTGGTAAAGTTTTTCAAATACCTCATTGCTTAACGGTAATTGATTCATTTGAGCCAACCACTGATGATACTCTTGATCGGTAATCGCAAGACCAGCAGGAATTTTTGCTTCTTGCTCTGTTCCCACCGTTAGCATGGACTTGAAGTTCTGTTTATTTTGAATACGATTGACAAAAATTCGCACGAGAATACGGTCATAGAGCGCATCCAGCCCACTTTCTTCATCCGGTAGTTCGTTAGAGGCCGAAATTAAGACACGCATAGGAACAGGCTCAATGTCACTGCCATTTTTAAAGGTTTTCTCATTCACAACAGTAAGTAGTGTATTCAAAATCGCGGGGCCTGCTTTCCAGATTTCATCAAGGAACACGACTTGAGCCGTAGGCAGATAGCCCTCAGTCAAACGAACATAACGCCCATGATCCTTTAACTCTTGAATACTCAGTGGACCAAACACCTCTTCTGGCGTTGAGAAGCGAGTCATTAAATATTCAAAGTAGCTACTGTTATCAAAAGCTTGAATTAAACGTTTCGCAATTAAACTTTTCGCAATGCCAGGAGGGCCTAACAAAAAAACACTTTCCCCCGCCAACGCAGCCAACAAACAAAGCTTGATGGTATTTTCTCGTTCGTAAACACCATCAGAAAGAGCTTGAGCTAATTTATTAATTCGTTCTGCCAATAGTGCTTTTTGAGAATAAGAAGCAGAAGGGGAATTTATCATTGAATCACTCCGATACGGGACACAGGATAGGAAGTATAAATTAATTTATAGTTTGGTTATCATTTTGTTACATTTTCACTTTTGTTTCAACGTGTTTTTATATCAGATCTTGCCTTATTGAAAGTAATTGCAATCAATGTTTGCAGTTGTGAGTCCAGAATGGCGGATTAATAACGGCTATTAATCATCATTTTTACTCAATAATTCCATTTTTAGCCAATATCCATCCATTTATCTAACGATTCGCCAAAACCATTCACAAAAAAAGGAATACTATTTGGGCTCCTTTTACCAAATAAGGTAAGGTAATGCCTTCTGATTTGAGGCAAAGACCCTACCTATGAGCAAAATCATACACCAATGGAAAGCGATCAGTTTAATCGAAATCCCTGTGGGACTTCCTACAGGAAAAACCGTTGTCCACACCATGATAAAACATCCAGGTGCTTCGGTTATCCTTCCAATTAACGATAATAATGAAATTATTATCGTTAATCAGTTTCGCCCTTCTCTGAATAAATGGCTACTTGAGCTCCCAGCCGGTACCATTGATGCGGGAGAAAAGCCATTGGAATGCGCTCAACGAGAGCTAGAAGAGGAAACGGGCTATAGTGCCAAAGAATGGGTTGAACTCGGGCAAGTTACCCCAATGGCAGGGTTTTGTGATGAAATTCAACACTTATTTGTTGCCAAGCAGCTCAGTAAAACAAATCGTTTAGCCTGTGATGATGACGAGGTTATTGAAGTATTGACCTTATCGCTCTCTGAAGTCGAAAAAAAGATTATTTCTGGAGAAATCAGTGATGCAAAGACCATTGCTTGCCTCAGTAAAGCCAAGTTATGTGGATGCTTATGTTAACCGGTGAGAGTCACTTTATCGTGACTCAAGCTAAATTCATCAATCATCAATGAGCGTTTTTATCCACTTAATCTATCTTGACGGTTTCAATAATTTCCTCTCCAACGTAAATATCCCCATCAATAATATGCAGGGGGATCGGTTCTAGCCCAACACCTTTACAAGGTCCTTCCGTACAATGACCATCGTGCAGATTGAACTTAGCGTAGTGAATAGCACACATAAATTGGCGGCGATCTGAAGTAAACATTTCACCCGGCTGAACGTTTAGAGGTACATCAAAATGAGGACAAACATTCATATATGCCCGAATGTAACCTTCATCGTTATACAAAAACATACGAAAAAGGTTTTTCTTTTGCTTGCCAAAACTAAATTCCATTACTCCATTTAGTGGAATATCATTAGTTGAACATAAATATGTTCCAACTGCTGGCGAATTTTTTTCTTGATACCATCGTTTCATATCATTTCATGAACACATTAGGTTGTTTTATTCGATAATATCCATTTATCTTTATAAAAAATAAAAACTAAATGTTCGATTAACTGATATTTCAACCCTCTGTGTTCATCCTCTCTATTCAATGATTACTATACACTAGCCTTTCATTATCTAGGCTTTTCTCATGAACTTATAATTGATTCACTCGATTATTGAGTTTTAATGGAAATAAAGTAAGAGGTTAATTAAATTCGCTCAATTAACATCGAAATACCCTGCCCAACCCCGATACACATGCAGCATACTGCATAGCGTTTCTGTGTTAGAGATAGCTCTAACATGGCACTATTCACGAGACGAGCACCACTCATGCCAAGAGGATGTCCAAGAGCAATCGCGCCTCCATTTGGGTTGATTCTTGTATCATCATCCTTTAAACCTAAACCTCGAATAGTCGCAAGAGCTTGTGATGCAAAAGCTTCATTTATTTCAAAGAGATCAATGTCATCTATGGTTAGACCGGTTTTTTCAAGCAATTTCTTAGTCGCAGGTACAGGACCATATCCCATAATACGGGGTTCCACACCTGCCGTTGCTGCTGCAATAACTTTACCCCTAGGCGTTAAATTATGCTTAATCACTGCGTTCGTCGATGCTAGGATTACTGCGCATGCGCCATCGTTAACCCCTGACGCATTACCTGCGGTTACACTGCCTCCGGCACGGAATGGGGTACGCAATTGAGAAAGTGTTTCTAATTGGGTATCTGGGCGTAGATGTTCATCGAGAAGGACTTCTCGTGCATTTCCTTTACGATCTTTTATGATAACAGGCACGATTTCTTTAGCAAAACGCCCCGACTCTTGAGCGACTTTGGCCTTTCTTTGACTATGAAAGGCAAATAAATCTTGGTCTTCTCGAGATATATTGAATGTTTCAGCAACATTTTCCCCTGTTTCTGGCATAGAGTCGACACCATATTGCTCAGCCATGATAGGGTTAATAAATCGCCATCCAATAGTGGTGTCGTACAGCCCATTAGCCTCACGACTAAACGGGGATTCCGCTTTTCCCATGACGAAAGGCGCACGAGACATCGACTCGACGCCACCCGCAATAATGAGATCGGCTTCTCCTGATTTAATCGCTCTAGCCGCAATGCTAATGGCATCCATTCCTGAACCACATAATCGGTTGATCGTCGTCGCCGGAACCGAAACGGGCAACCCAGCCAATAATCCAGACATTCGAGCAACGTTACGGTTATCTTCGCCAGCTTGGTTAGCACAACCATAAATCACTTCATCGACATGACTCCAATCTAAGTTGGGGTGTTGTTGTAAAAGATATTTAATCGGTAAGGCACCAAGATCATCGGCTCTAACACTCGACAATGCGCCACCATATCGACCAATCGGTGTACGTATACCATCACAAATAAATACATCTTGCATATTTACAATCCTTTTTAATCATTATTTTAAATAAAGTATTTAATACTGGTGAATCTCGATAGATTCACCAGTAAATACAGATAAGCAATCAGATAAAAATGATGATATTATTCTGGTTTAACTCCCCAATAGGCTTTTTCTAACAATTCTCTAACGGCGGAATAATCAGCCGGTCTAGGGTTATAATATGGATTTTTAGTAGCGATTTCTGCCGCCTTATCTAAATCACTTTCCAGCATTCCAATATCTTTCAAGGCAATTGGTGCCCCAATTTGTTTCGCTAATTCATATAATGCAGCAGCTGATTTCTCTGGTACCACATTTAGAGCGCGGCCAATCGCTGCCATCGCTTGAGGGGCATGATCTTTGTTAAAGTTCACCACTTGGGGAATCATGACCGTGTGAACTTCTGCATGGGGTAAATTAAAACTACCGCCTAAGGTATGGCAAAGTTTATGGTGGATAGCCATTCCAACATTACCTAATACCGTACCCGACAACCATGCACCATATAAGGCTTGGGAACGTGCATTACGATCTTGAGGTTGTTCCACTACCGTCACCAAGTTTTGGCCTAGAGCTCTGATCCCTTCTTCTGCTAGTAAAGAAATGATTGGGTTTCTATTCTCGGCATAGAGGCCTTCCACACAGTGTGCTATCGCATTCATCCCACTTGGGCCAGAAATGAAATTAGGTAGAGTGACCGTCAGCTCAGGATCATAAATCACGGTTTTAGCTAAAACTCTGACATCACGCCCTGTTGTTTTAATACCTTCATGGGTAATTCCCCATACCGGCGTCATTTCTGAGCCAGCATACGTTGTAGGAATGGTTAAAATCGGCAGTTCAGTTTTCAGTGCGATAGCTTTGGCTAAGCCAATCGTTGAGCCTCCTCCTACCGCGACACACCCATCAACTTGCAGTTCTTTCACGACTTCCATGACATCATTCACCGTTTCCGATGGAACGTGCATAACCGCTTGGTCATAAATACCTACGGCAATATCCCCCAAACGCTCGGAGATATCATGAGCGAGATCAGCCTGCTGAGGTGTCGCTAACACTAAGGCTCGCTTAATCCCAAGCTTTTCTACTTCTGCTCGCGTTTCTGCAATTTTCCCAATACCGAAGATCACTCGAATCGGCATCGCTTGATACATAAAATCCATCATGACTACTCTCCCTTATGCGCACGTTCAGTACGTAAATTAAGATCGCGTAGCACTTCGAGTTCTTCTGCGCTTGGCGCAGGTGTGACTTTTAACTCAGGAGCTATGCGTAAGTCCCAGCCTGTACTTTCCTTAACTTGTTCTAAGGTAATTCCAGGATGAAGTGAGGTCATCACTAACTCTTTGGTTACCGGATCAGGCTCTAGAATCCCTAAATCTGTAATGACCGCTTTAGGGCCTTGACCGGGTAAACCCAGTTTTTCACGGGCATCGCCACCATCGAGGTAGCCCGGAGAAGTGATAAAGTCCAATTTTTCGATAAATGAGCGAGTACTTTGCTTCAGAATGATCAGGACTTCTTTGCAGTTAGTGCTGATTTCTGGCGCACCACCCGCTCCCGGAAGGCGGACTTTCGGATTATGGTAATCACCAACGACAGTAGTATTGATGTTGGCAAATTTGTCAATTTGCGCAGCCCCAAGAAACCCCAAGTCAATATGACCACCTTGTAACCAATAGCGGAACATTTCAGGAACCGAAACCACGACATCGGCCGTATTTGCTAGCTGCCCATCACCAATAGATAGAGGAAGAACATCTGGCTTAGTTCCAATCGTTCCTGATTCATAGATCAAAACTATATCCGGTGTATTAGTCAGCCTAGCTAAGTTCGCCGCTGCACTAGGCATACCGATACCGACAAAACAGACTTGCCCCGCTCGCAACATTCGAGAAGCACAAATGGTCATCATCTCGGTTGAGGTATAATCACTCATAGCGCTTCCTCCAAATCGCGGTTTAGAGCCTGCTTGAACTCGGCAAAGTCTTTTGTTCCAAGCACATATGTCTCTATCCAATTAACAAACGCTTGTCGATCACGGGAAATCGCATCCCACCGCTGATAAAAGGCGTTATTACGTTCGTAATAGCCTTGAGCGTAAGAAGGGAACGCGCCTCCCGGAACTTCACAGACGGCATCAATGATCCAGTGAGGAAGCACCACCTGATTCACTTTAGGTTCTAGGCTATCAACAATTTCTTCCACCGTGATAATGACTTTTTTCGCCGCTAGCACTGCTTCTTTTTGCACACCGATGATACCCCAAAGTAAGACGTTGCCTTTTTTATCCGCCTTCTGAGCGTGAATAACGGTAACATCAGGACGAATAGCCGGAACAGCCGCCAACACTTCTCCGGTAAAAGGACAAGTGATTTGCTTAATGACTGAGGTATATTTTGGGATGTCACACCCCAAATAACCTCTTAATACCGCAAAGGGTAAGTTAGCAGCACCTGCGTCATAAGCATTAGCCATATCCGCATGAGCGTGCTCTTCTATCTCAAGTTGATGCGGCCAACCTTTCTCAACCGCATCACGGAAACGGTGCAGAGAACCGACACCCGGGTTTCCACCCCATGAGAAGATTAATTTCTTAGCACACCCCATACCAATAAGTTGGTCATAAATGATATCGGGGGTCATACGTACCAGTGTTAGCTCTTTTTTTTGCTGGCGGATAATTTCATGACCCGCTGCACAAGGGATTAGATGTGTAAAACCTTCCAGAGAAACCGTATCACCGTCACTCACAAATTGTGATACCGCTTTCTGTAACGTCATGATTTTTGACATAGTTACTGCTCCCTTTTGACTTAGCGTTTGTAAAAAGGAGGAAGTTTTGCATCAACGTTTACCCAGACAGACTTGACCTGAGTATATTCACGCATGACTTCAAATCCCATTTCACGTCCATACCCTGAACGTCCTACCCCACCAAATGGGCTAGCTGGGTTGACACGTTTGTAGCAGTTGATCCAAACCATACCGGCATGCATTTCACGTGCAAATTTATGTGCACGCCCAATGTCTCTCGTCCAGAGACCTGAACCCAATCCATACTCGGTACTGTTAGCAATAGCTAATGCTTCTTCATCATCTTTAAAGGTAATAACCGTGACAAAAGGTCCAAAGACTTCTTCTTGAGCAATACGATCGGTGTATTTGGCTTTAACCACCGTGGGTTCGATATAACAACCATTGGCTAACGCTTTTGCATCAGGAGCTTTACCACCCAATAGGATTTCACAACCCTCTTCACGTGCAACATCACAATACGCTAATACGCGATCACGATGCTGAGGAGAGGTTAGAGGGCCCATTTCTGTTTCTGGTAAACGAGGATCACCCTGACGGATAGAGCTTGCTAGTGCCAAGAATTTCTCTAAGAAGGCATCAGCAATACTTTCTTGAACAATGATTCGTGAGCCAGCAATACAAGCTTGTCCTTGGTTATGGAAAATCGCCCAGGCACTTCCATTAACCGCCGCGGTTAAGTTTGCATCTTCAAAAATAATGTTTGCGCCTTTTCCGCCTAGCTCTAATTGAACTTTCTTCAAGTTACCTGCTGAGGCTCTGACGATTTGTTGACCGGTTGCCGTTGAACCAGTAAAGGCAATTTTACCTACATCATCATGTTCAGAAAGGCGAGCACCAGCAGTACTACCATAACCCACAACCACGTTCACCACACCATCAGGGAAACCGACTTCTTGCATTAATTCAGCAATACGTAGTGTAGTTAATGGCGTAATTTCTGAGGGTTTAATGACTACAGTGTTACCAGCTGCCAATGCTGGTGCCATTTTCCAACTGGTAAACATCAGTGGGAAGTTCCAAGGAACGACTTGCCCTACCACACCAATCGGCTCACGTGTGGTGTAGTTTAAGAAGCCTTCTTCGACGGGAATAACGCTGCCTTCAATCTTATCCGCCATTCCACCAAAGTAACGGAAACAGTAAGCGGTTCTTGGTACATCAATATTTAATGTGTCACGAATCGGGTGACCCGTATCTAAAGTTTCTAGCAGGGCCAGTTCTTCTGCATTTTCTTCAATTTTATCGGCCAGTTTCAGCAACAAGCGCCCTCTTTCAGAAGCCGCTAAGCCTCCCCATGCGGGGAAGGCTTCTTTTGCTGCTTGTACGGCACGATCGACATCTGCTTCTTTTGCTTCAGCCACTTGAGTAATTAATGAACCATCATGTGGGTTGATAACATCAATAACACTGCCATCAACACTATCGACCCACTGGCCACCAATCAGTAACTTATTTTGGATATCCATCGTCGTACTCCTTTAATTAAAACGTTACAGGTACCATTGGAACAGTTCCGGCTTTAATCATTTCCATGATTTCAGGTGAACCGTTTTCCCAGACCAGTAACATTGAACGTTTGGGGGACATACCTTGGTGACGAATATCACCAGGCATTGCCGCAATATCACCGGCACGCATGGTCACCGTAGCCAAAGGACGGCTGGTTTTGCCATCTTTGATATCCCATGAAATTTCGTCAGAGAATTGAACAAACCATTCCACACGGTCGTTTCCATGGTCGATCGGAAGGATAAATTCTTCTGTTGTTGGGCAGAACAGACTTTGGCGGACAACTGAAACAACAGAAGGGTTCCAAGTCACATCCGAACGAGATAGATAGCCAAATAAGTTAAAGGCATGCAATTCACCTTCAAACTCTGGCTCAGCTTCGACGACAGGTTGGGTTTGATCTACATCCAAGAAAGCCCGGTTGACAGGATAACCCGCTTCATCGGTACGTAACGGTGCATCACCTGGAATACCAACCATACGTTTTGCTACTTCACGTTTACGTTCAATTAGGCGGTCTTCATTACCATTTTTAGGGCCCCACGCGGTTCCAGTTTCTTGAGGGGCTGCAAAGGGGTCAAATCCAGCAATAGTCCAATCCGACATCATGAGTTTGAAGATGTCCATCAATACATCGGATTTGAAATTTTCTTTGAAATCACGTTTAGCACTCGTCCACTCTTTATGTTGAGAACCTAAGTAAAGATCAACATTGCCGTAGTGGTTTGTTGTGCCAAACACATCATCAAACGCCACGGTGCCATAGAAAAATCCCCAAGCGATGTCACGCATCAAAGCTTTAAGGAAGTTGTCGATAGGCATCATATGGACACCCGTTGGGCAGGTGATATAAGCAAAGTATTCACAGCGGTCAAAACTAAAGCTCCCCGCAGTAAATGTTTGGTATCCTGTTGCATTATTGTTAATTGTGCATTTTACTTGAGTATTCATTTTTATATTCCTTTATTCACGTTATCAGGCTAAATCACATTATTTGAGACAAATATCTGCCCACTTCTCGACGGATACCTCTCCGATGATGGATTGAAGTAACAATGTGGCAGGTTTAGAGGAATAAAAACGGTAAGCAGTTTTTTCTGGAAGAAGGGCTTGATGGCCTCGTTGTAAGATAATTCGGCCCATTTTTTTGCCGTCAGGGTTGTCATTTAGCATGACAGCGCCATCTTTATCTTCATCAACGATGCTTTCATCAGCAAGCTTGACGTAGTGAACTTCGACTTCATAGTCCATAGCAACCACGAATTCATCGTGAGCACAGACGTACCAAGGGGAATTTCCTTCCGCTCTTGCTATTTCTATGGAATAGTCTAAGTTTTTTGCCGCAACGATGCGCTCATAAGGTGCGTTGGTCGCTGCAATTTCAAACATATTGGAAAATACATAACGTTTAGGGTCTTCCATGAGGACTTGAACCCCACCCTTATTGTAGTTATCTATTGAAGCGAAGATGGTTTTGTATTGTACAGACATGATGCTCTCCTTTTCCTTTAGTCGAAGCAAGATCATAGGGTTTAAAGCGGCTTTATCATGTATTATTATGCCACCATAAGTTCGCATTGCGAACATGTGAATCACCATGCGAACGCGATTTAGATATTGAGGAAGTGTTAATAGAATGTCAATACCCGAAAAGTCAAAAGAGTTTGTTACGTCACTAGAACGTGGGCTTTCTGTGATCCAGGTGTTTGATCACAGCAAAAAGAAGCTATCTTTAAGTGATGTTGCAAAATATACCGATCTGAGTCGGGCTACTGCTCGACGCTTTTTGTTTACATTAAAAGTCTTAGGATATGTGGAAAGTGATGGAAAACTATTCTGGCTTTCCCCCAAAGTTCTGCAATTGGGATACTCTTATTTAGCCTCACAGCCTATCGTTGAGATAGTCCAACCCATTATTGAGAAAGTGAGCCAAGAAACTGGGGAATCTTGCTCTGTGGCGGTCATTGATGGTGCAGAAATTGTCTACATTGCCCGCTACATGACTCACCATATCATGTCGGTGAACCTTGGCGTTGGAACTCGCTTACCCGCTTTTGCCACTTCAATGGGGCGAGTCTTATTATCGTATAAGAGCCTTGAAGAACAGATTCAGGCCATCGGTACTCCTCCAGAGGAAAAATTCACCCCTTACACTCAGACGGACCAAAAAATTTTGCTCGATACATTAACCGAGGTAAGAAGACAAGGTTTTTCAATTGTGAATCAAGAGCTAGAGTTAGGGCTACGCTCTATTGCCGTACCCATTATGGATCAGCGTAATCAAGTTATTGCCGCAATGAATATTTCCACGCAAGCCAGCCGAACGTCAGAATCCGCATTAATGGACAACGTCCTTCCGAGTCTATTAAGAGCGAGCCGTTTGGTGCAAGAAAGGTTACCAATGTAACAAAATAGAGCAAATTTCTTGCAAACAGATAAGAGAAGGCGATGAAATGTGCAGTTAATCGCTCAAGTGTTTCATTATCCGTGAAACTTGTGGGTATATCTGGTAAAACAGCGGGGATCTTGATTGATGAAGAAGAGTAATGAGCGAAAAAAGACAAGGGCGGCGTAGTGCCCAAGATGCCCAAAAAACTCGGTATCATATTCTTAAAATTGCTGCTGAGCTATTTTGTGAGCTAGGTTATGAGCGCGTTTCACTACGGAGTATTAGTGAAAAAGCGGGAGTTTCGCACAGTTTGATTCGCCATCATTTCGGCAGTAAAGAAAAGATTTGGCACAGTATCAGTGATGGTCTCCATCTCTATATGGAACACTACTTACGTCGAGTCATTGATGAAATCCCCAGCGCGACACCAGCAAATGTGAAACTGTACCATTTCACTATGCGGTTATTAGCTCACGGACTCGTCATCAAGCAACCGATCCAACTGATTGCAGATGCGGTAAGACAAGAAGATGCATTATTTGACTACTTTATTGATACTTCAGACGAACTTGAGCATATTATTGAAAGTTTTGCTGACCAATATAATCAACAATACCCAGATAACCCCATTAAAATTTGGGAAGTGAAATGGCAAATGATTATGTACACCCACAGCGCCGCCAGTTTAACCCCATTTTTAAAAGAAACGTGGCGTGATGAAAATGCCGATTTAGATCAATGTCTACTTAATCATTGGCAGTTGTTTAACGAGCTGATGATCCACAAATATCAAATTGCTGACAAATTTGTCCTTAACCCAAAGAGTGTACATGAATTGGTCTATGATGTGGCTTATAGTTGGGAGCAACAATGTGCCAAAATGAGAGAGGAAAACTCCCCCCATTGATGCCCTCCTATTTTTTCGCATGTCTTGTCTTAGAGCTCAAACGGCTATTTTTTTCCTCGCTTGGCATGTATTTTGAGTTTGGCTTTTAGCTTACGTTTTTCTGCTGAGCGGCTTAAACGACGGGCAGAAGAGACTTCTTCTGTCGGTTCGACCAATGATGGTTCAAACCCTTTTAACCATTCTTGTGGCAAACGCTGATCCAATAACTGCTCAATCGCTTGCAACATTGGCTCTTCATTCGGGCTCATAAAAGAGATAGCCATTCCTGCTTTACCCGCTCGCCCTGTTCGCCCAATTCGATGCACGTAATCTTCTGCTTTATATGGCATATCGTAGTTAACCACTTGCTCTAACTCACAAATATCGATGCCTCTTGCTGCCACATCGGTGGCAATCAAGGCGCGGATTTTACCCGCTTTAAAGTCATCCAATGCTTTTTGACGCGCCCCTTGACTCTTATCCCCATTGATCGACGCCGACTTAATGCCATCCAGTTTCAGTTCTTGGGCCAAAGCATCACTGCCCTGCTTTGTTTTCGTAAACACCAAAACTTGCTGCCAATTTCGTGAACCAATTAAATAAGATAATAATTCTCGCTTACGTTTTTTATCAACGGGATACACCATTTGCGTCACCGTTTCTGCGGTTGAATTTTCCGGAGTCACTTGAACTTCTTCAGGTTCATGTAATAAGCGATATGCCAAATTTTTCACTTTATGATCAAAAGTGGCCGAAAAAAACAGCGTTTGCCTTGCTCGGCTAAGCTTTCTGAGTACTCGTTGAATATCCGGCATAAACCCCATATCCAACATTCGATCGGCTTCATCCAACACTAGGGTTTGTGTATTACCAAGGTATAAACTCTTAACGTGAACATGATCGAGAAGACGCCCCGGTGTAGCGACTAAAATATCTGCACCACCTCGTAAATGCTGTTTTTGTACATTCATACTCGTGCCACCATAGACAGCAACGATTTTGAGCCCACTCCCCTCAGCATAAGCTTGTAAATGATCAAAGACTTGCTGTGCTAATTCACGTGTAGGCACTAAGACTAGGGCTCGAATATCTTTCGCTTCACTTCTAGACTCGACCGTAGAAGGCAAGAGTCGTTGCAATAACGGTAAACCAAATGCCGCCGTTTTTCCCGTTCCTGTCTGTGCTCCCGCAAGCAGATCTTTTCCCGCCAGAATATGAGGAATAGCCTGCTTTTGAATGTCAGTCGGGGTATGAATCCCTAATGTGGCTAAGCGTTCAGCTAAAGCGGGCGCAATCCCTAATTGCAGAAAACTCAAGGCGTGTGAAGACATATTCATTTCTCATAAAACCCAATAAACGCTAATAAAAGCGTCAAATACTATTAGCGCCAGATTGTATCAAATTGACCGTCACTTGGCTTCGTCTAACCCTCGCTATTTTGTTGTGTCTAACGGCCATCAAGTTCATCGAACCACCACATCACCATAGAACGAAAATCCGTACAAAAATAATTACACTTTTGGTTTAATATTTTTACAACGACATTGACCGACTAGCATTATTTCTTCAAAATAGGCACAAAGTAGTGAATAAAGCCAATAATCTTGGTTCTCTTTCGCACATTACCCTTCTGTAACCACAACAATCGTACAATTATATTTACATTATGAAAAAATCTAAACTTTTAGGCAGTAGTTTGATTATTGCAGGAACGACCATTGGAGCCGGCATGCTGGCGCTTCCTTTAGCCTCTGCTGGTATTGGTTTTTCCACGTCGCTCGTTATTATGTTTACTTTGTGGGCGTTAATGGCTTTTACTGCATTACTGATGGTTGAAATCCACCAGTACTCAAGTAAAGAGGCAACCTTGCACACGCTGGCAAAAGAAATTCTCGGGCATAAAGGGAAATGGATTGCGACCTTTGCAATGCTTTTCCTCTTTTACTCCCTTTGTGCCGCCTATATTGCAGGAGGCGGTGCGCAGTTTACTCATCGTGTCGCGGAGCTAACCGGTGTTGAAGTTTCAGGCTCAACCGGAACATTACTGTTTACTTTTCTCGTTGCAGCCGTCGTCACGATTGGTACCGCGACCGTTGATAAAGTCAATCGAGTTCTATTTGCAGGAAAAATTATTGCCATGATGATGGTGCTGACTTTTCTTGCCCCCAATGTGACTGAATCCTACCTGCTCAGTATGCCATTGGAACAAGGGTTAGTGATTGCCTCTATACCTGTCATTTTCACTTCTTTTGGTTTTCATGGCAGCATTCCTGCTATTGTTAACTACCTTGATGGGCATACCGCATCACTTCGTAAAGCCATTATCATTGGCTCGGCGATTCCGCTTATTATTTATATCCTTTGGCAATTAGCGACATTAGGCGTTGTTAGCCAAGCGGATTTAGTTCAAAACAGTGGGCTATCGGCACTGATTCGAACCCTCGCACAAACAGCACATCAGTCTGGCCTAAGCAATATGATTGGTATTTTTGCCGATTTAGCCCTCTTAACCTCTTTCCTCGGGGTCAGCTTAGGATTGTTCGAATTTATGGGAGATACCCTGCGTAAACCCGGCGCGACGAAGAGTCGTATCCGAGCTTCCATCGTCACTTATACTCCACCGCTAATTTTTGCGTTGTTCTATCCACAAGGGTTTATTATGGCTCTGGGGTATGCTGCTATTGCCTTAGCCGTATTAGCCATTTTTCTACCTATCGCTATGGTCACGAAAGTTCGACAGAAAAAGACTGATAGTCAGTATTATCAAGTACTTGGTGGCAAACCAGCGTTGATCTTTACAGGAATTGTTGGCTTTATCATTGTGACTGCACAGCTTCTGATTACCGTGGGGGTTCTACCCGCTTTAGGTTAATCCCCCCCCTCGTTTTACCAACCAAGCCGACGTGATGATCTCGTCGGCTTTATTTCACCAGCAAATAGTCGATCTATATCTCATTTCTAATATATTCATACATATTTATTTCATAAATTTATGAGATATTACACATCCTTGCCTCTCTGCTAGCCATACACTTCTTGAGCTACAGAAATCAGTTGCACCGGAGAAACTATGAAAGAAGTTCAATTCAGGATGATTGACCGTGTGTTTATTAAAATGTCGATCAACGATAAAATGTGGGCCATTTTTGCGCTCTTTTTCGTCACACTTACCGCTTTAGCAGGAACGCGTTACTGGCAAACGATTCAAGGTTTTGAAACGCAAGCTAAATTGGCGGTTGAATATAAACTGCAAGGCATTCTCAGCCAAGCCAACATTACAACCATTTCAGGTTTAGAGACTCGTTCCAGCTTATCTGAACCCCAATATCGACAAGGCCAAGCCATCGCAACAGGACGAGCCAATAATGGGCAAATCTATCGTTTAAGTGAAGATTTTTCTCACCAAGAGCGACAAATGCGATCTCATGCCCTCACGACTTTTTTACTTAGCTATTTGTGGCTTATCCCTTTTGCTCTATTCACTTATTGGGTCGCAACGTTTATTGGTGGAGCGCTGTGGGTGCTTTACACCACAACCCAAAAGATTGCCCAAGGTGATCTCACTTCTCGATTAGGTTTTCACCCTGGCCGTGATGAGTTTGGCACGATTGGCTGTGCGTTGGATAATGCTATGGATACCCTCACCGAACTGGTTGTGACAGTTAAAGATAACTCCGCAACACTGAGTGAAACATCACGCTCTTTTGCCTCTGAAATGAAAGAGAGTGAAACACAAATCTCCCATCAATATGCATCACTCGACTCGGTTGCAACCGCAATGGAAGAGATGACCGCTTCTGCACAAGAGGTTTCTAGCATCTCTCAACAAGCCAATCAGCAGGCCAATCAAGATGCTCAACAAGTGGAAACCAGTCACCAGCGAGTTACCCAAGCAATTAATGAGATTGAGCAACTCTCACGCTTTATTGCACAAACATCTTCATCTGTAACCACGTTAAATGAAAATGCGATTCAAATTAATGAGGTGATTACGACTATTAATGCCATTTCTGAACAGACGAATCTATTAGCATTAAATGCTGCGATTGAAGCAGCTCGTGCGGGTGAGCAAGGTCGTGGGTTTGCCGTGGTTGCCGATGAAGTACGTACGCTGGCGAGTCGAACTCAGGCAGCAACAGTCGAAATTCAATCGATGATAGAAAAATTGCAAACGGAAAGCCAACACATTGCCAAAATCACAGATCAAACAGTGAGTCAAGCGCATACCAGCAGCCAGTTAGTGACTGAAATCGGCCATGATATTGAACATATCGCAGAATCATCACGCATGATTAATGATATGAGCGTCCAGATCTCAACTTCCGCGGAAGAACAAAGTGCAGTAGCGAATGATATTGCCTCTGAATTAAGTGATATCCGCAGCCAGTCCAACACCATCCGACGAGTAGCAGAGCAATCCTCTTCGGGCATACAGGAGATCGCTCAAGCAACGCAAAACTTGAGTCAAATATTAAGCCGCTATCAAACCAATTAGAAACTCAAAAGCCAACCTCATCGGTTGGCTTTTGCTTTAATATGAATCCGTTAAGCGTCAGGGTAACCTTGTGGGTTACGTGATTGCCAACGCCAAGTATCTTCCGTCATTTCTTGCAACGTACGAGTCGCCTGCCATCCTAATTCTTGGCGTGCTTTCGTTGGGTCCGCCCAGCATTCAGCGATATCTCCGGGGCGACGTTCCACCAACTGATAAGGGACGTTTTTCTGGCTTGCCAACTCAAAAGCGTGCACCATATCGAGCACACTATAGCCTTTGCCCGTTCCTAGATTAAAAATGTGTAATCCGGCATGGCGGCCAACATTGCGTAGAGCCGCGATATGCCCATCAGCTAAATCCATAACATGGATATAGTCACGAACGCCTGTTCCATCTTTTGTTGGGTAGTCACTGCCAAACACAGAGAGATATTCACGTCGTCCGACCGCAACTTGAGAAATAAATGGCATTAAGTTATTGGGAATACCTTGTGGATCTTCCCCTAATTCACCAGAAGGGTGTGAACCCACTGGGTTAAAGTACCTTAATAAAGTAATGCTCCAGTCTGGGTTTGCTTTTTGAAAATCCGTCAAACATTCTTCAACCATCAATTTACTGCGCCCATACGGGTTGGTTGCACTGGTCGGAAAAGATTCTGTAATAGGCACACTGGCAGGGTCGCCATACACAGTAGCGGAAGAACTAAAGACCAGCGATTTTACCCCAGCTTCTCGCATCGCAGCGACCAGAACTAAAGTGCCATTAACGTTAGTATCATAATACTCAAGCGGTTTTTGAACGGATTCTCCCACGGCTTTTAAGCCCGCAAAATGGATCACCGACTCTATCTGATGCCGAGTTAAAATCTCAACCAAGTGCGTCTTATCCCGGATATCCCCTAGAATAAATGTGGGGCGAACCCCTGATACTTTTTCAATTCTATCGAGAACCGTGGATTTACTGTTATAAAGGTTATCCATAATAATTGGGGTCATTCCCGCTTGAATCATTTGGATGCAGGTATGGCTGCCAATGTATCCCATGCCCCCTGTCACTAATACTTTCATTCCTAGCTACCTTCGTTGTCATGATTGCTGGTCAAGATTGTATCGATAAATGCGCGATAGATCACTGATCATTACCCTCTCTGATCGTAAAAATCATCAATTAGAACAATGGGAAACCTTAGGGTATATTCTATACTCAACAAAGCGTTATAGTGCCCTTTTGAAGATACGCACCAAATACAGGAAAGGCATAAGGACTCAACTTCGTGACGATAACAAACCGCACCATCAAACTGAACTGTGATATGGGTGAAAGCTTTGGCGCATGGACAATGGGCGCAGACGAACAAGTGATGCCTTATGTCGATATGGCGAATATCGCTTGTGGCTTCCATGCCTCAGATCCCCATATCATGAGCAAAACCATTGACTTGGCCATACAAAATGATGTGATGATTGGCGCTCATCCTGGCTATCCCGATCTCCAAGGGTTTGGACGCCGTTCTCTCCACTTTTCGGATGAGGAAATTTGTGAACTTATGATCTATCAAATCGGAGCCTTAAAAGCCTTATGTGAAAGCAAAAATGCCGAATTAAGTTACGTAAAACCTCACGGCGCACTTTACAACGACATGATGCGAAACAAAGCTATTTTCCGTGCCATTGTTGATGCCGTTTCCTGTTTTAACGTGCCGCTAATGATGTTAGCCTCTTCTAATAATCAAGATTATTTAGATATTGCCGATCGCTTTGATGTTCCCCTGCTGTTTGAAGCATTTGCCGACCGAACTTACCTTGCGAATGGACAGCTCACTCCCCGTGCTATGCCAAACTCAGTCCTGACCAGTGAAGAAGCCATTCTCAACCAAGTGCAACAAATTGCCCGCTATGGAAAAGTGACCAGTGCTGATGGTTTTATTATTCCTATTGAAGCCGATACGTTATGCGTTCATGGTGATAATCCCCATGCCATTCTTCTGATTGAGAAGATTCGTCATCGCTTGCTAAGTTAAAATGGACTCGACTGTGAACTATACGCTTCAACCAATCTCAGAAACCAGTTTATTAGTGACATTTGA
Source organism: Vibrio cincinnatiensis DSM 19608 (assembly GCF_900167345.1). Classification (GTDB taxonomy): domain Bacteria; phylum Pseudomonadota; class Gammaproteobacteria; order Enterobacterales; family Vibrionaceae; genus Vibrio; species Vibrio cincinnatiensis. Next base: position 275,785 of record NZ_FUXB01000001.1, on the reverse strand, counting down.
GTCCCCTTCACATCCAAACCTATCCATATACATAGGTCAGATAGCGGCCTATATCCAAGCTGAGTTAGGTGAATTTGTGATGAACATTACCCCAGCTTATACCACGATTTTGATTGATTATTTACCTTATCGCATTGCACCACAAGACTTTGAGCAACGCTTACGATACGGGTTAGCCCATTCCGGCGACTTATCGCCAGTGCAAGTGAAAAACATTGCACTACCCGTTTACTATCATTCAGAGGTTGGCCCAGATTTAGCTTTATATCAGCAGCAAGGCTTTTCTTTAACAGAAGTTATTACATTACATACTCAACACGTTTATACCGTCAGCGCTATTGGATTCGCTCCCGGATTCGCTTTTATGACCGACGTTCACCCTAAGCTACAACGTCCAAGACGGGAAACACCTCGGCTATTTGTTCCCCAAGGCAGTGTCGCCATTGCCGAGCAACAAACGGCGGTATATCCTAACCATTCTCCCGGAGGGTGGAATATTATTGGTAATTGCCCCATTGCCTTGTTCAATCCAACACAAGATCCTATGCTGCCATGGACAATCGGTTCAAAAGTTAGCTTTTATTCTATTGATCGCAAAGAATTTTTAGCTTTAGGTGGCGTGATTCAACCTCAGGTATTTCAGCGAGATGATAACGAATGAGCAACGCCTTCCTCACCGTCAGCAAACCCGGTAGTTTAAGCCTACTGCAAGATTTTGGCCGCTATGGACTCAGCCATTTAGGTATTAATACCGCAGGTGCTGTTGATGAATATGCCTACAGTTGGGCGAATCATTTACTCGATAACCCAGCCAATAGCCCAGTTTTAGAAATCACCTTAGGTCAAGCTGAATTTATCATTCACCACTCTTGTCAGTTGGCTATTGCTGGAGGGGATTTAGCCGCCAAATTGTCAGGACAGCCACTCACCAACTGGAGCGTATTTACCGCTCAGGCAGGAGATAGGTTGACCTTCGCACTGCCACGCAATGGGCTTAGAGCCTATCTTTCCGTTCGAGGCGGCTTCCACGTATCCAAGCAGTTAGGCAGTGTTTCTACCGCGTGTCGACAATCCTTAGGCGGATTACAACATAATGGCCAAGCGTTACAAGCGGGTGATCAACTCCACTTTTCCCCTCACTCAATAGAGAAAAAGAGACGACAAGTCACCTTTCGTTTTCTGCCTAACTATAACTTACCCCTTAAATTGCGTGTTATCGAAAGTTACCAATTTCAGCAATTTAACCCATCAAGCTTAGATACCTTTTATCAAGGGAAGTTTCTGGTTAGCCAACATGCGGATAGAATGGGCTACCGTTTAAACGGCCCGAAGGTTATCTCTCCCACTCGCCCATTATTATCAGAAGGCATAGCCTTAGGTAGTATTCAAATTCCCCCCGATGGTCAACCAATTATCTTGTTAAATGACCGACAAACCCTAGGGGGATATCCCAAAATAGGTTGTGTAGCGAGGATTGATCTGCCCAGATTAGCGCAAGCCAAACCGGGGCAAATGGTACAGTTTGTTCGTGGCGATCTGGCAGGATTACAACAAGTATGGGGCCAATGGGCGAAATTTTTCGGTTATTAGAGGCTAGCTCACACCTCCACCCACAACTTTAGCGAGGGCAACGGGATAACCTCGCTTCTGAGCTAACTGCATGGCTTTTTGTTCCACTTCTTGCTCCGTTAAACTCATACTCACAGGATGCTGCTGCTCAATCGATGAGGGTATAACATGGTTAATGAGTTGCCATGTCGACACGATTTTCTTGGCCGCTTCCAACGCAGAAGATCCTTTCACGATTTCAATACGAGCATAATGGTTAGCTTCAAACGTGACATCCGCAGCACGTAGCGACGCATCTTCCCCCGGAATTTGCTGCGCACCAAATAACGGTGTTCCCGCCACTTCCGCATAACTAAACTCGGGAATAAATTGACTCATATGGTCAATCGCTTGTTGTGTCCGCTTAGTTAAGCTTTCTAGCGACCAGCCTTGAGTGATTTTTTGTTCTAAGTACTGAGGCAATCGAGGTTGAGAAGAGGCCGAACTGGATGTCACTAATCCGTCATTGAATAATGTAATGTCCTGAGTCATACCGTGTAATTGAAACATCCCATCGGCGTAAGGCGTTAATTGGGCCATGCCTTTGGGCGTCCCTCTTGGACCATGAAAAATCACCTCAGGCCATGCTTGATGACACTGGGGCCAATGAGAAACATAGGCAGCTTTAAACTCAACGAATCGCTGGCGAGGATGAGTGGTTAAATCATCAATAGTGCCGGTTTCATAGCCACACGCATTGATCAAGTAGTCACAAATTAATGAATGTTCGATGCCTGCCTGGTCTCGATAGGTTAAATGCCATTGGTCATCCATGAAAACGGCATGAACTAAAGTGCTGTGGGTGAAAACCTGACAATTATCTAAACGGTTTAGCGTCAGCGCGGCACTAGCAGCAAGACGAAAAACACTCCAACCGTATTCCTGCACCGCCACAACCGGATATTTTAACTGCTCGAGGTTTGCATATTGAGCAAAAGGGATAAGCCAGTCATCCATCGTTTGAGGGTAACGAGGTTGAGACTGTTTGGCTAACCGCTCCAATTCCTCTTGTTGGTAAAGGCGATAGTAGTTCTTAGGTTCACCGAGAATTTGATTATTCGGATCCTCATCGACTAGCCTTTGATAAGCCGTTCGAATCACCTCTAACCGCGCAAGCAACTCTTGTGAAGAGCCGGGATCAGAATGTGGAACCGCAATCACCGTTGGGCGCTGGTTTAGCGTATGGGGGTAAAGTCGAATGGTTTCTATCGATTGACGCAATAATTCCATGCATTGAGTTAAAGAAATATCCCGATAGAGATTTCCTCCAGCATGCAGATGACAGATCGGTGGCCCATCCACTAAATCGGCTTTTTTTTCCAGTAAACTGACCTTTAGCCCTTGTTCACTCAAATGGATAGCCGCGGTACTTCCCGCAACGCCACCACCAACAATAGCCACGCTAGGGATCGGTTGTGCTGATTTTATTGATACCATATTACTGCCGCTAGTCATTTACTCATTGCTTAGTTTAAAGTGTGTAAAACGTTATGAAAATCACATTTTTCATAAGGTTATTGACTGATAAAAAGACCAACAAAAAGAAAAATGCCATTCACGATTTACCTAAGAATACAATTGAAAAATCCACTGAAAAAGGCAAAAAAATGCTTGACTCATTATTGGTAAATCTTCTTTTTTTACGACTTGTGAATAAGCCATCACGGGTAAGCTCGATTGCTATTGGCTTAGCACCAAAACATGGGTTATTCACACCCTAAGTTATCCCAAAGTTTATCCACCGTTTTTGTGGATAAGTTATTAACTTACTCAATGAATTTCTAATTAAATGCTTTATTCATCGGTGTTAATAACTGGCTGAGTAAACTTCCCACCACCAAGGCTAACGTTAAAAATGTCAGTAACGGCAACAGTAGCCAAATGCCCCAATGCACCTGTGGGGATAACGCAAATCCCCAGTACATAATTCCGGCAACCACCGCATCGGCACCCACACTAGCAATCAACCCAGCTACCAGCGCCATAACACCAAATTCAGCCCAAATAGTGGTGGTTATTCGGCGACGACTTGCTCCAAGCGTCCGATAAAGCTGTATCTCTTGCTGGCGTTGACTCAGACTGAGTCGTAACAAGGTAAAGATAAGTAGTAAACCGGCCACTATTCCCAAGGCAGCTAAAATGGTTATTGCCCACACTATTTGGGTCAGTAGGTGTTGTATTTTTTCCCCCATCAAGCGAATATCCATCAAACTGACGGTCGGAAACTGACGAGATAATGAGTCAAGTAAGGTTTGATGCTCAGCTTCAATCCGAAAGCTCACCATCCAACTTCCAGAGATATTTGACATAACATCATTCGTGAAGATAAAAAAGAAGTTCGGTTTCATTTCCCTCCATTCAACGTCACGAATGGAATTTACCACCGCTTCTACAGACTGACTACTGATCAAAAATGTGAGCGTATCTCCCACTTTGATATCAAGTTCATCAGCTAATTCACGCTCAATAGATACGCCTTTTTCACCTTCCCATCGCCCTGCTACAATGGGGTTGTAACTGGGTAACTCATCTTCCCATGTTAAATTCAGCTCTCTTCGCAACGCGTTCGGCCCTTCTCCATTGTCCACTCGTGCTTGGGCTGGCTGACCGTTAATATCAGTTAGACGACCTCGAATAATTGGAAAAGCGGTTGAACGCTCGATGCCAGCGCTATCTAATGCTGCTAAGTAAGCCTCTTTTTCATAACCCGCGATATTAATAGCAAAGGCATTATGGGCATTATCCGGCAACATTTTTTGCCAATCAGCCAGCAAATCGGTTCGAACCAACCACATCACCGCAAGCAGCATCAAAGAAAGCGATAACGCCCCAAATTGGAGCCCTGTTGTGACGCTAGAACGGTTAATTCGGCTTAAAGCTAATGTCATTGCCGTATTCAATGGCAACCAATTCAGCGCACGGGTAATCAACAAGCTCACCACGGCTAAAATAAAAAATAACCCCAGCATTCCAGCAAGGACCATCCAGACCAATCGGTTTTGCCAATAGACAGCGACCATTGGCACGAATGGAACCAGTAACAGTGCCCCATTTAATAATAATCGAGGCGGTTTTTTGGCCGTTTGCATCACATTAATAGCGCTGATATTTAACAAGTGCCCCAATGGTATTCCTAACGCTGGCACGGCGATTAAGGCACTCGACAGTAATGCCACGAGAATTGGTTTCATACCATAAGTGGGTAATGGCTCGGGTAAAAGATCTGCCAATGGAATTCTTAAGCCATATTCCAGTACGACACCAATCATCCCCCCAGCCAATACAGCCATAACAAATAACAATAACACTTGAGTACTGAGCCAACGAGCAATCCATTTTTTACTTGCGCCCAAGCTTTTTAGCATCGCAATGGTGCGTTGTCGGCTCACGACATAATGCTGACAAGTCAATACTAACGTCGTCGCCGCCATAATAATGACAATAGCTAACGTCAATGACAGATAGTGTTGGGTACGTTCAAAGACTTCATTGGTTCGATTGGCTGTTTCCGTATCGCGCCATGTGTCACTGGGGGTTAATGCAACCGCTTCTTTAAGCTCCCGTAAAGCACTTGGCGCTGCATTAATAAATAAACGGTATTGCACTCGACTCCCCAGTTGTATGGCTCCCGTTTTCTCCACATCCGTTTGATGAATTAACACTGTTGGCATTTGTTGAAATGGATTAAAGCTTAATCCCGGTTGTTCAACCATTCGTCCGCTGATAATAAAATCAGCGTCACCAATGCTCATCACATCTCCTATCACAACATCCAGTTGAGAAAATAAGCGTTCATCCAACCAGAGTTCATTTGCAGAAACCCTCTGTCGGGTATTCTGACCATCAGAGAGCACGAGTTTGCCACGTAAAGGATACTGACTATCGACCGCTTGTACGGTAACGAGCTGCATTCCACGGTCACTGAATGCCATGGTTGTAAACCGAGTCATCTGTGAGGTTGTTAGGGCCTTTTGCTCAGTCAGTTGTACTAATCTTGTCGGTATAGGGTTAGCGGACACAAAGACACTATCGGCAGTCAATGCTTCTTTTCCTTGTTTAACCACCACTTGTTCCATACGTTGTGTTAACGCGGTGAGCGCAAAGATACAAGCGATGATCAAGGTTAGAGCAATAGAAATAGGCCATAACTGACCATGACGAATTTCGCTAAAACTCCATCCGAGAAGACGTCGATTTAACGCCCGTGAAGAAAGAGGATTCATCTTTGCTCCTCCAACAATCCTGAAGACATATAAAAACGGCGATCACAACGCGCTGCCAATCGGGGATCATGGGTGACGAGCACCAGCGTTGTACCGTGCTGCTGATTGAGATCAAACAAGAGATCTATCACTTTACTTGCCGTTTCTTGATCAAGGTTGCCCGTCGGTTCATCCGCAAATAAGATCTGAGGCTCAACCATGAAGGCTCGGGCAATCGCTACACGCTGCTGCTCTCCGCCAGAAAGCTGCGTAGGAGAATGATGCATTCGATGCGCTAACCCAACAGAGGTTAACAATGCTTTGGCTCGTTGTTTATTTTCTGGCTCTCCCTTCAGTAAACAGGGTAAGGTAACATTCTCCAATGCCGACAAGCTGGGGATCAGCAAAAAGCTTTGAAACACAAAACCGACCGAGCGACTTCGGATTGCAGCACGCGCTTCATCATCCAATGTTGATAATGGGTGACCGAGTAGATGAACTTCCCCCTCGCTCGGAGTATCTAATCCAGCCAGTAGAGTCATTAAGGTCGACTTCCCGGCTCCAGAACTTCCGACAATCGCCACACTTTCTCCGGTGTGAATAACCAGATTAATGTCTCGAAGGATTGTCAACGACTCCTGTTTGGTGGAGACTACTTTAGATAACGATTGAACAGAAATAATAACGGAGCTTTGCATGACGAAACGGCTTTCCTTAATGTTGATATGGTTAATGCCTGCGAGCGCACTGTTGTTCGCCGCGCATGTTAGTAGTAACACACTCTTAGTCTTAGGGGATAGCCTAAGTGCGGGATATCAAATGCCCTTAGAGAAAGCTTGGCCAAGTTTATTGAATCAAACATTTTCACAGCAATCCCTAGACATCACAGTTATCAACGGCAGCATCTCCGGTGACACCACTGGCAATGGGCTAGAACGCTTACCCGCTTTATTAGAACAGCATCATCCCCAATGGGTATTGATTACTTTAGGAGCCAATGATGGTTTACGTGGCTTTCCTCCTCACCTTATTGAGAATAACTTACGCGCCATGATCGTGCAGATCAAAGCCAGCAATGCGCAACCCATGATCATGCAAATCCACACACCACCCAATTATGGCCGGCGCTACAGTGAGGCCTTTGCAGAAATCTACCCTCGTTTAAGCGAAGAGTTATCGGCCCCACTGATCCGTTTTTTTCTTGAGCAAGTGATCGTCAAACCAGAATGGATGATGCCAGACGGCCTTCACCCTACACCGGAAGCTCAACCGTGGATAGCACAATATATGACACAGCAGCTCACCCCATTGATCTCCGATTTTTAGACCGCCCTTAACAGAGAATTCAAGTCGTAACTCATTACGTTCGGTTAAATTCTGGTTAAAAGTCTCTTTTTTCATGGTCTAGCTCAAGAAACTTTACCTAGCTTTACGTTATTTTGATCCCTCTCCCAAGTATCAATAGGTGATTTTTTCATGCGCATTGAGCCGATTATCCAAGGTGTGGTCGCTCGCACCGCTCACCCTTTTGGATGTAAACAAGCTGTACTCGAACAGATTCATTACGTTAAATCAGCAAAGCCTATCTCTCATGGCCCTAAACGGGTTTTAATTCTGGGTGCTTCTTCTGGATTTGGTCTCGCGGCTAGAATCGCACTGACCTTTGGTGGGGCAGATGCCGATACCATTGGTGTCTCTTTTGAACGCGGCCCTTCTGAAAAAAGCGTCGGTAGCGCGGGTTTTTACAATAACATCTTCTTTAAGCAACAAGCAGAACAGGCCGGACGCATAGCCGTCAATATCAATGGGGATGTGTTCTCAAACGAGATCAAAGAACAAGTGATTGAAGCCATTGAAACCTACTTTGAAGGTGAAGTGGACTTAGTTATTTACAGTATTGCCAGTGGCATGCGCCGAAAACCGCAATCAGACGAATTTTGGCACTCAGTGATTAAACCCATTGGTGAACCTGTTTCTGGGGCAACCGTTCTATTAGAAAATGATACGTGGATTGATACCACATTACCTCCTGCGACTGAGGAAGAAATTGATCACACCTTAAAAGTCATGGGAGGAGAAGATTGGGAAAATTGGATCGATACTTTAATCAACAATGACTCACTGGCGCAAGGTTGTAAAACCATCGCCTTTTCCTATGTAGGTCCAGAAATGACTCACCCTATTTATTTGGACGGTACATTAGGTCGAGCAAAAATTGACCTTCACCAAACGAGTCATGCACTTAACTTAAAATTGGCCAATTTTGACGGAAATGCCTATGCGACCGTATGTAAGGCATTAGTGACCAAAGCCAGTGTGTTTATTCCTGCGTTCACCCCTTACATCCTAGCGCTTTACCGCGTGATGAAAGAGAAAGGGACTCATGAAGAGTGTATCGAACAAATGCAACGACTGTTCAGTGATAAACTGTATGCCCGCACGCCCGTGCCAGTAGATAGTGAAAGGTTATTGCGTATGGATGACTGGGAATTAAATCCCGATACTCAAACCCGCGTACAAGAGATTGTAGAGCAGATGAATGCCAGCAATTTTGCTGAACTCGGCGACTATCAAGGATTTAAGCAGGCCTTTTTACGTCTCAATGGGTTTGGCATTGAAGGTGTAGACTACCAAGCAGATGTTGATTTATCGCTATTTATGCCATCACGCTAAAGCCAAAGACTCTCTATCCATAACGTCCCCCAGATGAAGGCCAGTACAGGCTTTCATCTGGCTTATAAACACAGTTAAATACAATTAACACGAAACCAATCTCGAGAAAATGCCAAGCAATAGAGACTATAAGCCTTTTCCTTATGGGGGAGATTACTTATCATGCCTTTACTCTATGTGAGGCGCTCCCTATAATCGCCCACCTTTCTCTCTCTAATAAGTGAAAATCGAGATGGATTTATTAATAGCGACACTGAAAAAACTCGAAAAACAGAATTACCGCGTCTATCAAAAGATCAAAGGACAGTATGACTTTACTGATTTTACTCTGTTTATCGACCATATTCAGCCAGACCCTTACGCTTCCCCCTCCCGATTACGTGCAACTCGTGCATGGTCGCTGACTGGTTTAGAGTGGATAAGAAACCAATCATCCGCTTATCAACAAGCGGCCCGTGATTTTATTGCAAGACGATTTGCTGAGTTAGCCAAACAAGAAAATAGTTTATCCATTGCTTTAAATGGGCAAACCGTACTAGACAGTACAGCCGTGGTTTTTAATGATGATGGCATTGAGCTACGCTTTCGTATGAATTTACCCGCTGAAGGGCGAGATATTCTTGCCAAAAAAGCGCTCAACATTTTAACCTTTCATCTCCCTAAATTTATTCGCCGCGCCACACTTGAGCGAGAACTGGATAAAGAGGTTTTAATTCATCACTGCCAAGTTATTGAAGATCAAGAAGCCCTGCGAGATCAACTCAGCGAACAAGGGCTCGTTGCCTTTGTTGCTAATGGCAGTATTTTACCTCGTCTTGCGGGTGACAGCGATCTCCCGATGAAAGAAGCCATTCCCTTTCAGACGCCACAGAGTCTACAAGTGACCTTATCCACTCCCAATCAAGGCCCGATTACCGGAATGGGAATTCCAAAAGGCATAACCTTAATTGTCGGCGGGGGATTTCATGGTAAATCGACGTTGTTAACCGCCTTAGAACGTTCTATCTACAATCATATTCCGGGTGATGGCCGTGAACGTGTAGTCATGGATAAGCAAGCAATGAAAATTCGAGCTGAAGAAGGCCGCTGCATCCATAACCTTAATTTGTCTAATTATATTAACCATCTTCCTATGGGTAAAAATACCCATGACTTCAGTACACAAGATGCTTCAGGTTCAACTTCTCAAGCGGCTTGGTTACAAGAATCGATGGAAGCGGGAGCAAAAACGTTGCTGATTGATGAAGACACCTCTGCCACCAATTTTATGATCCGTGATGAAAGAATGCAGGCTCTGGTGAGCAAAGGAGATGAACCCATCACTCCACTCGTTGATCGTATTGGTCAACTTCGAGACGAATTAGGAACCTCAACGCTGATCGTGATGGGCGGTTCTGGTGATTACCTTGATATCGCAGATACCGTCATTCAAATGCATGACTATCAAGCCATTGATGTGACAGAAAAAGCAAAAGCGGTCATAGAACAACATCCAACGTTACGTCGTAACGAATGCGAAACGCCATTAGCCGTCTTTACGCCACGACACCTTAACCGCAACGCATTGCAAAAGTTGTTAGTTGAAGGGAAATTCCGCGTTTCTGCAAAAGGAAAAGGCTCCCTTCGCTTTGGGAAAGAGTTCACCGATATTTCTGCTCTCGAACAATTGGAATCTGCCGCTGAAATTAATGCCATAGGCTGGTTATGGTTTCAACTCGCTCAACAACCGGGATGGTCAACCAACCCTGCTTTGGAGATGGAAAGGTTACTCGATGGGGAATGGTATGCAAAAATGCCTAACCAAGGCGATCTCGCTAAACCGCGTATTCTTGATGCCATGGCAGCCTTAAACCGTTTACGGAAAGCCCAATTTAAAGGGTAAGGTTCGTCTTCTTTATTCCGCCAATGCGGCTTGTATTGAAACTAAGGTTCTTGGCGTAAAACGTTCCACGCTGCACATAAAATTCGAAACCGCTCTGCGTTGCCGTTATCCCGATCCGGATGCCAGCGCAGTGCAAGTTTCCGCCAAGTTTTCCGAATTTCAAACGAAGAAGCCTCTTCTGTCAATTCAAATAGGCGTAGAGCTTTGGCGCGATCCAACGTTTTAATCGTTTCTCCACCAACAGAACGTTGATAGCGAGTCCAAAACTCATTCAATAAACGTCGAACCTCCCCTTCGCTGGCTTCATAATGTTCCCAACGGGTGTAATAGTCTCGTAACGGATCATTCGCATCAATCACATACTGCGCATGACGAAATATCGGTCGTAAAGCAATATCCATCGCTTCCACTTGCAACCAACTTTTGGGGTACAGCATCTCTTGTAATTGATAGAGGGCATTCATGATCAAAAAATTACGCTTAAAGAGATCTTTATCCGCAGCCGTATCTAAGGTCGGCATTAACTCTTGTTCAATCAAATGTGCCGCCAAGGTGTGGACCTTCCAGCCAGAAGGCTGACGTTTTAGCACTTCCAAAATTGGCCATAGCAATGGATTTTCCATGTACGACTGAAAGGTTGTACTCAATGCTTGTGTGTTTGACATGCGATACCCATAATTTCTTTCATAATGTTCATTCAAAGCTAAAGCAAAGGATTTGTCGAGCCCCATCCCAGCCAGATTGTCAGTTTTTGAACTAGACTCCGCTTCTAAAGCCTCTTATCAGAAAAAACTGAGCCCAAAACACGCTTGAAGTTCATCGCGGGATCAGCGTAATATAAAAATCGAACAGCGTTCAAAATAATTCATTAACGTATATAAGGGAATAAAACCGTTATGATGCTATCGAAACCCATCGCGCTATTTACTTTCGCTTACCTCCCTATTTTTCTTTTTTCTGCGATTGCGCCAACCTCACATGCCGTGTGGATCGCTGAGATCTTACCTGCACTATGTATTCTCTCAGTCCTATGGTGGGTGTCTTATCACGGTACATTAAGCAAAACCGCTTACTTACTCGCTTTCCTCTGGCTTGCACTCCATACCATTGGTGCGAAATACACGTTTGCTGAAGTTCCTTTTGATTGGTTTAACCAACTTCTAGGCTCTTCTCGTAATCATTTTGATCGAGTGGCACACTTTGCTATCGGTCTATACGCCTACCCCATCGCCGAGTTATTACTGCGCAAAAAACTCTGCAACCGTCTGATCGCCTCTTTGTTTGCGCTGTTTTCCATTATGAGTGTGGCAGCAGGTTATGAAATTGTGGAATGGTGGTATGCAGAACTGGCAGGCGGGGAAGAGGGCTTGGCCTTTTTAGGCTCACAAGGTGATATTTGGGATGCACAAAAAGATATGCTGTGCGACACCTTAGGGGGAATCACGGCATTAATGATTCTTAACTGGCAATGCTACCGATCTCCTGAGCGATTTACCCATTCGGGAGTGTGTGCAATCCGTTCGCCTGAGTATGCTGTGAAATCCAAGCTAAGTAAGGGTCAAAACCTTCGGTGATCGGAACCTGCACAATTTGTGGAACTTGATAACTATGTAGGCGAACAATCTCTTGTTCTAATTCCACATAACACGCCTCTCGCGTTTTTATAATCAGCAAAATTTCGTCATCACAACAAACTTCGCCATTCCAGCGATAATGACTCTGAATCGGTAGCGTTTGAATACAAGCCGCTAAGTATTTAGACAATAAGGCCTGAATCATTAACTGAGCATTTTCCACTCGGTTGGTCGTTGTCAATACCATACAGAAGCTTTGATCACTCATGGCTACCTCATTACCCGTTCGTCTTAAAATAGATGCCCCATCAATTCATCCAAATGACTTAATAAGCGAACATTCGGATGATTAAAATGATTCAGCGGACTTAATGGTTGAAGCTGAAAAGTGACCACACCAGCATTGACTCCCGCTTTCACCCCTTTCGCTGTATCATCCACATAGACGCACTCTTCAAGCGGAAAACCCATGTTCATGGCACAGTAACGAATAAGATCCGGCTCAGGTTTCCAGCTATTGGCTTCAAAAGCTGAAAAAATTTTACCTTCAAAACGATCTGCCAACCCTGCCTTAGAAAGTGAATCGACAATTTTTTCATAAGGGGCATTGGAAGCCACACAATATTCAATATGGTGTTGATCAAGCTGCTGTAATAACGATTCACTACCAGGCATCGGTTTCAGTTGCGTCATAAAAATAGACTCAAGCACTTGTCGATAACGAACTTCTAGCAGATCAAGATCCGCGCTCATTCCCGCTAATTCTAGTGTATCTGCCAAGATATCGGCAATTTTTCCACCAGAAAAATGTTGAGCGACATCATGCAGTGTTAATTGTGCACCTAATTCATTGAATACTTGAACAAGAGCCATGCAACATAAACGTTCACTATCGACTAACGTGCCTTCACAATCAAATATCACGCAGCTAAACTTTCTTTTCTTCATATACGACTCCTCCTGTTATCACCGAGTGTATACGGATAGATGCATAACAAAATGATGCAGTTAACAGAATGACGTTAGCTGACATAGTCAAAGCTCATATCTTCAAGCAATGTCACTCTTCTTGAGTGCTTACTTACCGCGCTGATTCAATATAGATATTTCCCGTAAATGAACGCCCTTCCATCCATTTATCAATCACTGCACAAGCAAAATGATCGGGGGTTCCAAAAGCGGCCGTATCATGAATGACAATATCGGAAATCAACAAACTGTGTTCTGTTTCAGTCAATAAAGCGGCAGCAACCGGCTTAGTGTCAACAAAACCTAGAAATAAAGAACAAGGTGCTGAATAAATGATTTGGGTAAAAAACTCCACCAATAATGCTTGCTGTTCTTCTTGTAGGCAACGTGAAGCCTGCAAGAGTGCAAACATAATCGTTAAACGATGAAAATCAACCAGATAAATGCTGTCTAAATGAATATGGTGCTGTGCACTAAACGTCAGTGGGGCGACACTCTGCTGAGCATTGAGTGATAGATAGAGCTCCCGCCCTTTAATACTCTCAGCGGTAGGAAATAAAACATCAACGTGATGACAAAGCCATCTGTTTTTTGTTTCCACAATGGCTTGCATGGTAAGATCGACAAAAGCGTGGGTCATAGTGAGACTTCTTAATATGAAAGCGGTGCATCGATAATGAGCCCTTCATCATCAACATGGACCGAGGTTGAAACCATCTTAACACAATTCTCTCCTGCCTTTCTTATTCATTGCTGCTATCATCCCCCTCAATTAACCATAGCGATTCTGCGAGTATGATATGAAAAAAACAGCCTTAATCTTTGGCCTCTCTTTATTACTGGCGGGATGTAATAAGAATGAAGTGGGCGATGTTTCCCTTGGCTTATTCACCATGAAAGACATCAAAATAACCTCATTAGATGACCCTATCGTGACTGGCGTTACCTGCCATATCGCCTCTATTGAAGCCAACTTGAGCCTTGCAGATCCCAGTGACAGTTCTATCTCGTGCCGCCAAACCGGTGAAATCACGCCTGAAATGATAGCGAATATTGATAAAAGCAAATCAGGTGACGTAGTCTTTAAACAGTCAAAGAGTATTTTCTTTAAATCAATGAAGGTTCGTCGGATTTATGATCCAGAAAATCAGACGCTACTCTATTTATCCTACTCCACCAAAGAAACGTCTGGCAGTTTCAAACACAGCCTATCAACCGTTCCTCTGTGGGGGACACAGGCGTATCAAAATACAAGTACAACTCAACAAAACTAGGCCAAGCGGCATCTATCATCGAGAGGAATCTTGTTTGAAATTGATTCATTGAGCCTAGTTTTACTTGGCGTTATAGTAGGTTAACTATAATGATGGTCAATCCGGTGTATTAATATGTTGCTAACACAAGATCCCACAAACCCAAACAAACCTCCCTTTCTTGAGCATCAGCAGCAACGTTTAATACATATTTTTGATCTCTTTAGCGAAGGGATCTTCCACATGGGGATGGATAAAATCATGACCTTCTATAATCCCCATTTTTATCAACAATTTGGTTTCCATACCTCCAGTCTCTCCTACCAAGAGTGGCTATCCATCGTACATCCGCTTGATAGAGAGAGGCTTGAACAACGAGTAGAAGCACATCTGGAAGAAGAGTCTCGCGTTACGACTGAATATCGGGTCAAACGAAAAGATGGGCAATATCTTTGGATTTTGGCGACAGCGGTAACGAAAACGGTTCAAAATGAACGTTTTTTAGTTGGTAGCCATCGGGATATCTCTGAGCAAAAGAAATTAACCTCTTTTCTACACCAAGCCGCTTTTTATGATGCACCCTCTGGTATGGCCAACACCACCAAGTTATTGCGCGATATTAATGATATTAAGCACCAATGCTCCTCACCTGAAGCTACGCTGATTTATATCCAAATTGAGGATATCCGATCCTACCTCAATCAATATGGATCCGATGTCATTCAACACATTCTTCACCATATGAATCAAGCATTGAGTGCTTTAATTAACCATGATTCTGTTATTTATCGAGTACGAACTGACGATTTTGCTATTTTACTGCGTACCCCAAAGAGCCGTGAACAGCTTCACGCGTTATGCCTAACGATCATGGAACGCTATGCTAAATCAGCCCAAGAACAAGGGTATCTTTTAGGCGACAAAATGAATATTGGTGTTTATCCTCATTTTTCTCTCGAAGAAGAGGCGATCCAAATTCTGAATATAGCTTCGCGTACCTGCCAATATGCAGGAGAAAAAAGTGGCGCTCATATTGAGATTTATAGTGGAAAAACCCAACGAGCGGTTGATCGGTATTTCTTTATTGAGCGGGGGTTAAAAGAAGCCTTATATCAACACGCTCTTTCGGTCAAATTTCAACCAATCATTGATACCCAATCGAATAAAGTGGTCAGTTTTGAAGCTCTCGTTCGCTGGAGATCAAAAGAATTTGGTGAGATCTATCCTGACGAGTTTATTCCCTTAGCTGAGAAAAAAGGAATGATTACGGAATTGGGATACCAAGTATTTGAGCAAGCCTGTCAATTTATTAGCCACTATCGAAGAATTCATGGTGTCATGACCCGAATCAATATTAATGTTTCCGTTTTGCAGCTATTACACAGTAACTTCCCCTCTAACATAAAAATGATGGCAGACAATGCAGGTATTAACACTCAATCCATTGTGTTAGAGCTAACAGAAACGGTTATTTTAGATGGAAACCGACATGCGATAGATCAGTTAAATCGGCTCAGTGAAATGGGGTTTCAGCTGTCATTGGATGATTTTGGTGCTGGGTTAAGTTCTATTTATAGCTTTTTCGACCTCCCCCTTAATCAGATCAAAATTGATCGTACGATGGCACAAAAAACGCTGTGTAATCCAATTTCAGAAGAATATTTACGGTTTATTATTAAGCTATGTCATTCCAAACACATGGATGTGGTTATTGAAGGCATTGAAAACGCCCAAATGCACGAGAAATTCTACCAAATGGGCGTTGATTACTTACAAGGTTACTGGTTTTCTAAGCCTTTATCTTTTGCTACAGCCAGTCGCTACACCCTTCTTTCTACACCGCCAATAGCCTAAGCACATTAACCCAAGCCAAGAAAGAAAATTAAGGCTTCCTCCACTACTTGATGATTCTGATGAAGGTTCAAAAAAAGCTCGTCGCATTTCATCCGTAACAATATAGTCGGCGGTAATAGCCCCCTCTAATACGCCTTTAATCCATGTTTGATACTGAACCACTTCAGTAAAAACTGAGGTGACCTGTGAGTCACCCAACCCATGGCCGCAAACACTAGGGCCAAAACTGGTAATCCCCACTTGTTTTAAATCACCATCATCATTCCAATACACAGGCCCTCCTGAATCACCTTGGCATGTGCCATTACTCAAGGTTGTCGTTGAGTTGATTTCTCCGGAAAAACATAAGTGCGAAGTGTTTAAAGGTTGAGCGATCCCTTGTTGACAACTTGCGTTGGAAACATAACTCAAGGTGGTAAAAAGTAGTTGATCGGTTTCATCTTTCCCCGATTGGGTATTGCCATGCCCTACCGCTTCGAAAATATATGAATTTTCATCATCATCGAAACCATTAGTACCTAAGCGATAATCTGTATTGCTAGGTAATTTAACTTCCCCCAAGATATTCATGGGGTGTGCTAACCGAATAATCGCAATATCATTTGCCCACAACATCTCTGAGGAATCGATATAGTCAGGATGATGAAAAAACTCCGCGCCACGCACGATTTCAATATTTCCATTAGGAAAAGCTGATTCATCATCCGTTTGCGCCGCAGAAGTAAAGAGTAAAATATGGGTGTTTAATTGCCCATCTCCGTCAAAAAGGCAGTGGGCGGCCGTGAGAATATGGCTCTCATCTAACATGGTTCCACCACAGAAACTGCCGACACCATAGACCCCATCGTATTCAATACGATCATAAAATAAGCTAACAAAGGAGGGATACTGAATCAGGGTTGTTGAAGTGCCATTAACAATATAGGGCGAAATCGCCCACTCGGCAGACGCATAAGAAGGTAAAAAAGACATCGAAAGTAGAGTCGAAAGTATCCATTTATTCATAAAATTAACCAATCAATCCATAAACTAATAATATTATGCATCAATGAAAAGCATGGCGCTTGAATTTTTATGCTTAAAATGAATACTTGCTATCGTTAACCGCGAACATAGTGTTGTGGAACAAAAGGCATTTTTTCGACCCGCATGGCTAATCGCTTTCCTCGAACCTCAGCAAAAATCTCTGCCCCCAAAATGGCAAGATCACTTTGTACATAGGCCATAGAAATCGGTTTTTCAGCCGTAGGACCAACGGTTCCACTGGTAACAATACCAACCTGATTGCCTTTAGAATCAAAAAGTTCTGTCCCTTCTCGAACAGGAGCTTTCGTTACCCCAACCAACCCAACACGCTTGCGAGTAACCGTTTTGGTTTCAATTTGGCTTAGAATCATTTCTGCGCCAGGAAAGCCCCCTTCTCGAGCTCCTCCTTTACGGCGTACCGGAGAAATCGCCCACAGTAGACTCGCTTCGACAGGTGTCGTCGTTTCGTTCAAATCATGACCATATAAACAAAGTCCGCACTCTAAACGCAGTGAATCTCGAGCACCAAGCCCTACCCATTCCACCTCTTCAGCTTCAGCCAACATCGCTGCAAAATTTGCCGCTTGCTCTGCGGATAGCGAGATCTCAAAACCATCTTCTCCCGTATAACCACTACGACTCACAATACAGTCAATACCATTGATCTCCATTGGCTGAATATCCATAAAAATCAAATCATGTACTTTAGGCTGCCATCGAGCGAGAACTTCCGCTGCGGCTGGGCCTTGCAATGCGAGTAATGCTCTATCCTCTACAACGTCAAGAATCACATCACTGGGTAAATGAGCTCGTAGGTGGTCAATATCTTGTTGCTTACACGCTGCATTGACGACTAAAAATAAATGATCCCCCATATTAGCCACCATTAAATCATCCAGAATTCCCCCTTGCTCATTCGTGAATAAAGCATAACGCTGCTTACCAACGGGGAGATCCATAATATCGACCGGAACTAATCGTTCCAGAGCTGCCGCCGCCTGCACGCCATATAAGCGCAGTTGCCCCATGTGGGAGACATCAAATAATCCTGCGGCTTGCCGTGTATGTATATGCTCTTTCTTAACCCCTAAAGCGTATTGGACGGGCATATCATACCCAGCGAAAGGAACCATTTTGGCTCCCATCGCTAAATGAAGATCATGTAAAGGGGTCATTAAAAGATCTGGGGAAGTCTGCTGCTGAGTCATTGTCATCTCCATGAATTTCGATTCAAGATAAAAGCCGCCAGCAAGCACGATCATTGCTCGCTAAGTCTAAATTTCCAATAGTAAACAAAATGCGCTAATTTTTGATTATCAACAACGTTCTCGTACTATTACCCATCATATTTAACACCAAGATCACATTTCAGTCAGGATAAGAATCGAGGTTTAGCCCGCCTTTCACAACATCATGCACAATAAATCCACTATTGGAAACCTAAGCTATTTTGCCGTTACCCATAAAATCAAGGCATCTTGTTCACTGCTAGAAACCAGCATATGTCCCATCGTGGCGTCGTAATAAACGCTGTCACCCAAAGAGAGGGATACGGGTTCATAAAACTCACTGTAGAAAATGACTTCACCTTCTAAAATCAGCAAAAACTCTTCACCATCATGACGGATCCAATCTCGATAATCGTCAAAAGCACGAGCTCGAACTCGGCTTTTAAATGGCATCATTTTTTTATTCGAGAGTTGAGTTGAGAGCAATTCATGTTCATACGTCTGTGTTGGGTGAGGTTTACCTTGCCCATGTCGAGTAATATCTCGCCGACCTGTCGCTATAATTTTCTTTGGTGGCTCAAAGAGTTGAGGCATATCAATTTGTAATCCATGCGCTAATTTCTGCATGGCTTGGAAGGTGGGGGAAATTTGCTCATTCTCAATTTTACTGAGTGTTGAACGAGCCAGCCCTGTACGCTGACTCGCCTCTTCCAGCGTAATACCTAACTGGGTTCGAATGGTTTTAATTCTCTGCCCCAATTTTAATGGTGTAATACTATTCTCTACCTCATCATTCACCTGTTTTGCTAAGGTCATCGAGGGGTATTCATCAAGAATGTCTTCAGTCATGATTTATTAGGCTTCTTATTTAGCGCGCATCGTCATTTCTATATTGTGCATGAAGAATTCAAACAAGGCGGTATCATGCCTATAAAACGTGCTTTCTGTAACAAAAAAATCACTTCAGTTTCCTATAGGAAATTTTTTTATTGAACCTCTATTGGCGTAGGCGTATGTTATTAATTTGTAGCAATTGAGTTTCCTATCGATTCAGTGATCGATAGCGCAAAAGTTCTCACCTAACTGTTGCAAACTCGTGGCTGTTTTAGGTGTCAATCGCTCAAGAATAGAGAGCATCGCCTCTCTTTATTCGTTGATCATTCAATCATCTTTTGGAGAACAAACACATGGATAAAGCACTGAAGTTTACAGATAGCCACGAGTGGGTACGTGATAATGGTGATGGGACCGCCACGGTAGGCATTTCCGAACATGCCCAAGACATGCTGGGAGATGTCGTTTTTGTTGAGTTACCTGAAATAGAGAGTGAATACGATGCTGGGGATAATTTTTCCTTAGTTGAATCCGTTAAAGCGGCCTCCGATATTTATGCTCCAGTCTCTGGCATGATTATCGAAGTCAATGATGAACTGGCTGATAGCCCTGAATTAATTAATGAATCCCCTTATGATGCAGGCTGGATCGTCAAAGTTAAACTGTCTGACCCGGCTGAGCTCGATGATCTAAAAGATGCAGACGAGTATCTTCGCTCTATAGAAGAAGAGTAATCAAGGATAAAGCTACCTTTTCTCACCGGTAGCTTTAACTATCACAGGCTTGAAGTATCAGCGTTAACTCAATGAGCTTCATTTCTTATTGTGATTGTAAAAGGTAAAGGAAAATGACTGAACTGCTTCAAAGCCTAGAAACAAAAAATGAATTTATCGCTCGCCATAATGGTCCTAGCAAGGCGGAACAAGCCAAAATGCTCGCTCTCGTTCAAGCAAAAACCCTTGATAACCTCATTGACCAGACCATTCCTGACAATATTCGTTTAGAAGCACCATTACTCCTTCCCGATCCAAAAAGTGAGGCTGAGATGTTGGCCCATCTCAAACGTTTTGCTCAGCAAAATCAGCTCAAACGAACTTTCATTGGCCAAGGTTACTATAATACCTTCACCCCTAGCGTCATTTTACGTAACGTGTTCGAAAATCCGGGCTGGTATACCGCTTACACGCCCTATCAGCCTGAAATATCTCAAGGTCGGTTAGAGTCATTACTTAACTTTCAGCAAATGATCATTGATTTAACGGGCATGGATATTGCCAACGCCTCATTGTTGGATGAAGCCACTGCGGCGGCAGAAGCCATGGCTCTGTGTCATCGAGCAGGGAAAAACAAGAATAATACCTTTTTTGTCGCGGATGATGTCCACCCACAAACCATAGAGGTGGTGAAAACACGAGCCTCTTTCCTTGGGTTTGAGGTACGAGTAGGCCCACTTGAGGAACTCACTCAACAACCTGTTTTTGGCGCACTCCTGCAAAATCCTAGTACAACAGGAGCGGTGTACGATTTAACGGAGATCATTACTCAAGCCCATCATCAAAATACCTTAGTCACGGTTGCCACTGATTTGCTGGCTTGCACGCTGATCAAACCTGCGGGAGAAATGGGGGCAGATGTCGTGATTGGTTCTGCACAGCGATTCGGTGTTCCTATCGGTTACGGCGGCCCTCATGCTGCATTTATGGCAACTCGTGAAGCCTATAAGCGTACTATGCCAGGCCGTGTTATTGGCGTCTCAATTGATAGTAAAGGTAACCGTGCACTTCGCATGGCCATGCAAACTCGAGAGCAACATATTCGGCGAGAAAAAGCCACCTCCAATATTTGTACTGCGCAAGCTCTATTAGCCAACATGGCCGCTTTTTATGCCGTCTATCATGGGCCAAAGGGGCTCAAAAAAATTGCGCGCAGAACTCATCATTACACCGCTATTCTTGCTGCTGGCTTAACACAAGCGGGTTATGAATTAGCACACCATACTTTTTTTGACACCTTAACCATCAAAACCGGCAACACCACAGAAAAGCACTATCAACAAGCCCTAAAAACCAATATCAATTTACGAAAATGGCCAAACCAGTTGGGTATCAGTTTTGATGAAACAACGACCTTAAAGGATATTGATGCGTTATTCTCTCTGTTTGGAATAGAAACATCCATTTATGATCTCTCCACTCAAATTGCGAATCATGAATTAGCCGCTATCCCTCATTCATGTCAACGAAGCTCTCGCTATCTGACTCACCCTGTATTTAATACCTATCACAGTGAAACACAGATGATGCGTTACCTAAAACAGTTAGAAAATAAGGACTTTTCTTTAACCCATGGCATGATCCCACTAGGTAGCTGCACGATGAAATTAAATGCAGCAGCGGAAATGATCCCCGTTTCTTGGCCAGAATTTGCATCTTTACACCCCTTCGTTCCTAAAGAACAAGCGCTTGGATACACAGCTTTAGCGGAGGATCTCAAGCAGAAACTGTGTGAAATCACGGGCTATGATGCCTTTTCTTTACAACCCAATTCAGGTGCATCTGGCGAATATGCAGGGCTCATTGCCATCCAACGTTATCATCAAAGCCGCGGAGAAGGGCATCGCAATATATGCTTAATTCCAAGCTCTGCCCATGGAACCAACCCAGCAACGGCATCCATGCTTTCAATGAAAGTCGTCGTTGTTCAGTGTGATAATCTCGGCAATATCGATTTGCATGACCTTTCTGAAAAGATCAACAAACACCGCGAACATCTCTCCGCCATTATGATTACCTATCCGTCGACCCATGGCGTTTATGAAGAACACGTTCGGCAAGTTTGCGAACAGGTTCATGCAGCGGGTGGGCAAGTGTACTTAGATGGAGCCAATATGAATGCTCAGGTGGGTTTAACCTCTCCAGGTTTTATAGGCTCTGACGTCTCTCACCTTAACTTGCATAAAACGTTCTGCATTCCTCATGGCGGCGGTGGCCCTGGGGTTGGGCCTATCGGAGTAAAATCTCACTTAGCTCCTTTCCTACCCGGCCATGTTGAACAAGGTGTTGATGGAGAACAATTTGCAGTATCCGCCGCTGATTTAGGAAGTGCTTCTATTCTCCCAATCTCTTGGGCTTACATTACTATGATGGGAACCGAAGGCCTTCAACAAGCTTCTAAACTCGCCATATTAAATGCCAACTACATAATGGAACGCTTACGCCCTCACTACCCTATTCTTTATCGAGGAACACACGGCCGTGTCGCCCATGAATGTATTGTCGATATTCGTCCAATTAAAGAACAAACAGGCATAAGTGAAGAAGATATTGCCAAACGCCTCATGGATTATGGTTTTCATGCACCAACTATGTCTTTTCCTGTTGCGGGGACACTCATGATTGAACCAACGGAATCTGAATGCCTTACTGAACTTGATCGCTTTTGTGACGCCATGATTGCGATTCGAGAAGAAATTAGGCAAGTAGAACTTGGGTATTGGTCCGCCAAGGATAATCCATTGATCAATGCTCCACACACGCTTGCGGATTTAACTCTTGAACCATGGCCCCACTCATACACCAGAGAGCAAGCCTGTTTTCCTTCACCTTACGTAAAAGTGAATAAATATTGGCCAACGGTAAACCGAGTAGACAATGTATATGGTGACCGAAACCTGATTTGCTCTTGCCCTAGTGTCGATCAGTATCTGGCATAACGGTTCCTACTTATTCACATAAATGACAAAAGGCGAACGATGATGTTCGCCTTTACTATACCGGTAATTTAAACGATACCATTAAGCAAAATTTCTCTTGATATTATCTTGGTTTCCCATGCATTAACTGCGACAATGCCGTGTTAATCCCTATAAGATGATCATCATGAAATTGTTAGTTAGAAATCTTGCTCGCTCCACAACTGAACATGAGTTACGAGTACTCTTTTCCGATTTTGGACAAGTCACAGAATGTACATTAGTCCTTGACCAAGAAACCGGACTCTCAAAAGGCTTCGCCTTTGTTACTATGCCCAATGATGAAGAAGCAAAGTCGGCCATCACAGCCCTTAACTTAACCCTGTTTGCGAAAAGTAAAATTCGCGTAAAAAAAGCCGATTAATCTTTAAGCAGAACGGGAGCCTCTCGTTCTGCCCCCTCTATATCACCCGTTAGATCAAATAGTTAATCTCTATATTCTTGCTTTGTATCACCATATAGATGCATATCTCTAAATAATTAAAAATAATCCTAGCTATTTAAATCACTCCGTGTATAGTAGCTATCGGCTCTTAAAGAAGAGTTGTTAATGTAAATTCAGTGTAAGTTTAGTGTTATACAAGTCACGAAATCTTTCGTTATACCTGTGTCAACTGCACCTAGATCGACCATTCAGCTTATCTCGGCCAAAAACTCATTCAATTAAAACTTAAGATATTTAGAGGTGACTATGTCTGGTAAAATGACTGGTACAGTAAAATGGTTCAACGAAACTAAAGGCTTCGGCTTCATTTCTCAAGACAACGGTGGTAAAGACGTATTCGTACACTTTAACTCTATCGTTTCTGAAGGTTTCAAAACGTTAGCTGAAGGTCAAAAAGTGAGCTTCAACGTTGAAGAAGGCAAAAAAGGCCCACAAGCGACTCAAGTAACCGCTCTGTAAGCATTTCATGCCAATAATTTCAAAACGCAGTGCCTCGGCACTGCGTTTTACTTTAGAGTAAAAATAGCTAAGAGGCCAGTTTCATCCCAATAATTCCTAACACGATCAGCCCTAAGCTCACAGTTTTAATCCAACTGAATGGCTCACTCAAGAAGATCAAACCAACCAGTGCCGTTCCTACAACGCCGATTCCAACCCATACACTATAAGCCAATCCAAGCGGTAACGTTTTCAACGATAAACCGAGTAAAACAAAACTCACCACTAAACAAATTAATGTAATCATTGAAGGAATGGGTTTACTAAACCCTTCGGTGTACTTAAGGCCAGCGGCCCAAGCAACTTCGCTCAACCCTGCAATAAAAAGAATAACCCAAGCCATCATCATGCCCCTTTCTATCAATATGGGGCCGTCCCCTTATGGAAATAGAGCGGTAAGGTCGTCCTTACTTCGAATTCGCTACTTAGAGTAACAAAAACGCATAATCGACCCAAGCTTAATCATCCTCAACCTCTCGATTCAGAAGATCAATAGAGATGTTCATCACCCTATCCCTCTTCAATCTCTCCTGATCAATAGAGTTTCGCTACGCTTTAGTCTTTTCTACTAAGCCATCTACAATCAACAGAATTTTCCTACAACACATAGCCATTCATCCTCTTTTTATTGCTATTTTTCCACTTTCTAATCATACAAATGTAAGTAAATATTACAGTAAATCTCTATTAGCTATGCATATCACTTTGATGAAAAAAATAAATAACCAAAATAACTCACCACATAAATGATAAAAATATTTTTCTAACTACATGAAAAATATAAATATAATTTTAGAACGGTTTTTTCTCAGCAAAAATAAATCAGATAAAAAACCAATACCATTAACCAAAATCTAATGAAATCACGAATCACAAATACAAGATAGTAACAATCGACACTTGGTAGAGAATGGGACTACAGATAAAAATATTCCGAGTAGGAGATTTCTTAAGTATTATTTGCATCGAAAAATAAGTCCCTATGGAAAGAAGACTAGAACCGCTAAGATGAAAAGCACAAATAACATAGAATATATCAACAATACGGATATTCACGAACCATATATCAAACCTGTTTTTAATAACAAACATGAACTGTCTGGTGGTGAGATTGTCATTAACACTTTTTCAAAAGATGAACGGTTAATTTCATTAAGCCAAATGGCTAATATAGAAAATTGCAGTAATGATAGCTTCATCACTACAAAAAATTTTCTTGAGTCTATTATATATAACTTCATTACCCCTCATGAGGTAAATGAATTTAACTTATACATTAATATTAATGAGCTTTTTCTATCCTGTAACAAATTGACAGAATGCTTATATGGTTTTTGTAGCATATTACTTAACCGAGATAAAAATCTTGTTATCTCTTTAGTTATTAATGATAAAAGTACTTTTACTCATGGATGTCCCCCGTATGGAAAAATATTACGGTCATTTCGTCAACTTGGCGTTAAAATTTGTATAAGAAGCTACAATGGAGACCTCTCTAATTTTCATTATCTAAGTCAATATAACATTGATAGCATCGTGATAGATAGACGATTTATCAGCGCACTAATTGATGACAATGAACATCAGATAAGGTTAAAAAATATCATTAACTTAGCTAAAGATAATAACATGAAAATAGTCATCGAAGGTATTGATACCATTTTACAATATGCTATCACCTCTAAATATAGGAATGCTTATTTTCAAGGAAAGTTATTATGTAAGGCGATGTCATTAGAATATTTTAAGTTACAAATTTTTGAAAGTAACTTACAAGTCATTTAGTGTAATCAAAACCTTCAATGAAGGGATTCCCCAAAATATAAAATAAAGACTATAAATAAGGATCATACAATGTCAAACATCTTAGGCATGATTTTAGCCGGTGGTGAAGGCTCTCGCTTAATGCCCCTAACGAGTAGTAGAACAAAACCAGCAGTACCTTTTGCAGGAAGCTATCGTCTGATTGACTTCGCGTTAAATAACTTTATCAATTCAGATTTAATGCGTGTTTATGTCTTGACTCAATTTAAATCACAGTCGCTCTCTCAACATATGAAAAAAGGTTGGAACCTTTCCAGTATCACCGGGCATTTTATTGATGCTATCCCGGCACAGATGCGCGATGGAAAACGTTGGTATGAGGGAACGGCTGATGCCATCTATCAAAACATTCGTTTCATTGAACTGCAACGCCCTGATCATGTCTGCATTTTTGGCTCTGACCATATCTATAAGATGGATATCCGTCAAATGTTGGATTTCCACAAACGAAATGCAGCAAGCCTGACGGTGTCAGCCATTCGTATGCCTATCTCCCAGGCATCTCAATTTGGAGTGATTGAAGTCGATGAAAACTATAAGATGATCGGCTTTGAAGAAAAACCCGCTCATCCTAAATCTATCCCCGGGGAGCCAGATTGGGCACTGGTTTCAATGGGTAACTATATCTTTGAAACAGAAACGCTCTGTAATGAATTAAGAGCAGATGCTAATAATGAACAATCTTCGCATGATTTTGGCAAAGACATTATTCCGACCTTATACCCCAATGGCAATGTTTATGTCTATGATTTTGCGACCAATATCATTGCAGGAGAACATTCGTCCTGTTATTGGCGAGATGTCGGTACGATTGATTCTTATTGGCAATCACAAATGGATTTGTTAGCTAAAGATCCACTATTTTCGCTGTATAACCCACGCTGGCCAATACATACTTATTACCCACCGCTTCCACCTGCCACGTTTGTGGACGTAGGTAATAACAAAGTAGAAGTGACGGACAGTATGATTTCTGGTGGTAGTTATATTCAGGGTTCAAGAATCCACAAGTCGATTTTAGGCTACCGTACCAATATTGCTGAAGGCTCAATGGTTAATGAATCTATTATTCTCGGTGATGTAAAAATCGGGGCGGGCTGTGTAATTAACAGAGCCGTGATAGATAAAAATGTTGAAATTGCACCAGGGACAACCATTGGTGAAGATTTGGAACTCGATAGACAACGCTTTACCGTTTCAGAAGAAGGTATCGTTGTTATAGCGAAAGGTGCCCGAATCGGATTTTAACCCTCACATGGGTGGGCCTCTCCCACCCATTTCATCATGAGCGTCGAGCCCAAGGCATTCGATAAAGCAATAATGATCCCAGTAATAAAGCACACCCAACCACTTTGTTGAACGGCAAGGTTTCCTGATAAATCCAGATGCTGAATAATAATGTCCACACGGGCTCCAATAACATCAATAGTGCTGCATTAGAGGGGGGAGCATTTTTTTGCCCCATGGTCTGCATCAAATAACGTAAACTGGTTGCCAATAACACACTCAATGTAAACCACTTCCATGTTGTTGAGCTAATCGTCTGTGGCCAGACTTCAAAGCAAGCTGACAGCAATAACCCTAAGCACCCCGCCATCAACAACTGTAATGTCGTTAATAACATGGTGGGTAATTTCGCTGAATATTGGCTATTAAAATTAAAATGCAAAGCCAATCCAAAAGCAGCAACAAGAAACCATAGCTGGTTAGGGGCTAGCTGCCATGCGCCATTCCAAGAAAGTAAAAATAACCCACTGACAGCGACAGGCAGTGAGATCCAAAATGCTCGATTGGGTTTAAGCCCAAATAAGGGCCAAGCCAGTAATGGAACAAACAGCATCGAAAGACTCATGATGAATGCCCCTTCACCCAGCGTTGGGCTAATTGAAATAGCGTATATCCAACAAAAAATTGAACCACCTAAAAAAAAGCCTACGCCCATCGCTCGAAAGCAATCTTGCCATGTTGCTCGCTTAAAAGCAGAAAAACAAAAAGGCGCTAAAATCAACGCGGCGGCAATAAAGCGTAGCCCGATAAAACCAAACGGAGGTAAGCCTTCGATCGCTTGCTTTGAAAACACCCATCCAGCCGCAGCAAGCACCGTTGTCACAATCAAAATCAGTTCAGCACGTAAATGAACAAACATCGTAAGGGTCTGAGTCTTCTTCTTATTAGAGGTAATGGATTGTGCGACAATTCTTTCAAAAACACCACAAGTCACTCAAGCTTATTGATTGTTTATCATATTGATAACAAACGATGACCATCTAAAAACACTTTAAAAATAAGACCATAAACCCAACGCAAGTAATAAATAAAGAATAAAAAACCAATAAAAACCCATTAACCCGGTTTCATTCCATTTTGAAAAGACAATAAAACAGTGTATTTAACTAGCCAATCAAAATGATCATATAAGCTATTTATGGTAGCTTAACCAGAATTAAGGTTTAACTATGGTTTAACTTTTAGTGAAAGAATCTATAAATGTACTGAATTACAGCACCACGAACAATTCATCAACATGGAATACACACGATACGTACTGGACACTGAGCTTATTTGGTACGGCTGTGGGTGCAGGGATTCTTTTTCTACCGATCAACCTAGGGTTAGGGGGATTTTGGCCTTTAATTATCTTAGCCACTCTTGCTTACCCTATGACCTATTTTTCCCACCGAGGCTTGGCACGCTTTGTTCTTTCTTCCCAGCAGAGCCAAGGGGATTTTACCGACGTTATTCAAGAACATTTTGGCGTAAAAGCGGGGCGAACCATTTCTTGGCTCTACTTCTTGTCTATCTTCCCTATTTTATTGATCTATGGTGTTGGTTTAACCAATACGGTTGAGAGCTTTCTGATTCATCAAGCCGCCGTTACACCACCGCCTCGGACTTTGCTTTCTGGGCTTTTAGTATCGGTGCTCTTTTCCATTATGCTCGGTGGGGAAAAAATCATGCTGCGTACTTTTGCCGTGATGGTCTATCCTTTGGCCGCGATACTGCTTATCCTATCGTTGTACCTCATCCCTCGTTGGCATATGCCTTCATTGGATCTGCCTAAACTCACTGAGTTTACTCAAACAATATGGTTAGCAATTCCTGTCGTTGTCTTTTCATTCAGCCATGCTGCCGCTATATCAAGTTTTGCACACGTCCAGCGTCGTCACTATCAAAAACAAGCAGGCGTAAAATCAGAACAGATTTTAAGACGGACCAGTCTATTGTTAATTGCCTTTGTCTTACTTTTTGTTTTTTCATGTATTTTTACGCTTTCGCCAGAACAATTAGTCGAAGCCAAAGAACAAAACATTTCCATTCTCTCCTATCTGGCGAATGTCACACAGAATCCTTTAATGGGAACATTAGGTCCATTTGTGGCTTTCATTGCGATCACTTCGTCCTTCTTAGGGCATTTTCTTGGCGCACGAGAAAGCCTCAATGGACTCATCACCAAACACACTTCTCTTTCTTACTCTACTGCCGATAAGGTCGGTATTTTATTTCTCTTTCTCACGATTTGGATAACCGCCATCCTTAATCCAAGCATTTTAGGACTAATGGAGGCATTATCAGGGCCCGTAATTGCGCTCATTCTGTTTATTATGCCAATGATTGCCGTATATAAAGTGTCGCTTTTACATACTTATAAAAAAAATATCAGCACCTATTTTATTTTTGCCAGTGGGGTACTGGCCGTTTCAGCCCTACTTTTTCGATTGTTAAATTAAGTTAAAAATTCACTCAATTGCCAGTACCTCATCAATACAATTAAGCGACCACATAAGCCAGTTAAATGGGATTAGAAAATATATGGCACAGACTGTATTGACGAATAATTAACCAAGTTCTACCTTATTATGTAGTCTTGATCACATTCGGAGGTCTATCTATGAAACGCAGCAGCCCCAGTTATCGTCTTCAAATGATCAAAGAAGTCGCTAGCCGTCAACAATCTACCGTAACAGATCCCATGGCCAACTACATCCAAACCCTTCTTAGTAAGAAAAGTCTTCAACCATCCCAAAAACAAGAGAAAAAACGTACTTTTTCTGGCCTTCATTTTGATGAACATGCGGGTGGCTGGGTGAGTGACCGCTGGGTGGTAAAATAAGCGAGCAATGAGATCGTTGGTATCAATTCTTGTGGTGAACATTCAAAATAATTCATTTTGAGGCTCATCAACCTCAGTGTTGGGTAGGTCTTCTGTTTTGTTGATGCGTTTTTTACGCTGATAGCGTTGACGACAAAGACGAATAACATGTAATTGCTGAGCTGGGGTCA
This sequence comes from Vibrio cincinnatiensis DSM 19608, assembly GCF_900167345.1. Classification (GTDB taxonomy): domain Bacteria; phylum Pseudomonadota; class Gammaproteobacteria; order Enterobacterales; family Vibrionaceae; genus Vibrio; species Vibrio cincinnatiensis. The sequence goes on along the minus strand of NZ_FUXB01000001.1, from coordinate 245,882 downwards.
TCTCTAGCCAAGTAAAGCGCTCGTCTCTTTTTCGCATACAGCCTTGGCAATACCCTTTATCATCGGTTACACAGATGCCAACACACGGACTCGGAATGGGGAAAAACTCTAGTTGCTCCATAGAGGCTCCTTATCGTTTCCTTTTAGCGAATAAATGGTAATGAATCATGGTAGTGTAAATGAATGCCTTGAAAAATCTATGACTCAGCCCTGACAGAAACAGTGTTTTATTAACTATACTAACGGCGTTTTCCATAGTGGGAGTATTGATAAATGAAGCTTAGTTCAAAAACCTTATTGGCGGCAATGACACTACCTATCCTTGTGACAGCATGTGTGAGCAATGGTGACCAAATGCAAGTAACGGCAGACGATTTACAACACCATCATTGGCAATTAACGCATATTGATGGTCAAGAATGGGTTAAGAGTGAGCATTATAATGCCCCTCGCCTTGAAATCGGTGAAAAAATGATGGCAAGTGGCAATGCAGGTTGCAATAACTTTTTTGGTCAAGCTGAGCTAAAAAATAATCAGTTCCGCATTGAAAAAATGGGTATGACCATGAAAATGTGCATTGGTGATGTGATGGATACTGAGCAGGCGGTTTCCCAATCATTATCTGATTGGAGTGAGGTGACAGTTTCAGAAAACACCTTAACCCTAAAAAATGATGTTCATACGCTGACCTTTACCCTACGCGATTGGGTTCAATAACATTCAGTATGGCAGCGAATTAACGCTGCCATTCCTCCGCTCTACCTTGTCTTTCTTAACCTTATTATTCAAATTTCAAACATCGTTCGCTGTATTCATCAGCGCCTTTTCCTCGGTTTCCATACTAAACGATCCCATGACAGACAAGCATCCCTACTCTGCACGGACTGCCAAGCAATAAGGTGAAAACATCAACTAAAGACGAGGGCTTTTAATGATGCTTCATGATCAATATCAGCAAACTCCGGCGGGTTCTCTAATCGGTATTGAAAGCTCAGTTGTGGCGCTTCTTGCTTCATCCCATCAATTAAAAAGTCACAGCTGACCATCGGCGAGTTAACACACGCTAGTACTTGTCCATGTTCAGCCAATAACTCAGGCAAACGGCGTAATATGCGCTGATAATCTTTTGTCAGTGCAAAACTGCCTTTTTGGAACGAAGGGGGATCGATAATAATCAAATCATAAGGACCTGAATGGGTAATTTTTCGCCATGATTTAAAAATGTCGTACCCCAAGAAACTTACTTGATTTAGATTATGTCCATTCAGCTTATGATTTTCCCGACCTTTGGCCAGTGATCCTCTCGCCATATCGACATTGACCACCTTATCCGCCCCACCCGAAATTGCCGCAACGGAAAACCCACAGGTATAAGCAAAAAGATTTAATACGTTTTTCTGTTTGGCTTGGTCACGAACCCACTCTCGGCCTAACCGCATATCTAAAAACAACCCCATATTTTGGTTAGTTCCAACGGTCAACTGATACGATAAACCGTTTTCCTGCACAATAGGATGCGTATCTAACTCACCGACAATCACCTGTGAAGGAGCCCCATTAGTATACCGGTGCTGTAATAACACGCACTGCCCTGCTTTTTCTTGCCACAAAGGGGAATCCACCAATGCCACTAAGCCTTGTGTTAAGGCCTCTAAATATTCCGTATCCACTTCTTTGTACAGTGTCACCACCAGTTGACCTTGTAACCAATCTGCAGTTAATTGCTCAAGCCCTGTCCATTTCCGGCCTCGTCCATGAAACAAACGACGAACTTCATTGGGAGCCATTGCAAGTTGATGATTTAATTCTGTAAAAAATTCTTTTAATGCTGTGATATTCATAAATTATTCATTAGATAGTGAAGGCCAAATCAATAGCCAAGGTGTCAGCCAAGTATCAATACCTTGACTCACTGACGGATGGTTCCATTTTTCACCGAGATGCTTGTTTTGTCTGGGATCGCAGACAAATTCAAAACGCTCCTCTTGATACGAAAAACGCAAAGCAAACGCATGTAAATACCCTCGATCGGCTTGACTACTGGGACTATAGATAGGATCACCAATAATCGCTGCACCAATCGACTTTAAAGCCACTCGAATTTGATGGGTTTTACCCGTATGAGGTTTACACAAAAATAATCGCTCACCGGGTTGCGCAGGCAAAGAGAAAAACTGTGTTCTGGCTGGATTTTCCTGAGAAGTTAATAATTTCCAACTCGCCCGACGTGACCGCTGCATGTCACCACTGATCAAGCCCTGCTTTTTTTTCGGCTTACTGCTGCCTATCGCTAAATAAAATTTTTCCACCGCTCGCTGGGCAAATGCCAGTGACAGTAATCGAGCCGCTTCAGAGTTACGAGCCAGCAATAAAAGGCCTGATGTCATTTTATCCAGTCGATGAACTAAATAGAGTTGACTATCTCCACTTTGTTTGGCGACTTCTTGCAACAACATCACCTCTCCATCATCTTTATGAACCGATACATTGGGATGCTTAATGATCACTAAAAAATCATGGTGTGTGTAGAGAATGTCAAACATGATGCCCTCTCAAATAGGCCGCATTATACAGAAAACTTCCTCTCCATCCTCAATAAATCCGGGGAGGATAAAACAGTAAAACCGCCATTTGTGGCGGTTTTACTGTTGTTCACTTTAATAATACAACTTACGCAAAGAAGACCATCAGCATTAAAACGGGGCAAACAATACGAACATAAATAGGCCAAATTTTCCAAAACCAGCTATGTTCAATTTCTGGGTAACCTTGTTTTAGCTCTGTCAAAATCTGATTACGATTCCAGATCCACCCCACGATAAGAGTAATTAATAAAGCAATAATTGGTTGAGAATAAACGGTCGTAACCTGAATCACCAACCCAAATAGACTCGAGAAATTAAAGACCACCACACCTGAAACCAAAGTCACTAAACCGCCTATCCATAACACTGCGGTGGTTCGAGTTTGTTGTAACTCTTCGATAGCGCACGCCACTGGCACTTCCAACATAGAGATAGAGGATGTCAACGCGGCGATAATCATTAATAAAAAGAAGACTAAACCAATGATGGCACCAACCGTCCCCATGGTTTCAAACATGGCAGGTAATACGGTGAAAACTAACGTATCAGAATTGAGTAATTCACCCGATGACGAAAATATTTCAACCCCATTATGCTTAGCGACAAACATGGCGGGTAAAATCATGAGTCCAGCCACAAAAGCTACGCCGGTATCCAGCAATGCCACTTGCGCAGCGGTTTTAGGCAAATTAGCTTCTTTTTTCAGATAAGAACCGTAGGTGGTCATTACACAAACCCCTAACGAAAGCGAGAAGAAAGCTTGCCCCATGGCACTGACCACTAACTTAGGGGTTAGATGTGAAATATCAGGCACTAAATACATCTTCAGGCCATCCCATGCACCTTCTTGCGTAAAAATATAGGCGGTCAGTAAACCAAAAAGAATAAACAGTAGTGGCATTAAACGAGTGGACCACTTTTCAATACCGTTGGCCACCCCATTACGGACCACAACGATGGTCAGAATCATAAAGGCCACCATCAAAATCAAATTGCGTTCCGTCGTAAAACTGGTTAACCAATGGCTCGCCGTTTGCATTCCAAGTAAATCAAAACCACTACCAAACAATGAACCGACCAGCCACCCCGCGACTATGGCGTAAAAGCTTAAGATTAATGAAACCACAATCATGCCGACAATACCCAAGAGTATTGCTCCCGCCTTTCCTTGCGGCCATGCTGCTCTAAACGAACGAATGGGGTTTGATTGCCCATAACGGCCAATCGTTAGCTCGGCCACTAGCATTGGAAATGCCAGTAAAAAGACCATCAGTAAATAGACAATCAGAAATACCGCGCCACCATTGCTGGCAGCTTGTGTGGGGAACCCCCATACATTACCAAGCCCAACCGCGGAACCCGCTGCGGCCATGATAAAACCAAATCGTGAAGAGAATTGGCCTCGAGAACTACTCGCCATTGTCTTTGTACCACTAGATTGTATTAATGTTTACAGTGCAGACTTGGCTGTATACATATCTGTACAGTTATAGAAAAACCAAGTCACACCAAGAGGGGTAGCAAGTAGAACAGTTTCAGCATAAAATTGGAAGGCCAGACTTGTTAATTTTGAGGCTTACTACGCCTTTTGTAGATTATTTGATGCTTTTATCAGCGAATGTCTTTTATATTCGTCTTAACATGTCCGAATTAACCCCGTTTTATGCGATTTCCGTTTCATATCCAACGCTTCCCCTTTCTTATCTGATGCTTTCCCTTTACTATCCCCACTGACAATCATAGGTATCAATGTGGATATGGATAAGATTTATCATTTTTTTACCCTCGCAGGCATTGTCATTTATTGGTTATTGGTTGCGGGTATAACGTTACGAGTGGTCCTGAAACGTAGAGCGGTGAGTGTTTCTCTCGCTTGGTTGATGGTGATTTACATTCTCCCCATCGTCGGGATTTTGTGTTACTTCCTGTTCGGTGAGCTCAATTTAGGTCGCAAGCGCGCAGAACGAGCAAAAGAAATGTTTAAACCCTTTGGCGAATGGTTCTTAAATCTGAATGATTGCCAAGCCCATTTACCCGAAACCATGGGTGCCCATATCTATAAAATTGATAAGCTCTGTAATCACCGAATGGGCATTCCTGCGCTCAGTGGTAATACCTTATCATTGCAAAACTCTCCCAATGAAATTTTGCATTCCATTATTGAAGATATTGAGCAAGCTCAGCACAACATCCGCATGGAATTTTATATCTGGAATCCTGGGGGGTTAGCCGATGCCGTGGGCTCTGCGTTAATTCAAGCCGCTAAGCGAGGTGTGGATGTTAAGCTATTACTCGACTCCGCAGGTAGCCCTCGTTTTTTCCGCAGCCACTGGTATCAAATGATGCGATCTGCGGGGATTCATGTGGTGCAAGCATTAGAAGTCAGCCCTTGGCGTATTTTTTTACGTCGATTAGATTTACGTCAGCACAGAAAGATTATCGTGATTGACGATAGTATTGCCTATACGGGTTCCATGAATATGGTTGACCCCGCTTTTTTTAAACAAGATTCGGGAGTAGGTCAATGGATAGATATCATGGTCCGTATTACAGGACCAACCGTGAATGTTCTATCTGCGATTCATTGTTGGGATTGGGAAGTTGAAACCGGCGCTCGCATGTTACCCAATATTCCTGAGTGCCAGCTGGATGTCACTATTCCACAACACCCTGTGCAAGTCGTACCTTCCGGGCCGGGAATGCCTGAAAATCTGATTTCCCAAGTATTGATCTTAGCGATCAACCAAGCCAATGAATCGGTTCGGATCACCACCCCTTATTTTGTCCCTAGTGCTGATTTATTAGCAACCTTAAAGATGACGGCACAGCGTGGCGTAAAAGTCGAATTGATCATCCCTCAAAAAAATGACTCTTTGATGGTACAGTGGGCCTCACGAGCATTTTATGGTGAACTGCTCCAAGCTGGCGTAACCATTCATGAATTTCATGGTGGCTTACTGCATACCAAATCGGTTGTCATAGACCGACAGTTCTGTTTAGTGGGTACCGTTAACTTAGACATGCGGAGTTTATGGCTTAACTTTGAGGTGACTTTAGCCGTTGATGATGAGGAATTTACTCAGCAACTATACTGGCAGCAAGAAAACTACATTAAACAATCACAAGAAGTTAACTATCCACTTTGGGAAGAACGCTCACTCGGCCACCGCTTTTTAGAGCGCCTGTTTTACCTCTTCAATCCATTACTTTAACTTTTCTCTAAGCCATTCGGCTAGAACAAAACCTAGCTTGGGGGTTGATTGATCGCCCCCTCCATGTTTTAAATAACATCTTCATCATTCAGACAAGGACAATTCATGTCAGAAGGCAAAAAAACTCAGCTTGTCACCGCTGGGCGCAATAAGAAATGGACACAAGGCGCGGTTAACCCACCAGTACAACGCGCTTCAACTGTTGTATTTGATAGTGTCGCTGAAAAACAGCATGCCACCATAAACCGAGCGAATAAAACACTGTTTTATGGTCGCCGAGGAACCACCACCCATTTTGCTTTCCAAGAAGCGATGACCGAAATTGAAGGGGGAGCCGGATGTGCGCTCTACCCTTGTGGGGCGGCGGCTATCAGTAATGCGCTTCTTTCCTTTGTTCAGTCTGGTGATCACTTGTTAATGGTCGATACCTGCTATGAACCGACACGTGATTTCTGTAATACCATCTTAAAAAAATTTGGCGTGGAAACCACCTATTATGATCCCATGATAGGAGACGACCTCCATACCTTAATCCAGCCGAACACCAAAGTACTATTTACTGAATCGCCCGGTTCTATCACGATGGAAGTACAAGACATTCCCACCTTAGCGCGTATCGCTCATGAACACGGCATCATTGTTATGATGGATAATACTTGGGCTGCTGGGGTTAACTTTTCAGCCTTAGAATATGGGGTAGATATTTCTATTCAAGCGGCCACAAAATACATCGTTGGGCACTCCGATGTCATGCTGGGTACCGCAGTGGCTAAAGCCCCTTTCTGGGATCAACTCCGTGAGCAGAGTTACTTAATGGGCCAATGTATTTCACCTGATGATGCTTACCTTGGCCTACGCGGGTTAAGAACGTTAGATGTCCGATTGCGCCAACATGAACAAAACAGCCTGAAAATAGCACAGTGGTTAGCACAACACCCACTGGTGGATCATGTTCGTCACCCTGCACTAGAGAGTTGCCCTGGGCATGAATATTTCCAACGAGACTTTACCGGTGGTAATGGTTTATTTTCTGTGGTGTTAAAAACCAGCGATCCACGAGCAACAACGGCCCTGCTCGATGGCATGCAGCACTTTAGCATGGGTTATTCATGGGGCGGTTTTGAAAGCCTGATTTTAGCTAATGAGCCAAAAAGTTTTGATAGCTTACGTACGGTGGCTAAGCCCCATTTCACGGGAACGCTCATTCGTTTGCATATTGGATTAGAAGATATCGATGACTTGATCACCGATCTCGAGCAAGGGTTGGCTCGTTATCAAGCACTCTTAGGCAAACAAGAGGGATAACGGTGCTGGCTGACCACACCGAAAAAGAGTCCCCGATACGGCTTTAACCACTATTACGAAAATCATCGACTAAGAGCGCTACAGCGCTCTTAGTCGTACTATCGATGCGGGCAATGCAACAAATGATCATTGACCATCCCTACGGCCTGCATAAAGGCATAGCAAATGGTTGGGCCGACAAATTTAAACCCTTTCTGCTTTAAGAATTTACTCATTGCCTGAGATTCTTCACTCGTGCTAGGAATTTGCCCCCCATCCTGCCACTGATTTAAGATTGGGGCCCCACCAACAAACGACCACAATACCTGACTTAACGATCCATATTCAGCTTGTAATGCCAGCGCCGCTCGCGCATTAGAAAAAACCGAGCTAATTTTACCCCGATGCTTCACCACATCAAATTGAGCAATGATGGCATCAATCTGTGAGTCATCATAACGGGCCAAAACCGCGAGATCATAATCTGAAAATGCTTGCCGATACCCTTCTCGTTTCTTCAGGATAGTCAACCAACTGAGCCCTGCTTGTGCGCCTTCCAGCGTTAAAAACTCAAACAAGATACGATCATCATAAACAGGTTTTCCCCACTCAGTATCATGGTAAATCCGGTCAAGAGGATGTGTGATCGTCCACGCACAGATCATCAGTTGATTCATGAGAAACCCTCTATTTTAGCATCCATTACAATTGGCGAAATCGACGATGAACAGTAAAGGTTTCAGAAGTCACATAAGCCTCCATCACTCGAACCTTCTGTTCCAGCTGCTTTAGATCCATCTCTAAGGTGGCGAGAATACGTTGTGCATTTTCTCCTTGCATCCACGCCTTATCTTTCAAAGTATGTGAACGCATCGAGCGCAACGCATCGCTATATTGAGGAGGCTGTTTTTCTAGCATCAACGAAAGGGCGATGTAAGCGATCAACACCAAAGCAAAACCACCTAGCAGTGCCACCGTAATGACAAGAATACGTACTAGCCACACCTCTAAACCAAAGAAATTCGCAAAACCGGCACAAACACCGGAGACTTTACCATTAACCGGATCTCGATACAGTTCACGATGATTCATATTGTCCTCTCCAAGTAGGGGCTTCCTTATCTAGAATTTTCTCTAATATTTCTACCCGCTGTTGTAGCCCTTTTGCTTGTTCCGATAAGGTTTGTAATTGTTGATACTCTTCTTCAGACAAGCCACTCTCTGCTTTACGTTTGCTCCGATAATGCAACAGTAGCCATAAGGGGGCCACAAAGATGAGAAAAACCACCAAAGGTCCCGCGATAAACAATGAGGCCATAATTGATTCCTATTCACTGGATGTTCGATAACATCCATAATACTGCCAAAGTCGACTCTACTCTGAATAATGTTATTCTGATTCTAACTGCTGTTTAAGCTTTGCCAATTCTTTATCAATCTCATCTTGAGCCTGTAATTCAGCAAATTCTTGATCTAATGAACGCCCTATATTTGACTGCGCATAAAGATCCGCTTCTGCTTCCAACTCATCAACTTTCCTAGAGTATTGAGCAAATTTTGCCAAGGCTTCATCACTACGATTCGTATGCAAATGGCGCTGTACACTGCGACGATTACTGGCCGTTTGGCTGCGAATGGCTAAAGCCTGCTGCTTTGCCCGCGTCTCGGTGATTTTACTTTCCAGCTTAGCAATTTCATCTGTGAGTTTCTCAATTGTTTCACTGACTAAACATTGCTCACTGTGTACACTTTGCAAAACATGCTGTAATTTTTGTTTTTCGATCAGCGCTGACCGTGCCAAATCTTCCCGCTGTTTGGTCAAGGCTAACGTGGCTTTTTCTTGCCAATCGGTCAATAGCCTTTCCATGGTTTCTCTCTTGCGTTCTAACTCTTTTTTATCCGCCATCGCTTTCGCAGAATGGGTTCTCACCTCAACCAAGGTCTCTTCCATTTCTTGAATAATCAGCCGAATCATTTTTTCTGGGTCTTCGGCTCTATCGAGTAATGCACTGATATTAGAATTAATAATATCGGCAAATCGGGAAAAAATACCCATAACACACTCCTTTAGATAAACATAAGTCCATACCGTGATAGATCCCAAATAAACCGATGGGGAATCGATTCTATAAGAGATACTTGAACCATTTTCAATAACCATGCCATCTTTTTTCTCATTATTTTTCAATGCATTATCATTTTCACATTCCTTTACCTTGGTTATGCTATGATGAAAATTACCAATAATTGGTTTAATTCACCGACTCAAGGAATCGCTCATGCAACAACACAGTTTACTTGGTGAATCCCCAGCTTTTCTCGCAGTGCTGGATAAAGTCTCTCGCTTAGCGCCGATTGAACGTCCCGTACTGATTGTTGGTGAACGAGGAACAGGCAAGGAATTGATCGCTCAGCGGTTGCACTATTTATCTAGGCGCTGGGAGCATCCTTTAGTCACGTTAAATTGCTCCACATTAAGTGAAGGATTGATAGACTCTGAATTATTTGGACATGAGTCGGGAGCGTTTACCGGAGCAAAACATCAACATCAAGGTCGCTTTGAACGAGCAGAAGGAGGCTCTCTCTTTCTTGATGAACTCGCTACCGCCCCTCTCGCCGTGCAGGAAAAACTACTGCGTGTTATTGAATATGGACAATATGAACGGGTTGGTGGCAGTCGATCCTTGAATGCCAATGTTCGCATCATTTGTGCGACTAACGAGAACCTACCAAACCTTGCTCAACAAGGACGATTCCGTGCCGATTTATTAGATAGACTCGCCTTTGATGTGATCGCTTTACCCCCTCTTCGTCAACGAAAAGAAGATATTTTATTACTGGCAGAGACCTTTGCGATGAGAATGTGTCGAGAATTATCGCTCCCTGTCTTTGTTGGGTTTACTGAACACGCTCAACAGCAATTGTGCCAATACCTTTGGCCAGGCAATGTTCGTGAACTTAAAAATGTGATTGAACGGACCGTTTATCAACATGGGCAAACACCAACACCCATCCACGCGTTAATTTTTGACCCATTTATGGAAGCCAACGCTATGGCAGAAAACGGGGTTACCCATTCAAACCTTAGCCAAGAAACAAGGGAAACCTTTTCTCTTCCCCTAAACTACAAACAGTGGCAGGCCGAACAAGATACATCATTACTGCAACAAGCACTCAAACGTGCTCAATTTAATCAGCGACAAGCAGCACAATTACTGGGATTGAGCTATGATCAATTCCGTGGCATGGTACGAAAGTATCAATTACTTTCATCAGAAAAGCATGACTAACCTCAGGGGGACAGACCAATGATTCATCATCTGACCTTTTCATTTGGCCTTGTTCGGTAAAGAATGGTAAATTAAGCGGATTTTGAGGCACAAGCTATCTTGCTTAGCCTTGCTGTTCGCAGATATACATCATTATGAACTCTTTATTACGCTTAACTTTCGGATTATGTGGTCTCGCTTTACTTGTGGGCTGTGGTGAAAGTATTGATCATAAAAAAATTCGCCAGTCCGGGTTTGTATACTGTGGTCAAAGTAACCTTACAACCTTTAACCCTCAATTGGTCGACAGTGGTATCACCTCTGAAACATTAAGCCCTCAGCTCTACGATACGTTACTGACTTTAAATCCAAAAACCTACCTCCCACAGCCCAGTTTAGCCTCTCATTGGGAGGTAAAAAATCATGGTCTTGAGTACACATTTACTCTCCGAGAAAATATTCAATTTCAATCGACCGCATGGTTTACACCAAGCCGTCCACTGAATGCAGAAGATGTGGTTTTCAGTTTCCGTCGAATTATCGATCCTTCTCATCCTTTCCATTCAGTCAGCAATGCCAGTTATCCTTGGTTCAGCAGCCTAGATTTTTCTGGGCTTGTCAAAGAAGTGAAAGCTCTCGATGAGCAAACCGTCACATTTACGCTCAATCGTCCGGATAATACCTTCCTCGCTAATATTGCCACACCGTATGCGGTTATCCTCTCGGCGGAATATGCACAACAGCGACAATTGCGCAATCAACATTCAATGATCGATAGTCACCCAGTAGGAACTGGGCCATTTTATTTAGATGAATATCGCCCAAGAGATGCCATTAGGTTACGCCGTCACCCTCGTTATTGGAATACCCCTGCTCAAATGAGCCAAGTTGTCTTGGATATATCACAAAGAGGAACAGGCGCATTGGCTAAATTATTACGAAATGAATGTGATGTGCTGGTTGCTCCGATTGCAAGTCAAATTCCAACCATTAAAGCCCATTCAGATCTGATTCTTGATGCCAGCTCGGCCATGAATGTGGCGTTTATTGCAGTCAATACACAACGCCCGATTCTGAAAGACAGACGCGTTCGTAACGCATTAAATTTTGCTATCAATCGAGATAAAATCTTAGACTCTGTGTATTACAATACCGGAAGTATTGCTTACAATATTCTCCCGCCTTCCTCTTGGGCATACCAAGAAGATAACATTCAAGTTCGTTATGATCGCAATTATGCCTTATCACTTCTCAAAGAAGCCGGGGTTCATTCTGGACTCGAATTGACGATGTCCGTTCCTCTCGAACCCAAAGTCTATAATCCTAGCCCTAGGAAAACCGCAGAATTAATCCAAACAAACTTGGCAGAAATTGGTATACATCTACATTTAATTTGGGAAGAACGCTCTGATAGAGGGGAGTTTTTTGAACACCCTAATGTTGACTTATCTTTAACCGGTTGGTCTGGCGCCACCAGTGATCCTGATAATTTTCTGCGTTCTCTGCTTTCGTGTGATGCAAAGCAAGCAGGGTTGAATGTGGCGCAATGGTGCCATACTGAGTTTGATTTTTTACTCAACTTAGCTTTGGAAACCGAGTCGCCTCGTTATAGACAAAATCTTTATACACAAGCGCAAAACATCTTAAATCAAGAATTTCCTGTCATCCCTTTGACGCATGGAAAACAGTTTAAGGCTTATCACAAATCGCTCACCGGATTTTCTCTTAGTCCTTTTAGTAGCCAGCCTTTTCATACCATAGAGAGGATCAGTGAATAATGTTTAATTACACGTTGCGCCGCTTAAATCTCTTTGTCATCACTTTACTCATATTAACGTTCGTTGGGTATGCGTTACTACGGCTTGAACCTCAGTCACCCCTTGCCCATCAACCGTATTGGACAGGCTGGTTCGCCTATTTAAATCAATTAATGAACTTAAATTTTGGTGTGAATAAAAGTGGAACGCCTATTTTTGAAGAACTGCTTTTTGTTTTTCCTGCCACATTAGAGCTTTGCTTCGTTGCTTTCCTCTTATCTTTATTGATTGGTATCCCACTGGGGACTCTCGCTGGCATGAAACAAGGAAAATGGGCCGATACTATTATTTCATTTACTTCCATGTCAGGGTACTCTGCTCCCATTTTTTGGGTCGCATTGATGATGATTATGGTCTTCTCTCTGCACTATGAAATATTTCCCGTGGCAGGGCGTTATGACTTACTTTACCAAGTTAAACCCATAACAGGATTTGCCTTGATTGATGCCTTTCTTGCTCAAGGCCCCTATCGTAGCCATGCATTACAAAGTGTGATTGAACATATGGTTTTACCTTGCCTCGTCTTGGCTTTAGCCCCCACCACACAAATTGTTGGTTTAATGCGCGCTTCCGTTGCCGATATTATGAATGAGAACTACATTCGTGCCGCTCGAATTAAGGGCCTTTCTTACTATCGGATCATCACTCAACATGTGTTACGAAATGCCATTCCTCCGATTATTCCTAAATTTGGTGTGCAATTATCCAGTATGCTTACTCTCGCTATTATTACCGAGTCTATTTTTAATTGGCCGGGGATTGGCCGCTGGTTACTCGATGCGCTTGCCAATAAAGATTACGTATCTATCCAAGCCGGTGTGATGGTTGTAGGAGCACTGGTGTTAACGGCCAGTATCCTCTCTGATTTAATCGGCACCATTGTGAATCCTCTAGTAAGGAAGGAGTGGTATGCTAACCAATAATATTTATCAAGAAGAGCATATCCCAAGCCAATTTGAACGCTTTTGGCGCAGTTATAAAGCCAATAAACTTGCCATGTTTGGTCTGTGGTGTTTGTTGATCATTTTGGTGCTCACCCTAACCTCGTATTGGATAACGCCTCATCATCCTCATATCCCTTCTGGGGAGCTATTAATGCCACCCTCATGGGACCCTTCTGGAACCGTACAATACTTTCTTGGAACCGATGACTTTGGCCGCGATATTTTATCTCGCTTAGTCGATGGTTCACGCATTACCTTTGGGGCGGCCTTATTCATCACTTTCATTGCGACTGTCATTGGTTGTATCATCGGAACCTTAGCCGGAATGACCAAAGGGCTGCTTTCTAGTACGTTAAATCATTTACTAGACACCGTCATGTCCATCCCTTCCCTCCTGTTGGCCATCATTTTTGTGGCATTTTTGGGGGCAGGAGAATTCAATATCATGCTTGCCATCTGTCTGGCATTAATCCCTCGTTTTATTCGTTCTGTATACATTGCGGTCCATAATGAAATTGAAAAAGATTATATTATGGCGGCGCGTCTCGATGGCGCAACCGATGTCTATTTACTCAGATCATCCATTCTGCCTAATATTTTATCCGTCATTGCCGCAGAAGTGACGATGGCATTATCTATTGCTATTTTAGATATTTCCGCATTAGGCTTTTTAGGCCTTGGCGCTCAATCACCCAGCACAGAGTGGGGAACAATGTTAGGCGACTCTGTTGAACTGATTTACCTTGCCCCTTGGACCGTTACCCTACCTGGTATGGCGATTATGTTTACTGTCGTTATGATAAACTTGGTAGGTGAAGGCGTTCGCCAAGCACTGAATGCGGGAGTCGAATAATGCCCTTACTTGATATTCGCCATCTCACGATTGAAATTGATACCCCACAAGGTATCGTAAAAGCCGTTGACCGGATGAGTTTAACCATGAACGAAGGTGAAATTCGTGGTTTAGTCGGTGAGTCGGGCTCAGGGAAAAGCTTAGTCGCCAAAGCGATTGTCGGTGTGAGCAAAGATAATTGGCGTATCAGTGCCGATCGATTGCGACTTGGCAATATTGATTTATTGCAACTGACCCCTAGGGAACGCCGCCGAGTCATCGCTCGTGATATTGCCATGATCTTTCAAGAGCCTTCTACCTGTCTTGATCCGTCTGAAAAAATTGGTGAGCAATTAATCGAATCTATCCCTTCTCGAACCTTTGAAGGGCGTTGGTGGCAACGCTTTACTTGGCGAAAAAAACAAGCTATAGCCTTGCTGCATAAAGTGGGGATCAAAGATCACCGACGCATTATGGGCAGCTACCCTTATGAAATGACGGATGGGGAGTGTCAAAAAGTGATGATCGCCATGGCGATCGCGGCCAAACCTAAACTGTTGATTGCCGATGAACCCACGAATGATTTAGACCCCATTACTCAATCACAGATTTTACGCCTACTCAGCCGTATGAATCAGGTTAACAATACTTCGATTTTGCTGATTGGTCATGATTTAACCACCATTACCCAGTGGGCGACTCGAATTACGGTTATGTATTGCGGTCAATCGGTTGAATCGGCGGATACTCAAAAAATCATGACCGAGCCCAAGCACCCTTATACGGTTGCCTTGCTCAAAGCGATGCCTGATTTTAGCGACTGGATACCCCATAAACAGAAATTACAGTCCTTACCGGGCTCGATTCCCCCACTTCAGCACTTGCCTATTGGTTGTCGACTTGGCCCCCGTTGCCCTTACGCACAGCGACAATGTGTAGAAGTACCCGCAACTCGCTGGGTTAAAAGTCATAAATTTGCCTGCCATTTTCCACTCAATATGGAGCCGTAGCCATGAGTGCATCACTACTAGAAGTCCATCAATTATCTAAAGACTTTATCACTCGTTCTGGCTTATTCCGAAAAAAAATTCAACATGCGGTAAAGCCCGTCAGCTTTTGTTTAGAAGCAGGGCAAACCATTGGTTTTATTGGTCAAAATGGCTCTGGGAAATCAACCCTTGCTCGAATGCTCGCGGGAATGGTCGAACCCACTAACGGGGAAATATTGGTCAATGGGGAGCAACTGGAACATAAAGATTACGCCACACGTTGCAAATTGATTCGGATGATTTTTCAAGACCCCAATACCTCGCTAAATCCTCGCCTACAAATAGGACGAATTTTAGAAGGACCACTCAAGCGTAATACCAATATGACACCGGAAGCCCGAATGAATCGTGTGAAGGATACACTGCTTCGTGTAGGTTTATTACCTGAACACGCCTATTTCTACCCACAAATGTTGGCAACGGGTCAAAAACAACGGGTGTGTTTAGCTCGAGCGCTCATATTACAACCGTCTATCATTATTGCTGATGAAGCCCTCAATGGCTTAGATATGGCCATGCGTTCACAAATCATCAATCTTTTTCTTGAGCTGCAAGAAGAGATGGGGGTTTCCTTTATTTATGTGTCTCAACACATTGGTATCGTCAAACACATTACCGATAAAGTCATGGTGATGCATGAAGGTGAAGTGGTTGAGTTTGGCGATACTCAGCAAGTCCTTTCTGAGCCTCAGCATCCCATCACTCAGCGAATGATTGAAAGCCACTTTCAAAAAGCCCCCAGTTTTAAATAACGTACAAGTAAAAGAAGGCCCACAGATATCTGTGGGCCTTCTTCGAAATAATTGAGAACTTATCGTACCGATTTCTGTTTTTCAAGCTCAGCATCAAACTCATCAGGGAATAAAACGACGCCCTCTTCCCTATCATTTGGGAAAACAACAACGGACAATTCATCATCAGCCAGTCCCGGGGTCCAGCGGCTACGCCATTGGTTAAGGGGAATCGCCTTCGCTTCACAGTCAGCCCACTCTCCGGTCGCCCAAGCCTGAGCTAATGCTTGATGAGGCCAGACAGGAACACAGTCGTCGTCTTCGGTATTAAGCATTACACACCCGTGTTGATCTGTTAAAATCCACACCTGTTGATGAAGAGCGATCTGCTTAACTGTGTATTTCATCCGTTGCTCTGAATCATCGTGATTAAGTGCTGAAATCTGTTCTGCGCTCAGTGAATCTGTCATGGTTTACTCCCACTGTTTGTCGGTCTGCGATAATACCGTAATTGAATGATTACGCCAGTTCCGTTTGTAACCAAGGCCAACCTTGTTTCTTACGGCTTAAAGTATCATGCATCATTAATACTCCACCTTGCTCATGTTTTACTAATTTTTCTGCCCATTCACCTTTAAAGAGTAAACGTGTTTGTGCCGTTGTAATATCAGTAAGCATCAATGCCGCTAACGCGAAATTTTCTTGATCACAGCGTTGTTGTAAATCTGCTTCCAATTCATCAATCATATCTGCAACCTGATCTAAGGTGGCCAACTCAACTTGACCAACAATCACGTCTCGCCCATTAAAAGGATAGGCTTTAAGATCTTTTTCAACCAATTGGGCGGCGCTTAACCCTTCGATATCCGTTTTAGCGATTAATAGCTGCTGAGTAAAGGCGGCCAAATCATCCACTTCAGCCAACTGAGCTAATTCGGATACCGCTTGCTTATCTTTCTCAGTACAAGTGGGAGAAGCAAAGCCTACCGTGTCTGATAAAATAGCAGACATCATTAACATGGCTAATGAACGAGTAACCGGAACCTGTTCCATCTTGCACAGATTAAAGAGGATGGTGCAGGTACAACCTACAGGCCAGATCCAGGCTTCAAGTGGATTAACGGTCATCACATCGCCGAGGCGATGGTGGTCAATAATCCCTAAAATTTCAGCTTGGTTAAGATCATCTGGTGCTTGTGCGACATCACTATAATCAACGAGCCACACCTTCTCACCCGCTACCGATATGCAAAGTTCAGGAGCTAAAACACCCGCTTGTTCTAAAATGTGCTGAGTTTCTCGGTTCACGTCACCTTGACGAATCGCTTTAGCTGACAGCCCACGAGCCTT
The DNA here is from genome assembly GCF_900167345.1 of Vibrio cincinnatiensis DSM 19608. Taxonomy (GTDB): domain Bacteria; phylum Pseudomonadota; class Gammaproteobacteria; order Enterobacterales; family Vibrionaceae; genus Vibrio; species Vibrio cincinnatiensis. The sequence goes on along the minus strand of NZ_FUXB01000001.1, from coordinate 228,809 downwards.
AAGGAGCTCTGCGGCAACCAAAGCACTACAAATACTGTCACTATCTGGGTTTTTATGGCCTACGACTAAGATCATTGTTTTTCCTACTAAACATGGCCCACAAAGGGGTTTCAACAAAAAGGCCCAATGTACAAAATTTCATGACGCATACTTAGTGCTACATCAATAAAAGTGCATTTACCTATTAATTTACGTCTGATGTTTCATTCGTATAAGAATCGCTAAGTGAAGAGGCGTTACCCTGGCCTGAAGATGATTAATTATTAATCAATGGGTCATTTTATTTCTATGAATAGAAAACAGCTAGGCAACCAAGAACAAATAGAATGAGAAAAGTTGAAAAAATAACCTTTTTTTTATCTTTATCATCTTTGCTGGGTATTTTTAAAAGAAAAATAGAAGATTAGTGCGGCTTTATCCGATGAAAACATTTCACACTGTTTAAATATGCACCAAATTAGAACTTAATCTTGCACGAAACAAGTGCAACATTAATATAATAAATCATGCAGTTAAGGTTACTCACGGACTTTGAAATAACTTATCCACAGAAAATGTGGATAACAAATGAGTAAAACCGCCAAATTATGACGGTTTTACGCTAGAGCGGTTAATCTTTAAGGTATATCAACCAATACCATATACCAACAAACACACCACCACCGACAATGTTACCTAACGTCACAGGGATAAGGTTATTAACGATGAAATTCGTCATGGTTAAATCAGAAAACTGTGCAATATCAGCCCCTGTCATCAACCAGAAGCTCTCTGGAGCCATGGCTTTAATCCCAATCGCCATCGGAACTTGATACATATTGGCAATACAGTGTTCAAAGCCAGAAGAAACAAACATGGCAACAGGTAAGATCAACACCATGACTTTATCGGTAAGTGAACGCGCACTGAATGTCATCCACACCGCCAAACAGACTAAGATATTACACATTAACCCAAGAGAGAAAGCCTGAAAAAAACGATGGTGTAACTTATGTTCAGCAATGGCCATCGCATTAAGGCCAAGTTGACCACCATCTTCCATAAATTGCTTAGTCGAAAGCATGATAATCACAAGCAAAACAGAGCCACATAAGTTACCGAAGTACACCACTATCCAGTTTTTAACCAATTGTGGCCAAGAGATTTTACCACTGGCTTTCGCTACCAGTGTGAGCACTGAGCTCGTAAACAACTCTCCCCCCGTAATTACCACCAAAATAAGACCTAAGCTAAAGGCTAAGCCACCGATCAATTTGGTAATACCATAAGGGATGTCTTGGGCTCCGGTTGTTACCACGGTATAAAAAATAAAGGCGATACCAATATGTATACCTGCAGAAATAGCGAGTAAAAATGACTTGTATACCGGTTTAGTGGCTTTGCTTTCCCCTGTTACTGCCGCACGTTCAGCCATTTGTGGCGGAAGAAGAGAGTCAAATTGGTTTAGATCCATAGATAATGTTACATTTTGATACACACAAAAGAGTGGCGGATAATCGCTCTATTTCTACGATTATTCAAGGGTTATTCCTCTCGTTTACTAAAAATGTTTTAAAAGAGACACAACAACCAAAAATAGACCATTTTTTCACCAGCCAAATGAGCAAAAAAAACACATAATGGTTCAAGATAACAGTTCTATTCGATAATAATTGCGTCTTCCTGTTTCGCCCCTTATGGTGAAAAGAAATCAACAACAGAGGGTTTACGATGAAGTTTTCACCCCATCACCTTGATGAATTAAACCTGCTACTTCAATTTGATATCAGCAGTGCAGCAACAGGAATCAAGGTTCACACCGATGCGTCAGAAGCAGTCAAAAAGGCCGTTCAACGCCTGTATGATAAAGGGCTATGTACATTACCTGACGGTGGGTATTTAACTCATGAGGGTATCGTGATGGCTGAACAAGCTGACCGAATTTTACAAGTTCTCTCTCATCCTTAACTCTTTCACTCCCCAACTTCCCCAAGTCATTTATGGTGGCTTGGGGTTCTAGCATTTCGCATCTGCACCCTTTAGTATACAAGCACGTTTACTCAAATAAGTCATCTCATGCAACGGATAGCGATTATAGGAGCCGGTTGGTTGGGCCTGCCTCTTGCACAGCATTTACAACAAGCCGGTCACTGGGTGTGTGCTAGCCGAACAAGTCAACCGCGGCTAGAAGAGTTGCAAGCACAAGGTATTACAGGCTTTCTTTGTCAATTACCTCAAGCAAACACACTCGCTGAAACATTGGTTCATTTTCACTGCGATACATTAATTGGCTGCTTTCCTCCCGGTTTTCGCCAAGGCCAAGGCATGCATTATACGGCAAGCTGGCAAACGCTCGTGACTCAAGCAAAGCGGGCAAAGATAAAAAAAATCATCATGGTGAGTTCAACCAGCGTTTACCCCGATCAAGCTCAGGATATGTTGGAATCGGATGCTTCTTGGTTAATCGCCAATCAACACCCTCATTTTTCAGAAAAATCAAAAATGCTATTAACTGCAGAGCAGGCCGTGATCGACAGTGACCTTGATTACACTCTTTTACGATGCAGCGGGTTAATAGGCCCAAATCGCCACCCAGCCCGATTTGCCGCACGTCTTTCCCAAGTCAGTGATTTAGCACCCGCAAATATGCTGCATTTAATCGATGCGATTCGCGCCATTGATTTTTCCATCAACCATTTGACGAATGAAGTGGTGAATGTCACCACACCAAACACGGTAAGCAAGGCCACATTTTATCAAGCCGCACTGAAAGCGGCCAAATCCGAAACGCCTTTACCTCCTTTAGTGCATGTTGCAGATAAACGCATTCTCTGCAGTAAGCTTCTCCAAGCAGGATTTTCTTTTCATTATTCTCACACCTTAGAGGCACTGGACAACAATGAGTAAACCTCTTTATCAGCATTTAGAAACGTTGTGGAAATTTATGCAAATGGGGCACACGCCTCAGCCTGCCGATGTGATTATTGTTCCCGGTAGCAATGATACTCGTGTCGCTGAAGTGGCCTGTCGTCTATATCAACAAGGGCTGGCACCATGGGTACTCTTTTCTGGTAATACCGGCCGTTTTACCCAAGGTTTATTTGATCAAACTGAAGCAGAAACCTTTGCTCAAGTGGCAAAAGACTCTGGTTTACCGAGTCAAGCGATCTTAATCGAACCGAAGGCGACCCATAGCGGTGAAAATGTACGGCTGAGCTATCAGTTACTAAAAGAGAAAGGTGTAAAAGCCGAACGTATTCTGGTCGCACATAAACCGTATATGGAACGCCGAGCCTATGCAACCTTTATGAAACAGTGGCCTGAACCGCTGAAAACACTGCAAGTTACCTCCTCTTCAGACTCGCTGTATGATTATCTCACCGACGAGTTGACCTTAGATTTCGTCATTCAAGCCTTAGTTGAAGATTTTGAACGCATTCAGCACTATCCTGCTCAAGGTTTTCAGATTGAGCAAACGATTCCTGATGATGTGTTGCTTGCCCATCAAGAGCTAAAACCGCTCACTATATAAATGAATTTGGATGGGAAACCCATCCAGATTCAACCAAAACTTTCAACGTCCCAGTGCTTCTTTATAGTGCTGGCGACACACTGAAACATAACGGTCATTTCCGCCAATATCCACTTGATCCCCTTCAGAGATGGCTTGCCCATGTTCATCGGTACGGATCACCATATTGGCTTTTCGCCCACAGTGGCAAATGGTTTTCAGCTCGACCAGTTTATCCGCCCATGACAATAAATATTGACTGCCTTCAAACAGTTCACCTAAAAAGTCGGTTCTCAGCCCATAGCACAAAACCGGGATATCCAATTTATCCACCACTTCCGTTAACTGGTAAACTTGCTGACGAGTCAGAAACTGGCATTCATCGACCAAAACGCAATGGCGTTTTTGCTCACGATTGAGACGCGTGATGGTTTCGAGTAAATCGGTGTCTTGTTGAAAAAGGTGAGCATCCGCTTCAAGGCCAATACGAGAACTGACTTTACCAACCCCGAAACGATCGTCTATCGCAGCGGTAAAGATAACCGGAGTCATTCCTCGTTCTTGATAGTTAAAAGAAGATTGTAATAAGGTGGTCGATTTACCCGCATTCATTGCTGAGTAATAAAAATACATCTGAGCCAACGGAGAGATTTCCTTTAAAAACGTAAAAAGCGCGCTATTGTAGCAAACATCCGCAAAATGTGGATTTATGCTATCTGAATTATGGTCACAAAAAAGGGTGGCTATGCCACCCTAAATCCAGCCAGGTTTCGTTATTCTGCTTTATCTTTTGCAAGGTTGACGGCGATGGCCAACTCTTCTAATGCCGCAGGGTTTGCGACGCTAGGCGCATCTGTTAGTAAGCAAGCCGCAGCCGTGGTTTTTGGAAACGCAATAACATCACGAATATTTTCGGTTCCACACAGCAGCATCACAAGGCGGTCTAAGCCAAATGCCAGCCCAGCATGAGGCGGTGTACCAAACTTAAGCGCATCCAGTAAGAAGCCAAATTTCAAGCGTTGTTCTTGTTCATCAATACCTAAAATATCAAAAACAGCGGCTTGCATAGTGGCATCATGAATACGCACTGAGCCACCCCCCACTTCATAACCGTTAAGCACCATATCGTAAGCGTTGGATAATGCTTCGGTTGGGTTGGCTTTTAGCTGTTCAGCCGTCATATCTAGTGGTGAAGTAAATGGATGGTGCATCGCGGCAACATTCCCTTCGTCATCGGCTTCAAACATTGGGAAATCAACCACCCACAATGGAGCCCAAGTCGCACCATTGGTAATATTGAGATCTTTACCCACTTTAAGACGTAAAGCGCCCATCGCTTCCGCAACCACATTGGCTTTGTCCGCACCGAACAGCACGATATCCCCATCTTGTGCTTGCGTACGCTCAATAATGGTTTTCACGATAGCTTCATCAAGGAATTTAGCAACGGGGGATTGAATGCCTTCCATACCCGCATTGACATCATTCACTTTTAACCATGCCAGACCTTTGGCCCCATAAATGGCAACAAATGCTGTATATTCATCAATTTGTTTACGAGACAGCGCAGCCCCACCCGGCACACGAAGCGCGGCAACTCGGCCTTTTTCATCGTTTGCTGGGCCAGAGAAAACCTTGAAGTCTACGGCTTTGAGAAGGTCAGCGACATCAACCAACTCCATGGGGTTACGTAGATCAGGCTTATCGCTACCAAAACGGCGCATGGCTTCACTGTATGGCATCACTGGGAATTCACCCAAGTCTACATTGAGCAGTTCAAGCCACATTTCACGAATCATTTGCTCGGTAACCGCACGAACTTGATCCGCTGTCATAAACGACGTTTCAATATCGATCTGGGTAAATTCTGGCTGGCGATCGGCACGTAAATCTTCATCACGGAAACATTTGACAATTTGATAGTAGCGATCAAAGCCGGACATCATCAATAACTGTTTAAACAGTTGAGGAGACTGAGGCAAAGCATAGAAACTGCCTTTGTGTACTCGGCTTGGAACTAAATAGTCACGAGCACCTTCTGGTGTCGCTTTAGTCAAGACAGGTGTTTCAATATCTAAAAAACCTTGGTTATCAAGGAAGCGACGGACAAAGCTTGACGCTTTAGCACGCAATTTGATGCGGTCGCTCATTTCTGGACGACGCAAATCTAGATAGCGGTATTTTAAACGCTGCTCTTCTGAATTCTTTTGGTTGAAATCAAGTGGCAATACGTCAGAACGGTTAACAATATGTAGCGCTGTCGCTAACACTTCCACTTCACCCGTTGCCATACCTTGATTTACTTGGCTATCTGGACGAGCACGCACTTCACCGGTGAGCTTAATGCAAAATTCATTACGCAGTTGGTTAGCGACAGAAAACACCTCCGCCATATCGGGGTCAACGACAACCTGAACGATACCTTCACGATCTCGCATATCAATAAAAATAAGACCGCCTAAATCACGACGGCGGTTAACCCAACCGCACAATTCTACAGTTTGTCCTGCAAGGGACTTGTTCAGGTGACCACAATAATGGCTACGCATAGTGAAATTCCCAACCTCTATATTTATCATCTAATTCTTACGCCGCAGACACGACAATTCCCTGCGACACATGGTTCCATTTATACGCTGAAAGAAGGTGAAGATCGACCTTCCAGAATATAATTTTGTTGTGTTCTATTCCGTATTCTTTCTTTTGTACAATAATCAATCAAATTATGATTAAAGCATCAGCGACGGAAAAATTGGCGCTGATTATAGCGCTAAAATACCGTATTCTTCAAAGAAACTCGTCTGTGTCCCATTGAAAAAATCAAGAGTCACTATGCAAAAGCTTCCATTACGTCTCGGTCTTACTATGTGGTCACACTCTGGTTGGCAAGGGCGATTTTTTCCAACAGGAACCACGCCCGCCGAACGGTTAGCTTATTATTCCAGCGTATTTCACACCGTAGAAGGCAACACGACCTTTTATGCCTCTCCTTCGCCAACCACCGTACGTAGCTGGCATTTGGCCACGCATGATGATTTCCGATTTACCTTTAAGCTACCCAAAGCGATCACCCACCAACACCAACTGGTGGGCTGCCAAGCGGATCTAAAGCAATTTCTTCAACTCATGGAACCGTTACATGAACGTATCGGCTTATGGACGATCCAACTCCCTGCTACGTTTACTGGTGCACACCTTGATCAATTGAAAAAGTTTTGTCGCGGTTTCCCCGCCCATTTTCCCTTGGGCGTTGAAGTTCGCCACGCCAGCTATTTTGCTAAAGGAGAGGAAGAACGACGCTTTAACCAATGGTTAATAGAAGAGAACATCAACCGAATCATCATGGATAGCCGCCCAGTGTTTTCGGCCAAACCCGACAATGAAATCATTATTGATGCACAAAAGAAAAAACCCAATCTGCCCGTACATGCCATTGCCACCGCCACTCAGCCAATGATTCGGTTTATTGGCCACCCTGACTTGCCCCAGAATCAAGCTTTTTTTACCGCTTGGTTAGCCAAATTGCCGCAATGGATTGCACAAGGTAAGCAGCCATATTTAATGGTCCATACTCCCGATAACCTCTATGCACCAGAGCTTGCCAGCTCACTCTACCAAACCTTGCAAACGGCCATTCGTCATTCTGATACCATCACGCAAAAACTGCCTGATCTCGCTACTTTTCCAGCACAAAGAGGGGATAGTCAACTCTCGATATTTTAACTTCTCACTGGAACTTAACGCGCTTTAATGACAGAGAATGAAATTTTTCATAAAATACGCGCCTTTTCTATTGTTGAGCGCTACATTTAGCTCAATTTATACGGGTATAAGGTTCTCCCATGAGCTCAAAAGACACCATATTTTCAGCCCCTATTGATAAAATCGGTGATTTCACCTTCGATGAGCGAGTGGTTGAAGTCTTTCCAGATATGATTCAACGTTCAGTACCGGGTTACAGCAATATCATTTCAGCCATCGGTATGCTCGCGGAGCGATTTGCTAAACCTCATAGCCATTTGTATGATTTAGGTTGCTCACTGGGAGCGGCAACCCTTTCTATGCGCCGTCATATTCAGCAAGAAGGTTGTAAGATCATTGGTGTCGACAACTCATCCGCCATGGTTGAGCGTTGCAAACTGCATGTCAATGCCTACCGTTCTGATACTCCGGTCGAGATCATAGAAGCCGATATCCGAGATGTCTCGATTGAAAATGCATCGGTTGTGGTACTCAACTTCACCTTACAGTTTTTATCGCCTGAAGATCGCTACACGCTGCTTGAAAAAGTCTATGCCGGTTTGCGCGCAGGAGGCATTTTAATTGTCTCAGAGAAATTTATTTTTCCTGATGAAACAGCACACGAACTGTTGATTGATTTACACCATGATTTTAAGCGTGCCAATGGATACAGCGAATTGGAAATCAGTCAAAAACGCAGTGCTATCGAAAATGTCATGCGCCCCGATTCTGTTGAAGCCCATAAACAGCGCTTTAAAAAACTGGGCTTTTCAAGCTACGAAGTCTGGTTTCAATGCTTTAATTTTGGCTCTATGTTTGCCATCAAATAACTTTCTATACGCCCTATCCCACTTTTACATAGCGACAGGGCTTTGTGCACGATTTAGGAACACATTTCATGTTTAATTTTGGCCCGCTTTATCAACGCCTTGCTCAAGACACTCGCCTACAACCTTGGTTAGATGTTCTGCCTAAACAATTGTCTGACTGGCAAGACAAACCTCATGGCGATCTGGATCGATGGTTACGGGCATTAAAGAAAATCGATGACACCCCACCCGATGCGATGGATTTAAAAACGTCAGTCACCGTCCATAATCACCAGCCACTGGCGGCAGGGGAACAGAAGAAATTAGAGAATTTACTGAAAACCTTTCACCCTTGGCGCAAAGGTCCCTATTTTCTCCATGGTATTCATATTGATACCGAGTGGCGCAGTGATTGGAAATGGGATCGCCTCCTCCCCCATATTTCACCATTGAAAGGCCGCTCAGTATTAGATGTGGGTTGTGGTAACGGCTACCATATGTGGCGAATGCTCGGTGAAGGGGCACATCAAGTGATGGGTATTGATCCCTCAGAGCTGTTTCTCATTCAGTTTGAAGCGGTTCGAAAGTTGATGGGTAACGATCAACGAATCCACTTAGTGCCATTAGGCATTGAACAACTCCCTGAGTTACAAGCCTTTGATACCGTATTTAGCATGGGCGTGTTATACCACCGACGTTCTCCCCTTGATCATCTTATTCAATTGAAAAGCCAACTCGTAGAAGGTGGGGAGTTAGTCCTCGAAACCTTGGTGATTGAAGGTGATGAAAATGCAGTATTAGTTCCGTTTGATCGCTATGCTCAAATGCGTAACGTTTACTTTTTCCCTTCAGCAAAAGCATTAAAAGGCTGGTTAGAAAAAGTGGGATTTGTGGATGTACGAATCGTTGATGAAAATACAACCTCATTCGATGAGCAGCGAACCACAGAATGGATGACGCATAATTCACTCCCTCATTACCTTGATGATAATGACCCAAGTAAGACAATTGAAGGATATCCTGCACCAAGACGGGCAATTTTAATTGCAAAAAAGCCATAATTGACACAGTCTTAACGTGTTATTTATTGTATAAGTCTACTCTAGCAAAAGATGCGTAGCGCATCCTTTGCTATCACTAATGAAACACACTACAACACAAGAATAAGGTCGCAAATGTTTAAGCGAATAGCCCCCCTTGTTGCACTTAGCATGCTCTCTGGTTGCACAATATTAAAGGGCGACGAATACCATCAAGCTACGCTGGCTGCCATTCATCAATCCGAATCCAACCTCTCCAATAAAATGACCAATTTAGAGCTGCATATTAGTAACCAAATGGACTATATCGACAGCCTAGAAAATCAAATCATCGGTCTCAAAGGGCAACTCAAAGAGCTTAAAGTACTGGCTAACCGCCCCGTTGTAGTTACAGAAGATCAATCGCAGCCTCCGCGGTCATCCATACCTAACAGCACCGCCCCCAGCGTTCCTCGTCATGAGGTGGTGTTAGGTGAAATAGAAAAAGTAACCATTGACGCTATCAAGCAGACGTTTGATGCTCGAATTGATACTGGTGCGGCCACCTCTTCTTTGAATGCGATTGATGTAGAAGAATTTGAGCGCAATGGGAAAAACTGGGTTCGCTTTCATCTTGCTGGCGATAGCAGCGTTAAAGATGATAGTAACTGGATAGAAGCACCGATCGTACGGTTTGTTCGTATTCGCCAATCGACCAGCGAGCAAGCAGAACGTCGTGCCGTCGTTGAATTATGGGTAAAATTAGGATCCATCCACGAAAAAACTCAATTTACCTTGGCTGACCGGTCACAAATGAGCCATCCCATCTTACTGGGTAGAGAATTTATCCGTGACATTGCGGTCGTGGATGTCAGTCGGAAATACATTCAGTCAGAAACAAAATAAAATATATAAGGTCAGTTATGACATCACGAGTTCCATTCTATTTATCGATTCTTTTGCTGGTTGCCATTGGTATTACATTAAGCATGATTCGTCACCAAAGTTATGGTGTGCCTTGGACACCGGGAGAAACCCGTCAAGTATGGGATATAGAAGCACGCATCGAATTTAATGCTCAAGGGAAAGAAGTCAAAGTGTCCCTTGCCGCTCCTCATACACAAGATGGCTTCACTTTAGTCGGTGAAAATGCTTCTTCCCCAGGTTATGGTATCTCTTATCTCACAACCGAAACTGGGCGACGAGCCGAATGGTCAATTCGTCAGGCAACCGGGCCACAAACCATTTACTATAAAGCGCAGTTCTTAGTCGATCCCCAAGCAAAAGCGACACCCATTCTCCCAGCCCAATCACTCAGTAAACCAACGTTTGATGGTCCAGAAGAAATTGCGGCGATTGCTTTGATAGAGCAAGCAAACCGCCATTCAGCCGACGATGTTACCTTTACTCGTGAGTTGATTAAGACGCTCAATGATACTGAAAACCAAAATGCCGCTTTGCTGTTGAATAAAATGAGCAAAGTGGATGCTGTACAGAAATTGCTGTCTTATCAACAGATCGCCAATAAAGTGGTGGGGGTCATTAAGCTAGAAGATGGCCGACGCCGTCAGGCTATCCAACATATGAATCAAGTATGGGATGGGCAAAAATGGGTTCTCTTTAATCCAGAGACAGGGATTCAGCCGACTCAACCTAACCTTTTAGTATGGGATGAATCGAATATTTCGCTACTCGATGTGATCGGTGGTCAAAATAGCCAAGTGCACTTTACCATGATTGCGCAAGAGGTTTCTCCACAGCAAGCGACCAACAGTAAAGTAGAAGCCGATGGGCTACTCAACCTCTCAATCCATAGCTTACCACTAGAAGAGCAAGCGATGTTTAAGACCATCATGCTCATCCCTATCGGTGCCCTGATTGTGGTATTTCTACGTGTCATCATCGGTTTAAAAACTTCGGGCACCTTTATGCCCGTGCTGATTGCCGTTGCCTTTGTACAAACCCAGTTGACCACGGGTATTGTGGGTTTCTTATTGATTGTCGGTACCGGACTGATTATCCGCAGCTATCTGTCGAAGCTTAACTTATTGCTGGTTGCTCGCATATCGGCGGTGATTATTTCCGTCATTTTAATTATCTCGGTCTTTACCGTGGTGGCATTTAAAATTGGTTTAACCGAAGGTTTAACCATCACGTTCTTCCCTATGATCATCTTGTCATGGACTATTGAGCGTATGTCCATTCTCTGGGAAGAAGAAGGAGCGAAAGAAGTCATTTTACAAGGTGGAGGTTCACTCTTAACCGCGGTGCTGATCTATCTAGCGATGACCAACGCCTATGTCCAGCACCTCACCTTTAACTTTATTGGTTTACAATTGGTTGTGTTAGCGGCCATCTTACTGCTCGGGACCTATACCGGCTATCGCATAACAGAATTACGTCGCTTTAAACCCTTGGTGGATGGAGATTAATATGTTTCTCTCTCTTTCTGAGTACACCTCCCCTTTCAAATTGCGTCGCAAAGGGATCATGGGGATGAACAAACGTAACCACAGTTACATCGGCCGTTATAATGACCGCTCTAAATATCCATTGGTTGACGATAAGTTACAAACGAAATTAATTGCTCAACGTGCTGGTTGTACGGTACCACAGCTCATTGGCGTGATCAGCAATCAAGGTGATGTGAAACGCATTCACCAGATGGTTGAACAGTGGCCTGGCTTTGTTATCAAGCCTGCCCGAGGCAGTGGTGGTAAAGGTATTTTAGTCATTAGCTCTCATCAAAATGGGCTATATACCAAACCATCGGGTTCAACCATTACCAAAGAAGATGTTGAAAGACACATCAGTAATGCTTTGGCAGGGTTGTTTTCATTAGGCGGTAAGAATGATGTCGCCGTAATAGAAAATTTAATCAAGTTTGATGATTGCTTTGATGGCTTTAGTTATGAAGGGGTGCCAGATGTACGAATCATCGTTTTTAAAGGTTACCCCGTGATGGCAATGATGCGCCTTTCTACTTCTGCCTCTGATGGTAAAGCTAACCTTCACCAAGGCGCGGTCGGTGTCGGCGTTGATATCGCTACAGGAAAAGCCGTTCGAGCAGTACAATTTAATCGTCCGGTCACCGTTCACCCCGATACAGGGAAAGATCTTTCCACGCTTGTCGTTCCCCACTGGGAGCGTTTGCTCACACTTGCAGCTAGCGCATGGGAGATGACCGGGCTTGGTTATCTGGGTACGGATATGGTGTTGGACAAAGAAGAAGGCCCTATGGTGCTTGAACTCAATGCTCGCCCTGGCCTTGCGATTCAAACGGCCAATGGTGCAGGGCTACTGCCTCGCCTACAACATATTGAAAATTTAGGCTCACCACTGATTTATCCAACGCCAGCGGAGCGGGTCGCTTACGCAGCAAAACAGTTTGGTAGCCCAGAAAAATAACAGGTTAGGCCGCTAATCTAGAATGTAAAATACCGACAATGTAAAACGCCTTCATATCGAAGGCGTTTTTATTATCCAATCTAGCGGTTAACTCAATGCATCCGCCAATTGTTGTTCTTCACTTTTGGGCTTTTCTTTGCCCGCAAACCCTCGCAAACCCACCACATGCACATGTTCGTGATCTTTAAAGACTTTACGAACCAGTTTGTAGGTTGTGCCCTTCTCTGGGCTAATGTTTTCGGGCGCAGCGATCAGCAATTGCATATCCAAACGCTCACAAAGCTCAAACAGCGTTGCAATAGATTTTGCATCCAAACGTGCGGCTTCATCTAAGAAAAGCAAACGGCAAGGAATAATGTCTTTACTCCGTAAGCGACGTGACTCTTCTTCCCAGCTTTGTACGACCATCAGAAGAATCGATTGGCCCGTACCAATGGCTTCACCTGTTGATAATGCACCAGACTCAGCTTGTAACCAACCATCGGAGCCTCGATTCACTTCAACACTCAATTCAAGGTAATTACGGTAATCCAGCAGTTCTTCACCTAATACCTGAGGCGAACGCTGTCCCATATCAATGTGAGGGTTGACTCGCTGGAAAAGTTTCGCCATCGCTTCTGAGAAGGTATAGCGAGTACTTTCAAACAGATCTTTATGCTGTACCTGTTGCTCGACTAACCCACTGAGCAAGATTTCATGACTTTCACGCACTTTAACGTTAAGACGAACCCCTTTCACTTGACCAAATGCGATGTTCGATAGCCCTTGGTTAAGCATTCGAATGCGGTTTTGCTCACGTTGAATGGTCTTACGGATGATACTAGCGACCGAATCGGAGCTGATCGCTAATCGATTTTCCCGCTGGGTCAGTTCTTCAGTCAGACGAGCAAGCTCAACTTCCATCTCTTCAATGGCTTCAACCGGGTCGTCTGTTCGAATGATATCTTGACGAATACGTTCACGCAGATGCTGATAAACAGCGATATAAAATAGTACCTTACGCTCTGGATGCACATTATCTTCCGATAAACGCAGCGCATCACGCAAGTCTTCATTATTAGAGACCGCTAAGCGCAGCGCTCCTAATGATTTATCCGACATAGAGCGCAGTTCACCGGCCGATAAATACGCCAGTTCGCGTTTATGTAGACGACGCTCAACATCGTTTTCACGCGCAAGACGCAATACCGAGCACCAACCTGCTTTGGCATTAACCACAAAAGTTCGCAGATCCTGATACTCTTTTTCCACCTTTTTCATGCGCTTGGCTAACGCCTTCATTTCAACTTCGGTCGAGGTGATCGTCCGTTCATATTCACTCTTACGACCACGAGAGCTATGTAAGCGCTCATGCAGTTCATCACGGCGTTGCTGAGCACGACTTAATGCCCCCTCGTCGGCCTGAACCCCAAATTCTTGTAGCTCTTGCTTAAATTCCTGTACCGTTTCCAGTTTCGCTTGATGTGAGCTTTTTAAAGACGCCAAAACTTGATGATACTGACTCAACTGCGCTTGTGCTTGTTTAAGCTCATCACGGCTACGGTTACGAAGACTTTCCGCTTGTATGAGTTTGGCTTTAAGCTGTTCACTTAACTCACTACTCTGGCTGAGCAGGTCCACCGAATCAGAATAAGCAAAGTGCTGACGGCGCTCATAAAGATCAGAAAGCGCAAAGATTTGGCTTTTTAGATTTTGCAGTGCCAGATCCGCTTGCTGATATTGTTGCTCTAACGCATCAAATTGTTCTGGGTCCACTTCTAAAGCAGAAGCCAACGCCTGTAACTGCCCAACCGTTTGACTATGCTGAGCAAGAAATGCCTTCGCTTGGCTGAGATGCTTTAATTTATCATTCAGATCAATTAAACGCTCCTGCAAGGTATTCTCAGCCAGTAGACGCCAGTTGGGAGCAATACTCTCGAGTGTCGATAATGCTTGTTTACTCAATTGGCGTTGGCTGCGCTGTTGCTGCTCTTGATTTTCCAGCTCAGTTAGCTGACGAAGTACTTGATTGCGTTTTTCACGTGCAGTCAGTAAAGCTTGCTCAGGATCCGCTTCAAATGCGCACTGTAAATGTTCAGCCACAAAAAGGTTGAAACTACTGTATAAACGTTGCAGTTTTTGCGAATCAAAAGCCGCTTTGGCATGAGCTTCAACGATCTCTTCTCGTTCTAAACGGAGTTGCTCTAAACGCTGCTCACGAGCGGCACGGCCAAATAGAGGGAGCTCAGGAAAGCGAGAATAACGCATTTGTCGATCATTTAACTGAACACAAACTGCTCCAGCTAATTCTTCAACATCAATCGAACTGTCATCAAAGGCATCGATATCCCCTTCGATTAAATAGAGATCTTCAGGGCAATCATCCAGTTCAACCAACTTCTCTTTTATGCCAGATAAATCAGAAACCACAATCGCATGACGAGCGGGGCCATACATTGCACTAAAATAAGGCGCATCATCCAGAGTAATATCATCATAAATTTCAGATAATAAAACGCCACCCAATGTATCAGCCAATCCTTTCAAACGAGGATCGTTTGAACCACCTGGTGAAGCAAGCCGTTCAATTTCACTGTCAAGCTGAGCACGACGTTGAGTAAGTTTGTCCTTCTCCAGCGATTGAACTTTTTCACGCTCCAACAAAGATTGCATCTCACTCATGACCGATTGACGATCACTTAACTCAGCGCCACTTTGCTCACGTAAAACCGCTAAAGCATCATTGGCTTGAATCCATGTTGGAGCAATGCTTTCACAACGGACAATCTCAGAGTGTAGCTCTTGCTCAAGGCGGCGCTGCTGACTTCTTTGCTCACGTAGCGCTTCTTGGCTCAGCTCCAAACTCTCTAACAACGCTTGGTGACGCTCACGCTCTAAATCAAGGCTATCCTCTTCACTGAGTAAAACCTGATGCTGCTTGTGATAATCATTGACTCGCTGCTGTACAAGGTTTTGCTGTTCAATTCGATAGTGTAGATCTCGCTGTTGCTCCAACCACGGCTGCTCATTTTGTACCCTCTGCTGAGCTTCTTGTGCTTGGCGTAAAATAATTTTCGCTTGTTCTGCCGCTTGGCTACGGTCGACGTCCCCCACCACGCTTTTCACTAAACTCAGCGCTCGTTCAAACTGCTCAGCCGCCGCCGATGACATATCCAGCTTATGTTTTACTGCCAATAGCTCGCTGGTTTTTTGCTCTTGCTGGGCATTCAGCTCACTGATTCGCGCATGAGCAACTTCCGCGGAGAGAGTCGGATCATTGAGCTGCTGGCGAGCTTTGTCGAGTGCTTGTAACGCTTGTTGGTATTGCAAAGCGCGGGTCTGTTGTACATCAAGGGCTTGTTGATAATCCGCCAATTGGGTTTTCAGACTATCGACTTCTTCCTCGCTCATGGTGGCTTGCTCTTCCGCCATCATGACACGTTCTTGCGCTTCTTCGACCACCATCAACTGTTCTTCAAGACGAATGTTCAGTTCTTCTAAATCCTCTTGATAGCGAGCGATTTTTTCTTGTTGACGCAGGGCATTTTGCACCAGTTGTAAATGATCTGAAGCACCTTGATAATCTTGCTCTAGTGCCGACTCTTGCTCAACCAGCATCTCCAGTTCTTCATGAACACGATTAAGTAATCGGTTTTGTTCAATTAAGGTTTCACGGGCGGCAAAGAGTTCTTGGCGCAGCGACAATGTTTGCTCAACTTTAATACGACGTTCATTCGCATGGCGCATATAGTCAGCAGCCACATACTGGGTCGATTCAGTGATCAAATGTTTGAATAGATCTCGATCCGCTTGCGTATTTTTAATGGCTTCCAGAGTCATGCGGTTTTCACGCAACGCCGATTCCATATCTTGGAACGCTTTTTTAACTCCGCCATTTTGTGGCAATAAGTAATCGCGCAATGAACGGGTAATCGCGCTGGAAATACCACCATATAACGAGGCTTCAATCAAACGGTAAAATTTGGAACGATCGCTACTATTACGTAATTTTTTGGGTACCACTCCTGACTCAAACATCTGGCTGTGATAGTCCACAATGGAACCAAATGCTTTGAAATGTGCGCCTTCAATACCGCTCAGGGCTTCTTTCACTTCATTTAACTGACGAACTCGAGCATGGTTATCTGAAACACTTTCTACCAAAATATCCGTCGGTTTAATATGGCTGGGTAAACCTTGAATAACAAAGGGTTTGATGTCCACTTTCTTATCTCGCCCAGCCACTTGCTGAAGTTTAACCACAAACAGCAAACGTTGATGACGAGAATTCACCACATCGAGTGCCGCATAACAAGCACCCGGCTGTAACTTACCGTAAAGACCTTTATCACGAGATGCTTGTGAGCTCCCGGCTTCCGTTGTATTACGAAAGTGCAGTAAGCTTTGGTCAGGAATTAAGGCGGTGATAAACGCCGCCATCGTGGTGGATTTTCCTGCAC
The DNA here is from genome assembly GCF_900167345.1 of Vibrio cincinnatiensis DSM 19608. Taxonomy (GTDB): domain Bacteria; phylum Pseudomonadota; class Gammaproteobacteria; order Enterobacterales; family Vibrionaceae; genus Vibrio; species Vibrio cincinnatiensis. Next base: position 211,903 of record NZ_FUXB01000001.1, on the reverse strand, counting down.
CATTACCACCGGATAATGTGGTCACTAAATTATCGATATCAAAAGTGCGGGCAAAGAAGCCATTCCAGTTGATCATGGTGAGTGATTGATATTTACCTCTTTCAATCATGCTTCGTCTTCCCATACTTCGTGTTGTTCATCTTGTTCTTGTAATTCCGCTTCATTGGCTAATAAGCTGGGTTGGTTAGGTTCTTGACTGTGAACCACCGCTTCACCATCACGGATCAAACGCAACTGTGCTTGACGCATATCATCCCCGACTCGCACATCAGCACCGAAACGAAACACCGCTTCCGTAATCCGAAATTTAGTGGTTTCTCCAATATGAATGAGCATGCCAAGACGACGTAACCGGCGCAAAGAAGTGCGGACTTTTTCAAATAATTTTTCTTTATCTAAATCCGACCCCGTGGCGCGGTGAGTCACCAATTTCATCAATTTTTTTTCATCAACCAATGAGAGCAGTTCTTCATACAACTCTTGGTTGGTAAAAATGCCTTCATGCGCCAATCGTTCTGGGCTTAGATAAAGGAAGCAAAGCACCTTACCCACCAACATATCCAATTCAGATAATACACTGCGATTAATTAAGGAGGTTGAACGCGGACGAAGATAAAAGAAACCTTCTGGCGCACGGACTAACTCGGTATTGTAACGCTGATAAAATAACGCCAGCTCAGGCTCAAAATCAGACAAAAAGGCATGGCTATCCAGATCATCACTAGACACATGTCGCCCTGCGCGTAATTGACTATCTAAAGCAGGAAAAAGCGGATTTACTATCGCTTTAGCCAGTTTCTCTGGCATATATTCATTAATATCGGTCGATGACATTTGCTTGTACCTTTGCACCAAATTCGTTAATTGCTTGCCAGTCTGGCTGAATGGCTCGGTAATCAGATTCAGAATAACCGAGGCGTACCGCTTGATCGACGACAATTCTAGCGAGATCAAAATGATGTGTACGCGGATGAGAAGCCAGATAATCACGTAACACGACGCCTAAATCGATGGGTTGTTGCTGCTCTTTATGGGCTTTTAGCATATGACCAATACGCTCTGAAATTTCATCATGGACTTGCTGAAATTCTTCATATTCAACCTCCATTGGCCGTTGCCCAGTCACCTCATCATCTCTCAGCACCAAGGCCTCATCACGCAGATCCGACAAACGCTCCGCCTCTGCAAACGTTAATAACCACGGTTGCGTAAAATAGTCATTCATTGATTGGCGAAGACGTTGACTGAAAGCTCGGTTTTGATCCATGTCGATGGCGGTTCGGATAAACTTATGGACATGTCGGTCGTACCCTATCCATAAATCAATCGCTTGTTGCCCCCAACTGGTGATGCGATCTAACTTCATCTGTAGTGAGAACAGCACTTCTTCAATAAATTCAAGTTCTGTATCACCATAGACTTTTTCTTGAATATCGAGGATCTGCGTTTGCAATTCATCACCAGCGGCTTGCAAGGTATCTTGTAGCTCTCGCAGTGTCGATGAAGTTTCTGACAGTAGACGTTCACATTGCTGAATGGCGTCACGCCAATCTTGGTTTAACAGCTCCGCAATTTGCCGTTTTACCGATTGCTGCTGTTCATCGAGCACTCGCTGGTTGAGATCAATACGATCAAAAATCTCTCCGACAGAATATTTCAGCACCCCATAAACGTTCTTTTTCCAGTGGCCAGCCGTACCGCCCTGCTGCGCAGATTCCACCGCTTTAGCCATTTCATCGGCAACCATCGAAAGCTGAATAGAGAGTTTTAATTTAGAAAACTCTCTATGACGGACGTAGTAATCGGTAATCCCTACAGCAAGGGGCGAGAGACGATAGATACTCATCCCTTCGGTAACTTCACTGGTAAATCGACTGATCAAGCGCTGTTTGACCAATTCGTTAATCGCGTTATTTGCTCGAAAAGCCGAAGCTTCTCCTGTCTCAGTAAAGAGTCGAGTGACGATAGCAAAAGCATCATGCAACTCACCTTCACCAAGCTCTTCATCAAATCGTTCATGACTCAATACCGCAATGGCAATCAGAAAGGCCAGACGCTCCGTACTGAGGTTCAATGAGAAATCATGCTGCTTAACCCAACTAACCAATTCATCAATGGGCTGCTCTGCAGCGTTCTGAGTTAACTCACTCATTGTTATTCCTGTTCTTTTTTCTTAGCCCAAACATGGATATAGCGACCTAAAGAGAGATATGGTTCTTGACGGCAATACTGCCGCTCTAATGCCAAAAGGTCTTCATAGCTGTATTCACCCATATTTTTCATGTTACCAATATAGTCACTAAAACAGCGAATACCGGATTTTCCACAAATGTCAAACCCTGCTTGCTCTACCCACTGATAAACCTCAGTCGGTAGTAAGCCTTGTTGAGGCTGAAGTTTAAAACGCTTACGATGTGGCATTCCCGCTAAAATGTGAGGAATGTTGCCACACACCGCATTCTTATATACCAAACCATGCTGGTTATAAAACATAATGGATGCCATACCACCACTTCGCACTTGAGCCAGTAGGTGCTTCAATGCAGCTTGAGGATCAGCCAACCACTCCATCACCGCATGGAACATGACGACGTCAACAGGGGCAGACAAATGTTCATCCACCGATTGAACCGGAGCATGCACAAACTGGTAGTGCTCAAGTAATCCGTTCTCCGTAATGTCCTGTTTTGCCAAATGTAACATTTCAGAAGAAAGATCACACAAGGTGACATGGTGGCCAAATTTCGCTAATCTTTGCGACATCTGCGCCAAACCACCGCCTGCATCTAAAATGTGCAACGGAGCTTGTGATTCATCGAAATGGGTGAGCATATGCATGAGATCTTCCCAAACAATAACTTGGCGGATCTCACCTTTGTCAGAGCCATAAATATTTTTTGCAAATTTGTGGGCAATATCGTCGAAATTGCGATCTTCTGTCACAGTGGCTTGAGTTATGATAATCAATCGTGCTGCTATTCTGTCATAGGAATGGCAGGAATAAAGAATCTTTCGCTGATTTTATTATCAAGTGCTGTTTTTTCGGACTATTTTGTTTATGTTTGAGCTGAAAAAAATCGTTTCCTCTCTTCTTATGCCCTTGCCAGCACTGCTGATCATCGGTTTTATTGGCTTAATGCTGATCATGTTTACCGCCAAGCGTAAAACTGGCTGCCTCGTGGTGCTATTTTCTTTGCTCGGTTTGTTTCTGATTTCCTTTCAACCCCTGTCTAGCCGTCTTTTAATGCCATTAGAACGTCAATATAGTGCCTTTCTACCTGTTGATGGTACGGTTGATTATGTTATGGTCTTGGGGAATGGGCATGTCGTGGATGGCAGTATTCCGCCCACCTCAGAATTAACGCGAACCGCCTTAATGCGTTTAGCGGAAGGCATTCGTATTTTACACATGTATCCGGGCTCTAAACTCATTTTATCCGGTTATGCAGGTGGCAGTGAGTTCAGCCATGCCAGAATGCTAGCGAAAGTCGCTCTTGCCCTTGGTGTGTCAAAATCAGACATTATCTTACTAGAAACCGCGCAAGATACGTGGGAAGAAGCAAGACAAGCCGCCGCCTTTGTTCAGCAAAAACAATTAGTACTGGTCACTTCAGCGAGCCATATGGCACGAGCAATGAATGAATTTCACTCCGCTGGGTTAACTCCCATTCCAGCCCCCACCAATTATCTTGCCCAAACGAATATTGCTCAAGCATGGGATAAATATATTCCTAAAGCACAATACATCGAACAGACAGAACACTACTGGTATGAATCGATGGGATTAATCTGGCAATCGATGCGAGATTGGGTAAGTCACCACGATAAAGCAGAACATAGCCAGACTCAATGAGGTCATATTAAAGATAATAAATACTTATCTCGCTCACAAATTAGCAAGTTTGCTAACGATTTGGCGTCAATAAAACGTATTTTGATGGTAAATTTCATTGCGAGTTAGTCAGCAGCAGTCTAAAATTCTGCTCGTTACTGACAAAATGAACGCAAAAAGACAAGCCGCTATTTGAAAGCGGTTTTTGTGTTTTTATTACTTTTAGGCTAATTACAGCCTATGCCCGAATCATTGAGCGTTATCGTCGAGCAACAGGCCAACTAGCTCTTTTTAGAGTGATTGTAATCAAGTCAACGTCGCCTATCGCATCGTAACGCCTCATATCCTCCCTCTACACGTTATAGGGTCGGGAAACTGGGTAATAACCACTGCTGCTCTTCATAAAGAGAAAGCCTATATGGCTCCAGCAGTCATTGATAGGATAAATTTATGGCCACGATTAAAGACGTTGCACGCTTAGCGGGCGTCTCAACCACAACCGTATCTCATGTCATCAACAAAACTCGTTTTGTTGCAGAAACCACACAAGAGAAAGTGCTTGATGCGGTAAAGCAGTTGAATTATGCACCGAGCGCAGTCGCCCGCAGCTTGAAATGTAATACGACACGTACAATTGGTATGCTCGTTACTCAATCGACCAACCTCTTTTTTTCTGAAGTCATTGATGGTGTTGAAAGTTATTGCTATCGCCAAGGTTATACGCTGATTTTGTGTAATACCGGCGGTATTTATGAAAAACAACGTGACTATATTCGTATGCTGGCAGAAAAGCGCGTTGATGGCATGCTCGTCATGTGTTCAGATTTGACCGAAGAATTGCTGGAAATGCTCGAAAGCCACCCAGATATTCCTAAAGTGATCATGGATTGGGGGCCTGAAACCTCACAAGCCGATAAGATCATTGATAATTCTGAAGAAGGGGGTTACTTGGCAACCAAATATCTCATTGAAAAAGGACATAAAGCGATTGCTTGCCTTAGTGGCCATTTTGTCAAAGCCGCTTGCCAAGAACGTATTGCAGGCTTTCGTCGGGCAATGGCCGAAGCCAGCCTAACCGTCAATGAGGACTGGATTCTGGAAGGAAACTTTGAGTGTGACACAGCCGTGTTAGCCGCAGACAAAATTCTCGCCATGGATACTCGCCCTACTGCCGTTTTTTGCTTTAATGATACGATGGCACTGGGCTTAATTAGCCGTTTACAGCAACGAGGTGTGCGCGTCCCTGACGATATGTCCATTATTGGTTACGATAACATTGAACTTGCGGAATATTTTTCTCCACCCTTAACAACAGTACACCAACCTAAACGTCGGGTTGGTAAAAATGCCTTTGAAATTCTGTTAGAGCGAATCAAAGATAAAGAACATGAACGTCGCACCTTTGAAATGCACCCAGAAATTGTTGAACGCGATACGGTAAGAGATCTAAATAAAAAATCATAAGTTGATTCGCTCGTCTAATAGGCAATGGATTTAATACGAAAATCACCATAATTCGTATTGCTTTCATTGATACAGCAACTTAAAGTTGAACCAAAGTCACATTTTAACAACCCAAATGTGATGCTCGTTCAACTTTTTGATTACTGTATAGCGATAAGTGTTAGGCGACTAATGCTTAAGGACACGAATGTCACGTACAGGGCAAACCATCTGAAAGGATGGGACGCAAAGCCTCCGGCCTAAACCAGTTTGGTAGGTAGCGGGGTTACCGATGGCAGAACTGCATGAATAGGATGTTAACGCCTGATTGAGAAATGAAAGCAGTTTTTTGCTAGACTCTCGGACCTGAGTGGGTGGCGTATTAGTTATATACACCGAGATTTACAGCATGGATAAACCCGTATTAAAAGATTCAATGCGACTTTTTGAACAACTTGGCCGTGTAAAGTCACGTTCCATGTTTGGCGGCTTTGGTGTTTTTGTTGATGACACCATGTTTGCTTTAGTCGTAAATGACAAGCTACATATGCGAGCGAACGATGAGTTAGCTGAGAAGTTTAAGCAACAAGGCTATCAACCTTATGTGTATAAAAAACGAGGCTTTCCCGTTGTGACAAAGTACTTTGCTTTACCAGAAGCGTGTTGGGATGATCCACAAGCCATTTTGCATGAAGCGAAAATGGTACTAAAAATAGCTCAAGATGAGCGAGAGAACCAAGAGCAATCAAAACCTGAGCGACTCAAGGATCTCCCCAACTTGCGACTCGCAACAGAACGTATGCTGAAAAAAGCGGGGATAAACTCCGTTGACCAGCTCCATCAAAAAGGAGCCTTAGGAGCCTATAAAGCCATCCAACAGAGCCATTCTACCGAGGTGAGCCTAGAGCTACTTTGGGCTTTAGAAGGTGCCATTGAAGGAAAACATTGGTCGGTAATTCCCCACTCTCGACGTGAAGAGTTGATGAAGTCTCTCTCTTAATTTACACTTTTTTCATCACCGATACACAAACCAGTCAGCAGAGACGCTGGCTGGTTTTATTTCTCGCATCATTTTACGTGATCATCAGAAAACGATTACACCATCAACGATCTAAACCATACTCATGGCTTTGCTGGTGGATAAAATCAATCGAAACCTGATTAAACACACGTGGCTGTTCAATATTACACACATGACCACAATCAGGAATTTCCACTAATTGGCTTTGTCGATGTGCTGCTACCATCTCTTTGACCGGATGCAAGAACATATAATCGCCCGCCCCCATCACATATAAAGTTGGGATCGGTAATTCTCGCTCTTTGAAGTATCTCATTAATGGATTCACATCCGCCGTCAAAGTAAACCAACGTTTAAACTCTTGCTGGCAGAGCTTCTGAGCTTCTCTGACGAAAAGGTGACGAGATTCTTTCTGGCTTGGTTGCGGCATAACAATGTAAGCAAACAACCGATAAAGCCACATATAAGGGATAATATGTTTACTAAGGTGACCCAGTGTCACCAAAACTTGTGAGCGAATATTAAGCCGAGTAACCGCCCCCCCTAATACCATACTCCTCACTCGCTCTACCGCGAGTTCAGCAATGTTTCTGACAATAATGGTTCCAAGCGACATTCCGACAAAATGTGCAGAAGGGATCTTGAGATGATCGAGGACACACAAAACATCCTGTGTTACAGATTTAAACGTATAACGCTGTGTGAAGAGATCTTTAAGCAATTGATGTGATTTACCATGCCCACGCAAATCCACCAAGAGCAAATTAAAATGCTGTTTGTAGTCTTTAATCTGCTTAAACCAAATAGAAGAACTTCCCCCAGCACCATGAATAAACACCACCCACTCTTTACTCGTGGGGTGCGGATACACTTTATGAAACAACAAACATTGAGGCATGGATACCACATCAACTCAAATTGATTTTGGTGAAAAGACTAACATATTTACTCAAGAGAATTTTAGAGGAGTTGTAAAAAACCGTGTAAACGCCTGTAGATTTGATTAATGAGAAAGGAAATAGAGCGCACAAGGCGCTCTCTGGGTATCCGTCAATCAATAGAAGATGGCTGCTCGATACATTTTTAAGTATTCCTGCGCTGAGTCATGCCAGCTAAAGTCTTTATTCATCGCTCTTAACTGAACCGCTAGCATTTCATCTGGGTTTTGCAGATAAAAAAGCAGAGCCCTTTGCATCGTGATGAGTAAGGCGGCTGGCGTTGGATCCTGAAAACCAAACCCTGTCGCTTGCTGAGGGTACTTATCATAGTCTTGAACGGTGTCTTTCAGCCCACCGACCTCTCGAATGATAGGTAGAGTTCCATAAGCCATACTGTATATTTGATTTAACCCGCAAGCTTCAAATTCTGACGGCATAATGAAGAAGTCTGAACCCGCTTCAACCAAGTGAGCAAGACGATTGCTATAAGCTTCAACAAAAGCAAACTTATCTGGATACATAGCAGCAATCTTATGCAGCTTTTCAGCGATTTGAGGCTCACCAGTACCCACGATAACCAGTTGCACCTCATTTCGCAGAAACGGCTCTAGAATGGGCAGTAAGTAGTGAAACCCCTTTTGATGCGTTAATCGACATACCATCCCGAACATGGGAATCTCAGATTGTGGTAATGCCAGTTCCTGCTGAAGGGCTTGCTTACTGCTTGCTTTCCCCGCTTTCAAAGACTCCGTTTCTGCACTATAGGTTTGTGGTATATAACGATCCGTCGCGGGACTCCACTCTGAATAATCACAACCATTGACAATCCCGTGCAGATCTCGCGCTCGACGAACAAAGTCATCGACCAAACCGTGTGATCCTAAGGGTGTTAAAAGCTCCGAAGCGTAATTCGGGCTAACTGCATTAATTTTATCAGCAAAAGCGATCCCTGCTCTTAAGGTACTGACATGATCATAGCCATACTGTAAAAACTCCATCCCTGATAAATTTAACTCAGGAATAATTTCCAACTGATGGTAAGAAAAAATACCTTTAAAAATGGCGTTATGAATGGTTAAGACTGTTTTCATTCCATTGTAATAATGATCATCGCGGTAACGCGTTTTCAATAAGAAAGGAACCAGCGCAGTATGCCAATCATTCGCATGGATAATATCAGGTTTAATCGATAACTTAGGTAAGACATCTAAACAAGCCGCAGAGAAAAAACCAAACCGCTCACCATTATCTGGATAAGCATGATTTTGCTCAGCATACAACTCTGCGCGGTCAAAATAGGCGTCACAATCAATCAAATAGACAGGGACGCCATCTAATTCACTCTGACGCACTTGGTAACGGGTATGAGGCCAATGCAGCAACTCTGTTTCAAGAATAACGGGTAAATCTTGCTTTCCAGCAATGGTACGGTAACCGGGTAGCACAATCGCTACCTGATGACCAAGATCCATCAAGGCTTTGGGTAGTGCCTTAGCTACATCCGCCAAGCCACCACTTTTCACTAACCCTTCCGCTTCTGAAACAACAAACCAAACGTTCATTTTTTCAATGTTAGAATCCAACTTTTGTTCCTTTCGCTATCACAACGATTCCTTCATCAGAGACATGGAACCGCTGTCTATCAAGTTCTAAATCTTCACCGATAATGGTGCCTGGGGCAATCTCCACATGTTTATCGATGATAGTGCGTTTAATGGTACACCCAGCACCAATTTTTGTATCACCTAAAATTACGGATTCATGAATAAAAGAGCCAGGACCAATATTCGTTCTAAAACCGAGAACCGATTTATAAATCGTTGAGCCCTGAACATAGCTTCCTCCGGAAATTAAGCTATCGGTAATTTCCACTTTTTTGTCATCCATATCCACAAACGTTGCAGGCGGCAATGGTGGATAATAGGTGTGTAACGGCCAACTACGGTTATATAAAGAGAATGGGGCATCTTTTTGCAATAAATCCATATGAGCGGACCAATAAGACTCAATGGTACCCACATCACGCCAATAGGTTTCCCCTTTTTCACCCTTTATGGTATTGGTTGAGAAGTCATACACATACACTTCTCCACTAGGAAACATTTTGGGGATGATGTCTTTTCCAAAGTCATGACTCGATTGCTCATTCACCGCATCTTCGCGCAATTCTTTGCAAAGCGTATCTGTCTCGAAAATATAGTTACCCATCGAGACCAGAGCCCACTCAGGATCCCCGGGGATTGACTTTGGCTGCTTAGGCTTTTCTTCAAAACCAATCATCTTGCCGTTAACATCCACTTCAATAACACCAAACTGTGACGCTTGAGAAAGTGGCATACGCAGTGCAGAAACGGTTAACTTCGCCCCGACTCGACGGTGAAAATCAAGCATCTGCCGAATATCCATTTTATAGATATGATCGGAACCGAAAATACAAACATCATCGGCTTCAGAAATTTCCACAAAGCGTAAGTTCTGATAGATGGCGTCAGCAGTACCTTCATACCATCGTTTTCCATCTCGCATTTGGGCGGGAATAGAATCGATAAACCGGTCTCGGATACTGGAAACATTCCACCCTTTCTTCATATGTAAATAGAGTGATTGAGATTTAAATTGTGTTAATACATAAATCCGCATCAAATCAGCATTAACAAAGTTATTAAGTGCAAAATCTATCAATCGATAGCTTCCACCAAACGGAACGGCAGGTTTTGTACGGGATTCTGTTAATGGCATCAGACGAGAGCCTTCACCACCAGCTAAAATCATTCCTAATACACCACTCATATTCTTCTCCATTAGTTTCCATTGGTCTGTCGTCATGTCAAATTGGGGGGGAATGACGACGCTTTCCTTAGTTACTTATTGCACTCCGTCAACCGAAGCCAAAGCAAGCATAAAATGCAATCAGTTGTCTATTACTCTATCGAATTTATGTAGGAATACAAATGTCGAATGCGTATTCTGTGCTGGAAGTAGAGACGAGATGTTGAACTCCTAACCTTGCTCACAGAATAAGAGCGTCTTAACACATAAAACCTAACATTTATTTCACGGTTTCGATCCCAAAATCAAAAAATCCACCATATAAATAATCATAAAACGTGACGTCTAACATAGATAAATTAAATAAAATTGACGAAAAGAAATAAAATAAAGCCATTAAATACAGGGAAAGAATAGATCAGTTTTTATCATTCATACCCTAAAAACGAATAAAGGCAGTCAAATGACTGCCTTTATCGTAATACACGGCTTTACTACTTCGTTTTCTTACGCTTGTCCGTAATGTCCCAACGTCCTTCTTGATAAAGAGCCGTCCAACCGGATGGCTTACCATCGATTTCGGTTCGAACATAGTGCTCTTTACTTTTCCGGCTGAAACGAACAACCGCAAGGAGCCCATCAGGATCAGCGGTGGGAGCCGTAGCTAAATATTGATATTTCTCCGGCAAACGATCTTTAAAGCGCACAAGTTCTTCGACTAATGGTGCACGCGTTTCTCGTGATTTTGGAAAATTACTCGCAGCAAAGAAAAGGCCTGAAGCACCATCACGTAATACAAAATAAGCATCCGAATTTTCACAAGGTAGTTCAGGAAAATGAACAGGATCTTCCTTTGGTGGAGCCACTTCACCACTTTTAAGGATCTTACGCGTGTTTTTACAGTTATCATTGGTACAGTCCATATACTTACCAAATCGCCCTGTTTTCAGCACCATATCGGCCCCACATTTGTCACATTCAACAACGGGACCATCGTAACCTTTGACCTTAAATTCCCCTTCTTCCACGATATAACCTTCGCAGTTCGGGTTGTTACCACAAACATGCAACTTACGTTTACCATCGATAAGGTAAGCATCCATCGCTGTTTCGCAGATAGGGCAACGTTTCTTTGCACGCAGCGCAGCTGTTTCGACATCTTCTTCAAGTACGTTAATAATACCCTCTTCATCACCTAAATTGATGGTGGTTTTACAACGTTCTTTGGGTGGTAACGCGTATCCCGAACAACCTAGGAAGACACCGGTAGAGGCCGTTCTTATCCCCATCGGGCGAGAACAGGTTGGGCAAAGAATATTGGTCATAACGATGTGGTTGGGTTTCATTCCACCCACCTCTTCATCTTGTTCCGCTTGCTCTAGATCGCCGCTAAAATCAGCAAAAAAAGCATCCAATACTTTTTTCCAATTTGCACCGCCTTCTGCAATTTGATCGAGTTTCTCTTCCATTCGAGCGGTAAAGTCATAGTTCATCAAATCTGCAAAACTACCATCGAGGCGGTCGGTGACAATTTCGCCCATTTTCTCGGCATAAAAACGGCGCTGATCCACTTTAACGTAACCTCTATCTTGAATGGTCGAAATGATCGAAGCATACGTTGAAGGCCGGCCAATGCCCCGCTTTTCTAACTCTTTTACCAAGGCCGCTTCAGTATAACGTGCTGGCGGTTTAGTAAAGTGCTGTTTGGGATCTAACTTTTCAAGAGACAATCTATCACCCACTTTTACTGCCGGTAAGATTTGGTCTTCATTTTTACCCAATGGACGTTGTACCCGAGTCCAACCATCAAATTTAAGAATTCGCCCTTTGGCCTTCAAGGTAAACTCCGCAGCTTTCACGCTGATTGTGGTTGAGTCATATTGAGCGGGGGTCATTTGACAGGCAACAAATTGATTCCAAATTAGGGAGTACAATTTATGCGCATCTGCTTCCATACCTTCCAAATCATCAGTTTTTACTGCCACATTGGATGGACGAATCGCTTCGTGTGCTTCTTGAGCCCCTTCTTTACTGCCGTAAACGTTGGGTTTTCCTGGCAGATAAGCGTCGCCAAATTCGCTCGTAATATACTGACGAACCGCATCAACCGCTTCTGAACTCAAGTTCGTTGAGTCGGTACGCATATAGGTAATATAACCCGCTTCATACAGGCGTTGTGCCAGTATCATCGTCTTTTTCACGCCGTAACCAAGACGGGTACTGGCGGCTTGTTGCAAGGTTGAGGTAATAAATGGTGCAGAAGGTTTACTGCTGGTTGGCTTATCTTCTCGCTTGCATACTTCATAAGCCGCTTTCTGTAAAATAGACAGTGCCGCCATGGCTTCGGCTTCATTTGAAGGCTTGAAAGCTACGCCATCTTTTTGTGCCACCAATAAGCGAAAATCATCTTGAGACTGCGTTTTTGTCTCAGCATGAATATCCCAAAATTCTTCCGGCACAAACGCTTTAATTTCTCGTTCACGTTCAACAAGCAATTTAACCGCAACAGACTGAACACGTCCGGCAGACAACCCTCGCGCAACTTTTTTCCAAAGTAGCGGAGACACCATAAAGCCTACCACACGGTCCATAAATCGACGGGCTTGTTGCGCATTCACCCCGTCCATGTTCAGCTCACCAGGTTGTTGGAAGGCTTGCTGAATGGCATTTTTGGTAATTTCGTTAAAGACGACTCGTTTGTATCGCTTCTCATCGCCACCGATGATCTCACGAAGGTGCCAAGCGATGGCTTCTCCCTCGCGGTCCAAGTCGGTTGCGAGATAAACGCAGTCGGCGTCTTTGGCGAGTTTTTGCAGTTCGCTCACCACTTTTTCTTTACCGGGAAGAATTTGGTAATTAGCTTCCCAGCCATGAAAAGGGTCAACTCCCATTTTCTTTATTAGGGCGCTACGCTCTTTCTCTTTTTTTAAGCGTTCTTTTTCTTCTACAGTCAGTTGTTTATTCGCTGTAGATGGAGCCTTCTTTTTCGCTGTACCAGTTTGACCAGCAGTAGGCAGATCGCGTACATGACCGACACTAGACTTTACGATAAAGTCTTTACCAAGGTACTTATTGATGGTTTTTGCCTTGGCTGGTGACTCCACTATAACAAGTGATTTACCCATAATTGACTCAAATGCCCTTAATCACGATGCGAATAATAAATCGCATGATGTTCTAAAATATTGCTTCTTTTTTTACTATCGAGCCAGACAAGCAGAAGATCAACTTGTTTTTATAAAAAAGCGCTTATTTGCTCGACAAATCGACGATATAACTTTCTTAGTGCGAAAACCGCACATACTAATGAGAGTCTTGCTGGGATGCGACCATAAAGAAAGGAAACATGGGACAAATCACAAAATCGCATGATAACTGAATCTTAGTTTTCCTGTTTTCGATCATGGTTTTTACGTGTCACAATCATACACTGTGCATCAAACAGAGTAGGGATAAAGCATGAACGAGAAACAACCTATTAGTGAATTCGATTTACTGCTGATTGCCAATCAGCTTATTCAAGATCACGAACAATATATTGAAGGGATGCGAGCTGATAACGTGGAAGAAAAAGAAGGGGTGTTCGTTTTTAAAGGGCCTTATTTTCTAAATGATGAAGGGCTACCCACCGAGAAAACGACCGCCGTATTTAATATGTTTAAGTATTTAGCTCACCAACTTTCTAAAGAATTTTCACTACAAAAATAATAAAAGCCTCACACGAGGCTTTTACTTTCCATTCAATTAATGGCTGAGCTCTGCAAATTTTTCAAAATAATCTGGGAAGGTTTTCGATGTGCATTTCGGATCATTAATCGTCACAGGAGTATTACTCAATGCAACCAATGAGAAACACATCGCCATGCGATGATCATCATAGGTATCAATCGCAGCATGGCTCAATACCGTAGGTGGCGTGATAATAATGTAATCTTCGCCTTCCTCAACGGTTGCCCCAACCTTACGCAACTCGGTCGCCATCGCCGTTAAACGATCCGTTTCTTTCACTCGCCAATTATAAACATTACGAATTGCTGTCGTGCCTTTCGCAAACAAGGCCGTTGTTGCGATTGTCATCGCCGCATCGGGAATAGCGTTGAAATCTAGATCAACGGCGGTAAGATCTCTTCTGCGAGCAATCACATAATCATCCCCCCATTCAATCTCAGCGCCCATTTTTTCTAAGGCGTCAGCAAAATGAATATCCCCTTGGATACTATGTTTACCAATGCCCGTGACTTTAACCTCACCGCCTTTAATCGCAGCTGCAGCTAAGAAATAAGACGCCGAAGAAGCATCCCCCTCAACTAAAAAATGTCCGGGAGAGACATAAGATTGACCAGCAGGAATCACAAATTGTTGGTAATCATGATTGATCACTTGGACACCAAATTGCTGCATGATATGTAACGTAATATCAATATAGGGTTTAGAAACCAACTCCCCCTCAATATTGATGATCACTTCCCCATCAGCTAAAGGCGCAGACATCAAAAATGCCGTCAAGAACTGGCTAGAGATAGAACCATCAATAGAAACTTGCCCAGCTTTTAAACCCGTACCACGAATACGAAGTGGCGGATACTGTTCATTTTCCAAGTAATCAATCTGAGCCCCTGCTTGACGCAAAGCATTAACTAAATGACCAATCGGACGTTCCTTCATTCTGGGTTCACCCGTCAAGGTAAACTCCCCCTGCCCCAGACAAAGCGCAGCCGCTAACGGGCGCATTGCCGTTCCAGCATTGCCTAAAAAAAGTTCTAGTGGTTGTGATTGTTCAAAGGGTTTTCCTAACCCGTCCACTTCACATTCTGTTTTATCTTCTGAAAGGCGGTAAACGACACCTAATTGCTTTAATGCATTCAGCATATGCCGAATGTCGTCACTATCAAGCAAGTTAGTCAACCGAGTGGTGCCGCTGGCTAGTGCAGCTAAAAGAAGCGCTCGATTCGAAACGCTTTTTGAACCGGGAAGGTTCACTTCACCATGAATTTTTGCAATGGGTTGTAACGTCAGGCTTTCCATTAAAATTGTGTTTCCTTGCACTGCGACTATGCCTATTTTATCTAGCGCAGTAAAAATTTTTCGTACATGCAGACTACCCAAAATAACCTAAAATCGCTAGTGTTAATCAGCCTTTCCAAAGAAAATAGCCTTCTCTTTTTGGCTACCTTTCTTTATCAACGCGCACTCCATCATCAAAGTATAAAATCCGCACTCGATCCCCAGGATGAAATAACATTCGACTATCGACATCTTGAATTACATCGATAAGATCGCCTTTTGAGGTACGAATTAAGATTTCAACCAAGGTATATTCGGCATGAAACGTTTGTTTTCCTTGCTGGTAGGCAATATTGGCGCCAGCTAAAGCTCCAACCGTGGTTGCAACCTGTTTACCTCTTCCGTCACCAAACTGGTGTCCTACCAATCCCCCAACAACGGCACCAAGTAGCGTTTCCCACCCTTTTGCTTTTGACTGAATGATTTCTTGTTGAGAAATATAACGAACGGTTTCCACCTGACCAAAAACGACATCATTAACAGGCCGAGCTTGGTTTCGTTGATAAGCGGCATTGGCAAATAGTGGAAAAATCAATAAGATCCAAATCCATGTTCTCATTTTGTACTCCTATTCAAATAAGTGGGTGAGCAATGACAATTTACCTTACCGAGTTGGCGGCGGACAGCTTTACCTTTCCCTCCCCTGATTCAGCACTCAGCCATCCGAATGGTTTGCTTGCCTATGGGGGTGATTTACAACCAAGGCGTATTTTGTCTGCTTATCACAAGGGTATTTTCCCTTGGTATGGACCAGGAGAGCCCATTCTCTGGTGGAGCCCTTCTCCTCGAGCAGTCTTTAATCCTAAGACATTTAAACCCGCCAAAAGTGTGAAAAAATTTCAAAAAAAACACCACTATCACATTAGCCTAAACCGTGCGACAAGCCGTGTTATCGAGTTATGTGCTGCTGTACGCCCAGCCGAAGAAACGTGGTTAAACCATGAAATGCGTAACGCTTATCAATGCTTGGCAGAACAAGGAGCTTGCCATTCCGTTGAGGTCTGGGAACATGAGAAATTAGTCGGTGGTCTTTATGGTATTGAGGTCGGACAACTTTTTTGTGGAGAGTCCATGTTTAGCCTCACGACCAATAGTTCTAAAATTGCACTCTGGGCCTTTTGCCAGCATTTTTCTCGCCACCAAGGTCAATTAATTGATTGCCAAGTTATGAATCCCCATCTGCAATCATTAGGGGCAACAGAATTACCACGGAGCCAGTTTATGCAATCATTGCTAACCTTAAGAGAGGAATCTGTCTCTGAATCTTGTTTTCAGCCACAGTGGTTACCTTGTCCATTCGTGGATTCATCAGAGGAGAGAGTATGAGTCCAGAATTACAACAAATTCGAGTCGGCCTTACCGATAATCATCCATGCAGCTATCTACCGGAACGTATGGAACGTGTTGCTGTCACACTGGATCCTGCGCTGAAAAATAGCAAACATTATGAACAGCTTCTTGAAAATGGCTTTCGCCGTAGTGGGGATATCATCTATCGACCTTATTGTGATCATTGCTCGGCTTGCCAAGCATTACGTGTTTCTGTCCCTGATTTTTCCCCTTCAAAAAGCCAGAAAAGGTGGCTAAACAAAGCTCAAACCATTCAATGGCAATTGAAACCAACCATGGATGAAAATTGGTTCCCCCTCTACGCTCGTTATATTGAAGCTCGTCATAAAGAAGGGAGCATGTATCCACCTCGCAAAGATGAATTTGATAAGTTTGCACGTTCAAACTGGTTGGAAACACAGTACTTACATCTTTATGTCTGCAACCGCCTTGTTGCTATTGCCATTACCGATATCTTACCTCACAGCGCCAGCGCTTTTTATACCTTCTTTGACCCAGATAGCCCACTTTCCTTAGGCACCTTAGCGGTGCTCATCCAGCTTGAATTATGCAAACGCATGGAGAAACAATGGCTTTATTTAGGCTATCAAATTGATGAATGCCCTGCTATGAATTACAAAGTACGCTTTCAGCCAAATCAAAAGCTAGTCAAACAGCGTTGGCAAGGGTAGAATACGCCCCAACTTTACATATTGTTTTTTTAACGGCAGAATGCGCCGTTGATTATTTTCGCCAAATTTCTAAAGAGGATTAAATGGCTAAAGAAGACGTAATTGAGATGCAAGGTACTGTCCTTGATACTCTTCCAAACACAATGTTCCGTGTTGAGCTAGAAAATGGTCACGTAGTGACAGCTCACATCTCTGGTAAAATGCGTAAAAACTACATTCGTATTCTTACTGGTGACAAAGTTACTGTAGAGATGACTCCATACGATCTATCTAAAGGTCGCATCGTCTTCCGCGCTCGTTAATCTCTGATTGTCGAATGCAACAAAAACGGAGCGGTAAGCTCCGTTTTTGTTGCATAAGAGTATGGCTTAACAGCCAATAACTTAGACAAAAAAAGCGCACCTATTACTTGTGCGCTTTTTATTATCGTTAACAGAAACTTAGTTCACGACTTCTTCTCGAGAGCCTAAGTATTTAAAGGTTAATTGATCATCGCTAAGGTCTACTTTGACGGTTCCACCATCCACCAATGAACCAAATAATAACTCATTTGCCAGTGGTTTTTTCAATTTATCCTGAATAACTCGCCCCATAGGACGAGCTCCCATGTCTCGGTCATACCCTTTGATTGCAAGCCAATGTCTTGCATCTTCAGAGACTTCAAGTGAAACCCCTCGTGCATCCAATTGAACTTGCAGTTCAACAATGAATTTATCGACCACTTGATGAATAACCCGCTCATCTAAGCTATTAAACCAGATAATATGATCTAATCGGTTACGAAATTCTGGTGTGAAGACTTTTTTAATTTCTGCCATCGCATCGTGACTATGATCTTGTTGAATCATACCGATGGATTGTTTCACGGTTTCCGCCACACCTGCGTTTGTCGTCATGACTAGGATAACATTCCGAAAATCCGCTTTACGTCCATTATTATCGGTTAATGTGCCGTTATCCATAACTTGTAGCAGTAAGTTAAAGACATCTGGATGCGCTTTTTCAATTTCATCCAACAATACCACCGCATGAGGGTGCTTAATCACGGCATCCGTTAATAAACCACCTTGGTCATAACCGACATAGCCAGGAGGAGCGCCTATCAAGCGGCTAACCGAGTGACGTTCACCGTATTCAGACATATCAAAGCGAAGCAGTTCAATACCCAACAGCTTCGATAGCTGTACAGTCACTTCCGTTTTCCCCACCCCTGTCGGACCCGCAAACAAGAATGAACCAACAGGACGATTATCGGAACCCAGCCCCGCTCGAGTCAGTTTGATCGACTCGCTCAACACTTCTATCGCTTGATCTTGACCAAATACCAACATTTTCATCTTCTTATCAAGATTTTTCAAAATGTCTTTATCGGATGAAGAGACAGATTTTTCAGGAATTCGCGCCATTTTAGCGACCATAGCTTCAATTTCTGCAACCCCAACGGTTTTCTTGCGTCGGCTGGCAGGCATTAAACGTACTCTAGCCCCCGCTTCATCAATAACATCGATGGCTTTGTCTGGCAAATGACGCTCATTAATGTACTTCGCCGACAGTTCTACCGCAGCTCGTAGCGCTTTGTTGGTATAGCGAACATCATGGTGAGCTTCATACTTGGGCTTTAAGCCCATTAAGATCTTCGTGGTATCGTCTAATGAAGGTTCTAAAACATCAATTTTTTGGAAGCGACGCGATAAAGCTCGCTCTTTCTCAAAGATAGTACTGTACTCTTGATAAGTTGTTGAACCAATACAACGTAATTTGCCACTACTCAATAATGGCTTAATCAGATTCGCTGCGTCTACTTGCCCACCGGAGGCCGCACCCGCGCCGATAATGGTATGAATTTCATCAATAAAAAGAATCGCATCTTGTTCTTTTTCTAATTGCTTTAGGATCGTTTTAAACCGTTTTTCAAAATCCCCACGATATTTCGTACCCGCCAATAAGGAGCCAATATCGAGCGAATATATGACACTATTTTGGATCACTTCCGGTACTTGCCCTTCAACAATTCGCCAAGCAAGTCCTTCAGCAATCGCCGTTTTACCGACCCCTGCCTCCCCCACTAAAAGAGGGTTGTTTTTACGCCTACGACACAAGACTTGGATCGTGCGTTCAAGTTCCTTATCTCGACCGATTAAGGGGTCAATTTGCCCTTGTTTAGCAAGTTGGTTAAGGTTATTTGCAAAACTTTCTAATCGTTCATCCGTATTCGATTCCTCAACATTTCCAGAACCAAAAGAATCGGAAGCGGGATCTTCGCTTGCACCCGAAGTTTTGGTAATCCCATGGGAAATATAATTAACAATATCCAGTCGGCTAATATCGTTTTTCTTCAATAAATACGCCGCATGGGACTCTTGCTCACTAAAAATAGCAACCAGAACATTGGCCCCCGTCACTTCATTGCGCCCAGACGACTGCACATGAAATACCGCTCGTTGTAACACTCGCTGAAAACTGAGTGTCGGCTGTGTCTCTCGTGTTTCATCGTTAGCTGGAATAAGCGGCGTCGTTTGATCAATAAACAGATCAAGCTCTTGACGTAGTGCATTGATATCGGCTTGACAGGCTAATAATGCGTCCTTCGCTGCATCATTTTCCAACAATGCAAGTAGGAGGTGCTCGACGGTCATAAATTCATGTCTTTTGTCTCGCGCTCGAGCGAACGCGCCATTTAGACTCGACTCTAGTTCTTTATTAAGCATAAGGCCTCCTTAAGGAACAACCACATTGCGTTACAAGCCTAAGCTTGTTCCATAGTACACAAAAGCGGATGCTCATTTTCCCTTGAGTACATGGTCACTTGCGCTACCTTTGTTTCTGCAACTTCTGCAGTAAATGTGCCACAAATGGCTTTTCCTTCATAATGCACCCTGAGCATAACTTGTGTTGCTCTTTCAATATCCATTGAGAAAAAACGTTCAAGGATTTCAATCACAAAGTCCATCGGGGTGTAGTCATCATTATTGAGTACTACGTGATACATTGCCGGGGGTCTTACCTCGGTCTTTTTTTGCTCCAGTAGATCTGAGCCTGGAGCCACCCATTCAAAGTTTTTACTCATGCCGACCGTATATCAGAGTGTTTCTCAAATTATCACACATTGTCATCCCATCCATCAGCGTCTTCTATACACTTAACTTGCTGTCTGTTCAGGTGAAAAACAACCCTTACTTAGAGACTAATCCAGCAATGGTAACGCTGCAAATAAAACATTGCTATTCCTCTTTGATTCCTTGTGCAAGCGTTCAAAAAACCAGCAGAATATGCAAACAAACTCACAATATGCATTGCTATTTGCAAATCCAATTGCATTTATCCTCACTATTTAGATCAATCCACCGCTATTTTTTAATAAAACGAAGCCAACCGATTCATCTCGATAAAGTGACTTGCTTATAAAAGTCGCTATCTTTATACCTTTATCCTATTGACTGTGGGCTATCATTGACTACATTGGTCAATTAGTGACTTAATATTTGGTATCACCTGAATAAGATTCACACTAAGAACCCTTGTTCATGGACTACAAGAACGAAGGTTTCTGTAAACAACATCAGTAACAAAATGCATGAGGGATGTATAGCATGGCTACAGGTACAGTAAAATGGTTCAACAATGCTAAAGGGTTCGGTTTCATTTGCTCAGAAGGTGGAAATGATGACATTTTTGCTCATTACTCAACCATTCAGATGGATGGCTATCGTACACTGAAAGCTGGTCAACAAGTTGCTTATGAAGTTGAACAAGGCCCAAAGGGATTTCATGCCAGTAGCGTTGTTCCCATTGAAGGGCAGCAAACCAAATAAATTTGCAGCCACAGGGAACGCTGTCGTAGGCTTAGTGCGGGAAAAGAAATGCCGCCCCCCAGATTACGACCCAAACAGATACCATAGAAACAAGCCAGTCATTGACTGGCTTGTTTTCTTTTACTCTTTTCTTACTCCAGAACAAATAAAAAACCCCAACATGATGTTGGGGTTACAGTATTGTCGTCGCATTGAATGAATTAGGTGTTAGTGATGCTCTTCATTTAATAGATCACCTTTAGCCGCCGCTAAATATTGCATCATTGACCAATAGGTAAGGATCGTTGCAATGTAGATTGCGATATACCCCATCCATACCATCCAGTCGTCATAACGCCAAATGAGTACCCATAGCGCAAACATCTGCGTTAAGGTTTTCACTTTTCCAATCCAAGACACCGCGACGCTGGCTCGTTTGCCAATTTCAGCCATCCATTCACGTAAGGCCGAAATGATAATTTCACGGCCAATCATGGTGACCGCAGGGATGGTGATCCAAATAGAGTGATAATGTTCGGTGATAAGGATCAATGCTGTCGCCACTAAGACTTTATCTGCAACGGGATCAATAAAGGCTCCAAACCGAGAAGTTTGACCAAGCTTTCTGGCTAACATCCCATCTAGCCAATCCGTAAATCCAGCGACCCAAAAGATCATTGCAGCGGCAAATGGGGCCCAACTGTATGGTAGGTAAAATGCGACGACAAATACCGGAATGAGGAAAAGTCGTAATAAAGACAAGATATTAGGGATGTTAAAACGCATATTTTTAGGCTCTTATTAGTTGCGCCTTTATGGTGCGGCATTTTTGCTATTGTTTCAATGCTTGGTATATGTTTTCTGCCAAAGAATGACTAATACCAGGCACTTTGGCGATTTCTTCGACAGTTGCTCGTTTCAGTTCTTGCAGACCGCCCATATATTTTAATAACGCCTGTCGGCGTTTAGGACCAATACCTTCAATCCCTTCTAGTGAACTGGTTCGACGAGTTTTCCCGCGTTTAGCACGATGCCCTGCAATGGCATGATTATGACTTTCATCTCGAATATGTTGAATCAAGTGCAATGCTGGTGCATCACTAGGCAGATTAAATTCTTTACCCGTTGTTGTGATCAGCGTCTCTAATCCAGGTTTCCGAGTTACGCCCTTCGCAATACCAATAAGAATCGGGCGTTTAGGCCAGTCTTGCCAACATTGACGAAGGATCTCATGCGCACGGTTGAGCTGCCCTTTACCCCCATCAATAAAAATGATATCAGGTATTCTATCAATATCGAGCTGTTTAGCATAACGCCTTTCGAGAGCCTGCCCCATGGCGGCATAGTCATCCCCTCCGGTAATTCCAGTGATATTGTAGCGCCGATATTCTGCTTTCACAGGGCCGTCTTGATTAAAGACAACGCAAGATGCAACCGTACTTTCCCCCATGGTATGAGAAATATCAAAGCATTCCATGCGCATGATGTGGTCTAATCCAATAATACTCTGAAGCGCTTTAAATCGCTGGCTAATGGTCATTTTGTGATTAACTTTTGCCGTCATGGCACTCAGTGCGTTGGTATTAGAGAGCTTTAAATATCGGCCACGAACTCCTGAAGGGTTAACATGGAAAGTGACTTTACGCCCAGCTAACTGAGTTAATGCAGCCTGCAACGGTAAAGGATCACTCAATAATCCATCATTGAGAATAATCCGGTTAGGAAGGGTTCGAGCTTCATTATGACTGAGATAATACTGGCTTAAAAAGCTTTCAAAGACTTCTTGCTGATCGGTATGATGCGGCACTTTAGGAAAGTGGCTACGACTCCCTAAGATTTTTCCTTGGCGAATCATTAAAATATGAATACAGGCAAGCCCTTTTTCTTCAGAAAAGCCGAGGACATCCATATCTTCCATCGAATCATCAGAAACATATTGCTGCTCCTGAACTCGACGAATAGCTTGAATTTGATCTCGATATTTTGCCGCGTCTTCAAAGCGCAGAGCCATACTGGCCTGTTCCATCTTCTCAACCAGCACTTCTAATACTTGGTTATCTTTCCCTTGCAAAAATAGGCGCACATAGTTAACCAGCTCAGCATACTCTATATCTGAAATAATTTGAGTAACACAAGGGGCTGCACATCGACCAATTTGGTACATTAAACACGGTCTAACACGATTGCGATATACCGTATCTTCACACTGACGCACCGGAAAAATCTTTTGTATTAAATGCAGTGTCTCACGTACCGCCCCAGAGTCGGGGTAAGGGCCAAAATACTCCCCTTTACGCTTTTTCGAGCCGCGATGCAAAGATAGTCGAGGGTGTTTATGAGCACTGATAAAAATATAAGGATAAGATTTATCATCACGCAATAATACATTGTATTTGGGTAAATACTGCTTAATGTAATTATGTTCAAGGATAAGCGCTTCTGTTTCAGTATGAGTAACCGTTACATCAATTTTATGGATATGGCTGACTAACGCTCGTGTTTTTTCACGATCAACTTTACTGCGAAAGTAGCTGGATAGACGCTTTTTGAGATCTTTTGCTTTACCAACATAAATCACTTCAGCATCGGCGTTATACATACGATAAACACCGGGCTGATTGGTTACTGTTTTTAAAAAGGCGAGAGAATCAAAATCAGGCACTACAACTTCTCGGTGTCGAGCATCCCGTGTCGAATCGCTAAATGTGTTAGCTCTACATCACCGCTGATGTCCAATTTGGCAAAAAGACGATAACGATAACTATTGACTGTTTTAGGACTCAAATTTAATTGTTCTGAGATTTCCGTTACCTTCTGCCCTTTAGTAATCATCATCATGATTTGAAGCTCACGCTCAGACAGGCCGGCAAATGGGTTTTCAGAGGCTGGTGAAAATTGGCTTAATGCCATTTGCTGGGCTATTTCCGGAGAGATATACCGCTGGCCACTATTGACGATACGAATCGCATTCACCATTTCATCTGGCGCTGCCCCTTTGGTTAAATAACCAGCGGCACCAGCTTGCATGACTTTGGTTGGAAACGGGTTTTCAGTGTGAATCGTCAGTACGATAATTCTCACATCTGGATTCAGACGTAAAATTTTCTTGGTTGCTTCTAAGCCACCAATACCGGGCATATTCATATCCATTAATACGACATCAGTATGGTTACTACGGCACCATTTTACTGCATCTTCACCGCTATCAGCTTCCCCTACTACGTTCATTCCACGGACGTCTTCAATAATACGTCGTATCCCTGTGCGAACCAGCTCGTGATCATCTACAAGGAAAACATTGATCAAACTTGTATCTCCACACTTATCTATTCGCTCTGTTGCCTTATTAACGGGCAACAGCATGGCTGCTTATTCTAACCTAAATGGCCAGACTGCTGCCAATGAATATGTGCCTAAACATTAATTTTGGCAAGAATTTCTTTAATAATCTGCCGGATTCGGTACGCAATTATAAAAAAGAAATGACCTTTGCTGATCCATTTATAACGCCATCAATGCCCCTCAGACACATTTACAACGGAACCAATGCAACAAAATCAGCAAAAAAAGTGAATGAAATCACTATTTCTAGTTGAAAATGCAGTTGATTTCATATATTTATAGCCGCGTTCAATAGATGTGAATGCCTCCTTTTTAGCGGTTTTCTGTAATTAATGACAAAAAGCAAATAAGACAGGACGCTTCATGGGTATTGACGCAAAAATGATAATGATAAGGGAAACTTATGAAAAAATTACTTGCAGTGGCCGCTCTAGCGGTACTTCCTCTTTCCAACGCGGCTATGGCAGACTCAGACATTGGTTGTGGTCTGGGTACAATGATCTTTGATGGTCAGCAAGGTAAAGTGTTTAAAGTTCTTGGCGCAACAACCAACGGTACTTCTGGTAACCAAACGTTTGGTATCACTTTTGGTACTCTAGGTTGTGATGGCACTGGCACCATTAACTCTGCACAAAAACTAGCACTGTTTATTGATGGTAACCTAGACAACCTAGCTCGTGATATCGCACGTGGTGAAGGTGAAACTCTAGCAACACTTTCTGAAGTTTGGGGTATTCAAGACGCAGATAAAGCAACGTTTAACCAAATGGCAAAAGAAAACTTTGCACAGGTTTTCCAGTCTGAAAATGTTACTTCACAAGAAGTATTTACTAATCTAAATACTCTAGTTGCACAAGATCAAACTCTATCTGCTTACACAATCTAAGTTGATTGCGCACGAGCTCCCCGACGTTAATCAGGCCAGCTCCGTATTCAAGAAACTTTCTAAGTGCCCGTTAAGGGCACTTTTTATTGGTCAGAACAACCTAACATAATAACGTTATTGGCATGAGATTTCCTTTTATATATCGTCGCACTTTACTCTCTCTCTGTTTCCTGACAAACGGGCTGATGTTCAGTACTAACGTATTGGCACACTCAAACTTGGATACGGTCTCCCTCGCTCAGCATCCATATTGGTTAAAGCTTGGGCATTATTTGCCTTCTTATCTGTCAGGGTATCGCAGCACCGTTGACTCCAGTGAATTTTTTCTAGCCCCCAATGGTAAGATCTCTCCTGAGGCGGAATTACAAGCCACACTAAGCCTGCTTTATCATGAAGATGCCACCGTGGCGAATCAAACACGTTGTACTTATCCAGCCCGATACCGTTGGATTGAATCTCAACGGGGTAATGTAGAGGTAAACCTTGACTGCCCAGAATTAGATAATTGGAAAACGGTACTTGACCCAGCAGGAATGACCTTAATCTTCCCGACAGCGTTTATGAATAACCCTTCATCCATGTTTGGTCATACTTTGCTGCGAATTGATGCCAAAGATCAAACTCGCCATAAAGAATTGGTCGCCTTTGCCATTAACTTTGCCGCCGAGCCTGAAGGTAACGACAATGCTGCGCTGTATGCCATTAAAGGTTTGTTTGGTGCTTATCCAGGGCGATTTACCGTCATGCCCTATTACCGTAAAGTTCGGGAATATAACGATATTGAATCCCGTGATATTTGGGAATATCCGCTCAATTTAACCGAGCAAGAAGTAGAACGAGTCCTTCTACATTTATGGGAAATGCAACAGGCCGAGTTCGATTACTACTTCTTAGATGAAAATTGCTCTTATCAATTACTGGCTTTATTAGAATTGGCTCGTGATGATCTCCAGTTAGTGAAAGATTTTCCACTGCAAGCCATTCCTTCAGATACTGTCGGCGCTTTAGCAAAACGAGGACTCATTTCGACACCTCGCTATCGAGAATCTTTTGGAACTCGGTTATTGCATCAGTCAAAACAAGTGTCTCCTGATATTTTTTCCGCGGCGCAGCAAGCTAAACAAGGAGACTTCCCCCCCCTTGATCAGTTCACGACCGAAGAGTTGGCCGCCATTTATGAATTTGCCTATGAGTGGCTCAATTTTGAACTTTACGATCAAGGTTTAGAGCGAGATCTGACCGCCAAACGACTAACACAACTATTGTATCTACGCAGTCAATTAAACACTCCGTCTCCCTTTACTCCCGTTCCCACGCCGAGCGTGTCACCGGAACAAGGACATGGTTCCGCACGGTTAGGGCTCAGCGGACAATATTGGCGACAGACTCCCTCAACAATCAATCTCGAGTGGCGAGCGGCTTATCACGACTTATTAGACTCTCAAGAAGGGTTTATCCCAGGAGCTCAAATTAGCTTTTTAGATTTGCAACTGAGCCATGATGAGCATCAAACCAGCCGCTTAGAAAGGCTGTATTTATTAGATGCGATGACCGTTGCTCCTAACCAAAGTGTGTTTTCTAGTTTGGCTTGGAACCTACGCCTCGGGTTTGATCGTCAACCGAATGATAATCAACGTGAAGGGCGTTGGTTTGTGCAAGGTGGTTATGGACAAGCATGGGGAGAAACACAAGGGATTCATTCTTACGCGCTCCTTTCTGCCGCTATTAACCACGGAGAATTGACCGAGCATCAAGTCAACTATGGCATAGGCGTTGAAGCTGGGCTACTCTGGCAAGTTGCAGATAAACACCGCGTGGGTTTGCAAGGACAATATTTATCACTATTGAATAGTGATGCGGATCATCATAGCCAAATCAACTTAAGCTGGAACTGGAGCTTAGATCGCCACTGGGCGATACGCAGTGAAGTTCGCTATCAACATTGGCAGCAAGAAGAAATGGGCGGCAAACTCACCGGCTATTTTTATTATTAATACGACCTTTCCTCTCTATAAAGTCGCTGTTCATCGTCTTTAGTCGGTGAGCAGCGACTTGCTCTTATCCAAGCTTAACGGTAGGCTGCGTGAAAAATACAGCAATGAAAACAGGTAAATCAACGTGATCCTTGAATCTGGTTTTGTCCTTACTCGCCAAGCAAGAGATATGGATGGTCGAAGCCAAATAGAGTTATGGCTCTCCACTGATAAAGGGCCAACTCAACTCATCATTGAAGGGGAAAAGCCTGTTTTCTTTATTGCACAAGATGACATTGCCCGCTGCCAATCTCTGTCTCAGCATCACCCCTTTAAACTCGATATTCGCCGATTACCTCTTAAAGACTTTTCTTTGCAGCCACAAGCGGCTTGTTATTGCGCCAATTTGCGTCATGCATTACAACTTAAACAAGCTTTAAATCAAGCAGGAATCACGACATTAGAAGCCGATATCAAGCTTGCCGACCGCTACTTAATGGAGCGTTTTATAAAAGGCAGCTTAGAATTTACGGGGGATGTTATCGCTTACCCTCATCATCGACAAATACGCAATGCCAAATGTCGTCAAGCCGACTATCTCCCAACACTTAAAGTGGTGTCCCTTGATATTGAGTGTTCAGAAAAAGGTCTGCTCTACTCCATTGGATTAGCGAGCCCTATGGATAATCGTGTCTTGATGACAGGAGAAACTCAACCCGCAGAAACAACGATCCAGTGGGTTAAAGATGAACCCGCGTTATTAGTCGCACTGATGGAGTGGTTCCAACGTTTTGACCCAGACATCATCATTGGCTGGAACGTCATTGATTTTGATTTTCGCTTACTCCATAAACGAGCCGAATGGCACAAGATAAAACTCAAATTAGGAAGAGGCCATCAAGCCAGTTTTTTTCGCTCAGCTCCTGAAACCCATCAAGGCTTTATCACCATACCAGGCCGTGTGGTCTTAGACGGTATCGACACCCTGAAAACCGCCACCTATCAATTTCGCTCTTGGTCATTAGAAGCCGTTTCTCGTGAGTTATTAAGCGAAGGGAAAACCATCGATAACCCACATGATCGCATGGATGAAATTAATCGGATGTACCGTGAAAACAAACCTCAGTTCGCACAATACAACCTACAAGACTGCCTATTAGTGAACCGCATTTTCGAACACACCCACTTACTCGAATTTGCCATTCAGCGCTCAAGGCTAACAGGCTTAGAGCTGGATCGCATCGGTGGTTCGGTGGCCGCCTTTACCAACCTTTACTTACCTCAATTACACCGAGCCGGATACGTTGCCCCTAACCTACATTCCGAAGATTGGGTTGCCAGCCCTGGAGGGTATGTGATGGATTCCATACCCGGATTGTACGACTCCGTTTTAGTCTTTGATTTTAAAAGCCTGTACCCCTCTATCATTCGCTCGTTCTTAATTGACCCATTAGGGCTAATTGAAGGTTTGGCACTCGATGTTGGGGCACAGCCACATCAAGCAGTTGCAGGGTTTCGAGGTGGACAATTCCATCGTCAACACCACTTTTTACCCAGCATGATTGAAGCGCTCTGGACCGCACGTGATAAAGCCAAGCAGAACCATGACCAAGCTTTTTCTCAAGCGATAAAAATTATCATGAATTCTTTTTATGGTGTTTTAGGGTCTTCAGGATGCCGATTCTTTGATACTCGCTTAGCTTCAAGTATTACGATGCGTGGCCATGAGATCATGAAACAAACCAAACAGCTGATTGAACAAAAAGGCTATCAAGTCATTTATGGGGATACCGATTCAATTTTTGTTTCATTAGGAAGTGCGTGTGAACATCATGAAGCAAATATCATCGGCCAAACCTTAGTGGCAGAAATAAATCAGTGGTGGAAAGCCCATTTGCAACAAACATACGCCCTCGATTCATTTTTAGAGCTTGAGTATGAAACCCACTACCGTCAATTTTTAATGCCCACGATCCGCGGTTCAGAAACGGGCTCAAAAAAACGCTATGCCGGACTACTCGGTGAGCCTGGAAATGAGCGCATGGTCTTTAAAGGTTTAGAAAGTGCCAGAACCGATTGGACACCACTGGCACAACGCTTTCAGTCAGAATTGTATTGGCGAATTTTTCATTCCCAACCTGTTGAAGAGTATATCCGAACCATCGTTGAACACACGCTTGCGGGCAAATTTGATGGCGAACTTATCTATCAAAAACGGTTACGAAGAAAGCTAGATGAATATCAAAAAAACGTACCACCACAAGTTCGAGCAGCACGCCTTGCTGATGACATCAATACTAGGTTAGGACGTGCATTACAGTATCAAAATAAAGGGCGTATTGAATACGCAATCACACTCAACGGCCCAGAGCCTAAAGAGTATTTAACCAGCCCAATCGATTATCAACACTATATTGATAAACAGCTCAAACCCGTTGCCGATGCCATTTTGCCGTTTATTGGCCTCCAGTTCGAACAAATCATTGCCGCACAGTTAGGGCTTTTTTAGCCCGCTAAGGAAAAGATGCCTTGGCGCAACATCACATAGTCAATAAAGTCTTGCTCAATTAAAGGTTTGCTGTAATACCAGCCTTGTACCGCAACTTGTTTATACTGTGATACAAAATTCAGCTGTTCTTGTGTTTCAACCCCTTCGACGATCACATCCATCGCTAACTCATTTGCTACCGCATAAATACCAGAAAAGACTTTACGCCCTTTCTCTGTATCCAGCGCTTGTACAAAAGAGCGATCAATTTTAATCGTATCAATATCAAACAAATTGAGATAACTCATTGATGAATAACCTGTACCAAAATCATCGATATGAATATGGCACCCGAGTTGATGTAACCGTTCAAAAACACCTGCTAGTTTTGTTTTATCCTGTAGCAAGGAGCTTTCTG
The DNA here is from genome assembly GCF_900167345.1 of Vibrio cincinnatiensis DSM 19608. GTDB lineage: Bacteria > Pseudomonadota > Gammaproteobacteria > Enterobacterales > Vibrionaceae > Vibrio > Vibrio cincinnatiensis. The sequence continues at coordinate 181,917 of NZ_FUXB01000001.1, read as the reverse complement.
TTACCTCAAAATCCATATATTGGCTCACAGGCTCAATGAGACGAATAATTTGCGCCATGCTGTTATCATCCATCAAGGTATGTACCGTAATATTGACGCTGGTACGCACATTGATCCCTAAGGCTTCTCTTTTTTTCAAATCCTTCGCCACACGGCGCACAACCCAAAGATCAATATCTTTCATTAAATTTGCTTTTTCCAACCATGGAAGAAAAGCATTGGGATAGAGGATCTCTCCCGTGTCATTTTTTGCCCGTAGTAAAGACTCACATCCGATCACTTTCCCATTTATCTGGCTGATTTGTGGTTGATATTGCACAAAAAATTCGGTTCTACCAATAACCTGGATTTTACGTTCAACTTCCGCCAGCTCTTTCTCTTTTTGACGAGAGATAAGCACACTATCATTATTCACAGATTTTGCTTCTTCAAGGCATCGAATATAAGTGGTATCTAAAGAACGCAAATAGAAAATATTTTCCTGCTTATTCAAATAACGAACGGCGGGAAAGTAAATCGAACATGAAATCAACAGCAACATAACTTGCAAGATAACCGCATGCCAATCACCACCGGATGCAAGCCAAGAGTTCAAGAAAACTGGCGTATAGGGGTAAACATTGGATAAACCAGGGTCGATAAACCCGACATCCACCGCTAAAAGAGCCAACACAACATTTACGATGGGCGCAACGATAAAAGGACGTAAAAATCGAAAATTTAAAATAATTGGCAAACCAAACAGAAGTAATTCATTCACATTGATCATGCTGGTGAATAAACTAGATAGCGCTAACAATCGAACACTTTTATGTTTAGAAAAGAGTAACAGAACAATCGCTAGTGCCAACGTCGAACCACTACCACCAATGAAAACAAAACTTCTTAAGAAATTAGTACTTAATGGCAACAATTCAGGGGTTTCGTTTAAAGCTTGAATAAACACCCCCATGACATGATGAGCATGAATACCCAAAAACCAAAAGAAAGAATTTAAAAATGAGAAAACTACACCAAAGGCATACGAGTTATTGGGTGAAATATAGTTAAATATAAATTCATTGAGTGGTAAATTGGCTAAATAACGTAGAAAAAATACGCTAGCATGAATAACAATAATGGCTGTTGCTAAACCTGGGATGATAATCTGAAAAGATTCTTTAACGATAATACTTTCATTTTTCTTATTTGAGAAAAGTCGAAAAAATAAAAAGATTAACGGCACAGAAGCAAATGGCATGACAATCGCAAAAAAAGACTGATACACAGGCAGTGCCATTCCAATATTAGCCACTTCAGAAGCAATGGCCAAATAAAGGGTACACAACAAAATGATAGCGGAGCGAGGAAGAGAGTAACGAATCGCTAACATATAAGAGATGGAAGCCGTAATTAAATAGGGCAAGGTTCGCACAACAACATCATCTAAAGAGTGCAATTTTTCAGCAAGCCAATGCCCTTGCCCATAATGAAGTTCGACGGCTACCGCAACAAACTGCGCTAGCGCTGCCACCATCACACAAGGAATAAGCCAGACCATGCTTTCTCGAAAAATAGATAAAAGCGCAGAGCTACGCGTCATACATTCATCAAAATAGTCTTTTAACGAGAGCGGTACCGAGGTTGTATTGATCTTCATTTTAATTACGAATTGAGACCTTCATGGTTTGAGTACTGAAAACCAAATATCTATCATTGATTGAATTGGGAGGGAAACATTCACTCAATATCTACTGATAGTCTATTTATTAATCCAGCGACTAGAATTTTGTTATTCTCCACCTTTCATATCATGATGTCATGTAGGTCAATTCTGATAATATTTTCCTTGTTCACTCTCTTGAAAAATCATAGCTTGACTATGCTGCTAATCAATGAGAATAGTGAAAATTGCTTAACTGAATAAAATAGATTGATTTAAACGTATTTAAGAAGGTAATACATGGATTTATCCGATTCTAAATTCAGTCTTCTGATACTGCTTAATCAACCAAGGCCCAAAACTGTCAAGCAACCCAATCACGGAGCGTTTAGGTATCACTTTCCCTGAGAGTAAAATAGTTAATCTTTCAATTTCTTTTTGTTTTTCAGGAAAATAACGTAAGAAATGGGTCCCACAAGTTTTAGGATCATCAAACCAATTTTTATCTTGAGGCATCACCAAAGAATAGCTGGCTCGTAATAATTTTTTCGCTATGATTTGCTGAGCACTCCCCTGCTCTTGCGCAGTATTTGCTTTAGCAATTTTATCGCGGTAAAAATGCAGCCAATCTTCCACATCCATGTTCCAATGCTTTGCTATTTCCCAACTGGTTTCATAATCGCCAAAACACTCCGCTAAGTTATCACCATAGACGCAAACACTACAATGGCGAAGCATAAAGCCCCACGAGAAAAGACTGTCTAAACTCGCCACTTGTGAAACCAGAGCCGTTTTTACAGAAACATCCGTAATGAATGGAAAACGTTTTTGAAAACGCCATCGGATAGTATTGAGCAAAGTTGTCCGATTTTGTTCAATCGATTCATACGTCACCACAATAACATCAAGGTTCGAGGCATTAGGCTGCGCCGTTTTACGAGCAACGCTGCCATAAAGGTAAACACTGTGTAGCTGTTTTCCTAATCCAGCCCGCAAATAATTGACCAACTCGTTAATCGCAGGTTGATACTGAAGTTGAAATGGCTGATTAGGATCAATAGGCGACAAAGTCATGCCAAAGAACCGCTCCTTATAGAAATCGTCGCCTCATGTTCTCCCAAGCGTTAGTTGGAATCAATAGCGAGGCTCTCTCTTGATGATTATTTGCACGACATTGAACGACAGCATCATGAGAAACTAAGGGATAACGCAATTATTTCTTTTCTCGCACAGCTTTAGTTATAATGCGCCGAAACTAAGAACAAAGGGTATTTTTCATGCCAAAGGCAAGTGAATTAAAAAAAGGGTTTGCTATCGTATCTAACGGTAAGACCCTGTTAATCAAAGATATTGAAGTAACGACTCCTGGTGGTCGTGGCGGTTCTAAAATCTACAAGCTGCGTTGTATTGACCTCACTACTGGCGCACGTGTTGATGAACGCTATAAGTCTGATGACTTCCTCGATACCGTAGAGATGAATAAACGTAACATTTCATTCTCTTATGTAGATGGTGATGAGTATATCTTTATGGACAATACGGATTACTCACAATTTACCTTTAAACAAGCCGATATCGAAGACGAACTGCTGTTTATCACTGAAGAGATTCAAGGTATGCAAGTGGTACTGGTTGACGGTAACCCTGTTGCGATTGAATTGCCTTCTTCAGTTGAAATGGTGATTGATGAAACGGATCCTTCTATTAAAGGTGCCTCTGCATCGTCAAGAACCAAACCGGCTCGTTTTGCAACTGGCCTTGTGGTACAAGTGCCTGAGTACATTGCAACGGGTGATCGTGTTGTCATTAATACGGCAGAACGCAAATTCATGAACCGAGCATAAGTATGGCTGATTTACTCTCTTACGATGAAGCGATTGATACCGCTTACGACATTTTTTTGGAGATGGCGGCTGACAATCTCGAGCCTGCTGATGTCATTCTGTTTACCGCACAATTTGATGATCGTGGGGCGGCAGAAGTTGTTGATATCGCTCCTGATTGGGACGCAGAAGTTGGCTTTGCTATCGATAGAGAACGCTATACTGAAGTCCGTATAGGATTAGTGAATGAAGCCAATGATGAATTGGATGATGTTTTTGCCAGCTTATTATTAAGCCGCGATCCTGAGCAGAAATCCTGTCATATTCGTTGGAAACGTGACTGAACGTCACCGATGAAAGAGCCAGCCTGTGCTGGCTCTTTCTTTATTCACACTTCTGATATTGAATTACATACAACTGCTCAATACCGGGATAGATTTCCTGAATTACGTTCCGTAATTGTTCCAGTGTCATATTCTCTTGCTCAGCATGAAATTCGTTTAACTCACAAAACAAGATAGGTGTGACGCTGATGATTTTTAGCTTACAAAACCAACGTCCCTCTTCAAAAGTACTGACGTCCACGATTGAACCAGGTCGATAATTATTCTCACTTTCATCACGAATCGTTATCACCTTTTTACCCGCGAGAATATCGGCAACAAAGCGGGAGAAAAACGTCATTTCTGTGGCAGCTTGCGCCTCTTCAATCTCTAATCTATAAGCCATCCATTACACACCTTAGCATTCACTTTCATTCGTTATTATACATAGACGCTCCCCTCCCTTGAGAAAAATTGGGCAGACAAGCACTATCTAGATCCCTCCACTCACCACATTCTCATCAAAATGGCGATAGCGTGATCAATTTAACACTGATTGGACCATTAAAATGTTTGTTAGAGCTATAATCAGCGCAGTTATTATTGAAAAGCGTACATTATGTTTCTACAACCTTATTTTTCATCCGTTGACCATCAATTTCAGTTCACCCGCCAGCAGGCGAGCCACTTTGCCAAGAAAGTCGCGGGAGACTTTAACCCTATCCATGATGAAGACAGCAAACGCTTCTGCGTGCCGGGTGACTTATTGTTTGCCGTACTCCTGAAAAAAACGGGTATTAGCCAGAAAATGCGCTTTAATTTTTCAGGCATGGTTAATGATGGTGTTGCTTTGCACGTTGAAAATCAATGCCATGAAAAGAGTGCACTGGTCGATGCTACAGGCAAAGAATATCTATTAATGCAGCGTTCTGGGCAAGTTTGCCGCGAGCCGGAATTTATCGAGCATGTGGTGAAAAGTTATGTTCAATTTTCTGGAATGAATTTCCCACACATCATGGTTCCTTTGATGGAAGCCCAGCAAATGATGATTAATTGCCAGCGTCCCCTAGTGATCTATGAAAGTATGGAAATTGAGTTTGAGCATTTACAACTCACGCATCCTGAAGTGGAATTTACTGGCGCAACGTTTGATGTCGAAGGTAAACGCGGCATCGTCACGCTCAATTTCGTGTTTAAAGAAGCGGGTCAACAAGTAGGCAAAGGGCTGAAACGCATGGTTGCCAGTGGGCTAAAACCTTATAATTCAGAAGATATTGATGATCTTGTACAGCGTTTTAATGACCGAAAAGCCCACTTTTTAGCGAAATTAGACAAAGCCGCTTAAGGATCTTCTGCTCCATCAACACAGGTGGAGCAAATCTCTTATATCCAGCGACGAACCCGTGACTTGTAATCAATATAGTCACGGCCAAACAGACGTTCTAATACCCGTTCTTCTGGCTGAATCTGAAAGCGATTCATATAAAGAACAAACCCAACCACAACCAATAAACTCACCCCATTTTGATGCCAATAAGCCACCCCTAAAATCAACAAGAGCAATGCTAAATACATCGGATTCCGGCTAAGAGTAAAAATACCCGAGTCCACAATCGTAGAGGCTTGATCTGGCTTAGTTGGGTTGACTGTCGTTTTGGCTAACCGAAATTGTATGACAGCCGATAGCCCCACGATGCCCGATAAAATAAAACAGAAAACAAATGCAACATCTCGATACGGAAGGCTTACATTAGCAAAAGTAAAAAAGAGAGGCAGTCGATTCGCCATCACCAGTGCAATTAAAAATACAGCAACTGGGGGGATTTTTAATTCTAAATATCGCATCATCACTCCGAATAAAATGCCCTCAACGAGGGCACCATGTTTAAACCATCAACTGACCATTAAAGGAGTTGTAACAGGGCCTGTAATGGATGTTTTGGTTGTATCTTTTCAAAGCGCTTAACTTGGCTTCGACAAGAATATCCCGTGACTAAACAGCGTTCTTTAGGCAGCTTATCTAAACTGGGTTGCCAGCTCAATGCATAAATATCTTTCGACATTTTCAGCTTATCCACTTCATGCCCAAAGGTCCCCGCCATACCACAACAACCAACGGAGACGGCGTGTAACGCGGCTCCAAAGTAGCTAAAAATTGCTATCCACTCTTTTTCTGCATTAGGGAGCTTCGTTTTTTCTGTACAATGAGCCAGTAAATACCAAGGCGATGCCTCACCCGCTTCTTTCGGGCTAAATTCATTTAAACGCGGCAATAACCATTCATGCACGGTCAGAACATCAAAATCACCACGCTCATCACCTAAAATTTCGACATATTCATCGCGGTAACAAAGGACTAACGCAGGATCAACCCCAACCATTGGAATGTTAAGATCTGCCACTTGAGATAAGAACCCAGCAGCATTCTCTGCGGTTGAACGAAACCGCTTAAGAAAGCCCTTGATGTGCTGAGCTTTCCCATTAGGTTTAAAGGGCAGCAAAATTGGTTTTTTCCCTAACTTCACCAACAAGGCCACAAAATCTTCAACCACTCCGGCATCGTAATAGCTCGTGAATGGATCTTGAACAATAATGACATGCTGATCACGCTCTTGCTGACTCAGCGCCATCAATTGCTGCATATCAAAATGAACCACTGGATGACGTCGAGTTCGAGCCGCTAATGTCGGGACAGATAACAAAGGCGCATCCACATACCCAACCGTCGCCGCAGTTAAACTCCTCACCCATTTTTGAGCGACCACTCCATTCACCACTCGAGGAGCTTTGGCCATCATTGGTAACATGGTTTCAATATTCGCCACTAAATAATCTTTGACCGGGCGAGGATAACGCGAATGGTAAAGGTTTAGAAAACGTGAACGAAAACTCGGTACATCCACCTTAATCGGACACTGGCTTGCGCAGGCTTTACACGCTAAGCAGCCATTCATCGCTTCATACACTTCATGGGAAAAATCATATTGCCGATTTTTCTGTATGCGGTGACGCACTCTATCAAGCAAGGTCTTAATGGTGGCAGTTTTTTGTAACGTTTGTTGCTCTAAATCTAGAATATCAATGCCTTGCTCGGTCAATTGACGCAACCATTCACGGACTAACCCCGCCCGCCCTTTCGGTGAATGGCGTCGGTCAGCGGTTACTTTCATGGATGGGCACATAGGCGAGCTGGTATCGTAATTAAAACACAAGCCGTTACCATTACACTCCATCGCTTGTTTAAAGCTATCCCGAACTTTGACATCGATTTGTCGATCAAAATAACCTCGTTTGGTCCCTGATACTTTGACCAATTCAAAATTGGTATTGAGTGGCGTACAAATTTTACCCGGGTTCATTTTATTATGTGGATCAAAAGCGGCCTTCACTCGGCGAAGTTCCGTAAACAGCGCTTCGCCAAAAAATTCAGGACCATACTCTGAACGATACCCTTTCCCGTGCTCCCCCCACATCAAACCACCATATTTAGCGACTAACTTCACCACTTCATCAGATACTTCATGCATCAGTAGCTCTTGTTTGGGGTCGCATAAATCCAGCGCTGGACGTACATGCAACACGCCTGCATCCACATGGCCAAACATGCCATAAGCTAAACCTTTGCTATCGAGCAAGGTTCGAAATTCAGCAATAAAGTCAGCAAGATTTTCCGGTGGGACACAAGTATCTTCCGTGAAGGCCACTGGTTTTGCTCGTCCTTTCGCCGCGCCCAGTAAACCCACGGCTTTTTTACGCATATTATAAATACGGTTAACACTAGCGAGATCGCTACAGACTTGATAACCAATAATCCCCGCTTGCTGGTTAGCCATCATTTCCTCTAACCGCGCCGTCAGTTTAGCGACTAAAGCGGTAACGGTGCTTTCATCTTGATCTGCGTATTCCACCATGTTAATCCCTTGCATCTCTTTGCCCGGGACATCCGTCAGGAGATCGCTGACACTGTGCCAAACGATATCCTCTTTCGCCAAGTTAAGCACTTTAGAATCAACGGTTTCTACAGAGAGAGCATTCGCTTCAACCATCAGAGGCGCATTGCGCAGCGCGGAATCAAAGCTATCATATTTAACATTCACTAAGGTGCGGGCTTTAGGAATAGGGGTGAGATTCAGCTTTGCTTCAGTAATAAACACCAAAGAGCCTTCGGCACCACACAATACGCGAGTGAGATTAAATTCATCACTTTGTTCATCAAGAGCATTTTTTAAATCATAACCGGTTAAAAAACGGTTTAATGGGGGAAATTTTGCAAGAATTTGTTCGCGTTTACTACGACACACCTGTTCTGTCACCTGCTTGGCAACAAAGGCGTATTCTCCCTCTTCAGGTTCCCCCCGTGAACCATCCGTTTCTAGAATGGAACCATCGGCAAAGACCGCTTGTAGTGAAAGAACATGATCGGAGGTTTTGCCATATTTCAGCGAACCTTGCCCGGAAGCATCGGTATTGATCATACCACCTAACGTGGCTCGGTTACTGGTTGAAAGATCGGGTGAGAAAAAATACCCATATGGACGAACCGCATCATTTAATTGATCTTTGATCACGCCCGCTTGCACCCTCACCCACCCTTGCTCAGGGTTAATTTCAAGGATTTGATTCATATGGCGAGAAAGATCAACCACCACTCCTTTGGTGAGCGATTGTCCATTGGTTCCCGTGCCCCCGCCTCGTGGTGAGAAAGTCACACGTTCAAATTCAGGTTTAATACTTATTTTGCCAATCAGCGATACGTCATGCGTCGATTTAGGATGAATGACCGCTTGAGGTAATTGTTGATAAACACTGTTATCCGTCGACATCGCTAAACGGCTGGCATACTGTGTTTCTATATCACCGCTAAAACCTGCCGCTTTAAGTTCATGTAAAAAAGTTAAAACAACAGGGTCAACATCAGATTGGAGATGAAGTCTTGGTAACATTTGCTTCCTGCCCGTACTACGCTGATCCAATCAGCTTTGGCTTATGGGGTTAATTTTGATTTTATTCTTTGAATCCGGTCACTTTACAACATTTAAAAAAGTGATCAAATCAGAATCTCAACAACCCATCCGTAGAAATGGTATTTTCTTTGGTTATGCTACTTTTCTATCTTAAAACAATTTGCAGATGTTCGTTGACAACCTACTCATAACCAGACATAAGGGCTATGATTAGCCAATACCTGCAGCATGTTTACTGTATATTCAACGAAGAAAGGTATAATTCCATTTCCGTTATAAATGAGTCTCTACGAGCATACTTATGAGAAAAAATAAAATCGTTACAACCGAAGATATCTTATTAAAACTTTGCCAATCTGTTTCTTCAGTACTGTCATCAGCCACCGGATCAAGCATTACCTATTCTGCGATGGTTCAAAAAATCAGCAAAACGTCACTTAAACCCGATTTCGGCTGTTTTGTTTTGTTTGATGGTGGCTTTTCAGGCTTAGTCGTAATCAATTTTACCGCCAAAGCGGCATTAGAAGTCTATTCTCAGTACATGCGCAATATGGGCATGCCAGAAGAAGAACTCGCCGTGTTACACACCTCCGATGAAGTGGGTGATGTGTTAGGTGAGCTGATGAACCAGCTCGTGGGTGATTTCACCAATAAAGTCCGTAAAGAGTTGCAAACCAACATCACCCAAAACCAGCCCAAAATGCTGTCGTTAAACAAACAAGTAATTCTCTCTGTAGATACCAATCTTGATCGGCCACAAGCTCGTCGAGTCACGTTCTCAACCGCAAACAATAATATTTTCTACCTAGAACTGGCCATGGATAAAACCGAATTTATTCAACTTGAAGAATTTGAAATTCAAGATGATGAAAGCCCAGACTCCATTTTGGAAGCAACCCAACAAAAAATGTCATCAAAACCTCATGAAGACAATACCTCCAATATAGACCTCGCTTCCGATCTCCTCGATGAACTTGGCCTATGATCTTATTCAAATAGCCCCACCACCGTGAGCGGTGAACGATCTAAAATCGTGATTACCGCTCACAACCCCTCTCTGAGACTTAAATAGCACTCCAGTCTGCATATGTCTGTTTCACTTCCCTTTAATTCCTACAAGAAAAACGGTAAAATAGCTGACTTTTCTCAACGCCATGGAACCGTTTTTACAACTCGATGGATAAACAAAAAGCCTTAAAGAAAATTGCGAAATGCCTTGAATTAGGTAATTCAGCAAATGTGAATGAAGCCGCGAATGCCATAAAGATGGCTCACCGACTTATGCTCAAATATGGTCTGGATAAAGACGATATTGAGTTTATCAAAATGGGAAAAACCCAATCCACCCACTTACTTCCAGCTTCTATCAGCTCTGGAATTTTGCGTGTTATTCGAGGCATTAATACTAAATTTGGGGTAGAAGCGGTCTTACTGAATCACAAAGGCTTAAAGCGGGTTGAATTTATTGGCGAAGCGGATCGCGCCATCTTTGCGGCTTTTGCTTTCGATATTATCTACCGTGAAATGAATGAACATACCGGGCAATTTCGTAACAGTTTTGCCGGCAGTGGCACGCCTGCCAGTGAAGTCTCTCGCCGAGTAAATTCCTTCCTCTCTGGCTGGGTTGAAGGCGCTTTAGAAAAGCTTCCCACCATCACGCCGGATGAAGACTCAACCAATAAAATCAATAATTACATTGATAAAGAGTTTCAAAATATTGACCGCGAAACCTTTAAGCAACAATTAAGAGAAGCGATGAAAAACCTCACCGCAGATTATGAAGTTGGGTTAAAAAAAGGGCGTAGAATCTCGGTCAACCGCCCGATTGATGGTGCTCAAGCCCCCAAATTATTAAAGTAATTAACCTAAAAATCGTAAAGATAGCGTAAAATTGCCCACCTTTGATTGACATTGTTCGGTAATTTTTGTTTATTCCACAACACTTCCCAAGCAATTTATCAATACGGGTAAAAAGGGAATCTTAAGCCAAATACATATGGAGAGACGGCCTTGAAGAAAATAACTCTGGCAATGGCACTATTGATTGCGCTATCGGGCTGTGCCGCAACGCAAAGACAAAATGCGACCACAGGAGAAACAGAAACCAATTCCGCCACGAAAGGGGCATTATTGGGAGCTATCACAGGTGCCGCAGTAGGTTTAGCCAGTGGCGATAACGCGAAAGAACGCCGCCAACGCGCTTTAGTTGGAGCAACGGGCGGTGCCGTCGTAGGGGGTGGGATCGGTTACTACTTTGATCAACAAGAAGCCGCCTTACGTGAAGAATTACTGAATTCTGGAGTTCAAGTCGAGCGCGTAGGTGAAAACCAACTCCTGTTACGTTTAGAAAATGGGATTGGTTTCCAAACGAACTCTTATCAGTTAGATCCCACTATTCACAACACCTTACGTGGGGTCGCCAAAATTTTGGTTGAATACCCAGAGACCAGTTTAGTGATTGATGGACATACCGATAGCACGGGCAGTGATACCACAAACCAGATCCTTTCGGAGCGCCGAGCAGAATCGGTTCGTTCTTTTCTTCTTTCGCAAGGTGTCGCAACTGGGCGAGCCATTGCACGCGGTAACGGCAAGCGTTACCCCATCTGTACCAACAGCACCGCAGAAGGTCGAGCCTGTAACCGCCGGGTTGAAATCCAAATACTGCCACTGAAATAAATCGCTAAGACTTCAGTGCCAGATGACAACACACTAAATAATAAAGTGTGAAATTCTTTGCTGATGACTTTGAAAGCCCTTTTAGGGCTTTTTTATTTTCATTTCCAGCCACCTAGTGTTAAACGCAAAGCAATCGGCATATTGAAAACGGTGACGTATACTGGACACATAGGGCTATTTTCACAAATACTTTCGTTAACAAGGAATGTTTATTGATGAGACGGTGGATAGTACGGCTACTGATTGTGACGGCAATACTTCCCTCTTTGGGAATAGCAACTGAATTGACCTTATTACAAGAACAAGCCAGACTCGGTGATGCAGAATCCCAATATCAACTGGCGCAACACTACCAATTCGCCTCAACCGATACCACCACCGATCAAGATCGCCTTTACTGGCTTACACAAGCTGCGGAGCAAGGGCATATATCAGCGATGGAGCAACTCACTTACTACTATTTAGCGGAAACAGAAAACCCCGAACACTTAGAAAACGCTCTGCGTTGGCTGATAAAATTAACCAGCTTAGGTCAGACTCAAGCTGCCATCACCATCGGTGACATGTATCAACAAGGCCGACCTTTTCCCGAAACATTCACCATGGCCGAACTTTGGTACTACAGTGTTGCGGATCGAGAGCCTGACGCAGAACAACGTTATGCCTTTCTATTACAGAAGAAGTTTGACCAACAACGAGCAAAACAAATCTCCAACATGACAGCGTTAGAAAAAGCCAGCGTCTATCCGCCCTCGCCGGTATTACCCGTTGCCGATGTAACCCCCCCATCCCCCCGAGAGCTTGATTCTCCCAACCTATTGATTGTTGTCTTGCTTTTGATTATCGCGGTGGGGGCATCTTCTTATTTATTTCTAAAACGTTACCCACGCTTACCTCAATCTCCCCACCTAAGCCAAGTGGATCAGTTACATGAGCAAGCTCGAATTATTCAGCAACAAAAGCGACAATTAGAGAAACTCTATCGAGAACTTACTCGCCGTCAACAGCAACAAAACCATCAACAGCATGAACAGCAATGGATCGTCGCCTGCGCACTTTTTGGGTTTTCTCCCGACCAATTACCCAATGAGCAAGCGATTAAAGCCCGCTATAAACAATTATCAAAAATTTATCACCCCGATGCACAAGGCAGTGATGAGGAGATGAAACGCCTTAACCATTCACTCAACTTAATTCTACAAAAACGCAACAAATAAAGATTACTTATTCATTAACTTTGACATTCCACTTCATTTTCTTGAATGAAAGCTTGCAAAGCAAACGATTAACTTCGCAGTTTTATAACAAATAGTTAACTTAACACTCTCTTTATGTGATAATTCGCCGCGATAAAACACCGCGACAATCAAGGTGGGGGAAATGTTTAATATTGAAGGTACATGTGACTGGTGTAAACAACCAAGACTACTGGCTAAGCATGAATATATTGATGGGAAAGCCCATTATGCTTGCCAAAATTGTAATGATTTCGCTCAAATGGATGTACGACTTTTTAATTTAGCTGAAATCGCTCAACAAGAACGACGAGCCGCACAACAAATGTAAAAAAAGCGCCATATGGCGCTTTTTTTACATTCCTCTCACCCTCTTCGTTTTCACCATTTCAGAAAGCAAGCAAAAAGCAACCCTACATGTAGAGGACATGAAAATTTCTGGTTGATCACAAAACCACCAACTTTTCTCCACTTTATGACCTCGTCAAATAGGAATAAATATATTATTTATCAACTAGATAAAATACAGCCATCAACAACACTTACTCTTTAGCTTCATAAATTCAGTAATTATGACTTGATCCAAATAGCAACCCATAATACTGTATACGCATACAGCATGTATGAAAGGACAGTATTATGCTTAACGCTCATTTCAATCACACTCTTATGGTCGGTAAACGCTCTCCTTCCGTATCTTACCCGACATCATCCGTCGGTAACGAAATGGTCGGTAACGGAATAATGGCGAAGTTGGCTAATTTGTCGCAGAAAAAACAGTGGATTTTTTATACTGCGCAATGTCCTCGCCCCCAATATCATGAATTGGCAGCCCACCAGGTACAATGCGAAAAAATTATTCACCTAAAAGCTTCTCAAGCTCAGTCAGAAATTGAGATTGTCATCAAAGCGATTTTATCCAAAAATGCGAGCGCAATCGTCGCGTCTGGTGAGATTGATATTGTTAGCCAAAAATTACTGACTCAAATGGGAAAAGAGAATCAATGCGATGTTTTTTTCCTTACCCCGCTCATCCACCCCTTTCACTAGACAGTGAGAGGTTTACTGGATAAGTTAATTTAAGCAATCGTTTGCTTTTTTCTGGCGAGCATCGAGAATTCTGGTATGATGCGCTCAGTGATAACGGCACCTGCTCTAATGTAGGCGCTTTCTTTTCCCTACGACGTTTAACCCAGATAGGAATGTCTCAATGAGCCTTGCTGATCAAGTTCTTGCCGTCAATGACGACCTCCCAATTCGTACTCATCAACCTGTTCATAGCGGTAAAGTTCGCTCCGTTTACTGGCTAACGGAACACGATAGTAAACGTCTGATTCAGCAAAAGGGCTACCCTATTGCTGAAGATGCGCCTTTAGCCATTATGGTGATCAGTGACCGAATTTCAGCCTTTGACTGTATTTGGCATGCTGAAGGCGGTGTCCATGGTGTTCCCGGTAAGGGAGCGGCACTGAACGCTATCTCAAACCATTGGTTTAACTTATTTAAGCAGCAAGGCTTAGCGGATAGCCACATTGTGGACATTCCTCACCCATTAGTGTGGATTGTACAAAAAGCAAAACCGGTCAAAATTGAAGCCATCTGTCGTCAATATATCACGGGGTCCATGTGGCGAGCTTATGAAAAAGGGGAACGAGAATTCTGTGGAATTGCGTTGCCAGAAGGATTAGAAAAAGATAAAGCATTACCAGAATTACTGATCACCCCCTCCACGAAAGGGATTTTAAAAGGCATTCCGGGTGTCCCGGAAGCGGATGATGTCAATATCACACGCCAAAATATCGAAGCAAATTTTGCGGCCTTCAACTTTAGCCAAGCCTCAGATATCACTCTCTATGAAACCTTACTAAAGCAAGGCTTTGCTGTAATTAGCCAAGCATTGAAAGAGATTGGACAAATTTTTGTTGATACTAAATTTGAATTTGGTTACGTCACCGATGCCAATGGGCAAGAGAAATTAATCTATATGGATGAAGTGGGAACGCCTGACTCTTCACGAATTTGGGATGAACAACACTACCAAGCCGGAAAGATAGTGGAAAATTCCAAAGAAGGCTTCCGTCAATTCTTGCTCAACTATTTCCCTGACCCTGATATTTTGTTAAACAAAGAACGTATGCCAGAACGTGAGGCGCTTGCACGTGATAATGCCCTCCCACTTGAAGCGCTCATGGCTATTTCACATACCTACCTTGGCATCGCAGAAAAAATTGTGGGCCATCCGATTGAGCTGAGTCACCATCCCAAACAAGAGATTATTGATATTCTGCGTGATCAGTATGATTTGATCGACGAAGACCAGTAAAGGGTTCAGAAAAAATAATGACAAACGGTGAAACGTGCCACAATCGGCAAGCTTCACCGTTTTGAAGACTTCATCGTTTAAGCAAGAGAAATACGGATAATACGTAAAAATCTAAGCTATAACGTGATCATAAATTCATCCATCTCCAATACTTTGATCTGCGAAGCACTTTTCTCTTGAATCAACGTAATTTGCTCCGGCTCTAGTGGATAGGGCATGACCAATTTTAGCTCATCAATCCCTTCTGACTTAGCCAATTTCAGTAAAGTGATCAAATTGGCCTCATCACTTCGACGACTGGATAAGCGCCGTAAAGCCATATCCCATAGCCGCTCTTCCTGCGTTTGGCTGAGTTTTACCGTATCTTGCCAAACGGTACCAAAGATGGGTGTGAACGATAATAACGCCTCTGAAAACGTCCATTTTTTACGACAAGACACACCTAAAAAGTTTGTGTAATCAAACACTACAGCGACTCGTTGTAATTGGTCCATATCTTCCTCGATATCAGTAGTATCCTACTTGTTTACTATTATGCAGGAATTCTCATATAGCAATATGATATATAAAAACAATCTTTTATGCTTACGAATTCAAACGACGAGGAATATAAAAACCAAGGTAATAACAAGCTATGTACAAATCCACCTCAATATGTGTCTTGTTGATTAATATTTCGAATGGTAAAGAAATCTTAGTAAATATCAATCACTCGGCTTGCTTTCTTAAATTGAATCCGATAACCCTCCCAGCGCGGTAATTCCCAACGTTTAGGGGCGGTTTTACGTAGCCCACTCTGGTAGATAACATAGATCCACTTTCGTTTAGGATGGTATTCAACTGAGAGTTGTAAATCGCCTAAATACAACTCAAAAGGATAACGTTCCGAAAAGTTTGCTTTCTCCCAGTAAGGTATGCCTTCAAAGGGGAAATCATCGGCACTAAATAGCTCAAGTTCGGCTAATGAATGGATCCCCAATTGAGTCAGTTGGTCGGTAAACCACTGCTCAAATGTGATTGAGTGGTGCTCATGAGTCGCACTGTCTAAACCTAAATCGACATACAGTTTCCAGAGTAAAATTTCCTGCTGACGCTGCTTGGCAAAACCGGGAAAACACTGCTCGCTCGTCACCATATCCAGTAAAGATTTTACGGCCAACTCGCCTTCAGCTTGGACCTGTTTCTGCGCTATCTCCCGCCCGGCATAGTAGAGTTTCAACACCGTCAAAAGCGTGCCATCTTGTGATTCCGTTTCAGCTTGCCGCCACTCCCCCAAGTCTAAATGCTCAATGGCTTGTTGCTCTATCGGCATCATCACCGTAGCTAACGTCATTGTTTGCTTGATTCCCCGACCAGGAAGTGAGTGGTGATCCAGAACTAATGCCGCTTCATGCTCAGTAGAGAATCGACTATTTCGACCAATCAACACTTCCATTTTTCCATTCCCCATGGCCTCTTTACGTCGAACTCTACGTACAAAAAGCAACTCGGGATGTATACGGGCAATGGCATAAGCCAGTTGCTGGTGAGAATATCGAGAAGCCACTTCCAACTGGGGCAATTGATAGATCTGCCGCATCTGTTCGGCCAAGCCTTGCGCTTCATGTAATGCCTCCGTTTCAATGCTAATACCCTCAAAGACGGTTCCACGAACCAGTTGAATCAATAACTGGGCATCACAGCGCAGCGGTTCTTGTTGGTTCAGTTTTTCGCGTTGCTCTTCACTAGGCAGCAATGTGTATAAACTGGCTGGTACAGATAACGCCGCGGTAAGGTCGATCATCGCTTCTTGTAAGCTTTTCTCTGCCATACGGGCAACTAAGTCAGCATAAAGCGCATCTATCGGCAGTGGCGCTATTTTTTGTCCATGCTCAGTAATCACACCATTTTCACTGATCGCTTGCATGGTCACTAACTGTTCAAAGGCTTGCTGTAGCGATTTTTCTGGTAATGACTCAAGAAACGTTAACTGCGTAATAGGTCGGCCACAACTGGCTGATGCCAGCATAGGCTCAAGTAGCGATTCTCGCTGCATTTCAGCGGGAGTCACTGCCTCTAATGCTGCATGTTGGCCATATAGACGCACCGCCACCCCATTCATCACACGCCCTGCGCGTCCCGCCCGTTGCTGCGCACTGGCTTTGGAAATGGCTTTTAACGTGAGTGTTGTGCGACCATTTCGTTGTTCGGTTCTTCGCTCTAGTCCACTATCGATAACATAAGCAATATTCGGAATGGTTAACGAGGTTTCGGCAACATTGGTAGCCAGCACCACCTTCTGCTGAGGCTGTGGATTGAGCGCTCGATGCCTATCTTGCTCACTAACGGAAGCATGCAGCGGTACAACCAATAAAGAAGACTGCCCCGCTAATAATTGCTGGCACTGACTGATTTCCTTCCGCCCAGGTAAGAAAACCAAAATATCGGCGGGAGTGTGTTCTCTCGCATGTCGCACTTCGTGTACCACTCGTTCAGCCAACCGATAGCTTGCCGGTAATTGGTGGCTTTCTTTACTGTGATATTCAATCACCACTTCATACTGCCGTCCATCCGCTTGTAGGCGTTTGGCATTCAGGTAATGCGCTAAGCGCTCTCCTTCCAGAGTGGCAGAGGTCACCACTAAACGTTTATTTGCCTGTTCACGCAGTAGCGCCAGCAGCAGATCGCTGTCCCAACGCCGCTCATGAAATTCATCAATGATCACGATATCAAATGTCGCCAACCCCTCTTCCGCCAACCACCGTAAAGCAACCCCGGGAGTCACAAACACGATTTGACTCTGCTCGTTATAACATGACTCCAATTTAATGGCGTAGCCCACTGTTTGACCCACGGATTCAGAATGTTGCTCTGCTAAAAACTGGGCAAGAGAAGTGCAAGCGATCCGCCTTGGTTCAATCACCAACACTCGCCCTTGTTGTGCGGCCCATAGTGGTAAACAGGTAGACTTACCTGAGCCCGTTTGTGCCTCTACAACAAGATGCTGATGAGGGAGCGTAGATAAAAAATCGGAGTATAAAGATTGAATCGGGAGATGAGGCATAGTGCACAAGAATATAGGCAAGAGAGGTGGGTCAATAGTAACGGAAAATACGTCACTTTTCGTCCCTTTTCGTTGGTCTGAGATCGGTTATCAGCCCTAATTAACATAATCAGCGGAAGGTTAGGGCTTCTCTATTTACAAGCGAGTCGATAAGCCGTTATCATTTTTGAGTTCCTTGTTCCCATCACCCTACTATAGGTCGAAAAATGAATAACGATAAACGTCCGCTTTACATTCCTTATGCGGGCCCTGCCCTGCTCAGTACTCCTTTATTGAATAAAGGCAGCGCTTTTAGTGCAGAAGAGCGTGCCTCTTTTAACTTAGAAGGTTTGTTACCCGAGTCAACAGAAACCATCCAAGAACAGGTGGTTCGTGCTTATCAACAATACTGTAGCTTTGAAAGCGATATGGATAAGCATATTTATCTACGTAATATCCAAGATACCAACGAAACCTTATTTTATCGTTTAGTACAAAATCACATTTCCGAGATGATGCCGATCATCTACACCCCTACCGTCGGGGCGGCATGTGAAAACTTTTCAAATATTTATCGTCGTGGTCGCGGCTTGTTCATTTCTTATGCTAACCGTGATCGTATTGATGACTTACTAAACAATGCAGCAAACCATAACGTTAAAGTCATCGTTGTCACCGATGGTGAACGCATTTTAGGGCTTGGTGACCAAGGTATTGGTGGCATGGGGATTCCTATCGGAAAACTATCACTCTATACCGCCTGTGGAGGCATTAGCCCAGCCTATACTTTACCCATCGTGTTAGATGTAGGTACAAACAACCCACAACGCCTGGCTGATCCTATGTATATGGGCTGGCGTCACCCACGCATTACCGGCATTGAATACGACAATTTTGTTGAAGAATTTATTCAAGCCGTACAACGTCGCTGGCCAGAAGCCTTAGTTCAGTTTGAAGACTTTGCACAAAAAAATGCCATGCCCCTACTTGAGCGTTATAAAAATCGCATCTGCTGCTTCAATGACGACATCCAAGGCACAGCAGCAGTCACCGTGGGTTCACTACTCGCAGCATGTAAAGCGGCAGGAAGCAAGTTGTCTGAACAACGTATTACTTTCTTAGGGGCAGGATCTGCTGGTTGCGGGATTGCCGAAGCCATCATCGCCCAGATGGTTTCAGAAGGTATTTCCGATGCACAGGCCCGTTCTCAAGTCTATATGGTAGACCGTTGGGGCTTGTTGGAAGAAGGAATGCCTAATTTACTCGATTTCCAACAACGCTTAGTTCAGAAAAAAGCCAACACGAAGAAATGGAAATCGGAAGGTAATGGCTATTCTCTTCTCGATGTCGCTCGTCAGGCAAAACCCACGGTATTGGTTGGTGTTTCGGGAGCTCCTGGCTTATTTAGTGAAGAAGTGATTAAAGCGATGCATGCTCATTGCCCACGTCCAATTATTTTCCCACTTTCCAACCCAACCAGCCGAGTAGAAGCAACACCTGCTGATATTATTCGCTGGACGAATGGTGAAGCGTTAGTCGCCACCGGTAGCCCTTTTGATCCCGTCTTACATGACGGTAAAACTTATGCCATTGCACAATGTAACAACAGTTATATTTTTCCTGGTATTGGGCTTGGTGTCCTCGCTGTCGGCGCGAAACGGGTGACCGACGAAATGTTAATGGAATCGAGCCGAGCACTGGCTTTATGCTCTCCATTAGCGATCAACGGTCACGGTCCACTGCTTCCACCGTTAGAGTCCATCCATTCGGTCTCGAAAAAAATCGCGGTAGCGGTAGCGAAAAAAGCCATTGAACAAGGTGTCGCTTTAGAAATTACCGATGAGGCTCTAGAGGTTGCTATCGAGCAACATTTCTGGCAGCCTTCTTATCGTCGATACAAACGTACTGCTTTCTAATTGGATTACAGCCCGTTAAAAGGTGAGAGAGTCAGCCAAGTAGGCTCCCTCTCACCATGAAAAATAGAGATAAGCCCCTGTTTGGGGCTTTTGTTACTAGAGCACAGATATGCTGAGTTTTTTTGCCCCTGCTGGCCACTATATCGCCCCTTACCTTGCTGAGATTTCAATGGCACTCATTGCCTGTTTACTGGTCATGCTGGGTGGAGAAATTAATGCCCTGTTACGTCGGATAATGTTAAATCAACACTTTATTCTGAGAACACTGGCCTTTATTGCTATCAACGCATTTGGTTATGGATTAATCATTGTTAAGGCGAGCCCTTACTTAACTCGGACACTTTCTCATTTAGAGCGAGGCATGATGTTTAGCATTGTTATCATCAGCTTTGTCGTGATAGGCCTATGGGCACAAAAAAATCGTCAAATTTAACCATTTTTCCGCTTATTCGCCGCCTGCGAATTGGCTTTTGGTTACGTAGAGGCATCACCATTCTAGGCTTAGTCAGCCTTACGGTAATGATCGTCATTTTTAGCCTCGACCGCTGGGTCAGTTGGAAAGCACAAGATCAGATTATCAATAACCCCCAGCAACTGCCTCATTTTCAAGTTGCCGTTGTACTGGGTACCAGTAAATATCTCGGTCGGACTCTCAATGCCTATTACCTACATCGAATTGATGCCGCCATTGAACTATACCAACAGCAGAAAGTGACCCATTTTTTACTCAGTGGCGATAATGCTCACCGTTCATATAACGAGCCATGGACCATGAAGCGAGATCTACTCAAAGCTGGGGTGCCGGATGAGGTCATCTATCTTGATTATGCCGGATTTAGAACCCTCGACTCCATTGTGCGCGCTAAACATATTTTTGATACCGATGATTTTTTAATCATCACTCAACGCTTTCACTGTGAACGTGCCTTATTTATTGCTAAGCACCATAATATTAACGCAACCTGTCTAGCGGTTCCGGGCCCAAGCAACGCTTCTGGCTTTAAAGTTCGTCTGCGAGAAGTCTTTGCCAGAACCAAGGCATTTTTAGATCTTTATCTATTTGATACTCAGCCTAAATTTTTAGGCCCTAAAGAACCGATAATATTAGAAAAATTCATAGAAGAGCCCATATCAGAGTCACCATTAAATTAATTGGTACCATTCACGACTCAAAAAAATGAGTCACCCGCATTTAACCCAATGAGTCATACCATGTCTTTCACTGTTTGCGGCGTATTGCATAAAATGCGCACCCATCTTGATACCCAGGTTCATTATCAACTGCCCGTTGGTGAGCATTTTATCGATCTCAATCCCTTGATTGGCAAAACACTCACCCTACAGCATACAGGTAATATTTATTGCTGTGCTTGCGGAAAGAAAACCAAAAAAAGTTATTCACAAGGCCATTGCTTTCTTTGTATGAAAAAACTAGCCAGCTGTGACATGTGCATAATGAAACCAGAAACGTGCCATTTTGATCAAGGAACTTGCCGAGAGCCTGAATGGGCACAGACTCACTGCATGGTTGATCACTATGTTTACCTTTCTAATACCTCTAGCTTGAAAGTCGGCATTACACGCCATAACCAGATTCCAACACGCTGGATTGATCAAGGAGCCACGCAGGGTTTACCTATCTATCAGGTCAAAACGCGTCACATTTCTGGATTAATTGAGGTTGAACTCGCCAAACATATTGCCGATAAGACCAACTGGCGGACACTCTTAAAAGAAGAAGGATCGCCACTGGCTCTCGTGGAAAGAGCTGAAGCACTCAAGCCCCTTTTGGATAAAAAAATTACCGAAATTAAACGGCAGTTTGGCGAGGATGCGGTTACAGAAATCAACCACAGCACGACAGAGATGAAGTATCCGATTCAACAACACCCAAGCAAAATTATCTCGCACAATTTTGATAAACAACCGCGGGTAACAGGACAACTACAAGGTATTAAGGGGCAATATTTAATTTTTGATAGTGGGGTCATCAATATTCGAAAATTTACCGCTTATGAAGTGGAAGTGATCCATGATTAAACGTTATGCCACCTAAACCCTCTGAGCAGAAGATCACCTCTTCTGTACTTGCCTAGGATGACGGATACATACTATCGAGAGTGTTTGGCTGACGGTTTAAGTCTTTGCGAATGCTCATGACATAAATAAAAACCGTATCGACATTCCCTCTCCCAATCTGAATTTACCGCTTGTAGACAAAAATATTGTTAGTTAGACTAACTAAAGTTTAAATAAACCCACCAGAGTCAGCTTCCTATGGATTTAAGATACAGCCTACAAAGGTTAGAGTGGCATTTATGGCACCACTGGCGTGAACAGGCAAAACATAATGGCAACTTAGATCTCACCAGCAGTGAATTACAATATATCTATACGCTTCTTTCTCATTCAGACAAAGGGCTACGCTTAACCGAACTGGCTGAGCTGATGAAAGTCAGTAAGGCATCAGCAAGTACAATGGTCAACAAACTGCAAAAACAAGGCTATATCATTCGCAAACCTTGCCCAGAAGATGCTCGAGCACAGCGACTGCTACCCAGCCCAAAGATGTTAGTGATGCAGCAGTATGAAAGCCATGTCTATCAATCTGCCATTGAGCATTTTCAGCAAACATTAACTTACGATGAGCTAACGCAATTAGAACAGTTGCTGAGCAAAGCTTGCCGTGATTTAGATTTAGGGGAAATGGAGCCTCCTCAACTCGCATCTCGCCCCTATTAAATGAGAAATAGCATGATAAATTTACAACAATCCTCCGTAGGAAAAGCTTTTTGGCATTACACCTTACCCTCTATTGCAGCGTTAATGGTGAGTGGGACATATCAAATTGTGGATGGCATCTTCATTGGCCATTTCATTGGTGGGGATGGTCTCGCCGCCATCAGTCTCGCTTGGCCGTTTGTGGGCATCTTACTCGCGTTTGGAATGATGATAGGCATGGGAGCTGGCGCACACGCTTCACTAAAAATGGGGGCAGGTCAACGATCTCAAGCCAGTCACTATTTGATGCATGCTCTCTTATTATTGATGGTTGTTGGCTTACCTTTAGGTTTCCTATTGCATTTTTCCAGCCCCCTATTTTTGGATTTTCAAGGCGCAACTGGCGGTGCTTATGACCAAGGTACCGATTACCTTTACTGGATGATGGCGGGAGCCCCCATTGTATTAGGAAGTATCGCCCTCCCTCTTTTAATCAGAAATGCAGGAGCCCCTCGCTTAGCCACCATCGCTATGGCAATAGGAGCGCTTTGCAACATCGCATTCGATGCACTCTTCATCGGTTATTTCCAGCTAGGGTTACAAGGAGCAGCATTTGCAACACTGATAGGGGAATGTATTTCTGTCGTTATCTGTTTGAACTATCTCCTTAGCCGCCGCAATCAATTACCATTTTCTTGGCCAGCCTTTCAGTGGCAAAACTCGGCAGTACTCGATATTCTTAAAACAGGCCTATCAAGTATGCTGATGTATCTCTATGTCAGTTTCTCGATTGTGTTACATAACATGTTATTGCTGCATTATGGACAAGCCATTCATGTAGCGGCCTACAGTATTGTGGGGTATTTGATTACTTTCTACTACTTGATGGCAGAAGGAACGGCAGGAGGGATGCAGCCCTTAAGCAGTTTTTACTATGGGGCTAACCTAAAAAACCGAGTTAAAGCCGCCTATAAAATTGCCTGTTTGTTTACATTAGGTAGTGGCGTGATACTGGTACTGGCGATTCAATGGTCACCCAACTTTTTTGCTCAATTCTTTATTGCACCAAATGATGAGGCCTTGCTTACAACGACAACCTGGGCAATGCGACTATTTTTATGTGCCATGTTTTTGGATGGTTTCCTTGTTTTGACCGCAACTTGGTTTCAGTCTCTTGGGCTAGGTAATAAGGCGACCTTCATCACGCTCAGCAATATGCTCATTCAAGTCCCATTTTTATTAATCTTACCTCAATTTTGGGGGCTAAATGGTGTCTGGCTCGCCGTCCCTCTGTCCAATATCTGCCTCTCATTGGTCGTGGGTTATATGCTATTTCAACAGTGGAAAGCATTAGGGTATTCATCTGAAGAACAATAACTTGCTGCAATACTTTTCATTACCTTCAATATTTTCTACAATCGATTAACTTTTTTAGCATTCAACCGCGGAGTCATCATGAGCGTCGTGAAACACTGTAAACTTCTTATCTTAGGCTCAGGCCCAGCTGGTTATACTGCGGCTGTCTATGCTGCACGAGCTAACCTGAATCCCGTTCTTGTCACTGGGATGCAACAAGGTGGTCAACTCACCACAACCACAGAGGTTGAAAACTGGCCCGGTGATGCCGAAGGGCTTACTGGTCCCGATTTAATGGAGCGCATGAAAACACATGCAGAGCGGTTTGAAACTGAAATCATCTTTGACCATATCCATCAAGTCGACTTTTCTCAGCGCCCTTTTCGCCTCAAAGGTGATGGTAGCGAATACACTTGTGATGCGTTAATCATCTCAACCGGAGCCTCCGCGAAATACCTTGGTTTAGAATCAGAAGAAGCGTTTAAGGGACGAGGAGTTTCCGCTTGTGCCACCTGTGATGGTTTTTTCTATCGTAACCAAAAAGTAGCGGTAGTTGGAGGAGGCAATACCGCTGTTGAGGAAGCCCTTTATCTGTCAAATATCGCAGCAGAAGTCCACCTAATTCATCGCCGTGATAGCTTCCGCTCTGAAAAAATCCTGATCAATCGTCTGATGGAAAAAGTGGAGAGCGGCAATATTATTCTTCATACCGAAAGAACGCTAGACGAGGTACTCGGCGATGAAATGGGCGTCACAGGCGTGCGTTTAAAAGATACCGTATCGGGTGATTGTGAAGAGTTGGCCGTGATGGGCGTTTTTATTGCAATTGGACACCAACCCAACACAGATATTTTCCAAGGTCAATTGAACATGAAAGATGGGTATATTTGGGTACAGTCTGGCCTTGAAGGTAATGCAACACAAACCAGTGTAGAAGGTATTTTTGCCGCTGGTGATGTGATGGATCATAATTACCGTCAAGCCATTACTTCGGCAGGTACCGGCTGCATGGCGGCATTGGATGCGGAACGCTATCTTGACAGCTTAAACGACAATACCCCCTAAGTATCGCCATCTTAGGTAGCAACTCTCTAACCCAGCGGTATATCCGCTGGGTTTTCTTTTGTATACTAGCGGACTTCCGTTCCTATAATAATTATCAATAAGCCTTCAAAATGGATAAGAAAAAGCAACGTAGCCTCAATATATGGCTCAAACAGCAAAGTAAACGAGCCAAACGCTGGCTTATATTTGCCATTGGGTTAGGGGTTATATCAAGCCTATTATTGCTCGCTCAAGCCGCGTTTATCGCCACAATTCTTCACCAGTTAATCATCGAACAGGTGGATAAACACACTCTCATCCCTCAATTTGCAGGGTTAGCTATCATGGTGGCGTTGCGCTCAGGTTGCTCATGGGGCAGAGAAATTGCAGGTTTTCACGCCGGAAAAGAGATTCGAGTCTACATCCGGCAACTGATTTTTGATAAGTTACGCACACTAGGTCCCGCTTACATTAAAGGTAAACCCGCAGGCGCTTGGGCTACCTTAACGCTTGAGCAAGTCGAAGATATGCACGACTTTTTTGCTCGCTACTTGCCACAAATGTCACTGGCAGTGTTGATTCCGTTTATCATTTTAGTGGTCGTTTTTCCTGTCAACTGGGCTGCGGGGTTAATCTTCTTGATCACCGCGCCATTAGTCCCTTTTTTCATGGCATTAGTTGGGATTAAAGCCGCAGATGCCAGTCGTAAAAACTTTAAGGCTCTACAACGTTTATCTGGTCACTTTTATGACCGTTTACAGTCAATGACGACGATTCGACTGTTTGACCGAACCCAAGCGGAAACCGAACAAATGCGCGGTGCATCCGAAGTGTTTCGTAAACGAACGATGGATGTATTACGTATCGCTTTCCTCTCTTCCGCTGTATTAGAGTTTTTTACCTCAATTTCCATTGCTATCACTGCAGTTTATTTTGGCTTTAGCTTTATTGGAGAGTTGAACTTTGGCCACTATGGCGCTGGGGTGACACTGTTTGCAGGCTTGTTTGTGCTGATCCTTGCGCCTGAGTTTTATCAACCGCTGCGTGATCTCGGCACTTTCTACCATGCAAAACAACAAGCGGTA
The DNA here is from genome assembly GCF_900167345.1 of Vibrio cincinnatiensis DSM 19608. Lineage (GTDB taxonomy): Bacteria > Pseudomonadota > Gammaproteobacteria > Enterobacterales > Vibrionaceae > Vibrio > Vibrio cincinnatiensis. Next base: position 155,784 of record NZ_FUXB01000001.1, on the reverse strand, counting down.
GCGGCGGCTGAAAGTATTGTCGATTTTTTAGCCATTGATATTGAGAAAGTACGTTCAGGTAGTCAGGTACTGAATAATCAAGAGCCCATTGAGATTATTGCTCAAGATCTGTGCGTATTTAGCCCCAAAGGGCATCCACTTGTTGGCCCCGTCTCTTTTACCTTATCCAGAGGGCAAACGACTGCATTGGTCGGGCCCAGTGGGGCGGGTAAAACTAGCCTAGTAAATGCCATTCTTGGCTTTATGCCTTATCAAGGAAGCCTAACCATTAATGGTGTAGAGTTAAATCAATGTGATCATCATACTTGGCGTTCACTCATCAGTTGGATAGGACAGAATCCACTATTACTGCACGGCAGTATACGTGACAATGTCACGCTTGGAAGACCTCAAATTGATGATCAACAGCTACAACAAGTGTTAGAAGAGGCTTTTGCTAGTGAATTTGTCAATCATCATGGCTTGGATTACTCCATCAGTGATCGATCCGGAGGGCTATCCGTTGGTCAAGCGCAGCGTCTCGCCTTAGCAAGAGCGATGATTCAAGATGGTATGTTCTGGCTGCTGGATGAACCCACTGCCAGCTTAGATGCCCGAAGTGAACGCTTAGTGATGCGTAGCTTAGATAAGCAAATCGCCCATAAAACAGCGCTGCTGGTGACCCACCAACTTGAGCCCCTTCGCTCAGTAGATCAAATATTAGTAATGCAAGATGGCCAGCTTGTACAAGTAGGAAATTTTACTCAGCTCAGTCAGCAAACCGGGCTGTTTGCTTCCATGTTAACGGCGAGCCAAACAAGAAAAGAAACAGATAAGGGGAATTTAGATGCGTGATTTACTACCCTACCTCAAACTGTATAAAAAACATTGGTTTGGCCTATCGCTTGGCATGTTGCTAGGATTTTTAACTCTCGGAGCGTCCATGGGCTTGCTCACACTTTCTGGCTGGTTTCTATCGGCCGCGGCCGTTGCTGGGTTAACCATTGCACGAGAAACATTCAACTACATGCTTCCTGGTGCTTTTGTTCGTGGTTTTGCTATGCAACGCACCGCTGGGCGCTGGGGAGAACGAGTCGTCAGCCATAACGCCACGTTCAAATTGTTGACGGATCTTCGGGTTTTCTTTTTCAAAAAATTGGCCCCATTAATTCCAGGTCGAATCTCGAACCTACGTGATGCTGATCTATTAAATCGCCTTGTGGCCGACATTGATGCGATGGATCATGTTTACTTGCGTCTAGTTAGCCCTGTGACCATTGGTGTTTTAGGAATTGCAGCGTTAACTGCCTTGATCTGCTGGTTTGATTTTACCTTAGGGCTGATACTCGGTGGGATATTACTCAGCTTATTAGTTATCTGGCCTCCCGTCTTTTATCTATTGGGGAAAAATAACGGGCAAGGTTTAACTCAACACAAAGCTCAAATGCGTATTGCAGCTTTAGATTGGTTACAAGGCTACAGTGAACTGGTTATTTTTGGGGCAGAAGCTCACTATAGAAAAGCCGTTTTTACAGCACAGGATAAATTACTGTACAACCAAAAAATCAATGCTCATTTTACTGGCTTAGCTCAAGCCCTATTACTGCTTGCAAATGGTTGGGCTCTGGTATTGATGCTTTGGCTGGCGGCTGATGGAGTGAATGGCCAAGCACCCGACCCAATGATTGCCTTAATCGCTTTTGCGACCATGGCGAGTGTTGAACTACTTATGCCCATTGCAGGGGCCTTCCAGCACCTAGGGCAAACCTTAACCTCCGCTCGACGTTTAAATGAGATTATCCTCACCGAGCCTGAGGTCGTTTTTTCTCAACAACCAACCTCACATTCTAATCAATATGATATCTGTTTTGATAAGGTATCTTTCCATTACCCAGACAGCCAACAAAAGGTATTAAACCACGTTAACCTGACCGTTCCTGCGGGAAAGAAAGTAGCGATTGTGGGGCAAACTGGCTCAGGGAAGTCCACCTTAATCCAACTTTTATGCCGTTATTGGGATGTGCAACAAGGGAAAATTACATTGGGAGGCACTCATTTGCCCGCGTGGAAAGAAAGTGACTTACGTTCCGCAATCAGTGTGGTTAGCCAACGTGTCGATATTCTAAACGGCAGCCTACGCGATAACCTGCTGATGGCAAAACCTCACGCGCAAGAGAGTGAACTTTGTCAAATACTTACCCATGTCGGCTTGAGTAAATTACTCGATGGCTCAGGCTTAAACACTTGGTTAGGAGATGGAGGCCGTCAACTTTCTGGTGGAGAAAAACGTCGTATTGGTATCGCAAGAGCCTTATTACATAATGGCCCAATTTTATTACTGGATGAACCAACCGAAGGGCTAGATAAACAGACTGAGCAGCAAATCATGGCATTACTGCAAACACACTTTGCTGATAAAACGGTCATTTTTATTACCCATCGATTGGTCGACTTAGAATCCATGGATACGATTTGTTTGATTGATCAAGGAGAAATCGTGGAGCAAGGCAATCACTCAACGCTACTTGCTCAGCAAGGCCGCTACCATCAATTGTACCAGACCTTATAACCCTTTCCTCGTGTGGCTCTTGGCAAGAAAACGTTGCCGGGAGCTTATCGGCAGAAAAGGAACGAACCTCCCGATTCTCCCCCAGCATGTAGCAAAGATATAAATAACACATTGATCTCGTTGTTTATTTATATATGATACCTTCCCTATAGCCATTATTTTTTACATCTCATCTATGGTAATGGATATAACCTTTATTGATTCAATTACAACAAAAACTCTTTATCTAAGGATTAAGAGATAAAAAAACGGAGTTGCTAGTGAAAAAACTATTACTTGCCTCAGCGGTCGCTGCCGTCGCAGTGGGTGGCTACTATTATAGCTCGGGTTCGAACGTTCCATCTGATCCACTATTTTCCTTGATCCCCGCAGACTCACCATTGGTGGTAGTGCAAACAGAAGCCTATGATCACTTTGAATATGTCAATGCCATGGGCGCCTCTGAGGAAAGTTTGTATGATCTATTTACTGGTATAGAACTGACCCCAGAACAAGATTTTCTTGTTGCTTACTTAGAAGGCTACATACAAAGCGCGACTGATAAACAGGCGCTGAAAGCGTATTTAGGTGCACCTGATAAAGTAAAACCTGTTTTTTATACCTTAGGTATGATCCCTGTCTATAAGATAGAACTCGAGAATACCGACGCATTCTGGAACACCATTGATAAAACTGAGCAAGAGACGGGAGCCTCTCACCAGCTCGGCAAACAGGATGATATTGAATATCGTCGCTATAAGCTAAGTCATGAAGATGCCGAAGATATCGGTCTTGTTATTGCTGTCGATGGCAATATAGCCACCTTTACCCTTGACGTCCCTCTATTTCAAGACGTTAATCCGCTGAAATTGGCATTAGGTATCGACAAACCTCAGAAGGCTTTTGCTGACAGCAATATTCTAACCGCCCTGAAAAGTAAATATGGCAAGCAATACACGGCTTATGGTTACCTTGATCACCAAGAAGTGGTTAAGGGTTTTACCCAGCCTGCCAGTAATCTACTGGCCCAGCAAATTGATAGGCTACAACAGCTCTCGCCAGAACCCTTTATTGAAGAAATTCGCCAACCGAGCTGCCAAAGTGAGTTAGCAACCATCGCAGGTCATTGGCCAAGAACGGTTTCATTCGCGCGTTATCTTGCTCAAGATGGACAAGCAAGTGTTGATGGGAAAGTGGTCGTAGAAAGTCATAACCGAGTCATTCTGAATGCGCTCAAATCAATCCGAGGATTCATGCCTCAAATGACCGCACAAGACAGCATTTTTGAAGTAGGCTTTGGATTGGATGTTGAAAAATTAGCACCTGCAATCAATATGATTTGGCAAGATCTACAACAGCCCACTTATCAATGTGAATGGCTGTCGGAAATCCAGCAAGATATGGGAGAAGACAACCCATCCATGATGCTAAGCCTTGGTGCGAGTATGGTAAATGGAATGAAAGGAATGCATTTCACATTAAATGACATGACATTGGATACACAAAATCCATTTGCCCTACAGTTTGAGAAACTCGATTTCCTCTTTACCTTGTCAGCAGAGAACCCAGCGGTATTACTACAAACCGCTCAGATGTTCATTCCTCAGCTATCACAATTGGCACTTCAGCCCAATGGTGATGCCGTGGATCTCTCCGCACTCATAGAGTCAGAAACTGGAATATCGGCTCCACTCTCAGCTCGATTGAATGATAAACACCTTGCCCTTTACTCGGGTGAACGATCTGAGACGAACTCACAACGTGTATTAGCCTCGCCTCTGACCGCCAAAGGTTTATTCCAATTTAGCGTGAATGCTCCACGAGTGTTAGAACTGATGGAACAGGTGTCAGACATGACGGGTGAATCTGTACCAGAGGATCTCAGCGCTGGATTAGGCGGAAATGCGGTGACTCAAGTTATTTTTGATGTTAATGATCATGGTTTCATCTTTGGTTATGAGCACCATGTTAAAACACAAAAATAATTTTAATTCGCGTTGAAATAGCAAGAAACCCGAGTAATGCTCGGGTTTCTTATATTGATAGCCATCATATTGACGACAACAGTGCACACTTAACGACGAGGGGCTTTTCCACCTTGAGAGCGGCGGCTGCTTGGGCGTCCTTTTTGCTCAACACCGCTATTACGCGTACTTGAGGCAGGTTTGCGACGGCCAGTTGTCGTACCATTGGTTGTCGGTGTTTTATTGGTTGTCGTACCATTTGTGGTACGGCTTTGCGGTTTCGTTGAACCTGTAGTTACACGCTCTTCATGACGACGCACCGCACGACGAATTTTCTGACTACGTGACCGCTCACGCTTACGAGAAGTATTGTCTTTAGACTGATCAAGCATGGTTTCTCGTTCTGGACGTAGTTCAACCAGTTCACGCAAATAATTCACTTGCTTAAGATCGAGCTCCATCCAACCACCGCGTGGTAATTTCTTATCTAAGAAAATATCCCCGTAACGTACCCGTTTCAAACGGCTGACCGTGGTATCTTGAGATTCCCACAAACGACGAACTTCGCGGTTACGTCCTTCGTTAATCACCACATAAAAGGTATGGTTCATACCTTCACCACCCGCATAGACAACATCTTCAAAACGGGCTAAACCGTCTTCAAGCTGCACACCTCGAACTAAATTACGGACTTTTTCTTCGTTAATTTCGCCAAACACACGGACTAAGTATTCACGTTCAACTTGACGGCTGGGGTGCATCAAACGGTTCGCTAATTCACCATCCGTCGTAAACAGCAGTAAACCCGAGGTATTCGCATCCAGACGACCCACTGAAATCCAACGAGAGCCACGAATTTTGGGTAGGCGATCAAACACCGTACGACGACCTTCTGGATCATGGCGAGTACATAACTCCCCTTCCGGCTTGTAATATGCCAGCACACGACAAATGACCTCTTCCTGTGCTTTTGCCGAAACTGCATGCCCATCGATACGTACGACCGCATTTTCATCGTCTAGGCGTTCGCCCAGAACAGCTACCTTGCCATTAACACTTACACGTCCAGCTCGGATCAGAGCTTCAAGCTCTCGACGAGAACCATGACCAGCACGTGCTAAAACCTTTTGTAACTTTTCGCTCATTTATCTACCTATGATGTCGTCTTCTCAGACGTCGAATGACAATATGCGACGTTAAAATCGCGGTCGCGCATTATGGCAAATTATCAGGAGAAAAGCATCCGTTTTATGCATCACCACCTTACTCAAACGGTGCCGGGTCTCCTGCGCCTAAGCGAGCCACACGCATCTCTTCCTCACTAAAATCAATAACCGTGGTGGGCTGCTCTCCCAAGTAACCACCATTTAAAATAACATCGACCGCATGCTCTAAACGATCACGAATCTCTTCCGGATCCGCTTCCGTTGTTTCTTTACCGGGTAAGATCAACGAGGTAGACATCAAGGGTTCACCTAACGCTTCCAGTAAGTCTAGCGCAATTTTATTATCAGGGACTCGAATACCAATTGTTTTACGTTTTGCGTTCATTAAACGACGTGGAACTTCTTTGGTTCCTTTAAAAATAAAGGTATACGGCCCTGGGGTATTGTTCTTCAGTAAACGGAAAGCGGTATTGTCCACACGGGCATACAGTGAAAGCTCCGACAAATCACGGCATAACAGTGTGAAATTGTGCTTATCATCTAAGCGACGAATTTGGCAAATGCGCTCTAAAGCCTGTTTATTTTCTAGCTGACAACCCAGCGCATAACCAGAATCGGTTGGATAAACCACAACCCCACCGTTGCGAATAATGGCTACCGCTTGATTAATCAAGCGAGCTTGTGGGTTTTCAGGATGAACATAAAAAAATTGACTCATTATCATTCCTCATTATCGAGTCTCTCGACTCTAAGGTCTGGAAGATGTTTCCAATCTTTCCAAACCGGTTCAACGCCTGCGGGCAACCAGAGATTTCGCCCTAACTCCATCCACGGAGAAGGATAATGGAAATCACTGCCTTGCGAAGCGAGTAAATTATACTGTATCGCGTAATCCCCAAGGGTACGCTTCTCTTGTGGGGCCTGTTGCGGTTGAGCGACTTCCATCGCATCGCCCCCTGCCTCAACAAATGCGCTAATTAAGCGCTTAAGCCATTTTGCCGTCAAGTCATATCGACCCGGATGCGCTAATATCGCCTGCCCACCTGCAGTATGAATAGCTTCTATCGCGTCAGCCATAGAACACCAAGTGGGGGGAACATAACCTGGGTTATTACGGGTTAAATATTTTTTAAAGACTTGCTGCATGGTTTTTACATAACCTTCATCCACTAACCATTTCGCAAAATGGGCACGCGTTATCGGCGCATCACCAGCAATCGCTTGTACTTCTTCCAGCACCCCAGGTCGAGTCGCTTTGGCTAGTCGTTCTGCTATCAACTCGGCTCGGTAAATACGGTGCTGCTTTTGCTTTTCAATCAACGTTGTTAATGCCACATTCTCAGGGTCAATATTCAACCCAACAATATGGATATCTTTATTTTGCCAGACGGTTGAAAATTCAATACCGTTAATCAAGGTAATCGGATATTGACCCGCTTCAATGTACGCATGAGCAGGAGACAAACCATCCACCGTATCATGATCGGTAATCGCCAATACATCGATATTGAATTCCAGTGCGCGATCAATCAATTGGTTGGGCTCAAAGCGTCCATCCGATGCTGTAGTGTGACTGTGTAGGTCAATTTTCATCATTTTTTCATTTTGTCTATTATTAAGGCTTGACTTTTTTCTCTCGCACTAGTTAACTAGTACACAAATACGAGAGTACAGTGCTAAGGCTTGCTATGTTACAAGAATTTAACTCAAACCCTAAATCTAATTTCAGATCAGTCAATACTGAACTGAATGGGTGGCGTATCTGGGTTAATGCCTGGCGGGCTCATGTGTACTTTTAGTTAAGCAACGCATTGATAAAGCCCGCTCCCACAGCGGGCTTTTTGTTCGCTGAATCAAAACAAATGACACGCGGTAAATCGCCCCTAAAACGTCACCGTATTGAATAGACAAGGAGGTCTTGTGAACAAGACCATGAACAGACAAAAACCAGCACCGATTCGCGTTATCAAGCAAGCGCTGGACTATACACAAGATCCCACCGCACTCTTTCACGCTTTATGTGAAGGGAAAACAGACTGCTTGCTGCTGGAATCAGCAGAGATCAACTCCAAACAAAATCTCAAAAGTTTGTTACTGATTGATGCCGCAGTACGCATAACTTGTATCGGTCATGAAGTGACATTTAAAGCCTTGAGCGACAACGGCCGCCACTTAATTCAAGTGCTGATGGAGCATCTCAATGAATCTGTCATCGCGCAGCAGCAAGAAGAAACTCTAACCTTAACCTTTTGCGCACCGTGCAATACGCTTGATGAAGATTCTCGTTTGCGTGAGGCTTCTTCCTTTGATGCCCTTCGGCTGGTTCAGCACAGTTTTGACCTCACCCAACAAGATAAACATGCCATCTTTCTCGGTGGATTATTTGCCTATGACTTAGTGGCGAATTTTGAACCATTAGGTGAGGCTCAAGCGATTAATCACTGCCCTGATTATGTTTTTTACGTGGCAGAAACACTGATGGTGGTTGACCACCAACAAGAAAGCTGCCAATTACAAGCCACCGCCTTTACAGCAAACACTGAGATTCATGGCGCACTACAGCAGCGTCTCAACCAAATAAAACAACAGGCGAGTCAATCGTTAGCTCAACCTGTAGCACAAACACTGGCAGAGATAGAGGTGACCACCAATATCAGTGATAACGATTTTTGTCACTTAGTCGAAGATCTCAAACAGTATGTGGTACAAGGCGATATTTTTCAGGTTGTCCCTTCACGCCGTTTTACTTTGCCCTGCCCTTCGCCGTTAGCCGCTTACCAACAGTTAAAAGTGAGCAACCCAAGCCCCTACATGTTCTATATGCAAGATGAGCATTTTACTTTGTTTGGTGCATCGCCTGAAAGCGCACTCAAATATGAAACGCACACTAACCAAATTGAGATTTATCCGATCGCCGGAACTCGCCACCGAGGGAAACGAGCCGATGGCACGATTGATTTTGATTTAGATAGCCGAATTGAACTGGAATTACGCTGCGATAAGAAAGAAAACGCCGAACATATGATGCTCGTCGATTTGGCTCGTAATGATGTTGCGCGGATAGCCAAAGCGGGCACTCGCCATGTTGCAGATTTACTAAAAGTGGATCGATATAGCCATGTGATGCATTTGGTTTCTCGTATTGTCGGTCAGTTGCGTGACGATCTTGATGCGCTACACGCTTATCAAGCCTGTATGAATATGGGCACCTTAACGGGAGCACCGAAAATTCGGGCAATGCAACTGATTCGAGACGTCGAACAAGAACGTCGAGGTAGCTATGGGGGTGCCGTCGGTTACCTAACCGGTGAAGGGGATTTGGATACCTGTATTGTTATCCGCTCAGCGTATGTCGAGAATGGTATTGCTCATGTTCAAGCGGGTGCCGGTGTCGTTTATGACTCTGACCCACAATCGGAAGCCGATGAAACGCGAGGAAAAGCCCAAGCCGTTATTTCTGCAATTCAATTCGCGCACCAAGGATAAGGATAGCGATCATGGCAAATATCATTTTTATCGATAACTTTGACTCCTTTACGTATAACTTGGTCGACCAATTTCGTTCACTCGGACATCACGTCACCATTTATCGAAATAATATCGCGGCTGCCGTTATCGAGCAGGCTATCCAACACCTTGATAATCCGGTACTCGTGTTATCTCCGGGCCCAGGAGCCCCCTCTCAGGCAGGAGCCATGCCCGACATTCTTCAACGCCTGAAAGGAAAAGTCCCCATGATCGGGATCTGCCTCGGCCATCAAGCGATGGTGGAAGCATACGGCGGCATTGTAAGCGGAGCCAATGAGATTGTTCATGGCAAAGTTTCAATGATGGAACATCAACAGCACCCTATTTATCAAGGCTTAGCCTCACCACTGGCGATTGCTCGTTATCATTCACTCGTCGCCACTCAAGTGCCCGAATGTTTAACCGTCACCGCACAAGTCGATGGCTTAGTCATGTCTGTCGTACATGAACAAGACAAAGTGTGCGGATTCCAGTTTCATCCCGAGTCCATCATGACCACTCAGGGAGCCACTTTATTAAAAAATGCCATTAATTGGGCTTTAGGACAATAAACCGTCGATAACCGCCATTTTACCCCGCTCTTTATAAGTAAATCTAAATGCGGGTCTTCAGGGATACGGAGAGATAACATTATGCAACACATTATCAATAAACTTTATCAACAACAGCCACTTAGCCAGCAAGAGAGCGAAACGCTCTTTACCGCCATTATCCGTGGTGAATGCGATTCCGCATTAATGGCAGCGGCATTAACGGCGCTTAAAATTAAAGGGGAAACCCCCGCAGAGATTGTGGGAGCCGTCCGCGCTTTACTCGCTAATGCGGAATATTTTCCACGCCCTGATTATGACTTTGCCGATATCGTGGGTACGGGGGGAGATGGTGCCAATACCATTAATATTTCGACTACCTCCGCGTTTGTTGCCGCGGCTTGTGGCATCAAAATCGCCAAACATGGTAACCGGGGAGTCTCCAGTCAATCAGGATCCTCAGATCTCTTAGACGCATTTGGTATTAACATGACCATGAGCGCGAATGATTCACGTCAAGCTCTGGATGATTTAGGCGTCGCATTCTTATTTGCTCCGCAATATCACGGTGGCGTTCGCCATGCGATGCCTGTGCGCCAAAGTATGAAAACTCGCACCATTTTCAATATCTTAGGCCCTCTCATTAACCCAGCGCGTCCCAATATTGAATTGATGGGAGTCTACAGTTTAGATTTAGTTCGTCCTATTGCAGAAACCATGTTACAAATAGGGATGAAGCGAGCCGCTGTGGTTCATGGATCAGGATTAGATGAAGTGGCTATTCATGGTGAAACTCATGTTGCTGAAATCAAAGATGGAAAAATTATTGAGTACACATTGACGCCAGCCGATTTTGGTTTAGACACCTACCCACTGGACGCGATTCAAGGAGGCACTCCACAAGAGAATCGCGCCATCATCACCAACATTCTAACTGGCAAGGGAACACCTGCTCAAATGAGCGCCGTTGCAATTAACGTTGCCCTCTTGCTACGCTTGTTTGGCTTTGAAGATCTCACCGCCAATGCCCAGCGAGCCATGGATGTCATGAATTCCGGTAAAGCCTACCAATTGGTTCAACAACTAGCAGAGCGAGGTTAAATTCACATGTCTGAGCATGATGTATCCCAGCAATTATCCGAACATATCTCTCTAAAACACACTCAAATGGCGGAAGTGTTGGCAAAAATCGTAGGAGATAAGGCTGTCTGGGTGGCTGAGAGAAAACTCGCTCAGCCTTTGGACACCTTTCAATCATTACTTTCAAAAACGGATCGAGACTTTTATCAAGCCCTTAATCAGAGTAAAACCGTTTTTATTTTAGAGTGTAAAAAGGCTTCCCCCTCGAAAGGGTTGATCCGTGATTCATTTGACTTAGATTATATCGCTTCGGTTTATCACCAGTATGCTGATGCAATTTCAGTGTTAACCGATGAAAAGTATTTTCAAGGTAACTTCGATTTTATTGCCCGAGTTCGCGCTCAAGTCTCGCAACCGGTGCTGTGTAAAGACTTTATGATTGACCCTTACCAAGTCTATCTCGCTCGTCATTACGGCGCGGATGCGATTTTACTCATGCTCTCTGTTCTTAACGATGAACAATATGGCCAATTGGCCAACATTGCTCATGAACTGGGAATGGGAATATTAACCGAAGTCAGCAATGAAGAAGAATTGCAACGCGCAATTGCACTCAAAGCCAAAGTGATTGGCATTAATAACCGTAACTTACGTGACCTTTCCACCGACTTAAATCGGACAAAACAGCTCGCACCACAACTACCAAAAGAGTGCATTGTTATCTCAGAATCCGGTATTTATAACCATCAACAAGTTCGTGATTTATCTCAATTTGCGAATGGTTTTCTTATCGGCAGTTCATTAATGAGCCAAGACAATGTTGAACAAGCGGTACGTAAAGTCATTTTGGGTGAAAACAAAGTCTGTGGATTAACCCACGCCGACGACGCCGTGAAAGCTTATCAGGCTGGGGCCGTTTATGGTGGGTTAATTTTTGTTGAGCAATCAAAACGTTATGTTGATAAAGAAGCGGCACGTCTGACAATGAGTGGCGCACCACTGCTTTATGTTGGCGTATTTCAAAACCACCCGATTGATCAGATAGTGGAACTGGCAAACGAATTAAATTTAACGGCCGTTCAGCTTCATGGTGATGAAGATCAAACCTATATTGATGCACTGAGAACTCGTTTACCCGAACAAGTAACAATTTGGAAAGCTTATGGCGTTGCCGAAACCGTCCCACCTTTACTTAAGCACGTTGAACGACATTTGCTTGATACCAAGGTTGGCGCTCAAACCGGTGGCACAGGGCAAACCTTTGATTGGCAACTCATTACTCAGCCACAGCACATTATGCTCGCCGGGGGAATTACTCCTGACAATGTGAAACTAGCCGCAAGCATCGGCTGCCTTGGCGTCGATCTGAATTCGGGCGTTGAAAGCGAGCCGGGAAAAAAAGATGCAGCGAAATTGCAACAAGCATTCAGTGCAATACGAGAATACTAATAATTTTACTTTTGAATAATAAGACATGGATATCATGTCATTGAATGTGAAGGAATAAGAGCATGGCAAAACTTAACGCCTATTTTGGCGAATACGGTGGTCAGTTCGTACCACAAATTTTAGTTCCAGCCCTCGATCAACTGGAACAGGCATTCATTGATGCTCAGCAGGACCCTGAGTTTCGTTCCGAGTTTATGACGCTGCTGCAAGAGTATGCTGGTCGTCCAACGGCACTGACGCTCACTCGCAACATCACCAAAGGAACCAAAACCAAACTTTATCTCAAACGTGAAGATCTCTTACATGGTGGCGCACATAAAACCAACCAAGTTTTAGGTCAAGCTCTGCTCGCTAAGCGAATGGGAAAACATGAAATTATCGCAGAAACAGGTGCTGGGCAACATGGCGTAGCAACCGCCCTTGCCTGTGCTCTGCTCGGGTTAAAATGCCGAATCTACATGGGAGCCAAAGACGTAGAACGTCAAAGCCCTAACGTTTTCCGTATGCGTTTAATGGGCGCAAAAGTGATTTCCGTTGATTCAGGTTCTGCCACCCTAAAAGATGCCTGTAATGAAGCAATGCGTGATTGGGCATCCAGTTACGAAACAACGCACTATTTATTGGGCACTGCCGCTGGCCCTCACCCTTTCCCAACCATCGTGCGAGAATTCCAACGCATTATTGGCGAGGAGACAAAAAATCAAATTTTAGCCCGTGAAGGTCGATTACCTGATGCGGTTATCGCTTGCATTGGCGGTGGTTCAAACGCTATTGGCATGTTTGCCGATTTTATTGACGAAGCTTCGGTTCGTTTAATTGGCGTCGAACCCGCAGGAAAAGGGATTGAAACCGCTCAACACGGAGCCCCACTGCGTCATGGCAAAACCGGGATTTTCTTCGGCATGAAAGCGCCACTGATGCAAGATGAAGATGGCCAAGTTGAAGAGTCTTACTCCATTTCAGCAGGGCTAGACTTCCCTTCTGTGGGGCCTCAACACGCACACTTGCATGCAATTGGCCGAGCTGAGTATGAAAGTGCCACCGATGATGAAGCGCTAGACGCTTTCCAATTGTTAGCTCGCCAAGAAGGAATCATTCCAGCGTTGGAGTCATCTCATGCTTTAGCTCATGCAGTCAAAATGGCGTATGCAGAACCAGAAAAAGAACAGTTATTGGTCGTGAATTTATCGGGTCGAGGCGATAAAGATATCTTTACCGTCCATAAGATTTTAGAAGACAAAGGAGTGCTGTAATGGACCGCTATCAATCGCTTTTTCAGCGTCTTGCTGACAAAAAACAAGGGGCTTTTATCCCGTTTGTGACCATGGGCGACCCTTCTCCAGAACAATCACTGCGCATCATGCAAACATTAATTGATGCGGGTGCTGATGGTTTAGAGCTCGGGATTCCTTTCTCTGATCCTTTAGCTGATGGCCCAACAATTCAAGCCGCAAACATTCGAGCCTTAGCTGCGCACACAACCCCTGAGGTATGTTTTAGCTTAATCGCTCAGATCCGAGCAAACAATCCAGATTTGCCGATTGGGTTATTAATGTATGCCAACCTCGTGTATTCGCGTGGGATTGAAAACTTTTATCAACGCTGTCAACAAGCAGGGGTCGATTCTGTGCTGGTTGCCGATGTTCCAACCAATGAGAGCCAACCCTTTGTGGCGGCGGCAGAAAAATTTGGTATTCAACCGATTTTTATCGCCCCACCCACGGCCGATGACGCCACGTTACAAGCCGTCGCTCAATTGGGCAAAGGTTATACCTATTTACTTTCTCGCTCAGGGGTAACAGGAGCGGAAACGAAAGCGAATATGCCGGTAGATACGCTCTTGCAACGGCTAAATCAATTCCAAGCGGCACCCGCACTGCTTGGATTTGGTATTTCAGAACCAGAGCAAGTCAAACAAGCTATTCAAGCTGGGGCAGCCGGTGCCATTTCAGGCTCAGCCGTGGTAAAAATCATTGAGAAACACATCAATGAACCAGAAAAAATGCTGACTGAGCTGCACACCTTTACCGCAGCAATGAAAGCGGCAACTTTAAAAGAGTAACGTGACTCCATCTTAAGTTTTCATGGTTATCTCAGGCGACGCTATAGGTCGCCTTTCTTCACTCTCACTTTTGCAAGTGTGAGGTGACTCTAAAAACAAGCAATCAAACCAACAAGAGCCCTGTCAATTCGAAAAAACCAAATGTTAAACAATATTTAATCGATATAAACGACATGAATATTTATCCAGTCAACTATCATAGGCGAAGTTGCTGAGTTTTTACTCTGTTTTATAAGCCCAAACTGATTATGGATGAATGACAATGTATAAAAGGATAAAATATTTTCTTACCAGCGATCCCGCTAGCGGGATATTGCTGCTGCTTGCCGCCATCACGGCTCTTACCATCGCTAACTCTCCCCTGCAAGCCTCCTACCAATCATTGCTTAACTTTTATCTATTCGGGATCAGTGTCAGTCATTGGATTAATGATGGACTTATGGCGCTATTTTTCTTGATGATTGGTTTAGAAGTAAAAAGAGAACTTATCGAAGGTTCACTAAACAGCCGTTCCAAAGCGATGCTCCCAGCAATAGCAGGTCTAGGTGGTATGTTATTCCCTATTATCATTTTTCTATTCTTTAATTATAAAGATCCTATTGCTATCAATGGATGGGCGGCACCGGCTGCAACCGATATCGCTTTCGCATTAGCTATTCTGAGCCTATTGGGTAAGCGAGTACCTGTAGAATTGAAGGTTTTTTTACTGGCTTTAGCCATTATTGATGATTTAGGCGTTATCTTTATTATTGCCATCTTTTATAACAGTGAACCTTCAGGTATGATGCTCCTGTTTGTCTTAACCATCAGCCTGTTTTTGTTCTTTTGTGGTAAAAAACAATTTTCTTCCCTTGCCCTGTACTTCGTTCTATTTATTGTTCTCTGGTTTACGGTGTACCACTCTGGTATTCATGCAACCTTAGCTGGCGTCATCGCTGGATTCTTAATACCTCAAACCTGCCGAGCAGGGAAAAGCCCCGCAAAACGTGTAGAGCACCTACTCAACCCTTACGTTGCATTTTGTATTCTACCTCTGTTTGCTTTTGCAAACTCTGGCGTTACCTTTTCCTCCATCCAAGCCATTAGTGACTATAGTCACTTGCCATTAGGCATTGCATTAGGATTATTTGTTGGAAAACCTATTGGAGTATTCCTATTTAGTTGGTTAGCCATAAAACTCGGCATTGCGCAGCTTCCCCAACAAGTCAATATGCGGATGATTCTTGCTGTTGCCGTGTTATGTGGTATTGGCTTTACTATGTCTATTTTTATTTCGACTTTAGCGTTTCCCGCCGAGCAAAGTGTCATGGTTGACTATACAAAAATTGGTATTTTGATGGGGTCCAGCGCTTCTGCACTACTCGGGTTTTCTATGTTATCAAGAGCATTACCCTCGGTTGTCGCTCAAGAAGTGCCAGCATCGAGCCTCACCAACACTAAGTTACAGCAAAGCCGCCTAGAATAGGCTATGTATCCTATGGCTGAGCCTCAAATGACTAGATGACTAGCCTGTTAACGACTTGCAGGCTAGCTCAGTTATTTTGTTTCAAAATATCTTTAGCTGTTTAGCTCATCCCATTATTTCGATAGACTGTGCGTAATGTATAAATTGGATCTTACACGATAATGAAACAACTGCTCGACTTTATCCCACTGATTATTTTTTTCGCCCTGTTTAAGATTTACGATATTTATGTCGCAACAGGGGCACTCATCGCCGCAACTGCGATACAAATTATCGTCACCTATTTTCTGTTCAAAAAGGTCGAAAAAATTCAGCTGATTACTTTTGCGTTGGTCACTGTTTTTGGGGGAATGACCATCTTCCTGCATGACGATAATTTCATTAAATGGAAAGTCACCATTGTTTATTTAGTCTTCGCTTTAGGGTTAGCCATTAGTCATTGGCTTGGCAAGTCAGCGATTAAAGGCATGCTTGGTAAAGAACTCACGCTACCTGAAACCGTATGGGCAAAAATAACCTGGGCTTGGGTCGCCTTTTTCCTAGTATGTGCAGCCCTTAATATTTATATCGCCTACCAATTATCATTGGATGTCTGGGTCAACTTTAAAGTTTTCGGTTTACTCGCTGCGACTTTTGCTTACACCCTATTGACGGGTTTTTACATCTATAAACATCTCCCCAAAGAACAAAATAGCTCTAAACATTCTTAACTATTTTGAGTCGGGAATGATTTTCTGGTTATAATTAGCTCCCTTTTTCAGCGGCCCTTTCGGTCGCTGTTTTGTTTGTTGTGGATGCCAAAGATGAATCAGGAAGTCAACTCCCCTAAAGGCCAGCTTTTACTCAGAACGCTTGCCATGCCCGCTGATACTAATTCTAATGGGGATATTTTTGGTGGCTGGATTATGTCTCAGTTAGACCTAGCAGGCGGTATTCTTGCCAAAGAAATTTCCAGCGGAAGAATAGTCACCGTCTCAGTTTCAAGTATTACCTTTAAAAAACCCGTAAAAGTCGGGGATGTGGTATGCTGCTACGGCGAATGTACAAAAATCGGCCGAACATCCATGTCCATTAATCTTGAAGTATGGGTAAAACCAATAAAAGAAGATGGCGTTCTTGACCGATTTCAAGTATGTGAAGCAACGTTTAACTATGTTGCAATTGATGCAGAAGGTCGACCAAGGGCAATAAACCCCCACCCTTGATCACAGAAATAGACTAAGGTTCGTTTTAAATAATTTTAATTTCAGTACATTACCTACCTTAGCACCTTCTCTTAAACCATTATAAGGATATCAATATGTGGTATGTTATTTTTGCTCAAGATGTGGAAGATTCACTGGCTAAACGAATGAGTGTTCGCCCTGAGCATGTCGAGCGCTTGCAGCAGTTACGCGATGAAGGTCGGTTACTTGTCGCAGGGCCTCTCCCTGCAATTGATTCAGAAGAGCCCGGTGAAGCTGGGTTTACAGGTTCAACGGTCATTGCAGAGTTTGACTCTTTATCAGCGGCACAAGCTTGGGCTGATGCTGATCCTTATAATAAGGTTGGCGCTTATGCTCAAGTTATCGTAAAACCGTTCAAGAAAGTTTTTTAAGTATGAAGAAATCGTTACTGAGTATCACAAGCCTTGCTTTTCTTCTGCTGAGTGGATGTAGCTCGACGGGTGATCAACAAAAGCACCTTGAACTGTTAGCTGCCAATCGTGCTAGTGTACTTAATGCTGAACTGCCTATTGAACAAGGTCCGCTCAATATTATGCGCGCCAGCTCTAAAGGCACAACCATAGAAATGATGATGATCTACAATACTGATCAGCAAGGGGCACAGTCTATTACTCAAGTCATGGATACCAGTGTACAACGATTCTGTTCCAGTACGGATATCCGTGCAAATCTAGATGTTGGCATCAGTTATCGGCTACAGGTGCGTAACCCTAGGGGTCAACTGATGGTGGATCAAATCGTCACAAAGTCCCAATGTAAATAATAAATATATAAAAGGCCTCCACAGAGGCCTTTATGATTAATAATCGTCCTATTTATTTTCTTTCCTGCCATTCTTCACGTAACGCTTTAGCGGCCAGTACTAAGTTGGTTAATGCGGCCTCCACCTCTGGCCAATTCCGTGTTTTTAGGCCGCAATCTGGGTTTACCCATAACCTTTCAACAGGGATTTTCTCCGCAGCTTTACGTAACAACCCTTCAATCCACGCTTGTGATGGAATGTTAGGGGAGTGGATATCATACACACCCGGCCCTATGGCATTCGGGTAATTAAACTCTTCAAATGCTTTCAGTAATTCCATATTCGAGCGCGAGGTTTCAATGGTAATCACGTCCGCATCAAGCGCGGCAACAGAATCAATAATTTCATTAAATTCGCTATAACACATGTGAGTATGGATTTGCGTTTCAGGTCGAGCGCTCGCTGCTGATATTTTGAAAGCTTGCACTGCCCATTGTAAATAAGCTTGATGATCCCGTTTCTTCAATGGTAAGCCTTCACGAATCGCAGGTTCGTCAATTTGGATAATATTGATGCCTGCATCCTGCAAGTCAGACACTTCATCACGTAGCGCCAATGCTAGTTGCTGAGCAATTTGCTCCCGAGTAATGTCTTCACGTGGGAACGTCCAACAAAGAATCGTGACCGGCCCAGTCAACATCCCTTTCATTTGTTTGCTTGTGAGTGATTGTGCATAAGTTGACCACTCCACCGTCATAGGCTGCTCTCGTTCAATATCGGCCACCACAATGGCAGGTTTCACGCAGCGAGAGCCATAACTCTGCACCCAACCAAATTGTGTCGTTTGGAAACCAGCAAGATTTTCAGCAAAATATTCCACCATATCATTACGTTCGGCTTCCCCATGCACCAATACATCCAAACCTAGAGCTTCTTGACGTTGAACCGCATCGGCAATGTGCCCTTTAAGTGCATTCACATAATCGGTTTCGGTCAGATTTCCTTGTCGATAAGCACTTCGTTCAGCCCGAATATCTCCCGTTTGTGGAAAGGAGCCAATGGTTGTGGTCGGTAATAGAGGTAGGCCTAGCACTTCTTGTTGATGGTAAGCTCGCTCTGCATAAGGTGCACTTCGCTCAGCAAGAGCATCCGTAATACTGTTAAGCCGAGCTTGAACTTGAGGCTTATTAACATGAATAGCTTGCTTACGCGCAACAATAGGCTGACTGTAAGTCTCACATGCCAATATCGCCGCATGGTCACCATCTAATGCTTGACCCAGTAAGGAAACTTCAATCAGTTTTTGTTTCGCAAAAGCAAACCAGCTACGGACTTCTGGTGAAAGGTTACCTTCTAGTTCTAGATCAACTGGGCTATGGAGTAGAGAACAAGAGCTGGCAACCCATAAGCGATCCCCCAACTGTGCTTTTACTGGCTGAAGTTGATTGAGCTGTGAAGCGAGATCGGCTCGCCAGACATTCCGTCCATTCACCACACCTGCCGATAGCACCCAATCTTGAGGAAGTTTTGCTAACACCTCACCCAATTGTTGTGGAGCCGCTGAAAGGTCAATATGTAAACCATTCACTGGAAGTTCAATAATCTTATCTAACGTATCACTCACGGAATCAAAATAGGTGGTCAGCAGTAACTTCACCTCTCCTTGAATGACTTGATAAGCCAGTTTAAAGGCCTCTTGCCATGGTGTTTCAAGCTCAAGAGTGAGGATGGGCTCATCAATTTGTACCCAAGTCACCCCCTGTTTGGCTAATTTAGCTAAAATCGCCTGATAAGCAGTGAGTAGACGAGGCAGTAAGGTAAGCCGATCGAACCCCTCCTCTACTTCTTTTCCTAAATAAAGGTAACTTAATGGTCCAAGAAGAACAGGTTTTACCTGATGTCCGGCTTTGACGGCTTCATTCACTTCATCAAACAATTGTGGCCAACTTACCTCAAAACTATCTGTGGCACTGAATTCCGGCACAATGTAATGGTAGTTGGTGTTAAACCATTTCGTCATATCAGAAGCGGCACTGCCACTACATCCACAGCTATTTTGTGACTGACCACGCCCGACTCGAAACAGCGTATCAAGGTCAGGGAAACCATGGCGATGGCGTTGGGGAACATGACCAAGCAAAAGTGTTGTGGTTAATACATGATCATACCAAGCAAAATCACCAGCGGTCACAAAGCTCAACCCCGCTTCTTGCTGCTGTTGCCAATTTTGCTGACGAATGCTCTGCCCAACCTGTTGGAGCTGAGATTGCTCAATGTCTCCACGCCAATACTGTTCGAGGGCAAATTTTAGCTGACGTTTTTCACCAATACGTGGGTAACCGAGAATATGCGTTGTCGTTGCCATGTGTCTTATCCTTTTATTTATGATGGGTGCAGACATTAAAAGATGTCTGGATGGCTAGACTATCGCGCTGCGTGGCTATGAATACAATCGCCAATTATTCAACTTGTTTATTAGAAAAATTCATGTTTATAAAACATATCATTCGTAGGATTAACAAAAAACAGCCATCTAGATGTTTACACTGATAAAAAAACCACGTAAGTTTAAATAAATTAATAATAAAAAAAGAAAGATGAAGGTGACACATGATCGAACTTAAACATTTAAGAACCTTAGTTTCACTGCGAGAGACAGGTTCCTTAACCGCCACAGCCACGGCTTTGCACCTAACTCAGTCAGCCTTATCTCATCAAATTAAAGATCTTGAAGCTCGGATCGGTGGCCAACTTTTTCTCCGTAAAACACGCCCAGTCCGCTTTACGTCTGAAGGAAAAATTTTGCTTAATGTGGCCGACGAGGTGCTGCCGCGGTTAGCTAGAGCAGAAAATGAACTCGCTAGTCTGAAAGAAGATGTGAATGGGCGTTTGCACATGGCGATTGAATGCCACTCTTGTTTCCAATGGCTAATGCCTGCCCTGCGTGAATATCAATTGGCTTGGCCCAGTGTTACGCTCGATTTTTCTTCAGGGTTTGGTTTTGAACCTTTACCTGCACTCCTGGCCGGAGAGTTAGACTTAGTGATCACCTCAGATATTTTGCCGCGCTCAGAGGTACATTATGAACCTTTATTTGACTTTGAAATGCGTCTTATCACGGCGACCAATCATCCTCTCGCCGATAAAACCGTCATCACACCACAAGATTTAGCCGAACAAACCATGCTGTGTTATCCCGTACAAAAACAGCGCTTAGATGTCGTCAAACATTTTCTTCACCCCGCAGGCGTAGAACCGGCGAAATGGAAGCAAGCAGACAATACCTTGATGCTGGTTCAAATGGTGTCAGCAGGATTAGGGGTGGCAACACTACCCAACTGGGCGATCAGTGAATTTTCACGTCAAGGACTTATCACCAGCAAACCATTGGGCCATGGGTTATGGCGTCGGTTATTTGCCGCAACCCGCCACAGCGAAAAAGACAAGCGTTACTTACAAGCTTTTTTTGCTATCGCTCGCCAACAATGCAAAAGCCACCTTGACGGGATCAAGATGGCTTAAATTATGCGGTAAACGGTGTATCAATACGATTTAAACTGGTTGGTGAGAGGATCATATCTAAAGCCTAAATTGCTCAATTTACCAACCACATGTTCTTCATTCATCTCATATACGGATACGAGTTCATCCAAGCTATCACACTCTAAACGCAATTTCTCATTGATAATACCCAATAGAATTGCGTCATCAAGACGGCTAATGTTGCTTAAATCCATCATCCTGCTCCTTTCTCGTCGCCCTGATAGTAAGCTTAGTCGCAATTTAACGAATGAAAAGTGATTTCCCTCTCGAAATATCGCCCACTATAAATAGAGACGGTAGAACCCCGTCACAGCAACCAGCATCAGTAATAGCGCAATCAACAATGGTGCTTTTGCCACAGGCTTTACCAACAGAAGATGCCAGCACCAAGCAAAAATACCCGCTACCAATAACGAAAAGCTCACCAGTAACGGCTGGATCATAACTGAAAGTTGATCAGGTGCTAGTTGGTATGCATAAGGCACAATGCAGAGCGTTGTCACCATCGCAGATAAAATCCCCGCCACCGGTAAAATGCGGTGAAAAGCTTGTAAGCGGGTTCTAGCCACCGTCAACAGTAAATGACCAAGTAGAGCGCCAAGCAAAAAAACACTACTAAACAGTGTGATAGCCATTGACCCGTTTAATGACTGGGCCATCACTATAGCAACAAATGCCAAAGCTAAGCCATCGGCAAGGTACAATACCCAAAGCGGCCCTTCGTGACGTGTTTTCTTTGTTTGTACTTGAGAATAAAAATACAGCAAAGCAAAGACGATTAAACACGATTCGATTTTCAACGAAGCAACCGCAAGCCAAAGAACCGCAAGTACTGGCAACACCTTATGCAACCGGCCTCGTTGCCCCGGACAGATATCACCTTTAACCAACACTAACGTCAGTAATAATTGTGTGCCAAGCAGCATTGAAGCGACGACACTCAGTAAGGAATAAAGCATACATTTTTCATTAATAAAGAAAACTTGAATAGATGATATCAAAAGCTACTGAATTCTGCCTATCGCTTTACCCGATAATTGACTATTTCAACGATAACATCATGTCCCACTGACACTTTTATTATTGCAGTAAATAGGATTCGTTATTTGCATCGAAAATCAAATTACTCAAACTCATAAGCCTTGGATATTTGTTTATAGTGGGAGAAAAATCATGAGGTTATTATGAAAATACATCTATTGGCTGGAATGCTATGCATACCTTTACTCGGCTGCATCACACAGGCTCCCTCTACCCCTTTACAAGCAGATCAACAATGGATAACAGGACAACTTGAAAATGGACTGACCTACCATCTCTACCCAGATCATCATCAAGCGGTATCCATCCGTCTATATCTTCATACGGGGTCACGACAAGAATCCCATACACAAGCTGGCTATGCACACTTTATTGAACATATGGCATTTAATGGGAGCCTCCACTATGCTCACAATGATGTCATTACAATGGTGCAGCAAGCAGGAGCCAGCTTTGGCCCCGATCTTAATGCCTATACCTCTTATCAAGAAACCGTTTATACGCTGGATTTACCCGATAATCTCGCCGTAGACAAAGCGTTACTTTGGTTTAGAGATATTGCCGATGGGCTCACCTTCTCTCCGCAAGAAGTCGAAAAAGAGAAAGGGGTAATTATGGGAGAGTTTCGCCACCGCTATCGGGAAGAAAAGCCATTAGAACAACAATATTATGAACATTTGATTGCAACAACCGATTATGCCGAACATGACGTACTGGGTACGAAAGAACAGGTTCAGCAAGCCTCACCAAAAAGTCTCCAAACATTTTACCAGCAGTGGTATCAACCTCAATTAGCTGAAATAGTCATCACGGGTAACATAACGCTAGAGCAAGGGGAAGAATGGATTCAACGCTATTTTGCCAACTGGAAGAAAGGCACAACACCTCGACCAGAACCTGCGAAAAGACGCCAACAAAACCTGCAAGACTACGTTGCATATGTAGCAACTGGCGAACATGCGAGCTTCTCATTACTGATTGATCGAGGCCGTCATTCTATTACGACTCACGAACAATTATTAGACCATCGATTAGATAATATTGCTGAACAATTAATTGATCAGCGCTTAAAGGCGGTATTTCGTGACAGCGCCCAACTTCATTCACAATTGTATGCCATGAGCTATCCTGTGCTTGATCAACGCTACACTTTGATTGGTAGTACATTCCCCTACCAGCAGCGTTCTCTTGTACAAGAACTCATCTTATCTACGCTCTCTTCACTACGTGACTTTGGTATTACACAAGAAGAATTAGAGGCTCAGTTGCACCCATTCAAAGATGATCTCCAGTATGCAGCACAAAATAAATATGACTTATTCCCCAATCAACATGCCAATCATCGCATTTGGGCCATAGCCAACCAACAAGTTCTGCAGAGTACTCTCGACTTTCAATATGGGCTTAAACAACTACTCAACACCGCAACCGTAAAGCTGGTCAATCAACGTTTAAAGCAGTTACTGCATAGTGATGCTGCCATCATTATTGGAGCAGACAAACAAGAGAGCGTTGAACAACTTACTGATGAATTTAGCAAATTAAAAAAATTAAGAAAACGTCGCGGGATGCAATTCAATACAGCGGATATTGATGCCATTTTACACCAACCAACTCAGCCTGGAGAAATTATCACATCCCAATCAATTCATAGCGATCCCGAGATCATTCAGTGGCAACTCGAAAATGACGTCAATGTTTATCTCTATAGAACCTATAGCAATAAAAATCATGTACACCTTTTTTATAGCCGCGTTGGTGGGGTTGCCTCATTACCAAGCGAACTTTATTCAGCCGCCGATATCACACCAATGGCCTTAACTCGCTCAGGAATTGGCACCATGGATGGATCACAGGCTAACAGCTATATGAAAAGAAAAAATATGTCGATGGCATTTATCATAGACACAACAACGCACTGGTTAAACATGGGCTTCAATAAACAAGATTTAGATGATGCTCTGGCCTTTATTCATCAATTTTCTACGGATCCTAAGCTTGATAAAGCCCAATTAGTCACAGCGACGCAAACCCACCAAGAAAACTTGCGTCAATTTTTGACCACTCCACTGGGCCAATTTACACATGAGGTCAACCTCGCCTCTTATACCAAAGATAGCTATCAACAACTACGCTATTTAGAAGGGCAGCCCACTCCCACTTTTGAACAAGTGCTGCACGTTCATGCACATCTGTTTAAACAAGGGAAATTCAACCTCATTATTGTGGGTGATATTGCCCCATCCGACATAACCCCGCTATTACGCCAATACATCGCCAATATCCCACTCACGGTACAACCGCCAGTAGAGATTAATCCACGCTTTAAACCGTCACTCAACAACAAAATAGAAAAAGCTATCAATACTGAAGATAGTGCCATCGTCATTCATCGTTATATAGCACCCGATATATCCAACCAAAGTACTAAAAAGCTCTTCCTCGAAGATATGCTGCACCGTTTAGCCACCCAAAAATTATTAGCTAATATCCGAGAGAGCAAAGGGTTGGATTATACCCCTATTCTTTACGTCATTAATAAGGACGGCGAACCCTATTCTGATTGGCTGATGATTGCACATGTTGCCCCTGCTAATGTGACGCAAACAGAACAAGCCTTTCAAGAGGTGATCACCCATTTAACGCAGAGTATTAGTGAAGAAGAGACTCAGACGGTCGCTAAACAGTTAATCGTGGCACTTAAATCCATTTATGATAAACCAGAACAGATGGCCTTTATGCTCAACCGCTACATTACCCATGGCTATGGTTTTGAAGGATTAATGAACATAGAAGTAACGACTCAAAGTATTACCGCTCAGGAGATGCAGCAAAGAGCGCTAGAAATCTTTGGTGATGGGAGTACAAGGCAAGTCAGTATTATGCTGCCCAAGTGAAGGATAAAAAAGCCAAGCATTATCCTGCTTGGCTTTTCCTATGTTTAGATGGCCTTTTTTCAACTACAGTTCAGGTTTGTCGGCTTCTCGTCGCGGTTTCTTCGGCATAAAGAAACCACAAGCCGGGCGCTTGGCTTGAGTAGGCTGTTCCCAAGCACCACACAAATCATACTGATTTTCAGAGGTGCGAGTAAACTGGCGGCATTGGCCACAATAGTTCACCTTATGACTCCTTATTTAGAGGGCTAACCAAAATACAACCTTACCAATAAGCTTTTTACATCAATATCTAGCGGTGACTGCTCATTACATGTGCCGCACACAATTTATTCCCTGCCGGATCACGAAGATAAGCCAGATATAAAGAACGCTGTCCATTCGTTCTCACCCCCGGTGGATCCTCACACTCGATTCCGCCATTGGCTAAACCTGCCGTATGCCATTGATCCACTAAGTCTGGGTTAGCGGCTTTAAATCCAATCGTCATTCCATTACCGTGCGTTGCAGGCTCCCCATTAATGGGCTTCGTAATCACAAAAACACTCTCTGGATGTAAATAAACACACCGCCCTTTATTGTCAATAACACCGGGGTTGTAGCCAAGAGTTCCCAAAATTGCATCATAAAAACGCTTAGATTGTTCTACATCATTTGCGCCGAGCATGACATGACTAAACATGGTCTATCCTTCATTGTTAACATCGTTCATTTACTCTGCAATAGCGTATAAATATTGTCAAAGACTCTGCTAAAAAATGGCAACACTTACCACCATTCTTTTACCTGTTGGCTTACAGAAGTAGGTGTACTTTACCAATAACATGGTAAACTGCTGCGCTATTTTATGTGGCCTACTTTTTCACCAATAAGGCACCACTAAAAGACCAAAACAAAAATAGGGTGAGAGACCCCACAGGGCCAATGGATAGCCAATAATGATGCGCTAAACCTTCGCCTCGAAGCCATGAGAGTAAGAGTCAACCAAATGATTTTAAAGAAAATAAATGAACACAAAAAATACTGGGCTGAATGCTTTGGTATTGCTCCTTTCCTTCCAACCTCGCGTAAAGAGATGGAGGCTTTAGGATGGGACAGTTGTGACATTATTATCGTCACCGGAGACGCCTATGTCGATCACCCCAGTTTTGGGATGGCGATCATTGGCCGCTTACTCGAAGCTCAAGGATTTAGAGTCGGAATTATTGCCCAGCCAGAATGGCAGAATAAAGACGCCTTTATGGCTCTCGGCCAGCCCAACCTATTTTTTGGTATTACTGCGGGCAACATGGATTCCATGATCAACCGCTATACCGCAGATAAAAAGCTACGCCACGACGACGCTTACACTCCCAATAATGAGGGAGGGAAACGCCCAGATCGAGCCACTCTCGTCTATTCTCAACGTTGCCGTGAAGCTTATAAAGAAGTGCCAATTGTTCTTGGCGGTATTGAAGCAAGCTTACGCCGTGTTGCACATTATGATTATTGGTCCGATAAGATTCGTCGATCTGTTCTGTTTGATGCCAAAGCGGACATTCTCCTGTTTGGTAACGCTGAGCGCGCTTTGGTGGAGGTTGCACACCGACTCGCAAATGGTGAAACAATCACGACCATGACCAACATTCGCGGTACTGCGATAAACCTGCCACACGCTCCCGACAATTTTACCATCATTGATTCCTCTCGTATTGATAAACCGGGCAAGCCGTTTGTGCCAACCAATCCTTACGATGTTGAAACCCTATGCGAAACCCAAGCAAACACATCACAGGCCGAGGCAAAACCGATTACAGTTCGAGCTTCTCGTCATGATGCATTAACAACAGCCGTTCGTTTACCCTCTTATGAAAAGTTGATTAACGACCGTATTTTATACGCGCATGCGAGTCGGGTGCTGCATTTAGAGACCAACCCTTATTCTGGTCGAGCATTAATTCAAAGCCATGGCAACCGTGAATTATGGGTAAACCCAGCACCGATTCCATTAAGCACGGAAGAGATGGATTACGTTTTTGATCTGCCTTATGCTCGTATTCCACATCCTAAATACGGTAAAGCCAAAATTCCGGCTTACGACATGATAAAAACTTCCGTCAATATCATGCGCGGTTGTTTTGGAGGCTGCTCTTTTTGTTCCATTACCGAGCATGAAGGACGTATCATCCAAAACCGTTCTAAAGAATCCATACTTGGTGAGTTGGCAGCTATTCGAGACAAAGTTCCCGGCTTTACGGGGACAATTTCCGATTTGGGAGGGCCGACCGCCAACATGTATCGCTTAGGTTGCTCGGATCCGAAAGCAGAAGCGAACTGTCGCCGCCCCTCTTGTGTGTTTCCCGGTATTTGTCACAAACTCAACACCGACCATAAACACACCATCGATCTTTACCGAGAGGCCAGAAAAGTCCCCGGTATTAAGAAAATTCTCATTGCTTCTGGGGTTCGTTACGACTTAGCGATTGAGTCTCCAGAATATGTGCGAGAACTCGTGACTCACCATGTGGGCGGTTATTTAAAAATTGCTCCTGAGCATACCGAAAAAAGACCACTGGATTTGATGATGAAGCCGGGAATGGGCACGTATGACCGCTTTAAACAGCTCTTTGAAAAATACAGTGCGGAAGCAGGTAAAAAACAATATTTAATACCTTACTTTATCTCAGCTCATCCCGGAACCGAGGATGAAGACATGGTCAACCTTGCGTTATGGCTAAAAAGTAATAACTATGAATGCGATCAAGTACAAAATTTTTATCCATCTCCCATGTGTAATGCCACCGCCATGTACCACTCACAAGTGAATCCACTTAAACGAGTGAAATATAAGAAGCGGGAAGATATTACCGTGGCAAAAGGAGAGCGCCAACGCCGGTTACATAAAGCATTACTGCGGTATCATGACCCTCTAAACTGGCCGATGATTCGTGAAGCTTTAGTTGCTATGGGTAAAAAACATTTAATTGGTGATAGGCCTGGCTGCTTAGTGCCCGCTGAAGATAGCGACCCATCGACCCCTGCTCAGCGTCGAAAATCCGGTCGTCATGGTTCAAACCGCTTTGCCACTAAACATACTAAGCAGCAACCCGGCTTTGATGCGCTAAAAGGCAATAAACCCAGTCAGGCTCGCAGTGGTAAACCCAACCCTAAAAACCGCTCGCAAACGCAAGCCAAAGCAGGAGCAAAAGGGAAGAACTCCGCTCGACCATAATAAGAAACGTTTCAAATAAAGAACTCAGGTGCAAGCACCTGAGTTCAAACCATGGCAGACGGGTGATATTGTATCAACACCCTGAAAAACCAACTCTTACACAATAAATTTGTTCATCACTGCATCTTGGCGACGAACATTGTCCAACTGCTCCTGCATTTGTTGATTCGACTGACTAGCGGTATCGGATACTTGAACGGATAAATCTTTGATTTTCACCGTATTTGCATTGATCTCTTCGGCCACTAAACTCTGTTCCTCCGCCGCAGAGGCGATTTGCATATTCATATCCGTGATTTGCTGAATAGCTTGTCGAATACGAAGCAGTGCATCATTGGCTTCGCACGCTTTAGCCACGGTATCGGTCGCGGTATCTTTACTTTGTTTCATCGCCCCCGCTACAGCACTAGACCCTACTTGCAGTTGCTCAATCATACTACGAATTTCTGTTGTCGATTGCTGAGTACGTTGAGCCAGCGTTCGTACTTCATCAGCAACGACAGCAAACCCTCGCCCGGATTCTCCAGCCCGCGCCGCTTCAATTGCCGCATTCAAAGCCAGCAAATTGGTTTGGTCTGCAATATCGTTGATGACTTTTAAGATGGTCTCAATGTTTGAGGTTGCCACTTCCAGTTGCTTGACTTCTTCAACCGCTTGGTCAATACGCGAAGCCAACGCGTTAATGGCCTCTGTCGTGTGGTTGACCACTTCAGAACCTTCTTCTGTTGCATTATCTGCATCTTGAGCCGCAGAAGCGGCACCCTGTGCATTGCTCGCCACATCATTAGAGGTCGTTGCCATTTCATGCATCGCGGTCGCTAACTGTTCGACCTCATACATTTGAGTTTGCATGGCTTGAGTCGAGGCTTGTAAACCATGAGCGGTGGACTCTGTGCTGCGCATAATTTGCTGACCAATTAGCTTTGATTCACTAATGAGCCGTTGCAACGTTTCGGTAAATTGATTAAAACCTGTGGCTAAGCGAGCAAATTCCACATCGGTATTGGTATCGAGCCGCTTTGTTAAATCTCCCTGACCTGAAGCCACATCTTGTATTGCCTCATTCAATGTATCGAGAGGTCGCATTAATACTCGAAGTATCAGTGAAAGAATCAACGTACTGATCACGAGTGCAACGATTGAATAAATCAGGGCTCGATGCCGCAGATCATCAATAGCGGCAAAGGCAATACTTTCATCCAGCAAGACACCAATTGACCATTTTTCACCTGGGATATCGACAAAACGTAATTGGTAATATTGACCATTTATCTTTATTTCTTGCACATCATGGCTAATTTTTACCTGAGGTAAAAAGTCTGACATCGGTTTACCGTTTAACCTTTCATCAGGGTGCGCCACTAAAGTCCCATCATCAGCCACAATAAAGAGATAACCTGCATCAAATAACGAAACCTGATTCACAAGTTTCGCCAAAGAGACCAAACTCACATCAAAGAAAATGGCCCCAGAGAATCGTCCTCGATAATTCACAGGAGTGGCGATTGAAATTAAAATTTCTCCCGTTGATGAGTCTGCATAGGGGGCCGTTATGGTCAACTTACCCGCATTTTTCGCATCTCGATACCAAGGCCGAGCCCTTGGATCCCATGTGACACCGGGGTCCCAATTAGGGTCACTCCCTACATAAGACCCATCTTTCTCATACCCCAAACCTACAAGAATAAAGCTATCTTTCAAGGAGGATTGCCTTAAAACATCGGCGACATGGTTTGGGTCCATATCCACTTGCACTAATTCAGTGACATATTGTGCAAGAACTTTACTTCCATTGAGGTCTTTACTCACCGTACTGCGCACACCGGCGACAATCTCTTCGACACTCCCATTCACCTGCGTTTCTATTTCTTCCCGTATCGTGAAATATTGTTGGGTGGACAATAATGCCAAGGTCAACAACAGCATGGCCGATGATGCTGCAACCACTTTATGGCTAAATTTCATGGTTTATCCCTCTAAGTAAGTTATCTCTAAGCTGCACCGTTCATTGTGCAATTCCCTTTACTACCTTAGGCACATCGGTAAGCAATCACTTGCTTCCCTGACTGAACGAAAAGAGTTTACTAAGCCATTAACACCAAGCCATGGTCGGTTTATTATTATGCTCACTACTGAGTATGAACCAAGAAGAATCACTTTTCCTGATAAAAACATAGAAAATATCAATACAAGCAATAACAAGACAGGAGAAATCATTCACAGAAGAAATAGAAACGGCATAAAAAAGAAAAGGCTCACCAATGTGAGCCTTGATAGAAAAACGTTTGTTTCCGAAACGATTAAGCGTACTGAGCTTCAAACTCTTTCATGAAATCGACCAGCGCTTGTACTGCTTCTAATGAGATTGCATTATAGATAGAGGCACGCATTCCCCCGACTACACGGTGCCCTTTTAATGACAGTAAACCACGCGCTTCTGCCAATTCTAAAAAGGTTCCATCCAACTCTGGTTTTGCTAATTGGAATGGTACATTCATCAATGAACGATTATCGGGGTGAATACTGTTACGATAAAAATCCGATGAATCAATATAGTCATAAAGTAATGCCGCTTTAGCTCGGTTTACTTTCTCGATCGCTTTTACGCCACCTTGCTCTTTTAGCCATTGAAAAACCAGACCTGAAAGATACCAAGCAAACGTGGGTGGCGTATTGAACATCGACTCTTTTTCAGCAAGAATTTTATAATTCAATGTGCTAGGCAATGCTTGACTGGCGAAATCCAGTAAGTCATCACGCACTATCGCTATACAAATCCCCGCAGGACCAATATTTTTCTGAGCGCCTGCATAGATAACACCATACTTAGAAATATCAATTTCACGTGAAAGAATGGTAGAAGACATATCTGCCACAATCGGTTTATCTGTAATGGGGAGATCATTGATTTCAATGCCATCAATGGTTTCATTTGGGCAAAAATGCACAAAAGCAGCATCAGGGTCTATCTTCCACTCACTAGCAGGAAGTACCGCAACTTTTCCGTCTTTTTCGACTTTTGCATCAAAAACATCGACATTACAGTATTTTTTCGCTTCTTTCACTGCACTTGCTGCCCAATAGCCAGCATCAATGTAGGTTGCGCTCTTCGCCTGACCAAGTAAGTTCATAGGAACGGCCGCAAACTGAGCTCGAGCTCCCCCTTGGCAAAATAAAACTTTATAGTTATCAGGGATAGCCAGCAAATCACGTAAGTCTTGCTCCGCCTGTTGCGCCACTTGAATAAAAGGCTTGCTGCGATGGCTGATTTCCATAACCGAAACGCCAAGGCCATTCCAGTTAACAAATTCAGCCTGTGCTTTGGCCATTACCGCTTTAGGTAATGCAGCGGGACCCGCGCTAAAATTAAAAACAGTGTCCGTATTCGGCTCCATGTGTTCCTTGCTCCTGCTATAAAAAATATGATGTCGCATACTATAACTCGGTAGAAGAGATTGAAGAAGGTTCAAAGATACCGTCTTCGTCAATTCTACCTCTGAGGTCTGTTGGATATACCACTTTTTGATCCAGATAAAAAGTCACAAAAGAGGCTTTAAACCTCTTTTATTCATCTATCGGTAAAATAAGCGCAAGATAGCGTTTACTGGATCATCAGTGGCATCATTAATGCCATTAATGGCACTTGCTTGCCACTCGCAAAGAACAGAGAACCGCCTTTAATCTCCGCCTTTAACTGATACCCTCGGTCATCATGTGTCGCCATCTCCATCATGACTAATTCATCCAACCCCTGCTGGATAAATGGGTAATCTTTGACAAATTGTTGTGACACAAAAATATCACCATCTCCATTTAACGCTGAAAAAACAACCCCTGGCTCTTGTAAAATATTATGAGTTCCTTCCGGAATCGTCAGGCTCCATTTAGCCGCCAACTCACCTTGATTCATTTTCAGAGCCAGTTGATTCAGTGTTAAATGAAACCCTTGAGAAAACAGCTTTTCAACCAGTGGCAAAGCTTGATTGAGCGCCACATGAGATAAGCTTGGGTAACCTTGATAGAGTTCGGATAACTGTAAAAATGCCTCCCGATCAACCTCTCCAAGGGTGAAATCAAAGGTGACATCACGAATTTCACCTTCGTCCGTTTTAAATCGCTCGGCAGTAACAACATGCTGGCTGGTAAAGCGTTGTTTTTTCGCATCCATGGATGAGTGGAATTCATAGGTGGCTTGACTAAGACTTAATGCGTTGGCCTGCCTCTCATCATTGAGCATAACACTGCCCACCGCTATTTTTTGTTTACCGAGCCAAAATCCCTGCTCTTTTTTACCTTTGCCTTCAGCACTGATATTAGCGAGTTGCACTTGCTCCCCGTTCACAAAATCCATCACTATCGACGGAAAACGTAGTGAGTAGCTTATCTCCCCAAAAACGGTAGCGGTTCCTTGAATATTCGACGGTGTCACCGATAGCGTAAACGCTTGCTCTCCACCAGACTGATACAACCAATTATCCAAATTAACTTGAAAATCGGTATTTCCATTTAAACGAGTCTGAGTTTTGACCTGAAGAGGAATACTGGCTTGATCTAATAATGTTGATACCGCAGAAAGGCTAAAAGCATGATGCTGAATATCGCTCTTTACTGTCCACTCGCTGGGTAAACCTTGTTGTTCAAGACGTTGTTTCATCTGAGAATCTAAAAGGGTGTATCGAGTGATTGCGCTGGATGACAGATAGCCGCGATCATAACTCACCAACTCAGCATGAAGCTGATCGTTACTGAGGTTATCCACCCCGTTTGTTACTAAGTTTTGACCTATTTGCCCTACCGCTAAAGGCCAACATAAAACCAGAACAACCGCGCCACCCACAGCACCAATTCGTTTAAGTGTTTTCATAAAATTAAGGAGTTCCTTGTTATATTGTTAAGCCTTGTTCAGAACTTAGACAGACGAAAAGAGATCACCGCTAAAGGCTTGTAGATCATAACCTGATTGTATCGATTCGATAAAAAAATATGTCAGTAGACAATAAAATTATCGTCTGTAGCGAATTTGACAGCCCATTCTACAGAATCAAGGTTCTTAAACCCAGCTCTCAAATTGGCAAACGAAAATTTGTTACAATCCTAGAACCGTGAATAAGAGGTCAGAGAACATCGTGAACCAACATGCGCTACTTTGTCTAGACAATAACCCCGTCAGTGTTGAACAGTGGCGTCATGAATTAAGCGCTTTCACCACTAAGTTTGACCTCTACACGGCAGAGTCATTTGAAGAAGCTGAACAAGCTCTTGAGTTTATGGAAGATCAGGACCAAGTGGTCGCCTTAGTCATTGCCAGCCACCACCAAAGCTTTGATGGTGCTAATTTTCTCGTTCAGTTAGATAAACTCCCCCACACCCAAAATGCTCGAAAAATTTTAATCAGTTGTGGACAAGATATTCAAGCCATTCTTAATGCCGTCAATGAAGGACGTTTAGATTACTGTTTAACGAAACCGCTACAAGATAACGTTTTATATAAAACCGTATATCAAGAACTCACCAGCTACATTTTAAAATACGATAAAGAGAACATTCTTAGCTACAGTACCCTCCTTGACCAAACTCGGATTCTTCGGGCCCATATTGATAGTAAAATGCACCTCTATCGGGAAGGCTTTATCAGTGATTACCACCGCTTAACCGATCATCAGTTAGCGGAACAAGTGATTGGCGCTTTACACCAATTTTTTGACAAAGAAGATGAGACTCACGCCTGTCGAACTTATTCAGCCGAACACTTACTCACCAAAGAGGGCGAAGAAAACCAATTTTTGTGGTTTATTACCTCAGGGGAGGTCGCATTATACAAAAAAGATGATCAGGGCCAGCAAAGAGAAGTGGTACGGCATAATAAAGGCAATTTAGTTGGTGGCATGTCTTTTGTCACTGGTGAGCCCTCTTTCTCCACCGCAATAACCTTAACCAAAACGGAAGTCATCAAGCTGGATCGAGATGTTTTTGCCAAAGTCATGCATAACGACACTCAGCTATTGCCTCTCTTTACCAATTTACTATTACGCCATTTTAACCGTCGCTTACAACGCAGCATTAATACCAAATTACAACTGCAAAAAACGATTGAATCATTAGAATCCGCCCATCAACAGTTGCTTGAGAGTGAAAAAATGGCCGTTCTCGGCCAGCTCGTGGCGGGTGTGGCTCATGAACTGAATAACCCCGTGGCCGCTATCTTAAGGGGAAGTGATACCTTACGTGCCCATGTTGAACAATTACTCTGTGATGTTCCTGTACCATCACTCGAGAGTAAAGGTGCGCAACTGCTCCAACAAGCCTTACAAGCCAAACCCGTTTCAACCGCGGAAGAGCGTTTACGAGCCAAAGCCTTAGATAGCCAAATCCACCATCGCTTACTGGCTAAAAAACTGGTGAAGCTTGGCTTAGACAATGACGATGCATTAATTCAACTCGCAAAAACACATCCTCAAAAAGCAGAACAAGCCATAGAAAAGCTAGAACGTTATTATCTTTCTGGCAGTAATTTACGCTCCATTCAAGTTTGCGCACAACGTATTGCAGACATGGTTAAAAGCTTAAAGAGTTATGCTCGTCAAGACGATGAAACATTTCATACGGTTGATATCCATGAAGGGTTAGAAGATACCTTGGTGATTTTTGAAAATCATTTAAAAAGGCATACCGTAGAAAAACATTATGGAGAGATCCCTTCGCTACGTTGCTTACCTATCGCTTTACAACAAGTCTGGACTAATCTCATCTCCAATGCGATTGAAGCCTTCCCTGAGCATGGCTTACTAAGAATTGAAACTGAGTTACATCTACGGCAAGAAAAACCTTACGTAGTCGTCAGTTTTACAGACAATGGCAGTGGCATTCCACCAGAGCTTCAGCAACAAATTTTTGCACTCAATTATACCACGAAGCGGGAAGGCCATTTTGGATTGGGCATCGGGCTGTCCGTTTGCCAGCAGATTGTCCATCAACATCAAGGTTGGATAGAAGTTGACAGTCAAGTCGGTGAATACACCACGATGCGGGTATGGCTACCCGCCTCTTCTGAGCTTGTATAAAAACCAAGGAGA
Organism: Vibrio cincinnatiensis DSM 19608; assembly: GCF_900167345.1. Taxonomy (GTDB): domain Bacteria; phylum Pseudomonadota; class Gammaproteobacteria; order Enterobacterales; family Vibrionaceae; genus Vibrio; species Vibrio cincinnatiensis. The sequence goes on along the minus strand of NZ_FUXB01000001.1, from coordinate 120,283 downwards.
AGATTATGCATAAATTACTCATTTTATGTGTTGATGATGAAAGAGAAGTCCTCAATAGCGTTATGCAAGATCTCAGCGATTTTGAAAGCCATTTTATTATTGAGGCGGCCGAATCCGTTGCCGAAGCCAAAGACGTCATTGCCGATTATCAACAACAGCAAATACCGTTAGCACTCATTTTATGTGATCACATCATGCCCAAAGAAACTGGCATTCATTTCCTGATTGAGCTGAACCAAGAAGAACAAACTCGAAAAACACGTAAAGTTTTACTGACAGGGCAAGCCGGGTTAGACGATACCATCGAAGCCATTAATCACTCTAGCTTGGATTTTTTCATCAATAAACCTTGGCAAGCCGAGCAACTCTATCAAGTGGTGCGCGAACAACTCACGCAATATGTTATCGAACATGAACAAGATTTGATGCCTTGGATACAAGTACTGAATGCAGAAACCATTCTTAATGCAATCGCCGCCAATCGGATGAGCTATGGAGAATAAGTTCGTCATACTCTCCGATGCTAAGCTGATAAGAGACTCTCAATAAAATGAATATTTAATGATAAACCTTATTTAAATGGCATTTTATTTGCTTATTTTTTGTTAAGGTGACAAAACCCTGACATTTTTTGGTGGAGTTGTCATGCATCTGTGAATTATGATGATATGGCAAGCAAGTGGTATAATATGGCCAATTCACCAATTGCGTCAGTGAAAATAGCCTACTTCTGGGTAAACCCAGCGCATTTTATGTGATGTCCAAACAGTTTGAATCTTTCTTCAAATTGAACAGGGAAAGTTGAGTTATTTGTGAATGACACCTTTGAGTGATGGCGGGTATACCGCTTTTAACATGGAATTCATCATAAACAGATAGGCTTATCGAGATTATGCGCAAAACAATCCTGGCAACCGCCCTAATTTTTGCTTCAGCACAAGCTTTCGCTCAAGCTGACCCCAATAGCCCTACGGTTATGAGCAACTTTAATTACGACTACATCGAAGCTCGTATCGGCATTAGCCCAACCACTTATGGTGCTGGTATCAGTAAATCCGTTCATCCCAATGCCCATGTGATTGCGCGTATTGACTCAGAATTTGATGGTGATTTTGACTTAGCAACGGGTTTTGGTTTCCACGCTCCAATAAATAACTGGGCAGATTTCACTGGGGAGATGCTGTTTCGTTTACAAGATAAAAAGCATCAAGGCAGTGCTGATACAGGGATGGAAGTCAATCTGGGTGTTCGCCAATGGTTAGGCCCACAGTTAGAAGTGGGTGGTAAAGGCGGTTATGTCTCTATCGATGATAACGATGATTGGTTTGGTTCCGTTTTTGCTCGTTTCCATTCAACGGAACTTTTCTCTGTTGGTGCTGAGGCTCGTTTTAACGATGCTTATGGTGATCAAGTTATGTTTACGGCTCGCTTTAACTACTAAACTTAACCTTTTAATTTATAAATAAAAAAACCGAGACAATTGATCTCGGTTTTTTCTCACCATGATTTAATGGTGCTGACAATACTCCAATAGCTGCCGTTTTTTAGGTTCTTGCAACAACTTCCAGTGTACACCTTCAATGGCTCCAGCAAATTTCCACAATAGTTTTACATCAACATCACTACCATACACTTGCCGCACTTTGCTAAATACTTCAGGAGCACCAAGCTGGATAAAGGTGTCCACATCATCGACTCCCGCTTTTTTCACCATACGCTCCAGAGTTAACTGCATATTCGGTAAATCGCGTAAACGGCGGCTAGCCTGAGATTTTTGAAAATTACGTTGTTCTATCGAATATTGAATAGAACGCCGAATAATACTCTCTAGGTCAGGGTGGCGTTTATCAAACAGTTCCGTAATGTCATAATAATTCACCGTGGCGGTCGTTTGCTTCTTAACATGGCGGAACTTCTCACACCCTAAGTCCATAAGCTGTTGATCCAACTCTTCACTACCACGAATGAAAATCGTATCTTCCGTTAATAATACATACATGGCATCTTCTTGAAATAAACCAATACCACCAAACATAGAACGCTTTTGGTAAGCGCCAAACTTAATTACATAATCAAAAAATGTATGCTCAATCATCTCCATGGATCCTTTAATCATCGTCCCCGAGTCACAAAGATCACCAGAAGCAGCAAATTATAGCGAATAAATGTCGATTTCCATCGCAAGCTTATTTTTACCACATGCCTGCGTATTGATTTTTACCTATCATAGTTAACGAAACAAAATAAGTCCGGACTTAACTCACAGCAAATAAGTTTCAAAAATATATTTATGAGATGAGGTTCACAAGCTCACACTATTTAGCCTTACAATTCGATAGATTATTCATACAAAATGTCAGGTCAGTCATTAAATTGAACATTTCTCCATTCATTCCCTCGTTAAAAGGTTGCGTCTATTGATTTCCCCTCGGTAGAATGGCCCGACTTCCCGTATTTAATCGCATTCAATGAACCATTTATCGTTTTACTGGCTGCCAGAAAATAAACAGCAGCTTATCCAAGGGTTGAAAAGTGAATTTGCTCAGCTCGTTGAGTCGTCCATCAGTAATGGGCAGATCTCTCTCCCCCCAATCCCTGATGTGGTTATTAAAATACAGACGATGTCTCGCTCTGAATCAACGACGATTATTGATATTGCCACCTGTTTAACCGATGACCCTAGCCTAGCCGCGGTAGTGATTCGTATTGCCAATTCGGTGGTTTTTAACCGACGCAATATTACCTGTACCGATTTAGTGACGGCCGTCTCCCGTTTAGGTATTAATCGAGTACGTGACATTGTCACGGCTCAAGCCATCGAGCAACTTAAACATTCCGTCAATTTGAGTGCTCAATGCAATAAAATGTTAACCCACAGTGCTCATATTGCCCGTGAACTGGGTGCAACGATGGTGCTGGTAACACAACTTTTCAAACGAATAGAACCCGAATACTACTCATATCTTGAACAAGAAAAAGCCTTACTTGTCGGTCTGTTGGCAGATATTGGCCTATTTTGTCTCGTCAATGAGTATCATCTTTATCTTGAAAAAGGGCACTATCTTGACTCAGAGATTGCCCTGCAAATTTTCCATTCCAACTGCCCGACAACCAGTAAACTCGTGCTAAAGCATTGGGGGTTCGATAATGATTTTCTGGAAGTGGCCTGCAACCAACAATTAGTGGATCATTGTCAAGAAGTCAGTTACCTTGATGTCGCTCGCATTGCCCATCATTTACTCATGTTTAGAAAACAAGATGATGCATTAGATGAGCATGACGTTGAAATCAATGCAACTGGGGCGGAAGTGCTTTACCACTTAAGTAATCTTGATGACAAAGAGTTTCGCTCCCAGCTCAAAGCCGTGATTAATGCCAGCGGCTTCTAATTCACACTGCTGAGGAATATATGCTTTCAGGGATGTTGTTTATCTTTGCTCCATTGGTTGTGGGGTATCTTTTTTCTATCTCTAATAAAAACTGGCTTGCTACCCTTAATCAAGCGACCGTCTCACTGGTCTATGTCATCCTATTTTTAATGGGCCTAAGCCTTGCGGCATTAGATAATTTAGGCAGTAATTTACAGCTCATTTTGAAGTTTTCAGGTACCTTCTTTTTAGTGATCGGGTTATGTAATTTACTTGCCCTTCCTTGGGTAGATAGATTTTTACCGCTTGATACCCAAACCACACAAACCAAACTGCCCCTTTCAAGTATGGCACTTGAATCTCTTAAATTGATTTTTGTGGTTGGCGGAGGCCTGGCCATAGGCGTATTACTCAGTTTCGACCTCTCTTGGGTAGAGAAAGCCAGTGAGTGGATTTTATTGGTTTTACTTTTTTTTATTGGCATTCAGCTTCGCAACAGTGGTTTAACACTCAAACAAATCCTTCTCAATAAACACGGTATGATTATCGCGTCGGTGGTCATTATAACGTCTTGGATTGGAGGAAGTATCACCGCTTTTATTCTTGAAATTCCGCTCTATCACGGGTTAGCGATGGCGTCTGGGTTCGGGTGGTACTCTTTATCTGGCATACTGATGGGCGATGCCTTTGGGCCTGTTTATGGGGGCGCCTCTTTTCTGATTGAACTGAGCCGAGAGCTTATCTCTTTAGTACTAATTCCAATGCTGATTGGCCGTAAACCTTGTACTTCAATCGGCTATGCCGGAGCTACCGCCATGGATTTCACTCTCCCCGTTATACAAACCACGGGGGGAGTTCGATGTGTGCCGATTGCGATTGTCAGTGGGTTTATTCTGAGCTTATTAGTGCCTGTATTTATGTTGTTCTTTGTCTCTCTTGCAGGCTAGATCTCAGGAATCAAACAACATATCCTTTACAATACACAAACATAATTGAGTAATGCCGATTACTTAAGTATCAAATAATACGCTTCAATAAAGAAGCGAACCTTCTCGTCTCACAAGGAATACTACTGCTATGAAACGCTCTATTGTCATGTTGATACTGACCAGCCTCTCAATGACAGCAACCGCCGCCGACAATCAATGCCTAGCCAAAAAGTATGACGCTTACATTGACGCGTCTTTGGTTTGGTATCAAAACCTCACTGAGCTGACAACAGAAACGTATCCTGAACTCGCGGAAGTTAGCCAGTGGTTTCTAGCCGGACGCCAACACCATTTTGACTTGAATCGTACTGCGGTGCACTACTACCTTGAACACCAACCCGAGAAAGTCGCTACCTCTCAATCGATTGAATCTTGGCTTAAACTCGATCAACAAGATATCAAGACTCTCGCCATGCGTAATGATGAATTAGGACAAAGGGCAAAACTAACCTTTGGTGATCGGCAAAGTCAACCACACGAAAAAAATTACCAGTTACGTTCAGCGTTTGCCGAATTGCTTAGCCACCCAAAGCAGATAGAACCTGCTCTCAATCGGTATAATGAAGCGATAGCCAAAGCCGAACGTATTCATTGCCAATAATCAGTAATCTCTCTCTTTCTTAAACCTGTCATGGAGTAAGATCTAAGCGAATTAAGGCGGGACATTCGTTCCGTTTTCGTTTAGATTGTTGCGCTTGACGACCTACAGCTAAAAATATAATGACACGGTATGGTATCAAAATACAAAACGGCAGATGCAAGCTTTGATAACCTGCTTCGCATCTTTACTGTCCCTGAAGGGCCAGATTCAACGCTCACTCGTATTGAGGAAGAACTGTCGCGCAATTTGAATCAATTTTTGCGTGAACATATTGTCGCTGAAGAGAAGCCATTAAAAGAGATCGAAAAAGATTTCTCTGATCCACATATTCCGGAATTACCTGAATTTGTGTCCGATCATACTCAACATTTAATGGATACCTTAGTGTCTCAATCGGTGCATACTGCATCGCCCAGTTTTATCGGCCATATGACATCGGCTCTGCCTTACTTTTTGATGCCGCTGTCAAAAATCATGATCGCCTTAAACCAAAACCTCGTCAAAATCGAAACCTCTAAAGCATTTACTCCTCTTGAGCGCCAAGTCTTAGGCATGCTGCATCGTCTTATTTATGGTCAGTCCGACTCTTTTTATCAGCAGTGGATGCACAGTGCCGATCACTCACTCGGGGCTTTTTGCTCAGGTGGAACCGTTGCCAATATTACCGCATTATGGGTTGCCCGTAACAATGCGTTAAAAGCACAAGGGGACTTTAATGGTGTTGAGAAAGAAGGCCTCTTTAAGGCTATGCAATACTATGGCTATCAAGGATTAGCTATCTTGGTTTCTGAACGTGGTCACTATTCATTAAAAAAAGCGGCTGACGTGTTAGGCATAGGTCAAGATGGACTTGTCTCAGTCCAGACTGATGAAAATAACCGCTTATGTCCAAATGATTTGCAGCATAAGATTCAAATGCTCAAAGCAAAGAACATTCGTCCTTTTGCTGTCATTGGTGTTGCAGGAACAACGGAGACGGGGAATGTAGATCCACTACGTGAAATTGCGCAAATCTGTCAAATTGAACAGTGCCATTTCCATGTCGATGCCGCATGGGGAGGCGCAACCTTAATGTCGGATACCTATCGTCATTTACTCGACGGTATTGAGCTGGCAGATTCTGTCACCATTGATGCACACAAGCAGCTTTATATCCCAATGGGAGCGGGCATGGTGTTATTTAAAGATCCCAATGCCATGAAAGCCATAGAGCACCATGCACAATATATTTTACGCCAAGGATCCAAAGACTTAGGTAGCCATACTTTGGAAGGCTCTCGCTCTGGTATGGCGATGCTAGTGTATGCTAGCATGCACATTATCAGCCGGGCGGGTTACCAACTGTTAATTGATCAAAGCGTTGAAAAAGCAAAGTATTTTGCTTCTCTGATTCAAGAGCAACATGACTTTGAACTCGTCTCACAACCCGAGCTCTGCTTGCTAACTTATCGTTATTTGCCCGAGCGGGCTAAACAAGCGTTACCCCATGCCTCAGCGGAGGAAAAAGCTGAACTGAATATTCTGATCAATGCCTTAACCAAATTTATTCAGAAGAAACAGCGGGAAATGGGTAAATCTTTTGTTTCACGAACACGTCTAAATCCTCCCCGTTGGGATCATTTAGATACCCTCGTCTTTCGTGTGGTACTCGCCAATCCGTTAACAACTCATGAGATTTTACAGTCAGTATTGAAAGAACAAAGAGAAATTGCAGCGACTTTCGCGCCTCAATTACTCAAACAGATTGAACAGTATTGTCAGCAGATACTACCTTCACACCCTTAGTATTTGTGGCTGATTTCTGTCAAAGAGGAAGGAAAAAACTGAAAATTTCTTTCTTTTTGCTGTAATTTGTCCACCATAATAAGTCCTGAATATTCTTATTCTTGGCTTTTTAATCGCCAAAGCTGTAGTTTTTATGAAATTTAGTTTGAGGCTTGTCATATTCTCATCATTTGATAGTGTGTTTCGTTTCTGAATTACTACTGCTTAGGTTTATACTCACACTATGGCGTTGGTGAATGTGTTCTTTTGGAAATAGTTTATTTCCCTCCCCTAAACAAACACAAACGATGACCCAACGAGTTGTTCTCTAGGCCCGCGTGAACACTATGAATACATTAGAAAAAATTCAAAAAAATCTGGAAAACTTTAGCAAGTCGGAACGCAAGGTCGCCGAAGTGATCATGGCGTCGCCACAAACCGCCATTCATTCCAGCATTGCCACGCTGGCGAAAATGGCCGATGTGAGTGAACCGACCGTAAACCGCTTTTGCCGTCGTTTAGATACCAAGGGCTTCCCTGATTTTAAACTTCATCTTGCCCAAAGTTTGGCGAACGGCACACCCTATGTGAACCGTAATGTCGAAGAAGACGATGGTCCTGATGCTTATACACATAAGATTTTTGAATCGACCATGGCCTGTCTGGATGTGGCTAAAAATAGTTTAGATCCCATGCAAATTAATCGCGCCGTCGATCTACTCACCCAAGCCAAACGAATTTCTTTCTTTGGATTAGGCGCCTCTTCTTCCGTTGCGCGTGATGCTCAAAATAAGTTTATTCGATTTAATATTCCCATTACGTGTTTTGAAGATATCGTGATGCAACGTATGAGCTGCATCAACTGCAGCGATAATGATGTCATTGTGCTGATCTCACATACTGGGCGAACCAAAAGTCAGGTAGAAATTGCAAATCTTGCTCGTGAAAATGGCGCAACCGTCATTGCGATTACCGCCAAAGATTCACCACTCGATAAAGCAAGCTCATTATCGATTTGTTTAGATGTGCCAGAAGATACCGATGTCTATATGCCGATGGCGAGTCGCGTGGTACAAATGACGGTCATTGATGTATTGGCTACCGGATTCACGCTTCGCCGAGGATCAGGTTTCCGAGAAAACCTAAAACGGGTGAAGGAAGTCCTTAAAGACTCACGCTACGATAAATTATCGCAGTTTTAGATTCGTATTGAGTAACAAACGGAGCTAGATTAGCTCCGTTTTTTTACGTTCCCCTAAGGGTTAAGTTCACTTCCTTGCGTTAATACTTCTTCTTCTATCAGTTGCATTTTGACTTCATCATCAATGGAATCACGCTGAGCATTTCCCTCCCCATCACAAGAACAGACTTGGTGAAGAATATACACCAAGCGCTCATGAGTCAGAGGAAGCGGATTACCTTTAATGGCCTGAGAGCGCAATGCATCTTGCGCAACCTGCTCAAATGAGGTGGTGCAAACACCAAATTGAGTCAACTTGGGTAGTTGCAGTTTGTCCAACATCATTTGTACCCAGAGTACCCCGTCCTCAATATTGACATTTTTCCGTTTGGTTAATATTTGTGAAATTCGATAATAACGCTGCAAAATATCATGACGCGCTTCTTGCTTAGCCGCATTAATATTTTCACGCATCACATAAGGGGCTAAACGTGCCGTAATCACACTATGGGGGGCCTCTAACTTTCCACCCAGTGCCGAAGCCAAACCGTGAGCCGCCCCTAACTTAGCATTGGTAATCGCCATCCCTCCAAGCATCGCCGCAAAAGAGAGATCGGCTCGTGCTGTTTTTTCATCCCGACAACACGCCGCCACCGTAGAGCGCGCTAAACGACGAAGCCCTTCTTCACAAATCATATCCGTTAACGGATTCGGTTCCCCACAGACATACGCTTCCATTAAATGCGTGAAGGCATCCATTGCGCCGCGCCCTGAAGTATAACGATCGGTTCCATAGGTTAAACTGGGATCAATAATAGCCAGTGCTGCCAGCATATCCGGGCTACGTAAACTCACTTTAACTTTATCTTGCCCCGATTTTAACACCGCATTTTTTGTGACTTCCGCCCCGGTACTGGCGGTCGTGGGTATGGCAATGAAAGGCAATGGCTTAGTTTTTAATGGCACATTTCGCCCGACGACTTCAACATAATCATAAACGTTACCTTGATTAGGGATAATGGCCGCCAAAGCTTTACCCATGTCCAAGACGCTACCACCTCCTATCGCTACCACCACTTGAGGTTGAAAACGACGCCCCGCCATCGCGGCTTCTTCCACCATAGTAATGTTGGGTTCGCCATGAATAGCAATATGCTGATAACGCATGTGTTGTTGCTGTAAATAATCCGTGATTATCTGAGCTCGTTGAAGGTTTTTCCCTGACACTAAAAGTACGCTGTATCCATATTGATTGATCATGGATAACGAGTTTTGCAACACTCCCTCACCGAATATGATCCTATTCGATGTCATAAACTGAAACATGCAACCTCCAAACCCCAAGATTCCTTTACTTGATACCAGCTTGCGATGAATTGGCTGATCATTTTTTGATGCAGTGCAATGAGCGAAGAAATAAAAAAAGATTCATTAAAGAGTATGCACATCATCACATCCTGATTGTACGGTTGCACCCTGTTCCCACTAATGATGAGAATCAGCACTTTACTCCGCTGATGAAAAAATCAACCATCGTTTTTCTCTATCAGAACGAGAGCTAATTCACTCTTTATTTCCTAATTGGGATCGGGCATAGTGACGCAAACGAAATAGAGGAGAAAGTTATGTTCGTTGTGATTTTTGGCCGTCCGGCTTGCCCTTATTGTGTTCGAGCTAAAGAGCTCGCAGAAACGTTAAAAACAAAGCGTGATGACTTCAACTACCGTTATGTTGATATTCATGAGGAAGGGATCTCTAAAGCCGATCTAGAAAAAACCGTAGGTAAACCGGTTGAAACTGTGCCTCAAATCTTTATCGATCAACAGCACATTGGTGGCTGTACTGATTTTGAAGCTTATGCAAAAGAGCACTTAGGGCTGTTTAACGAATAACCCCTCTCAAACAACCATCAACCCCGCGACACATTAGCGGGGTTTTCTTTGTTCATTAGATTAGAGAATGCACAAAGATGGAAAATATCACTTATCTTTTTGCCTATTTACGATACAATCATCACAATTTAATCACCCTCCCTCTTGCGCGCTTGAACTGAGCTAAATTGTGAATATCGACGTTGTACTTTTGCTAGAACAAAACCCCATCCTCCTTATTTTCGTGGTCTTGGCGATTGGCCTTGCCTTTGGAAAAATCCGCTTTGGCAGTTTACAATTAGGAAACTCAATCGGCGTCCTGATTACCGCTCTTGTCATGGGGCATCTCGGTTTTTCCTTTAATGCTGAAGCGTTAACCATTGGCTTTATGCTATTTATTTACTGTGTAGGTATCGAAGCTGGCCCAAACTTTTTTGGTATTTTCTTTCGAGATGGCAAACATTATTTGATTCTCAGCTTAGTGGTGTTGATCACCGCAACATGGATAACCTATTTTGCCAGCCACTATTTCAATCTGGATTATGGATTAGCTGCCGGTATGATGGCGGGAGCTTTGACCTCTACTCCCGTATTAGTTGGGGCGCAAGATGCGCTCAATTCAGGGCTTGCGAATGTTCCGCGAAATATGGATTTGTCGCTTATTTTAGAAAATGTCTCAGTCGGCTATGCCATGGCTTATCTTATTGGTCTGATCAGTATGATCATGTTTGCCAAGCTGCTGCCTAAACTACAAAAACAAAATCTCTCTGATTCTGCTCAACAAATAGCACAAGAACGGGGGATCGGTGGACAACGTAAAGTCTATCTCCCCATCATCCGAGCTTATCGAGTTGGGCCGGAATTGGCCAACTGGGTTGATGGACGTAATTTGCGAGAGTTGGGGATCTACCGCCAAACGGGTTGTTATATAGAACGGATTCGTCGTAATGGTATTCTCGCCCACCCCGATGGTGATGCTATTTTACAAGAAGGAGATGAGATTGCATTGGTCGGTTTTCCTGATAGCCATGCCCGCCTTGATCCTAGCTTTCGTAATGGGAAAGAAGTCTTTGATCGTAACCTTCTCGATTTACGGATCACGGAAGAAGAAATCGTGGTTAAAAGTGACAGTATTGCCGGAAAACGCCTATCTGATCTTAATTTGTCTGAATATGGCTGTTTCTTAAACCGAGTCGTACGTGCACAAATTGAAATGCCGATGGATCTGGATATCGTGTTAGCCAAAGGCGATGTATTGCAAGTCAGTGGAGAAAAAAGCCGAGTCAAAGGCCTTGCGGAAAAGATCGGTTTTATCTCTATTCACAGCCAAATGGCTGACTTAATGGCATTTTGCAGCTTCTTCATTCTGGGTATCGTTTTTGGTTTAATTACCATGACCTTTGGCCAAGTCTCCTTCAGCTTAGGTAATGCGGTGGGGCTTTTATTATCCGGCATTACCTTAGGCTTCTTACGAGCGAACCACCCTACCTTTGGTTATGTTCCTCAGGGTGCTTTGAATATGGTTAAAGATCTGGGGCTAATGTTTTTCATGGTCGGCATTGGGCTGAGTGCCGGGGGAAAAATGTTTGAACATTTATCTGAAGTGGGCCCACAAGTCATTGGGCTCGCTTTTATTGTCAGTGTGCTCCCTGTGGTTTTTGCTTATTTAGTTGGTGCCTATTTACTGAAGATGAACCGTGCTCTACTCTTTGGAGCTATCATCGGGGCCAGAACTTGTGCTCCTGCTATGGATATCGTTAATGATTATGCAAAATCCACCATTCCTGCACTGGGTTATGCCGGTACTTACGCTATTGCCAATATTTTAATGACCTTAGCGGGCACCATCTTAATCATTTTAAACTAAAGCAACTCAACGAATTAAGAGACTAAAAAGGCGCAAACTGCGCCTTTTTGTCATTTTGGACTAGAATAATACCGCTTAGATATCAATCACATCGAACGCAACTTCTGGGCTAACGTCCGCATCATAGTCCACCCCATCAACACCAAAGCCAAACAGTTTTAAGAACTCTTCTTTATACAGCTCATAATCGGTCAATGTTTTTAGATTTTCGGTGGTAATTTGCGGCCATAGCTCGCGGCAATGCTGCTGAATATCGTCACGTAGCTCCCAATCATCTAAACGTAGGCGATTCTGCTCATCCGTTTCCGGCGCACTACCATCCGCTTTATACAAACGCTGACTGAACATACGGAATATTTGCTCCATACAGCCTTCGTGGATACCTTCTTCCCGCATCTTTTTAAAGACCATCGCAATATAAAGTGGCATCACTGGAATGGCGGAGCTTGCTTGAGTGACCACGGATTTCAGTACTGCGACATTAGCACTGCCCCCTTGCGCGGCAAGCTGCGCATTCAATGCCGTAGCAGCGCGATCGAGATCCATTTTTGCACGGCCCAAAGCCCCATCCCAATAGATTGGCCAAGTCAATTCGGTACCGATATAGCTATACGCAACGGTTTTACACCCTTGAGCTAAAACACCCGCTTCATCTAATGCTTGAATCCACAGTTCCCAGTCTTGCCCACCCATCACAGTAATGGTGTCTTCAATTTCCTGCTCTGTTGCGGGTTCAACACTGGCTTCAATAATGACATCTTTATTGGTATCCACCGCTGTTGAGGTGTACGTTTCACCAATAGGTTTCAGCGACGAACGGATCACTTCGCCAGTTTCTGGCAGTTTACGCACGGGAGATGCCAACGAGTAAACCACTAAATCAATTTGACCCAGATCTTGCTTAATAAGATCAATCGTTTTCTGTTTTGCTTCATTAGAGAAAGCATCGCCATTGAGACTTTTTGCATATAGACCTTCAGCCTGCGCCAACTTATCAAAGGCTGCCGCATTGTAAAAACCCGCCGTTCCGGTTTTTTTCTCAGTACCCGGCTTTTCAAAAAAGACCCCGATAGTCGCTGCACCACCGCCAAAAGCAGCAGCAATACGAGACGATAACCCATAACCACTAGAAGACCCAACAACGAGAACACGCTTGGGTGCATTGGCAATAGGGCCTTGAGCTTTAGTGTAGGCAATTTGTTCTTTTACGTTCGCTTCACAACCCACTGGATGGGTAGTGGTACAGATAAATCCACGAATTTTCGGTTTGATGATCATATTCAACTTCCTTCAAAAATCTCGGTTAGGATAAAAGTTTCAGCACCAGATCGCATCTTATTTCTGTCAAAATGCAGTTTTTTGCCAAGTGGTTGGAGCTGTTAATGATGATTTTGCCACAATCTGCCTAAAAATGAGACAAGGCCCCAAAATGAGGCCTTGTGAAGAGGGATAAAAAGACTATTCAAGTTTAAGCAACATGGTTCAATTTCGGTGGTTTGACCTTATGGGTCCGAACTTCTGACATGTCGTGGCTAAAATGGTCAACTTGAATCGCTTGATAGCGCAATTTATCTGCTGCCAAAATTGCCTCGACATCATCAGCGGTGAGTACACCAGCCGCTTTCGCTTGAGCTAAACGTTCAACCAACGGTCCTTTACGAGCCACTTTGCCCTCTTTGACTGCTTTGTGCATCTGGCGCTCTAAGCCTTTCACGCTGTACATAGCAAGGAATGCTTTTTCGATCAAGCCAACACTGTCATTCTCATCTTGCCCCACATAGCATAAATGCGTTAAGCGATCACGATGTGCTCCAGGAGTCATCAAGCTTTCCGCTATTCTCACGGTCAATTGATCGCTAGGTGCCTGATAATGATTACCCAATGGGAAAAGTAGCCCTTTCATGACCACACCAACCACTTTTTGTGGGTAGTTCCGATAAGCATCATTCAACGATTTTGCTGCATGATGTAAGCAATGCTGCATAGCATAGTGAACATAATCTAAATCAGCTTGCTGGCGTCCTTCATCTTCGTAGCGTTTTAACACCGCTGAAGCCATATAGAGATAACTAAGCCCATCACCTAAACGAGCTGAGATCATCTCTTTACGTTTCAGTTCACCACCGAGCGTTAACATGGCAAAGTCCGCACTCACCGCTAAAGCACGACTTAAACGTGTCATTTGCTGGTAGTAGGTTTTGGTTGGCCCGCTCATGTCTGCTTTAATAAAACGAGATCCCGTCAAAGCCGCCCCCAATGCACCAAAGGTATTTTTCAAAGCATGACCGATATGTTTAAACAATAACGCATCAAACTCTCTTGCACCTTGTTCTGTATCGGGATTAGCCGCCGCTTCCATTTCTTTGAGAACGTACGGATGACAACGGGTGGCACCTTGACCAAAGATCATTAAATTACGCGTTAGAATATTCGCCCCTTCAACGGTAATCGCAACAGGCACACCAAGATAATGGGAGGAAAGGTAATTCATCGGGCCATCTTGAATCGCTCTTCCGGAATGAATATCCATCGCATCATTCAAAATGGTACGACCAATTTCTGTCATATGGTATTTTGCTATGGCCGTAATAATGCCCGGCCGCTCTTTAAGGTCTAATGATGTGGTCGTCAGTGTCCGTGTCGCTTCGAGTAAATAAGTCAGTCCACCAATTCGACCTAATGCTTCAGCAACACCCTCAAATTTACCAATCGACATACCAAACTGCTTACGAACATACGCATAAGCCCCTGTAGTACGAGAGGTTAAATGCCCAATCGCGGTCCCCAGTGCTGGTAAGGAAATACCTCGTCCCGCAGATAAGCATTCCACCAACATCCGCCAGCCTTTGCCCGCATAATCAACACCGCCAATTAGCCAATCCATGGGGATAAAAACATCGTTGCCACGAGTGGGACCATTCATGAATGCCAATCCAAGTGGATCATGTCGTTCACCAATTTCCACCCCTTTATGATTGGCGGGAATGAGTGCACAGGTAATGCCAACGTCTTTTTGTTCACCAAGCAATCCCTCAGGATCTGACAATTTAAAGGCTAGTCCCAATACCGTTGCCACCGGAGATAAGGTGATGTAGCGTTTATTCCAACTTAAACGAACCCCTAATACTTCTTTTCCTTCATGCTTTCCGTAGCACACCACGCCTTGATCAGGAATACCGCCCGCATCGGAACCCGCTTCTGGGCCCGTTAATGCAAAGCAGGGGATTTCCGTACCATCGGCTAAACGTGGTAACCAGTAGTCTTTCTGTTCTTGCGTACCATAATGAGACAATAATTCTCCGGGTCCCAATGAGTTGGGCACCATCACCGTCACGGCCGCACTGATGCTACGAGTCGCAATTTTAGATACGATCGTCGAGTTTGCGAGGGCGGAAAATTCACGTCCACCATAAGCTTTCGAAATAATGAGAGAGAAGAAACGTTCTTTGCGCAGGAACTCCCATACTTCTTTAGGTAAATCCCGATCATGCTTGGTGATTTTATATTCATCAATCATAGAAAGAAGCGTTTCTAATTCATTATCCATGAATGCTTGTTCTTCTGCGCTCAAGGTCGGTTTAGGATAATGGTGTAATTTTTTGAAATCAGGTTTGCCAGAGAACAGTTCCCCATCCCACCAAACACTTCCCGCTTCCATTGCTTCTTTCTCGGTCGCCGATAACGGAGGTAAAACCTGTTTAAAGAGTTTAAAAGCAGGGTCACTAATCCATTTTCTTCTTAGAGAGCTCATAGTCAGATCCTTTTGTTCACTGGTTAATCGTTATATTTATTATTGTTGTATTGCGTTAACTTATTTCGCTGCCACACCGGCGGCCAAATAAGGAATAATATGATCGATCACTGAGTTAGCATCCACTTTACTACCAAAGTCATTCTCAGCGATCTCGGCTAATGCTTGGCTAGAAGCCATCGTAAAAACACAAGTTCCAAGGGTGAAATGTAACCGCCAGAATAAGGTCTCTCGTGTTAAATCGGGATTTGCTTTCATGACCGATTGAGTAAATAAATTTAATACCTCGTCATAACGGGTGGTGATAAACCAGCGCAAATGCCCTTGTACATCGGTATAACCTCGGCCTATCAACAGCATAAACCGACTGGTCCCATTAGGACGTACATGTTTAAGTGCCTTTAGTGGCCCTCGTAGTGCTTCAAAAACGGCTTCCATCGAATAGTCATCCTTAAGGTTAAGTTCAATCAATGAAGCTTTGACCGCTGGCATAAATACTTCAAGATAGCGGCTCAATACGGCGCGGACGAGGGTTTTCTTATCACCAAAATGATAATTGACCGAGGCTAAATTCACGTTAGCTTTACTGGTTATGGTACGAAGTGAAGTATCATTAAAGCCATGCTCTGCAAATAATCCTTCTGCAACATCGAGTATTTTTTCTTTGGTACTGCTTTTCGAAACCATTTCAATCATCCGTATCAAACATCTGTTTGAAATATACCCATGAAACAGAAGATTAACAAGCGCTTAACATCACACTTTTCAGCCATGGTCCGACCAGAGGAATTTTTTGTTACTTAACTGATTGAAAATGTATCTATTTAAGATATTTCTAAAAAAATACCATTAATTTTCGTTTTTTAAGGAACTCTTTCGATTTAGCCCGGTCTGATTTATCGTAGTTGACAGAGCATTAAGAGTTTAACGGCCGTCGAACTTTCTTCTTCACTGACAACCACAACGCTGCTTTTTCTTATTTAACTCCTATATTTTATCCGCCCAGTTCGACTTTGTTCTGGGCTTTTTTTCGTATCGAATACCGCTTAAGTGCAAGAAAGGGTATACTCTGCCGCTTCAATCTTTCAAACTTATCTTTCCATGAAACTGACTCATAGCCCTATCACGGAGCACCATTTTCAAGGCCACGCTTTCTATCTCAAACGCGATGATCAACTCCATCCACAATTTTGTGGTAATAAAGCCCGTAAATTTCTTTCCTTACTGGAAATGGACGCGCCCGATATCACCACTTTAGTCAGTTATGGTTCCGCGCAAGCAAACTCGCTCTATTCACTGTCGGGTTTAGCCGCCATTCGTGGCTGGCAATTAGAATATTATGTTGGCCATATCCCTCACTGGCTAAAAAAACGCCCTATTGGTAATTACCGTGCCGCGTTGGATCTTGGTGCTAAGGTAATAGAGACAGGGGGCTTGTTTCCTAAACATCCTCACCAGTACATCCTGCACGTACGTCAGCCCGATGAACATTGCCTATTTATTGAAGAAGGAGGGCGCTCTCCTCTAGCGGAATATGGCATAAAGCAACTGGCCCATGAACTGCTGGAATGGATTCAACAACAGCCAAAGCAGCGCTGGGTTGTCGCCCTACCTTCCGGAACAGGTACCACTTCTCTCTATTTACACAAGGCCTTAAGGGTCCATGATATTGCCGTTATCACCTGTCCATGTGTGGGTGGGGAAACCTACCTTCAGCAACAGTGGCAACAACTTGGAGAAAGCCATCATCCGATCATTCTTTCACCTGAGCGAAAACACCATTTTGGGCACCTTTATCACGAAGATTACCAAATATGGCAGCAGTTACATGAGCAAACTCATGTTGAATTTGAACTCTTGTACGATCCTTTGATGTGGCGCTGTTTAATGGATTGGTTACCGCAGCATAATGATCTATCGTTAATCTATATCCACCAAGGGGGATTATTAGGTAACGAAAGTATGCTTCCCCGCTATCAGCGACAATGGGGTTAAGGTAAAAGAGGAGTGCTTCTCATGCTTAAAAAAACACTGGTGATCATGACCTTGCTGACAAGCCACACAGTGCTGGCAGAATCAAACCATACGTTACCCAAAACCGTGCTACTTGAGCACGGTAGCACCCAACGTGTTTGTTACTATCAAGATAAAGCCTATTCTGAAGGGGCAATTTTACCCATAGGGCAGACCGTGCTGATTTGTCAGCGAGCCAACAAGTTTGAAACCAATGGCTCACTGAAATGGCACCCGCTCAATGTACAAACCACTACACCCAAACCGCCATTACCTTAATGTTACAAACCACCCATTAAGGTATATTTTACCTCTTGATACTCTTCTAGCCCTTGTTTCGCGCCCTCTCGTCCTAAGCCAGACTCTTTCACGCCACCAAAGGGAGCAACGGTGGTTGAAATTAACCCTTCATTGATACCCACAATACCACTTTCTAATTGCTCGCTCATTCGCCACGCCCGTGCATGTGACTGAGTGTAGCAATAGGCGGCTAAACCAAAGTGACTGCGGTTGGCTCTTTTAATAACTTCTTCTTCAGTGCTAAAACGAAATAGGGCAGCGAGTGGGCCAAAGGTTTCCTCATGAGCCACCAGCATATCATCACTCATTTCGGTTAAGACATGAGGAATAAACAACCGACTTCCCGCTTCTGGTAATGTACCAAACGCCACTTTGGCTCCTTTTTCTAAAGCATCTTCAATGTGGCTACGCACTTTATTGACCGCAGCATCATTAATTAATGGTCCCATTTGGGTCCCATCGGCTAATCCATTGCCCACTTTCAGTTTACGCACTCGATCAATCAGCTTAGCCGTAAATTGTTCATAGATACTGTCATGCACATAAATACGATTGGCACACACACAGGTTTGCCCTGCATTGCGGAATTTCGCAATCATAGCTCCTTCAACCGCAGCATTAATATTGGCATCCTCAAAAACAATAAAAGGGGCGTTACCACCCAACTCCAAAGAGAGTTTTTTTACATTGGAAGCCGATTGTGCCATTAAAATTTTTCCAACCCGAGTTGAACCCGTAAATGAGAGTTTGCGAATAAGAGGACTTTCGGTCAAAAGTTGTCCAATCATGACGGCATCACCAGTGACGACTTGCAATAATCCGGCAGGTAGCCCAGCGCGTTTCGCTAACTCGGCGAATGCCAAAGCCGTAAATGGTGTCTCTGGTGCAGGCTTTAATATCACTGCACATCCAGCAGCAAAAGCGGGAGCACATTTGCGGGTTATCATTGCGGCCGGGAAGTTCCACGGTGTGATCGCAGCCACGACACCAATGGGCTCACGAGAGACCAAAATACGCGCATCGGCTTTATGTGTTGGTACCATCTCACCATAAGATCGCTTTGCTTCTTCCGCGAACCATTCCACAAAACTCGCTGCGTATGTAATTTCTCCTTTCGACTCTTTAAGAGCCTTCCCTTGTTCAAGCGTCATGATCTGGGCTAAATCTTCTGCATGCTGCTCAATCAAGTTAAACCATTGGCGTAAAACCATAGCGCGGGTCGCCGCAGTTTGCTTTGCCCATTGACGCTGCGCCAGTGTTGCAGAAGCGATAGCCTCCGTGACTTGCTGCGCGGTTAACTCTGGCACCGTACCAAGTACTGAATGATCGTAAGGATTGGTGATTGAGGTCGTTTTCCCCTCGCGGCTCTGGACCCATTGTCCATCAATAAAACACGCTTGCTGAAATAGGTTGGGATCGGATAAGTGCATACTTGTCTCCTGAAAACGTCCGACAATGACAAAATGAAAGCCAGCATATCAGTAAACTGGCTTGGTTTCATGGCTTGAATCGGGCTAAACGGTGACGCTAAATGCTACTCCTGACTTAAAATCAGCCGAGCATTGTGGGGCTGGAGAGGCCGGTTATTATTCCCCATCATTGCGTGAAGAGCCGATGCCTGTTCAACAGAAAGGGTTTTCGGCTGCTTTAACACCAACCAACGAACGCCTTCACTACACGGTGGTGTGGTTAATGAACCATTAAAACGGTAGAACTGGCCGAGTGAAGGTAATAAAGATTGAACATCAAAGCCGTTGCTCAATTCCATGCTTTCCCCCACGTTAGGAAGTTTCACCATTAATTGAGATAAGGCGGCGTTGGCTTCACCTCGCTCAAACATAACCGCAAGAACGGCGATATTTCCAGCCTCATCGGTATGCACAAAATGGGCTTCAAGTGGATATTGCTGACCTTGAAGTCTATTTTCTGATGGTGTGTGAAAATGGAATTGTCGAAGGGTAAAGGTAACGCCATCCAGCAACCATTGGTTTTCTCCAGATACCGAGGCTTGCAGTGTATGCCCGTTATTAGTCAGCCCCGAAATAACCCCTTGGTAATGAATATTCAACGGAGCTAACTCAGATTTAATGGCCTGAGTGACATCAATTGGGCTTTGATTTTTCCCCTCTTCACATATTTGGGAGACTTGCCCCCAATGTTCAGGAGCATGCTCACCTTGATAGCCCCAGTCCGCCGCCTGAATGGAAGCCGATAAAACCAGAGCCATCGACGTTGTTAGTCGTAGTAATTTCATTCTTATTCCTTGAATGTTGATTTTTCAGTACAAACCCGACCTGAGCAATAAGGCCGGAGAGATAGATAAAGAACCCCTACCCATCCTGTTGAAAAATAGTATTACTGAATGCCTAGCGCTACTAGCTATCTCTCTGATCTATATTGAAAACTTACTATGATAAAACCGAAAGCTAAACAGGATATTCATGCTTTGATAGGGCTTTTTAACTGTGCTGTGCTTTCGGTAACCACAATGAAATCAATGTGGTGAGAGACAAAAAGACAAAGGAAACCCATAAACAGGCAGCAAGTCCCCAAACTTGAAATACCCAACCAGACAGTATGGTCCCAATGAGTCGCCCCATCGCATTCGCCATGTAATAGAATCCAACATCCAAAGAAACCCCCTCTTCTTTGGCATAGCTGACAATTAAATAAGAATGCAGTGAAGAATTAACCGCAAAAATGGCACCAAAGATCAAAAGCCCGAAGACGATCACCAGCTCAGGTTGCCATTGCATTTGAATACTGTAAGCAATCCCTCCAGTGATCAATGTCAACAACGCTGCCCAGCCAATAGCGGCTTTTCCATCTGGCACCTGACCTGCCGCTTTACCCGTGATCCGAGGAGCAAATCCTTGCACTATACCGTAACCAATGACCCATAAAGCAAGAAAGCCACCCACGGTACTGTGTCCCCAACCAAACACCGAGCCTAAGTAAATCGGCAATGCAATCACAAACCAAACATCCCGCGCTCCAAACAAAAACATTCGAGCAGCAGAGAGAATATTTACCCGAGCAGATTTAGAAAAAATGTCGGAAAACTTAGGTTTGGCTTTCGCTTTACCCATCTCAGCTTGCAGCATCAATAAGCTGCCAACAAAAACAGCACTCAGAACTAGAGCCATGGCTAGAACGGCATATTGAAAGCCAATCCAGGTTAACAATGCGCCTCCTAAGAAAAACCCCGCTCCTTTTAACGCATTTTTTGAACCGGTTAACATGGAGATCCACTGATATAACGCCCCTTGTGCATCATCCGGCACTAACGTTTTAATCGCGCTCTTGGCGCTCATTTTATTGAGATCTTTTGCAATACCAGACAATGCTTGTGCCGCCATCACCCAAGGAACCGTTAACCACATAGGCGGAACTGCCAGCATTAAAAGGGCGATGATCTGCATACCAAGGCCAATATTCATTGTCCGGTTTAGCCCGAGCCGAGCACCAAGCCAGCCACCAATCAAATTGGTCACAACCCCAAAGAATTCATAGAATAAAAAGAGAGAGGCGATGGCTAAGGTCGAATAACCCAAATCATAAAAATACAACACGACCAACATCCGCAACGCGCCATCAGTAATCGTGAAGTTCCAGTAATTAAACGTCACCAACATATACTGACGTATTGAAGAATGAAGTTGAGACAACATGTGAGTTCTCGCTAAGAAAAGAGTGGCTAGCGCCACTCTTGTTAAAGGGTTACTTTTTGGCAATCCGTTCGATATAGTCGACTTGTACCGGCTTAGTAAAAGCGCCAGGGCGCAACGCTTGAACTTGATGGATAATACGTGCCAGCGGCCAGCCTTTTTCTAACAATAAGTGCGCCGCCAATAATCCGGTTCGCCCGGAACCACCGAGACAGTGAAAAACGACCTTTTCACCATTCTCTATCGCACGATGTAAAGCTGGGCTTATTTGTGCCCACTGGCTAGCAAATACAGCATCGGGGGCGCAGTCATCTTCAATCGGGGCATGAAACCAGTGCATGTGAGCCTCTTGTACCCGCTGAGCTAACTCGCTCACCCCCTGTTGCTGCATCTCATGCTCATTGATGGCCGTCACCACCGTGGTTCCCCCTACCGCTTTTAGCTGCGCAACACTGTCTGCTAATGACGTGCCTTTCGTGCCAGGGCAAGGGGTTAAGATCAGCGCTGCACCATTGTCTAGCGGCAATTCCCATATTGGATGTGTCATGTTTTTCTTCCTTATGCCAAACCCACTTTACGAACTAACTCAGCCGTACGAGTGGCGTAACCCATTTCGTTATCATACCAAGCATAGATTTTCACCATCCGTTTACCGACCACCATGGTTGAAAGCGCATCAACGATGGTTGAACGCGGATCCCCTTTATAATCAATCGAAACCAGTGGCCGTGTTTCAAAGCCAAGAATGCCCTTCAGCTCATTGTCTGACGCTTCTTTGAGTAGCGCATTGACCGCTTCTGCACTGGTATCACGTTTCACATCAAAAATAATGTCCGTTAAAGAAGCATTCGCTAGCGGGACTCGCACCGCGTGGCCGTTAATTCTCCCCGCCAAATCAGGGAAAATTTCGACGATTGCTGTTGCGGAACCGGTTGTCGTTGGAATCAAGCTCATCCCGCAAGCACGAGCGCGACGAAGATCTTTATGGGGGGCATCCAAAATGGTTTGAGTATTGGTTAAATCGTGAATCGTCGTAAAAGAAGCGTGTTCAATGCCGAGTTTTTCATGAATCACTTTAACAATCGGAGCGATGCAGTTGGTCGTACAAGAAGCAGCCGTCACGATGCGATGTTCTTCGGGGTTAAAGCTATGCTCATTCACTCCCACCACAATATTAGCAATCCCCGCTTCTTTGACGGGGGCAGACACCACAACCCGCTTCACCCCTTGAGCAAGATACTGGTTTAAATATTCACTTTTACGATGCACTCCTGTCGCTTCAATCACCACATCACACCCAGACCAATCCACTGCATTAATCGCTTGTTGTTGCGTTGTGTGAATCGATTTTCCATCGATGATCAGAGCATTACCCTCTGCTCGAACTTCATGCTGCCAACGCCCCTGTACCGAATCAAACTCAAGTAAATGTGCCAACGTAGCAGCATCACCCGCGACGTCATTGATCTGCACAAATTCCATGTCCGGCCAATCATACGCTGCACGTAGAGCTAACCGACCGATACGGCCAAAACCATTAATTCCTACTTTAATCGACATAATTTTTCCTTCTTAAAACCGTATTTTTAGACACAGCACTGTGGGCGTAACTTCATCGCCGCTAAGCGAACCATGTCTTGCTGGTACTCTTCTTTTAAACAGTTGGAATCCACTAATCCTTGAATCTGCTTTCTCATCCAGCCTGGGAGATGTTCTGAGAGACGATAGAAGACCCACTGCCCTTGTCGAACATCCACCACCACACCACTTGAACGCAATAAAGCCAAATGGCGCGAGATTTTCGGCTGACTCTCTTGCAAAGCCTCGGTCAACTCAGCAACACAAAGCAGCTGTTCACGGGCGATCATTAATAAACAGCGAACTCGAGTTTCATCTGCCAATAATTTAAAAAATTGATGAGGAAGCATAGTTATTACCTTATATGGATATGCGTATATCATAAATTTAAAAGGGAGCACGTCAATGCAAGAACTGCGATTGTCATAAAAGTTTCATATAAAAGAAGCCTGCAATAGAGCCGTCATCATAGAGTCACACCACCGTCATAGCATGGTTTCATCTAGCCCCTTTCATTCCGAGTCACCTTTATCCCCTTCCGGCCTGTCACATTATTGTCATATAAGATCCATTTTACTGTCACACAAGCCGATCAGAATTCAACTTAGTTAAACCAAACAAAGCCGCTTACGGAAGGCTAACAAGCCAAGGCGGTTTACAATATGAAATTAACGAGGGAAATATTATGAAGTTTGGACGCAACGCGCTATTGCTTGCCTCAACCATCGCCACGGCTATCTCAGCACCTGCAATGGCCCGAGAAACTATCCAAATTGCTGGCTCTTCCACTGTGTTACCGTTTTCATCGATTGTCGCAGAAGAATTTGGTCAAACGTTCGCCCAATTTAACACCCCAATTGTGGGCTCTGGCGGCTCTGGTGGTGGTTTACGTCAATTTTGTCAAGGTGTGGGAGTGAATACTATTGATATCGCTAACTCTTCACGAGCCATCCGTCCGAATGAATTAGAGAATTGCCGAGCAAACGGAGTAACGGGTGTCATTGAAGTGAAGATTGGTTATGACGGCATTGTTTTCGCGTCACGAACCGATAGTGGTAGCTTCGCACTTAAGCCTGAGCATGTATTTAAAGCGGGCGCAGCGCAACTTCCTCAAAATGGCAAAATGGTCGCCAACCCATACACCAACTGGAAACAGATTGATTCATCTTTACCTGATCAAGACATTCTATTGGTGATCCCTGGTTCAAACCACGGTACCCGTGAAGTGTATGAAGAGAAAGTCGTGCATCCAGGCTGTGAAACCTTGGCTGAAGTGAAAGCGATGGGTAAAGAGGCGAAAACCAGTTTTTGTAATGCCATTCGCACAGATGGCCGAGTAGTTGAAGTGGCGGGTGACTACACAGAAACCTTGGCTCGTTTAGATGCACAACGTAACGCTGTCGGCGTCTTTGGTTTAAGTTTCTATGACCAAAACCGTGACCGCCTCAAAGTGGCTACCGTTAATGGCGTTACCCCAAGCCTAGAGACAATTGCAACGGGTGAATATCCTGTTTCACGCCCTCTGTTCTTTTATATCAAAAATGCTCACGTTGGTGTTGTTCCTGGCCTACTTGAATACGCACAATTTTTCGTAAGTGAACAAGTCGGTGGTATGGGAAGCCCACTAGAAGCGGCTGGCTTGATTCCAATGGATGAAACCGAACGAGCGCAAGTAAGTAACACTATTCGTAACCGTAAAACACTGTAACACCCCAGTGCAGTAAGAGATGTCACATTCATCTCTTACTGCTTGGTGAATTAAGGTAAAAAATCATGAGCAATATGATGCTAATGGTGGTGGTACTGGCGGTGATGGCTTTGGCTTATCAACTTGGCTTAACGCGCAGTAAAAAAGTAGCATCAACCAATACCGGATCTAATCAACGCCTGCATTCTCGTCCTGTCTATCACGGCATGTTGACTTTACTATGGGCCGTTGTCCCAGCCTTTTTGGTACTTATTCTATGGACGATTGTCTCCCCCGGATTGATTCAAAATTTAGTGCTCAACAGCTTACCTAGTGAATATCAACCCGAAACGGCTGACCATGCTCGGGTATTGATGAATCAGCTCCATAACTTAGCCAGCGGCTTTGCGGTCGCCAGTGAATTCAGTGAGTACCAAATTCGTGCCGCTGATTACTTACAGCAAATTCAATTCACCAGCCATCTTCTACTCAGTAGTTTAATGGCAACCTTAGCCGCAACAGGGGTGGTTTTTAGTACGCGCCGTATTCGTCCTGACTTACGCGCTCGAAATCACGTTGAACGAGCCCTACATATTGTCTTAATTCTCTGCTCTGGTATTGCGATTCTTACCACGGTAGGCATTGTGCTCTCTATGCTGGGAGAGGCTTTTCGTTTTTTCAGTTTTGTTGACCCGCTCGATTTTTTCTTTGGCACCACTTGGAACCCCCGATTTTCAACCGTAGGGGTAAGTGGTCAAACTGGGTTTGGTATGCTTCCCCTATTATGGGGCACTTTTATGATTGCGCTTATTGCCCTTGCGGTGGCCATTCCTATTGGATTAATGGCGGCAATCTACCTTGCGGAGTATGCACCTAACCGTGTTCGCTCCGTTGCTAAACCCCTTATCGAAGTCTTAGCGGGAATTCCGACGATTGTTTATGGTTTCTTTGCATTAATCACCGTCGGTCCATTTCTCTCCGAATTAGGCGTTTGGCTCGGTGTCAGTATTCGAGCAACCTCAGCCTTGACCGCAGGTATCGTACTTGGGCTGATGATTATTCCATTTATCTCCTCTCTTTCGGATGACATTTTAACGCAAGTTCCCAAAACATTACGTGATGCCTCATTGGGATTAGGAGCGACAAAGTCGGAAACGATTCGTAAAGTGGTGTTACCCGCAGCCCTACCCGGTATTACTGGAGCTGTTCTTCTTGCGGCTAGCCGAGCCATCGGCGAAACGATGATTGTCGTTCTCGCAGCGGGTAATAGCCCGGTGCTTACCGCAAACCCGTTTGAAGCCGTATCCACCATGACGGTAACCATTGTTAATCAACTAACGGGCGATCTCGATTTCTCTAGCCCACAATCACTGGTTGCGTTTGCTTTAGGCTTAACCCTGTTTGTGATCACCCTGTTTCTTAACATCATCGCTTTGATGATTGTACGTAAGTACCGTGAACAATATGAGTAATGCCATGGACAGTATCATGCAAAATTTAACAACCGCTTCCACTGATGACTCAATACAGCGAGAGCAAACGAAGCAACGAATTGCTCAATCATTAAAGAAACGTCATGCCAGTGAACGACGATTCAAAGCCTTCGGTATGGGAGCCGTCGGTTTAGCCCTCAGCTTTGTGCTGATACTCTTTGTTTCTATTCTTTCAAAAGGCATTCCGGCTTTTTGGCAGGCAACGCTTACTTTAGATGTTCACTTTGATCCGCAAATCGTCAACATCGAACCCAAACCGATCCAAGGACACAATGAGACATCCGCTGAATTCCATCAGCGTATGCTGGCTTGGCAAAGTAATGTTGGCATGGTCAATTTTAATCGCATCATTATGAATAGCTTAGTAAAAGAGCTGCCCGAAGCGGCCCGCTACCAACGTGATGCTCTGCGTCTCGTGACCAGTGGTGAGCGCTTTGCTTTACGCGATATGATAGTCAATGATCCTTCTCTTGTGGGGCAGACCGTGCGTCTGAATCTCTTAGCGGATGCGAATGTCGATGTTTGGCTAAAGGGCAATATTGACCGCGATCTCCCTGATTCTCGTCAACAACTGAGCGCTCGCACTCGGGCTTGGGCCGATCAATTGGCTGAACGTGGCGTGATTGAAAACAAATTCAGCACCGCACTCTTCATGAATGTGGACTCTCGCAGTTCGCTCGCTTCAGCCGGCCTTGCGGGTGCCTTTATGGGCTCTGTCTTTATGATGTTGATTGTGATGGTGTTAGCCGTACCGATTGGCGTAGCGTCCGCCATTTACTTAGAAGAGTTTGCCCCTAAAAACAAACTGACTGATCTCATTGAAGTCAACATCAATAACTTGGCAGCGGTTCCATCCATCGTGTTTGGCTTACTTGGTGCTTCCGTATTTATTTTGTGGTTTAAACTGCCGTTATCCGCCCCGTTTGTTGGAGGGTTAGTGCTAACTCTAATGACCTTACCGACAGTCATCATTGCCACACGTTCAACGCTCAAAGCGATTCCCCCTTCGATTCGCCAAGCGGCACTGGGGATTGGCGCGTCGAAAACGCAGGCCGTATTCCACCACGTATTGCCTCTCGCCCTGCCCGGCATCTTAACGGGTTCCATTTTAGGTATCGCCCAAGCATTAGGAGAAACCGCACCGCTGCTTCTCATCGGTATGAACTCCTTTGTCGCCAGCATTCCAAGTACCCCCATGGATCAATCTACCGCCTTACCCGTACAAATATTTCTTTGGCAGGGCAATGAATTAAGAAACTTTTTTGAAGCACGAACATCCGCAGCCATCACCGTATTGTTGGCACTGATGATTACCCTAAACGCGTTGGCCATTTGGTTGCGTCGACGTTTTGAAACACGTTGGTAAATCAATATGATAAGTGAAGTAGTAATGAAAAATCCGTCTATAATCAGCCCGCAAATGGTCCGCCAACAATCCAAAGCCAGTGTGGTGAAAAGCACCAAAATGGCGGCTCGTGATGTCAAAGTGTTTTATGGCGAAACCGAAGCGCTACACGGCATCAATATGGATATCACAGAAAATGAAGTCGTCGCTTTTATCGGCCCTTCTGGTTGTGGCAAATCCACCTTTTTACGCTGCCTGAATCGAATGAACGACACCATTGATAGTGCTCGCGTCACCGGCTCCGTCACCCTAGATGGAGAAGATATCTATCATCCAAACTTAGACGTCGTTCAGCTACGCGCTCAAGTGGGAATGGTGTTTCAAAAACCCAACCCCTTCCCGAAATCCATCTATGAAAACATTGCTTATGGCCCTCGTTTGCATGGGTTAGTCGATAACAAAAATGATTTGGATGAAATTGTAGAAAACAGCTTACGCCGTGCAGGATTATGGAACGAAGTGAAAGACAGGTTATCGGCACCGGGAACGGGTATGTCAGGAGGGCAACAACAACGCTTATGCATTGCCCGCGCCATTGCCGTAAACCCAGAAGTGATTCTGATGGATGAACCTTGCTCCGCATTAGACCCCATTGCAACGTCCATCATTGAAGACTTGATTGATGAGCTCAAAGGCAGCTATACCATTGCCATGGTGACCCACAATATGCAGCAAGCTGCACGAGTGTCAGACCGAACCGCATTTTTCCATATGGGTAACCTTGTGGAACTCAATGATACCCGCGAACTCTTCACGAACCCTCATGATAGTCGCACAGAAGATTACATTACCGGTCGCTTCGGTTAATTGACGATTTTTTAGGAGAAGTTTATGCCAACTCATCGTATCGATGGGCACACCTCACACAGCTACAACAGTGAACTGCGTTCTATTGTTGATGGGGTTGTTAATATGGGCGATTTGGTGATTACGCAAGTTCGCCATGCCTTAAATGCGTTTATGACAGGTGATACCACCCTTGCTAAGCAAGTGATTGAAAACGATCATAATATTAACTTACTTGAACTGGCGATTGACCAGCAATGTATCGACATTTTGGTCAAGCGTCAGCCCGCAGCGCGTGACTTACGTGCCGTGTTCTCAATAATGAAAGCGATTATGGATCTTGAGCGTATCGGTGATCAATCCAAACGCATCGCTCATGCCGTTTTGCGCTTAAAAGAGCATCATCCGGGTAAAAAGAATTACTTTGATGGAATCGAGTTGCAAGAAGATGCGTTTGAACAGATCAATGCGCACGTCATTAATATGCTACAAAAATCCATGGATGCGTTTCATAACATGAACGCAGAAGAAGCCTTACAAGCCGCGATGTTAGACAACCACATCGACAACAGCTATGGGGAAATTTTACGGCAGAATGATAAAGATATGCTGGTTCAAGGGACACATTACCAAACAATTTTGGAAATTACTTGGATTGGCCGAGCAGTAGAACGTATTGGTGACCATGCTCGTAATGTCTGTGAGTACACCATTTATTTTGTGAAAGGGCTGGATGTTCGACATAAGAAAGATGATGAAATCGCTGAGCTATTAGCAAAAAAACTCTAATCGGTGCTTTACGACTGACCCCAATATGGTAATTTCTGTGCAAGCAGACATCTATAGCCTAAAAAACAGGGATCCCCGCCGACGCGCGGGGATAACAGGAATACATTTTATTCGCCATAAAAGGTCAAATACACCCAGTTGGCTACTTATGGCTAAGCCACCCCACTATCGGTTTAAAAGGTTACTCCTCAAACCAATGGCGAGTACGGTTAGCAAACCATACCAAACTCAACATCACGGGCACTTCGACTAAAACACCGACAACCGTCGCCAAAGCAGCACCCGAATGTAAACCAAACAGAGATATTGCAACCGCAACCGCCAGTTCAAAAAAATTGGAGGTTCCAATCATACAAGCTGGCGCAGCAACGTTGTGCGGCAAACTTATTTTCTTAGCAATAAAGTAAGTGATCGCAAAAATACCATAGGTTTGAATTAATAGAGGAATAGCAATGAGTACAATCGCTTGCGGCTTAGAAAGAATCGTTTCTGCTTGAAATCCAAACAGTAGCACGACCGTTGCTAACAAACCGATGATCGACCATGGTTTCATTCTCGCTAAAAAGACATTGAGTTGAGAGTGATCATTCGCTTTATCCAACCGCTGGCGAGTCAAAGCACCAACAATCAGAGGGATCAACACATACAGCACAACGGAGAGTAACAAGGTATCCCAAGGAACTGTAATATCGGTGATGCCAAGTAATAACCCTGCAATCGGAGCAAAGGCAAAAATCATAATGATATCGTTAACAGAGACCTGAACTAGTGTGTAATTCGCATCCCCTTTGGTTAATTGACTCCAGACAAACACCATGGCTGTACAAGGGGCCACTCCCAGCAAAATCATTCCTGCAATATATTCATTCGCTGTTTGTGGATCGACCCAATGAACAAAAAATACCTTAAAGAATAACCAGCCTAGAAAAGCCATGGTGAATGGTTTCACTAACCAGTTAATCACCAAGGTTAACACTAGACCTTTCGGTTTTTTGCCCACATCTTTAATCGATGAAAAATCGATCTGTACCATCATTGGGTAAATCATTAACCAAATCAGTACAGCAATCGCAATATTGACTTGCGCATATTCAAATTTCGCTACGAGAGTAAAAAAATCGGGGGGCAAGAGAGCCTAAAGCAATACCAGCCAGAATAGCCAATCCTACCCAAACGGATAGGTAACGTTCAAATAATCCCATGAGGGGTCTCCAACTCAATAGAAATGAATCTCGGTAAGAATCAGCGAATCACGGTATCCGTTCACCGAAGAATTCGATGTCGCATCCCATTCGAGACATAAACACATATGAAATATCATATATGTTTATGTCTTATGGTCAATAAAAAAATCACCCCATATTTCATAAAAGACAAAGACGATCGTATCGTCATCTTTGCTGTTACTATGGCACGCTGTCTAATCAGCAAGCCAAGTGGCAATCATATTCGGTTTAGGCATTCCCCCTGCATGAACAACCTTCTCATCCATCACCACCCCTGGTGTCGACATCACACCATAATTCATAATAGTTTCAAGGTCGGTTACTTTCTCTACTTTAACCTCAACGCCTTGTTCTCCCGCCATTTTTTCAATTAACTGAGCGGTATTGACACAATTCGCACAGCCAGATCCTAACACTTTAAATATTTTCATTTTTTCTCCTAAAACTGCCAAAAAGATAAATTAAATATCCACCCGATAATGGTGAATGCAAATAAAAGCAAAGCAAATAAGATCCCGAGCAAACGCCATTGCATCACTTGTTTAAGCATGACAAACTCCGGAACACTTGCCGCAACCGTACTCATACAAAAAGCCAATGTTGTACCAATAGGAAGGCCGTTTTTCAGTAAACTCTCCATAATTGGGATCACACCTGTCGCATTAGAATAAAGAGGAATCCCGACCAACACCGAGGCAGGCACTGACCACCACTGACCAGCACCGAGATGGCTTTCAATCCAACCCTCTGGCACAAAGCCGTGCAAACCGGCACCAACACCGACGCCAATAAAGACCCATTTCCAAACTCGGCCTACAATGTCTTGCATCTCTTGTCTGGCGAAATCATGCCGCTGAGCAAAAGATAGCCCAGATTTTGGTTCCGGTGCGGTTATCTCACCCATTCCATCGCCTTTCCCACTATTTTGTTGCTGTGCTTTTTTCATGGCTTTAGAGGCAAAAGGCTGTAACCAGCGTTCGGCACTAATGGCATCTAAAAACCAGCCACTCAAGATACCAATCAGCATGCCAACCACGACATACAGCAGCGTAAATTTCCAGCCAAGCAAACTAAAGAGCAACAAAATGGCTATTTCGTTGATCAGCGGCGAAGTAATTAAGAACGCCATAGTAATGCCAAGCGGGATCCCCGCAGAGGTAAAACCGAGAAATACAGGAATGCTCGAACAAGAACAAAATGGGGTGATAGCCCCAAAAAAACTGCCCGTAAAGTAGCCATAGAAACGTATTTTTCCGGCTAAATACTGACGTACTTGTTCCACATTTAATGAAGCGCGAAATAGTGCAATCACATAAATCATCACCACCAGTAGTGCCATAATTTTTGTGGTGTCTTCAATAAAAAAGTGCAGAGCATCTGCCAATTTGGTGGCGGGATCTAAAGCAAATATATCGTAAGTTAACCATGTCGCCAGTTGGGTAAAAACGTCAAACATCACTATTCCTCATGCCATTACTGCCGATAGTTTTAAGATCATCAGCAAGTCGTTTATCTATAAGACGGAAAGATGAGGAAAAAGACGCAAAGTTTTTTCTTAGAAAAAGAAGGGAAAGAAAAATGGCACCTTATTTGTGAACTTGATGGGGGTCAGGAGCATAACAAAGTAAGGTGCCATTGGGTTACTCATTGGAAGGGGTTTGCCACTGGCATAACTGAATCATCATGCTTAGGGCCATTCTTTCCCATCGATTCTGGCTCAGAGATAACCGCTGTTGGTAATACTCAGCCATAGGCCCACCAGCACAACGTTTGGAACTTGTCACGTTTCTCATCACTAATTCTTTGGTTAGGCTCTTCATGGTACTTCCCTCTCTCAACATGGAATAAGGTTATTATCCCCAATTTAAGGAAATGAAAAACTGAGATAATTATTTATTTTTATTCCGCATTTAAAGAGAGAAAGTGAATAAATAGAGAAAGAATCTCTAGCATTGACTACTGGCTTCCATATAACTCATTATATTAATGCTAAAAATGAACATTAATGATAAGTAAACAGAGAAGTTTTTCTTTTAACATAAAAAAACAGGAACAACAAATAACTAGGAGATCCTATTTTGTCTATCCTAAATTTGTATCGATACTATCTTCGCTTACAGGAATATGGTATTGAAAAAAATTCAGCCACTACACTTGATGAAATTGCCGATAAACTCTGCACCAGCCCACGCTATGCCAGAAGTTTACTACGTCAAATGCAAAAACATCATTGGCTTACATGGCAACCCAAGGTAGGGAGGAACCAACGTTCCACTCTCTGTTTAACTCAGCCCGCGGATACTCTAAAACAGCAACTCGCCAGTGATTACATTTTACGCGGCCAATATAGCAAAGCATTAACACTGCTTGAGCATAATGAGCAACTGTTTGCCCGCTTACTCCAACACACTTCAGGTGCCTCCATGCACCAAGGGCGATTACATATCCAACTGACTTATCGCCGCTCTTTTCAGCCGCTGCTACCTCATCTCCCACAACGTAACAGTGAGCGCTTTTTACTTCGCCAAGTGTACGCTTGCTTAGTACGCTGTGATGCAGAAGGCCAGATACAACCAGAACTGGCTCATCACTGGCACTATGATGCCGAACGTTTTCAATGGCGGTTTCATCTGCGTCCAGAACTGACGTTTCATAATGGACAACGGATTGATGCTCAAACCATTGTCGAGCTGTTCCAACTTTTGCAGAAACAGCCTGATTACCAAGAAGCATTGGCCCACCTTCAGCATATTAGTGCACCACACTCAAGAGAGGTATTGTTTGAATTTTCACAACCTGATCAAGGCTTTGCTGGATTAATTAGTGGTGTTCAGTATTCAATTCAGCCACCAGAACAACTGCGAAGTCAAACAATGCCATTAATCGGGTGTGGGCCGTTTAAAATACAGAAACAGACAGATAAGCAATTAATACTCAATGCTTTTGAAGATTATTATGGGTGTCGTTCGCTGTGTGATGAGGTGACAATTTGGCTATTTGATCAAGATACAGGCCAAGAAGTGAGCGCCATTCCCCATTCCGGCCGAAGCTGTCAATACTATGTCTCCACAACGTCATCAAGTATAGCGCCGGAGCAAGTAAACCAGTATTCTCGCCAAGAAGAAGGTGGTATTTTTTTATTGATTAACCAAAATGCAAAAAAACCGTTGACGGCACCTCAAAGACACGGGGTACTCCAACTATTTGAACCTCGCCACCTTTCAGAATGTTCACCTTATAATAATCTTGATCCCGCTTACCATATTCTGCCCTTTTGGCCAAAATTGTCACGATTACCCTGCCAATCCAGCTCACTGCCCGAACACATTACGATAGCGGTTTACGACTATGTTGTTTTAGTGGAATACGCCCAAACAATGGCAAAGCAATTAGAACACCAAGGCGTAACGGTGACCGTTAAGCAATATGACTACCAAACACTCACCCACCATGCCTCTCAAGGTTTATTAACCGCCGAACTGGTACTAACGAGTCTCAATTTAGATGATAACCGCCATACCAGTGCTTATCAGTTTTTATACAGTAACCCACTGCTTCACTCCTGTGTGGGGCCACAAACTAGCCAATGGTTAAAGGAGTCTCTGATTCAATTACGCGCCAATACCCCTGTCTCAGATTATTTAACCATTTTGGAACCGTTTGCCTCGAGCCTGATTCACCATGGGCTGATTCATCCATTGTTCCATGAAAAGCAAGTGCTGCATTTTCATAATTTAATTAACAATGCGGCCTTGACCGCTTGGGGATGGCCTGACCTTAAACAAGTTTGGACCTGTGGTTGAAGAGAAAAACGGGACGTCAACGTTACAAAACTGTCGTACTAGTCTGGTCGAGGAACAAAACAGCACACTCGCTGCTGATCATCAAAACGAATTTGACATTGAGTTTTCAAGGTTTGGCGTAACTTTTCTCGGGCTCGCTGAATGCGAGATTTTGTCGCTGATAAACTTAAACCATGCTGCTGAGCAAAAGCGTGCTGGCTCATTCCGTTTAGATCACATGCTTCAATGATCATTTTATCTACGGGATCTAAACGTCGCAAAGCTTTGGGTAAGCACTGCGCAAGGCTGTCTACTGTTGGAGCCAAATCCTCCATCTCAGCCACCTTTTCAATCCACGATTCATCAAAACTTAGCTTCTCGTTTGCTCGCCATTGATCCGTTAATAAATTGGATGCAACCCGAAATAACCAAGCTCGTTGATGGGTGATATCACAAAAAGCACGCTCTTGTTGTAACGCTCGTAAAAAAGTCTCTTGCAGTAAGTCAAACGCTAAATCGTGATCTTGGCACTGCTTAAGTAGCCAACGAAAAAGTGCTGACTCTGACCGATGCCAAGTGTCCAGTAGGCATGGCATCGGTGTAGAATGAGTCGAGTTCATTATGCGTTATTTCATCCTATTTCAATCGTCACTCAATTTCCTATCACAGACCCCTCCACACCTCGCCTTTAACAAGGCTGAGATCCCAGTTTATACAGTTCAGCTTCAATCAAAGAGGGGTTTTGTATCAATGTAAGCTGTAATACTTGATCCATCCATTCAGGTAATTGTGGGTGTAATTGATAATAGACCCACTTACCGCATCGTTCATCCATCACTAAACCATGTTTTCTCAGCTCAGCTAAATGACGCGATACTTTGGGTTGGCTTAACTGAAGTGCATTCATTAAATCACACACACAAAGTCGCTCTTTTTTCTTTATTAATAACAGTGATTTAAGCCGCGTTTCTTCGGCTAACGATTTATAAAAACTTAATGGTTCATGCATGATTTCAAATATGGAAAAACGAATATTAAGGCAAACCCTAAATCCATAGAATCAAAGAGTCAATCATTGAACCTTATTCATTCACCCTATCAGGAGAATACTTCATTGACCTTTACACGATGAATGACTAAGATCCCTCACTCAAATACCCAGCAGGAGACCCAGTGGATGCCACTTACGCCGCCCTAGAACCGCCTTCACCTCTCACTTCACACCTTTTTATTCCATTTTTATAGAGAACAAACATGTTACAAAATATTAAGCGCAATTGGTTTTCCAATGTGCGAGGGGATGTTTTAGCCGGTCTTGTGGTTGCGTTAGCGCTGATTCCTGAAGCGATCGCTTTTTCTATTATTGCCGGCGTTGACCCTAAAGTCGGTCTGTACGCTTCTTTTAGTATTGCCGTGATTATCGCCTTTGTCGGCGGCCGCCCTGGAATGATCTCTGCCGCAACGGGGGCCATGGCATTATTAATGGTCACCTTAGTCAAAGAACATGGCTTACAATATCTGCTAGCGGCCACCGTACTAACCGGCATTTTTCAAATTGCGGCAGGTTACTTAAAATTGGGTAATTTAATGCGCTTTGTTTCTCGCTCGGTCGTAACTGGGTTCGTCAATGCGCTGGCAATTTTAATTTTTATGGCCCAGTTGCCTGAACTGACCAATGTCACTTGGCATGTCTACGCAATGACGCTCGGTGGCCTTGCCATTATCTATCTTTTCCCCTATCTCCCCGTGATAGGGAAAATGCTGCCTTCACCACTGGTCTGCATTATTTCACTGACGATTATCGCCATCAGCTTTGGTATCGATATCCGGACAGTAGGTGATATGGGCGAATTACCCGATACACTCCCCGTCTTTTTATGGCCAGAAGTGCCGTTGAACCTTGAAACTCTGCTGATTATTTTGCCCTACTCGGCAGGGCTTGCCGTGGTTGGTTTACTCGAATCGATGATGACCGCCACCATTGTCGATGATCTAACCGATACCAGCAGTGACAAAAACCGTGAATGTAAAGGCCAAGGTGTAGCAAACATTGCTACAGGTTTTATCGGCGGCATGGCCGGCTGTGCGATGATTGGCCAATCGATCATTAACGTAAAATCTGGCGGACGAGGTCGTTTATCCACTTTCTGCGCTGGGTTATTTTTATTGATCATGGTGGTCTTTTTAAGCGACTGGTTAAAACTTATCCCCATGGCAGCGTTGGTGGCCGTGATGATCATGGTTTCCATCGGTACATTTGCTTGGGGTTCGATTAAAGATCTTAAATCTCACCCTATTTCGACCAATATTGTCATGATTACCACCGTGGTAGTGGTGGTCTTCACCCATAACTTAGCGATCGGGGTTGGTATTGGAGTATTACTCGCCTCACTGTTCTTTGCTAACAAAATTGGCCGTTTTATGGTGGTGAAAAGTGCTCTCTCTCAAAATGATGCCGAACGTATTTATCATATTGTTGGACAAGTCTTTTTTGCCTCGTCAGATCAATTTATTAAGTCATTCGACTTCAAAGAGGTGATTGAGCGTGTCACTATCGACCTCTCAGCCGCTCATTTCTGGGATATCACCGCGGTATCCTCATTAGATAAAGTGGTCATAAAATTTCGCCGTGAAGGCACCGAAGTTAACCTTGTGGGTATGAATGAAGCGACCGCCACCATTGTGGATAAATTTGGGGTACACGATAAGCCTGAAGAAGTTGAAAAACTCATGGGCGGACATTAAGGAGCAAGTCATGACAAATATTATTGCCTGTATCGATGGTTCTAGCTACTCACAGTCAGTTGCGGACTTGAGTATTTGGACTGCGCAAACTCTGTCTGCACCGTTAACGCTTTTACATGTGCTCGACAAATCAGAACGAGAAACTGAGCCAGAGCTTTCGGGGAATATTGGCCTAGGGAGCCGTGAGCATCTATTACAAGAGCTGATTGAGTTAGATGAAAAACGAGCCAAAGTGGCATTAAGACACGGAAAGGCACTACTCAATGAGTTAGAAACCAAAGCATTAGAGTCAGGCTTTTCTGATCTCAATAAATTACAAAAACATGGTGATTTACTAGAAACGCTCCTCGATATGGAGCAAAACATCCGCGTACTTGTGGTCGGTAAATCGGGCGAAATGAACCAAAGCAATACCAAAGCGGTGGGTTCACAATTAGAGAGTGTTGTTCGTACTATTAAAAGTCATATTCTCGTCGCTACTGGAGACTTTACCCCTCCCGATAGCTATCTATTAGCTTTTGATGGCAGTGAGATTAGCCAGAAACTGGTTGAAAAAGCTATCAAAACCCCACTATTAAAAGGGATGAAGTGTCACTTAGTGATGGTAGAAGATGCCAATGACAAAGCGGTGGCTTTTGCAAAAGCGGCCCAAAAACTGCGAGAAAATGGCATTGAGGTGGTTGAGGCCAGCTTAACAGGTGAAGTCCACCGTGCGATTTTAGATTACCAAGAGAAAAATGCGCTGGGTATGATTGTTATGGGGGCTTACGGACATTCCAAACTCCGCCAGTTTTTTGTCGGCAGCAACACCACAAAAATCATTGTTGAATCTAACGTTCCTCTATTACTGATTCGCTAACGACCGAACACTCTGTGAGTGTTCATCATCCAATAAAAAGCCCTAACGATGGTTAGGGCTTTTTTATCGATCTCGATTATTTGGCTTTTCTTGGTTCGCTCATTAACCCTTTAATTAACGAAACTGCCGCGACTAACAATACGATAGTAAACGGAAAACCGGTGGTAACGGCCATCGCTTGCGCCGCCGCAAGCCCACCACCTAACATCAGAGAAATCGCCACTAAGCCTTCAAACGTACACCAAAAAATACGTTGTGGTGTTGGTGCATCCACTTTACCGCCCGCCGCTATGGTATCAATCACCAAAGAACCGGAATCTGATGAAGTAATAAAGAAGACCACTACCAGAATGATCCCAACAACAGAAGTGATACTCGCTAAAGGCATTGCATCTAACATCGCAAACAGTTTGACAGGTAAATCCGCACCGATCACCGCCTGATAGCCATCATTCACGTATTGGCTAATAGCCGTACCACCAAAAGCTGTCATCCAAAAAACACAAACCGTCGATGGAATAAGAAGCACACAAACAATGAATTCACGTACGGTACGTCCTCGAGAAACTCGCGCAATAAACATCCCGACAAAAGGTGACCAGGAGATCCACCATGCCCAATAAAAGGCGGTCCAACCTTGTGAGTAATTAACATCTTCTCGAGCAAAGGGCATCGATAACTCAGGCAATGTCGTAATATAGGCAAGAATATTGTCAAAGAACCCCGTCAAAATAGCGATAGTCGGTCCAGCGATCACAATAAATAACAGCAATAAAGCAGCAAGCCCCATATTAATTTCAGATAAGCGCTTAACCCCACTATCAAGGCCAGCCACTACTGAAATTAATGCAAACGCAGTAATCACGATAATCAACACCACTTGGGTGGTGTCCGTTAATGGTACCCCAAAAAGGAAATTCAAACCGGTAGCGGCTTGAGAAGCCCCATAACCCAGCGAAGTCGCAAGCCCAAATACCGTAGCAACAACGGCTAGAATATCAATGATATGCCCTGTCCAACCCCAAACACGTTCACCAAATAAAGGGTAAAAGACCGAACGCATCGTCAGTGGAAGCCCTTTATTAAAAGAGAAAATCGCCAATCCTAAAGCCAGTAGAGCATAAATTGCCCAAGGGTGCAGTGCCCAGTGATAAATGGTTGCCGCCATCCCAAGACGACGAGCCGCTTCGCTATCGCCAGCCGCTCCTCCTAATGGAGCCCAATCCGTCCTGACTCCATTTTCCAATACCGGACCAGATAAAGCACTACCGAAGTGAGACATCGGCTCCGATACCCCAAAGAACACCAAACCAATTCCCATGCCGGCAGCAAACAGCATCGCAAGCCAACCCGCATAAGAATAATCAGGCACAGCATCGGTTCCGCCAATACGAACTCGTCCTAGTGGTGACACCACTAACCCTAGGCAAACTAAGACAAAAATATTACCGGAGAGTAAGAAAAACCAATCCAAATGTGAAGTTAGCCAACCTCTCATATGAACAAACAAGGGTTCCACTTGTTCTCGAAAAATCAGCGTGGCAAACACAAAGATAACGATAGCTAACCCGGATACCGCAAACACTCGGTTATGGATATCTAGCCCAAAAGGACCAACCGATACCACAACGTTATC
The DNA here is from genome assembly GCF_900167345.1 of Vibrio cincinnatiensis DSM 19608. GTDB lineage: Bacteria > Pseudomonadota > Gammaproteobacteria > Enterobacterales > Vibrionaceae > Vibrio > Vibrio cincinnatiensis. Next base: position 80,925 of record NZ_FUXB01000001.1, on the reverse strand, counting down.
CTGTCCAACCGTATAGTCTGTATCGATTGGATTTACCTTGCCACTCGGGCGAGGAATTCCACCATTATCACTACTCACATATTCCTCCTCATAACGTGATCATCAAAACCAAAGCCGTCATCTAAAAATAGGAGTTTTCAGCCATTCTGTCTGTTTTTTTAGCAAAAAACGGGCATAGTCATTGCTGCCAATGAACACATTGTATTGATAAAAAGCATTTATGAATAACATCAAAGCATTACAGATACAATGCCACTTAGAAAACCAATTTCATAAAGCTCACCTTGAATGAGCAAGCGAAGAAGCACGCTGAACTTGATAATAAAGCCATCCTCCAGACAGCATGCCTAATAAAGCCAACGTTAACCATATCCAATTTGCAGAGAAATGTTGGTCTAATAACCATCCGGCAGAGCTGTTTCCGACAAAAGCAAACAGCCCTCCAATACAAGATTGCAGACCATAGTAACTGGCTAATTTTTTTGACGGTGCGAAATTTGGTACATAAGCACCCAGCAATGGGAAAACCATCATCGATCCCAAGCTAAGCAGTACTGCGCACAAGATAAAAGGCAATGCAGGCCACAATGGAAAGGAGAAACTGAGAATTAAAAAGGCACAACCCATAATCGTCATTCCCCACCCCATGCCTTTTGCCGTACCAAAAGAGCGGTCTATCCAACGGCTGATAGACATTTGTAAGGTGACCCCCATGAGGGACGCTATCATAAAAACCCAAGTAATCACGCTAGGGTCATTGGTTTCCGCCCTTGCATGAGTCGGAATCGCCATATAAAGCTGGTGGAATAGCACTTGATAGATAGACGCTGCAATAACAAAGGCCATAAACGGTTTGTTGCATAACATCAGCCCCCATTCCCGCCAAAATGCCTGACGAATAACCGGCGCACTTTCCGCTTGCTGAGGTAAGAAAAACCACTGCAATACTAACAATAAAGCAAACACTCCCGCAGCCAACACCCCAACGAAAATAAAGCTAAAAGACAATAACGTGAGGCCAACTAATGGCCCCATCAGCATCCCAGCTTCACTGGCGAGATTTTGTAGAGCAAAAACGCGATTACGTTGCCGACTTTCTGGGTATTCCGCCGCAAGATAGGCTTGGCTACTCGGCGTAAATAATGCGCCCGCAAACCCAGTAGCAAAGGCGCCCATAATGATCCAACTCAACTCACTACTCACAGCCAGCAGCAAGAAACCAACAATCCTGACGATACAACCCAGTAAAATCATCGGCTTATAACCGAAATGATCCCCTAACGTTCCGCCCACTAAGAATAACCCTTGCTGACTAAGCACGCGTAAACCAATCACAAGACCGATATAAGCACTACTCAATCCTAAGCTTTGCAAGTGATCTGCAAGGTAGGGCATCAACATATAGAAGCCAAGGTTAAAACTCAGGCTATTGGCCACCAACACTTTTCCAGCGGGGGACAAGCTTTGCCAATCTTTTAATGTGGAAGTCAGAGAACGGCGCATTATTTGACTAGCGCCTTCTCTTCACCGAACTGAATCATGTTTATCCTCTTTATTTTTATCGCTGTCATCGTGTGACTAAAAACGTCCTAAGGCCCATTATCACAACCAGCCTCAAGCCTTGTATTTCTCTTCCCTATGCCGAACGTCGAGTACGAACAAAAGGAACCCCTCTATCGTCCACCAGTACATCCGCATCCACTTGATACAATTGGTATATCAATTCGGAAGTCAGGAGATCTTGCGGTTTTCCTTGGGCTAACAACTGCCCTTGTTTCATCACTAAAAGGTTATCCGCATATTGCGCGGCAAGATTAAGATCATGCAACACCATAACCGTGGTGTATTGATGCTGACGGGTTTGGTCAACCAAATGCTCAAGCAACACATGTTGGTGGTGTAAATCGAGCGCACTAACGGGTTCATCCAACATTAAGATGGAAGGATTGCGCATCAATGCTTGAGCAAACAAGATCATCTGGCACTGCCCTCCACTTAAGGTTCTGACATCTCGATGCGCCAAATGACGTAAACCTAAACGAGAGAGGATCGACAGGCCATCATTCAACATCCTATCATCAATGCGCATACTCAAGGCATCCAAACGCCCAAGCAAAATCACTTCAATCACCGACAAGTTGACATCAAGATGAATGTCTTGTGGCATGTAACCAAACTGTTGACGCCATTGCGCAAGATGGTGCTTATTGAGTCTCTGTTGATGAAAACGGATCTCACCTTCTTGCCACCGTATATCACCAAACAAGGTTTTGAGTAAGGTACTTTTTCCTGTGCCATTGGGGCCAAGAATTGCCGTTACTTGACCCGGTTGTAATGAAAAACTCACCCCATCCGCCAAGACTAAATCACCAAATCGAACATGAAGATTGTTAACTTGTAACATATTAACGCGCCTTGCCAATAATGAGCCAAAAGAAAAAGGGCACTCCAACAATGGCGGTCACAATACCAATTGGGAACAGCGCTCCTGGAACAATTACTTTCGATAAAACAGAGGCGGTAGAGAGTAAAAATGCACCGATTAAAAAGGATAAGGGAAGAAAGAAACGTTGATCCTCACCGACCAAAATCTTAGCGATATTGGGAGCGACAATACCAATAAACCCAATAATACCCACGAAGCTGGTCACCGTGGCCGTCATCAGTGCAACGAGAAATAATGTTTTTAACCTGAGCCGAACAATATTCACCCCGAGGCTTTTTGCCCGCTCTTCCCCTAAACGCAGTGCCGTTAACTTCCAAGCATCTTTTAGTAACAGTACAACACTCAAACTGACCACGACAGCGGTGATCATCAAGTTATTCCACGTTGCTTTCGATAAACTGCCAAACAACCAAAACAAAATTTGCTGGCTTAGCTCCGGTGAAGAGATGAACTGCACTAAGGAGAGTAAAGATTGAAATAAAAATAGCAAAGCGATACCGGCCAAAATCAACTGCCCAGAACCAATATGACGAACCGATGCAAGAGCAAAGAGAAAGCAAGCAGAAAGCATACAGCAAACAAAAGCGCCTAAGGGAACCGCAAAATGGCTCTCTATCCCTAGCGAACCAACATAAAGTACTAAAGCGGCACCAAATCCAGCTGCGGCAGCCATTCCCAACGTATAAGGGCTCGCCATTGAATTATTCAACAACGTTTGCATTTCTGCACCGCCCACCCCAAGCGATCCACCAACGAAAATGGCCATCAATGCAATAGGCAATCGTAAATTTTTGACAATCACTTGTGTGGAAGCATCAACCTGAAAAGGAAGCCCCATCCATTCCAGTAATGCATGCAGTACCGAGGTCACATCGATCATCGAGGGGCCGGTCATAATATCTAGAATAAAGGAGGCGATGAGCAATAAACCGAAGCCAAATAACATCCAACTACGGCGACGTTCACTTGCTCGCTGTGTTATGACAGCATCTTGTAATACATCAGAGATCATTTTTATTCGCTCAGTCTTTTAGTCACCAAGAACAACAGGGTGGGAGGAAAAGTCGATGGCAACCTGACAAGCGAGGAAACCGTCGTGCATATTTATTTTTGAAGTCGCCAAACCTGATGGCGCAGTAATGGTAAAAGAGGTGAGCAAAGTCTTTCTTTTCATTCTTATTTTCTCGAATAAGCCTGTGGGTGATTAATCGTACAAGCATTGAATCTGTGCGCATTACGCTGACTTAGCTGCGAATAATAGCATTCAACAAATGATAATTACTACCGTTCAAACAGTCTAAATAATAACTATTTGCATAATCATTTAATATATTCTTATAATCATTTCGAAAATCTAACGCGATCCAGCGCTCAACCCTTATTTAATGGCATATAAAGAGTTTACCGTATGTACAAAAAATTCCTGCTCATGGCTTCACTGGCTTTTAGCGCCACAGCCTTCTCAGCGGTGACCACCGTTACCGATGTATTAGAAAGGCAAGTCACCTTTAACGCTCCCGCTCAACGCGTTATTGTTGGGTTTTACCCTGAAGACTATATGGCGATTGGTACAGAAGCGGCCTATGACAACGTCGTTGGTATGTCAAAATACATCTGGCAAGCTCGGCCAGCCAACTGGGAGATGTATGTTAACCATCGTCCCTCACTGGATGATATCCCTGAAATTGGCCGAGTGGATACCAATTCATTTTCGATAGAAAAAGTGATCAGCCTAAACCCTGACCTCATCCTATTAGCCGATTGGCAATATAAGGCCTTGAGCACGGAAATCTCTCGCCTTGAAGCAATGGGCATTCCTATTGTGGTTGTCGATTATAATGCTCAAACGGTAGAACGGCATGTAAAAAGCACTCAACTGATTGGCATCATCACGGGTCAAGAAAAACGGGCTGAAACCATTGCGAATGAATATCAGGAAAGTGTAGAGAAGATAACTCAACGACTGGCTGCGGCAAATAAACCTCAACCAAAAATCTATACCGAATATGGTGCAACCGGTGTGAATGAAGTGGGCTACACCTTTGGTAAAAACATGTGGGGGGCTATCTCAACCATGGCGGGTGGCGATAATATTTCAGCCCCTTATGTCGAATGGTGGGGAAAACTTAACCCTGAACAAATCATTGCCAGTAACCCCGATGTGATTGTCATTACAGGGTATGAGTCCGGCACCGCCAGCAATGCAATGCTCATAGGGCAAGACGTACCCGAAGAAACGGCAAAACAACGGCTAGCGGGCTTTAAACAGCGGCTGGGTTGGTCTTCCATTAATGCAGTAAAAAACAACCGGATGTATGCCGCCTATCATGGTGCATGTCGAACCATTATGGATGGCGCAATGATTCAGTTTTATGCCAAGGCGCTCTACCCTGATGTCTTTACTGATCTCAACCCCGAGCAAGCCTATCTGGATTTCTATCAAAAATATTTACCGGTTATCCCTCAAGGCACCTTCGTCACTCAACTTCCTTAATCCTCACCCATTGAGCCTAACGATACCGTTAGGCTCAATGCTTATCGATTCATCACCCATCTCAATCAATCATTTTTAATCACAAACCATTTGTATTTTTCTTTCTTTTGATTTAGCCTTTTAGCCGTCTAAACATCTAGACTTTTTGAATTCTAATTATAATGAGGGATGACTATGTCAACGCATGCGGTACGAATATTGGACGGGGGAATGGGGCGAGAGTTGGAGCGCCGGAAAGCACCTTTTCGACAACCTGAGTGGTCGGCACTTGCTCTAATGGAAGCACCAGAAATCGTGGAAGAGGTACACCAAGCGTTTATTGAGAGCGGAGCTCAGTTGATAACCAGTAACAGTTATGCACTTGTCCCTTTTCATATTGGTGAAAAGCGTTTTAGCTCAGAAGGGTTAGCTTTAGCTGATCTCGCAGGGAAAGTGGCACGTCAAGCCGTCGTCAACGCTCATCATCCGGAAACCTTGGTTGCGGGATCTCTTCCACCACTGTTTGGTTCCTACCGCGCAGACCTCTACCAACCAGAAAAAGCAGAACAGATAGCCACGCCACTCATTCAAGGCCTCACTCCTTATGTGGATCTTTGGCTGGCTGAAACTCAAAGCTTAATTGAAGAAGCATTAGAACTGCATCGATTAGTCAAAGCGTTAGATAACCATAACAAACCTTTCTGGGTCTCGTTTACGCTTGAAGACAGTGAGGCGACAACATCCCCCACCCTACGCTCTGGTCAATGTGTAGAAGAGGCGGTCAAACAAATGGCCAGCAGCGGTGTTTCGGCCATCTTATTTAACTGTTGTCAACCCGAAGTGATTGAAGACGCCCTCCGTGTTGCGAAACATACCTTGACTCAGCTTGGCCACTCTAATATTGAACTTGGCGCTTATGCCAATGCTTTCCCTCCTCAACCCAAAACCGCCACGGCGAATGATGGATTAGATGAGCTACGTGATGACCTCACCCCACTCAGCTACTTAGATTGGGCTCAGCGATGGCAACAACAAGGCGCTTCTTTGATTGGAGGGTGCTGCGGTATTGGCCCAGAACACATTGCACTCTTAAGCCAACATTTTGCCTCAAGTGAGGTGCGCGGATGAAAGGAAATCAAAAACTTGGCCTAACCATGTTAACCGCATTGGTTTTCAGCTCTATGGTGGGCGCTGGTGTCTTTAGCCTGCCACAGAATATGGCTGAAGTCGCAGGGGTTGATGCGATTATTACGGCATGGTTCATCACCGGCATTGGCATCATGCTGCTGGCAGGATGTTTCCTGTATTTATCACGATTAAAACCCGATCTTGATGGGGGCATTTATACCTACGCTCGAGAAGGATTTGGGGAGGTAGCTGGATTTATCTCTGCATGGGGTTATTGGCTCTGTGCCACCATTGGCGTCGTTGGTTACTTAGTGGTAGCCTTTGCGGGCCTAGGGGCTCTATTGGATACTCCCGAGCACATCATTTTTGGCGATGGTAATACGCTAAGTTCCTTTATCGGCGCTTCACTCGTTTTGTGGTCAGTCCATTATCTTGTCTTACGAGGTGTTAAACAGGCAGCATTAATTAATTTACTCGCCACGATAGCTAAAGCTCTTCCTCTCTTAGCCTTTATAGTGGTGGCTTATTGGGCATTTGAACCCGCCACCTTTCACTATGATCGAGCCGGAGAAAACTTAAATACCCCTTTTATTGATCAAGTTAAAAATACCATGCTGATCACTTTATGGGTCTTTACCGGAATTGAAGGGGCCATCGTTTTATCGCTGCGGGCTCGCAAACGCAATGACATTGGCAAAGCGACGTTCTTAGGTGTCTTGTTCGCTTTGGTGCTTTATGTGGCAGTCACCTTATTAGCGCTCGGCGTCATGAGCCGTTCCGATGTCGCAGGGCTTTCAAACCCATCCATGGCTGGCATCATGGCACATCTTGCCGGAGGCCCGGGACGGCTATTGATCAGCCTCGGGCTTATTGTGTCGGTCCTTGCCTCTTATTTAAGCTGGATACTTTATGCCGCAGAAGTGCCTTATATTGCTTCGCAACACGGTGCTTTTCCAAAACGTTTTACTCGAACCAATGAACGTGGAACCGCTACGCATGCGCTGATGCTGACCAGTTGTACTATTCAATTTTGCTTATTGATGATTTTATTTACTGGAGAAAGTTACAACGCGTTAGTTTTGCTCTCAACGTCGATGATTCTTATCCCCTACTTTCTTGTTGGGGCTTATCTGGTTAAGGTTGCTTTCAAGCAGCAACTAAGCTGGAGGATAACTCTGGTTGGAATGGGAGCCAGCCTTTATGGAATCTGGCTTATCTATGCCGCTGGGTTAGACACGCTTTTACTCTCAAGTGTGCTTTATCTGCCTGGGCTTATCTTATTCTTCTCTACTCGGCGCAAGGCACCCAGCGCAAAGCTGGGTGAAATCACGAAAGAGCATAGCTCATAAATTTATTGAGCGAACTCAAGGGCAGTCTTGATATAGATGTCGCGTAATCTCAGTGAAATCTCACCGGGTTTACCCTCACCAATCGGCTTACCATCAATCGCTACCACGGGCCAAATGAACGTGGTAGCCGAACTGATAAAAGCTTCTTGGGCGGCATATGCTTCTTCGATAGTGAAAAACCGCTCTTCAACCACCATCGAATATTCTTTGGCGAGAGCCATGAGTGAAGCTCGTGTTATTCCATGAAGAATATCATGACTCAGAGGACGCGTGACCAAGGTTCCTTCTTTAGTAACAATGTAAGCGTTACTCGATCCCCCTTCGGTCACAAACCCCTCTTCAATCATCCATACATCTTCAGCGCCTGCCAAATGTGCAGCATGCTTTGCCATGCAAGCGGGGAGTAAACTGGTGGTTTTAATGTCACGACGACGCCAGCGGATATCGTCGATAGAAATCACTTCGATACCCGTTTTAACTTTCGGACTTTCAATCAACTGGCGTGCTTGTGTGAATAACACAAGAGTCGGCTTAATCTCTTCACTATAAGAAAAATCTCGATCACCTTCTGAGCCACGCGTTAACTGAAGATAAATTCCCCCTTCGACCAAACCATTTTTTTCAATCAGTGTACGCTGGATTTTCGTTAACTCGTCTCCTGTCACTGGCAGCCTTATCCCAAGCTCTCTGGCAGAACGTTCGAGTCTGGCTAAGTGCCCAGAGTGATCGATCAATTTTCCCTTTAACACCGCGGTGACTTCATAGACGGCATCTGCAAATAAAAAGCCGCGATCAAACACTGAAATGGTTGCCGCCGACTCTTTCACATACTCGCCATTTAAATAAACTATCCGTTCCATCACTTTTCCTTTAACCCCATAATTCAAACTTGAAAGGCAACATCACATTGCGCTCAAATTCAAAACCAGATTCGATATCTTGAGCCAGCAGTAGCGGCCCATCTAAATCCACCATATCTACCCCTTGCGCCACAACAAATGCAGGAGCCATACTCAATGAAGAGGAAAGCATACAGCCAACCATGACACTTAAACCGGCGGCGCTTGCTTCCGCTTTTAAAGCCAGCGCTTCGGTTAATCCACCTGTTTTATCCGTCTTAATATTGATCATGTCGTACCGTCCGATAATGTCGGGTAAACTCGCTCGATCATGACAAGATTCATCCGCACAGAGAGGAATCGGACGTGGCAAATGCGCAAGTATTTGATCTTGATGAGCAGGAAACGGCTGCTCAATCATCGCTACCCCCAATGTTTCCAACTCAGGGATCAAGGCTAAATAAATGTCAGGCGTCCAAGCTTCGTTAGCATCAAGTACGATCCTCGCACTCGGCGCTCCACGGCGAACGGCTTGCACTCGGGCAAGATCTTCCGGACCACCCAGTTTCAATTTTAACAGGGGGCGATGTGCATTATCTTTCGCTGCCTGTTCCATGTTTAACGGTGTATCAAGCGACAAGGTATAAGCGGTTGTTAATGGACTCGCTTGAATACCCGTTATATCCCAAATCGACCGATTCGATAACTTACACTCTAAGTCCCACATCGCACAATCAATCGCGTTACGCGCGGCCCCCGAGGGAAGCCTCTCCTGCAATTGAACCCGTGTTAACCCTGCTTTAATCTCTGGAATTACCGACGCGATTTGCGCTAATACACTCTCTATAGATTCACCATACCGACCATAGGGAACGCATTCACCACGCCCCACGCCTCCTTGACTTTTCATTTCAACAATTATCGTGTTGACGCAGGTTTTACTGCCACGAGCAATGGTAAAACTGCCTCGGATCGGCCAACGGTGGGTATGCAGACAAACCTCCATTAGACCTCCGCTAACTTATCAACAACCCGAGCGACGCCTTGGCGAAAAGGATCCACAACCGGTAGTCCAAGCTCCGATTCCACTTTGTCCATATAGGCCAAGGCTTCCTCTTCTTGCATTGCCGATGTATTAATAGAAACCCCCACAAATTTTACTGCCGGATTTGTCACACGAGCGGTGGCTAAATTCGCTTCCATACACTGTTTTAGATCAGGAAGAGGATACTCAGGAAGGCCTCGCATATGCGTACGGGTTGGCTCATGACAAAGCACTAAGGCATCGGGTTGTGAACCATGAATAAGGCCGGTTGTCACACCTGCATAAGAGGCGTGGAAGAGAGATCCTTGACCTTCAACCACATCCCAATGCTCTTCTGTCGATTCCGGCGTAATGGTCTCAATCGCACCGGCAATAAAATCGGCGACCACGCAGTCCACACTCACACCCCCACCGGTAATAAGAATGCCCGTTTGCCCCGTCGCACGAAAATCCGCCTCCATACCACGAGCTTTCATCTCTTTTTCTAACGCTAAAGCCGTATACATTTTACCCACAGAGCAATCGGTTCCCACCGTCAACACGCGCTTACCTTGACGTTTTTTACCATTTGCAACGGGGTAAACCTGAGTCGGATAACGCACATCCAATAACCGAGTGCCTTTTTTCTCAGCCGCACTTACCAATTCAGGAATATCCGCCAATTTGTTATGCAATCCCGCCGCGATATCCATTCCTGCTTCGATAGCCGTCAACAATACCGAGATCCACTCTTGAGAAATCAGCCCCCCTCGGTTAGCCACACCAATAATCAAAGTTTTTGCACCTCGATTAACGGCTTGCGTAATATCCATCTCTTCTAAACCGACATCAGCATTGCATCCCGCCAAACGATATTGACCAATACAATACTCTGGACGCCAGGTTTTAATTCCTTGCGCCACTTTCGCAGCCAGCGCATCGGCAGCATCCCCTAAAAAGAGTAAATAAGGTTGTTTAAGTTCCATCTCGATTTTCTCCACAAAGAGTCATTAAATTAGAATAGTGATTAATCTCATATTTCACTAAACATCACAGTGCAAAATTCGTGACAAAAAATGAAAACCCGTAAAGAAAAATCAAGAAGAAATGCATTAAAAGCACAAAATATAGAATAAAAACTCACAAATTCAGAATAATTAATCACAAAGAGCAATGGGCGCGACAAAATCCAGAAATTCATTAAACACCAATAATAAACACAATATCGACATAATAATCCAAATTGAAAACATAAATACTAATAATACAATTTCATTCTCTTCCCCTAGAGTTTTATGTAAATAAGCCTCCTGAAAATAAAACTAGTGATTTAAACCAATAATATTTCATTCTATAAATTTTAATAAATCGTGATAACCCTCTCATTCCCTGATTACATTTATCACTCTCTTCATTTTCATCTTCATAAAAAGATGAATAACAGGCTAAAAATAGCCATTTTGGTGCATTTCTGACTAATTCTAGTGCATGGTTGTACATTATTAGCCCATAACTTATAGCAACAAATTCCATCCTCACATCACCCCGTCAATAAAACAGTCAATACACCACTCACCCCATAACAACATTATCGTTCGAAAATAAATAAATAATAAGAATATTATAAAAACATCACTCCATTAAATAAACATGGATAGATTATCCACCTATTTTGTATGGAAATTTAACGTATAAAGAGGATTCATCAGCGAGAAACCACTTGATTAAGCGCCGTACTGGTCTGCAAATTGCTTAGTCAGTCTAAAGGTGAGCAATAACTTATTTAATTAACTTCTTATGGTGAAAACAGATGGAACTGATTCAACAACTCATTAGCCAAGTCAATGGTGTTGTATGGGGCCTCCCCATGCTCGTCATTATATTAGGTATTGGTATTTATCTAAATATTGGCTTGAAATTCATGCCCTTTTTTAATATTGGTCGCGCCTTTAAACTATTATGGAAAGGCAGAAAAAATACTCAGGATCAGGGTGGTGAAATCCCTCCCTTTCAAGCATTAATGACTGCCCTCTCCGCCACAATTGGAACCGGTAATATTGCAGGTGTCGCTACTGCCCTCTTTATTGGAGGGCCAGGAGCACTATTTTGGATGTGGATGACTGCGTTGCTGGGTATGGCCACCAAGTATTCTGAAGCCGTATTAGCCGTTAAATACCGAGAAACCGACCGCCATGGGAACCATGTTGGCGGCCCCATGTACTACATCAAAAATGGGATGGGTAAGAAATGGGCTTGGCTCGGAACCGCATTTGCTTTGTTTGGCACCTTTGCCTGTTTTGGGATTGGTAATGGCGTTCAAATTAATTCGATTGCTCAAGTCATGCACTCCACCTTTGACTTTTCTCCTTTGATTGTTGGGCTCGTTGTCATGACACTTTCAGGTGCCGTCCTTTTAGGGGGAATTAAGCGCATCGGGGCTTTTGCTGGTGCCCTTGTGCCATTAATGGGCATTGCTTACGTTGCTTGCGGATTAATTATTTTACTGCTTAATGTCGATAAAATCGGAGGCGCAGTTGCCCTTGTGCTAGAACAGGCCTTTACTCCAACTTCTGCTCAAGGGGGATTTGCAGGAGCGACGGTCTGGATGGCGATTCGCTTTGGTGTGGCACGGGGTGTTTTTTCTAATGAAGCAGGCTTAGGTTCAGCCCCCATTGCTCATGCCAGTGCACAAACCGATGACCCAGTACGGCAAGGTTTAATTGCGATGCTGGGAACGTTCATTGATACCATCATCATCTGCTCCATCACTGGTTTCGTCATTATTATCTCTGGGGAATGGACCTCAGGAATGACAGGAGCTGCGCTCACGTCAGCCGCATTTGATCAGGTCATTCCTGGGTTTGGTCGCTATCTGGTTGCTATTAGTTTGGCTATTTTCGCCTTTACCACCATTGTTGGCTGGTCTGTCTATGGCGAACGCTGTGCCAGTTACCTCTTCGGCACCAAAGCAGTGCTCCCCTTTCGTATCATTTTCGTCTTGGTGATTCCTGTGGGTGCCATAATGGAACTCAACTTGATTTGGCTATTGAGTGACACGTTAAACGCCATGATGGCTATTCCTAACTTAATCGCACTTGGTTTATTAAGCCCTGTCGTGTACCAAGCCACCAAGCATTATTTTGCTCGCCAAATACCACAAGATCCGGCTAAAGCAGAGTATTAATCATATCGACGCCTTCTGACTAAAACAGAAGGCGTACGCAAAAAAACCGATTAGGAATGATTTATGATCACAGCGGAAGCCGTTATCAATTTGGCTGCCCTTCGCCACAACTATGAGCAACTGAAGCAAAAATGCGGAAATAAACCCATCATCGCCGTACTCAAGGGAGATGCCTATGGGCACGATGCTCTTAAAACAGCGCAGGCTCTACCCCAAGCAGAGATGTTTGCTGTTTCTCGCATAGAAGAAGCGCTTGAATTGAGAGAAGGGGGCATTACTCACCCTATCCTGTTGCTTGAAGGATGTTTCTGCCCGGCAGATTTACAACACGCATCGGCTCTGGGATTAGAGACGGTGATTCATTGTGAAGAACAGCTAGCGCATCTTCAATCAACCCCTATCTCAACCCCTTTAAAAGTTTGGCTAAAACTGGATACAGGGATGCACCGCCTTGGCATTCACCCCTGTGAACTGCACGATTACATAACGCAGCTCGAAGCCACTCAAAAACTGAGCGGCCCTGTCGGATTTATCAGTCACTTGAGTTGTGCAGATAACCTCACCTCACCAGCAACTTCAGCACAGGTTGAACTCTTCTTAGCACAAACGGCCCATTATGCAGGGGCAAAAAGCATTGCTAACTCAGCAGGTATTCTTTACTGGCCAGAGTCCCACCTTGACTACATGCGTAGTGGTATTGCGCTTTACGGCATCAGCCCAAATCAAAATGATACCGGTCAGGATCACGGCTTACGCTGTGTCATGACCTTACGCTCTCAACTCATCGCTATACGCAAGCACAAGAGCCAGCATTCGGTTGGCTACAATCAATCTTGGACGGCGCCACGAGATACACATATAGGGGTGATAGCCATGGGCTACGGAGATGGTTACCCTTGCTCCGCGCCCACAGGAACACCGGTTTATATTAATGGCCGTCTTGTGCCCATTGTCGGCCGCGTGTCTATGGATATGATCACGGTCGATCTCGGCCCAAATTTACAAGATAACGTCGGAGATAATGCAGAATTTTGGGGTGAAAATTTACCCATAGAGCATGTCGCTAATCATATTGGCACCATCGCCTATGAATTAGTGATTAAGCTAACGAAGCGGGTACACAAACGATTTATGGCCGAGCCGTTAAGCTAGTCGGAGTGGTTGCTGAAACCAATGGGGCTGGTTCAATATTCACGCTAAGATCGCTATCAAAACCAGCGAGAAGAATTTCAATCCGTATCATAAGGTTAGGCCGTTTACCCAAATTGCTCACCGTAATTTGGGTATTTCTATTTTAGAATTTTATGAAAGCTTAGATTCAGATTACATCACACATTGTAACCACGGCATTATTTGATATAGGAGTCGAGAACTTTCAGCACGATTTCCATATCAGCTTCACGTTGACTTTTCTCTTCCTCAAGGACTACATGTTCAAGCAGATGACCTTTGATCACTTCTCGCATCAAACCATTCACCGCGCCTCGAATCGCCGCTATCTGCTGTAGTACATCGTGGCATTCATGCTCTTCTCCTAGCATTTTTTTCAGTCCATTGACCTGACCTTGTATTTTGCTAACTCGAGTGCTGAGCTTTTTCTGATCTCGGGTTGTATGTGACATGGCTTCTCTTCTTTTGAGTTATGGGCGGCTCGGTTCTAACCAATAATGTAGCACTCAACTTATACTTGGGGGTAGTATTTGATACTGGGGGGTAGTATTCGATACTCAAGGGGAGTATAGTTTTCATAACATTTGACATCGCCACAGAGAACACCAATGGATTTTACTGCACTACTACAACAAGGTAACGGCTGGTTCTTTATTCCTAGTGCCATTTTACTCGGGGCTTTACATGGCCTCGAACCCGGTCACTCAAAAACGATGATGGCGGCTTTTATTATCGCGGTTAAAGGCACGGTCAAACAGGCAGTGATGTTGGGGTTGGCCGCCACACTTTCTCACACGACGATTGTCTGGTTAATCGCTCTTAGCGGGATATACATCAGCCAAAAATTCACAGCTGAGGCGGTTGAACCATGGATGCAACTCATCTCGGGAATCATTATTGTTACAACCGGTTTATGGATGTTCTGGCGAACGTGGAGCGGGGAGCGTGCTTGGCAAAAAGCGCATAGCCATACTCATGAATGGACGACACAAATTGTCGATACCGGACATGGGCATGTATCGCTTTCTCTTGTCGCAGCAGGGCTTCATCATCGTTTTCAGTTACGAACAATCAGCGGCAAGCCTTTAATGGCTGAAAACGTCAAGATGTCAGCACCCTACAAAGACCAACAACCTATTGATACTTATAGCTTTACTGAACGGGATGGATATTTGGAATCGACGATGCCTTTTGAAGCCGCTGATGATTTTTCTGTGACATTGATGATTGGACACCACGATCATAGTCATGATTTTGATGTCCATTTTCATGCAGAAACGCACTCAGAAGGTGATAATAAGGAATACCAAGATGCTCATGAACGCGCACATGCTTTAGATATTCAAAAACGTTTTGAGAATCAAGACGTGACCAACAAACAAATACTACTTTTTGGTTTAACAGGGGGGTTGATTCCATGCCCTGCGGCAGTCACCGTTCTGCTTATCTGTTTGCACCTTAAAGCAATGACGCTGGGGGCCACCTTGGTTGTATCATTCAGCATTGGTTTAGCAATAACGCTGGTTGCTGTTGGCATTGTAGCGGCAGTGGGAGTGCAAAAGGCAACATCGAAATGGAGTGGTTTGAACGATGTCGCTCGTCGCGCTCCTTACTTGTCGGGAGTTTTGATCAGCGCTGTCGGCTTATACATGGGGATGCATGGGTACACCTCTCTCATGAGCTAAGCTCTGCGGTAATGATGGCTCTATCTTTGGTTTAAACACCGTAATCACTTTATGTTGATGCAGAGTGGTTCTATCATTAAGCCAAACTCGCCTCTACAAGAATCCGTCTCGTAGAGGCGAGTTTTATGGTGTACTCATCAATCGGTCAATTTGCACAGGATGAATGTTAGCGAACAAATTGGATCAGAGCGCCATTTCCGCTTTGATCTGCTCAACCCACTCTGCGATACGCTGCTCAGTCAGACTTGATTGATTATCTTTATCTATCACCAACCCGACAAAGTCATCACCATCAACCGCATTCGACGCGGTAAATTCGTACCCTTTCGTGGACCAGAATCCCACCATCTCTGCACCGCAGTTGGCAACATGATCATATAATTCACCGAGTGCATCAACAAACTCATTGCTATAACCCACCTGATCACCCAACCCGTATAACGCAACCTTTTTACCCGAAAGATCCATGTCTAAGAAATTGGGTAGAAACTCTTCCCAACTCTCTTCCTGACAATCGGTAGAGAGCCCAGGAAGTTGCCCCTCACCTAAAGTTGGCGTACCCAAAATTAGGTAGTCATAGCGAGTAAATTCATCGGTATCGACGCGGTTAATATTTTTCGGTTTATCCGCTATCTCGTCACCGAGTTGTTTCTGGATCAATTTGGCCACTTTGCGAGTGCTACCCATATCCGTACCAAAGAAAATGCCTACTTTACTCATCATTAGCTCCTTGCTTAAATTGCTATCATGTTAGGGATAGACTGCAAAACACCTACCACACACTTACATCAATATTTTCAATACGTTAGATAAATCAACTTTCAAAAAACATCCGACATAATGTCGTAAAGGAGACAATTAATCGTCGTCCTCATCTTCAGGCTGCCAAATTAACGGGCGATATATTTCGACTCGGTCGCCTTCTTTAAGCTCACTATCTAACGGGGTAGCCCGACCAAAAATCCCCACTTTTTGTTTGTCTAGATCGATATTCGGAAACATCTCTAGAAGATGAGAAGCCTGAATCGCACTCAATACCGTTGCGTTCTGGTCAACATCAACGGGTAACCATACCTGTTCATCAGGTAATGCGTAGACAACACTGACTTTCATGGTTACCCCTTAGCGTTATGTGCGACCGCCGAGACGGTGTTTACCACCCCAGATTCATACTTTTGTTTCAACGCCAGAACCAAACCCAACACGAGAAAGCCTCCCGGAGGCAAAATCACCAACAGCAAGCCCTGATAATCCTCAATGATGACCATTTCTAAAAATGCAAAGCGTTCACCCAACAGTAGATGTGCATGACTAAATAAGGTCCCACTACCCAGAATTTCTCGTATCGCCCCGAGCACCGTCAGTACCCAAGTAAAGCCTAACCCCATAAATAGACCATCCATAACCGAAGGCATAACTGCATTTCTACTCGCAAATGATTCGACACGACCAAGAATGGCGCAGTTGGTAACTATCAACGGAATGAATAGGCCTAGCACTTTGTGCAGAGAATGAAGATAGGCATTCAGCAATGCATCCGTCATCGTGACAAGAGTGGCGATAATAATAATATTCACCGGAATGCGAACGGTTTTACTGATGAGTCCTTTCGCCATTGAGTTCAGGGTATTCGCAGCAACCATGACTATCATACTGGCCAAGCCAAGCCCCAAACCATTGGTCGCACTACTGGTTACCGCGAGTAAAGGACAAAGAGCCAGAGACTGCTTTAGTACAATATTATTGCCCCATAGCCCTTGTGAAATAATGTCTTTATACGGATTGGTTTCACTCATTGTTCGCTCCTTGATAAGATTGAAGTGCTAACAACGCCTGATGCACACCTTTGACTACTGCTCTGGGTGTAATCGTTGCACCACTGAATTGGTCAAAATCTCCCCCCTCTTTTTTGACTGCCCATGATCCCGTGTTCTCTAATGTTCGTTGGTCAAAACTGCGTATCCAGCCACTTTTTTCAGCTTCAATTTTGTCCCCCAATCCCGGTGTCTCACTGTGACTGATTATTCGTACACCAATAATCTCACCACTAAGACTGACTCCGACGAGAAAACGAATCGTGCCGCTATATCCCTCCTGTTCGCCTCGAATTACCCAATCGATCAGTTGCTGATTCTCATCTTCCACTCGATACAGTTTGAATGGCTGACCTTCAAACTCAATCCGTTGGAAGTTCGAAAATACATCATTCGAATAGGCTTGCCCCGCAAGCACCTCCTTCAATAGCGCTTGTTGATCTTCTAAGATACGCTGTACAATGATCGGCTTGGTTGCCCCATTTGTAACAAACAGAAGTAATGCTGCGAGTGCACATGCCCCAGAAAGTAATATGACCTGATACGCAATGTGCTCTTTAAATAACAGGGGTTTGGCTTCCATGATTATTTCTCCGTCACTCGGGCGGTACCAAATACCTTTGGCCGCAAGTAGTAATCAATTAACGGGCTAACCGCATTCATAATCAGCACCGCAAAAGCCACACCTTCAGGGTAGCTGCCAAAGACTCGAATCAACCAAACGAGCAGGCCACACCCCAGCCCATAGATAAGCTGCCCACGAATACTGGTTGGAGAAGTGACAAGATCTGTGGCGATATAAAATGCGCCCAGCATGGCTGCGCCACTGGTCAGATGAATCCACGGCGATAGGTAAACTTCAGCGTTAATCAAATGGCTTACTAACGCAGGTATTGTCAGGCCAAGCATGAAGGTTACCGGTATCGCCCAGTGAATAATGCGTCGCCAAATCAGATAACCACCACCACACAGAATAAGTAAAGCGCTGGTCTCACCTAAGCTTCCGGAATGTTGCCCAAAGAACTGTTCCGTCAACATGACAGGCAACGTTCTTTCCGTGCTGAGCGCCGTCGCCGCCGTCATTCCATCAAAGTTCAGCCAAGCATCAGGCACCGTCACTAAGTTGTTACTTAAATCTATCGGCGTTGGAACTGCCCACTGAGTCATTTGAACAGGGAAACAGATAAGTAGCATGACACGCGCTAGCATGGCAGGATTGAATACGTTCTGCCCTAACCCTCCATAGCTTTGTTTCCCCAAAATAATGGCAAACATACTGCCAAAAATCGCCAAGCTGAGAGGAAATGAAGGTGGTAAGCTCATGGCGAGTAACAACCCCGTCAATATCGCCGAACCATCAAAACACGCGCTCGGCTTCTTGTTCATTGCCAATAGGCATAAACATTCACTGATGATGCAGGTTAAACAACAGACGGCTAGCAATGCCATACTATTGCGGCCAAACTGAAAGCCAGCAAATACACAAGCCGGTAATAACGTTAAGATAACGAGATACATGATTCGTGTAGATGAGCTCCCATTATGAGCAAATGGGCCAATGATTGAATCATACTTGATCATAGCGCTTGCCCCTTCTCAGTGACGTTATCTTGAGGTAACACTCGGGCCGTACGTGGTGGCCGAGCGGTGCTTTCCGGACGGCTCGGTTTTTCTGGTCGCTCAGGTAGAGCATTTCGAGTGGGTCTCGTGACTTTTCTAGCCGCTTTCATTTTCTTCTCTTCGGCCTCAAGCGCGAGACGCTGTTTTCGGGATTCATTGAGTTCTTTAACATGAGCGGCCCTTTGATCCATAAATGCCTGAGAGGCAATCACACCTTTTGCGTGCATAAAGTACTGAACTAAAGGAATCGAAGAGGGGCAAACATACCCACACGCACCACAAGACAAGCAATGATTCACCCCTAGCTCTTCCGCACGTTTAAAGTCGGAAACTCGGGTGTATGCGGCCATTTGAAATGGCATCAAACCCATTGGACAAGCACGAACACATTGCCCACAACGAATACACTCTTGATGTTTAGTTTCAATGAATACCTCATCTTCCGTTAACGCCAAGATTCCACCGACCGTTTTATCCACAGGCACCTGCATTGATGGAATAGCGCTCCCCATCATCGGTCCGCCAAAAAGTAATCGCTCTGTCGATTCACTGACCCCACCACAGTAATTGATCACTTCATTCACTGGCGTTCCTATAGGCACCTCTACATTTTTAGGTTCGGCGATCCCCTTTCCACTAACGGTGATAATCCGCGAAACCAAAGGACGACAAAATCGCACCGCATGGTACACCGCCCTAACCGTAGAAATGTTGTTAACCAAAATACCGACCTGAGTAGCACGTCCTCCCGGAGGAACCTCTTTTCCTGTCAGCGTTTTGATTAAGTGCTTTTCAGAGCCCATCGGATAAATACTGGGCACCTTGCGCACTTCAATGGAATCCATTTCACTCGCGGCAAAACGGAGCGCAGCCAACGCAAGGGGTTTATTATCTTCCACCCCAATAATTGCCTTTTGTGCCCCACTGGCAATCAACATCATCTGTATCCCTGAGATGACTTCTTCCGGAAAGGTTTGCATGGTTAAATCATCACTGGTCAGGTATGGCTCACATTCGCCTCCGTTAATGATGAGGGTATCTACGTTGGAATGCCTTGAAAATTTCAACTTAATCGCAGTGGGAAAACCTGCACCACCCAGCCCGACAATGCCCGCTTTGGCAACACGATCAATAATGGTGTCAGCGTCTAAGTTCTGAATGACTTCCCCCGAAGAGGAGATGCCCCATTGTTTATCGTTATTGGCACGAATCACGACCGTGTCACACTTCACTTTCGCAGGGTGCGCCGTAATGTGTGGAATAATGGCTGTCACAACACCATTTACCGATGAATGCAAAGGTGCGACAAAATCCGTAAGACCAACCGCAATCAATTGCCCTCTTTGCACCGGTTCCCCCGGTGTCACTAATACTCTCAACTTTGCACCTGAACGTGTCTGCAAAGGTAAGTAAATATTCCTAGGCCAGAAATGACGATCAATACATTGGTCTGACGTTAACTCTTTATAAGCTTTGGGATGAATACCGCCATTAAATGGTTTGTTCCACACATTAAAATTCCTCACACTGGACATGATTCACTCCTAAACTGGCAACGAAGGCTTGGGCCAATACCAAGTCGATACCGACGGTGTCACCTCAGACATGGTTAAGCACCCTCGGGGACAGGCTTTTTCACACAACTGGCACCCCGTACAAACATCTTTTAGTACCGTATGTAACTGTTTCGGCGCACCGACAATGGCATCAAAAGGGCAGGCTTTGTAACACCGGTTACATCCGTTACACTGTGCCTCATCAATACAAGCCACCCATTCGGTGTCTTGGTCATCCACATCAATAGAAACCCCAAGCAACTGGGCAACATGTTGAGCAAGTAACGCCCCGCCGGGCGGACAACATGTCGGACTCAGCTCACCGGAGACCATCTTTTCCGCTGCTTGACGGCACCCCGCCTCTCCACACTGACCACATTGGCCTCCGGGTAACAAGGCTTCGACTTTATCTATCCTTGGGTCGCCTTCAACATGGAACACTTTTGCGGCGTACCCAAGCGCAAGCCCAAGAAACGCTCCGAGAACAACAAAAAATATAAGCGTTGTAAGTAACATGACTTAACCTCGTTTATGCCATTCCCGAAAAACCCATAAAGGCCATCGACAAAAATCCCGCTGTGAGAAATGCTATCGGAGAACCTTTAAATGCCGCAGGAACCTGACTTAACATAAGCTGACTGCGTAAACCTGCAAAAATGCTAATCACGAAGAGAAAACCTAAAGCAGACCCAAAGCTGAACATCACGGTATTGAGAAATGACAGATTGTCTTGAACCGCCAGTAGCGTGACCCCAAAAACGGCACAATTGGTGGTGATAAGCGGTAGAAATACACCAAGAGATTGGTAAAGGTCGGGAAACGATTTTTTAACGTATAACTCCGTAAACTGAACAACGGCGGCAATGACCAAGATGAAGGATATGATCCTCATAAACTCAAGCTGCAATGGTTTCAAAATCGCAAACTCAATGATCCAGCTAGATACCGCGGCTAAGGTCAGTACGAAAATCGTCGCTATCCCCATGCCTACCGCACTGGTAATTTTGCTCGATACCCCCATAAACGGGCACAAACCCAGAAATTTGGCTAAAACAACATTGTTTACAAATGTCGCACTCAGAAAAATGATCAATCCCTCGGACATAACAACACTCCACTCACTTCCATTCACGAGGATGGTGCATAGCCTATGCCAAGGGCAGTTTTTGCACAGCAATGGAACAAACACCCCTGAAAAGACCGCATTAGTGAGCGGGTGGTACGCTTCTCTTCCCTCCCATCGAGGTGTCATAAAACCAACAAAATTCGCTTGTTCGAATGAATAATTGTCCGAAATCAAACAAACCTTTATTTCATCAAGCCCGACACGACTGACTTGGGTACGTGGAATAGGAAATGCATCGAGAGGGTATATCGCCAAACGGATAGGGAAAGACGTATGGAACAACTTGATAGTTTACTACCCAAGAGCAATACCGCGCTCTTTGACATACAAGCGTTTGAACAGATCGTTGCACATGCTCCTGTCGCCATCAGTATTACCGATAAATCTGGCAACATACTGTTCATTAACCAGACATTTAGCCAAATCACTGGCTATACATCACATGAACTGATTGGTAAGAACTCGTCGTTACTGTCGTACAAGGCAACACCTCAACGCGTGTATCAACAAATGTGGGTCGCCATTACCAGTGGGGATCACTGGCAAGGTCAGCTGGTAAACAGAAAGAAAAATGGAGAACCTTATATTGCTGAAATGTCTATTTCTCGACTTAAAGAACACAAGGGTGAAACACGTTACTACGCAATCCATCGAGATATTACTGAACAACATCAACGAATCACTGAACAAAAAAACCAGTTCACACTTTTCCAAGCGATATTGAATGGTTCATCGACCGCTATCGCTCTGATTGATGCCGCCAACAAACTGCTGGTCAGTAATAAAAACTATCAGCGAATAAAGAACAGTCTTCACCACTCCCCCATCGACTTATTGCTAGATAGCATTCAAAGAGACTATCAGCAGAGTAGCGTCGTTGAATTTATCGGCGAGCATACCAACCGTACGCAGAATATCTCCGTTCGAAGTGAAGACGGTCAATGCGAACGATGGTTTGAATTTACTTTGGTTAAAATCCCCGTTTCAACCATCAACATTGAGCACTACTTTATACCGAACAGCAATGATGACTATGGCGTCATCTCGATTACCGAACGTACCAAAGAGAAACTCTTGGTTGAAGAACGACGAATTAATGCCACCAAATTGATGGTGAGAGACAATAAGTATGTCCACGCCATGCAAGAAGCACTAATGGGCACCTTGCATCAATTACAGGGGCCTTTCAATGTCATTAATTCTGCGGTAAACATTCTAAAACGCACTAAAGCTTATTGCCCCGGTTTAATTGCTATGGATGATGCGATGGCAAGTGCTAATGCAGCAATGCAAGAGATCATGCTCGCCATCCCGGAAAGAGAAAGAGAAACTCCGCAACCGGTCAATCTTAATGAAACCATTCGTGATTCATGCAGCATCAGTAATGATGAATTAATGAGACTGTCCATCAACTTAGAACTGAAGCTGTCTCCTAAGCTTTCCTCTATTAACGGTACGCCTCACAGACTGATTCTCGCCTTAAAGCAACTCATCGATAATGCACTAGATGCGATCAAGTATGCTAGGCCATCAGATAGGACCCTATTCATTCAATCTTATGAGAAGGATGGAGAGATCATGGTGGATATTGAAGACAGTGGTTTAGGCATTAAAGAAGATCTTCGTCTAACCGTATTTCAACCATTTTACAGTACCAAACCAAACCATCAATCTGGCTGCCGTGGTATTGGGCTTTCAATCGTGCAGCAGGTGCTCAATGAACATTCCGCCACCATGACGATTTCAGACAGTCGTCGTCTACATGGTGCAAGAATCTGCTTAACCTTTCCCATTAATCGCGGTAAGTCATTATGATAGAAGAACAGACTCTTTTAGATTTAGAGCGCCAATTACTGGCGGCAATGTATCGGATATCTAGTGTGCTTAACGCTAGTCTCAATTACGTTGAATCATCCGATAAAATACTGAAAATTCTGCACGATGAGTGTCGTTTACAGTGCGGCATGCTCACCATTCTTGACCACCAGAGAAACCTATTATTGGTCAAGTCGGTACACAGCCCAATTAACAACAACAGCCAAGAGCAGAAGAACGTTTACTATAAAACGGGGGAAGGTATTGTCGGCGAGGTCCTTAGCCGAGGAAGCTCCATGGTGATTCGCAACCTAGGGAGTGACCTACGCTTTGCGGACAAATTAGCCATCTATGACTATGATAAACCCTTTATCTGTGTCCCACTCAAAGATAGCCATAGTAAACTTCTTGGCGCACTTTCAGCCCAGCCACCTAATGTCAGTGACGAACACCTAACGCTCCTGTCAAAATTTCTCGATATGATTGGTAATTTAATCGCCAAAAATATTCAATTGTCTCAGAACGTTGAGCAAACTGAAAAAGAGCTTGTTGATGAACGAGATGGGCTACGCCGTAAAGTTCGGAATAAATATAGTTTCCACAACTTAGTGGGACACACCAAAAGCATGAGACAGATTTTTGATCAGATCCGGCTGGTCTCTCGTTGGGATTCTACCGTGCTGGTTCGTGGTGAGTCTGGTACCGGTAAAGAACTCGTAGCGAATGCTATCCACTACAACTCACCTCGAGCTGATCGCCCATTCGTAAAACTCAATTGTGCAGCACTGCCCGATAACCTACTCGAATCAGAACTATTCGGTCATGAGAAAGGCGCATTTACAGGGGCGGTAAAACAACGCAAAGGCCGTTTTGAAATGGCGCATAATGGCACCATTTTTCTTGATGAGATCGGTGAAACGAGTGCTGCTTTTCAAGCAAAATTGTTACGGGTACTACAAGAGAAAGAGTTTGAGCGAGTGGGTGGAACCACAACCATTACGGTCAACGTACGTATTATCGCGGCAACGAACCGACATCTGGAAGATGAAGTGGCGCAAGGGAACTTCCGTGAAGATCTGTATTACCGACTGAATGTTATGCCAATGCACTTACCTCCTCTCCGAGAGCGAATTCAAGATATCCCTGAGCTTGCTGAGTTCATGCGAAAAAAACTCAGTAAGCAACAAGGTCGTCACCTCACCATCAGTGACGATGCAATACGAGTAATGATGAATCACAATTGGCCGGGTAACGTGCGTGAACTGGAAAATGCCTTAGAACGCGCATCGGTATTGTGCGAATCGGGTGTCATTGATGCCAGTTTAATCGCAATAAACCAAGCGGAACCCAGTTTTTCAGCATCGGCTTCCCCCCTGTATTCCCCCTCACTGGCGACGCCCCCTCCTGCTCGTGTTGCCGAAAATAAGCTGATACTACGGGAAAAAAGCAAACCAGCAGATGAGAGAGAACGGGTGATTGATGCGCTAGAGCGCTCCGGTTGGGTAAAAGCCAAAGCCGCAAGGTTACTCAACATGACACCGCGTCAAATCGCATATCGCATTCAAATATTGAATATTGAAATGAAACAAATCTGACAATTTTCGAAAGCTAAATATTGTCAGCTATCAGACAATTGTTATGAGCGACTACCATTTGTTTTTTGAAAATCAATAAATTAAATACGGAATAATGATTGCAATGTTCCTTATTAAAGGCATTTAATCATAAGGGGCAGACATGGACAGTCCTTCACCAGAGGCCAAAAGTGACGAGGGTACAAAAGATAACCTTCATCATTTTTTTAATAAACAAACTCAGGATAACATTGCGAAACACCCTTGCTATTCAAAGCAGGCTCATCAATATGCGCGCATGCACTTACCTGTCGCACCCGCCTGTAACATACAGTGCAACTACTGTAATCGGAAATATGATTGCAGCAATGAATCTCGCCCGGGTGTGGTGTCACACATTATGGATAGTGCCGCGGCGATCAAGCAGTTCTCTATTATTCAAAAACGGGCGCCGAATCTTACTGTGGTCGGGATCGCCGGCCCCGGTGACGCACTCGCCAACCCACAAGCCACATTTAAAACGCTTCTCGATATTCGTAAAGCCGACCCCAATGTACAGCTATGTATTTCAACTAACGGGCTCGCGCTTGCTGAACATGTTACGACACTGGCCGCACTGGGCGTTAATCATCTCACCATTACGATTAATTGTATTGATGCTGACATCGGGGAAAAAATTTATCCTTGGATTTTTTACAACAGGAAAAGGCTCAAAGGCAGAATCGCTGCCACAATGCTCATCGAGCGTCAATTGCTCGGATTAGAGTTAGCCGCCAAGGCTGGTATGCTAGTCAAAGTCAACACGGTACTGATACCGAGTATCAACGATCATCACATCGCTCAAGTATCAGAAAAAGTGAAATCTCTGGGTGCCACATTGCATAACATCATGCCCTTGATTTCAGATCCCAGTCACGGCACCTATTTTGGGCTGAATGGTCAACGAGGACCCACGGACGAGGAGTTAGAACATGTCCGAGAAAAATGTAGTGTACACATGCCACAAATGACCCATTGCAAACAGTGCCGTGCAGACGCGATTGGGATGCTGAGTGATGAAAATGCCGCTCCCTGTGATCCCTCTTCCCAATCATCAGTCTATAGAGTCGCCGTTGCCAGCCATGGGGAAACTCATATCCGATTGCATTTTGGTCACACTGAACGCTTTGAGATCTACCAATACGACCAACAATCTCAGCAATTCTTGTTTGAAGAATCACGTAATGTGGCTCAATACTGTCACGGTCAACTCTCCTGTGGTGAAGAGACACAAAAGGACGCTTTGTTCAACACTATCGCCGACTGCCAAATGGTTCTCAGTGCAAGAATCGGGATCACGCCATGGCGTGAACTCGAGAAACTTGGCGTGGCTCCCAACGTTGATTTTGCCTTCCAACCCATCAGCAGCAGCCTAGAAGCAATAGCAAAACAATATTGTCGTGAAACTGAGCATACGGAGGCAAAACATGAGCTTTTCCATCAACAATAAATGTATCGGCTGCTACGCCTGTATAGCGGTTTGCCCGAATCAAGCAATATATAGGAATGATAGCGCAGACAAACCCTTTGCCATTCATACCAAACGATGTGATGAGTGTGCTTCTTTCTGGCACGAACCACAATGTGTCAGTATTTGTCCTGTCGAAGAGGCGATTGTTGATAGAGCTAACCACCCCTTAAATCCTCTAGGTAGCTTAAGCCCTCCACCGCAAACAGGAGCGGTGTAGTGCAAGAGGAAAAATACCATCAGTACTGGCGCCCGATCATCCACTCTTATTTGAGTGGGCAATCGGCGCTGCCACTCTACCTCGGGTTAGACAAAAACCGCTTTATCCAAGTGATCGAATCCCTCGATCTTAAAATCAACTTAACCCATCTAGAAACAAAACCCGCCACGTTACGTAGCGAATTAATGGCATTCAGAACAGAAGAGTACAACCAGCTGCACCAATTGTTATGTCAGAACCTAGATAACTCCTGCAAGTTTGCCGCAGAAATGGCTATCGTCATATCAAGTGGCTGCTTGGGAAGCCAGCACCTCTGGTATGACTTAGGCCTTCCCAAACGAGCGATATTAACGCATTTGTTTTCTGACTACTTCCCGGCCTTATCCATAGCCAATGTCCACAACATGCGTTGGAAACGGTTTTTATACCGCCAGTTATGTGAAAACGGGGGGGACTATCTATGCCGTTCACCCAGTTGTGAAACCTGCTCAAGCTATCGTGAGTGTTTCGAAATAACCTCATAGCCCCACTCGATGCTGACCCACAGATATTTCTTGAACAGCACAGCCATTGCTTGCATAACAGAGAGAGGGTTTGCATAACACAAGGATTGTTTTAACAAATAGCGACCGCTTTAATCAGCGCCCAAACACGTTTCCCTTGGTGTAAATTGAGTTCATGAAGTGATTTTACGGTTACCTTAGCAAGTAAACGCTGTTGATTAATCAGTTCCAATACCACTAAAACTTCACCCATTTGAATGGATGCGGATTCAACCTCGATAATCGTTGCTGGTAATCGGTTAAGCACCGTCGTAGAAACCGGCTCGTCCAATGCTATCCCCACATCGCTTGCCAAAATACGACATCGCTTTCGTTCTCCAAGAGTGGCGATTTTCCCGGGGACATGAAAAATAACATCACCATACATTAACTCCGTCATTCCGTACTTTTCACCATGTTTTTTTACTACGGTATCAAACACACTCCCCATCTCTTCACCCAATAGATGACTAAATTTAGCATCCGACATGATCTGTTGAGCTCCACCACTGGCGACGATATTTCCCTGATGAAACAAAACGATATGATCAGCTAACCTAGCCAGCTCTTGCACCGAGTGAGTAACATAAATGATAGGCAAATCCCACCTTCGCTGAAGGCGCTCAAGGTAAGGTAAAAACTCTTCTTTTCTGGCATGGTCTAGGGCCGATAACGGCTCATCCATCAGCAACAATTGGGGTTGTGTTAACAATGCACGAGCAATCGCCACCCGCTGTTTCTCGCCTCCGGAAAGTTGGGATGAATAACGATTCAGTAAGGGATTGATGTCTAATAGCGCCAAAATGCTGTCTCGATTAAAAAGGATCGGCGATGTTCTTACCCTCTTCTCCGCATAAGCAAGATTTTGAGCAACATTGAGATGAGGGAATAGGCTGGGCTCTTGAAACACATAACCGATTCGACGTTCAAAGGGAGGAATGAAAACTTTTCCGTCCCAGCTTTGCCACTGTTCGCTGTTGACTCGCACCTCACCTTGTTTGAGCCTGACGAGTCCGGCAATGGCTCTTAAACAAGAGGTCTTCCCACAACCTGAATGACCAAAGAGAACAGTCACACCTCGGCTAGGCAGTGCTAACTCAACCTTAAGCTGAAAATCATCATAGTCGATATTCAGCTTAGCTCGGATGGCACCTTCATTGTCAGTCACTGCCGAATTGTTCATACGTTCTCCTACTCCATTCTGGCTTTATGAAGAGTATTGAGCCAATGAATCAACAACAAGGCTAAAAAAGAAAAACCGACTAGTCCCGCCGATAAAAGATGGGCACTATGGTAGTCGAGCGCTTCGACATGATTGTAAATTTCGACCGACATCACCCGAGTCTTTCCCGGTATATTCCCCCCGATCATAAGCACGATCCCAAATTCGCCTAGAGCATGACAAAACCCCATGACAGCCGAAGATAAGACCCCCGGCCATGCTAAAGGTAACGTGACCGTAATAAACGTATCGAGTGGTGAGGCGCATAAGGTTGCCGCTACCTCTATCGGCCTTTTGCCAATGGCAGCGAATGCGTTCTTAAGCGGTTGGAGGACAAAGGGTAGCGAGTGAACCGTACAAGCGACCGCGATACCCGTGAAGGTAAAAGGCAGCTGTTGCCAGCCCAATTGATAGAATATCTGCCCCACGCTGCCCTGCGGTCCAAGCAGCACGAGCAGGTAAAAACCGAGAACCGTCGGGGGCAACACCAAAGGTAACAGGAGCACAGATTCTATCACGGGCTTAAAACGTGATTGGCTATGGCATAACCACCAAGCTGTAGGTATACCAATCACCAGCAGTGTGCACATGACAACCAAAGCCAACTTCAGTGTCGTAACAATCACTAAACCGTCCAATCGATCCCTTCCCCCTTCTTTCAGTCGGTCAAATACCCATAACTATGAATAATCTCTTTAGCTCGTTCACTGTTTAGATAAGAGATAAATGACTTCACACTGACTTTATCTTTGCTCAACTTTAGAATCACCGCATCTTGCTTAATTGGCGAGTAGTCACCTAAAGGCACTTGCCAAACGCTCCCAGACTGAAATTGTCCTTGCTGATAAACCTGGGATTTTGCCAATAAACCAATTTGAGCATTGCCAGTAAAAACAAATTGATAAGCTACGTTTACCCCTTTCCCGATAACCAGCTTGTTTTGTACACGTTGCCATTGTTGGTATTTTTCCAACACCTGCTGAGCAGCAAGACCATAAGGGGCAAGCCTTGGATCAGCGATGGCTAAATACTGAAAATGCTCTGAAAGCATTTCTGTTTTAACGTCAATATGCTCAGTCGGTGACCATGCGACCAACACACCTTGTGCATAGGTAAAAGTTTCATCAGCCAATTGCTGTTCCACTAGCCACTGAGGGCGATGTTGATCGGCAGAAAAGAACAGATCAAAGGGTGCCCCGTTGAGGATTTGCGCATAGAGTTGTCCACTGGAACCCGTACTGACCTCGACATCATGACCCTGCTGTTGTTTGTAATCTCTCACCAGTGCGTTCATCGACCCGTAAAAATTATTTGCAACCGCGATGGTCAACGTCTGACTTAACGCCGTATGAGAGAACAGGGAAAGCACGAAGCAAGATTGCCAAATAGGTCTATTCTTTGCCATCAAACGCCCCCTCCTCTACCAGCAACTGCGACACCCACTGCTTTTGTATGTACGCTTTAGCTCGTTGTTGATGTTTTTGCTTTAGATATGGATAAGCTTGCTCAAATGAGACCAACTCACTAGGTTTGACGGAGTGAACACGAACTAAGTGAAACCCTATCTCTGTCTCGATGACTGAACTGATCTCCATCAGATCAAGACGTGGCAACTGCTGCACAATTTGCGGAAATAACTTGGGAGCTTCACACCACCCTAGATAACCATCGTTGACCGCACTTAGACACTCAGAATACTTAAGTGCAACAGAAGAAAAGTCTCTCGCTTTTAACTCTTGTTTTGCGGCCTGAATGCGAGCAAAAGCCGCCTCTCGGTGATTTTCTTCAAATTCTCTATTGATGGTGACCAGTATTTGACTCAGTTCCCATAAGCTGGGGCGTACAAACTTATCCTGATTGGCCTGATAATGTTCAAAAGCAACCTCTTCACTGAGTTCGGGAACATCACGACTCACGTGTTCTAACACTTTATTGCAACGAAGTTCATCTTTTAACGCTCGCCTCAGCTCACTTTCCGACAACTGCTGACCTCGCAGAGCACACTCGAACGCTTCCAAACTGGGATACCCACCCATCACATGATCCATCGCTTCTTCGAGTTCACGGTCATGAACATAAGTTTGGATACCTAAACGAGAACTCAGCACGGCAGACTGAATTCGAAATAGCTGTGCAACCTGAACATCGACCGCTTGTCGCTGTTGCTCACTTAGCCACTCAGGGTTTAATTTGAATCTTTCTGCCGCTACTTTTGCGGTAAGGTAGTGACGTTGATACGCTTCCATGCTGACACTCCTATGCCTCTACTGGGGTTAATCGGGAGGCCTCTAACCGGATAATGTGCTCCCCAAATTTAACGTCATAATTCACTGAGCCATCGTCCAAATTTCGGTATGCTCGATGCACGTCGATTACATCACCTTTCGAGGCGAGCGGTTTACCAAACATCGTCAAACTACAGGTGAGCTTTGCTTTATCCTGAGATCGAAATAGACAAGGAACCCAAGGTAATGCGGCGTCAATCACTTCACTCTCTCTCACACCAACCACTTTATTCTCGGCTTCAATAAAAACCTGATAAATGCGCTGTGACTGTAAAAAATCACCGTAACTTCGAACAATACCGATGCTTCCCGAGGTAACCAGTAACTCTCCCTTGTCTCGGTCTTGAAAAGAGCCATCATTACGAATATTTCTTATGACTCTGACTTCGTGACCCGGCTCAAAACGAGGTCTGTTTATCAGCATGTTGTTACTCCGTTTTATCGCAGTCCAATTGACACGTTGCGCAAGCGCTTTTCTTCAATGTCGGCAGTCGCCCATGTGAAATTTGTCTATAGGCCGTTGAGAGTGCATCGCGGTAATCGTCATAATTATCCGTCGCTTTTTTCGCCGTTAATAACTGTCGACACAGCCTTAATAACGGAATGTGCTTGCTTTGCACCACCTGACTGCTGTATTCAATAGCGAAATACTCTAAAAAGTCCTCTACACTCTCAAGTTGCTCGCAATCTTTAATGAACCGATTCTGTTCGGTGATCTCCATATCATTCACTCCTAAGATGCTGAGGCTAAGCTTTGTGTAGGATCATTGAGGTAAAATGCCTTAACTGCTGTGGGTCAGGAACGCATTTATACGTTTCTGACCAATGAACCAGCTGTACTTTGATCAATTCACACTGCGCTTTAGTCAGTCGAATTCCCATCCCTGCATAGATTGACTCAATAGCTTGAATTCCTGAGTGCTTCCCTAACACCATTTGATGAGTCCGACCCACTAAACTAGGGGAAACGCCCTGATAGTTATTGATATCTTTAAGTAAACCATCGACATGGATACCCGACTCATGCGTAAAAACACACTCACCAACGATCGCTTTTTGTGGAGTGGACTGTCGTCCAGATGCGATCTGAACATAGCGGCATAATTCATCCAGTTTTAACAAATCAACGCCGGTTTCCGCTTGATTCAACACATTCAAGGCAACGGTTATTTCCTCTAGTGCCGCATTACCGGCACGCTCACCAAGACCATTGACGGTTGTATTGATAGAGTCCGCGCCTGCACGTATCGCAGCCAGAGAATTCGCGGTCGCCATTCCCAAATCGTTGTGCGCATGCATTTCAAGCTGTAAGTCGGTTTTTGAACGTATTTCAGATATGATCTGGTAAGTCGTAAATGGGTCAAGAATCCCGAGTGTATCAGCAAAACGAATTCGGCTAGCGCCAGAAAGTTCTGCCACTTCGAGTACCCTATATAGCACATCATGATCAGCGCGTGATGCATCCTCCATCCCCACACAAACTTTCATTCCGCTCTCAAGTGCTTGTTGAATAATGCGTTCGCAACCCATCAAAACATCAGTCAACGTTTTATTTAACTTATGTTTCATTTGCTGATGCGAAACGGGGACGGAGAGATCGAGCCAGTCGAGTCCGAGGTTACTCGCTCGCTGAACATCTTCTGCCAACATACGACACCACCCCATCGCTTCTGCCTGAGTCAAATGACGAGTGATCGTTTTGATGGTTTCACGTTCTTGTTCTCCCATCGCTGGAATGCCCACTTCAAGCTCGGTGACGCCAGCCGATTCAAGTAACAACGCAATCTTTACCTTTTCTTCGGTCGTAAAACCCACTCCTGGGCTTTGTTCTCCATCACGCAGTGTCGTGTCATTGATGATGACCCTTGCCGACTGCACATCCTTGTCCATAACCATACTCCTAGGCATATACAGGAATGAATTCCGTGGCACTCCCTTGCTGAGTTTCCGTATTCCAGTACGGCGACATTTCGCGCAAGCGCTCCACGATGGGAGGCAAATGCTCTAGCACATGATCGATATCTTCATCACTCGTGAATCTCGATAATGAAAAACGCAATGTGCCGTGTGCTGCAGTAAATGGAATCTGCATGGCTTTCATCACATGAGAAGGCTCTAAAGAACCAGATGTGCAAGCCGACCCCGACGATGCCGCGATTCCGACTTGATTCATCATTAACAAAAGAGCTTCACCTTCAATATATTCCACCGCAATATTGGTTGTGTTCGGAACGCGTCGCTTAGGGAAACCGGTCACAAAGCAGCTTGGAATGCGAGCGAGTAGCCCTTGCTCAAGACGGTCGCGCATCATTTGAATACGCTGGGTCTCTGTTTCCAAAGCCAGGTAAGCCAGTTCAGCGGCTTTCCCCATGGCAATCACAGAAGCGGCATTCTCGGTGCCCGCTCGTCGGCCTCGTTCTTGGTGTCCACCACGGAGTAACGGGCGAAATTTAGTACCCCGCTTTACATAGAGTGCACCAATCCCTTTAGGCGCGTGGAACTTGTGACCAGAAATAGACAACATATCGATAGGGCAGCTTTGCACATTAACCGGACATTTCCCGACCATCTGTACCGCATCGACATGAACGACAACACCATATCTTTTCGCAAGCAAGGCCACTTGCTCAACGGGGAATATCGTGCCCGTTTCATTGTTCGCCCACATGATGGAAAGTATCGCAACATTACGGTTTAAAGCCGCTTTCAACGCCGGCATATCGAGACGACCTTTCTTATCGACACCTATCCAGTGGACAGTGTAGCCTTTACGCTCCAATGCCTGACAAAGTTGCAGTGTCGCCGGATGTTCTACTTGTGTCGTAATGATTTCCTTCTTGTCTGGGTAAGCCTCAACCGCAGATAAAATGGCCGTTGATGTGGCTTCGGTCGCGCAAGAGGTAAAGATGACTTCGCTCGCATATTCCGCACCAATTAACTGTTGGACTTGTTCACGAGCGGTCTCCATCGCATGTCCAACAACAGAGCCTAAGCGATGAAGAGAAGAAGGATTGCCATAGAAAGTCTCTAAATACGGTAGCATCACTTCCAGAACTTTAGGATCAATGCATGTTGTTGCATTATTATCGAGGTAAACCAGCTTATCACTGCTTAATGTTGCGTTAAACGTCATAAGAGCCTTCCTTTTGCATTGTGTTCGATAGGTTTTGCTGAACAGGGAACACCGTATAGGTATCACCCAAAGCTTGGGTAATTTTCTGTTCCAGATTGGCCAGAGTCAGGCCAGATAAGCCACAACCGACACACGCACCACTCATCTCGACAAAGACAATGTTGTCTTCAATATCGAGTAAGCGAACGTCCCCCCCATCGGCTTGTACTGATGGACGAACCTTTTCAATGATCGACTCAACAATAGCAACGATCTCTGTGCTTGGTTCCTCACGGCTTTTGACTCCCTCTGTCATTAGCCCTTTCTCTGCCATTTCTTTAAGGCAACATTCCAGAACCCACTCAATTTTCTCATGACAAGAAGTACACGCCCCACCCGCCTTGGTGTAATTGACCACTTCTTCGAGGGTGCTGAGCTTATTCGCTTCCACCACACGTTTTATCATCAAGTCATCAATAGCAAAGCACTTACAGATGAGCTCCCCTTCCTCATGATCCTCTTCTAACGTTTCACCTCGATAGTTAGCAACTGCCGCATGTAACGCTTCCATTCCCATGACAGAACAATGCATTTTTTCTGGCGGTAACCCATCAAGATATTCCGCGATATCGTTATTCGTAATGCTCATGGCCTCATCCAATGATTTGCCTATGATCATCTCCGTTAAGGCTGATGACGACGCGATGGCACTACCACATCCGAATGTTTGAAAACCCGCATCTAAGATCACGTCACTGTCCGGCTCGACTTTAAGCGTTAAGCTCAAAGCGTCACCACAACTGATTGAACCAACATCTCCACGTGCATTAGCATCACCCACTAATTTTGCATTTCTTGGATGAAAAAAATGTTCCTTCACCTTTTCTGAGTAATCCCACATAGCCCACTCCTTGGTTGGATACCTTTCTACTCTGTCGATATTGTTACCGTTGCAATAAACCCACCAAGATCACAAAAAATATAACCTCATGATTTACATAACCTAAAATAGGCACTTTATGTGGCATCAAAATAACCACAACAAATTTGTCACATTATTTGTAAGGTTTATAACAAAACAAATTGTCCGGTAAGAAACATTAGATCTGGTAAGAAACATGAGAGATGGAGAGTCAATGGGCGAAAAAAGATAAAAGCCCACTCTTTTACCCCTTATGCTGCAGGCGCAGTAAAGGTTTGACAGTTTTTAGGACAAACTTTGGCACATGACATGCACCCTATGCAGTCCATTTGATCTTTTAAAGTCATCACCATCATCATTTCATCATAATCATCCTCTTCGCCAATCTCTTCTTTCTCAATTAAATCGAAGACATTACGTGAACACACTTTAAAACACCGCCCACAGCCTATACATTTTTGCTCATCAATGGCCTCAATAAATTGAGGTGCCCACGGTTCACCACCTCGGGTATAACTAAATTTCGTCGTCATCATGAATCCTCCTTGTATTGAACGTTACCATTCTTCATCCATTAGCTGAGTTAACCTTTTTTGGGTATCAGAAAGATCAGGCAGTTTATTCTTCTTTAGGGCTCGGGAAAGCCATCCCGTCTGAGTACCGTTTAATTCTGCCATCACTTCCGTCAGTAAAAAGTGAATGTGACACCCCTCACTGACTTTGACGGGCTGGATATCACACTCAATCAATTGTCGGATAGCCAGCGCACCACATGCGTTACAAAAGAGCACCGCACACCCTGATAAGTCAGCGATACGGCTCGGCAATTTATCATGTGCAAAACCGCTAGAGCTGTATTCAATCGCTTCCATCAGATGCCATTCGGTGCTGTATATACCATAAATCAATACGCCTTTTGCGGACCCAAAATGCTGGTCGACGGTTTGTCTATCTGAGGTGGTAAACGCGATTTTAACACGCAGGTTATCCTGAGTTGGCTCCGGTGGGAGGTGTAGCCTTCTTTTTGTCGGCCTCATAACCCCTCCGCAGTCGGTAATACGTCATGCGCACTGAAACGATAGGCACTAACGTGTGGTGTTACCTCGTCTTTATGGTTATGAAGTAATAAGTTAGCCAGAGAAAACAATCGTTGCCGAGCACCTTCGTACCCGACTTGTTTTATATCCATGTTGCCAAATTGGTCAAAACATGGGAAGCCGACGCGCATCACCGGAACAACCGACTCACACACATTGGCACAATGGCTATTACCAATCACTAACGTTAAGTCAGGGTTTGCTAAATCAATACACGATAAATCACCAACAATCACTTCTCGTGCCTCCATGTCTTGCAAACTCGGCACATCGAGTGTCGTGACGACTTGACTAACCTCCCCCCCAGCCATAGTAATGAGATCAACGTAACCCTTCGCTAAATCAGGTTCAAGTGCAATGGTGTATTGCTCACCGCTGAGTAGAAAGTGGACATCAAGCAGTGCATCCTGTAATCGTTGGCGTTCACGTGTTATCCACCCCGGTACTGGACGGCCGCTGATCTCAGAAAGCGTCATGATCAATGGATCAATGCTGTCTAAATTCATCGCCATCCCGAACTGGCGATAATGAATACCAAATCGTACATTCAACCATCTTGCGACATCTTCCAGAGACTCGCCAAAGACCAAAGTTTTCGAACTGTCGGCCATGAGCTCAATTTCAAGGACGGAAGTTCCCCCTGAACTCGTTGCACTGAAGTCCTCTCGACCTAAATGACCATCTAACGAAAGCGATAAATCGGGCACAATAACAGAGTCCAAATCGAAGGCTTCCACATAACGTTTAATCGTTTCAATATCAGCAGATGTCATTCCAATAGAACAGAGAACATTCACTTGTGTGCGCTGTTTTTCACGCCCTGTTGGTCCTTTAACCAATTGTTTCACAATGCTACGAACCGTATGCGCGTAACCGGTTTGCATTGACCCGATGAAGTCTGGAGTTATGACTGGGACAATGCTTGTCTCCGAATATTGCGGGTACTGGAGTGTGAACTCAGTAACGATACGATACAGGTCAACCCCCTGCATTTCCGTCAGCCCCGTACTCATGATGACAATCAGTTCAGGGGAGTGCTTCTCGCATAACACCTGTAATGCTTCGCTTATGTTACCCTCTCCCCCCATGACCGCAGAAACTTGGTCAATTGCCGTGTTCTGTAATGGAATGGGCTCCCTTAAATGTTGGATAAGGTAAACCTTAGTAAAGGCACTGCAACCTTGAGAACCATGCATCAAAGGTATGGAACCAGAAAAACCCAGTGTCGCTAAAGTGGCTCCGGTTGCCGGGCTCGTTTTTAATGGCTGAGTAACCAGTGGGGAGTGTTGTTTGATTGGAATAACCATATCAGGCTCCTTTTTCAATGATGGTAGAAGTGAAGGTTACGTCTTCGACTATCCATGGAGCTTGGCGTTGAACCGTCTGCCAGATAGGGGTGTCTATTGTTCTGCACAGTTCTTGCGCTAAGGTGAGCATTCCTTCATACCCAGCATAAGCATGTTCACGTTCTTGGTTGATATCCAAAAACGGCAACTTCGCTTTTAAGGCCGTGTACATGTTTCGGCCCCCCGCAATCATGACATCAGCATGATGCTGGTGATAAGTATCGAGCAGTAAAGTCGCGCCACCTTCATCGAGCATGAGCGCTTCTTTACCCATAATGTCTAGGATTTTATTTTTATCCGATTGTGTGGATTTACGGGTGCCTGTGGCAACACACTCAATGCCTAACTCTTGCAGAGCGCTCACGACTGACCAGGACTTAACCCCTCCGGTATAAAGCAGCGCTCGCTTGCCATTCAACTTTTCTATGTAAGGGGTCAGCGCTGAGCGAATGCGACTTTCTTCCTCTGTAATCAAAAGTTCGACTTCTCTGCTCAGTTTTGGGTCGCCAAGTAGACGGGCAAATTCTCGCAGTGAATGTGATGTATCTTCTATACCGTAGAAACTGCCTTCAAACCAAGGTATGCCCCATCTCTCTTCCAGCTTTCGTGCCACATTCACTTGTGCTCGAGCACAAACCACCATGGCCGCGTCCGCACGGTGCATCGTCTGTATTTGATGAAATTGAGTATCACCCGCCATACAGCACAACACTCTTAACCCTAAACGCTCAAACAGTGGCGACACATGCCAAAACTCTCCGGCGATGTTGTATTCACCGATAAGAACAATGTCATGGACGAGGCGAGTTGAATCATGTCGCATTTGGGGCTTTGGTGGAGGCTCTGCCGACCCAACCACTCGTTCAACCATCACGTTGCCCGCAATTCGGTTACCCAGATTCTTATTGCCATAAAAGCCCGCCGCATCGACAGGGATCACAGGCGTCGCCCAACGCTCGGTTGCTAGAGAGCAAATGGCTTCAATATCGTTTCCCTCTAGGGCGGGAACGCAAGTCATATACACAAAAACCGCAGGAGGCTGATATTGTTTAATCAGCTGTTTTATCGCATGTAACAGCCGTTTTTCCGCACGTCCCATGATGATATCCTGCTCATTAAGATCCGTGGTAAATCCATAACGAAACAGGTTTCTGCCCAGAGCACGAGTCCCGCGATTGTTCCAGCTATTTCCCGCACAACCAATTGGCCCATGAATGAGGTGCCCCACATCCGCGATGGGCAGCAAGCTTATCTGAGCACCATCAAAACAGCATCCTCCAGCCGTTGCGCCCGGTTTAGGTCGGCTACAACCACTTTTT
The DNA here is from genome assembly GCF_900167345.1 of Vibrio cincinnatiensis DSM 19608. Lineage (GTDB taxonomy): Bacteria > Pseudomonadota > Gammaproteobacteria > Enterobacterales > Vibrionaceae > Vibrio > Vibrio cincinnatiensis. The sequence goes on along the minus strand of NZ_FUXB01000001.1, from coordinate 42,550 downwards.
TCTCCACTGTTGTGCTCACAGGCGGGTTCATCTTGCAGTAACGTGATCTCTGATCGCTTCATGCGGCTCTCCTTGAGTTGCAGCAGTTAAAATTGAGATACTGAATACTTCGTTAACTGCAAGTGTTATTCCACTCATAACTTATTGATTAAACTCAACACTGACAAAGACAAAGACTGACATTGTCGTAAAACGAACAAAAAATACTTAACGATCGTGAAGCGCAATCACCACCCCAGAAGCCTGTGTTAACTCCTGAGTCAACGAACTGCACCCAGACAGACGATGAGAGACTAAATGGAGATCAAAACCACTCGCTTCGATGTACGCCTCATGTGAACCCATCTCTTCATCAAAACACAGAGTGAAACGCAATTCAGGGTAACGGACTTGCAAGCGAGATAAGGTGTCCTGACTTATCTCTGATTCATTGCCTAACTGCGAAACAATGTCAGACAACACCCGTTCAGATAAATGGCCCCGTTCAAAGTCAATATCACACTTAGTCGTTGTAGCATGGCTCACCGCTCTCTTCCTCCAAGCGTTTTTCAGATATCTTCATGCCTAGAATACGTTTAATCCATGGCGGTGGGTTGGTGGCAATCACATTTGAGAGCTCCGCTAATACCGCTTCAGCAGACATCGGCGTTGGCTTTTTAATCGGATGAATATTGGCGCGAGTGACGCGAGCAGCCGCAGGCCCCCCGATAGACAATGTGAATAACAGGTGACAATCACGAATTTTATCTAACATCAAGATTGCACGTTCTTCACCCTTTCTCCCTGTCGGCATTTCGCGTACGTCAACCAGACGATGTTCCATTGCACTGACTTCATAAATCAATACCCGTAAACAAGAACCATAATGACCATTCACCATTTCCCCCTGATTCGAGGTCAATGCGACTTTGAGTTTTGGCCCCGTCATCGGCTCTTGTACCGGAACGTGTGGTGCCGAGGCATCGCTCACGTCAGGATGGCACAACACATCCAAAGCACCCGATACCTCTTTGCGTGTTGCTCCAGAACCCAGCGAACTCACCATTAAACGAAACGCTTTCGGTGATAACCCCACTAACTTAGTTTCCGTCAGCGGTTCACCCAGATGTTGGATCAATAGCCCTAACAAAGAACGTAAGTCGATATCAGGTAGCAATTTAGACGCCAACGCAACTCGAAGAGCGGCTTGATCAGAAATCGTCGTGTCCATCATGAGATTCTCCTTAATTTACGCTGCTTGTAACCGTCTGGCTTTCACCGTAATGGGCAATCTTGGTTTACTGGTCATTGGAGCAATATGATAAATAGCACCATTGGCCAAATGCACTTCACCGCCCCATTTCTCTTCAGAATCGAATTCGAAGAAAGTAATGACCTCTTCCAAATCCTTCTTCGGTAAATAAAGCGATAACTGGTGACTTTCGTTGTACTGAATCATGACATTCGCCATAACACATCCCTCATTTTCGGCTAAAAAATGACCGACGATAAATAGCGTCGGTCATTTAAGTTAACGAACTAAATCAAAACCAAGGTCTGTTTTGCCTAGGTCGCTGGTATCACGATCCAGCTTAGCCAGCACTTCGTTAACTAAAGTGGTTAAGATGTACATTGCCCCTTCGTAGGCCAGCGTTGATTGGCGATGCAAGTGGTGACGGTCAAAAATAGGGAAACCAATACGCACCAGTGGTACTTCAAACTCGGTTCCTTTCGCTTTTGTATCCCGCTCGATGAACTTACCATACGAGTTACCGATCAATAGATCGGGCTTGTCCGTAAACATCAGCGAACGTAAGTGCCACAAGTCTTGTTTGAAGAACACTTCTGCATTGGCACCGTATGGTGTTTCTGCCAGTTGTGCTTCCATTTCTTTTTTCCACGCTTTAGAACCGTTATTACAAAGAACGTGTTTAATTTCACAACCCAGCTCGGTTAGGAACTTACACATGCCCAATAGATAATCAGGATCGCCATACAGTGAAATCGTTACGCCGTGTAACCAAGTATGGGAGTCGGTCATCATGTCAACAAGACGACCTCGCTCTTTCGTTAACGATGCCGGAATAGGCTTACCCGTGACCTCAGAAACTTTCATTAAAAATTTGTCCGTCCACTCTAACCCCATCGGGATAGTCGTTTTAGGAACCTCGTGTTTCCAAACACCTTCAATGTATTTCTTAGACTTCACAAGTTGATTTGGCTGAAGCAAGAAAGTGGTTTTAGCATTCGGTGCCTCTTTCATCTCTTCAATGGGCGTTCCACCAGCATACATGCGGTATTCACCGTCTGCCGGGGTATCGAGGACTTCAGAGGGATCACAAAGGAAAGAGTAATCAACGCCCATTTCATTCAACATGCGGTGAATAACACGATAGTTACCAAGATACGTTTCAAATCCGGGAATAATATTGATTTTACCGTTGCTACCGACCTTAATACTTTCTTGATCAGTAAAGTATTTCATCATGCCTTCAAACATGCCATCCCAACCTGTCACATGACTACCAACAAACGATGGTGTATGTGCAAATGGGGTGGGTAGCGCTTTGGGAATATGGCCTTTATCTTTGGCATTATTAATAAACGCATTCAAATCATCACCAATAACCTCAGCCATACAGGTGGTAGACACTGCAACCACCTCGGGTTTATAAAGCGCGAACGCGTTTTCCAAACCCTGAAACAGGTTTTCCTGCCCACCAAAGACTGCCGAATCTTCTGTCATGGAGTCAGAAACACACGCAATGGGCTCTTTGAAGTGACGGTTAAAATAACTCCGAAAGTACGCAACGCAACCTTGAGAGCCGTGTACATAGGGTAATGTTTTCTCAAAACCTAGCGAACACAATACCGCTCCCAATGGCTGACAAGCTTTGGCCGGGTCAATGGTGATGTGCTTACGAGCAAAGTTAATCTCTTGGTATTCTTTCGTGGTTGTCCATTCAAAGATTTCACGAACCTTCTCTGCATCAACGCCTTGTTCAAAAGATGCGCGTTTATTGGCCATCATCTCTTGGTATTCTGGTTGCTGAAAAAGAGCATAACCAGTTTTTATATCTTCAACTTTTTGAGTCATGGGTAATTCTCCTACCGTGCCACTAATCTGTGAACTCCGGCTCGGGTGACATTAATTGGAAATCCATTCCAACTCACATTAAGCAATTTTCACTAGAGCGTCGTCTGATGCTTCTTTCAACCAAGGTGCTTTCATCTTATTCCAGCATGGGTTGTTGATAGTCAAATCCATATCGCGGGCGAAAATAGCGAAGCCATCAACACCGTGGTAAGGGCCTGAGTAATCCCAGCTGTGCATTTGGCGAAATGGGAAACCCATTTTCTGGAATACATATTTCTCTTTAACTCCAGAACCTACAAGGTCGGGTTTAAGCGCTTTAACATACTCTTCCAATTCATAGGCACTTGCATCATCGAATAGCAGCGTTGAATCCTTCAGTTCTGGCGTGGTTTTCACATAGTCATCGTTATGAGCAAACTCATAGCCAGCCCCGGTAATTTCCATCCCTAAATCTTCATAAGCACCAATGATATGGCGAGGGCGCAGACCACCGACATAAAGCATCACTGACTTACCTTCAAGGCGAGGTCGATATTTATCAATCACGGCCTGCCATTGCTCACGGTAGCGAGCGATAACGTCTTCAGTTTGCTTCTGGATTTTCTCATCAAAGAAGGCGGCGATCTTGCGCATTGACTCTTCGATCTTAGTGGGACCAAATAGGTTGTATTCAACCCATGGAATGCCTTGTTTCTCTTCCATGTAGCGAACGATGTAGTTCATTGATCGGTAACAGTGAACCAAATTCAATGCCACTTGAGGTGTGTTTTTCATTTCTGGTAACGTACCATCACCAGACCATTGCGCAACGACACGTAAGCCCATATCTTCAAGGATGATACGGGAAGACCAAGCATCACCACCGATGTTGTAATCACCAATGATGGCGACGTCATAAGGCGTTGATTCGATCTTCGCTTCACCTTCAGAGGCATCCAGTACGTAGTCACGAATCGTATCATTGGCAATATGGTGCCCTAGAGACTGAGAAACGCCACGAAAACCTTCACAACGTACAGGGACAATGGTTTTACCGATTTCTGCGCCTTTTACTTTCGCTACCGCTTCGATGTCATCCCCGATAAGACCCACCGGACACTCTGACTGGATAGATATCCCTTTTGATAGCGGGAACAATTGCTCAAGTTCATCAATCGCAGCGGAAAGTTTTTTGTCCCCACCAAAAACGATGTCACGCTCCTGAAAGTCAGTGGTGACATTCAAAGTGCCAAATGAATCAACTCCAGTCGTACCCGAGTAGTAATTACGACGACCAGCACGAGAGTACTGACCACAACCTACAGGGCCATGTGAGATATGGATCATATCTTTTACTGGCCCCCAAACGACGCCTTTAGAACCGGCATAAGCACAGCCACGCACCGTCATTACGCCAGGCACCGTTTTACGGTTAGAAGTGATACACGTCCCTTCTGATTGAGCGTCGGTAACCGTGACGTGTTTCTTGCGATCATCACGCGCCTTCTCTGGATAGACTTCCAATACCTCGTCTATCAGTGCCTGCGTTTGTTCTTTATTCATCGACATAATCTGCCTCCAAATTGATTTTTCACTTATAACAACTCAATTAATCTCTAATTAATATCCGTTGCTTAAGCCAGTTCAGCGACAGTTTTGCCAACGATGGATTCATCTTCCACTTCCATGATGCCAAACTCCATGAGCAAGTCTTCCAGCTCATCCATCGTACATGGCTCTGGGATCACGAACATTTTGTTCTCAATCACTTTCTTCGCAAGAGCGCGGTATTCATCGGCCTGATTACAAGTCGGGTCATATTCGATAACGGTCATACGACGGATTTCTGCACGCTGTACGATGTTGTCACGAGGAACAAAGTGGATCATTTGAGTGCCGATCTTCGCTGCAAGCGCCATGATGAGCTCATCTTCACGGTCTGTGTTACGAGAGTTACAGATTAAACCCGCGAGACGAACACTCCCTGTTGCAGCGTACTTACAAATCCCTTTAGATATATTGTTTGCTGCGTACATTGCCATCATTTCACCAGAAACGACGATATAGATTTCTTGTGCTTTGTTTTCACGGATGGGCATGGCGAAACCACCACATACCACATCACCAAGAACATCGTAGAATACGAAATCTATATCTTCTTCGTACGCCCCTTCTTCTTCTAGGAAGTTGATCGCTGTGATGACACCACGGCCAGCACAACCAACACCTGGCTCTGGGCCGCCTGATTCAACACATTTAACATCCCCGTACCCAGTCAGCAGCACATCTTCTAGTTCGATGTCTTCAACTGTGCCAGCTTCTGCTGCCATTTCCATGATGGTATTTTGCATCTTAGTGTGGAGGATAAGGCGAGTTGAATCCGCTTTCGGGTCACAACCGATGATCATGACCTTTTGGCCTGCTTCCGCTAGCGCAGCGACTAAGTTCTGAGTTGTCGTGGACTTACCAATGCCACCTTTTCCATAAATTGCACATTGACGAATTGCCATGGTCTATCTCCTTGTTAATTTAGACTCATGACAAACGTTGCGAAATGTATACCAACCGACAAATAAATTATATTTCAGTAAGTTAAGTTATTATTCCTTTATTTCTCTGAAAACAAACAACTGACATTGTTTGTTTTAGTACAAGATTTGTTTGTCGTGATTAAATCGCTGAGAAAGTCTGACTTGTTGAATAACGATATAAGACGAGCTAAAGGTGACTTCGACCCCATGTTGGTACTATTGTGATTTCAAATAATAATTGGGAAAGTTGCTTTTGAAGCAAATTAAGCCACAACGATGATTCAAGCGTTTAAAAAATAAATATCTCAATTACACATTACCTTGAGTTTCCTTCCAAAAATTACCTTCACTTTATGAACATCTTCTACTTATTCATCTTTTTCCATATCATCCCCCAAAATAGTTAATGGATAGAGAAAGCTATGGCTAAAAAACACTCGCTTATATTGGTCTTAGCTCTATTTTCGATAGGAGCAAGTGCAATGATTTGGCCGTTTAAAAAGTACGATGTAGAAATGTCACCAGAGGTTCGTGGTGTCATCAAGCTTAATGGCGAACCTCAAGCCGGGCTAACGGTTTATCGAGAACTTTATTATGAACCATATAAAAATGGAAAAACGCTAAAAGATGAAGCCCAAACCAATGAACTAGGTGAGTTCTTCTTTCCTGGCGTTACTATTCGGTCACGAGCTCCCGGAGATATATTTGGTGGGAGCTTAAACGTCCATCAAAAAATTTATCTCAATTGGAAGGGTGATCAAAAGAAAGTCTGGGGCGTTTGGGCACCACCAGATGGAAGAAAACCATTACTCTCAATGCTCTCGAATGTTAATTGTGAGTTAACCAATATTGAGCGTATTCATGAGGTGGATGTTGCTCCGGAAAAGGGCTTACCTATCTCTGTTTACTCAATTTGTGATTGGAACCACGACGGAGTAACCACTTATTTATACGACGAATACACTGATACTTACATTGCAAAAGATGATATGGCTGATTAGTTATGAATGAAATTTCTCCAAAACAGGCAAGTTACTTGGCGGTGACTGCCTACTCTATAAAGCAGAATTTAAAGGATTTAGAAGTACCACTTGCTCTTCGCAATGACTTCTCTTTCAAGGACATGATCACAGGCACTAGTGGTGGTTTTTTCTTTCGTCCTGAAACTGGTTTTGCTCTGCTAGGTAAGGGAAAAAGTCAGCGTTATAAGCATGATCTTGTTTTAGCTTTCAGGGGCACCGCAGCATTAGCTGACGGGATCACGAATCTAACGTGTAGTGGAAAAGGAACAGACACTGGAGAGATAGTACATTCGGGTTTTCAGTCTACGTTCTATTCTATGAGAAAAGGTCTAACTCGTTTTCTTCGTGATAATCCGATAACAAGTAATGGTACCATTCACTGTGTTGGGCATAGTTTAGGTGGCGCTTTAGCGACGCTGGTTGCGAATTGGATTGCTGCTTCTCCAGAGTTTAAAGGAAAAGTTAATTTGTATACTTTTGGTTCACCAAGAGTCGGATTAAAATCTTTTTCGTTGAACTCATCGTCTCGTATATCGATGCATTTTCGCTGTGTAAATGGTGCCGATCCTGTGACCAAAGTACCAGTATGGCCTTTTTATCATGTGCCTTATGATGGTTCAGAGTATATATTGAATCGTGCTCAAGGCCTTCTTCCTAGTACACATTTTATGTCGGAGTACAGTTCTCATGCAAAGACATCAACGTGGGATAACCTTGGTTTTCAAAAGGCAAACTCGGCTTTTAAACGAGTTGTTTTGAATTACGAAAATCGACTGCAAGCGAAACCTTCAGCTGATTGGGCAGATAAGATTTCGGCCGCGATCCTGACTCTGTTAGTCGATGGTGGTTCCGCGGCGTCAGTCTTTGCTCTGCAAAGTGTAGGCGCTGGTATTGCGACAATCTATGATGCTCTTGCGCGTTCAATTGTTAAAATATCAGAACTCTCTGGTGAATTTGCCGAACGAGTCAAAGGCTTGCTGGGACATATGTTGGTATTTGCTGGCAAAGGGGCTCACATCTCGATTAAATTCACCTACTCCTTTATTCGTTGGGTATTCGAATTGGTGTTAAATAAGTTAAATAAGGCTGTCAAAGCGGCTCTCAAAACCACGTTCTAATCTCAGATAAGCCGCCTTTTCAGTGTATTTTATTCTAAAATATCAGATAAATTTCACAGTGGGTAATTGCGTCAGGTGATGAGCACATAAAGGGCACTCAAAATAGTCGAGTGCCCACCAAGACAGATAAAGCTCACCCATTAATTAAAACATTCTAACTTTCAAATGAAAGTTTCTCGCCGAACACCTCTTTCCAGTCTTTCTCGAACTGCTCCACCGCTGGTTTTACTGCTGGGTGAGCGAACATTTGCGCTGCCACATCGGTCGGTAGCGTAATCGCTTCAATGCCCAGTTTCATGACTGCCATCGCTTGCTGAGTATTCTTGAAGCTAGCAGCCAAAATCTTCGCCGGTAATTGGTTTTGATCCAACAGCAATTGAAGGTCTGCAACCACTTCAACACCATTACCGTTCATCGCATCAATACGGTTGACATAAGGGGCTAAGTAGTCAGCACCACACAGTGCCGCAAGGAAACCTTGTTGAGCCGAGTAAATCGCCGTCGCAAGAACCTGAATTCCTTCTTTTTTCATCAACTTAATTGCAGCCAAGCCCGTTTCTGTTGCAGGCACTTTTACCACCATATCATAAGGTAATTCATGGAGTTGGCACGCTTCTGCAACCATGCCTTCGACCGTAGAACTCACCACCTGAGCATGAAAGCGAGCGTGACTGCCAAGGGCTTCTTGCATGCCTGCGAGGGTGTCATTGAGCCCCTGTTTTGACTTTGCCAAAATGCTTGGGTTAGTTGTCACACCTTTTAGCGGTAAGCATTGGTTAAAACGTTTCACTTCTGCCACATCAGCCGTATCTAAATAAAGTTCAATCATGGTTCCCACCTTAAACAATCTCTTCGTTTTGATGATGGGATCACTATAGATCTGACAATCGTACCCGATCTTGATTTTGATCAATTGAAATTTCATTTGAAACAATCTAATTTCACAATATGAAAGATTGGTGCAGTTGATACACACGCAAATGAAGCGATCAACCAAAGAAAAGTGACCCATAAGTGTCAACCGCGAAGCGTAATCCAAGAGGTAAGCAGAAATGTATTTTAATATTCAGAGATTCTCTACCCATGATGGTGACGGCATTCGTTCCATTCTTTTTCTTAAAGGGTGCAGTTTGTCTTGCCCTTGGTGCCAAAACCCAGAAAGCCGCAGCGAAAAACGCTCGTTACTTTTTGATCCACGAAGCTGTATGGCAGATTGCCAACTGTGTGTCTCCGCTTATCAAGCGACAGTAAACGATGACGAGCTTAATGATGGCATTCGACGTCTTAATAACCAGATCACCATCAATCGTCAAGCAATCACAGACGATCAACTGATTGCGCTGCAAAATGTTTGTCCGACTCAAGCACTCAGTGTATGTGGAGAAGAAACACAATCAGACGAGCTGTTTAAGCTATTAATGAAAGACAAGCCTTTCTATGACCAAAGCCAAGGCGGTGTGACATTCTCGGGAGGTGAGCCATTAATGCAAGCCGATTTAGTCGCCGAACTCGCACAACGTTTACAGAGCAATCAAGTCTCTACCGCGATTGAATCGTGCATGCATGTGCCATGGAAGAATGTGGCAAAAGTGGCCCCACACATCGATTGCTGGCTCGCAGATCTAAAACACACCGATGAAGAAAAATTTCTTAGCTGGGCCAAAGGTTCACTAAAACGCATCAAAGACAATTTCCGAAAACTGGCTCCCATCGCCAAGCGGATTGTGATTCGCGTGCCCGTTGTACCGGGTTTTAACGACACCCTCGAAGAGTTACACAACATCATCGATTTTGCCGCTTCACTAACAAGCTGCCAAGAACTTCATTTGCTGCCGTACCACACACTCGGCATCAATAAATACCGTTTGCTCGATATGCCGTACCTGTGTTCTGACAAACCATTAAACAAGCCAGAACTCCTAGAAAGCGCCATGCAATACGCAAGCGATCATACTCAACTCAACGTGATTGTAAGAGGTTAACCATGAATCTGAACACCCTTCCTGAGCGTATCAAAGCGCACAAATCGGCCCTGATCAATATCGTCACACCACCTATCTGTACCGAGCGTGCTGAGGCCTACACTCGTGCTTATCAGGCCAACGAGGACAAACCTGTGATAGTCCAGCGTGCTTTAGCACTCCAAGAGCACTTACGGACTCGTACCATTTGGATTAAACATGATGAACTGATTGTCGGTAACCAAGCAAGCAAAGTACGTGCAGCACCTATCTTCCCTGAATACACCGTACGTTGGATTGAAGCAGAAATCGATGAACTGGCCGATCGCCCAGGAGCAGGTTTTACTGTCACCGAACAAGACAAACAACGCATCCACACGATGACACCATACTGGCGCGGTAAAACTGTCCAAGACCGTTGCTATGGGTTATTTACCGATGAGCAGCAAGAGATCTTAGCCAGCAGCATCATCAAAGCCGAAGGGAATATGACGTCTGGTGACGCTCACCTAGCCGTTGATAACGAGAAAATCCTTAAGCTAGGTATGAATGGGCTATTAGATGAGGTTCGTCAGCATCGCGCCAACAATGATGTCTCGACATTTGAAGGGCTAAAGAAAGAGCAGTTCTATAAATCTGTCGAAATCGTGTTGCTGGCGATTCAAGAGCACATGGTAAGTTACGCTGATCTTGCGCAAAAAATGGCAACAAGCGAAACACGACCAGAGAGAGCAAAGGAACTAGAGACAATCGCACACATCTGTCGTCATGTTGCCTACTATGCCCCAACCAACTTCTGGCAAGCACTGCAACTGAGCTATTTTGTGCAGTTGATGTTGCAAATTGAGTCGAACGGCCACTCGGTATCATTTGGTCGGATGGATCAATACCTCAACGACTACTACGTACGTGATCTTGAACATGGCGTAATGAGCAAAGCTTTCGCCCTTGAACTATTGCAAAGCTGCTGGTTAAAGCTGCTTGAAGTGAACAAAATTCGCTCCGGCGCGCACTCCAAAGCCTCAGCAGGATCGCCGCTTTATCAAAACGTCTGTATCGGCGGTCAGAAGTTAAATGAAAACGGTGAGCCAGAAGATGCCGTCAATCCTCTGTCTTGGGCGATTTTGGAATCTTGTGGTCAGCTTCGTTCGACGCAACCTAACTTGAGTGTGCGTTACCATGAAGGTTTGAACCAAGCGTTCTTGATGGGCTGCATTGACGTGATTAAATGTGGCTTTGGTATGCCTGCCTTTAACAACGATGAAATTGTGATTCCTGAATTCATCAAGCTGGGCGTAGAGAAACAAGACGCTTATAACTACGCATCTATCGGCTGTATCGAAACGGCGGTTCCGGGCAAATGGGGTTACCGTTGTACCGGTATGAGTTTTATTAACTTTGCTCGGATCCTGTTGGCCGCGCTGAACGAAGGTATAGATGCGACAACAGGTAACGCTTTCTTACCACACGATAAGTCTTTGGCAAAAGGCAACTTCGAGAACTTTGAGCAAGTGATCGCCTCTTGGGCCGAACAAATCCGTTACTACACGCGTAAATCGATTGAGATCGATACCGTGGTCGATAGTGTGCTTGAACAACAAGCGCAAGACATCTTCTGTTCAACGCTGGTAAACGATTGTTTAGCTCGCGGTAAAACCGTGAAAGAAGGCGGCGCAAAATACGATTGGGTATCTGGCTTACAAGTGGGAATCGCAAACTTGGGAAACAGCCTAGCGGCAATCAAACACCTTGTTTTCGATGATGCGCAAATCACCCAGCCAGAGCTGGCAAAAGCCTTAGAAGAAAATTTCGAAGGTCTTGAGAACGAACAGCTTCGTCAACGTTTAATCAATTTCGCGCCCAAATACGGTAACGATGATGACACGGTAGACCAACTACTCGCCAATGCCTACCAAGTTTACATTGATGAGCTAGAACAGTTCGTCAACACACGTCATGGTCGCGGCCCAATTGGTGGCGGCTACTACGCCGGTACATCAAGTATTTCCGCGAACGTGCCATTTGGTGCATCAACCATGGCAACGCCAGATGGTCGTAAAGCGAAAACGCCACTGGCAGAGGGGGCAAGCCCAGCATCTGGCTCAGATCGCTTAGGGCCAACGGCTGTCTACAACTCGGTGGGTAAGATCCCAGCAAACAAGATTCTTGGTGGTGTACTGCTTAACCAGAAGTTAAGCCCATCAGCGGTCGCGTCTGAAGGGGATAAACACAAGCTTTCAATGTTGATCCGTACCTTCTTCAACCATCACAAAGGATGGCATGTACAGTACAATATCGTCTCACGCGATACCTTGTTGGCTGCCAAGAAGAATCCAGAACAATATCGTGACTTAGTCGTACGCGTCGCAGGCTACTCGGCCTTCTTCACCGCGCTCTCGCCAGATGCGCAAGACGACATCATCGCCCGTACAGAGCATGAGTTATAATTGAAACTTCACTTGTGTTTCAAATGAAACAAAGAGGCACTATAATGGTGCCTCTTCTCTATTCGAGCAAACGTCATGAATTCTAGACAGAGTGAAATTTTACATTTAGTCAATAAAGCGAATCGCATTCAAGTATCAGAGCTGATTGAAATTATCGGAGTGTCTGGCGTAACCATTCGCCAAGATCTTAATTTCTTAGAACAAAGTGGGTACTTGAAGCGTGTTCATGGCGCGGCAATATCACTGCAAAACGATAATATTGATTCCCGTTTAGAAGTTTCCTTTGACATCAAACAGACGTTAGCCGAAAAAGCCTCTGAACTTGTATCCCCGCATGAGACCGTATTAATTGAAGGCGGTAGTGCCAATGCTTTACTTGCGCGTGTTCTTGCGGACAGAGGCGATGTAACCATTATTACCCCCTCTGCCTATATTGCACACCTTTTGCGCAATACCTCCGCCAATATCATTTTATTAGGGGGGGTTTATCAGCATCAAGCAGAAAGTCTCGTCGGCCCACTCACCAAAATATGTATCGAACATATTCATTTCAGTACGGCTTTTTTAGGTATTGATGGGTTCCATCAAGATACCGGTTTTACTAGTTGTGATATGATGCGAGCTGATATCGCTTCAGCCATTTTAGCGAAAAAAAGACGAAATATTATTTTAACGGATTCCAGTAAATTCGGAAAAATCTTCCCATCAACCATCGGTGCAACAACCAGCATCTCCATTTTATTGACCGATGGTAAAGCACCGGCTAGTGATATTGAATATCTAAAAAATCAAAACGTCGAGGTCTACACCGTATAGTGTCGCATTTTGTTCGATAATAATTTAACTTTGTTGCTCTTCTTTTCCACATCTCACGCTTTCAAGATACTTTATAAGACGTGATAAAATAGTAATTCATTAATTTATACTAATTTCATATAAAAACGTCCTCCAACATAGTCGCAATGCTGTTCCCTTAAGCGAAGCTGCATTGCACAGTCTAGCTGGGGGCTCTATACAAAAAGCCCCTACCTTACAAATGGCAGGGGCTGGGGGTTGCCTATTAACGATAAGCTCAGGAGCAAACCGGCGATTAGGTAGGTAATCGTATATGTTGGCTCATTTCTTCTCTAACTTGAGGAACAGTTAAACCTACAATAATTTGAAAACTGTCGCCATTTCTCACCACATTTACTGCTCCATGGTGTTGAAAGAATTCTGTTTCAGCAACGTTTTCTGGATAATGTACTTTTACTCTTAAGCGAGTGGCACAGTTAGTCAGTAACGCAATATTTTCTTTACCTCCTAACCCCTCAATAAAGGCCAGCGCTTGGCTGTCTTCGCTAGTGTTCGCTTCCTCACCAACCGCCGCACCTTTTTTAAAGTCAGATTTAGTGTATAGCTTAGCTTGCGCATCACCACGCCCAGGAGTAGGAATATCGTATTTTAAAATTAAGGTACGAAAAACAACAAAATAGATAGCGGTAAAACTTAAGCCAATGAAAACTTGAATGACATAAGTTCCAGCATGATTGCTGCCCAAAGGTAGCCAGTTTTGGAACACAAAATCAATCAAACCTGTCTGGAAGTTACCTGACACACCAAACCAATAAGCAACCGTTGCCATGGTCGCCGATAACGCAGCGTGTAAAGCAAACAATAGCGGAGCAATAAATAAGAAAGTAAACTCAATCGGCTCAGTGATCCCGGTGAGTATGGCCGTCAAAGACGCGCCCAAAACTAAACCCAAGACCATTTTTTTGTTGTTTGGCTTCGCTGTAGAATATAAAGCGAGTGCAATACCCGTACAACCAAAGACTTTACCCATCCCGGTTAACATCAAACCACCTTGAGGAAACTGCTCGGTCAGTGGCGCTGGGTTAGCCGCAAACTCTGGAATATGTTGAATCCAATAGGCCACCGTCCCACCATCCACAGCCACAGGGCCATAAAACACCGGACCATAAACAAAATGATGTAATCCTGTTGGGATCATAATTCGCTCAAGGAAGGTGAATACCCACACCCCAAATGAACCAGCAGAGACTAAAAAGGTTTGTAAGTTATTGATGCCATGTTGAATGCTTGGCCACACTAAACAGGTGACGATCGCCAGCAACACCATAATGGGAAAGCTAATGATCACGACTAATGGGGTGCCGCCAAACACCGCCGCCCAGTTTGGTAATTTTTTGTCAAAGTAGCGGTTGTGAACCCATACCGAGATCCCTGCAATCACAATTGCACCAATCAAGTTAGTATCCAGGGTTAAAATTCCGCCAATATCCGTTAAACCACGCTCACCCGCGACATAATTGACCCCTAATTCTGGCCCCCAAAATTGTAGTATCCCACCCACTACATAATTAAAGGTAATGTAAGAAACTAAAGTAGCCAGTACCGCACGGCCAGAGGCTGATTTTGCTAAGGCGATCGGTAATCCCACCGCAAACACCAAAGACATATTCTTAAATACCGCCAATGATGCCTGCAGTAAGATAGTGGATACTTTTACCCAAGTACTCCCTTCAACAGCCCAAGGAAACAAATCTTGATTGAGTAACATAACTGATAATCCAAGCAGCATCCCAGCTGCCGGAAACAATAGCACTGGAACAAACATCGCAGCGCCAAAACGTTGGATCATATCTTTCATAATGACCTCATCCTTTGGTTTATCTTATAAAATAGGCCCGTATAACTGGGCCTGATAATTTATTGAAATTGAGGTAAGTAGGAGGCATTTTCTACTAATAATTTATCCACGATGGCCTGTGCCGTCGGTACATTTACCACGGTGCGATTTAGCGTTAAAGCGTTAACTAAGGTTTGACGACAACCACTAAACCAAGCATCAACCACTAATTTTTCATAACCCAATTGAGTTTCGATCATGGCTTTTTGGAAGGTTGGAATATGGCCAACCGCAAAAGGTTTCGGGCCATCATTGGTCAATGCTGCTGGTACTTCAACCATGGCATCGGATTGAATGTTTGCAATTGCACCTTGGTTCGGCACTATCACAAGATAGGTTTCTCCAAGATTATAGGCTAGTGAAGCAGCAACTCTGACCATATAGCGGCCGTGAATATCGGCATGTAACTGCTCATGCTGTGCTGTGCCCGCTTCAATAATGCGTCGGTTAAGTTCAAACACTCGCTTTTCTCGACCATTAATCACTTGACGGGCACGAGTGTTATTAATGTCTTCTTTGGCAACCATTTTTTCCGGATAGAGATAATACTGCAGGTAGGTATTAGGCAAAAATTGCGGATTATCACGTAACATGATCTGCATATTTTTAAATGTTGCTTGCCATGAAGGATCATCGGCAATTTCGGCATCCACGGCACTGATCCCTTGCTCAAGGATAATGTGTTTAATCTTATCGGTCAGATCTTCCCCTTGGCGATTACGAATTTTAGTAAACCATCCATAATGGTTGAGGCCAAAATACTCTGGAACCAAATCCCAAATTTCACAGTTAAGTAGCTGAGCATAGCTGACCATGATCGCCGCTGGCATATCACAGATATTAAGAATTCGTTTGTCGTCAGGAAACTCTCGATTTAAGGCTTCTGCAACAATGGCTGCCGGATTGGTATAATTTAAAATCCATGCATCCGGAGCATAATGGCGGATCTCATTAACTAAGGTGATCATGTCACCAATAGAACGCAGTCCATAAGCCATGCCACCTGCCCCACAGGTTTCTTGACCGACACAACCGAATGAAAGCGGAATTTGCTCATCACGCTCCCGCATCGCTAGACCGCCGGTACGGATCTGAATAAAAAAGAAATCACTATCGCTAAACGCTTCTGCTTTGTCCGTGGTATAGATAAATTCTTCAACTTCTGGATAGGCTTCACGCAGAACAATTTCGGTCGCTAAAGCATTCGAAGCCTGGCGCTGTTCATCAATATCATAGAAAGTAATTTTACTGAGTGGAAAATTCTCTTTCTCTGCAATCAAGCTATTGATCATGCCTAATGTATAGGTACTACCCGCTCCAACAATGGTGAGTTTTTGTTTTTTCATGCTGTCATCCTCATTCTGTAACCAGCCATTTTGTATTATTAAAGTACCAAACAAATAATACATTAGTAATACATATGAGGTCGTTTTTTGATCTGCACAACACTAGCCTATCGAAAATGTATTTTAAATGTATTAACGATCACAGTTTTGCTATCATAGCTAGCATTAATGGAAGGAGGACTTGCGTGGACAAACCAAGATATTTACAGATTGCCGATCAATTGATCGCAGGTATCAAAAGTGGTGAATACAAACCGGGAACACTGCTCCCCACAGAAGCAATACTACAAAATACATTTTCGGTGAGCCGCGTGACGATTCGTAAAGCCATGGAGATCTTGGTTGAACAAGATTTACTTGTTCGTGTCAGAGGGAGTGGTACTTACGTCAAAGCACCAAAAACTCAACATAATGCCTTTGAGTTAAGCGGATTTATTGAAGAAGTGTCAGCACAAGGCAGAGAACCGTCTTCGCAAGTGATCACATTTGAAATTCAGCCCTGCAATGCTTCAATTGCCCAAAAATTACAACTAGAAGAAGGGCAACTTATCTATGCCGTACAACGCTTGCGTTTGATCGATAAAGAACCGGAAATTTTAGAGTGCACTTATTTACCGGTCGAAATGTTTACCGACTTAAGTTTAGAAGTGATGCAAACCTCAAAATACGATTATATTGAGAATCAAAAAGGACTGACGATAGCCTTAAGCCGACAAGTCATTTGGCCGGATACAATGACCGAAAAGCTAGCTTCTTTACTTAATAGCGAGGTGGGAGCCCCTATCCTTCGCGTCGAATCGGTGGGTGAATTAGTTGATGGTCGACCGTTTGAATTTACTATTAACTATTTTAGACTCCATCAATACAGCTTTGAGTTTGTTGCGCATCGTCGATATTGATATAGACAGATAAAGCCTTTTGTCTATATCAGTGACGTTGTCGTACCAAGCCTAGAAAAATCGAAAAATTTAGATTCCGTATCAGGAGTGAGAAACTTGCCAAAGACGCGCAATATTTTCCGCCACATTACTAAGATTCACTTTAGCTTCTTGTAGTGCATCAGCAAGGGGCATTACCTGTAATAAACAAGTGAATACAGTTTTGATCCCTCAAGTAATACCTGAACAAAGGTCAATTTTCGAAAAATCTAGGTATTACTTTAGATATTACTCTAGACAAGCGCTTTTACGACACTTTATGGAACGCCACGAAACCGTAACTCATTGACTTTGATAATATTTAGATAAGAAAAAAGACGCCCTAAGACGTCTTTTAACATGAATGTGGCGGTGAGTGAGAGATTCGAACTCTCGATACGTTGCCGTATACACACTTTCCAGGCGTGCTCCTTCAGCCACTCGGACAACTCACCGATGCGTTAGCTTTAACTAACGAGGCGCTAATTTAATGATTATCGAATGAATGGTCAAGCATAAATAAGGAAAAAAGCTTAACTCTCTCTCCATCTGCTCATTTATTGATTAATTTGCCTAAAATCAATGCGATAAATATCTATTCGAACAGAGTAGTCATGGATAAATTTTATGTTCAGCGCTTCCAACAACCGAGAAATGAAGGCTTGGCTTAATAAGAGCAAAGTCTGCAATACCAGTACACTCGCATTTTCAGCCTGTTTAAGGTTAATATAGGCATAGATTTTTTGTTATATATGGAATTCCATTTTGACCTTACACGACATTCTGACGTTACCTGAATTCGAAGATAAATTACTTAATGAAGCTAAAACTCGTGGTTTTGTCACGGCAATGGCTTTAGCGCCCAACCTCCTTCCTCCGGAAGAGTGGTTGCCTTTTCTGTGGGGTGGCGATGATGTTGCTCCTTTTCAAGATGGTGAGCTGCTAGAAAGCTACTTAGAGCAGATTATCCATTTATGGAATGTGTACCGACCAGCTCTGATTGATGGTGCTTGGGCTTGGCCTGAAGGGTGTGAACTTGATGAGGCCGATCTTGTTAACCAAGCAACGCGAGATTTTTGTGAAGGGCTATTGCAAGGTTGGCAGCTTACTCGTGATGACTGGGAAGTATTAATGCCTGAAGACAGTCAAGATAATGCCCTACTAGGGGGTGTCCTCTTATCATTAAGCATGCTTTACGATCCTGAAACGTCACTTGCTACGTTAAGTCAGCAGGGAGTTGATGATTTAGATCAGTTTGAAGAAATCTATAATGCCATTCCTGTAATGCTGTGTGGACTAGCCAAACGAGGGATGCAGCTTGCTGAAGCACAATAAGCTGACATTAGCCACATACGGTTAAATAGCCCTAGCGATATAAAAGCCCACTCTTTGAAGCGGGCTTTTTAATATGACTATCAACGTATTTTAGGACGACACAGACAAATAAAATATCAGGTGTTGCCCTTTATTTCTTTATGGATCTGATCAGCAAAGGCTAACATTCGATTAAGCGGAATGAGTGATTTAACTCGGATAGCTTCATCAACAAAAATTTCATGCTCTTGTCCACCATCACGCAATGCACCTTCTATTGCTTTCAAACCATTCATTGCCATCCATGGACAATGAGCACAGCTGCGGCAAGTTGCCCCGGCTCCAGCGGTTGGCGCTTCAATGAGCTCTTTCTCTGGTACCATTTGCTGCATCTTAAAGAAAATGCCTTTATCTGTCGCAACAATCATCTGCTGTTGTGGTAATACTTTCGCTGCTTTAATGAGCTGGCTAGTCGATCCTACCGCATCAGCCAGTTCAACCACACTCGCGGGAGATTCTGGATGAACTAATATTGCGGCATCTGGGTACAACGCTTTCATCTTACGCAAAGCATCAGCGGAGAATTCATCGTGAACCACACACTCCCCTTGCCACAGAAGCATTTCTGCTCCTGTTTTTTTAGCAATGTAAGAACCAAGGTGTCTATCTGGCCCCCAAATGATTTTTTTATCTTCAGAATCCAGATGTTCAACAATTTCTAGTGCAATGCTGGATGTTACAACCCAATCTGCACGCGCTTTGACAGCTGCCGAAGTATTGGCATAAACCACAACAGTATGGTCAGGATGAGCGTCACAAAATTCGGCAAACTGTTCAGCTGGGCAGCCGAGATCTAAAGAACATTCCGCTTCGAGTGTCGGCATTAAAATTCGTTTTTCTGGAGTGAGAATTTTTGCCGACTCTCCCATGAACCGCACACCGGCGATCAGTAAAGTCTGCGCAGGGTGGCGATTACCAAATTTGGCCATTTCAAGTGAATCACCAACAAATCCACCCGTTTCTTCAGCTAAAGCCTGAATTTCAGGGTCCGTATAATAATGGGCGATCAGTACCGCATCTTTCTCTTTTAACCGTTGTTTGATACTGGCTACATAGGTTTGCTTTTCCTCATCGCTTAACGGGATGGGTTTAGCAGGGAACGGGTATACCGTGTCGATTTTATCCAGGATATGGCTCATTGCTCTTGCTCTTGCTCTATGCAACGTTATGTAATGGGGGCATTGTACACTGTATCAACAAAAATAGGCAAAAGTGATTAGATAACCCCCTCTTTCTTGCCACAAAAAAGCCACTAAGAAATAGTGGCCTTCGATAATAAAATAGTTATGCGCTTACGGTTTTAAATTATCTTTAGCCACTTTTGCCGAGGCACTATTAGGATATTCATCAATGACTTGCTGATAATATTTTTTTGATTGAGCCGCGTTATTATTTCGCGCAGCAAGATCCCCTAATTTCACCAGCGCATCTGCACGTTTATTCGAATCTGGGTAACTAATAACCGCAGCAAAACTTTTTACCGCTTCTGGATCTTTTCTCTGAGCAAAGTAGAGCTGACCTAACCAATAATGAGCATTAGCGGCAAAACTTGAATCTGGATAGTCTTTCTGAAATTGTTGAAAAGCGTTGATTGCACCAGCATAATCTCGCTCCTTCAAAATAAGATCAACGGCGCTTTGGTATGCCGCTTGTTCATCTGCGTCACGGCTAAAGGTTCCCAGAGGAATATCATCGTTATTCCCACTGTTGACCGCTTCTGCGGTTGCAGGCCGTTTGGCTTCTCGACGTAAATTATCTAATTCAACAAACAGTTCTCGTTGGCGCTGCAACATTTGTTGCATGTCATAGTTATTTCTTTCTATTTGTCCACGTAGTTCGTTGAGATCGAGCGTCATATCATCCAACTGCTTTTGCATTTGCAATTGCATGCGATTTCGATTTTCAAGTAAGCGTTCTAAACGTGCAACGTCGGTTTCCCCAGAGGTAGAAGAGGGCGTTGAAATACGTTGAGTGCGGTTTCCTAGATCAGATACTGGAGCTGGTGCAGCGAACGATACGCTCGCTGCACTTGCCAGTAACGTAAGCGTAAATACGCGCTTAAGGTTACTGAACATGAGGGATACCCCAATTAGTAGACAAGAACAGCACGGCGGTTCTTAGCATAAACTTCTTCAGTTTGACCAAGAAGCAATGGTTTTTCTTCACCGTAGCTAACAATAGCAATTTGATTAGCCTGAACACCCAAAGCTTCTAGGTATCTTGCTACCGCCTGTGCACGACGCTCACCAAGAGCGATGTTGTATTCAGGAGTACCACGCTCATCCGCATGACCTTCAACGGTCACTTTTAAACTTGGGTTCTTGCTTAAGTAAGCAGCGTGAGCAGATAGCATTTCTTCATAGTCACGAGCAATCGTGGCATTATCAAAAGCAAAGTAAATGGTTTGAGTTTCGCGCAGAGCTTGTTCTTTCAGCTCTTGCTCTGAAAGTTGTGCATTCTCATCAATTGGTGATACAACGGTTGTATCTACACCTTGAGTGCGTGAACTACCAGTGGATTGGTTAGTTTGTGTAGAAGAAGCACTTGCTGCCTCATCACTTGAACTACATGCTGTCACTGCAAGAACAGGTAGCGCAATAAGTAGCCCTTTAAGAACCTTGTTAAGTTGCATCTTAATTTTCCTTACTATGAAATAGTTAGTTGCTAAATTGTGAGTTTGCTATAAAAACGGAGACCATGCAGGAGCCCTAACGCGCCCATTCGTTGCTGGTAACCTTGCTTTAAATCGCCCATCTATAGAGACCATAGACAAGACATTAGCCTGATTATACATTGAACTATAAATAACTATACCACCATTCGGGGCAATACTTGGAGACTCATCTAACAATGTTTTTGTTAAAATTTGTACCGCTCCGGTTTCCAAATCTTGCTTTGCCAGATTAAAACCCGAATTATTTCGATTTACCATGATAAGGAATCGGCCATCAGGCGTGATTTGTCCACCAAGATTCTGACTTCCCTGCCATGTTAAACGTTTTGTTGCATTATCGCTTAAATTTACTTGATAAATCTGTGGGTTACCACCCCTATCAGACGTAAATATTAATGATTTTCCATCTGGACTCCAAAAAGGTTCCGTGTTGTTCGAGCGACCTTGCGTAATTTGAGTCAGTTTACGCGTCGAAAGATCCATCGTGTAGACATGCAAACTGCCTGTTTTTGATAAGACTAAAGCCAATTTTTTTCCATCAGGAGAAAAACGAGGGGCACCATTATGACGAGGAAAAGAGGTTACTTTTTCTCGCTCACCAGTATAAATATTCATTAAGAAAATTTCGGCTTGCCCATTTTGAAAACTCACATAGGCCAGTTGGCGTCCATCGGGTGACCAAGCCGGGGACATCAATGGCTGTTTTGAACGTAAAACAAGGCGCTCATTATAACCATCATAGTCCGCCACTCTTAATTGATAAGGGTAACTATCTTTATCGTTGACAACGACATAAGCGATACGAGTAAGAAATGCCCCTCTTTCTCCGGTTAATTCCTCATAGACTAAATCCGCTATACGGTGCGCATATTCCCGCATGCGATTAGCTGGCACCGTTGCCACTTTATTAAATAAGACATGATCTTTCGATAAGACCAACTCACCATCAGCACTTAACGCACGGCTTTGACCTTGAGTCAACTGGCCTCGAACGACATCTACCAGTTGATAATTAATCACGTACTGCCCTTGAGCATTCTGGGTAATGGAGCCCGTTAATAAGGCATCTACGCCCATTCGATTCCACGCCTCAAATTTAACATCCGCTTCATGGTAAGGCGTTTGTGGCATTTGATTTGTCGCTATAGGGCTGAATTTTCCACTACGCTGCAGATCCGAGGCAATCACAGCAGAAATATCTTGAGGAAGTGCTTTCGCCCCCTCCCATTTGAAAGGCACGATGGCAATTGGACGAGCTGAATTAATACCGTCCGTGATAATCAGTTCAAGTGCCCCATGGGCCAATGATATGCCGTTGGTTATGATCAACAGGCATCCTAATAGTAATCGCTTTAACACGAGTTTTTCCTTTTAATCTGGAACAACGGTTAAGTTAATATTCTTTATCTTGGCTATCAGATCAGACTCTTTAGGCAATGGAAAATTACCTACCTGCGCAACGGCACGCTTCACCGCCGCACAAAGTCGAGTATCACCATCTAAAATGCGTAAATCACCAACAATAGCATCTGCACCAGTGGGGATTAGACGAAGATTAACCCGACACTGTTTACCTCGAAAGCTGTCTTCTAATAATAGGTTTTGCTGAATAAGTTGAGTATAAATCGCCCCCCAACGCTCAGCTTCCGTCGCTATATACTGAGATCGAGCGGCTGAAATATTTTGAGCTTCACTTTCAAGCCCAGAAAAAATACTGTTCAGGGCTGCTTCTTGTTCTCTACGCTCACGCTCTAATCGTTCTAGTCGCTGCTGCTCTTGACGAGCTTTCTCTGCTGCCGCTTTCGCTGCTTTTTCTTTGGCGACACGTTCTTTTTCTGCTTGTTCGGCAGCTTCTCGTTCACGCTGTGCTCTCTCCTTCGCTTCTTGAGCGGCCTTCTCTTTCGCTAAGCGTTCTTGTTCTGCTTTTGCTGCGGCAGCCTCTCTTGCAATACGTTCTGCCTCTGCTTTCTTCGCCGCTTGTTCTTGAGCTTTTCGCTCAGCTTCAGCTTTCGCAGCACGCGCTTGTTCTTGACGAGCTTTCTCCGCCGCTGCTTTCTGTTCTTGTTCTTTCTGCTGACGAGCTTTTTCTGCTTCACGAGCCACCTTGGCTTCTCTTGCTTGTTGCTCTTTCAGTTGACGAACTCGCTCTTCAGCTTCTTTACGATTCCGTTCAAGTTGTTCACTCTCACGCCGTAATTTATCTAACCGTTCTTGTTCTTTCTTTTCAGCAGCCTCACGCTGGCTTCGAATTTGCTGGGCTTGCTGCTTGATTAGATTTGGGTCAATGACTACCGCTTGCATGATTGCCCCACCCGCTTTAGGTGGCGGTGGTGAAAAAGAAAAATCCGCCCCCGATACGAGTATAATCAGCAAAGCCGCATGCAACACCACTGAAATAATCAGCGGTTTTTTATCTAACGCTTTGTTCGATTTTTTCGCTTTCATCAACGCTTATAAGCCTATTCTTTGATATCGGTGAGTAAGCCCACTTTTGCTATGCCAGCCCGACTTAATTCATCCAACACTAGCACTATATCCGCATAAGGTGTTGCCGCATCCCCCCCAACCGCAACGGGTGAATCGGGTTTCAGTGACAACTCGGCTTTAACACGCACGATAACATCCTGCAAAGACAACCCACGTTGAATTTCTTCATCGTTGACGCTTAAACCTAAAACTCCAGTTTTATCGATTTCAACAATGATAAAGCTAGAATCAGTTTCTTTTGCCAGATCAGCGGTCGATTTTGCCGTTGAGGTTTTAGGCAGATCGACTTCAACCCCTTGGGTAATAAAAGGAGAGGTCACCATAAAGATAATCAACAAAACCAACATAACGTCAATATAAGGAACAACGTTAATCTCCGCCGTCATCTTCCGTTTTTTCGGTTGATAACCTGCCATCTGTTATTCCTTACCCGCCATAGCTTGGCGATGCAAGATACTATGAAACTCTTCAGAGAAAGTGGCGTAGTTATGCTCCAACTTACTCACTTTACTACTAAATCGGTTGTAAGCCATCACCGCAGGAATCGCCGCAAATAATCCCATAGCCGTTGCGACCAACGCCTCTGCAATACCAGGAGCAACCATTGCTAATGTGGCTTGCTTCACTTCACCGAGCGCAATGAAAGCATGCATAATGCCCCATACTGTACCAAATAAACCGATGTAAGGGCTGATTGACCCCACGGTCGCTAGAAAAGGCAGATGGGTTTCTAATTCATCAACTTCTCGAGAAACCGCCACTCGCATTGAGCGTCCAGTTCCTTCCATAACATAATCGGGAGAAGAGGCATGCAGTTTGTGCAAACGAGCAAATTCCGTAAAACCGGCATAGAAGATTTCTTCGGTTCCCTCTAGCGTCTCCTTTCGTTTCTTAACCTCTTGATATAAAACAGACAAGTCATTCCCCGACCAGAACTTATCTTCAAATTTTTCTGCACTTTTCTCTGCAAGAGAGAGCACTTTACTGCGTTTGATGATCATCGCCCATGACGCGATAGACATACCGAGTAAAATAAGCATGACTAACTTAACTAATAGACTGGCCTGCAAAAACAGATCGAACATAGAAATATCAGCGGTCACTCTTCGTTAACTCCAAAATAATTGATTGAGGCATGGCTTGCGGTCTCATCTTTTGATTATCAATACATGCTACCTTAACTAATGCTTTACACAATAGTTGCCCTTCAGGATTGACCAGCTCTTGACAGAAAGTCAGAGAGGCTTTCTTTAACTCAGCAATACAGCTTCTCACCTTAAGTTGATCATCTAAACGAGCAGCGTGAAAAAAATCGATGTCCGCATGTCGGACCACGAAGCCAAGCTTTTGTTCCAGTAAAATACGTTGTGAAATACCAAGTGCTCGAAGCATTTCGGTTCTAGCACGCTCAAAGAATTTAAGATAGTTAGCATGGTAAACCACACCACCTGCATCCGTATCTTCATAATAAACCGTGATAGGCCAGTCAAACACTTGCATCATCGAACAATTCCACGTTAACAATGGGAGGTTAAGCTGAATACTATACCGCATCTTTTTAGGGGAAGTACAAAGAGAAGCGTAAGATTTTATTTGGATCGAATAAAAAAATAGCGTTACCTCAGAGAGGTAACGCTATCCTTTACTCAACCTTAACAAGTTGATTAATATTCCGTCACGGCTATCCCATTAATCGTATAATGAGAAAACCCATCATAATTGGAAGTGAAAAATAGGGGCTGAAAAAGATCTGCCAAATCCAGTGGCGAGGTTTAAAGCCGACACCAAACACCATACTTGAGCACATTCCCCAAATAAGCAGCGGTGCAACGAACGCATTAAACCCACCAATACTGACGGCATAAGCTTCTGGATCCCACATCACCATAGCAACATGGTAAAATCCGAGCAAGATAGATAACGCTCTAAATAGGGCCTTATCTAACGGCTGGTGAAGCTTAGCCAACCAGTTATTCACTGTCTTTATCCATCATTTCACTGTGCTCTAACCAAAGAGCATTAATGATGCCAAAAGCACATGCCAGCAAGACACCAAGAATCCATGCAAAATACCACATCGTTTCGCTCCTTAGTAAAGTGAATTTTTGTTATCTTCGATAAACTTGTTATCCAAGCGACCAAACATTTTATAGTAAGACCACGCGGTATAGCCCAAGATAATCGGTACCATAACGAATGCGATAAAGGTCATCACATTCAACGTCAATTCACTTGAGGTCGAATCCCACATCGTTAAGCTGTGACTTGGAACTAAGCTTGATGGCATCACAAATGGGAACATAGCAAAACCGGCAGTAAAGATCACACCCGCATTCCCTAAGCTAGAAGTTAGGAAAGCCAATGCACATTTCTCAAAGCGAGAAGCTAACACAGCAAGTAGAGGCATAAGTACCCCAAGCGCTGGAGCTAACCAGAGAATGGGATAAATTTCAAAGTTATGCATCCAAGCACCCGCTTCACGCACGACTTCCTTATTTAGAGGGTTTGACGCCGCGGCACCATCAATCGCACTCACAACAACATAACCTTCCATATTTTGCACCCAGAAACCCGCGGCAACAAATAACAGACAAGTTAATACCCCAGTCAATTGAGCTGTTGTACGAGCACGTGTATGCAATTCGCCGGTAGTTTTCATTTGTAACCAAGCAGAGCCTTGCATCAGAATCATAAAGAGACTGACCAAGCCACAAACAAGGGCAAAAGGATTCAACAAACCAAAGAATGAACCATGATAGCTTGGCATGATCAGCTCATTTAATTGGAATGGAACGCCTTGCAGCAGGTTACCAAATGCCACACCAAAAATAATAGGTGGAACAAAACCACTGATCGAAATACAAATGTCCCACGTATTCCGCCAGTTAGGATCTTCAATTTTTGAACGATAATCCAAGCCAATTGGACGTAGCCAAAGCGCCGCCAATGTCACAATCATGGCCATATAAAAGCCTGAGAATGACGTTGCGTAAACCAATGGCCATGCAGCAAATAATGCACCCCCAGCGGTAATCAACCAAACTTGGTTACCATCCCAGTGCGGAGCGATAGAGTTTATCATCACCCGACGCTCTGAATCATTTTTACCGAGAACAGGAACCAGAGCTCCCACGCCCATATCAAAGCCATCTGTAATGGCAAAACCAACTAGTAAAACGCCGATCAGCACCCACCAGATAAGTCGTAAAAGTTCGTAATCAAACATATTGCTTTCTCCTTGGCTAGGCTTCTACTTGGCGGTTGAGTTGATCTTCAACAGAGTTGCCATTTTGTTCGAAATGGTAGCGGCCCGTTTTCAAGCTGCTTGGTCCTTTACGAGCAAACTTCACCATTAAGTAAACTTCAGCAATTAAGAATACCGTGTACAACGCTAAGATAGCGAACAATGATGTCCAGATTTGGCTTGCTGTCAGTGCAGAAGCCGCAATATTGACAGGCAATATTTCACCGACTGCCCATGGTTGACGGCCATATTCTGCAACAAACCAGCCCGCTTCAACCGCAATCCAAGGAAGAGGAATACTCCAAAGTGCCGCTTTGAGTATCCAAGGTTTTTGTTCAATTTTTTGGCGGCATGTCTGAATAAAGGCTGCACCAAAAACAAACAGCATAATGAAACCACAAGCAACCATAATACGGAACGACCAGAATAGAGGCCATACGGTTGGAATTGAATCGTCTGCTGCCGCTTGGATCTGTGCTTCTGTTGCATCAGCAACATTCTCGGTATAGCGCTTGAGCAATAAGCCATAGCCAAGATCGTTTTTCACTTCATTAAATGCTTGGATATTTTCATCAGATTTATCTCCAGCACGCAGTGTTTGCAACAACTCATAAGCATACATACCATTGCGAATACGATCGATATGCTCTTCACGCAGATCACGCAAGCCTGTCACTTCTTTATCTAAAGAACGTGTTGCAATAATCCCCATAACATAAGGAATCTTAATTGCATAGTCGGTTTGCATGGTTTCTTGGTTTGGTAGACCAAATAAAGTGAAGGCTGCGGGTGCAGGCTCGGTATGCCATTCAGATTCAATCGCGGCGAGTTTCACGCGTTGAACATCACCAAGTTCATAACCAGATTCATCCCCCAAGACAATAACAGAGAGAATGGCAGCTATACCAAAAGAAGCGGCAATCGCAAATGAGCGGCGAGCAAACGCAACATCACGGCCTTTTAGTAGGTAGTATGCGCTGATCCCAAGAATGAACATCGCACCAGTGGTGTAGCCAGAAGCAACGGTATGAACAAATTTAACTTGTGCAACCGGGTTAAGTACCACTTCAGCAAAACTCACCATTTCCATACGCATGGTTTCGAAATTGAACTCTGCGCCAACCGGATTCTGCATCCAACCATTGGCAACAAGAATCCACAATGCCGAAAAATTTGAAGCTAAAGCGACAAGCCAAGTCACGGTTAAATGCTGACGCTTAGAAAGGCGATCCCAACCAAAGAAGAACAAACCGACAAAGGTTGATTCTAAAAAGAAAGCGACCAGCGCTTCAATGGCGAGCGGCGCTCCAAAAATATCGCCGACATAGTGTGAGTAGTAAGACCAGTTCGTACCGAACTGGAACTCCATAGTAAGGCCAGTAGCCACACCAAGAGCAAAGTTTATCCCAAAAAGCTTACCCCAGAACTTAGTCATGTCCTTATAGATTTGCTTATCGGTCATTACATAAAGCGACTCCATAATGGCAAGTAGAAACGCCATCCCTAAAGTCAGTGGAACGAACAAGAAGTGATACATCGCTGTGAGTGCAAACTGCAACCGCGATAGATCAACGACATCAATCATGGTAACTCCTTTGTGTCGGCTGAATGACACTTTTGACATAATCGGTCAACAAGAAATAAGTTAACGCACGGCATTACTCGTTAACCAAGTGTAACATCTAGTTGCAATTATGTACCATTGTGGTTAGTTAATTGTTAAGCATCAGCTAATATAGCTGTGACTAATACTACTTCCAAAACCTTTGAGTTTCAAAAGGTTTGTTTGCACAAACGCTTTGATTTAAATCAATTTTTACCACTGACAATCGGTTAAAAAAACAACAAAATGATTTAGATCAAATAAAGTCGCCATTTATCCTTTAGAGGAAGTAAAAAATGAATAAACAAAAGCACACATTCAACACAATGGGTTAACACTAACCGATAAATAATTACGAATGGTGAAATTAAGAAATATGTCAAAATGTGACATCTGTTTAGAAATGCCTCTTTTTCCTATAGCTTAGCTGAAAACTCAAGCTACTTTTGTAAGCCAAAATGCAAGTAGGCCCTATCGGTAGCAATGCGTCCTCGTGGCGTTCGCTGTAAATAACCTTGTTGAATGAGGAAGGGTTCAAGTACATCTTCGATAGTATCTTTCTCTTCACCAATCGCTGCCGCCAAGTTATCTAACCCAACAGGCCCGCCTGAGAATTTTTCCATGATGGCCAATAACAGCTTTCTATCCATATAATCAAAACCTTGGTGATCGACATCTAGCATATCCAGAGCTTTATCTGCCGTATGGGCACAGATATGACCATTTCCTTTCACTTCAGCATAATCTCGGACGCGACGTAATAACCGGTTAGCGATACGAGGTGTACCTCGAGCACGGCGAGCCACTTCTAATGCTCCATCAGAATCCATAGAGAGACCGAGATGGTGAGCACTCCGTTGCACAATATGTTGCAAGTCGGCTACGTTGTAATACTCCAAGCGCTGTACAATACCAAAGCGATCTCGTAACGGGGATGTTAATGAACCAGCCCGTGTGGTGGCGCCTATTAAAGTAAAGGGAGGAAGATCAATCTTGATGGAACGCGCCGCAGGGCCTTCTCCAATCATAATATCCAATTGGTAATCTTCCATCGCAGGATAGAGCACTTCTTCAACCATCGGGCTCAAACGATGAATTTCATCAATGAATAACACATCGTTCTCTTCCAAGTTGGTCAACAGTGCAGCAAGATCTCCTGCTTTTTCTAACACAGGCCCAGAGGTGGTCCGGATATTGACTTCCATTTCATTAGCAACAATATTGGCTAACGTGGTTTTACCTAACCCGGGAGGACCAAAAATCAAAAGATGATCAAGTGCTTCACGACGTTTTTGTGCTGCTTGTATGAAGATTTCCATTTGATCTCGAACATGATCTTGTCCTTGATAGTCAGCAAGTTTCTTTGGTCGAATGGCACGATCAATCACTTCTTCATCTTTAAAAGAAGGGTTTATCGGTGCAATCAGGCGATCGGCTTCGATCATAACAAGGGTTCCATAGTGTTAGGAGCGGCCAATAAAGTTTTCATCAAATCGGGCGTCGTATAAAAATCGTTTATCACTGGTCTGTCTCTTAATTATCTAGCAAGCCGTGGGACATTCATTGATGTATCGAACTTACACCATTGATTTTAAAGCATCGCGGATTAACTGCTCACTGCTCATGCCCGCTTTAGCGACTTGAGCGACCGCTTTTGAAGCTTGAGCAGGTTTATATCCTAATGCCAACAAAGCACTCACGGCTTCTTCTTCCGAATTCTGTTCTGATATCATAGTTCGGTTATCTGCGGGTGCCGCGTCCGTTGTAGGGGTCAGTAAATCCCCCGTTCCCCATCCTTTTAAGCGGTCTTTCATTTCGACGACTAAACGTTCAGCCGTCTTTTTCCCAACGCCGGGTAATTTAATTAAAGTTGAAATATCTTCACGTTCAACACAAGAGACAAACTGGCTTGCCGTCATACCGGAGAGTATTCCTAACCCCATTTTGGGCCCAACCCCATTTGCTTTAATCACTTCTCGAAATAGCGCCCGCTCACTAACACTATTAAAGCCATAAAGGAGCTGAGCATCTTCACGCACGACAAAATGAGTGTAGATAATGGCTTCTTCACCTAAATTGGGTAACTCATAGAAACAGCTCATTGGCATCTGTACTTCATAGCCAATCCCCCCTATTTCTATCAACACTTGGGGTGGTTGTTTTTCAATTAATATTCCACGAAGACGACCAATCACGGCGAATTCCTTTATCGGTAAGTCAGGTTCAATAGGGAAGATGATAATAAAGAACTGGATGGATAGCCAGTAAAACTCGGACGTTCAAAATGGAGAATTTATCGGTAACGTCCTCGACGAGCACTGCTTGCTTGACCAGCCAACGCAATCAACGTCTTGTTCGTATTTGCATGGCAGATAGCCACCCCCAAAGCATCAGCGGCATCAGCCTGAGGTTTGGCGGGTAATTTCAGGATCTGTTGTACCATATGCTGGACTTGGGATTTATCCGCACCTCCGGTCCCAACCACCGCTTGTTTAATTAACCTTGCGGCATATTCATGAACAGGTAAATCAGCATTAACCGCCGCGACAATCGCACTCCCTCGCGCTTGTCCTAGTTTTAGCGCAGAATCGGCATTTTTAGCCATAAACACTTGTTCAATTGCAAACACATCAGGCTGAAACTGGGTAATAATTTCACTCACTCCAGCATAAATTTGTTTTAACCGTAAAGGCAATGCTTGATCGGCCGTTCGGATACAGCCGCTACCTAAATAGATGAGGTGCCGCCCTTGCTGGCGAATAACACCATAACCGGTGATCCGAGAGCCTGGGTCAATCCCCAGAATAATTGACATAAAGCATTCCTAATTCAGCTTATCTGCGAGATTTTCAATGGGTATAAAGATAACAGCGAGGCATAAACCCCGCTGTTGACAATGATAAACTTGGCAATCAAACGATTTACTTGCGTCGCCAGGTAGTACCGCTGGGCCCATCTTCGAGAATGATGCCTAACTCATTCAGTTTATCTCG
Source organism: Vibrio cincinnatiensis DSM 19608 (assembly GCF_900167345.1). Classification (GTDB taxonomy): domain Bacteria; phylum Pseudomonadota; class Gammaproteobacteria; order Enterobacterales; family Vibrionaceae; genus Vibrio; species Vibrio cincinnatiensis. The sequence continues at coordinate 11,086 of NZ_FUXB01000001.1, read as the reverse complement.
AGCAAGATCGGCATTCGCCCAATCTTTTGCGGCACGAGAATCATTACGCAACTGAATTAAGGCTTCAATTTGCGCGACTTGTGCTTGGTCTTCTACCTCCCCTTGCATAAAATGTTCAGGATCTTGATAAAGAATGCCAATCACATCAGCCAGTTCACGCATTAATGAACCAAGAGCACTCGCTTTCACGCCATCTTCGCTCTTCAAGCGGTTGATTTCTCGCGCCATATCAAATAGGACAGAGTACGCTTCTGGTGTATTAAAATCATCATTCATCGCTGAGGTAAAACGGCTAACATACTCTTCGCCACCCGCAGCCGGAACCGTCATGTCTAACCCACGCAGTGCGGTGTACAGACGTTCTAAAGAAGCTCGGGCTTGATTCAGGTTCTCTTCACTGTAGTTTAATTGGCTACGATAATGCCCCGACATTAAGAAATAGCGGATCGTTTCTGGATCATAATGCTGCAATACATCACGAATGGTAAAAAAGTTGCCCAGTGATTTAGACATTTTTTCTTTATCCACCATGACCATACCGCTGTGCATCCATGTATTCACATACGGGGTATCATGAGCACAGCATGATTGTGCAATTTCATTTTCATGATGAGGAAATTGCAGATCAGAACCACCGCCATGAATATCAAAATGGTCGCCTAAAATCGAAGAGTTCATCGCAGAACATTCGATATGCCACCCAGGACGCCCAGCCCCCCATGGTGATTCCCAAGTTGGTTCACCTGGTTTCGACATTTTCCAGAGCACAAAATCTAAAGGGCTACGTTTAGCCGTTTCAATATCAACCCGAGCCCCCGCCTGAAGCTGAGCGAGATCTTGTTTAGAAAGTTGGCCGTATTGAGCAAACTTACTCACTTCAAACATCACATCGCCATTATCGGCTACATAGGCAAAACCACGTTCAATAAGCCGTTGGACAAGAGCAATGATTTCATCAATGTACGCCGTCGCCCGAGGTTCAATATCAGGACGCTTAATATTTAATGCATCGAAATCGGTATACATTTCTTGAATCAAACGTTCCGTTAATGCCTCACAAGACTCGTGATTTTCAGCGGCACGTTTAATAATTTTGTCATCAATATCGGTAATATTGCGCACAAAGGTGAGGTCGTAACCTAAATAACGTAAGTAACGAGCGACCACATCGAAAGAGACAAACGTACGACCATGACCAATATGACAGAGATCGTATATAGTGACTCCACAGACATACATGCCGACCTTGCCAGCGGTAATGGGTTTAAATTCCTCTTTCTGTCTTGTGAGTGAGTTATAAATCTTTAACATGATCTCTATCTAATCTACGGTGAATTTCAAAATAGTTTTAGAGTATAACAACTCTATTATCACTAGGTCATCCATTTGATGTTTTGAATGCACAAAAAGTTAGGCTAAAATCAGTCATTCATACAAAACAAGTAAAGGTAATACTCATGATCACGCTGCATACCAATTATGGTGACATTAAAATTCAGCTTAACGAAGAAAAAGCACCAGAAACCAGCGCCAACTTTTTACAGTACTGCCGCGATGGTTTTTACGATAATACGCTGTTCCACCGCGTGATCGATGGCTTTATGATTCAAGGTGGCGGGATGACTTCAGGCCTACGTGAGAAAGAAACGCGTGCCCCGATTCGCAATGAAGCTAACAACGGTTTAAGCAATAAAACGGGGACGCTAGCCATGGCTCGCACGATGGATCCCCATTCTGCTAGCTCACAATTTTTCATCAATGTGAATGACAATACGTTCCTTGATTTTCGTGCAGAAAGTCGTGATGGTTGGGGATACTGTGTATTTGGTGAAGTAGTGGAAGGAATGGATATCGTTAATAAAATCAAAGGGGTGAATACAGGTTCTTATGGTATGCACCAAGATGTTCCTCTTGATGAAGTGATGATTACCAGCACAACGATCGAAGAATAAGATCGACACTTAAATTACCGATGGATGGAGTGCGTGAAGCACTCCACTAATGTTCTTATGCATACTTTATTTATTTCAGATCTTCATCTTTCCCCGGTTCGCCCAGATATCACCCAGTGTTTTTCTCAATTTATGCGCACTGAAGCGCGACAAGCCGACGCTCTTTATGTACTCGGTGATTTATTTGATTTTTGGATCGGCGATGATGACCCAACGCCTTTTGCCCAACAAATTAAATCTGAGTTTCAGCAACTTACCGCATCAGGTGTGCCTTGTTTCTTTATTCATGGCAATCGAGACTTTCTTATTGGTCAGCGGTTTGCTAAAGAAACCGGCGTTACTTTATTAGAACAAGAAACAGTGATTGATCTCTACGGTACCCCTACGGTAATACTGCATGGAGATACCTTATGCATTGAAGATGTTCGATATTTAGCCTTTCGGGCCAAAGTACATAAACCTTGGTTACAGTGGATATTTAACCGTTTACCCTATGTTTTAAAGAAACGCATAGTCAAACGCGTTCAGTCCGATATCCGCAGTGACAAAGAACAAAAAACCATGGCAATTATGGATGTCACCCCCAGCGAAGTGCTACAAGTTATGAAAAAACATCATGTTGATCTTATGATTCATGGGCATACTCACCGCCCTGCGATTCACCATTTGATGGAATCTGACAATAAGGTACGCATCGTCTTGGGCGATTGGTACAGCCAAGGCTCCATCCTAAGCTATTCACCACAAGGGTATAAATTAGAGTCTCGATCTCTGTAATGTGTAACTGGACTTTCTTTGAGTTAACTCGCAGCAACCTACCAAAAAATAGAGGACAATCAGCAAAAGTGCCCCTCAATAATAAATATAAAGAGCAGGTCTATGAAGTATTCCTACATCGCACAACAACCCATACTAGACCGAGAAAGAAAAACCATCGGCTATGAATTATTGTTCCGTGATGGCCCGAATAATACGTTCCCAGACATTGATCCTGAACTCGCCACCAGCCGCCTTCTTTCCGATCACTTCTGGTCAACCCACTACACGGCATTAACACAACACTGGGGCTTTGTGAATTTCCCCTATCAGAGTTTAATCAATCTCATCCCAACATTATTCCCATCCGATAGCTTGGTGGTTGAAGTCCTTGAAGATTGCCCACCAACAGAAGAATTGCTCAACGCAATTAAACAGATACATCAAGCGGGTTATAAAATTGCATTAGATGACTTTATTCCTAACCGAGCTTGGAAACCTTTTCTTCCCTACGTTTCCATCATTAAGTTCGATATTCGCCTTATTCCCGTTGATAAAGCTAAAGTTTTCATGCAAAAACTGGCCGGCACACACATTGAATTTCTCGCCGAAAAAGTAGAGACCTATGAAGAGTTTGAACAAGCCAAACAAGCTGGGTTTACCTATTTTCAAGGCTATTTTTTCAGTAAACCTGAATTAATCCAACGTAAAGCACTAGAGCCTGACTTTATTACCCTTGTTCAACTGTGCAAAGCCATTGCAAAAGAAGAGATCGATTATCAAGAGTTAGAACGTCTTGTAGCAAAAGATCTTTCCCTTTCTTATAAATTACTGACGTTTGTCAATGCTTCTGTCATGGTCAGTGCCAAGATACAATCGTTTAAGCAAGCCTTAGTCTATTTAGGGGAAGAGCGATTACGTAAATTTGCCTCTCTGGTGGCTATCGCATCAACGCACCGCGATAAACCAGATTCTCTCTACCGCTTATCGATTCAACGCGCTCGTTACTGTGAACAACTTTATCTCAAACTCAACGAGAGTAATGCGTCAGGAAATGCTTTTTTAACCGGCATGTTTTCACTGCTAGATAGCTTACTTGATCAACCACTTGAGGAAATCATTGACAAAATACCGATAGAAGATGCGGTTAAACAAGCCTTATTAAAGGGGGATGGCGTACTTGGGCAACTGCTCGACTTGGCGAAAGCCTATGAACATGCCGATTGGAAACAAGTCTCTCAGCGTTCACAGCAGCTCAAACTCCTCGAGTCAGACGTGAGCGATTGCTATAATGAAGCCGTTTGTTGGACGATTGATTTATTAAATGTCAGCGCCTAGACACCACTTGCAGTTCCCCCTAAACTAAGCGGCTATTTCATTGATTAGAATAACCGTCATGACCGTTTGTTACTGTGGTAGTGGTAAAGAATATCACCACTGCTGCCAACCCATTCATACCAACGCTCAGCAGGCACAAACACCAGAGCAATTAATGCGTGCGCGCTACAGCGCCCATGTACTGGGTTTGACTGATTTTGTCGTCGATACCTACCACCCCTCCTGTCAGGCCGATAAGCAACGCGATGAGATTGCCGCATCAATAAATAGCCAGTGGCATCAGTTAGAAGTACTGCGTAGCTGGTCTGGGTCGAATGAAAATGAAGGGTTTGTTCATTTCAAAGCGTTTTACCAAACAGAGCAAACTCTTCTCTGTCTCGAAGAACAATCACGTTTTGTCCATGAGAATAATCAGTGGTTTTATATTGATGGTGTCTTTCCACCAAGAACTAAAATCGGACGCAATGATCCTTGCCTATGTGGCAGTGGTCAAAAATCGAAAAAATGTTGTGGCTAAGAAGTGAACCCCTAATATTAAATCGTTAGGGGTTTAAAGCTTATTCTTGATCAATCATCCATTTACGAAATGCTTTTCTTTGCTCTTTATCCGCTTGTAAATACAGCGTTTGTAAATCATTCAATACCGACTCTGAAGCTAAGCTAACCGGTTTAGCTAAAGAATGTTTATCGTGGGTTGTAACAACCTGTGGCTGATTTTCTACCGTTAAATAACTCATCGTTATGGCGGCTTTGCCTGACTGTTTATTGTATTCAACAATGTTATCGATAAAACTCTGCCCTAATACAAAACCGCTAACAGGGACAATATCACTCACCTGCTCAATCGGTTTCTGGTTATCCATGTCAATCAACTGCCATTCAAAATGAGCGATCTCTTTCTTGGCTTGCTGGGCATTACGATAGCTGGGCACTTGAAAAGTTAAGGCTTGATCTGTCGCATTAAAACGTAGCACCACCAACTCACTATAAACATTATCAACCGTATCCCGGTTAACAAAAGGTTTTACATAACGAAAAGCAATTTGGTTAATACCATCGGGTAGCTCGACCCTTTTAGAACTGCTTAACAAGCCGCCTTTTAGCTGTGGTTTTTCTAAGTTCACAACGGCTAAGCTGATCTCTTCTGGTACCATCAGTTGCACTTTGGCTTGCACAGTCGTTGTTAGGGCTAACCCCACCAATAAGCCATTAATGATATTTTTCATTGTTATCGCCATAACTTACTTATCTCCCATAAAAAAAGCTCGGCAGTGCCGAGCTTATCTTAACGATAAATCATTAAATTACCAGTATACACGAGCACCGATAGCAAGATTGTTCACATCGCTTTGACCATCGGTATCGTTGAAGTTGTATTCAACGTAAGTACGTGCCCACTTAGCAAACATATATTCAACACCTAAATAAAGGTTCGTTACGTCTGCTTCTTCTTTTTTACCATTGATGAACTGACCGCCACCGTACAGTGATGTTTTGCTCGCCACTTCGTATTTAGCACCTAAGTGGAAGCCATCAGATTCAGCTTTTGTATTAGCAACTTTATCTTTGTCTTTGTTGTAAGCATAAGTAAAGCCAATTACACCTTTACCTAGCGCGTATTCCGCTGTTGCTTCAAAGTAAGTTGAGTCAACATTACCAGATGTTTTATCAGACATTGACGCACCACCAATGTGTAAAGAAAGTGCATCGTAAGAAGTACCAACATACAGTTCAAACAACTCAGGGTTTGAATTATTTTCTGCTAGGTTGTACTGAGCTTTAATCCAGCTGTTATCAAGATCTAACTGATATTTGATCGCACTGGTTTGCCAGAAGTTTTCGTCTAAACCACCACCAGCGATATAAGGTGCTAGATCATACTCATAAGCGTAAATTGCGCCATAAACATCATCATAAAGCGGTGAATGCTTACCAAAAGTCATTACGCCAAATTCGGTGCTCAGACCGATATAGTGTTGACGAAGATGCCAATCTTCATCGACGCGGTATTCAACTTTAGCAACAACGTCTAAACCTTCTTCAATCGCATTGTACGTTAGGTTAACGCCAACACGTGAAGAACCTTGGTCGATCTTAGCATCGGTGTTGCTCTTATCAGTAAACTTAACGGTTTGACGAAGCTGACCATAGAAATCAACCAATACGTCATCTGTCTTAAATACTTCTGCTGCATTAACTGATGTTGCCGCTGAAGCAACCAGTAGTGCTACTAGAGTCTTTTTCATATTAATCCACTGCCTTTTCTTAGATGGGAATTCCATTTCGGTTCCCTTTGTTTTAGATGATGGTTGGTTAACTCTTCGGTTAATGACCATCGCCACTGAATTCGCACTTAAGATTGCAAAAGAATATGCTACATGTCAAATGTGCAAAAAAATATTTATAAAAAATACATAAAACCTTAATAAACAATAGATTACATCTTTGTCTCATTTTATTTCGAGCAGTTTCTAACCAAAAAGCTAATTTTTAATAAATATTAATAAAACCAACAGTACAGAATTAAAAACCAAAACAATCATTAGCAATCAATATGTCGGTATTTTATATAGCTCAACACATCATTCATAGCATTTATATCTACTCAATGTAAGATGATAGAGATACGCATAAAGGTTCAGATTATTTTTGTGAGCAAGATCTAGAATTGATTCAAAAACAGAATATTCCAAGCTATTAGTGAGTAGAAAGTCATTTATTCGGAAGGAAATGAAGAGATAAAGCGAGTCCCTAAAAGTTAAAACAGAAGCCCGCGACCGATCTCATTCCACAAATTATGCTACTATCGCACCTCTGCTATTTAGGTCTCGCTATGCTAACCACAAAAATCCAACAATCCATTCGAACGAGCTATCATAATCTGCAGAGTCAGTTAGATAACTTCATTCCACGTCGAGCACAAAATTATCTCGTGGCCGAGATTACCAAGACACTCTGCGGCCGCTATCACTCATCAACACGGATGATTGTTGCAGAAGCAGGAACCGGAATCGGTAAATCTCTTTCTTACCTAATGGCAACCATCCCCGTTGCTATGCTCAATAATCGCAAGGTCGTAATTTCAACTGCGACTGTCGCCCTGCAAGAACAACTGGTACAAAAAGATCTCCCCCTTTATCGACGAATCACCGACCAGAGTTTTTCGTTTCTTTTAGCCAAAGGGCGTCAACGTTATTGCTGCGCAGAAAAGCTGGCCTCAGCCAGTGGCGTGGATGGTGGTCAACTTGCGATGTTTACCAGCAAACCAGAGGCTCAGGATATCCAGTTACTTCAAGCGCTTTATCAACAGCTGGCAAACGGTCAGTGGGATGGTGACCGAGATGCTTGGCCAACCCCCATCAGTGACGCCATTTGGAATACAATTGTCAGTGATAAACATAGCTGTAACGGAAGCTTTGCGGCTCACAGAACGTGTCCATTTCAAAAAGCTCGAGCAGAAATGGATAAAGCCGATGTCATTATTGCTAACCACAGTTTAGTGATGGCTGATGCCGACCTCGGTGGTGGCGTCATTCTTCCAGAACCAGAAAATACCCTTTATGTCTTTGATGAAGCGCATCACCTCCCCCATGTAGCACGAGATCATGCCTCCGCTTCTGCAACCATGAAAGGGGCAGTCACTTGGCTAGAAAAGCTCAATCAGTCATTAGCGAAATTTATTGCTTTAGTTGACAGCAAGCGCGTGTCTCGTTTTCATAATGAGGCTCAAGATGCACTCCAACAGTTGATTCCATCCCTTAATCAACTCCCAAATCAATTTGAAGCCTCCGCCTTTGACGAAGGGGTTTATCGTTTTGAACATGGTGAATTGCCTGAATGGCTAGAGAGCCAAGCTAAAGAACTCAAACAATCGAGCCAGAAGCTCAATCAAGCGATGGGTAAAATCACCGATTTAATTGCTGAAGCGGTCAAAGATGGTGGGATAGCCGCGAGACTAGCCGATCCTGCCCTGTCGGAACTGGGCTTTTATCTTCAGCGTCTGGAGAACCTTGCCCAAGTTTGGCACTTAATGGCGGAACCCAATCGAGAAAAGGGAGCGCCTTTGGCACGCTGGCTAGAAGTCAGCCATGAAAGAGAGGGGGATTACTTAGTCAATGTGTCACCGCTAGAAATTGGCTGGCAGCTTGATCAACAAATATGGAGCCGCTGCGTTGGTGCAGTATTGGTATCGGCGACACTCCGAGCTCTTAACTCTTTTCAGTTTTTCTGTCGCCAAGCTGGGATCAGTGAAAAGAGTGATGATGGTGTCCAATTTTTAGCGCTCGCTTCACCATTCGATTATCAAAATCAAGCCGAGTTGCTGATCCCCCAAATGGATTATGAGCCACAAGCGCCACAATATACCGACTATCTTGCTGGCAAGATAGTCCACTATATTCAGCCCAATAAAGCCAATTTGGTTCTGTTTGCTTCTTACTGGCAAATGAAAGAGGTCGCAGAGAAAATTCGTAGCCAGTGCATCACAAAAGGTTGGTCTTTACAGTTACAAGGAGAAAAATCGAGGAAAGAGATTTTAAACCAGCATAAGACCCTCATCCAATGTGAAAAAACCAGCATCCTTTTTGGAACAGGCAGCTTTTCGGAAGGGTTAGACTTACCCGGCGCATTACTAGAAAACTTGATCATAACCAAAATTCCCTTTGCCGTACCAAGCTCACCTGTAGAGCAAGCTCATGCTGAATACATTCAGCAACGAGGTGGTAATCCGTTTTTACAAATTAGTGTTCCCGAAGCCAGTAAAAAGTTGGTTCAGTCGGTCGGCCGCTTGCTGCGCAAAGAGCAAGACTCTGGTAGAGTAGTCATACTTGATCGGCGGATAGTCTCTAAACGTTATGGCAAATCCTTGCTTGATTCTCTTCCACCGTTTAAACGTTCCATTGAATAGATTCATACCCCAATGTTGCGGCCATACACCGTTCAGTATTGGGATTGCCGTTTACCTCATGATGAAATGGTCTATTCTCACGGGATGATTACCCTATTGTAGGAATACCACGCTGGCTGATTACAGCTTAAGTGGCTAGCGACAGTGATGCGTTGCGATCCGTTTTACCGTTATTTTTAGGACCGAACCATTAATGGAACTTGTCGAACCAACCACTTTATTTATTCTCGCTATCGTTGCCTTTGTTGCTGGCTTTATTGATGCCGTTGCAGGAGGCGGTGGAATGCTTACCGTTCCAACCCTTCTCTCTTTAGGGCTACCGCCTCATATTGCGCTTGGCACCAATAAGTTAGCCGCGACATTTGCCTCTTCCACCGCCGCCGTGACTTACTACCGTAAACAGCTATTTACACCCAGTTTTTGGAAAAGAGCCTTCATTGCCACTTTCATTGGAGCCGTGATTGGAACCTTCGCCGTTGACGCCATCAGCACAGCGTGGTTACAAAAAGTCCTACCGTTAATCATCTTGGCGGCGGCTTTCTACACCATATGGTACAAAACACCCCACACGAGCCATACTCATCTGCCGACAAGGTGTCCACACACTCATCGAAAACAATATGTCCAAGGTTTCACCCTTGGGTTTTATGATGGTTTAGCGGGCCCCGGAACAGGGGCATTTTGGACAGTCAGTTCTATGGCGCTCTATCGTCTCAATATCTTACTGGCTTCTGGTTTAGGTAAAGCCATGAACTTTACCAGTAATTTTACTTCTCTTATTACCTTTGCGATTTTAGGGCATATTGACTGGATATTAGGCCTGACAATGGGTCTTTGCCTCATGGTTGGAGCCTTTGTTGGCGCTCACTCAGCGATCCACTTTGGAGGGAAATTCATCCGCCCTGTGTTTGTTTTAGTCGTCAGTGGGCTGGCCGTTAAATTGGCCTATGATGCTTGGTTTGTTGGCTTATGACCCATCGTTTATCTCAATTAACAGCACAACTTCATCACTGGAAGCAGCAAGCTAAGCTTATCGACCAAGCACACACCATTAATGGACCTTGGTTTGATCCCCAGGTGTTTGACTCGGATAGCCGATGGCTAGTGCCCTGTATCGAAGAAACGGAGCAGAACTTGGCAAGAATACTAAGATTGGCTCAAAACCCACGATCCACAACTACTCAGATAGAGCATCTCACTGAGCGTTTATTTGCACAAATGGAAGCACTACAACGCGTCATCACCCACGCATTAGAGAGCTTACGAAATGAGTCAACAAGCACTCACATCGAGACAAAGTTAGCCGAAACAACATCGAAAGCGGCGCTCCAGAAACAGTTAACACAGCATCAAGAATGGGAGCAAAGACTGCGTCAATTAGTACTAAATAAACAGTATGAATTTGACCATGCCCCCGCTCGTTATCACAAAGCCGCCTTGCAAGCCTTAACGGTAGCTCAGCAGCGACTCGCACGTTGCCAACAAGCGAAATCCCGAATCGAAGCACAGCTACTCAGTTGTCATATCCCATAACCGAGAGAATTCCCCAATGAGTCATTCACCCACCTCACTCGATGAGGCTCCTGATGAAATTAAATTGGCGGTTGACCTGATTTATCTACTGGAATCTAACCAAGTTGACCTTAGTGTTGCCCTCAAAGCTATCGATCTGGTTAAACAAGATTTAGAAAACCAGTTGACACAGTCAATATCCAATCCTTCGTCATAACCCCACACAATGGCTGGTTGTCTCGGCCATATAAATACGTACTATAGAAAATATAAAGCAACATATATGGACGCACCTCAGGATGCAATGACTGATTCAATGATACGGTCGCTAACATATATCCGACGTCTTTCTAGGTCTACTATGTGACCTGCGCCATGATGTAATCCGCTCCTCACTGTCTTTTCAAAGCCTCGGTTTCAATAACCTCGTTGCGTTATCAGAGTGTAGTAAGGATGGTTCACCGTTTATTCATCAGCTATTGCAAACTCAGTTGCTTCTTGAGGATATCTCCTTAGAACTTAGTATTTTTAGTCAAACAGGCTTAAATGCCTGATTAATATCGTATTCACTATTTTTCGCCAAGATGTGCCATGCTACCCGACCGAGCTTGTTTGCAAGAGC
>NZ_FUXB01000031.1 GCF_900167345.1 Vibrio cincinnatiensis DSM 19608 | reverse complement strand
CTTCCCTACAACGCTTCTGACCGTTACTCTTAATAACAGCCACTTGCAGGTGGTTTAAAGCCGACTTCCGACAGTAGACTTTGAAGGGCCTGCCTTCATCTCTTCTTAAGCTTACGCTCAAATGGTTAACCTTAAGTTAACCTCTGTGCTCCACGGCACACTCATGATTTTTCCCTGACTGTTAGGGTTCATCGCCACAAGGTACGCTTTGTAATGCTCTTCTAAATAACGGCCAAGGGTTAAGCTTTTGCGCATTTCCCGCTTTTTGGCTTCATGGCGTGAGGCTTGAACGTCTTCCCCTTTTGCCACTAATCCCGCTTTCTCTTTGGCTATGTCTCGCGCTTGCGCTGGCGTCAATGCCTCAGCAGAACCAATCAGGTAATTTCGTTGCTTACCCTTCAGTCGATAGTAGAAATAGTATTTGATAGCACCTTTAGGTGAGATACGGGCATGAAAGCCGCTGATTTCCGTATCGTTCAGCCGCTCCTGTTCAACGGTGAGATTCTTGATAGAGGTCGCGGTGATTTTTTGCTTGATAGCCATGAGCTGCATCCTGCCGTGTAGCCAATATGTAGCAAAAACATTATATATCAACGTGCAGAGATGAACAACCAAGAACAAACAAATCAATCATAACCAATTGAATTAAAACACATTAAAAGACAATCTTGTTTATGCTTGTTCACTGTGAAACATTTAAAACACCCACGCTTAAGGGGCTGACAACGCTACTACCAAGTTTCCGCATAACACTGAAACCACCGAAATCAACGCACAATAAAAATGCCGCGCGTTGGAAGTCCCTCTTGAAGCGTTTGTTAAATGGTTATTGCCAACGGATTAAGGAAGTTCTCCAAATCCCTCCCACCTAGAGTTGAATGGTCTTCATTAATAACGTGTAGCTTGTTTAGCTTTCTATTGTCTTGATAAAGATTCCATACGCCTTCATGCATACCGACAACAATGTTAATAGGATAAACTCTTTCCATAGCTCGAATCATTCTCAAATGCATAGCTTTTGCATGACCACCTACGAACATTGTGGGTGCTAAATGTAGTCCTTTTTTATTGTCAAGCAGAACCGTCGGGGCTTCATCACTATGCCAACTATGTGCAGTAATATACATGCCAATAAATGAAACCATCAACTCAGGGAAAGGTGGCATAGATTTACACTCATGTGCTGCAATAACGTCCGAACTTGACACCCTGTAGAAGGAACGCTTACCGTTTGCAAAGTCTTTATCTTTAACTTTTTCAATGTCTAAGTTTCGCTTCACGACTGCTAGGTCAGGTGCAAATGAAATCATTTCGTCTAGGTTTGAGTATATTTTAAGCTGTTGACGAATTTCATATTCTGACTCTCCAATTTTAGCAACAATGAAAGAAAAATTATCAGGATTACCATTCGGTGATGTCAAATAACGAAATTCATTATCTACTGTTAAATTTTCCACACGCAGTTCAAAACCGACCCTTTCATAATAATTAAGCAATGCATGAAAACAACCAATCTCAAAAGAAGCAGATAATTCACGGCTTTTTTTGCTAAAAGTAAATGAATGCTCTTCTGCGAATGCTGCAACAAGAGCGTCAACAGAAGACAACCAAGAATTATCATCGCTCATCTTCTAACAACCCCCTGTGGATATTGAATATAATATCATTCGTAGAGCTGTAGTTTACCAACAATGGGGAAATGCCTAATCTTGATAACATGACAAAAAAATCCGAGTTGGCATTTGAAATTTTCCTATTTCTAGATTTATCAAATTTGATTGTATTCCCATATTTTATTGGTATGGTTGCACCAACACCAGTCGCTGAAATATTCAGCGCCGAACTAGCTAAAGGACCTAACACAAGTTGATAAAATGAGTTCAATGCGAAAATTACGTGTAATTTTTGATCATTCCAGCCACGCTTATACAAGAGGGATAGCATGTCATTATCTTGTTCTTTCATGTATGTCAACTGACGATAAAATGCTTCTGTTCTACTGTAGATAGACTTCTTCACATCCCAGTCTAAGTATTTAGTTAAATCATCTAAAAATTTCAATGACGTCTCCAACCATTTAACGCCCGCTTAAGGGGCAGCCAACGCCACTACTAACTTACCGCATAACACCGTAATCACCAAAACCAACGCATAGTAAAAATGCCACGCGTTGGCTGTCCCTCTTGAAGCGTTTGTTAGCTGGCTAGCTGCCAACGGTTAAGGTGAAAAAATAGCACACCTTGAGCAGAACCTAGCAAACCTACAGACACACTGATTGGCAAAACGAAAAACAAAACATACTTTATAATGTCGGTTAAATCTGCTCCATCCAGTACAGTTCCAGCAGCAAAAGCTTGGCTAGAGATACTTAAACCAAGAAACACGATGCACACAGTAAAACCGACCAAAAAACCTTCTAATACGTAGGCCTTCAAAGTCCCACATTGCCTAGAAAGGTTATAGCTAAGTTTCGTGCTACGCCATGCTACAACTAAAAATATTGGGAATAAATATACTGCAAAAAATGGTATAGCAAGGCGCCAATCAGAAACTAAAAGAAGCCCAACGCATGACCAAAACACGAATACAATGATGCCATTTTGAATACCAATCAATCTCGGGGCCATTTGTTTTCCTTTGCCAGCTAACGCCGCATTAAGGGGCAGGCAACGCAAACAACTGCGCTCAAACTAACCAACCGTAACCTCAAATGCCAACCAAACCAAAACTGCCAAGCGTTGACTGTCCCTCTTGAATGCTTTGTTATGAGCGGGGGGATAACTACCACACAAACAGCTTAAAATAACTAAGGATTAAAAAAGAAGTGATCAACCCTATCCATCCTATTCCTTTAGTTACAACTTCGGGAGAGCTTGTATTTAAATTAGGAAACAAAATCATCCCAAAAGATAGCATTGGCAAGAAACCATAAAGCTGTCCCATATACTTCGATGTTAACCCTGGAAACGGGCTTATCAAATGATAAACCACAAGATAAAGTCCATAAGTGCCAATTGCTATATTTGCCTCCTTTAGAGGTGTTTCACTTCCCTCGAAGTAGAAGTAAAAGCCAATAAGAACGACAAACACTACTGCATCAATCAATGTTGAGTATCCTTTATTTCTTTAAAGCTCATAACGCCGCATTAAGGGGCAGACAACGCTACTACCAACTCACCGCATAACACCGTAATCACAAAAACTAACGCATAATAAAAATGCCACGCGTTGGCTGTCCCTCTTAAATGCTTTGTTAGCTTGCGTGCCAAAGTGACACAATGATTGCTTTTTGTATATTTAAACACCATAATAAAGATGTGACATTTTGACACAAAGGAGAACACATTATGGCTACCACTTTACCTCGTATCACTGCGAGAGTTGATGTTGATACGCAAAACTTATTAACCAAAGCAGCTGCTCTCGCTGGCATGTCTAGTATTAACTCATTTGTACTCAATGCTGCAATCGAAAAAGCAAAACAAGTGATTGAACGTGAGCAAACACTAAAATTAAGCCAAGCAGACGCCATTTTACTTATGGAAGCTCTCGATAAACCAACAACATTAAATCAAAAGCTTAAAACTGCCGCCGAACGCTACGAGACCAAAAACCAATGATGAAAACGGTATTACTCGATAAAGATAAACACGATAGAAACCGATTCAACTGCGGAATTGATGCGCTTAATAACTATTTGAAAGTAATGGCAAGTCAGCAAGCTAAAAAAGACAATACCCGAACATTTGTTTTAGAGGATGAAAATAACACCTCACTTATCATCGGTTTTTACACTTTAACAATGACACCCATTGACCTAAAAGCATTACCCGATAAGTTACAGAAAAAGCATCAGTCATCAACTTCTGGCGGACTCATTGCTCGCTTAGCTATCGATGAGCGCTATAAAGGCAAAGGATTTGGCGAGTGGTTACTTATCGATGCTCTACGAAAACTACTAGCCGCTAGTGATAGCGTAGCATTCCCCGTTGTTATTGTTGACGCAAAAGATGGCGCTAAACTTTTCTATGAGCGCTATGGTTTTAAATCGTTTCAAGATGCAGAAAATAAGCTATTTATCACCATTTCAGATATTAGGGCAAGTTTAGGCTAGTATTGCTAGCCTTTAGCAAGCTAACGCCCGCTTAAGGGGCTGGCAACGCATTTACACCAAACTAAAGCACAACAGCCATAACCACTTCGGCTTATTAGGACTGGAAACGCTACGCGTTGACAGTCCCTCTTGAAGCGTTTGTTAAGGCGCTTGTAGCACACGCGTAATTAGGATCTTTTACTAACTCCATATATGGCATTAATGAAGGATCGAATGAATATAAACAACATATGGCCTCTAAAGCCTTAAGCTGTTTATATGAACCATTATCGAATCGTTCTGGTAAAGATAAAATACTTTTATTACTCAAAAACCTTAATTTAAAACTTTCATTCTGAACTGAATTTAATATAGAAATTAACCCATTAATAACATGATGACTTACATTATCATAAACACCCATACGATAACGATTTTTTACTTTTCGAGAATATGAAATCAAAGCAATATCACTATAGCTAATATATCCATATTCAAAAGCCACTCTAGCAAGTGTTTCCCAGTCAAATATATATCTTCCAGTTTCAGCAATCAGCCTAATCAATATATTCCTAACACTAATCACCAACATATCTACGACATAATTAGCAGTGTATTTAGACTTAGGCATATAATTAATCATTTCTAGCAAATCAATATTAGATTCTATTTCTCTATTATAGTTACTTTGAGGTTCCCAACTATCATTCAACTCTCGATAGATACCCGAACTATCCGATATTAAAACCGACTCATCTATTACATGCTTAAAAAACAGACTACCATTTTTTGCTAAATACTTTGCCTTGGATGTATGAAAAGAAGTAACTGAAAACCCAATATTACTATAGTAATTTTTAGCAAAATTTATTCGGCTCCAATCACTTGAAACAATCAGTAAATCACGGTCAGAATAGCAAGATGCATAACCATTGTGTCGACTGCCAAACTCTGCTACCAACATTACCTAACAACCCTCTTTAGAATTGAGTTTGCTGTGAATGTCAGCAAAGATATACCAACCAGTACATTAGCAATTACTACAATATAACCAAACTCTGTAAATTCAGAAAAACCTGACGCTCCTAACGTAGCCATTGTTGTTATTGTAAAATACGTAGACTTAATTAATGACATATTTTTGGGCGATTCCACGAAAATAAGAGATGAGTATTGGTAGTTAACCAATATCATAATAAACAATGCAACTACTGTAGTGAGTGTAAGATTCCTAAGCCTATAGCCAAAACCAAATAATGTATAATGCAGATAACTAAAAACTCTTCTTGGCGTATACTTTATCCATTTTTGGTTATCTTTCTTAGCTGCATTAACAGACTCAATTCTTTTCCACTTATGAAAGTAATACTCAGCTTCAGATTTAAACTCCCTTTGAGAGTCTTCTTTATATTGATTCCTTAATTCATTAAATAAAGACACAGCAACATTAGCATACTCACGCTTTGTAATGGCTCTTCTAAACTGTTGTGGTTTAGCATAAGTATTTTTTATCTTACATCTGAAAAAATTACAATCAATAAATTCACAACCATGTATACTACAATCTTCAAAATTAGAGCCAATAAAAAGACAATTTTTAAATATACAATTCTTAAACATTATGTTTTTAAGATGTGTTTTAGAAAATGAAAACTCTTCAAATGTAATGCTTTCGATTTTTTCATTTTCCATTTCATCTGGCATAAATGCCAAATTACACAGATGCTTACTCGTATGTAGTCTTGACTTAAAATCATCAGCATTAAGTATCTCTACATAACCATCATTTAATTTGAAAAAGTTATTCATTTTTCTAATTTTTCACCATTTGTAAAACTGAACCACACTTGAGCGCCTTAACGCCCGCTTAAGTGGTGATCAACGCTACCACGACACTTAATTATTACACCGTAAACACTAAAGCTAATTCAAACCAAAACCGCCGAGCGTTGCGAATCCGTCTTAAAGCGTTTGTTATGTTTATTTTGCGAAAACAAATCTGAATCCAGTATCAGCAAGCAGGCTTTCCTTAACTTCATCGAGAGTATTTGCAAGGATTTCTAGCTCGCTCTGAGAAAAGACATACTCTTTCCGATGGCTTATTGAGTACTTCCCGCTATTGGCTAGTTTTGTTTTTACCTCATTCAACTTATCTTCCCTTATTTCGTCTGCAAGGTCGTCCTCTTCCATCACGCGCAAAACTGTTTCGATAGATAGAGATGAATCATTGACGACTAAGTTCGCTTTTTCAGCTAATAAGTCAAATGGAAAGAGGTCTTTCCCTTCGTTGAACATACGAAAATATTTCTCGGATTCGTCATAGGAGTGCTCAAATTCATAAATTTCAACAAATGGCATTTTTTCAAAATCTTGATTAACGTCTACTAACACCGATTGTGCCATCTGCTCTTTGGGTCTTGGGTAGACTTGAGCGCCAACTAGATCACACGTATAACCAGGTATAAATGGCAGTCTGTACATTACACCAACACCTTTTTCTACTGGTGTCCAAACATTATCAGTGCATTCGCAACAAGCAAAGAACGCAGCAACACTTAACGAATGTGTAACATCCAAGTGCGTCGTTTTAAGACCATAGTGCTGGGCTAGTGCTTCCAAATTCAACTCTAGCCCTATTTCTTTAGCCAATTGTTGACGAGGGTTATCAAGAATGCTCTTAAACTCTGCCAATTTAATCTTGTACGCAAAAATATCCTCGTGCCTAACCACACCTCTAAGCAAGGACGATACACATGGACTAAAGCGTTTGCTTTGTCCACGATATACATACACGCTACTCATTTTATTGAGTGACGGAATAATCGCACTACCACCATTACCCTTATCAATCCATTCAAAGCTTGGACCATCAACTATCTGAGGAAATAAAGAATTTTTTATATCATTATCTTTGAGATAATTAATCAAATCAGATAGGGAGCGAAATTTTTTCATACTATCTCCATAAACTAGTGTACCCCACGAAAAGTGGACACAACATAACTACACACTTTCGAACTCGACGGGACTCACGTAGCCCAACGCTGAGTGCTTCCTATTTCGATTGTAATAGATCTCGATGTATTCGAAGATCCCCATTCGTGCTTCTTCGATAGTTTGGTAATCTTCTGCATAAATCAACTCAACTTTCAGTCGACTGTAGAAGGACTCCATCACCGCATTATCCCAACAATTGCCTTTGCGACTCATGCTTGGCACCCCTCCATGCTTACGCATGAAGTCCTGATAATCATGTGCCCTATATTGTACACCTCGGTCT
>NZ_FUXB01000011.1 GCF_900167345.1 Vibrio cincinnatiensis DSM 19608 | reverse complement strand
ACCCATTTCAGTTCGGATGGTGGCCCAGTTTTCATCGCCTTCTTGGTTCATCAGCGCGTTAAGACGGGCTTCTACCGCTTTCACTTGTTCTGCGATAGCTTGGTCATTCCAACCTTTGAACGCTTCAGCACGTTGTACGGCATGCTCACCCGCCACCCGGCCAAAGACCACAAATTCTGCCAATGAGTTTGACCCTAAACGGTTGGCTCCGTGCAAGCCCACAGACGCACACTCACCCACAGCAAAAAGACCTTGGATGCGAGTTTCACATTGACCATTGGTTTCAATACCGCCCATGGTGTAATGCACGGTTGGGCGAATTGGGATCGGCTCTTTGGCAGGATCAACGTTGACATAAGCTTTCGCCAGTTCACAGATGAACGGCAGACGCTCTTGCAGATACTCTTCGCCGAGATGGCGTAGATCAAGGTGTACCACATCACCCAGTGGGTGTTTGATGGTGTTGCCTTTTTGCTGTTCATGCCAGAAAGCTTGTGACACTTTGTCTCGTGGGCCAAGTTCCATGTATTTGTTTTTGGGCTGGCCAACCGGAGTTTCTGGCCCCATGCCATAATCTTGTAGGTAGCGGTAACCGTTTTTGTTAACGATGATGCCGCCTTCCCCCCGACAACCTTCAGTCATCAAGATGCCAGTACCGGGTAGACCGGTGGGGTGATATTGGACAAATTCCATATCACGCAGTGGTACACCATGACGATAAGCCATTGCCATACCATCGCCTGTTACGATACCACCGTTGGTATTACAGTGATAAACACGCCCCGCACCACCAGTTGCAAGCACCACTGATTTAGCTTTGATCGTGACCAGTTCACCTTCTGCCATATGAATAGCGATAAGGCCTTGAACTTCACCTTCTACCACCAATAAGTCCACCACAAAGTACTCATCAAAACGGTTGATTTGTGGGTACTTCATTGAAGTTTGGAATAGAGTATGCAGCATATGGAAGCCGGTTTTATCGGCAGCAAACCAAGTCCGCTCGACTTTCATGCCACCAAACCGGCGCACGTTGACTTCCCCGTTGTCTTTACGACTCCAAGGGCAGCCCCATTGCTCCATTTGGATCATTTCACGTGTTGAATTCGCAACGAAATATTCTACGACATCCTGTTCACACAACCAGTCACCACCACCAACGGTATCGTTGAAGTGGTTATCTAAGCTGTCTT
The DNA here is from genome assembly GCF_900167345.1 of Vibrio cincinnatiensis DSM 19608. Classification (GTDB taxonomy): domain Bacteria; phylum Pseudomonadota; class Gammaproteobacteria; order Enterobacterales; family Vibrionaceae; genus Vibrio; species Vibrio cincinnatiensis. The sequence goes on along the minus strand of NZ_FUXB01000011.1, from coordinate 137,662 downwards.
CTTCCTTGATAACTGCTGCGGAGCCACCTTCGGCAGCGACCGTATGAGAACGCATTGGGTAAACTTTGGAAATAAGCGCGACTTCCAAGTTTGGGTTTGCTTCAGCCGCTGCAATAGCAGTACGAAGACCAGCGCCACCAGCGCCGATGACTGCGATATCTGTGGTAATCGTTTGCACAGTTATCCTCCAGTGTTGTGATTATTATGGGGATCAGTGTAGTCCCTGATTGTTATGCGTAGCGAGATTCGATTGAAGCAAGGCTTCTTTTTCTGATCAGGCTACCTGTACCAAAGTGGTAGCGTTTAGTTTAGAAGAGGAAGGGTAAGAAAAAATTGATTTTGTTAGGCTTTTGCTCCGGTAATGAAAGAGTAAGCATACTTATTATTCTTTGTGTGATATTAATCACAAAATTAAACCCAGCTTCACTGGTTGGGTTTTTTGTTTTCAGCGAGTAAAATACGTTTTTCTTAGGATTAACCTACCGTATTTATGAATCAGTCATTATGGATGCCAAGTGCATCAATTCAACAACTTCGGAAGCGTGCGCGTTTATTGCAGAATATTCGCCTGTTTTTTGCTGAGCGAGAAGTATTAGAGGTGGAAACACCGGCGATTAGCCATGCGACAGTGACGGATATTCATTTACAAACGTTTCAAACAGAATTTGTTGGCCCAGGTTATGCGCAAGGAAAAAAACTTTATTTAATGACCAGCCCTGAATTTCATATGAAGCGGCTGTTGGCGGCAGGAAGTGGGTCCATTTATCAATTGGGTAAGGCCTTTCGAAATGAAGAAAATGGCCGTTACCATAACCCAGAATTTACTATGCTTGAGTGGTATCGAGTCGGCTTTGATCATCATAACTTAATGGATGAGGTCGATGCGCTATTGCAAACGGTTCTTTCGACTTCAAGTGCAGGCAGAATCACCTATCAGCAGGTTTTTCAAAACGTGTTATCGGTATGCCCGTTAGAAAGTACCATGACGGAACTTAAGCAAGCCGCTGAGAGGTTGGGGCTGAGTGATATTGCGCAGCCAGAGCAAGATAGAGATACCTTATTACAGTTGCTGTTTAGTATCGGGATTGAACCGCATATTGGTCAGCAGGTGCCGATTTTTGTCTACGATTTCCCAGCATCACAGGCGGCATTAGCTAAAGTTAATCCTCAAGATCCTCGTGTTGCGGACCGCTTTGAAGTCTATTTTAAGGGAATTGAGTTAGCGAACGGGTTTCATGAGTTGGATGATCCGCAAGAGCAACGTACCCGTTTTGAACAGGATAATGCTAAGCGCCTTATGATGGGGTTGGTTGAGCAGCCGATTGATGATCACTTAATTGCCGCGTTAGAGGCAGGTTTACCCCCTTGTTCGGGGGTGGCTCTGGGAATTGATCGACTGATCATGCTGGCTCTGGGTGAAGATCATATCGATAAGATCACGGCTTTTCCGTTTCCTCGTGCTTAGCACTCGCGTCAGGCTAGCAACCTCGTTATACTTCATCACTGTTTTGAACCACCATTGCAAGAGCACAGGATATGCAAGAGTACATACAGTTTTTCCAACAAAATATGATTTTATCCCTCGCTTGGGTTGGCGTTTTTGTTGCCTTGATTCTTAATATTTATAAGTCTTCAACCGCAGTATTTAAAGAAATCAGCCCTTCTCAAGTGACTCATTTGATGAACCGTGAAAACGGCATTGTCGTTGATATCCGGACGAAAGATGAGTTTAAGCAAGGGCATATTACCGATGCTGTTCACATTTTACCGTCAGAAATTAAGGCCGGTAACTTAGTTGGGATTGAAAAACATAAAGCAGACCCCATTATTGTGGTATGCAAAACAGGCCATGCTGCGCGAGAGATCGCCACTGTGTTGGTTAAAGCTGGTTTTGAAAATGTCAGCTTGTTAAAGAATGGATTAGTCGCGTGGAGCGACGCCAAGTTGCCCCTTGTTCGCGGCAAGAAGTAGATCTTGCCGTTAGGTTCTACCGAGGCTGATGAATAAATCAGCGCTCATCTACACGAGTTGTGATGTTTGCCACGTATTCGGTCTTTCATCTAGTGATTTTATCCACTCTCGTTTAGTCTCAGAACACTCACTTTCTTATCCGAATTGAACAGTATTAAGGACGAAATTATGGCTGAAGCCGCACAACAACAAGCCCCACAACAAAATTTTGCCATTCAACGTATTTTCCTAAAAGACGTCTCTTTTGAAGCGCCAAACTCACCGACTATGTTCCAAAAAGAGTGGAATCCAGATGTGAAACTGGATCTTGATACTCAGAGTCGTGAGCTAGGCGAAGGCGTTTATGAAGTGGTATTACGCCTCACCGTTACCGTAAAAAATGCAGAAGAGACGGCTTTTCTATGTGAAGTTCAACAAGGTGGGATTTTTACCGCAGAGCAGATGGATGCGGGTCAATTGGCTCACTGTTTGGGTGCTTTCTGTCCTAACATCCTGTTCCCTTATGCGCGTGAAACCATTTCTAGCCTAGTCGTGAAAGGTACTTTCCCACAATTAAACTTGGCTCCGGTCAACTTTGATGCGCTCTTTATGAATTACCTACAACAGCAAGCCACGAGTGAGGCAGCAAGCGAAGCATAATCCGTTACGGTTTTTTGCCTCAATGTAAGGTAACATACAATGCACAGAGCAGCTCATTGAGTGATGCGATGTGCATTTTTATTTCTTCCAGAATTAAGTGGCGTTTCCAGTTTATCCCTTTTGGCAGCAACACGATGGCTATCTATCAGGCGGAAAGATGACAAACCCAAAGACAAATAGTGTCTACGCAAAAGCAATTAGCATGACGGTGATCGGTGCAGGTTCTTATGGAACCGCTCTAGCCATTTCTTTGGCTCGTAATGGGGCTAATATCGTGCTATGGGGGCATGAACCCGATCACATGGCGCGCTTGCAAGCCGATAGAGCGAACCATGAATTTCTACCGGGAATCGAATTTCCTTCTAGCTTAATTGTGGAATCCGATCTTGCTAAAGCTGTACAAGCCAGCCGAGATCTGTTGATTGTGGTTCCTAGCCATGTTTTTGGCCTTGTCTTGCGCAGTTTACAACCATATTTACGTGAAGATAGCCGGATTTGTTGGGCAACCAAAGGATTAGAGCCAGAAACTGGGCGATTATTACAGGATGTTGCGTATGAAGTAGTTGGGCATGATATTCCTCTAGCGGTTCTTTCTGGGCCAACGTTTGCTAAAGAACTGGCAATGGGAATGCCAACGGCGATTTCAGTTGCTTCACCTGATGCGCAGTTTGTGGAAGAGTTACAGGAAAAAATTCACTGTAGTAAAACCTTTCGGGTGTATGCCAATAGTGACTTTATTGGTATACAACTGGGGGGGGCGGTGAAAAATGTTATCGCTATTGGTGCGGGAATGTCAGATGGTATTGGCTTTGGTGCGAATGCCCGCACCGCACTAATCACCCGCGGTTTAGCTGAAATGTGTCGGTTAGGTGCTGCATTGGGAGCACAAGCAGAAACCTTCATGGGGATGGCTGGGTTAGGTGACTTAGTGTTAACCTGTACTGACAATCAGTCTCGAAATCGTCGTTTTGGCTTGGCTCTGGGGCAAGGAAAAGAAGTGGAGTCGGCACAACAGGAAATAGGCCAAGTGGTGGAAGGTTACCGCAATACCAAAGAAGTGTGGCTGCTGGCTCAACGAATGGGGGTTGAAATGCCCATCGTTGAGCAAATTTACCAAGTATTATATCAGGGAAAAGATGCTCGTTTGGCGGCGCAAGATTTACTTGCCCGTGATAAAAAAGCGGAACGATAACGACGTATAATGTCTGTTGAACAACAGCGGACGGGAAAAAAGCGAAGTGAAAGACAGACATTTCATCATTACGTACAATCTGTAGTGAAGCTTCGTAGGGGCAGAAGAAACCATGAAACATTGCGCACAAGTTAAAGTTTGGCAAACCATTATTAAAGAAGCGCGTGAGCAATCTGAGCAAGAGCCAATGCTGGCGAGCTTTTATCATGCGACGATCATCAAGCACGACAGTTTATCTGCCGCATTAAGCTATATCTTGGCGAATAAACTCAGCACGGCATCGATGCCCGCAATGGCGGTGCGTGAAGTGGTTGAAGAAGCGTTTGCTTCCGATCCTAAAATTGCAGAGTCCGCCGCTTGTGATATTTGTGCGACGGTTAACCGTGACCCAGCGGTTTCTATGTATTCAATGCCATTACTGTATTTGAAAGGTTACCATGCTTTGCAAGGTTATCGTGTGGCGAATTGGTTATGGAAACAAGGGCGTATTGCGTTAGCTACGTATCTGCAGAATCAAATTTCAGTGGCGTGTCAGGTGGATATTCACCCTGCCGCTAAGATTGGTCGAGGCATTATGCTTGACCATGCGACAGGCATCGTTATTGGTGAAACCGCCGTAGTGGAAAATGATGTCTCTATTTTGCAAGATGTGACCTTAGGCGGAACGGGTAAAGAAGGGGGCGATCGTCATCCAAAAATCCGTGAAGGCGTGATGATCGGTGCCGGAGCAAAAATACTCGGTAATATCGAAGTGGGAGAAGGGGCGAAAATCGGCTCTTGTTCAGTAGTGTTACAACCTGTTCCTGCTCATACCACGGTCGCTGGTGTACCTGCGCGTATCGTTGGACGACCGAAAACGGATAAGCCTTCATTAGATATGGATCAGCAGTTTAATGGGCGTTCTCAAACCTTTATGGGTGGAGATGGCATTTAATACCACTTCAACGCGAGATGGTTGATGCTAATAAAAAAGATGATGCACTCTGGCATCATCTTTTTTTATGCGGCTTATTGGCTTAAGCCATCTGTTCAAATTCAGCAATCACTTCTTCTGCCCAACTAATCCATGCTTGGCGAGTGAATAAATTCCGACGTAGCGTTAAACGTTCTAGACGTTGCTGTTTATCCATCATGGCGGGGTTAGCGTAGTAAGCGGCTTCAATTTCTTGATAATGAATAACTAATTTGCGTGACTCTTCAATTAATTCACGTAATTGGGCGAGATAAGGCGTGGCGGACTGTACCGAGCAGGCCATGAGTTTTGCACTAAACTCATCTCTAACGGTCGGGTGAGCGGTTGGTTGATCAAACCATTCGCCTAATGCAGCTCGGCCTGCATCCGTAATGGAATAAACTTTACGATCGGGTTTCCCTTCTTGAGGCTCTAGTACGCAAGTCACTAAACCTTGTTGCCCCATTTTATTCAGTTCTCGATAAACTTGTTGGTGACTGGCTTTCCAGAAATAGCCAATACTGGCAGAAAACTCTTTAGTGATATCGTACCCAGTGGCGTCACGGGTACTAAGAACAGTGAGTATAACGTGTGGTAATGACATGTCTTCAATCCAAATGGTTAATAAACTTCACAAATAGACTTAACCATCTCGTGTGCTTCTATTGGCACTCTGTGACGTAAGGTATCAGTCTTATCTCAGTAATCCAGTACTGAGAAGTGTCACCTTTAAAGCCGTTTATCACCTAGAATTGATATGTCTTTGCATATCTGACTGCGATTTGGAATATTTAAAAGAATATCGCAAGAGCGGAGTAGTATATCTAAATAATAAGCATAAAGTAGAATAAAAAAGTTATTTGCTTCAAAAAACTGATATTATTCTCAATAAAATATAGCTATAAAAATAAAAGGCCACAATGATGTGGCCTTTTGTAATGAATTAGTATTTTATGCTGCCGATCTTAACCAGTGTTGCGCATTCCAGCTGCAATTCCAGCGATGGTGACCATGAGGGCTTCTTCTAATTCAGGGTCGGATCCTTCAGATTGACGAGTCCGATACAGAAGCTCCGCTTGCAACATGTTGAGTGGCTCAACATAGATGTTACGCAGGCGGATCGATTCATGTCCCCAAGGATCACTTTGCATCAAGTTCTCATTATTTTCGACATTTAAGACCGCTTTAATGTCTTTTTGTAGTTGAGCGCGTAAGCGTTCTCCCAGCGGACGTAAAGAGGCCTCGACTAAACGTTCATCATAATAGCGAGAAATATCAATGTTACATTTGGTGTACACCATTTCCAGCATTCCCAAACGTGTAGAGAAGAATGGCCACTCACGGCACATTTCTTCTAGCAAGGCTTGATGGCCTTTATCGATGGAGTACTGAATCGCTTCACCGGCACCCAGCCAAGCGGGCAGTACTAAACGGTTTTGGCTCCATGAGAAGATCCATGGAATAGCACGCAAGCTTTCTACCCCACCGCTTGGATTTCGTTTTGCAGGGCGAGAGCCGAGTGGCAGTTTGCCAAGCTCTTGTTCTGGTGTCGCTTGACGGAAGTAGGGAACAAAGTCAGGCTCACCACGAACCACGGCTCGGTAGGCTTCGCAAGAGACTTCAGATAGCACTTCCATCAGATCGCGCCATTCTTGTTTTGGCTCGGGAGGCGGTAGTAGATTGGCTTCTAAAATGGCACTGGCATAGAGGTTAAAGCTATTGACAGCCACTTCAGGTAAGCCAAGTTTAAAGCGGATCATTTCCCCTTGCTCGGTAACGCGTAGCCCACCTTGTAAACTTTTGGGTGGCTGAGAAAGCAGTGCAGCATGAGCCGGAGCCCCCCCACGACCAATGGTACCACCGCGACCGTGGAAGAGTGTTAGTTCAACACCTTCGTCTTCGGCCACTTTCACTAAGGCTTCCATAGCGCTGTACTGAGCCCAGCCAGCAGACATGACGCCCGCATCTTTTGCTGAGTCCGAGTAGCCGATCATGACCATTTGATGGTTTTGGATAAAACCACGGTAAAGGTCAATGCTCATTAATTGTTTAATGACGCTTTCTGCATTGTTTAAATCTTCCAACGTTTCAAACAGTGGGCAGACATCCATGCGGTATGGGCAGCCAGATTCTTGTAATAGCAAGTGGACGGCTAAGACATCAGAGGCGGTTCTTGCCATCGAGATGACATAAGCACCAAAGGCATCACGCGGTTGAGCTGCGATGATTTTACAGGTATCTAATACTTCTTTTACTGGTTCGGATGGTTCCCAGTCGAGAGGTAATAGTGGCCGCTTAGAACTTAATTCATTGGTTAGGAAAGCGATTTTATCTTGTTCGCTCCATTGATCATAATCACCAATGCCCAAGTAGCGCGTTAATTCTGATAATACATCCGAGTGGCGAGTGCTTTCTTGACGAATATCGAGACGAACTAAATGTACACCGAATGCTTTGACGCGGCGAAGGGTGTCAAGCAAGGAACCATCGGCAATGACACCCATTCCACATTCGTGTAGTGAGCGGTAACAAGCATAGAGAGGATCCCAAAGCTGACTGATGTTTTGTAAGGGGGCTTTGACCGCAAGCTTTTGACCATGGATTTTACTATCCAAAATCGCTAGGGTGTCTTGCAACAGGGAACGAATGCCTTTGAGTACCGCACGATAAGGTTCGTGAACATCTTCGCCGGCCAATGCGCGCAAGGCATCATTGCATTTGGTCATAGACAGTTCACTGATTAATTCATTGATATCCGTAAGGTATAAATCGGCGGCTTTCCAGCGAGAGAGCAGTAACACTTCACGAGTAATGGTGTGGGTAACAAATGGGTTTCCATCTCGGTCTCCTCCCATCCATGATGAGAAGTGAACCGGACGCGCATCAATCGGAAGCCCTTCACCTAAGTAACCTTTTACGCTTTCATCCAACTCACGTAAAAACTCAGGAACCGCTTGCCACAAAGAGTTTTCAACCACAGCAAAGCCCCATTTCGCTTCATCAAGCGGGGTGGGGCGTTGTTTGCGAATCACATCAGAATGCCAACCTTGAGCGATAAGCTGTTCTAATCGACGCTCAGTTTTATGGCGTTCTTTCGTCGAAAGGTCAGTCAATTCTAATTCAGACAGACATTCGTTGATTTTCACCAAGTTGTTAATCATGGTGCGACGAGTGATTTCTGTCGGGTGTGCCGTGAGCACTAATTCAATATTGAGATCACGGATCGCCTGTGCGCTGTCTAATTTGCTGATGTGGTTATCGGCTAATTTAGCAAATAAGCTTTGCAGCGCATCAGGTTCATTGGAATGCTCACCACCATGGCGAGAAATCGTATGGTATTGATCGGCAATATTGGTGAGGTTGAGAAATTGGTTAAATGCACGAGCAACGGGTGTCAATTGGTCGTTTTTTAAATTCTTAATCTCTTCAATGAGCTGTTCACGATCAGCTTGATTACCTGCACGTGCGGATTTGGATAGTTGTCGGATGGTTTCTACTTTTTCTAAAATAACGTCACCATCCGCATCTTGGATAGTTTGCCCTAGTAGTTGGCCCAGCATTCTTACGTTACTTTTCAGAGCGGCGTACTTTTCATTCATTGTCATCCTGCCTTGTAAAAAAATTACATCCAATGTTCTTCTGTTTAATTACACAATCTAGCGAAGTTTGTCCAGTATAGTCAAACAAAGCAGACTAAGATTTCATTTATCGATATGGAGTAAATGTTGAATGATGTGTAATAAAATGTCAGATATTGTTGAAATTTTCTTACAATTTCTCCTGAGTGATGATTCATGACTCAGGAGAAATAAGGATTTTAGATATTAAAAGCAATATTTCCGCATCGCTTGGCAAAGAATATGGATAGTGGGCTCGATAAATTCAAACGCTAAGAACTCATCTGGCTGGTGGGCTTGATCAATGGAACCGGGTCCCAATACTAGTGTTGGGCAGAGCTGCTGTAAAAAGGGAGCTTCTGTGCAGTAATTTACGGTTTGAGCCGGTTGCTGACAAAGTTCACTGACGCCATGGATAAACGGGTGATCATGTGGGCATTCATAACCTGGGATTGCCTCATGCAGAGGCTCGATAGCAATACGGCCAGGCCATTTATCTTGCACCTCTTTTAGGGCACCACGGAGCAAATTATCTAACCCATCCAAACTGATGCCCGGCAGTGGGCGAACATCATAATGGAGCTCACAACAGCCACAAATTCGGTTGGGGCTATCCCCACCATGAATATGGCCGAGGTTTAAGGTTGGGTGAGGAATGTCAAAGCCTGGATGGCGATATTCTTTGATCAATTTATCGCGCAGTTGCATCAAAGCAAACATCACTTCATACATGATCTCTATTGCGTTAACCCCTAACGCAGGATTGGAGGAGTGCCCCGATTGTCCGGTCACTCGAATGGCATTAGCCACGTGGCCTTTATGGCCATACACAGGAACCAAACTGGTGGGTTCACCAATAATACAGTAGTCAGGCTGACAAGAGGGGTGCTGGGTAAAATGACGAGCACCTAACATGGTCGTTTCTTCATCACAGGTGGCCAAGACATATAACGGTTTTTTCTGCTGACTCCAATCAAGAGTTTTGACGGCTTCAAAAATAAAAGCAAAAAATCCTTTCATGTCGGCAGTGCCTAGACCATAGAAACGATTATTGGCTTCTGTGAGAGCATGAGGATTGAAATTCCAGCGCCCTTCGTCAAAAGGAACGGTATCACTGTGGCCGGAAAGCAATAATCCACCTTCACCTTCGCCTTTTTTACCCAGTAAGTTGTATTTACCAGGGGCAATCTCACTAACCTCAACCTTAAAGCCAAGTGCAGTTAGCCAATCAGCCAGTTTGGTGATGACCTGTTCGTTACCTTGATCCCACTTTGGATCGGTGGAGCTAATTGAAGAGGTTGAAATGAGACCTTCATAAACCTCAAGGAAGCTGGGTAATGGCATATTATCTTGGCTCCTACTATTGACAGAATAACGCTGAGAATGTAAAACACATATTAAATCACTTTTTATGAATAAAAAACCATTTAAAGCGGTATTTGTTTAAATGAATAATCATTTTGTTAATATGGTTTTTTACCCGAATGTTGGATGTGTTGAGATGCTAAAAACGATAATCATCGGTGCAAGCGGTTATACCGGAGCGGAGCTCGCTCTGATGGTAAAAAAACACCCAAAGCTCACGCTATCAGGTTTATATGTTTCCGCCAATAGTGTCGATGCAGGAAAGTCTATTGGTCAACTGCATGGAAAGCTTGCTGGCTTATTGGATATGCCCGTGCAGCCTTTGGTGGATGTTGAACCAGTAGCGAAATCGTGTGATGTCGTTTTCTTAGCGACAGCACATGAAGTGAGCCATGACCTTGCCCCCCTATTTCTGGCACAAGGTTGTCAGGTTTTTGATTTATCCGGTGCTTATCGGGTTCAGGATGAAGCTTTCTATACCCAATTTTATGGATTTAAACATCAGCATCATGCATGGTTGGAGAAAGCGGCCTATGGCTTGGCAGAATGGAATGCCTCTGCGATTGCTGAAAGTCAGTTAGTGGCGGTGGCGGGATGTTATCCCACCGCTTCTCAGTTGGCGGTGAAACCTTTACTGGTTGAAGGGCTTATCGATGAAACTCAGTGGCCAGTAATTAATGCCGTGAGTGGCGTTTCTGGTGCGGGTCGTAAAGCCACCATGACCAACAGTTTTTGCGAAGTGAGTTTGCAACCTTACGGTGTTTTTACTCATCGTCACCAACCAGAAATTGCTGCTCATTTGGGTTGTGATGTGATATTCACACCACACTTAGGCAATTTTAAACGGGGAATTTTAGCGACGATTACCATGAAGTTAGCTCAAGGAGCCAACGAAAATCAGGTTGCGCAAGCCTTCATGAACGCTTACCAAGGTAAACCCGCGGTGCGTTTACACAGTACCACACTGCCTCGCATTCAAGATGTGGAATTAACACCATTTTGTGATATTGGTTGGAAGGTCAGTGGCGAGCATATTATTGTGGTTTCCGCGATTGATAACTTGTTGAAAGGAGCGTCAAGCCAAGCCATGCAGTGTTTAAATATTCATTATGGCTTTGATGAGCTTACTGCTTTAGTGTAAAGGATGAAACATGACGGATAAGCAAAATCCACTGGTCGTTAAGTTAGGTGGGGCAGCACTTTCTTGTGCTGAGACATTAAGTAAATTATTTGGAGCGATTGCCCAATATCAGAAGCAAGCCCAGCGACCGATTGTGATTGTTCATGGCGGAGGTTACTTAGTCGATGAGCTGATGGAAAAGCTGCAACTCAAAACCGTGAAAAAAGAGGGGCTGCGAGTGACGCCTTATGATCAGATCCCTGTGATCACTGGTGCACTTGCTGGAACGGCCAATAAAATGTTGCAAGGGCAGGCGATTAAAGATGGGCTTAATGCTGTTGGCCTGTGTTTAGCCGACGGTGGATTATGCCATATTGAACAACTGGACCCAGAGTTAGGCGCGGTAGGGTTGGCAACACCGGGTAACCCTGCGGTGGTTCAAGCCTTGTTAAAGGTTGGGGTTGTGCCGATCATCAGCTCGATTGGTTTAACGGATGATGGCGAGATGATGAATGTCAATGCTGATCAAGCTGCGGTTGCGGTTGCGGGAGCATTGGATGCGGAATTGGTGTTGCTCTCTGATGTGAGTGGTGTACTTGATGGAAAAGGTCATGTACTCGCTAGCCTTGATGAGCAGCAAGCGGATGCCCTGATTGCGGGTAAAGTCATTACGGATGGCATGATAGTCAAAGTAAAAGCTGCACTAGGAGCGGCAAATGATCTTGGTCGTCCTATTGAAGTCGCCACTTGGCGATACCCTGAAAAATTGAGTAAATTGTTTGCAGGAGAGAGTATCGGAACCCGCTTCCTACCTCGTTAACAGCTCGATTAATCGTAAAAACATAGTGAATTAATGGACGTCACCCTGAGCACTGACCGCCAAGCGCAGAGCCAGGATTTGGAGAGATAAAATGAGTAAAGTACAAGTAAAGAAAGTGGTTGTTGCATATTCTGGCGGTCTAGATACCTCAGTTATTATTCCATGGTTAAAAGAAAACTATGGTTGTGAAGTGGTCGCTTTTGTCGCAGATGTGGGGCAAGGTGCAGAAGAGCTGGTCGGCATTGAAGAAAAAGCCATCGCCTCCGGTGCTTCTGAATGTTATGTCGTGGATCTCAAAGATGAACTGGTTAAAGATTATATTTACCCAACCCTGAAAACGGGAGCTTACTATGAAGGTAAATATCTACTTGGTACCTCCATGGCACGCCCTGTTATTGCGAAAGCACAAGTCGAGATTGCACGTAAAGTCGGTGCAGATGCACTCGCGCATGGTTGTACCGGCAAGGGTAATGACCAAGTTCGTTTTGAAGGCGCTTTTGCGGCTTTAGCTCCAGATTTGCATGTGATTGCACCATGGCGCGAGTGGGATCTTGTTAGCCGTGAAGAGTGTCTCGATTACCTTGCTGAGCGTAATATTCCCTGTGCCGCTTCTCTTACTAAAATTTATTCGCGTGATGCAAACGCATGGCATATCTCAACCGAGGGTGGCGTGTTAGAAAGTACATGGAATGCGCCGAACGAAGATTGCTGGGTGTGGACCGTTGATCCTGAGCAAGCCCCTAATGAGGCTGAATATGTAACACTCAAAGTTGAAAAAGGGGAAGTGGTAGCGGTGGATGGACAGTCGCTCTCTCCTTATCAAGCTTTAGTTTACTTAAATGAAAAAGGTGCAAAACACGGGGTTGGGCGTATTGATATCGTTGAAAACCGTTTAGTGGGAATGAAGTCTCGTGGTTGCTATGAAACCCCTGGAGGCACCATTATGATGGAAGCACTACGTGCCGTTGAACAATTAGTGTTGGATAAAGCTTCTTTTGAATTCCGTGAGGAACTCGGTATTAAAGCTTCGCATCTTGTCTATGATGGCCGTTGGTTTACTCCATTACGTCAGTCTGTTTTTGCCGCTGCGGAAGCGTTGGCAGAAGATGTGAATGGTGAAGTGGTGATTAAACTTTACAAAGGGCAAGCAACAGCCACACAAAAACGTTCAGAAAATAGTTTATATTCTGAAGAGTTTGCAACCTTTGGCGCTGATGATGTTTATGACCAAAGCCATGCTGGTGGCTTTATCCGTCTTTATTCTTTGTCTAGCCGCATTAAAGCATTAAATGCGGCAAGCAAGAAATAGCATTAAAATAAATAATCAGAAATAGCGTATCGATGGTGGCCCGTTTGCTTTGCAAGCGGGCTTTATTTTTAATATTGAGCAGGGTTGTTTGAATAAATATGTTTTAAAAGTGAATTTTTACTTTATTTTTTATTCAACTTCCCGTAACTTTGCAAGAAGCAATAATTGCCTGATTCAGGCTAGATAACATTGAAGCATAGCAAATGAATAGTGAGCATTAGGAGAAACGCAATGGCATTGTGGGGCGGAAGATTTACCCAAGCAGCAGATACAAGATTCAAAGAGTTTAATGATTCATTGCGCTTCGACTATCGATTGGCTGAGCAAGACATTATCGGCTCCATTGCTTGGTCTAAAGCTCTGTTATCGGTCAACGTTTTGACAGAAGAAGAGCAGCAAAAGTTAGAGCTGGCACTTAATGAGTTAAAGCTAGAAGTAATGGAAGACCCTCAACAGATTTTGCTGTCTGATGCGGAAGATATTCATTCTTGGGTTGAGCAGCAACTGATCGGCAAAGTGGGGGATTTAGGCAAAAAACTGCATACAGGTCGCTCACGTAATGATCAAGTTGCTACTGATTTAAAGCTTTGGTGTCGCCAACAAGGGCAACAATTATTATTGGCGCTTGATCGTTTGCAGAGCCAAATGGTGGCGGTTGCGCGGGAACATCAAGGTACAGTGTTACCAGGCTATACCCATTTGCAGCGTGCTCAGCCCGTGACATTTGCTCACTGGTGTTTGGCTTATGTTGAAATGTTTGAACGGGACTATTCACGTTTAAATGATGCGATTAAACGTTTAGATACTTGCCCTCTAGGCTCTGGCGCATTAGCAGGAACGGCTTATGCCATTGATCGTGAAAAATTAGCCTATAACTTAGGATTTCGCCGCGCCACTCGAAATTCACTGGATTCGGTTTCAGACCGTGACCATGTGATGGAATTGATGTCAATTGCATCGATTTCTATGCTGCATCTTTCTCGCCTAGCGGAAGATATGATTTTCTACAACTCTGGAGAATCAGGCTTTATTGAATTAGCTGATACCGTGACATCCGGCTCTTCTTTAATGCCACAGAAGAAAAACCCAGATGCGTTAGAGTTGATTAGAGGAAAAACAGGTCGGGTTTATGGCGCTTTGGCGGGCATGATGATGACAGTAAAAGCACTTCCTCTCGCCTACAACAAAGATATGCAAGAAGACAAAGAAGGCCTCTTTGATGCGCTGGATACTTGGAATGATTGCATGGAAATGGCAGCTTTGTGTTTCGATGGTATTAAAGTCAATGGTGAGCGTACCTTAGAAGCGGCAAAACAGGGCTACGCGAATGCAACGGAACTGGCCGATTACTTAGTTGCGAAAGGGATTCCATTTCGTGAAGCACACCATATTGTTGGTGTGGCTGTGGTCGGCGCGATAGGTAAAGGTTGCGCATTAGAAGAGTTGACGCTTGAAGAATTAAAAGCGTTCTCTGCGGTCATTGAAGACGATGTGTACGCAATACTGACCATTGAATCTTGTTTGGAAAAACGGAGCGCGTTAGGGGGGGTTGCGCCTCACCAAGTCGCTTATGCGGTGGATGAAGCCGAGAAGCGTTTAGCAAAACGGGATACGGCGTCAGTCAAAGTCCGCTCCGCTCGTTTGACCGATATTGAAACCTTAGAAGGCATGGTCGCTTATTGGGCCAATATGGGGGAAAACTTACCTCGGTCACGCAATGAAATTGTGCGTGATATCGGCTCTTTCGTGGTTGCTGAGCATAATGGCGAGATCACGGGGTGTGCTTCCCTGTATGTCTATGACTCTGGATTAGCGGAAATCCGCTCATTAGGGGTAGAAGCGGGTTGGCAAGGTCAAGGGCAAGGATCCGCCATTGTTGATCACTTAGTGAGAAAAGCGCGGCAAATGGCGATCAAAAAAGTGTTTGTGCTTACTCGCACGCCAGAGTTTTTCATGAAGTTAGATTTCATTCCTACCTCCAAAACGTTATTGCCAGAGAAAGTACTGAAAGATTGTGGCCAGTGTCCACGTCAGCATGCTTGTGACGAAGTAGCACTAGAAGTGAACTTAGTGGAACGAATGATCATCAAGACCGAATTGGTGTGATGGAGGCGATGATCTTGCATTAGAAAAAAGATCAATAAAGATCGATTTTCTTGGGAACCATTAAGAAAAAGCTGAGTCTATAACTGTACCACTGCTTTTTCTTAGAATGATCTAAGAGAGCCCTAAAACTCCTTTCGTTTTAGGGCTTTTTTGTTGGAGTCTTTTTTGTTTGATGTCGACGTCGAGGCAAGACGACAAACTTCATCCATAAGTGCAGAAAGAGTAAGGCGTTAAATGCAAAACCTGCAAAGAGTAAGCTAATCGAGCTAATACTGCGTGGGTTCTCTCTAAATAACCAAAACCAGCCCACCCAGCAAACAACCGATAACAGAGTGAGCTGATCCATACAACGCTGGCAGCGGCCTATTTTTTTCCAAAACCAGTGCTCATGACAATCATTGCAAGCCATAGTCCATGTGCTCATGATAAAAAATGGAGTATACGAGATGTTGGTGAAAAAGAAAAAACCCAGTTATCAACTGGGTTTGAAGAAGGCATTGAAGATTACTTTTGTAAAAAGGCTTCTAACTCTTCACTGCCACCGATATGCTTCCCACCAATAAAAATCTGTGGCACGGTAGTACGGCCTGTAATGGCTCGTAAGCTCACGCTCGTGGCGTCTTTACCCAGCACCACTTCTTCATACTGCAAGTTAGAATCAATCAATAATTGTTTTGCTTTGGCGCAGAATGGGCAACCCGGTTTACTAAAGACCGTGATCGACTCTTGGGTTTTGTATTCTGGCGCTACATAATTGAGCATAGTGTCAGCATCAGAGACTTTAAATGGGTCACCAGGTTCATTAGGTTCAATAAACATTTTGTC
Organism: Vibrio cincinnatiensis DSM 19608; assembly: GCF_900167345.1. Taxonomy (GTDB): domain Bacteria; phylum Pseudomonadota; class Gammaproteobacteria; order Enterobacterales; family Vibrionaceae; genus Vibrio; species Vibrio cincinnatiensis. Next base: position 121,746 of record NZ_FUXB01000011.1, on the reverse strand, counting down.
GATCACCCCATCTTTAACCAGCATACTATAACGCCAAGAACGCTGACCAAAACCCAGATCCTGCTTATCTACCATCATGCCCATTCCTTGAGTAAAGTCGCCATTACCATCTGGAATAAAGGTGATATTGTCTGCTTCTTGGCTCTCTTTCCAAGCATTCATAACAAACGTGTCATTGACTGAAACACAAAGAATGTCATCAATACCGTGTTCTTTGAAAACAGGAAATAGCTCGTTGTAGCGTGGTAAGTGGCTAGAAGAACAGGTTGGTGTAAAAGCACCGGGTAAACTGAAGACGATGACGGTTTTACCGGCAAACAGTTCATCACTTGTGACCGTCACCCAACTGTCTCCTCGGCGAAGTGGGAAAGTAACTTGTGGAATGCGTTGGCCTTCTTTTGCTGCAAACATGATGATTTCCTTATTAGTTTTAACAATACTGAATGAGCTTAACGAATATTGCTCAATATTATTGTGACCATTATACAGAAAACCTTTGATAGACCTAATCGTAAAATGTTATGGTTTTGATAGGCAACTCCTATCTGGAAAGAAAATGAACATTCGAGACTTTGAATACTTAGTCGCTCTTGCGGAACATAAGCATTTTCGCAAAGCGGCAGAAGCTTGTTTTGTAAGCCAGCCGACATTGAGCGGTCAAATCCGTAAGTTGGAAGATGAATTAGGTACGGTATTACTGGAGCGAAGCAGCCGTCGAGTATTGTTTACGGACTCTGGGCTACAACTGGTTGATCAGGCGAAACGTATTTTAGCGGAAATTAAGACGTTTAAAGATATGGCGAGCCAACAGGGGGGCGCGATGAGTGGCCCGATGCATATTGGGTTTATCCCTACATTAGGCCCTTATTTGTTACCTCGCATAATTCCGAGCCTGAAAGAGCACTTTCCTGATCTTGAATTGTACTTACATGAAGCGCAGACCCATCAATTGGTGCAGCAATTGGAAGAAGGCAAACTGGATTGCTTAGTGCTTGCTTCGGTGGAAGAGACTGAACCTTTTAAAGAGATCGATATTTTCTGTGAACCCATGAGTATTGCGGTGCCATGTGATCATGAGTGGTCTCAGCGAAATGAAATCGAAATGTTAGAGCTTAATGGTAAGACTGTACTGGCATTGGGTGATGGGCATTGTTTACGAGATCAAGCCCTCGGGTTTTGTTTTGCCGCAGGAGCTAAAGATGATGAGCGGTTTAAAGCTACCAGTTTAGAAACCTTGCGTAATATGGTTGCTGCAGGTTCTGGTATTACTTTATTGCCTCAGCTTTCTTTACCTGAGGAAAAAGTGAAAGATGGTGTTTGCTATATTAAGGCCGTGAATCCAGAGCCTTCACGTCGGATCGTCTTAGCTTATCGACCGGGATCTCCTTTACGTCAACGTTTTGAACAACTGGCGCAAGCGATGAAAGCGTGCCTCAATCAGCAATAATGGTAAACAATGCGATCAATGGCCACCCGAATAAGGGTGGCCATATGGATTAGAAGAGCCCATCTCCGCCATCAGATGAGTAAATATCTTGGGTATCTTCTGTCACATATTCGGTGGGTTCCGTCCCTTGAATGAAATATTCAAACAAGGAGCTGGAATCCAGTTTATGCGTTAACAAACCACTTTCCCGATCAATTCTGACGCGAACAATCTTTTTCGGAATTGGAGTATTTTCTACGGCCACATCGGCTAAAGCAGAGCGCATAAAATCAATCCATGCGGGTTGTGCGGTTTTGGCTCCTGCCTCAGCACCAGAAATATCATCCTCAATATTTGGATTAGGGATAGTTTTTCCAAGATTGCGGTTGTGGTCATCAAAGCCAACCCAAGCGGTGGCTACGATTCCAGGACCATAACCGTTATACCAAGCATCTTTAGAATCATTGGTGGTTCCCGTTTTTCCACCAATATCACGACGTTTTAATACTTGAGCTCTCCAGCCCGTTCCGTTCCAGCCTGTTCCATCACGCCAGTTACCGCCTCCCCATATGTTGCTGTAGAGCATTTCTCGAATTAAAAAGGCGGTTTGTTCCGAGATAACTTGAGGCGCATAAAGCGCGTCTGCATCTTGTTCATGAAAGTCGTTGGTTGACGTTTGACAACCGTGATGGCACACCGCTTTGGGGGTTGCGGCAAATTCAAGTTCTCCATGGGTATTCTCGACTTTACTGATGTAGAAAGGCTCGACATAGTAGCCTCCATTGGCAAACACTGAGTAACCCTGAGCCATTTTTACAGGGGTTAAACTCCCGGCGCCTAAAGCGATGGTTTCAGAACGGGGAACTTGGCTTAATTCGAAACCAAAACGAGTTAAGTATTGGCGAGTTTCATCTAAGCCGACTTCGCGGAGAACTCGAACCGCCATCACGTTCTTCGATTGAGCTAAGCCAATGCGTAAACGGGTTGGGCCGATATAAGTTGGCGGTGAGTTCTTGGGTCTCCATGCCGTACCTTGACCTTCATCCCACTGGTTAATTGGTGCATCATTGATCAGCGTCGCTAAGGTTAGCCCCTTATCTAAGGCCGCAGAGTAGATAAAAGGTTTGATACTAGAACCTACTTGTCGGATCGACTGAGTTGCACGGTTGAAATTACTGTGCACAAAGTTAAACCCTCCAACCAGTGCTAAAACAGCCCCGTTATCTGGATTCATGGCAACAAAGGCGGTATTGGCATTAGGAACTTGGCTCAGTTTCCAATAAGCCTCTTGGGTATCAGGGTTTTCTTGGCGACGAACCCAAATTTGCTCGCCCTCAACCAAAATATCACTGGCTTTACTAGGCAATGGCCCTTGTCGGTCATCGTTAATAAAACGTCTGGCCCAGTTCATGTCCTCCCATGCGATGTTTTGTAAGTGATGGTTTCTAACCCATACTTGCGCCGATTTCTGTTCAACCTTGAGTACAACCGCAGGGAAAAGATCGCCATAGATGGGTTCACTGCGAAGATGTGTGTTGAGTTTATTGGTTTCCCAAGTAGTTTGACCCGCTTTCCACAGCACCTTCTCGGCTCCGCGGTAACCATGTCGTTCATCATAGGCAAGTAAGTTATCAATGGCAGCTTGGTTCGCTGCTTGTTGTTGCTTTGAATCAATGGTGGTGTAGATATTCATGCCTGAAGTATAAGCATCTTCTTCACCATAGCGCTCAACCATCCATGCTCGAGCAATTTCAGCTACATAAGGCGCTCGTAATTCAATTTCAGCGCCATGGAATTTTGCATCCAATATTTCTGCTCGAGCTTGTTCATATTCGTGTTCAGTGATGTAGTTTTCAGACAACATTCGGAGCAGAACTACGTTGCGACGTTGGGTTGCTCGTTCCACCGAATGGATAGGGTTCATGGTTGAAGGTGCTTTAGGTAAACCTGCAATAGTGGCTATTTCACCTAGCGTCAAATCTTTTGCATCTTTTCCAAAATAGGTTTGAGCTGCTGCGCCTACTCCATAAGAACGGTAACCGAGGTAGATTTTATTCAGATAAAGTTCAAGAATTTCATCTTTAGTCAGGAGCTGTTCAATGTGAATAGCGATGAATATCTCTTTGATTTTTCGCATAATCTTCTTTTCATTAGATAAGAAGAAGTTACGAGCTAACTGCTGGGTAATGGTACTTGCCCCTTGTGAAGCACTGCCTGATGCGGCAACAGCAAAGGCGGCTCGGGTAATGCCGATAGGATCAAATCCATAATGTTCGTAAAAACGGGAGTCTTCGGTGGCAACAATGGCTTCTATCAGTTCTTTAGGCATCTCCTCTAGTTTTAGAGGAATACGCCGTTTCTCACCAAATTGGGCGATGAGTTTGCCATCTTGACTAAAGACTTGCATTGGCGTCTGTAATCGAACGTCTTTTAATGTGGCCACATCGGGTAAATCTGATTTCACATAAAAATAGAAGCCAAAGATTGTTGTGACTCCAAGAATAATGCAAATCAATGAAAATATAAGTAAACGCTTTATGAACTTCACCGGAGAATCCCTGTTTAGTAGAGGCTGTCTTAATACAAACCCCTGTACTCTAGACTAAAACCTCAGTACTTAAAAATAGTGAACGATTATTTTCTCAAAAATAGTCGTTTAATGCTGAGTGTTGTTACTGGAGTTAATGGCATGGGTAAATCATTAGTTACAGGTGTTGATATTGGGCATCACAGCATTAAAGCTGTGGTTTTAAAGTTAAGTGGCGATACCTATTCGCTCGTTAGCTATAAAGAAATTGCCGTAACCGGCGACATTTTCGCCGATAACTACACGCTGGATTATCAGAAAATTGTAAAGAAACTCAAAGAACTCAAAAAGAGCCTACCTTTGTTTAACCGCAAGGTCTCTATTGCCGTACCTGATAACTCGGTCATCAGCAAAATATTGCAAATAGAAAGTGATCTTGAGCCCGCTGAGCAAGAATTTGCTATTTATCAGGCGTTCTCTCATCAGTCACCATTACCGATTGACGATCTGAGTTTAGATTTCATTAAGATATCAGATAACGTACTGGGACGAAGTCGTAGTGCAACGTATCAAGTCTATGCTACGCGCCGTGAAGTGGTGGAAAGCCGTATTTCTGCTTCTGAAAAGGCAGGCCTTAATCCAGTACTTCTTGATGTACAGATGCACAGTTTAGTGCGTATCTGGCAGCAAGTGAGCCAAATTCAGCAGAGAACGAATTGGATGTTACTTGATATTGGCTATAGCCAAAGTTCTTTGTGCCTTGATTTCATCGATAAAGCCCCATTTTGTAAAGAGATACCACTGGGTACTCGTTGGTTTAACCAAACTGAGCAGTCAGAGGGAAGTCATGATGTTGCATCGTTGGACAGCTCAACCGATGTACAAGCCTTTAATCAAGAGTTTGTTGAACGATTGGCGCGGCAAATTCAGCTATTTACTTCCGTACATGGCACACACAGTTTGGCGGGAATATGGCTTTCTGGAGGGGGAGCTTCTATCTCCGGATTAGCGGAGGCGATTAGTGAGCGACTCGCATTACCATGTGAGCGGTTTACACCGCTCTCTATCTTTAGTCATAAATTGAATAAGCGTCGGCGAACGTTAAATGAGCAGCAACGATTCAGTACCGCTGCTGGGTTAGCGTTACGAGGTATTGAATGGTTGGAGAGTGGGCATGCTGCATAACATTAATTTGTTGCCGTGGCGAGAAGTACAGCGAGAAGCCTATCGGCAGCATTTCATCCATTTATTAATCTTAGGCGTACTTTTAGCGCTGGGCGTGCAAGGGGTGGCGGGAAGCTATCTAGAGCAGCAGAAGCAACAGCAGCAGGGGCGACTGGATTTTCTTAACCAGCATATTCGCCAGTTAGATGAACGCCTTCATGCTTTAAAAGTGACAGAGCAAGAACATAAAGCCTTATTAACCCGTTTAAAAGTGGTGGAGGCTTTGCAACAGAAACGCAATAAAAGTACTGACTTTATGCACCTGATGCCGGAGTTAATTCCTGAAGGCGTCTATGTCGATAAAATCAAGATGAATGGGCAAGAGGTCGAAATGAACGGTATTAGCGATAGTACTGCGCGTTTGGCGACCATGTTGGATAATTTGGAAAAATCGCCTCAGTTATCTGCAGTGGGAATGCACTCGATTGTGTCGGGCAATCGTCGCTTTGGTAAGCAGTTTCAGAGTTTTAAAGTCTCTTTCCTCTTTCATACTTCCGATCAAGTGGTTCAAAAGCCCGCTCAAAAGGAGGCTTCTCATGACTAAAGCGTATGATTTAGATTTCGACGAGCTAATGGAGTGGCCAAGAGCGGCGCAGCTGGTGGTGATAGCGCTGCTGATTATGGTGATTCAAGCTGCTGGTTATTGGTTTTATCTATTACCAAAGCAAGAAGGCCTGGAGGGGCTGAAGCAGCAAGAGCAAACGCTAAAATCCACTGTCCGGATTAAGGCCAGTAAAGTGGCCGCGTTACCACAGCTACAAACGCAATTAGATGAATTATCCGATCGCTATGATTTTTTGCTACGTCAACTCCCTGTACAGCAAGAGCTGGCCAGTATGTTAGCGTCGGTGAATGAGTTGGGGCTAAAAAATTCTCTCACTTTCACCAGAATTGATTGGGGAGAAAAGCTGAACCAAGAGTTCCTATACCGTTTGCCTCTCAATATCGAACTGACGGGAAATTATCACAATATTGGTGACTTTTCAGAAGCCATTGCCAAGCTGCCCCGAATTATTAACTTTGATGATGTGGACTGGCAAAGGGTCAGTCAGGAAAGCAGTACCTTACACTTTAGGGTTCGTGCGTATACCTACCAGTTTAAATCGGAGGTGAAAGATGAGAAGTAGCCTTAGATTTTTAGGCTGGCTATGCCCTTTGTTATTGGTTGGTTGTCAAGCCAATGAAGACTCTCTAGAGGATTACTTACTTGAGGTGGAATTACAGACTCAAAGAGAAGTGGCTCAGCTTGCGCCTGTGGTTCAGTTTCAAGCCTTTCATTATGGACAACATGGCAAACGAGAACCGTTTGTCTTGCCCCAAGAAGCGCTAGTACAAAATCAGTCGGTTACTCAGTCTGACTGTTGGCAACCGGTACCTCGCAGTAAAACCGGAACGCTGGAACGTTATCCTCTCAATCAACTGCGTTTAAGAGGAGTCATGAGTAGTGGAGGCAGTATCTCTGCCTTAGTTCAAACGCCGAGTGGAACGGTCGTCAATGTGAAAGCAGGGCAATACCTCGGATTAAATAATGGACGAATCACTCGAGTTGCTGATGATTATCTATTGATAAAAGAAACCCTGCCTGATGGCTTAGGGTGCTGGAATCAGCGTAATGTCAAATTGGCTTTGAAATAAGTTTTTCAGTTTAGAGACCTAACTATGATTAAAGGATTAAATTCGGTAGTGGTACGTAGTTTGCGTTACCTGTGTATAGGCGTGTGGACACTGTCGGCTGTCAGCGTTGTTGCCAGTGAATTAACAGGAGCGAATCAATTAAAGAATATTGATTTTCGTTTAAATAAAAATAAAGAGGCGGTTTTGATCGTCGAGTTGGCCTCTCCCTCAACGGTAGTGGACGTACAAAAAAAAGCTCAAGGATTAACGATTGAACTACTCAATACGGAAGTTGCTGATGATCAGCTCTACTTATTCGATGTAAAAGATTTTGCTTCAGCGGTGGAAACGATTGAAGTGTTTCGTCAAGAGCCAAGTACTTTGCTCGAAGTGAGTATTCAAGGGGCCTTTAAGTATGATTATTCTTTACGCAGCCAATATTTAGAGGTGGTCATTACCGAACTAAAGAAGGAAGAACCCGCCCCTCTTCCTAATTTGATGGAAAAACAAGGTAAGCTTATCTCCATTAACTTCCAAGATATTCCTGTTCGAAATGTCTTACAGTTAATTGCGGATTACAACCAATTTAATTTAGTGGTTTCTGACTCAGTTAAAGGGAACTTAACCCTACGTTTGGATGGTGTTCCTTGGCAGCAGGTGCTTGATATTATTTTACAGGTCAAAGGGCTTGATAAGCGCGTTGATGGAAACGTGATTCTCGTTGCACCGAAAGAGGAGTTGGATTTACGAGAAAAGCAACAACTCGAGAAAGCGCGTTTAGCGGAAGAACTGGGTGATTTACGCTCGGACATCATCAAAGTACATTTTGCGAAAGCCTCGGATATTGCTGAGATGATAGGTGGAAGTGGAACTGTCAATATGTTATCAGAGCGTGGTTCTATTAGTATTGATGAGCGAACGAATGCCCTCTTGATCCGCGAATTACCTGAAAACATTAAAGTGATTCGTGAAATCATTGAGTCACTGGATATTCCTGTCAAACAAGTACAGATTGAAGCCAGAATTGTGACGGTGAATGAAGGCAACTTAGACGAATTAGGGATCCGGTGGGGGATGTCATCGAAAAACGGCAGTCATACCGTGGGCGGTTCTATTGAAGGAAACATGAACACGATTGGCTTATATGAGCCGGAAGATGGTACCGAAATGATCAATAACTTCTTGAACGTTAACTTGGGGGCCACGGCTGCTAACGCCTCAAGCATTGCGTTTCAGGTCGCAAAATTGGGGTCAGGGACTTTGCTAGATCTTGAATTATCAGCGATGCAGCGCGAGTCTAAAGCTGAAATCATTTCGAGCCCACGGTTGATCACCACCAATAAAAAACCCGCTTACATTGAGCAAGGTACGGAAATCCCCTACTTAGAATCTTCTTCTAGCGGGGCAACGACGGTGGCATTTAAAAAAGCGGTTCTCAGCTTGAAAGTGACACCTCAAATCACCCCAGATAACCGTTTGGTACTGGATTTAAGTGTCACACAGGATCGCCCTGGTGATGTGGTTAAAACCGGCACAGGGGAAGCGGTAGCGATTAATACTCAACGGATTGGTACCCAAGTGTTGGTCAATAATGGAGAAACCGTTGTTCTGGGTGGTATTTTCCAACATAGCTTGACTAATACCATAGATAAAGTGCCTTTACTGGGTGATCTCCCTTTTCTTGGAGCACTCTTTCGCCGTAGTTATCAGCAATTGGGTAAAAGTGAATTGCTGATTTTTGTCACGCCTCAGGTGGTGATTCAATGACTTAGCGTCATTATTTCCGCTAAAGTAAAATTAAAGTTGCATTAGTGGCACCTTATCTAGATAATTTCGGGTCTTATCACGAATTATCTGTGAGGAATCGGTGCCACAAGCATTCCCATCGCTAACATTAGTATGGCGGACTTTGTGGCGATGTCATTGAATTAACGTTGTAAATTACTGCTAAACATGGCTGAAAAACGCAATATTTTTCTTGTTGGCCCAATGGGTGCTGGCAAAAGTACAATTGGTAGACACTTAGCTCAACAACTGCATATGGAGTTTGTTGATTCTGATACTGTCATTGAAGAGCGCACCGGCGCAGATATCGCTTGGGTATTTGATGTTGAAGGTGAAGAAGGCTTCCGTAAACGTGAAGAAGCGGTGATCAATGATCTCACTGAAGAACAAGGTATTGTTCTTGCCACGGGTGGTGGTTCGGTGATGAGCAAAGAAAATCGTAATCGTCTTTCTGCTCGTGGCGTGGTTGTTTACTTAGAAACCACAATCGAAAAACAATTAGCACGGACTAACCGTGATAAAAAACGTCCGTTGTTGCAAACGGACAATCCTCGTGAAGTTTTAGAAGCACTGGCTGGTGAGCGTAATCCGCTGTATGAAGAAATGGCAGATATTACCGTACGTACCGATGATCAAAGTGCAAAAGTGGTAGCCAACCAGATCGTAAAAATGCTAGAAGAACACTAACCAGTTCTTTTATTCGGAGTGCAAACCATGGAACGGATTACGGTCAGTTTAGGTGAGCGTAGCTACCCAATCTCAATTGGTGCCGGATTATTTAATAATCCGGCCCTTCTTCCTCTTTCTGAAAAGCAAAAAGTGTTGGTGATCACTAACCACACAGTCGCGCCATTGTATGCTAAACAAATGCTTTCATTACTGGAACAGCGTGGATGTGTGTCATCTGTGCTGGAGCTTCCTGATGGTGAGCAATATAAAAGTTTAGAGACTTTTAACACCATCATGAGTTATTTGCTTGAGCATAATTATAGCCGTGATGTGACGGTGATTGCTTTGGGTGGAGGGGTGATTGGGGATTTAGTCGGATTTGCTGCTGCGTGTTATCAGCGGGGAATCGACTTTATTCAGATACCGACGACATTATTGGCTCAAGTGGACTCTTCTGTCGGCGGAAAAACCGCAGTGAATCATCCCTTGGGTAAAAATATGATAGGGGCTTTTTACCAGCCTAAAGCCGTTATTATTGATACTCACTGTTTAGCCACTCTCCCTGAACGTGAATTTGCTGCGGGAATGGCGGAAGTGATCAAGTATGGCATCATCTATGATTATGACTTCTTTGTTTGGTTAGAAGAACATATGGATGCCTTATATGCGTTAGATGAACAAGCGTTGTCTTATGCTATTGCGCGTTGTTGCCAAATTAAAGCGGAAGTCGTGGCTTTGGATGAAAAAGAGTCGGGGATTCGTGCGCTGCTTAATTTAGGTCATACCTTTGGTCACGCGATTGAAGCTGAGTTAGGTTACGGCTGTTGGCTGCATGGCGAAGCGGTTGCCGCAGGAACCATGATGGCTACCGTCACCGCTCAGCTACAAGGGCTGATCACTGAGCAGCAGCAAGCACGTATTCGTGCCATACTAGAAAGAGCGCATTTGCCCGTACATACCCCAGACAGCATGACGTTTGAGGATTTTATCGAGCATATGATGCGAGATAAAAAAGTGTTAGCGGGAGAATTACGACTGGTATTACCTACGGCAATTGGACGTTCAGAAGTAGTGAAAGGTGTGCCTCAAGCGGTGATAAAACAAGCCATTGAAGCGTGTCGTATAACCCATAATTAAGTGGCATCATTAGGATCGTTGATGAGTTTAGCACATGAATTAGAGTTAGATTCACAAGTCGAGCTGCTAGAGCGTTTGCAGCTCTTGACCCGTTTTGGTTCCAACTTCGTCAATGTTTTTGGTGGGTTAGGTGCGGGAAAATCTTGGTTGGCTCAACGCTACTTAGAGCATTGGGCCGAGGATAAGAATCAATCTCTGTTACTCTGTCATCCCAATCAAACGGATGAACAGCGTAGGCTCACGATTTTAAACCAGCTTGTTTCAGACCCTCTCTTTAATCCAAATGATGCTTTATTGGATAGCTTTTCCTATCTTATTGAAGAAGAAACGTGTGATATCGTTATTGCCATTGATGATGCTCATCTATTATCCGATACCTTACTTTCCGAGTTATGGATGTGGGTATTAGAGGCACAAAGTGAGCCTCGTTGGACGATTAATGTTGTGTTATTCGCTCAGGCAAACAGTCTTGATGCTTTGCTGACTCGCTTAACTTATGGCCAAGAACACAAACCGATTGAGCTAGAAATTGAGCCGCTGAGCCAATATGAGGCTGATCGTTTGTTTGAACAGCGAGTGATGCGTTATGTTGAGCCTGAAATGGAGCGTCAGGTACGTGCGGCATTCAAGAAGGTCAAACGCTTTCCGGGGGAGATCATGGCACTAACCGATCAGAAAAGTGAAAAAAGGATCATCATTCGTTCTATTATTGCTTCGCCATTCAAGATAGCACTGGTGATCATTCTGCTTCTCCTCGTAATTGGAGGAGGGTATTGGTGGATGTGGTCGCAACCTTCTGCGGATGAAAAAAGTCAGCAATGGATTCAGAGCCAAAAAAGCATTGAGCAAACCGTTATTCCTACTTTATCGCAGGATGATGTGGCGTTAAGCCAAGCTGAAACCGTGGAAAAAACGTCGCCAACTCTCCCCGATCTAAGCGGTGTGGACGATGATTCTGCCTCGCTCCCCCCTGATATTAAAGAAAGATCAGAAGGGGTGGGAATGGCGGATTCTGAGCATCAACGTATCGTGATTAGCTCTGATGTGGTGGACGCATTATTAGAGGAAGAACCAACGCCGCCGATTGAGCCAAAGATTAATCGTGATCTTGTGGCAAAAGAGATGTTGCCTGATGAATCGGATGCTCGAGTGAGTGCGAATGAACAATCCAACCTCATTCGCTTCTCTTTTGCCCGAGAAACGTTACTTGAGATGTCTCCTCGTAGTTATACGTTACAACTGGCCGCGGTTAATTCGTTGCAAGAAGTTCAAGCATTTATTGATCAATACCAGTTAGAAGGGCAGGTGAACGTCTATCCTACCTTACGTAATGAGGTTGATTGGTATATCGTCACCTACAGTAATTACCCTACTATTCAGTTGGCGCGTGATGCGGTAGCGACCTTGCCTTCAGCCATTCAAGCGTTGGGACCGTGGGCAAAATCGCTCAGCCAAGTACAACGAGAGATTGAGCGTGCGAAATAACGCTGAGTTTGAGCGGAAAATATGTTACATTCCGCTCCCTTATTTTTCGGTGATTGATTAGAGCGGTAGATGAAAAAGCAGCGTGCCTTTTTGAAATGGGCTGGGGGGAAGTTTGGCCTAGTCGAAGAGATCCAACGCCATTTGCCACCTGCCCAAGAGTTGGTTGAGCCCTTTGTTGGTGCAGGCTCAATCTTCTTAAATAGTGATTTTGAACACTATTTATTGGCGGATATTAATCCCGACTTAATCAATTTATACAATTTGCTAAAAACGGATCCGGAACATTACATCCGTGAGGCGAAGCGTTGGTTCACGCCAGAGAATAATCGTAAAGAAGCCTATTTGGATGTTCGTAAACAGTTCAATGGCTGTAATGATATTATGTACCGCTCACTGGCTTTTCTTTATATGAATCGGTTTGGGTTTAATGGTTTGTGCCGTTATAACAAAAAAGGCGGTTTTAATGTGCCTTTTGGTTCGTACAAAAAACCGTATTTTCCTGAAGCGGAACTCGAATTTTTTGCTGAAAAAGCACAACGAGCAACGTTTATCTGTGCGGGTTACCATCAAACTTTCAGCCAAGCTGCGCAAGAGAGCGTGATTTATTGCGATCCTCCTTATGCTCCCCTGTCGACGACGGCAAATTTCACCTCATATTCGGGGAATGGCTTTTCACTCGACGATCAAGCCGCACTGGCAGATGTCGCAGAAAAAACGGCTCAAGAACGTGGTATCCCTGTGCTTATCTCCAATCATGATACGATTTTAACTCGTCGCCTGTATCATGGAGCTCAATTGAATGCGGTGAAGGTGAAACGCACCATCAGTCGTAATGGTGCTGGGCGCAATAAAGTCGATGAATTACTCGCGCTGTTTACGCCTAATAAGTAATTTGTTCGCGGATTCTTCGAGCCTGTTTTCAGAAAGAGATCTGGCTGCATACTAGGATCTCAACACTTCCTTAGGTTAGAATGCATTACCGCCGTTCTGCGCATTCCATCACCAAAGAGGTTAGCTATGAAAGATTTCCTGATTGCCCCATCCATTCTCTCAGCCGATTTTGCTCGTTTAGGAGAGGACGTTGAAAAAGTATTGGCAGCAGGGGCTGATGTGATCCACTTTGATGTGATGGACAATCACTATGTACCCAACCTCACTTTTGGCGCTCCAATTTGTAAAGCGTTACGAGACTATGGCATTACCGCCCCTATTGATGTCCATTTAATGGTTAAACCTGTCGATAGAATCATTCCTGATTTTGCGAAAGCGGGCGCATCCATGATTACCTTTCATGTGGAAGCCTCTGATCATGTGGATCGCACATTGCAGTTGATCAAAGAGCATGGTTGCCAAGCGGGAGTGGTATTAAACCCTGCGACACCATTGAGCCACCTTGACTACATCATGGACAAAGTTGACCTTATTCTATTGATGTCGGTCAACCCTGGATTTGGCGGCCAATCTTTTATTCCTCATACGTTAGACAAATTGCGTGCTGTGCGTGAACGCATTGAGCAAAGTGGTCGCTCTATCCGTTTAGAAATCGACGGCGGTGTTAAAGTCGACAACATTGCTGAAATCGCTCAAGCGGGGGCCGATATGTTTGTCGCCGGTTCGGCGATTTTTGGTCAACCTGACTACCAAGCCGTCATTCATGCGATGCGTACAGAACTGGCCAAGGTGAAGTAACCCTCATTTTAATGATTAGGAAGATGTTTTGCAGCCGATAAAGTTAATTGCCTTTGATCTCGATGGCACCTTGTTAGACAGTGTGCCAGATTTAGCGATGGCAGCGGATCAAGCGGTTCAAGCACTAGGGTTCTCTGGTGTGTCTGAACACCAAGTACGCGATTATGTCGGTAATGGTGCCGATGTATTGATCGCTCGCTGTTTAAGCCAAAGTTTACATATAGACCCCTCATTGACCCCTGATTTACGCCAGCAGGCACGTGAGCGGTTTGATGATTATTATGCGAAAACTGGGCATAAATTGAGCCACCTCTACCCGCATGTTAAACAGACATTAGTGCAGCTTTACCAAGCGGGTTTCATCTTGGCGTTAGTCACCAATAAACCCAGTAAGTTTGTGCCGGATGTATTAGCGCAACATGGTATTCGTGAATTTTTCAGTGATGTTATTGGTGGGGATACCTTCGCGGAGAAAAAACCGAACCCGATGGCGTTAGAGTGGCTACTCGAAAAGTATCAGCTTGCCCCACAACAGATGTTGATGGTGGGCGATTCTAAAAATGATATTTTAGCGGCTAAAAATGCTGGATGTGCGTCGTTTGGTTTAACCTATGGCTATAACCACGGTGAGCCCATTTCCGATTCCGATCCGGATGTCGTTGCAGACGATATTGCTCAGCTCATTGATGTGGTTATGGTTTACGCGTAAAAATTGTCACTTGCCACTAGTAAAATACTCATCAATGAGTACACTGCTATCTTGTGCTCGCTACTGGCGAGCACATTTGTTCACAGAGTTTTCAGTCTTATCTCATATTCAGTAACAAGGAAATCATACCCATGAGCAAACCCATCGTATTGAGTGGTGTTCAACCGTCAGGTGAACTAAGTATCGGTAATTACTTGGGTGCTCTACGTCAATGGCAACAGATGCAAGACGATTATGATTGTCACTATTGTGTGGTTGATCTCCATGCGATCACGGTTCGTCAAGATCCGAAAGCATTGCGTGAAGCAACCTTAGATGCATTGGCAATTTGTTTAGCGGTTGGTGTTGATCCACAAAAGAGCACGCTATTTGTTCAGTCACATGTACCAGAGCATGCTCAATTGGGTTGGATTCTTAACTGTTACACGCAAATGGGCGAATTGAGCCGTATGACTCAGTTCAAAGACAAATCTGCGCGTTACGCCAATGATGTCAATGCTGGTTTATTTGACTATCCGGTGCTTATGGCTGCCGATATTTTGTTGTATGGTGCACACCAAGTACCTGTGGGTAGCGATCAAAAACAGCATCTGGAATTGGCGCGAGATATTGCGATTCGATTTAATAATATTTACTGTCCTGATTCGAAAACGCCAATTTTTACTATTCCAGAGCCTTACATTCCGCAAGTGAACGCTCGTGTTATGAGTCTACAAGATGCGACGAAGAAAATGTCGAAATCGGATGATAACCGCAAAAATGTGATCACTTTGCTGGAAGATCCTAAATCGATCATCAAGAAGATCAATAAGGCACAAACCGACACAGAAACGCCACCACGTATTGCTTATGATGTGGAAAATAAAGCGGGTATCTCTAACTTAATGGGGCTCTATTCTGCGGCGACGGGTAAATCTTTTGCTGACATTGAAGCCCAGTATGCAGGGGTTGAAATGTACGGACCATTTAAGAAAGAGGTTGGGGAAGCCTTAGTTGCGATGCTGGAACCGGTTCAAGCTGAATATCACCGAATTCGTGATGACCGCAGTTATCTTAATAGTGTTATGAGCCAAGGGGCGGAGAAAGCGTCGGCTCAAGCTTCGATGATTTTGGAAAAAGTCTTTGATGCGGTTGGTTTTGTTCCTCGTACTTAATTGATCTCTCAGGCCAGTGAGACTGGCCTATTTTTTATTATTTGTCTGCTAATTGCTCATGTTGCTGATCATCGATAACTACGACTCTTTTACCTATAACTTATACCAGTACTTTTGCCAGTTAGGGGCAGACGTTCAAGTCGTGCGTAATGATGCGATCAATATTGAGCAGATTGAAGCCCTTGCTCCCAGCCACCTAGTGATTTCACCGGGGCCTTGTACCCCTAACGAAGCGGGGATCTCTCTCGCCGCGATTGAACATTTTGCTGGAAAGATCCCGATGTTGGGTGTTTGCTTGGGTCATCAAGCGATTGCACAGGTGTTTGGGGGAAAGGTCGTTCGCGCCCGACAAGTCATGCATGGTAAAACCTCACAGATACGACATACGGGGAAAAGCGTATTTACCGGATTAAATAACCCACTGACCGTTACTCGCTACCATTCATTAGTCGTTGAGCAAGGAACGTTATCAGAGGCATTTGAATTGACTGCTTGGACTGAACATTCCGATGGCTCCATGGATGAAATCATGGGCTATCAACATAAAACATGGCCGATAGAGGCTGTACAGTTTCATCCTGAATCGATAAAAACAGAGCAAGGCCATCAATTATTGGCCAATTTTTTACGCCGTTAATCATCGAGCCTGATCACTTTTTTTACATTTATTTTGTTTTTGGCAGTCATCGTCATTTTTGAAAATTTATGCGCCAAATTTTCTGCTGATTCTCTTCCCTCCCTTATTCATTCCACGATTACTCGCTATTTTTTAATGAAAGAGAAAAAGATCTTTATAAATATTTCGATTTAATGCATAAATAATCATATTGAATGGTGGTTGCTAATTTGAACGACAATCAAAAAGAATAATTCACTATTGAAATGGTTAATATTTTGTAAATAAAATGCTTAGCAAGCTAGAATGCAATACAAAATCTTCCACTAAGGTTTTGTCACCCCATTGTTGGGCTGCTTGGCATGCAGTATCGAGAGGGAATGTGTAATGACAGTGAAAACAAATGTGGATCGTAGTTTATTTGATGAGGTGATGGTGCCTTGTTATAGCCCAATGGACTTTATTCCAGTCAAAGGGCAAGGTTCTCGTGTCTGGGATCAGCAAGGCCGTGAATATATCGATTTTGCGGGAGGCATTGCGGTCAGTTGCTTAGGGCACTGTCATCCGGCGATGGTTCAAGCATTAACAGAGCAAGCGAATAAGTTGTGGCATCTAAGCAATATCATGACCAATGAACCTGCTTTACGGTTAGCAAAAAAATTAACGGAGATCAGCTTTGCTGAGAAGGTCTTTTTTGCTAACTCAGGAGCAGAAGCGAATGAAGCGGCACTGAAACTGGCTCGCCGTTATGCCACGGATAATTTTGGCCCGGAAAAATCAGAAATCATCGCTTTTTACCAAGGGTTTCATGGTCGAACCTTCTTTACGGTCACTGTGGGGGGGCAATCGACATACTCTGATGGTTTTGGTCCAAAGCCCGGCAATATTACTCATCTCCCTTATAATGATATTAGCGCGTTGCAAGCACAAATTTCGGATCGTACCTGTGCGGTGATCATGGAGCCATTGCAAGGAGAGGGGGGAATTGTTTCACCCTCGGCAGAGTTTGCTCAAGCCGTACGTGAGCTATGTGATAAACATAATGCATTACTGATTTTTGATGAAGTGCAAACGGGTAATGGGCGTACGGGAGATTTTTATGCCTACCAAGGTATCGGTGTGACACCTGATATTCTTAGTACGGCCAAATCGCTCGGAGGAGGTTTCCCCATTGGCGCAATGTTGACGACCGATAAGCTGGCAAAACATTTAAGTGTCGGTACGCATGGCTCGACTTATGGCGGAAACCCATTAGCGTGTGCTGTTGCAGAAGCAGTAGTCGATATCGTAAGCCAGCCTGAAACGTTAGCTGGCGTGACGGAGCGCGGTGAGTGGATTCGTCAAGGTTTGGCTAAAATAAATGATAAGTATCAAGTTTTTAAAGAAATTCGTGGGAAAGGTCTATTGGTTGGTGCTGAGCTTAATGAGCAATGGCAAGGCCGAGCAAGAGATATTCTTGTCGCAGCCGGTCAGCAAGGTTTAATGATGTTGGTGGCGGGAGCCAGTGTGATACGCATTACCCCATCACTGATTATTAGTCAGCAAGAGATCGAGCTTGGTTTGGAAAAATTGGATCAAGCGATTGCTTCACTGGTTTAAATCGCTTGATTCACCACACCCACCATGGAGTCGGTGGGTGTGCCTCTAGGTTTCATCTCTACCTAGATTCTTCATGCATCGGGAGGGAATATTGATGCTAATTATTCGCCCAATTGCTATCTCAGACTACGATGCTCTACATACCTGTGCAGTCGAGTCCGGTTATGGTTTTACCTCATTACCCGTCAATCAAGAATTACTGACAAAACGTATTGAACACTCAGAATACAGCTTCTCGAAAGCCGAAGTTTCACATCCGAGTGATGAAGGCTATTTGATGGTAGGGGTTGATTCAGAGACAGGCGAGGTGGTGGGGACAACCGGAATTGAAGCTGCCGTTGGTTGGGACCGTCCGAGTTACTCCTATCACATTAGCACTATTGTCCATTCATCCCATAAGCTCGGGGTGCATAATACGGTGAAGTTATTAACGTTTGGCAATAACTACACCGGATGCACCGAGATCTGTACCTTGTTTCTGCGCGAACCTTACCGCCAAGGTACCAATGGCCGTTTATTATCGAAAAGCCGTTTTCTAATGATGGCAGAACATCCTGAATGCTTTTCCCCCACCATTTTTGCAGAAATGCGCGGGGTTTCGGATGCGAAGGGCAACTCCCCTTTCTGGCAGTGGTTGCAACAGCATTTTTTCTCGATTGATTTCACCCTTGCAGACTATTTAACTGGCATTGGCAAAAAAGGTTTTATTGCAGATTTGATGCCAAAACTGCCGATTTATATCAATTTACTCAGCCCTGAAGCACAAGCGGTGATTGGGAAAGTGCACGACAATACTCGCCCAGCATTAACCTTGCTTGAACAAGAAGGGTTTACTTGTCGTAACTACGTTGACATTTTTGATGCGGGTCCAACGGTAGAGTGCGATTTACGCCATATTGAGTCTGTGCGTCATTCTGTGCGTGCACGGGTTGAGATTGCTCGCCATTCCAGTGGGCAAAACTATTTAATGTGTAATAGCACCTTTAAAAATTTTCGGGCAACGGCTGCTAAAGCGGCGTATAACCGAGAGCGAGAGGAAGTGGTTATTACTCCTGAAGTGGCGAAAGCGCTCGAAGTGGAACAAGGAGAGTGGTTGCGAATTCTCTCTCAATAAAGAAAAGGGGAAAGATCATGACTCAGTGGATTGACGGGCAATGGCAAACAGGGGAAGGCGAAGCGTTTACCTCACTCAGCCCATATAACGGTCAGGTGGTTTGGCAGGGGCATTGCGCCAGCCAAGATCAAGTTGAACAAGCGATAACGGCCGCTCGTTCCGCTTTTATTGCTTGGAAGCATCGCCCTTATCATGAGCGAGAGAAAATTATCCTTGCCTTTGCGGATCTCGTTAAAGAACGCAGTGAGCACATTGCTGCGATCATTGCCAAAGAGACTGGAAAACCATTGTGGGAAACACGTACTGAAGCTGCTGCGATGGCAGGAAAAATTGCCATATCCATCCGGGCTTATCATGAACGCACTGGGGAACGACATCGTGAAAGTGCGGAAAATCAGTTGGTATTACGCCATCGACCGCTTGGTGTCATGGCCGTGTTTGGCCCTTATAACTTTCCTGTTCACTTACCTAATGGGCATATTGTTCCGGCTTTGCTGGCGGGGAATTGCGTCGTGTTTAAACCCTCAGAACAAACACCTTGGTGTGGGGAATTGGCGGCGAAGCTTTGGCAAGAAGCGGGATTGCCTCATGGTGTGCTGAACCTTGTGCAAGGAGGCAAAGAGACGGGCATTGCGCTAGCAAGCTCTGCTAATATTGATGGGTTATTGTTTACGGGGAGCGCCAATACTGGGCATGTCTTGCACCGCCAATTTGCTGGGCAACCTGAAAAAATGTTGGCATTAGAAATGGGCGGTAACAACCCGCTGGTGGTATCGAAGCAGTATGGTGACATAGATGCTACGGTTTATACCATTATTCAGTCTGCATTTATCAGTGCAGGGCAGCGCTGTACTTGTGCTCGTCGCTTGTATCTTCCGGCTGATGACTCTGGCGATCAACTATTAGCCAAATTAGTCAGTACTACCGCTAAATTAACCGTTGATGAACCGTTTGCCGATCCTGCCCCTTTTATGGGGCCGCTAATCTCGGTTGCTGCCGCACGCACAATCATACAAGCGCAGGAACATTTATGTTCACTTGGAGCTAAGCCATTGTTGGCGGCTCAGTTTTCTCATTCTGCTTTTGTTACCCCCGCCATTCTTGATGTGACGGAAATTGATGATTTACCCGATGAAGAATATTTTGGCCCATTGCTGCAAGTGGTCCGTTATCAGACGTTCGAGCAGGCCGTCACATTCGCTAACCAGACTCGCTTTGGCTTATCTGCTGGCCTGATCTCTACCGAAGATAATGAGTGGCACTATTTTATTGACCACATTCGTGCTGGAATTGTGAACCGTAACCGCCCTCTGACCGGAGCCAGTGGCGATGCACCTTTTGGTGGGCCCGGCGCTTCCGGGAATTTACGCCCTAGTGCTTATTATGCAGCCGACTACTGTGCCTATCCAATGGCCTCGATGGAGGGAGAGAGGACACAATTACCAGCGATATTAACTCCGGGGATCGATCTTACTTACTAAAAGAACGAATGACGGAATGAAGATAAGGAGGCGGTTATGACCATTGAACAACTATTTCAATCATTATGGAACGATTACACGTCGAGGCTTTGTCCTTCGGCAGAGAAAGTCCATCAACTGCTACAAGAGGGACATCCTCTCATTAATGACCATATTGCTCTGCGAACGTTTAATCTTGCCCCGCTTCCGTTAGCAAAGTTGGCTGAACCTTTTTTATCACTGGGTTATCAGGTTGCTGGTGATTATTCGTTTCCCAGTAAAAAATTGCAGGCTCAACATTTTGAACATCCTGATCCCCAACAGCCAAAGGTCTTCATTAGTGAGCTGAAGGTGTCAGAGTGTTCCACGGCTTTACAGCACATTGTGACCAAGTTGATAGAGCAAGTGGAAATAACCCCGCTAACTCGTCATGACTTCTTATTCGCAGGTCGCCTTTGGGATATCTGCTATGCCGATTATCTAACCTTGGCTCAAGAGAGTGAATATGCGGCTTGGGTGGCTGCGCATGGCTATGGGGCAAACCATTTTACCGTCAGTATCAATCAGCTCAGTGCATTTGATGATGTGAAAGCCATTAATGATCATTTACGGCATGCGGGTTTTTCTATTAATGACAGTGGTGGTGAAGTGAAAGGCTCTCCGGTAGTGTTGCTTGAACAGTCATCCACTATGGCTGATCGTGTTCCTGTTGAATTTAGTGATCG
Source organism: Vibrio cincinnatiensis DSM 19608 (assembly GCF_900167345.1). Classification (GTDB taxonomy): domain Bacteria; phylum Pseudomonadota; class Gammaproteobacteria; order Enterobacterales; family Vibrionaceae; genus Vibrio; species Vibrio cincinnatiensis. The sequence goes on along the minus strand of NZ_FUXB01000011.1, from coordinate 100,813 downwards.
TAGTGAGAGAATTCCTGGGGGGTTTTATGAGTTTGCCAAACGTTATCCAATGAAAAATGGGCAGTTATATCAAGGGTTTGTTGCTGCCTCCGCGGATAAGATTTTTGAAAGTACGGATAGAAAATAAATCCAAATAAAAAAGCCACTTTAGAGTGGCTAAAGTGGCTTCATGATATTTTTCGCTGAGTATTGGTTAACGAGTGCCGTAAACCACAATCGTTTTACCGTGTGCGGAAATCAAGTTCTGCTCTTCAAGCATCTTCAAAATACGGCCTACGGTTTCACGTGAACAACCCACGATCTGACCAATTTCCTGACGAGTGATTTTGATTTGCATCCCATCGGGATGAGTCATTGCATCAGGTTGTTTTGCTAAGTTGAGAAGCGTTTGTGCAATACGGCCGGTTACGTCTAGGAAAGCAAGGTCTCCCACTTTTTGGCTGGTTACTTGCAAACGACGGGCCATTTGGCCAGACAAACGCATGAGAATATCTGGGTTAACTTGAATAAGTTGACGGAATTTTTTAAATGAGATCTCTGCCACTTCACAAGGCGATTTCGCTCGAACCCAAGCGGTGCGCTCTTGATCTTCTTCAAACAAGCCCAGTTCGCCGATGAAGTCTCCTTGGTTAAGGTAAGAAAGAATCATCTCTTTACCTTCTTCATCTTTGATCAGTACAGCCACAGAACCTTTGACAATGTAGTACAAGGTTTCAGCCTTCTCGCCCGCATGAATCAGCGTGCTTTTTGAAGGGTACTTATGAATATGACAATGTGAAAGAAACCACTCTAGTGTTGGATCGGTTTGAGGTTTACCTAGAACCATAATATCTCACTTCCTCTGCAGGGTACGCTCGCTGCTGTCCGTATTGTAGCGAAGCCTTAATGGATTAACTAGAATAAGAGGACTTCTTAATTGCTGCAAGCTATCTTGTGTTCGGTATGGAATAGTATCCTTTTTCTAATGCGATTTCTTGATTTTAATCGTGTCAAACCACGGATAATCTACGCAAAAGTGTGCACATGATCACGGTATGAAAAGTAATCGTCATTAGTACTGAATAATTAACCAATTTTCCCTGATTCGATCAACTGTTGCAGTAGCGGCCGAACAATTAATTCCATCGCAAAACTCATTTTTCCACCAGGTACAACAATGGTGTTGTGGCGGGACATAAATGAACCATCAATCATAGCTAAGAGGTAAGGATAGTCGACATTTTTGATCCCTCGGAGTCGGATGACCACAAAGCTTTCATCTAAGCTGGGAATACCTTTAGCATTGAGTGGATTCGAGGTGTCGACGGTGGGGACGCGTTGGAAGTTAATATGTGTACGAGAGAATTGCGGAGTAATATAGTTGAGATAATCATCCATTGAGCGAACAATGGAATCCATCACCGCTTCACGAGAATGCCCTCTATCTCGTGTATCTCGTACATATTTTTGAATCCATTCCAAGTTGACAATAGGGACCATGCCTATCAAAAAATCCACATGCTGTGCGACATTGATCTCTTTATCAACCACGCCACCATGTAACCCTTCATAAAACAGCACGTCGGTATCTTCAGGCAATTGTTGCCACGGCGTAAAGGTACCCGGCATTTGATTATAGGGAACCGCTTCATCAAACGTATGCAGATAGCGGCGAATCTGCCCCGTGCCCGATTTACCATATTCTCGAAAAAATTCTTGTAGCGCTGGAAAATCATTCGCTTGTGGGCCAAAGTAACTAATATGGCGGCCTTGTTCACGGGCTTTGCGAATTTCAATGTCCATTTCTGGGCGGGTAAAGCGGTGAAAACTGTCACCTTCAACCCAAGCGGGTTTAATGTCCATCATATTGAACATTTTTCGAAATGCTTCTGATGTGGTGGTGGTTCCTGCTCCTGAAGAGCCAGTAACGGCAATAATCGGGTATTTCGCTGACATGACAAACCTTGTCTATAAATCCTCAACAGATCACAGTGATCCTATTGTTGTTTTTCACTATATCATGGAAAATTCGCCGCAGAAAATGACATTTTTTTGCTCAATTAGCGAAGTTTGCTTTTGATATCGATGGTTTCATGTAATTCGGAGTAGACGATCACAGCCTCACCAGCGTGAAGCTGAGCCTTCACCTGTTCCACTTTATCCTGTAGGGCGACTTCAGCTTCACCGTAGTCTGTCCCTTCTCGTAATACAAATTCTCGGATCAAGTTTTCTAGTGTGTCGTCAGCAATCTGCTGCCAAGGAACGATCATAAATACCTCATCTATTTTATGTTCGAAGGTGAATTGCTTACCCACCACTTAAGGATGATAAAATGGATCAACGGTGAATGTAGTGGTAAAACGAATTAAGTGGTTTGCAACCCTGCGTAGTAGGCGGGTAGGGCTTTTTCTAACCAAAATTCAGGTTTTGTTAAACTACCCGATAAAAAGCCGACATGGCCCCCTTTGGCAAATAATCGGTAATCAATATTGTTGGGGAGAACAAATTTTGGGATAACCGCTTCAGTCATGAAGGGGTCATCTTTTGCATGGATAATTTGGGTTGGTACTCGTATTTCTTTCAGTCTGTGTATGCCAGAGCAGCGGTGATAGTAGTCTTGTGCATTTTTAAAACCATGCAACGGGGCGGTAATCAGTTCATCAAACTCATACAGCTTGGTCACACGTTTAATACTGTGATAAGAGAGCCCTAGCTCGCCTTTGAGCAAATGGTGTTTTTTTAAGGCATTGTGTTTTAACGATGAGAGTAAATAACGGCGATAAAGCTTAGAAAACCCTTGTTCAATACGTTGTGAGCAAGCGGCTAAATCTAAAGGAGCGGAGATGGCTGTTGCAGCGGTAACAATGGGGTCTGATTGATAATCGGCAAGGTAATTGATCAACATATTTCCCCCTAAGGAAACACCAGCGGCAACAATGGTTTGCTTTGGAAACTGTTGGCGTAAATATTCGAGTACCCAGCGTGCATCTTCGGTTTCACCAGAGTGGTAAGCGCGAGCTAAGTGATTGGGTTTCCCACTGCAGCCTCGAAAATGCATCATTACAGAAAGCCAGCCTTGCTTGGCAAAGGCATCCATTAATCCGTTAGCATAAGGGCTATAAAAGCATCCTTCCAAACCGTGAAACAGAATAAAAATGGGTTTATTTTTCGCTTCTTTTGTTTCAGGAGCTTCACTCCAAGCGAGGTCGAGAAAATCACCATCGGGGGTATCGAGTGTTTGCCAAACCGGTTCGAACAGGGCTTTTTTCCGAATGAGACGAGGAAGCAGTGTTTGTAAGTGTGGATTTTGTAAACCACTAGCAGCAACGAAGTGAGGCATTATTTCACCCTGAAGTATTATTTAACGGTAAGTATATACCTAAGTCATATTTCCTTCCTACAGGAAGCGATGGTGAGTGGACTAAGCTTTCGTTAATGTGGAAATGGAGGGTAAAAATATCTTGCTAAGGCCTTGGGCTCCTAGCTGCTGGCAATAGTGAGAAGTAAGTGGCTGCTCAGTTTGGGCTGTGAGAGGCAGTTGCTCAATACAGGCGATGAGATCGGCTTGTTGCTGTTTTTCTATTTGTAGTTCAAATTGTAGTGCTTCTCGATACAGGGTATCGGGTAGATGAGATTTTAGTTTACGGCGAAGATCTCGGTAATGTTCAATTAGATTTTCAGTGCGCGCTAACGCATCGGCAATGGTTGCCCAACCTTGTTCAGGAAAGGTCAGTTGCTGCTCGTCTAACCATTTGAGCAGCAACAGCACATTCACATTGCCATGAAACCGATTTTGTAGGCATAAGCACGCTTCTTTGACTTCTCGCACACTGTAATAACGTAAGCTAAATTGCCATAGATTTTCCAGTGTGAGTAAAGGGGGGGCGTGCGTATCATTCATTGACTGTTGAACTCCTGTTCCATCTGTTCCAGATTTTCCTGCTCGGTCATCCACTCGCTTTCAATATGCTCTAACTCAGATTTGCTGCTGGCTTGTGTCGCAAGCACTTCGGTCAGTTTAGCCTTGTTTTCTGCTTCATACAGAGAAGTATCGGATAAGGCGAGTTCCGATTGAGCAAGAGTGGCAGTCAACTTATCCATTTTTTCTTCAAGCTGTGTCAGTTTTTTGCGAATTGGCGCCATTTGCTTACGAAAATCGGCTTCTCGGCGTTTTTGCTCTTTTTTGGCCGCAGCACTGTTACCAGTGTTTTTATTGGGTTGAGTGGCTTGTGCCTCTTTACGTGCCATTTTTTGCTGATCGGTCAGCCACTTATAGTAATCGGTAAGATCACCATCAAAAGGGGCAACTTGCTTATCGTGTACCAGATAGAGATCGTCGGTGGTCGCTCGTAGTAAGTAGCGGTCGTGGCTGACGATGACCATTGCTCCCTCAAAGCTTTGTAAAGCAAGGGTGAGAGCTTGACGCATATCTAAATCGAGGTGGTTGGTTGGCTCATCAAGCAAGAGCAGGTTGGGTTTTTGCCATACTACTAATGCCAGTACCAAGCGAGCTTTTTCCCCCCCAGAAAAAGGGCCGACATTTTCTAATGCTTTATCCCCATGGAATCCAAAGCTACCGAGATAATTGCGCAGTTCTAATTCGGTTTTATCGGGGGCAAGCTGCATCATATGTTGTAGCGGTGTTTCTTGCGGATGCAAGGTTTCTAATTGATGCTGAGCAAAGTAACCGATTTTTACCCCTTGAGAATAAGTGAGATCGCCTCCTTGCGCTTTAAGTTCGCTGGATAGAAGCTTAATCAGGGTTGATTTTCCCGCCCCATTACGGCCAAGTAGACCAATGCGGCTACCGGGCACTAAGTTCAGTCGAATTTTCTCAAGAATAAGATGGTCTCCGTAACCGGCACTGACGTTATCCATCATTAAGATAGGGTTAGGTAAGGCGCTGGGCTCACGGAATTCAAAACTAAAGGGGTTATCAAACTGTGCTGGTAGCACTTTTTCCATTTTCTCGAGTGCTTTAATTCGGCTTTGTGCTTGGCGTGCTTTTGACGCTTTATAACGGAAACGGTCAATGTAGCTCTGCATATGAGCCATCTGTTTTTGTTGTTTTTGAAATTGTGCTTGTTGCTGCATCATCTTTTGAGCGCGTTGCACTTCAAAAGAGGAATAGTTTCCGGTGTATTCGTTGAGCTGCTGGTTTTCGATATGAATAATGCGATTAATTATCGGATCGAGAAAGTCACGGTCATGGGAAATTAAAACCAATGTGCCAGGGTAACTTTGTAGCCAGCGTTCTAGCCACATCACGGCATCTAAGTCTAAGTGGTTGGTGGGTTCGTCGAGCAGAAGTAAATCGGAGCGACAAATCAGGGCTTGAGCTAAGTTAAGGCGCATACGCCAGCCACCCGAAAATTGAGTGAGATTCCAACTCATCTGCTCTTGGCTAAAACCTAACCCATCGAGTAATTCGGAGGCTCGGGCTTTAATGCTATAGCCGCCAATGGTTTCGATTTGTCCGTGTAACTCTGCCACCCGAGTGCCATGATCCATGTGCTCTGCTTCACTGAGTTGTTTTTCTAGCTGGCGGTATTCTCTGTCGCCATCAATGACATATTCTAAAGCTTGTCGCTCGAGTGCGGGAGTTTCTTGGGCAACCCAAGCCAGTTCCCAATGTGCAGGTAGGCTAAACGATCCCGCATCAATGGAGATCTCCTCTTTTATCAGGGCGAATAAGGTTGATTTACCGCAGCCATTTTTCCCGACCAAGCCGATTTTGTCGCCTGGATGAATGGTGGCTGAGGCTTGCTCAAGCAGAGGTTTTCCACCGCGAAGTAATTGAATGTCAGAGAAGGTAATCATAATAAATCGTATCTGTTTAGCCGTGAGAGTGTCGCCGCGAATAGTAGGGGCAATAAGGATAAATGTCGATCATTATACAAATTACGTTATGATGCTTATAGTTTGTTCATCAGTGGAATCGGTTAATCGTGTATTTGGCTCCTCAGGAGTCGATGCTTTAAACAAGGAAGACAGGCTACTGTTGTTCTCTATCCGACCATCTTAGGGAGTCAAGGAATGACGAAGGATCCCTCTTGTACTCATCAGCCAAATGTTTTAGTGATTTATGCTCATCCAGATCCTGACCACTCAGTAGCCAATAAGGGGATGATTGAGCGTATCTCTACACTTTCTCATGTCACGGTGTTCGATCTTTATGCGACCTACCCAGATTTTTTTATCGACGTTCATCAAGAGCACCAGCGGTTGCTTGAGCATGATGTGATTGTCTTTCAACACCCTCTTTATCTCTATTCTTGCCCAGCTTTGCTAAAAGAGTGGATGGACACGGTGTTAGGAAAAGGTTTTGCATTTGGGCCAGAGAGTGCGTTGCAGGGTAAATATTGGCGCAGTGTGATCACGGCGGGAGGACAGCAAGATGCCTTTACTGAACAAGGATACAATCGTTATTCATTGAATGAACTATTACAACCTTTCGAACTCACGGCCGCTTTATGTCGCATGCATTGGCTAGATCCATTAGTACTTTATTGGGCGAGAAATATCAGCGCAGAAGAGCGTCAGCAGCATGCAGAACGCTATTTTCTTTGGCTGAAAGGATTGGTTACCAATGGATGATTTTTTGACCAATGCTGCCGTTTTCTTAACGGCGGCGGTGGTGGCGGTACCGATTGCTCAGCGGTTAGGGCTTGGCGCGATTTTAGGCTATTTATTGGCAGGGATTGTGATTGGCCCTTGGGGGCTTAAGCTAATTACCGATGTTAATGCCATTTTGCGTTTTGCTGAATTTGGGGTGGTGTTATTACTGTTTTTAATTGGCCTCTCACTGAACCCTCACCGGTTATGGCAAATGCGTGGGCCTATCATTGGCCTCGGTGGTTCACAAATGCTGTTGACCAGTGCCGTGTTGAGTTCTGCTCTGATACTGTATGGGGTAAGTTGGCAAGCGAGTGTGGTAGTTGGATTATTGCTGGCCCAATCTTCCACGGCGATTGCTTTACGAACGATAGATGAGATGCGTTTAACGCTCAGTGATACAGGGCGAGTCGTTTTTGCTGTGTCTCTTTTTCAAGACTTAGCCGTTATTCCCACATTAGCGTTGTTGTCTTTATTGGCTGGCTCGACCATCGGAGATGGTTGGCAATTTGTCTGGATGATCAGTGCTATTACCGCTTTACTGGTGGTGGGGCACTTTGCCTTACAACCCTTGTTTCGTTGGATCGTTAATAGCCAAGTCAGAGAGTTATTTACCGTTGCCGCCTTATTACTGGTTATCTCTATTGCCTTACTCATGGATACTTTAGGCTTATCAATGGCATTAGGCGCTTTTCTAGCGGGAGTATTGCTGGCTGAAAGTGAATTTAGGCATGAGTTGAGTGTCACGATTGAACCTTTTAAGGGATTATTACTTGGCCTGTTTTTTATTGCTGTGGGGATGTCTGTTGATATTGATTTACTCACAGAACGCTGGGCAACAATAACCTTGGCGGTGATGGCTTTGATCAGTATAAAAATGGCCATCATGTATGGATTAGTAAAAGTGGCCCACATTCGATCTAAAGCTCGAAGTCGCAGTGCGTTACTGTTAAGCCAAGGTGGCGAAATTGGCTTTGTTATCTTGACGGCAGCAAGTGATGAACAATTGATCTCTTCCCAGCAATCGGCTCTGCTTATTCTTGTCATCAGTGTGTCTATGATGACGACCCCATTTTTACTTAAACTACAAAGCATTTGGTATCGTCGCACATTGAATAATGAAGAGGAGAAGTTGGATGAGAGCTTTGAAAAGCAAAACCCACAGGTGATCATCGCAGGTTTTGGTCGTTTTGGGCAGATTGTTGGTCGATTAATGTACGCCAATAAAATTAAAATCACCGTATTAGAAAGTGATGCCAGCCAAATTAAATTGCTGAGAAAATATGGATATAAAGTGTTCTATGGTGATGCCACTCATCTCGAATTATTGCGTTCCGCTGGTGCGGAACAAGCACAAGCGATAGTGATTTGCACGGATGATCCTGATGAAGTGATGCGAATTGTCGGATTATGTCAGCAGCATTTCCCGCAACTGAAAATCTTAGCTCGAGCTCGTAGTCGGGTTGAGGCTTACCAGCTACTGAATCAAGGTATTCATGGTTACTCAAGAGAAACCTTTCTAGGGGCATTAGATTTAGGGCGCCAAGTACTGACGGAACTCGGTATGCATCCCTATCAAGCCAAACGAGCTGAAGCCCATTTTCGCCGATTAGATACTTATATGCTCAAAGAACTGTTGCCTCAACATAATGACGATAAAGCCTTAGCTTTGAGAACGAAAGAAGCGCGGAAAGAATTAGAAGAAATTTTTGGCCGAGAGATGGCGAATGATCGTCAAACTCGAGATGATTGGGAAAAAAAGTAGGACCAAAACGTGAAAGGAAAAAAACGCTTTATTGCTGGGGCCAGTTGCCCGAATTGCCAGATGCAAGATACGCTTCGTTGGTGGATAGAGAATAATATTGAGTTGGTTGAATGTGTGGAATGTGATTATACCGAGCAGAGAAAACCACAATCTGTTGAAAAAACGCCCCACGCAAGTGAACAAATGATCGGGATTTTTAAGCCAGAATAATTGAGTTTCTGTGTATAATCCCCATAATAGTGGTTAACTCTATCTTTTTTGTCGAGAGATGAGAAGAACCAACCCCACCTCCTTGGAGCCGTTATGAAAATTGAAAAAAACGTGGTTGTTAGCATTGCCTATCAAGTAAAACTCGAAGATGGCATTGTGGTAGACCAATCCACAGCGGAAGCCCCGCTGGAGTACTTACATGGTCACAACAACCTAATCACAGGCCTTGAACGCGAATTAGAAGGCAAAGTTGTCGGTGATAAATTCAGCGCAACGGTGGTTCCCGAAGATGCTTACGGTGAACATAGTGATGAACTCGTTCAACGTGTTCCTGCGGAAGTATTCCAAGGTGTTGATGAGATTGAGGTTGGTATGCGCTTCTTAGCCGATACCGATCAAGGTCCTATTCCTGTAGAGATCACCGAAGTCGATGGTGATGAAGTTGTGGTGGATGGTAACCATATGTTGGCTGGCCATACTTTGACTTTTGACGTTGAAGTTGTTTCTCTGCGTGAAGCCACAGATGATGAAATTTCCCATGGGCATATCCACCAATCAGGCGGTTGTGGTCATGACCACGATCATGATCATGAAGGTGGTTGCTGTGGTGGTGAAGGTCACGATCATGGACATCATCATGGTAAGAAAGATGGCTGCTGCGGTGGCGGAAGCTGTGGCTCCCATTAATTACACATCAATAACTGCAATATATTGATGTAGAAAGCGTTAATCACTTTGGTGATTAGCGTTTTTTTTTATTCAGTGCTAGAATCCCTTTTTAACTAGCAATCAGACTTGGAAAGATGGGAAATAACGTTGTCGTTCTAGGCACCCAATGGGGTGACGAAGGTAAAGGTAAGATAGTTGACCTTTTAACAGAAGATGCTAACTATGTCGTTCGCTACCAAGGTGGTCATAACGCAGGGCATACTCTGGTTATCGACGGTGAAAAAACCGTTCTTCATTTAATTCCGTCCGGTATTCTCCGTAATAACGTGAAATGTATCATCGGTAATGGTGTTGTACTTTCACCGGATGCCCTTATCAATGAAATGAAGCCTCTTGAAGAGCGTGGTATTCCCGTTCGTGAACGTCTTTTCATTTCTGAAGCTTGTCCACTCATTCTTCCTTACCATATTGCGCTTGACCAAGCACGCGAAGCTGCTCGTGGTAAAAAAGCCATTGGTACTACGGGGCGTGGTATCGGCCCTGCTTATGAAGATAAAGTGGCACGCCGTGGTTTACGAGTGGGTGACCTTTTCAATATGGTTGCGTTCGCTGAAAAACTGAAAGAAGTGATGGAATTCCATAACTTCCAGCTTGAGCACTTCTATAAAGCAGAACCCGTCAGTTATGATGATGTGCTTGCTCAAGTTGAAGGCTATGCCGAGCTATTAACCTCTCTGGTCATTGACGTGACCGATGAGTTAGATGCGGCTCGTAAGCGTGGTGATAAAATCATGTTTGAAGGTGCGCAAGGGACGTTGCTTGATATCGACCATGGTACCTATCCTTATGTGACTTCTTCTAATACAACGGCTGGTGGTGTTGCTGCGGGTTCAGGTTTTGGCCCTCGTCATTTAGGTTATATTCTTGGTATTGCTAAGGCTTACTGTACTCGTGTTGGTGCTGGTCCGTTCCCAACGGAATTAGATGACGAAGTGGGTAACCATCTAGGTACTAAAGGCCATGAATTTGGTGCAACGACAGGTCGTAAGCGCCGTTGTGGTTGGTTTGATGCGGTCGCTATGCGCCGTGCAATTCAAATCAACTCAGTCACTGGCTTTTGCTTAACCAAGTTAGACGTGCTTGATGGGCTTGAAGAGCTAAAAATCTGTACGGGTTATCAAATGCCAGACGGTTCAGTGGCCCAAGTATCACCGATGGCGGCGGATGCTTTTGAAGCTGTAACCCCGATTTATGAAACCATGCCGGGGTGGTCAGAAAATACCTTTGGTGCGAAATCATTGGCCGATCTTCCTCAAGCTGCTCTGAATTATATCAAGCGTATTGAAGAATTAACGGGTGTTCCTATCGATATTATCTCGACGGGTCCTGATCGAAATGAAACCATCATTAAAGTGCATCCATACGCGGTATAATAACGTTTTTTAAACACTTAACATAAAAAGCTGACTCTTGAGTTGGCTTTTTTATTGGCTTTTATCACGGGTTACCGTCCGTGATTTTTAGTGGCAAAAAACTGCCGCTGATAGGTAATTTTCGCTAAAGAGTGCTGTCGGTTGGCCGATATAGGAATCAAACCGAGCCTTTGCGCACTCTCGCGCTATACTGTTATGGCTATCGGAGTTAACCAAGAGTGCATGTATGAAGTTACGTATGGTAGCCACTTCATTATTATTCGCATTACACTCTGCATTCAGCCACGCCAATGTGGCGGATGTTGGAGAACCCGTGCCGATTTATTCTGAAGCTGAGCTAATCAAACTGATTGAACAAAATCAACATTTAGCGCGTGTTAAAGCGGATAATTGTCAGTTGGTTGAAGATATTGTTGCTCGAGCGACACGTATTAGCTTGCCTGCCTATGAGTTTCTTTATGGTGATATGCTGGCTTGGGGCGTCTGTGTCGCCCAAGATGTCGAACTCGGCTTATACTATATGGAAAATGCGGCTCACCAAGGGTTACCCTCAGCACTTGAACAGCTTGGGCGTTACTACTCTCGGGGGACTTTAGTCCAACAGGATAAAGAACGTGCGATTCCTTATCTGCGTGAAGCAGCAGCAATGGGTAATTTGAATGCTCGTATCCAGTTAGCCGAGTTATTGCTGCGTGATCATGGCAGCCCGTTAGATTACGAAGATGCTTATCGCTGGCTATATAACTCTGTAACGGCAGATCAACGAACTCATCATCGCATCGCCTTATTAAGACAAGGGCTAGAGCTGCGAATGCCAGAAAATATTATTGCACGCGCTAAGCGCCGAGGTAGCTTTTGGTAAATAACGCTTGTTTAATACGGTCTCTTTCTCTATCATCCTATCGCTTACCCCACTCAAAAACTTGGTGGTAAGTGATAGATTTAGATAATAAATATTCAAGCCTATCTTATGATTTCCTACTCAGCGTTTTGGCGCTCGCTTTACCACTTTCTCCAACATTTCGTCATCATACAACACGACTAACTTTCTTGTGATTATTGTGACAACTTGATAGCGGTCACGTAATGCATAAAGTTGTTACGCTTCTGCCGGTTGGGATTAGCTATTAAGCTTAAGAACACAGTAGGATATACTTTATGTACCTTCCTAGAAAAGCAGGTCTGCCTATGTCTGATACAACCCATACTGATCCGTTTGCGGATCGAGAAGCCGATAACTACGAGAATCCCATCCCAAGTCGTGAATACATTTTAGAATTTCTTACTCAAGCCAATGTGCCTATGAATCGTAATGATTTATTTGAAGCGCTTGAGCTTAATGGTGAAGACCAATATGAAGGCTTGCGCCGTCGCTTGCGTGCGATGGAGCGTGATGGGCAGTTGGTTTTTACCCGCCGTCAATGCTATGCCTTACCTGAAAAACTTGAAATGGTGAAAGGGGCCGTCATCGGGCACAAAGATGGACATGGTTGGGTTCGCCCAGAAGGTAGCCTTAATAAAGAGAACGATATCCTGCTGCCTCACCACCAAATGCGTACCCTGATTCATGGTGATTTCGTCTTAGTTCAACCAACGGGTACTGATAAACGCGGGAGAAAAGAAGGGCGTTTGGTTCGTATTCTTGAAGAACGTAACACTCAGATCGTCGGCCGCTTTTTCTTTGAGCATGGTTATTCGTATGTTGTTCCTGACGATTCCCGTATTCATAAAGATATTTTAATTCCTAATGAGTTGCGTGAAGGGGCTCGGATGGGCAATGTGGTGGTGATTGAAATTACCGATCGTGGATCACGCAGCCGAGGAATGATGGGGAAAGTCGTGGAAGTGCTCGGTGAAAATATGGCACCGGGTATGGAAACCCAAATTGCTATTCGTACACACCAAATTCCTCATGAATGGCCGAGTGAAGTGCTTAAACAGGTTGAAAACCTCAGTGAAGAGGTACCTGAAGAAGCCAAACAAGGGCGTGTAGACTTACGTGACTTACCCTTGGTAACGATTGATGGCGAAGATGCGCGAGATTTTGACGATGCCGTGTATTGTGAAGCGAAAAAGGGTGGAGGTTGGCGCTTATGGGTTGCGATTGCTGATGTTAGTTACTATGTTCGCCCTGATAGTGCGCTAGACAAAGAAGCGATTAATCGAGGCAACTCGGTTTACTTCCCTTCACAAGTGGTACCTATGCTGCCAGAGGTTCTTTCCAACGGGCTGTGCTCACTTAACCCCCAAGTCGATCGTCTGTGTATGGTTTGTGAAATGACGATTTCAGACACCGGAAAGCTCTCGGGTTATAAACACTACGAAGCCGTCATGAATTCACATGCCCGGCTCACCTACACCAAAGTCCATGATATTTTGCAAGGGGATGAAGAGCTACGTGAGCGTTATCAAGAGGTCGTTCCCCACCTTGAAGAGCTCCATAAGATGTATCTTGTACTCAAAGAGGCAAGAGATCAGCGAGGGGCGATTGAGTTTGAAACGGTTGAGACCAAATTTATCTTTAATGCTCAACGTAAGATCGAGAGCATTGAACCTGTCATTCGTAATGAGGCCCATAAGCTGATTGAAGAATGTATGATCATGGCCAATATTGCCTCGGCTTCTTTGGTTGAAAAAGCCAAAGAGCCTGCTCTTTTCCGAGTTCACGAGTCTCCGGGTGAAGAACGCTTAATGGGCTTTAGAGACTTCTTAGGCGAACTTGGCTTAGATTTGGGCGGTGGTCTTGAACCCTCTCCAACGGATTACGCCAGTTTAATAAAGCAAATTGGTGAACGGCAGGATAAAGAATTGATTCAAACCATGCTGCTTCGTTCAATGAAACAAGCGGTATACAACGCTGATAATGCGGGCCACTTTGGTTTAGCACTGAAACGTTATGCGCATTTTACGTCACCGATTCGCCGCTACCCAGACTTGCTGCTTCACCGTGCGATTAAGTATTTGATAGCGAAACAAGAAGGGCGTAATCAAGATCGTTGGACACCTACAGGGGGATATCATTACTCCTTTGATGACATGGATTACTACGGCGAACAATGCTCGACGACCGAGCGTCGGGCAGATGATGCGACTCGTGAAGTGTCTGATTGGCTTAAATGTGAGTATATGCAAGATCATGTGGGAGAAGAGTTAGAAGGGGTGATTGCTAATGTCACCGGTTTTGGCTTCTTTGTTCGATTAACTGAACTCCATATTGATGGCCTTGTACATATTTCGACATTGGCGAACGATTACTATCAATTTGATCCTATTGGTCAACGATTAATTGGTGAATCTTTTGGGCATATTTATCGATTGGGTGATGCCGTCAAGGTTAAAGTGCTATCGGTTAATTTAGATGATCGACAAATTGATTTTGAATTAGTCGAGACAAGTCGTAAGCTACGCGGCGAGGGTAAGACTGCCAAAAAACGTGCAGTGGAAGCGAAAGCCAAAGCAAAAGGGAAAAAAGCAGCGGCTACTCGTGGTGCAAAAGCGGTTCCGATGATAGAGCCTGTTAAACGCCCAGATGAACAAGAAACGGGAAAAAGCCCGAAAGGAAAACGAGCTAAACCGAATAAATCTCGTAAAGCTAAATCGGGCCCTAAAACGGCAAAAAGTCGCTCGAAATCGAAATAGGTAAGTCATGAGTAACGAATTAATTTATGGTATTCACTCGGTCAGCGCTGTTATGCAGCGCGACCCTGCACGTATCATCGAAGCGTATGTATTAAAAGGTCGACAAGATGACAGGTTACTGCCTGTATTAAATGAATTATTACGCTTAGGTGTGTCCATTCAGGAAATGGGGCGTAAAGCGTTAGATGACAAAGCACAAGGGGCAAATCATCAAGGTGTGATTGCCAAAGTTCGGCCTGCAAAAGCGCTCAATGAACATGACTTAGAGGCAATCCTTAGCCAACATGATCAGCCTTTGCTATTGGTGCTTGATGGGGTGACCGACCCACATAACTTGGGGGCTTGTTTACGTAATGCTGATGCTGCAGGCGTTGCCGCAGTCATTGTCCCTAAAGACAAATCCGCTCCAATGACGGCAACCGTTAGTAAAGTAGCGTGTGGCGCAGCCGAAACAGTCCCTTTAGTTCGTGTGACAAACTTGGCTCGTACAATGCGTGCATTACAAGAACAAGGCGTTTGGTTTGTGGGTACGGCGGGTGAAGCGACCCATGATATCTACCAAAGTAAACTGACAGGGCCATTAGCAATTGTAATGGGCGCAGAAGGGGATGGCATGCGGCGCTTAACGCGTGAAACCTGTGATGATTTGATTAAAATCCCCATGGCAGGCAGTGTATCGAGCCTTAATGTCTCCGTTGCCACAGGCATTTGCTTGTTTGAAGCGGTTCGCCAGCGCAATATCAAATAATCAATAGGAAGGCCAAGCACTCAACCTTTTGGCCTTCTTCTTACTCTTGTTCGTTTATTTTTCAAACACCCCTTGCAAGAGAATCTGTGATCTGTATAATGCAGCCCCACTGGTTAAGCCAGTTGTGAACCAATGAGCAGCGAGGAGCAAGCTTGTGGCAACACAAGTGAGGTAACGTATACTCAGCTTATGTTCGCAGTTAATATGATTAGCTTTGGTTAATTTAATTAGCTGACAATGTGCCCAATCTGGGTACTACGGTTTCACATAAATCAATCGGCATTCACCCGCTTTAGCAGGTTCGAATGGCGATATTGTTTGTGTAATTTTTACTTATTGGAGCTCTGTCTCATGCAGAACCAACGCATCCGTATCCGCCTAAAAGCTTTCGATTACAAATTGATCGATGCTTCTACTGCGGAAATCGTTGAAACAGCTAAGCGTACCGGCGCACAGGTTCGTGGTCCAATCCCACTACCTACTCGTAAAGAGCGTTTCACTGTTCTTATCTCTCCACACGTAAACAAAGATGCACGTGACCAGTACGAAATTCGTACTCACAAGCGTCTGATCGACATCGTTGAACCCACTGACAAGACTGTTGATGCATTAATGCGTCTTGATCTTGCTGCGGGCGTTGATGTGCAAATCAGCCTAGGTTAAGGGAGATTAGAAGAATGATTGGTCTAGTCGGACGTAAAGTGGGTATGACCCGCGTATTTACTGAAGAAGGCGTTTCTATCCCAGTAACTGTTGTTGAGGTTGAAGCGAACCGTGTTTCTCAAGTGAAAACTCTTGAGACTGACGGCTATGCAGCAATCCAAGTAACAGCTGGTACTAAGAAAGCTAGCCGCGTAACTAAACCAGAAGCAGGTCACTTTGCGAAAGCAGGTGTTGAAGCTGGTCGCGGTCTTTGGGAATTCCGTTTAGAAAACGGCGAAGAGTTCGAAGTTGGTGCTGAACTAACGGTTGAACTGTTCAACGAAATTAAGAAAGTAGACGTTACTGGTACATCTAAAGGTAAAGGCTTCCAAGGTGCTGTTAAGCGCTGGAACTTCCGCACTCAAGATATGACTCACGGTAACTCTTTGTCTCACCGTGCACCGGGTTCAATTGGCCAATGTCAAACTCCAGGTCGCGTATTTAAAGGCAAAAAAATGGCAGGTCACATGGGTGCTGAGCGTGTAACGACTCAAAACCTAGAGATCGTACGTGTTGACGCTGAGCGCAATCTGCTTCTTATTAAAGGTGCAGTCCCAGGTGCAACTGGCGCTAACGTGATCGTCAAACCAGCTGTTAAAGCATAACGTCTAGGAGTAAGTAATGGAATTGATGGTTAAAGGTGCTAACGCACTAACTGTTTCCGAAACTACTTTCGGACGTGAGTTCAACGAAGCTCTTGTACACCAAGTAGTTGTTGCTTATGCAGCAGGTGCTCGTCAAGGTACTCGTGCTCAAAAGACACGTTCAGAAGTTTCTGGCGGTGGCGCTAAGCCATGGCGTCAAAAAGGTACTGGCCGTGCACGTGCTGGTACAATCCGTAGCCCAATCTGGCGTACAGGTGGTGTTACTTTTGCTGCGAAACCACAAGATCACAGCGTTAAAGTAAACAAAAAAATGTACCGCGGTGCTATGAAAAGCATTCTTTCTGAGCTTGTTCGTCAAGAGCGTTTAATCGTTGTTGATAACTTCTCAGTTGAAGCACCAAAAACAAAAGAGCTAGTAGCTAAGCTTAAAGAACTTGAGCTTAACGATGTTCTTATCGTTACTGGCGAAGTAGACGAAAATCTATTCTTAGCTGCTCGTAACCTGTACAAAGTTGACGTGCGTGACGTTGCTGGTATTGATCCAGTTAGCCTCATCGCATTTGACAAGGTTCTCATGACTGCTGCTGCAGTTAAGCAAGTTGAGGAGATGCTGGCATGATCCGTGAAGAGCGTCTACTAAAAGTTCTACGTGCACCGCACATCTCTGAAAAAGCAACCATGGCTGCTGAAAAAGCGAACACTATCGTTTTTAAAGTAGCAAAAGATGCCACTAAAAAAGAGATCAAAGCAGCTGTAGAAAAGCTATTTGAAGTTGAAGTTAAGTCTGTAAATACTCTTATTCTTAAGGGTAAGACCAAGCGTCAAGGTCTACGCCAAGGCCGTCGTTCAGACGTGAAGAAAGCGTACGTTACTTTGAAAGAAGGTCAAGATCTTGACTTTGTTGGCGGCGCGGAATAACAGGAGTAGTTGAAAAATGGCTATTGTTAAATGTAAGCCGACTTCGGCTGGTCGTCGTCACGTTGTTAAAGTTGTTAACGCTGACCTACACAAGGGTAAGCCTTACGCCCCTCTTCTAGAGAAAAATTCTAAGAATGGTGGTCGTAATAACAACGGTCGTATCACAGTACGTCACATCGGTGGTGGTCACAAACAACACTATCGTTTGATTGATTTCAAACGTACTAAAGACGGTATCCCAGCGAAAGTTGAGCGTCTAGAATACGATCCAAACCGTAGCGCAAATATTGCTCTAGTTCTATATGCAGACGGTGAGCGTCGTTACATCATTGCACCTAAAGGCATCAAAGCTGGAGATGTTATCCAGTCTGGTGTTGATGCGCCAATCAAAGCAGGTAATGCTTTGCCAATGCGTAATATCCCAGTAGGTTCAACGATTCATAACGTTGAATTGACTCCAGGTAAAGGTGCGCAAATCGCTCGTTCTGCGGGCGCTTATGCACAACTTGTAGCGCGTGATGGTGCTTATGTTACTATCCGTCTACGCTCTGGTGAAACGCGCAAAGTACTTGCTGAAGGCCGTGCAACAATCGGTGAAGTTGGCAATGCTGAGCACATGCTGCGTGAACTAGGTAAAGCGGGTGCTAGCCGTTGGCGTGGTGTTCGTCCTACCGTTCGCGGTGTGGTAATGAACCCAGTTGATCACCCACATGGTGGTGGTGAAGGTCGTACTTCTGGTGGCCGTCATCCAGTATCTCCATGGGGTATGCCAACGAAAGGCTTCAAGACCCGTAAAAACAAACGCACCGACAAGTACATCGTACGTCGTCGCACTAAGTAATCTATTTAAGAGGATAAGCCATGCCACGTTCTCTCAAGAAAGGTCCATTTATTGACCTACACTTGCTGAAGAAGGTAGAGAAAGCGGTGGAAAGCGGAGACAAAAAGCCTATTAAGACTTGGTCCCGTCGTTCAATGATCATTCCTACAATGATCGGTTTGACCATCGCTGTCCATAATGGTCGTCAACACGTTCCAGTTTTCGTAACTGACGAGATGATCGGTCACAAACTGGGTGAATTTGCCCCAACTCGCACTTACCGCGGTCATGCTGCGGATAAGAAAGCTAAGAAGCGTTAAGGAGTAGATGATGGAAGCATTCGCTAAACATAACTTTGCTCGCATTTCGCCTCAGAAAGCTCGCTTAGTTGCAGATCAAATTCGTGGTAAGTCAGTAGACCAAGCTCTAGAACTTCTAACGTTCAGCAACAAAAAAGCGGCTGAACTGATCAAGAAAGTTCTTGAGTCAGCAATCGCTAACGCGGAGCACAACGAAGGTGCTGACATCGACGATCTATGTGTCGCTAAAATCTTCGTAGATGAGGGCCCAATCATGAAGCGTATTATGCCTCGTGCTAAAGGCCGTGCGGACCGTATCTTGAAGCGTTCAAGCCACATTACTGTGGTTGTCGCAGATCGCTAAGAGACTAGGAGAGTAAGCAATGGGTCAGAAAGTACATCCAAATGGTATTCGTTTAGGCATCGTTAAGCCTTGGAATGCTACATGGTTTGCTAATACCAAAGATTTCGCTGACAACCTAGACGGCGACTTCAAGGTACGTCAATACCTTACTAAGGAATTGGCAAAAGCGTCTTTATCACGCATCGTTATCGAGCGTCCTGCTAAGAGTATCCGTGTGACTATTCACACTGCTCGTCCAGGCGTGGTTATCGGTAAAAAAGGTGAAGACGTTGAGAAGCTACGCGCAGCTGTAGCTAAAATTGCAGGTGTACCCGCTCAGATCAATATTTCTGAGGTACGTAAACCTGAGCTAGACGGTCAATTAGTGGCTGATAGCATCGCGTCTCAACTAGAGCGTCGCGTTATGTTCCGTCGTGCGATGAAGCGCGCAGTACAAAACGCAATGCGCCTAGGCGCTAAAGGTATCAAAGTGGAAGTAAGTGGCCGTCTAGGCGGTGCTGAAATTGCACGTTCTGAGTGGTATCGTGAAGGCCGTGTGCCTCTACACACTCTTCGTGCTGACATTGATTACGCAACTTCTTCGGCTCACACCACTTATGGTGTAATCGGCGTTAAAGTTTGGATCTTCAAAGGTGAGATTCTAGGCGGTATGCCAGCTGCTAACGCAGTAGAGCCAAAGGCTGACAAGCCTAAGAAGCAGCGTAAAGGCCGTAAGTAAGGAGTAGACAGATGCTACAACCTAAACGTACTAAGTTCCGCAAGGTTCATACAGGTCGTAACCGTGGCCTAGCAAAAGGTACTGAAGTCAGCTTCGGCACCTTTGGTTTGAAAGCTGTAGGCCGTGGTCGTCTAACTGCTCGTCAAATCGAAGCGGCACGTCGTGCGATGACGCGTCATATTAAGCGTCAAGGTAAAATCTGGATCCGTGTGTTCCCAGACAAACCAATCACAGAAAAACCACTTGAAGTTCGTCAAGGTAAGGGTAAAGGTAACGTTGAGTACTGGGTAGCCCAAATCCAACCTGGCAAGGTGATGTACGAAGTTGATGGTGTACCTGAAGAATTGGCTCGTGAAGCGTTCCGCCTAGCGGCACGTAAACTGCCATTCAAGACTACATTTGTAACTAAGCAGGTGATGTGATGAAAGCACAAGATCTACGCGAGAAAAGCGTTGAAGAGCTTAACGCTGAGCTATTGAGTTTGCTAAAAGAGCAGTTCAACTTGCGCATGCAAGCAGCAACTGGTCAACTACAACAAACTCATACTCTGAAAGCTGTCCGCCGTGATATCGCACGTGTGAAAACTGTTTTGACTGAGAAGGCAGGCGCATAATGAGCGACAAAATTCGTACCCAACAAGGTCGTGTTGTTAGTGACAAGATGGAAAAGTCTATCGTTGTTGCTATCGAGCGTTTCGTGAAGCACCCAATTTACGGTAAATTCGTTCGTCGCACGACTAAAGTACACGCACATGATGAAAACAACGAGTGTGGCATTGGCGACACCGTTGAAATCCGTGAGTGTCGTCCACTGTCTAAGACTAAGTCTTGGACATTGGTAAAAGTAGTAGAAAAAGCAAAAATTTAATTGAGCTTTTGATGCGAATACAGCGGCCCCAATTATTTTTGGGGCCGCTTGTTTTTTGACTACCCAACCACAAAAAAGGGTGGTACAATTCGCGTCCCTTTAAAGAGGCAGCCCGACCCGAGATGGGTCTAGTTTTTTTAATATTTAGCGGAGCACTAACATGATCCAAATGCAAAGTATGCTGGACGCAGCTGATAACTCAGGCGCTCGCAGCGTAATGTGTATTAAGGTTCTGGGTGGCTCTCACCGTCGTTACGCCCATGTGGGCGACATCATCAAAGTTACTGTGAAAGAAGCAATTCCTCGCGGTAAAGTAAAAAAAGGTGATGTATTGAAGGCAGTGGTAGTTCGCACCCGTAAAGGCGTACGTCGTCCAGACGGTTCTGTCATTCGCTTCGACCGAAATGCTTGCGTATTGCTTAACAACAATACCGAGCAACCAATCGGTACACGTATCTTTGGTCCAGTGACTCGTGAACTTCGTAACGCGAAATTCATGAAGATTGTGTCACTAGCACCTGAAGTTCTGTAAGGAGCGGCAAACAATGGCAGCTAAAATCCGTCGTAATGACGAAGTGATCGTTCTTGCTGGGAAAGACAAAGGCAAGAAAGGTAAAGTAACTAAGGTTCTCGCAACCGGTAAAGTTATCGTTGAAGGTATCAACCTTGTTAAGAAACACCAAAAGCCAGTTCCGGCTCTAGGTCAACAAGGTGGCATCGTTGAACAAGAAGCAGCAATTGATGCTTCTAACGTTGCAATCTTTAACGCAGCAACTGGTAAAGCGGACCGTATCGGTTTCCGTTTTGAAGACGGCAAAAAAGTTCGTTTCTTCAAATCTAACGGCGAAATCGTTTCTAACTAATAGAGTAATTTGGAGTTCTACTATGGCGAAACTGCATGATTACTACAAGTCGTCTGTAGTCGCTGAACTGGCCAAACAGTTCGGTTACACAAGCGTCATGCAAGTCCCTAGAATTGAGAAAATCACCCTCAATATGGGCGTTGGTGAAGCTATCAACGATAAGAAACTACTAGAAAATGCAGCTTCTGATATGGCGATCATCTCTGGTCAAAAGCCACTTATCACTAAAGCACGCAAATCTGTTGCTGGTTTCAAAATCCGTGAAGGCTACCCAATTGGTTGTAAAGTAACCTTGCGTGGCGAACGCATGTGGGATTTCTTAGAGCGTTTGATTTCTATCGCTCTACCACGTGTACGCGATTTCCGCGGTGTTAGCGCTAAGTCTTTTGACGGACGCGGTAACTACAGCATGGGCGTTCGCGAGCAAATCATCTTTCCGGAAATCGACTACGATAAAGTCGATCGTGTGCGCGGTCTTGATATCACTATCACGACTACTGCTGCAAACGATGAGGAAGGCCGTGCTCTGCTGGCTGCCTTTAACTTCCCATTCCGTAAGTAAGGTGAAGGGTTACTGTTATGGCTAAACAATCAATGAAAGCACGTGAAGTTAAACGTGCCAAGCTCGTAGTTCAGTACGCAGAAAAGCGTGCCGCGCTTAAAGCTATCATCAGCGATGTAAACGCATCAGAAGAAGATCGTTGGAATGCGGTTCTTAAACTGCAAACTCTTCCACGTGATTCAAGTGCATCACGTCAGCGCAACCGTTGCAACCAAACTGGTCGCCCACACGGTTACCTACGTAAATTCGGTCTAAGCCGTATCAAAGTTCGTGAAGCTTGCATGAAAGGCGAGATTCCTGGACTTCGTAAGGCTAGCTGGTAATTGCCACTTAATCATTTGGAGTAAAGTCTATGAGCATGCAAGATCCGATTTCGGATATGCTGACCCGTGTTCGTAACGGTCAGGCAGCAAATAAAGTTGCTGTAAAAATGCCTTCTTCAAAGCTTAAAGTTGCAATTGCTGCACTACTTAAAGCTGAAGGTTACATCGCAGACTTCGCTGTTGAAGGCGAAGTGAAACCAGAGCTGGAAATTACGCTTAAGTATTTCCAAGCAAAACCAGTAATTGAGCAAATCAAACGCGTTTCTCGTCCAGGTCTTCGTGTCTATAAGAAGAAAGACGAGCTTCCATCAGTGATGGGCGGTCTTGGTATTGCTGTTATTTCTACTTCCAAGGGTCTGATGTCAGACCGCGCTGCTCGTAAAGCAGGCCTTGGCGGTGAAATCATTTGCTACGTAGCTTAATTTAATAGGAGTAGAACATGTCTCGTGTTGCTAAAGCACCTGTCGCTATTCCAGCTGGCGTAGAGGTGAAACTAAACGGCCAAGAGATCACTATTAAAGGCGCTAAAGGTGAATTAACTCGCGTTATTCACAATGGCGTAGTGATCGCACAGGAAGAAAACAACCTAACGTTCGGTCCTCGTGAGGGTATCGCAAACGCTTGGGCTCAAGCAGGTACTGCTCGCGCTCTAGTGAACAACATGGTTGTTGGTGTTACTGAAGGCTTTACTAAGAAGCTCGTTCTTAAGGGTGTAGGTTATCGTGCTGCTATTAAAGGCAATGCGGTCGGTCTAACTCTAGGCTTCTCTCACCCAGTTGAGCACGAGTTGCCAGCGGGTGTTAAAGCCGAATGTCCAAGCCAAACTGAAATTGTCCTAACTGGTTGCGATAAGCAAGAAGTAGGTCAGGTTGCGGCTGACATTCGTTCTTACCGCGCGCCTGAGCCTTATAAAGGCAAAGGTATTCGTTACGCAGATGAAAATGTGCGTACTAAAGAAGCTAAGAAGAAGTAAGGTAACACTATGGATAAGAAAGCATCTCGCATCCGTCGTGCTACACGTGCACGTCGTAAGATTGCAGAACTGGGTGCAACTCGCCTAGTAGTACACCGTACTCCTCGTCACGTGTACGCTCAAGTGATTGCAGCTAATGGCTCTGAGGTTATCGCCGCAGCTTCTACTGTAGAAAAAGCGATCCGTGAGCAAGTGAAGAATACTGGTAACATCGATGCAGCAAAAGCAGTAGGTAAAGCTGTTGCTGAGCGTGCGCTAGAAAAAGGCGTATCGTCAGTTGCATTTGATCGTTCTGGTTTCCAATACCACGGTCGAGTAGCCGCGTTAGCAGAGTCTGCGCGCGAAGCTGGTCTGAAATTCTAAGGTAGGGTTGGAAGATGGCTAAAGAACAACAAGTTCAAGCGAATGATTTGCAAGAAAAATTAATCGCTGTTAACCGTGTTTCTAAAACGGTTAAAGGTGGTCGAATCATGAGCTTCACTGCACTAACTGTGGTTGGTGACGGTAATGGTCGTGTAGGTTTCGGTTACGGCAAAGCTCGTGAAGTAC
Organism: Vibrio cincinnatiensis DSM 19608; assembly: GCF_900167345.1. GTDB lineage: Bacteria > Pseudomonadota > Gammaproteobacteria > Enterobacterales > Vibrionaceae > Vibrio > Vibrio cincinnatiensis. The sequence goes on along the minus strand of NZ_FUXB01000011.1, from coordinate 77,192 downwards.
CTGCTGCGATTCAAAAAGCAATGGAAAAAGCACGTCGTAACATGGTTACTATCGCGCTTAACGAAGGCACTCTTCACCACCCAGTGAAAGGTCGCCACTCGGGCTCTAAAGTTTACATGCAGCCAGCTGCAGAAGGTACAGGTGTTATCGCCGGTGGTGCGATGCGTTCAGTACTTGAAGTTGCTGGTGTACATAACGTTCTATCTAAAGCATACGGTTCAACAAACCCTATCAACATCGTTCGTGCAACGATCGACGCTTTAGTAGATGTTAAGTCACCTGAAATGGTTGCAGCTAAACGTGGTCTAACTGTTGAAGCGATTTCGGAGTAAGAACACATGGCAACTATTAAAGTAACTCAAACTAAAAGCTCAATTGGTCGCCTGCCAAAGCATAAAGCTACTTTGCGTGGTTTAGGTCTTCGTAAAATCAACCATACAGTGGAACTTGAAGATACAGCGTGTGTACGCGGTATGATCAACAAGGTTCACTACATGGTTAAAGTTGAGGAGTAATCATAATGTTTTTGAATACTCTATCACCGGCTGCGGGTTCTAAACCTTCTAAGAAGCGTTTAGGTCGTGGTATCGGTTCTGGCCTTGGTAAAACAGGTGGCCGTGGTCACAAAGGTCAAAAGTCACGTTCTGGCGGCAGTGTTCGTCCAGGTTTTGAAGGCGGTCAAATGCCATTAAAACAACGTCTACCTAAATTTGGTTTCACTTCTCGTAAGAGCCTAGTGACAGCTGAAGTTCGTCTAGCTGAGCTAGCGAAAGTAACTGGTGACGTCGTTGATCTTAACAGCTTGAAAGCAGCGAACGTTGTGACTAAAAACATCGAGTTCGTGAAAGTAGTACTTTCTGGCGAGATCAACAAAGCAGTGACTGTAAAAGGTCTACGCGTGACTAAAGGCGCTAAAGCTGCAATCGAAGCTGCAGGCGGTAAAATCGAGGAATAATCTCGAGGATTGAGGTACAGATGGCTAAGAAACCAGGACAAGATTTTCGTAGTGCTCAGAGCGGCTTAGGTGAGCTAAAGTCGCGCTTATTATTCGTAATTGGTGCACTTTTAGTATTCCGAGCAGGCTCTTTTGTGCCGATTCCTGGTATTGACGCTGCTGTACTTGCCGATTTGTTCGAACAGCAAAAAGGCACCATCATTGAAATGTTTAATATGTTCTCTGGTGGTGCTCTTGAGCGTGCATCTATATTCGCACTGGGCATCATGCCGTATATTTCGGCATCGATTGTTGTTCAGTTGTTGACTGTAGTTCATCCAGCGTTAGCCGAGCTCAAGAAAGAGGGTGAAGCAGGCCGTCGTAAGATCAGCCAATATACACGCTACGGCACGCTTGTACTTGCAACATTCCAAGCGATAGGTATAGCAACAGGCTTACCAAACATGGTCAACAATCTGGTTGTTATTGACCAAACCATGTTTACCCTGATTGCAACCGTGAGTTTAGTAACCGGTACTATGTTCTTAATGTGGTTAGGTGAACAAATTACAGAGCGAGGAATTGGGAATGGTATTTCTATTCTCATTTTTGCAGGTATTGTTGCTGGTTTGCCTTCGGCAATCGGACAAACGATCGAGCAAGCGCGTCAAGGTGAACTGCATGTGCTTCTTCTGCTGTTAATTGCAGTGTTAGCTTTTGCTGTTATTTATTTCGTTGTTTTCATGGAACGTGGTCAGCGTCGTATCGTTGTTAACTACGCTAAACGTCAACAAGGTCGTAAAGTTTTTGCAGCACAAAGTACCCATTTGCCATTGAAAATCAATATGGCTGGGGTCATTCCTGCAATCTTCGCATCGAGTATTATTTTGTTCCCTGGAACACTCGCTCAGTGGTTTGGTCAAAATGGTGAGAGCAGTAGACTTGGTTGGTTAACTGATGTCTCTCTTGCTCTAAGCCCTGGTCAACCGCTGTATGTAATGCTTTATGCAGCAGCAATTATTTTCTTCTGTTTCTTCTATACAGCGTTGGTCTTCAATCCGCGAGAAACAGCAGATAACCTGAAGAAGTCTGGTGCATTCGTACCCGGTATCCGCCCAGGTGAGCAGACGGCAAAATATATTGATAAAGTGATGACACGTTTAACCTTAGCCGGTGCGTTATACATTACTTTTATCTGTCTGATCCCTGAGTTCATGATGGTCGCATGGAACGTACGTTTCTACTTTGGCGGTACATCATTACTGATTGTCGTTGTGGTAATCATGGACTTTATGGCACAGGTACAGACTCATTTGATGTCAAATCAATATGACTCTGTGTTGAAAAAGGCAAATTTAAAAGGTTATGGCCGTTAATGACGGCTGCCATTTAAGTTAGATTTACGGAGTTTAGCAATGAAAGTTCGTGCTTCCGTTAAAAAAATCTGCCGTAACTGTAAAGTTATCAAGCGTAACGGTGTCGTTCGCGTGATTTGCAGTGAGCCAAAGCACAAGCAGCGCCAAGGCTAATAAGCAGAAATTTTTACTTGAAAATTAAAGGTTGGTCGAGTATATTCCTCGGCCTACCTTTTGCGTGCAAAAGAAGTAGTATCCCGCAGCGTATCCTCGACGGGCTTTGCTGCGGATAATTCTTTATAGAAAGTACTAGGAGTGCATAGTGGCCCGTATAGCAGGCATTAACATTCCTGATCAAAAACATGCTGTAATCGCTCTGACTGCGATTTACGGTATTGGTAAAACCCGCTCAAAAGCTATCCTAGCCGATGTGGGTATTGCTGAAAGTGTTAAGATCAGTGAACTAACTGAAGAGCAGATCGATCAACTGCGTGATGGTGTAGCTAAGTACACTGTAGAGGGTGATCTTCGTCGTGAAGTTTCCATGAACATCAAGCGTCTAATGGACCTTGGCTGTTACCGTGGTCTTCGTCATCGTCGCAGTCTACCACTACGTGGACAGCGTACTAAAACCAATGCTCGCACCCGTAAGGGTCCGCGTAAGCCGATCAAGAAATAGTCGGGAAGGGTAGAGTACAATGGCTAAACAACCAACACGCGCTCGTAAGCGCGTACGCAAGCAAGTTGCTGATGGCGTAGCGCATATCCACGCATCTTTCAACAACACAATCGTAACCATCACTGACCGTCAAGGTAACGCATTAGCTTGGGCTACTGCTGGTGGTTCAGGTTTCCGCGGTTCTCGTAAATCAACACCGTTCGCTGCACAGGTTGCTGCGGAGCGTTGTGCTGAAATGGCTAAAGAATATGGCCTAAAGAACCTTGAGGTTATGGTTAAGGGTCCAGGTCCAGGTCGTGAATCTACTGTTCGCGCACTGAACGCTGCTGGTTTCCGTATCACAAACATCGTTGATGCGACACCAATCCCTCATAACGGTTGTCGTCCACCTAAGAAACGTCGCGTTTAACGTTTCTGGGAACATTGGAGAAAGATCATGGCAAGATATTTGGGTCCTAAGCTGAAGCTTAGCCGCCGCGAAGGTACTGACTTGTTCCTTAAGTCAGGCGTTCGTGCGATTGATACCAAGTGTAAAATCGATAACGCACCAGGTGTACACGGCGCTCGTCGCGGTCGTCTATCTGAATATGGCGTTCAGCTTCGTGAGAAGCAAAAAGTTCGTCGTATCTATGGCGTTCTAGAAAAGCAATTCCGTAACTATTACAAAGAAGCAGCTCGCCTAAAAGGCAACACAGGTGAGAACCTACTTATGCTTCTTGAAGGTCGTCTAGACAATGTTGTTTACCGTATGGGCTTTGGCGCAACTCGCGCAGAAGCACGTCAATTGGTTAGCCACAAAGCTATCCTAGTAAACGGTAACGTTGTAAACGTACCTTCTTTCAATGTTGCGGCTAATGACGTTGTTGCAATCCGTGAGAAAGCGAAAAAGCAATCTCGCATCAAAGCAGCTCTAGAAGTTGCAGAACAACGCGAAAAACCAACTTGGATTGAAGTAGATGCAAGCCAGATGGAAGGTACATTCAAGCGTTTGCCTGAACGTTCTGATCTATCAGCTGACATCAACGAACAATTGATCGTCGAGCTTTACTCTAAGTAAGGTTTAAACTAAAGAGAGGACACAATGCAGGGTTCTGTAACAGAATTTCTTAAGCCACGTCTTGTTGATATCGAACAGATTAGCACGACACACGCAAAAGTAACTCTTGAGCCATTAGAGCGTGGTTTCGGCCATACTCTTGGTAATGCACTTCGCCGAATTCTTCTATCTTCTATGCCGGGTTGTGCCGTAACAGAGGTAGAAATTGAAGGCGTACTTCATGAGTACAGCACTAAAGAAGGCGTTCAGGAAGATATCCTAGAGATACTCCTTAACCTGAAAGGGCTGGCAGTTCGCTTAGGCGAGAATAAAGATGAAGTGTTCATTACATTAAACAAATCAGGCTCGGGCCCTGTGGTTGCAGGTGACATCACCCATGATGGTGATGTAGAGATCGTAAACCCAGAACACGTTATCTGTCACTTAACCAGTGACAACGCTGAAATCGCTATGCGTATTAAAGTGGAACGTGGTCGTGGTTATGTTCCTGCTTCTGCTCGTATTCATACCGAAGAAGATGAACGTCCTATTGGTCGTTTGCTGGTCGACGCAACATTCAGCCCTGTAGACAAAATTGCCTACTCTGTTGATGCTGCTCGTGTTGAGCAACGTACTGACTTAGACAAACTCGTTATCGATATGGAAACGAACGGTACTCTGGAACCTGAGGAAGCTATCCGTCGTGCAGCAACAATTCTTGCTGAACAATTGGATGCATTCGTAGATCTTCGTGATGTACGTGTTCCTGAGGAGAAGGAAGAGAAGCCTGAATTCGATCCGATCCTACTGCGTCCTGTAGACGATCTTGAACTAACAGTTCGCTCTGCCAACTGTTTGAAAGCAGAAGCGATTCACTACATCGGTGATCTAGTACAGCGCACTGAGGTTGAGCTACTGAAAACGCCTAACCTTGGTAAGAAATCTCTTACTGAGATTAAAGACGTGCTTGCATCACGTGGCTTGTCTCTGGGCATGCGCCTAGAAAACTGGCCACCAGCGTCTATCGCTGAAGATTAATCGATATTAGTTAGAAGGATTTGGTCATGCGCCATCGTAAGAGTGGTCGTCAACTCAACCGCAACAGCAGTCATCGCAAAGCGATGTTCAGCAACATGGCTAGCTCTTTAGTACGTCATGAAGTTATCAAGACTACTTTGCCAAAAGCGAAAGAGCTGCGTCGCGTCGTTGAGCCTTTGATTACATTAGCTAAGACTGACAGTGTTGCTAACCGTCGTCTAGCATTTGCACGTACTCGTGATAACGAAGTTGTTGCAAAACTATTTAACGAACTTGGTCCACGTTTTGCTGCTCGTCAGGGCGGTTACACGCGTATCCTAAAAGCTGGCTTCCGTGCTGGTGATAAAGCTCCAATGGCTTACATTGAGCTTGTTGATCGCCCAGCTGCTGAAGAAGCTGCTGAGTAATCAGTTCGCAGATAAAAAGCCGAGCATTAGCTCGGCTTTTTTATTGGTTTTTTCGTTACGGCTTTTTCACTGTTGCGCTTTTATGCTTTAGTTTTAATGTCGTCATCTCCCTCCCTTCTAGCTATCAACGTTACAACCTTTTCAACGCTTGTCGTCAATCTGCTCGTGCTGTTTTTTGCGTTAAATATTATTGCAATAGAACAGGGGAAATTGAATGTCCATACTGGAATGGAGATAGCGGATAAAATACGGCCTTCACGTTTTGTGAGTTATGGCGCTGATGTTTTAGCCTCAAACATTGCTACGACGATTAACTAATGACTTGAGACTGCCGTTATCCGAGGGGATGGATAATAAAAAGCGGCGCAATGCACCGCTGGAAATGGGGGTTGAGTGGAACTTATAGAATAGCCAGTAGCTCAACTTCAAAAATGAGAGCCGCAAATGGAGGAATCGCAGCACCAGCACCACGTTCGCCATACGCAAGGTCTTGCGGGATATATAATTTCCATTTTGAGCCAACAGGCATCAATTGTAGCGCTTCAACCCAGCCTTTAATGACACCTGTTACTGGGAATTCAGCGGGTTGACCGCGAGAGACTGAGCTGTCAAAAACAGTACCGTCGGTAAGCTCACCATGGTAATGAACACGAACAGATTTATCTGCGCTCGGTATTTCACCTGTCCCTTCATTGATGATTTCGTACTGCAAACCCGATTCTAAAACCGTCACTTCTGGGCGTAGTGCGTTATCTTTTAAAAAGTTTTCACCCTCTGCGGCGGCAATTTTTGCCGATGCTTGGCGAGCTTCTTCGGCACGCATGTGCATAGCCTGTAGTGCTTGGTTGATTTCATCAACGTCGATGGCTGGCATTTCACCGACTAATGCGGTGGCAATCCCCGCAGCAATCGCATCGACATTTAGGCCTTCTAGACCACTACCTGCCAATTGCTGGCCCATTTGTAGACCAATACCATAGCTGGCTTTTTGCTCTACCGTTTCAAATTTTACGTCAGACATAAGTGTCACTCTTTGTCACAAAAAGAAAGCCGACAGAATACCAGTTTCAGCGTTTGGATGAAATGCTTGTCAATAAATCCTGCTATAAAGGTGTTAAGGTGTGAGTTGACGCAGAATCTAAGAGGAAAAACTTCAAGATTGTGTCAACCTTTGGTAGAAGCAAGGTCATGCTCTATACTCTTGGCACGTGAGTTTTTATACTGTACCAAGCATTTTAGGGACGGATAGAAATGAATCGCCGACATAAGAAAAAACAACAAACGGATTACTTGGCATTGATGAAACGCCAGTGGCTGGCTATTGAGTGGCAAAAGACATTCCAGCATTTAACCGCTCGTGATAATTTTAAGCGCTGGGTTTCCTTTTGGCAGCGTTTGCCGATTTACCATCAAAGAGCATTGATGGTGTTAATTCCATTGGTTGTCATTCTACTGATTGCACCATGGCCATCAACGGATCCCTCTGCCCAAAAAGAATATCCCCAATCATCCCATCAACGGGTGGCTATTGCAGTCAATACTCAAGGGCTCAGTGAGCAAAATAAGGAGCCTTCTGCCCCAGTGGCAGAGAAAGCCTGGCATGAGTACATTGTTAAGCAAGGGGATACGCTATCTCAAGTTTTTCGCAGTAATGGATTATCGATGTCGGATCTTAATGCTTTAGTGCAGATTGAAGGTGGGGATAAACCACTTAGCCAGATTCAACGCGGGCAATTAATTCGTTTTAAGCTGACTACAGATGGGCAGTTAGATATTCTTCAGTTAGAAAAAAATAATCAATCGGTAATGTTTTTTCGCCTTTCTGATGGTGGTTTTGGGCGCAGTAAATAACGGGATCAGCTATCTGCGGAGCGTTTCATATCAACATGAGCAATACCATCTTCTAAATAGCTTTCCGATGTCGCAATAAATCCGTACTGGGTGTAGAAATCGGTGAGGTAAGTTTGTGCGCCAATTTCGATGGCTTGTTTCGGCCAATGTTGGGCACAGTGTATCAGTGCTTGCTCGAGTAATTGATACGCAAGGCCTTGCCCTCTGGCGCTCTGTGCAATAGCGACGCGACCAATACTGACGCTTGGGTAGCTGGCGCCAGGAGGAAGTAGGCGGGCACAAGCGACTAACTGTTGCTGATGATACCCCATTAAATGCCGTGTTTCCTTTATTCTATCTTTGTCGTCCAACTCAGGATAAGGGCACTGTTGCTCAACCACAAAAATGTTTACTCGTAGTTTCAATAGTTCATAAAGCTCATCAGGTGTGAGTTCGTTAAACGAGCGGCATTGCCAAGTGTACATTTGTTAACTCCTTGTCTTTCTTCATTTTACACGATGAACGCACGGGATAAGGAAAGGCGTCTATATGCACTATCCTAGGCAAAGAGCCATCGTAGCTCAATATTGACTGGTGGTCTTAGGAAAAATAGCGATAATAGGCGGTTCTTCTTTCGTCTAACTAAAGGACGCCTCCTTGAGTAATACCTCTTTTTCTACAATTAATTTAAAGCCAGACCTTCTTTCGAACCTCGCTACATTGGGTTATACCCAAATGACGCCAATTCAAGCATTAAGCTTACCAAGCATTTTGGCGGGTAAGGATGTTATCGGGCAAGGAAAAACGGGGTCAGGGAAAACCGCGGCGTTTGGCTTGGGGGTGTTATCGAACCTTAATGTGAAACGATTTCGGGTACAAGCCCTAGTTTTATGTCCAACCAGAGAACTAGCGGATCAGGTTGCGACCGAAATTCGCACTTTAGGTCGTGCGATTCATAATATTAAAGTACTGACCTTATGCGGCGGGATGCCAATGGGGCCGCAGATTGGTTCGTTGGAGCATGGTGCTCATATTTTGGTTGGTACTCCGGGGCGAATTCTGGATCACTTAGAGAAAGGGCGAATTGATCTTTCAGAGCTCAATACCTTGGTGTTAGATGAAGCCGACCGGATGCTCGAAATGGGATTTCAGGAATCGTTAGATGCGATCATCAATGAAACCCCCATTTCACGTCAAACCTTACTCTTTAGTGCGACATTCCCCACTCAGATCAAACAGATTGCTCAGCGTATCATGCGTGAGCCTGAAATGGTGAAAGTGGAATCGACTCACAATACATCTAGTATCCAGCAATTCTTTTATAAAGTTGAAGGGACTCAAGCGAGAGATCAAGCGCTGGAGTTGTTGCTATTGCATCATCAGCCTGAATCGGCGGTCGTTTTTTGTAATACCAAAAAAGAAGTACAAAGTGTGGCCGATGAGCTGCATCATAAAGGGTTTAGTGTCGTTGAGCTGCACGGTGATTTAGAGCAACGGGATCGTGACCAAGCTCTAATTCAATTTGCGAATAAAAGTATCTCCATTTTGGTCGCAACTGATGTGGCAGCACGTGGTTTGGATGTGGATAATTTAGATGCCGTGGTTAACTTTGAACTCTCGCGTGACCCAGAAGTGCATGTGCATCGTATTGGTCGAACTGGGCGAGCGGGAAGTCAAGGGCTAGCCTTTAGTTTCTTTAGCGATAAAGAGATGCATCGAGTCGCCATGATTGATGAGTATCTGGATATGCCGATTGAGGCCGCAACGCTTCCTGAGGTGAATCCGCAGGCTCAACCTTATGCCGCAAAAATGGTGACTCTCCAGATTGATGGTGGGAAAAAGCAAAAAGTTCGTCCAGGAGATATTCTGGGCGCATTAACCGCGGGAGGGCATATTGCTGCGGAGCAGATAGGTAAAATTAACGTATTACCTATGCGTGCCTATGTTGCAGTTAATAAGAAGGTGGCCAAGCTGGCGCTACAAAAACTGAGTAATGGAAAAATTAAAGGTCGCCAATTTCGAGCCCGTTTATTGAAATAGTGTGAGTCGTTCAATTCCAGAAAAGCCAGTGCAGAGCACTGGCTTTTCTCGTTATAACTCAACCAATCTCAATGTGCTTTATCTTGTGTGGTGAGATCGATTTGATAGACTGCGAATCCAATATCATCCGTGGTGATGTAACTCATGGGATATAGGCCGTTACTTTTTATAAATTGTGCTGCTTTTTCACTGGGAGATGTTTCAAAGCGAATGTCTAGTGGTGTATGGCTACGAATGGGCACGAATGACCAGTTATTATCCGCCGTTGGAGTAACGTGGCCCTTTTCTTTACTGATCCGAGCAATATAGTTTGCTACCACGGTACGGTTTTCATCTGGTGAATCAAAAGCAATAAATTCACTCCCTGTACCTGCAAATTTATTGCTGTAGGCACGATAGTTATTGGTTGCGACCAAAAATGGTTGTTTTAGGTTGATTGGTTGACCTTGGTAAGTTAAGCCGACAATTCGTTCTGCATCTTTATTCACTAATTTACAGTCACCATCGTATTTAGCTGGCTGAGTGACATCAATCTGATAGCGTACCCCATCCATGACATCAAAATTATAAGTACGAAAACCTTCCCAGTTAATCAGAGCTTGTGGTAATTGACTCGTTGGATCAATCTGGTTGAATTGACCGGCACTGCACTCTAGCCATTCTTTCACTTCTTTACCTGTCATTTTGAGCGCGACTAGGGTATTTGGATAGAGATAAAGATCGGCCGCGTTGCGAAAGGTCAATTGCCCCGATTCCACTTCAGTAAACCCATGGGGATCATCTTTGCGTCCTCCCACTTTAAAAGGAGCTCCTGCCGATAAAACGGGTAAGCCTGCTAAGTTGGGGTCGCCTTGAATAAAGCGTTCGACATAATCTTTTTGTGCTAGGTTGACGATTTGTACTGTTGGATCATCTTGTACAAGCGCCAAAAAGCTATACATGACATTATCCGCTTTACCTATGGGCTGATTGACAAACTCACGAGTACCTTTGTGATCCTCGGCTAGGGCTTTCACGATATTCTGGTCTGCCTCGGCTAGCGCCTGCTTGGTCACGTGATCGAAAATTGGTCTAGCTTCAGCGCGCCCGTCCACCACTAGCCACTGGCCATGATCTTTTTTTAGTGTTAGATCGATCACGCCCACATGACTGCCCCAGCGACCGGGCATGACCGCAGGAATACCGTTAATCGTGCCTTGATTGATATCGGCACCCGGTAGGTTTGCATAGTCAGCACTTGGGAATACGGCATGTGAGTGGCCAAATGCAATGGCATCAATCCCTTGGACTTGAGTGAGGTAGTAAACCGAGTTTTCGGCTCCTGCTTGGTAAGGATCGGTCGAGATCCCTGAATGAGGAATAGCGATGATCACATCCGCCCCTTGATGTTTTATTTGCGGGATGAGGGTTGCTGCGCTTTGCTTTATATCTTTGGTAAAGACTTTTCCTTCAAGGTTCTTTTTATCCCAGAGCATGATCTGAGGTGGAACAAAACCAATATAACCGACATTAATGGTCTGTATTTTTCCCGCTTGATCAGTAAAGGTATGTGCTTTAATCAAATAAGGTTGGAAAGCGTGATCTCCCGTTTTTTGATCAAAAACATTGGCATTAATGTAAGGGAAGGCGGCTCCTTTAATCGCTTGGTTGAGAAAATCTAAGCCGTAATTAAACTCGTGGTTACCAATGTTACCCACATCATAACCCAATTGATTCATAGCCTTATAAGCTGGGTGGATCTCTCCTTTCGCAATACCTTTGGCCGCGATGTAGTCTCCCATCGGGCTTCCTTGAATTAAATCACCATTATCGACCAATACGCTATTAACCACTTCAGCTCGGGCTTGTTTGACCAGACTGGCTGCTCGCGCTAAGCCCAGTTGCTGAGATGGTTTGTCTTTGTAGTAATCATAATCCATCAAATTGGTGTGAATATCGGTAGTTTCAATAATTCTCAATTGAATAGTTTCAGCCATTACAGGCCCAGCGAGACTCAGCAGCCCACCTAACAGTGCGGCAGCAAGAGGCTTAAGTGGTGAATTCATGTGGGCTCCTACCTATATGAATGAAGGGGGGTATAAAGCGTTACCCGAGCAAATGTAGCAAATAGCGATGCAACAAGAAGCTCGCGTCATCACAAAGTGTGATTTATTGCGGTTTTTAGGGGGTAGAGACATTGTTTGGCGACCCGTTGCTAATGCAGAAAGGGAGAGCGTTTCTCTTTTTTATTCATCTCTTATCAGCTTTTAGTATAAAAAATGAAATTTTAGAATTTCAGGTAATAAATAGAACTGCTCATAATGCAGGTCATCAATTGCGTAATGGATAGCAAACATGGCGAGTACAAAGAGCATGATTAACGGGCTTATCACCCCCCCACCATTAGTGGCACTAGCAGGTGGAGCATCACCGAATCCTTTTACTCGCCTTTCACGTAGCCAGTTACAACCCGGAGAAGTGGCATTAGTAGGGGCTGGTCCCGGCGATCCTGAATTATTGACGGTTAAAGCCCTTAATTATCTTCAGCAGGCCGATGTCATTCTTTATGACTACTTGGTCTCTGATGAAATCATGAGCTTAATTCCTTCTGACACCATATTGGTTTGTGTCGGCAAACGTGCTGGCCATCATAGTGTGCCACAAGAGAAAACCAACCAGCTATTGGTAGATTTTGCTCAGTCAGGTTATCGAGTGGTGCGAATGAAAGGGGGGGATCCTTTTATTTTTGGACGTGGGGGAGAAGAGCTTGAAGCCTTGGTGGATGCTGGAATTTCTTTTCAGGTTATCCCCGGAATTACTGCCGCCGCAGGAGCTACGGCCTATGCTGGTATTCCTCTTACTCACCGTGATTATGCGCAATCTGCCGTTTTTATTACCGGCCATCTTAAAAATGAAACTGCGGATGAAATGGATTGGTCCACATTAGCTCGTGGTCAGCAAACGTTAGTGATTTATATGGGGTTGATGAAATCTCAGTTTATTGCTCAGCAGTTAATGAAGCATGGAAGAAGTGCCAGCACCCCGATCGCCATCATTGAACGAGGGACTCAGCAAACTCAGCAAGTGCAGCGAGGAATGCTGAATGAGTTACCACAACTAGCGGCTATGGCTCAATCTCCGGCTTTAATTGTCATTGGTGAGGTGGTGTCTTTGGCCGACAAACTGGCTTGGTTTGGTGAACGTGCGGTTCACTCTTCTCACTATCAATATGCCTAACCCGATTTTAATAGAAAACCTGTCGTGGTTTTTCAGCGATAAGGCAGCTAAAAGGAAGCTCGCAACATGGATCAACAACGCTTAACCCATTTACAACAGCTTGAAGCAGAAAGTATTCACATCATTCGTGAAGTCGCGGCAGAATTTGCCAACCCAGTCATGATGTACTCGATTGGTAAAGATTCCTCCGTCATGCTGCATCTGGCTCGAAAAGCTTTTTATCCGGGAAAAATTCCTTTTCCTCTGTTGCATGTGGATACGGATTGGAAATTTCGTGAAATGATCGCCTTTCGTGATGCCACCGCGAAAAAATATGGTTTTGAATTGCTTGTGCATAAGAACCCAGAAGGCATGGCGATGGGCATTAATCCTTTTGTGCATGGTTCATCGAAACATACCGATATCATGAAAACGCAAGGGTTAAAACAAGCTCTCAATCAATATGGGTTTGATGCCGCTTTTGGTGGTGCGCGACGTGATGAAGAAAAATCGCGTGCCAAAGAACGCGTCTACTCTTTTCGTGATAAAAACCACGCTTGGGATCCGAAAAATCAGCGCCCAGAGTTATGGCACACTTATAACGGGCAGATCAATAAAGGGGAAAGTATCCGAGTATTTCCTTTATCTAATTGGACAGAACTGGATATTTGGCAATACATCTACTTAGAAAATATTGAGATTGTACCGCTTTACCTAGCGGCGGTTCGCCCTGTGGTGGAACGAGATGGCATGTTGATCATGGTTGATGATCAACGAATGGAGCTAAAAGAGGGCGAACAAATTCAACATAAAAGCGTTCGCTTTCGCACATTAGGCTGCTACCCCCTGACCGGCGCGATAGAGTCCACAGCCAGTACGCTACCTGAAATTATTGAAGAGATGCTGGTGACAACCTCCAGTGAGCGTCAAGGAAGGGCGATTGACCACGATCAATCAGGATCGATGGAACTGAAAAAACGCCAAGGTTACTTCTAAGGATTTGAGGAAAGAAAATGAACAGTGCAGTGCATGCTCAACTTGCTGAGCTTGGTATTGAAGGATACCTCAACCAACATCAACATAAATCATTACTTCGGTTTTTAACCTGTGGCTCTGTTGACGATGGAAAAAGTACCTTAATTGGTCGTTTACTTCATGACTCAAAGCAGATTTATGAAGATCAATTAGCGGCGGTCCACTCTGACAGCCAGCGAGTGGGGACAACCGGAGAGCGCCCCGATCTCGCTCTGTTGGTGGACGGGTTACAAGCTGAACGCGAACAAGGCATCACCATAGATGTGGCATATCGTTATTTTTCTACCCAAAAGCGTAAATTCATTATTGCCGATACACCGGGGCATGAGCAGTACACTCGCAATATGGCAACCGGAGCCTCTACTTGTGATTTAGCGATCATTTTGATTGATGCCCGTAAAGGCATTTTAGATCAGACTCGCCGTCACTCTTTTATCGCCAATCTGCTCGGAATCAAACACTTTGTGGTGGCGGTGAATAAAATGGATTTGGTGGAATATTCGGCAGAGCGCTTTGATGAAATTCATCAGCAGTATGCTGAGTTTTCTCAGCATTTACATGGCGATATTGATATTCAACTTATCCCAATCTCGGCACTCGAAGGTGATAATGTGGTGGAAAAAAGCCAGCAGATGCCTTGGTATCAAGGGCCTTCATTGCTAGAGCTGCTAGAAACGGTGGATATTGAAAAACAAAAAGGGCGGGGTGAGTTTCGCTTTCCGGTTCAGTATGTGAATCGCCCTAATCTTGATTTTCGAGGCTTTTCGGGCACCATTGCCGCAGGGACGATCAAGGTTGGGGATAAGATCAAAGTCTTGCCTTCTGGAAAAACTTCGACCATCGCCCGTATTGTGACTTTTGATGGGGATTTGCCGCAAGCCGAAGCGGGTTTAGCGGTAACCTTAACCCTGACGGACGAAATTGATATCAGCCGCGGTGATTTGCTGGTGTTGGCGGAGACGAATTTGCAAAGTACGCAGCGTTTACTGGCGGATGTGGTGTGGATGACAGAGCAGCCCTTACAAGCTGGGCGTGAATACGACATTAAAATTGCAGGCAAGAAAACGGTTGGGCGAGTGGAGTTTGTTCGTCATCAATACGATATTAATCACCTCTCGACTTTTGAGAGTGAAACATTACCACTGAATGGCATTGGTCTTTGTGAGTGGACGTTCCATCAAGCCATTGCCTTAGATCGTTATTTAGATTGTGCCGATACTGGTGGCTTTATCATTATCGATCGCTTAACCAATGTCACTGTTGGCGCTGGGCTGGTTCGTGAATCTCTCGCCGCCCCACAAGCAGATGAACCCTCTATCTCAGCCTTTGAGCTAGAACTCAATGCTTTGATCCGTAAACATTTCCCGCATTGGGATGCCCGTGATCTCTCGATATTGAAGGGAAGGTTATGAGCTCAGTGAAAGAAAATATTGTTTGGCACACACATGAGGTGGATAAAGCCTATCGAGCACAACTGAAAAATCAGCGCCCTGCGGTATTGTGGTTTACTGGGCTGTCTGGCGCGGGGAAGTCGACCATTGCTGGTGCTTTGGAAAGTCGATTAGCTCAGTTGGGCTACCATACCTACTTGTTGGATGGAGACAATGTCCGTCATGGTTTATGCGGTGATTTAGGCTTTTCGGAGCAAGATCGACGAGAGAATATTCGTCGTATTGGTGAGTTAGCCAAACTGATGGCTGATGCCGGATTGATTGTATTAACCGCATTTATTTCGCCTCATCGAGAGGAGCGGCAACAGGTACGGGATCTCTTTCCAAGCGATGAGTTCCTTGAAGTCTATGTAAATACTCAATTGTCGGTTTGTGAGCAGCGTGATCCTAAAGGCTTATATAAAAAAGCGCGTGCAGGTGAGATAAGCCACTTTACGGGTATCGACTCTGTCTATGAAGCGCCACTGGCCGCAGAGATCGACTTACCAGCGGGGGAGGCCTCGGTGACCGCTTTAGTGGAACAGTGCTTAGATCATTTGCATGAGCGAGGCATTATCCACCTTAGCAAATCATAAACAGCCGATAGGCTAAAACCAGCGTTCATCGCTGGTTTTTTTCATTTAGACGGTATGATGAATGGTACTGTTGGTATCGGTATGCACAACAAACTTCTGACTGAGCAAAGCGATCAGTTGATCGTAGTAATTCATATTGGGCTTATTACCGAGTAATCGACATAACTCATTGCCTGTGGGACTAAAGCGGTAATAAAGTAAATGCACTCCTTTTGAGGTGGCATTCAGGAGCAGATGCTTATTTTGATAGCTGAGGCTTAGTGGTGGGTCGAGCTCAATTTCTCCAGATTCCAACTCGGTTGCATATAGTAAACCGAGTTCAATTAACACAAGCAAGCTGGAGTAAGGCAGTTGGTGGCTGCCAATATTCAGTGTGATGGTCGAGTTTCTTTTCCCTAGACTAAAAAGGCTATTATGCATTTTTAGCCCAAACAACAGTTTTAAGCTGGTATCACTACCAAAACTACAAGCGAGCGTGGCGGCTCGTTGCAAGATTTGCGCTTCTTTCGGTGTCATGTTTTGCAGTATGGCTAGTGCTTTCATGGAGGTGAAGCCGGGATTGGTCACTTCCCGCTTGAGTACTTGAGCCCAAAGACGCTGCATAGAAGAGTTATGAATATCTTGCGCCATATCGAAGAAACGGTATAGCCAATCTTGATCGGGATCTCCTGCTGTTTCGTTATTGCATGAAACGTGAGCAAGGTGAATGATCTGTTCTAAATTTTTCTGTCGTTGCTCTTTACGATCTCGTTCGCGTTTCAAAGCTCGATCTAATGGGGTTTTCTTTGGGGCTTCAGAGAGTAATAAGGCATCAAGCCCATGTTGCCGAGCAATCGTAGAGATACGGCTGGCGCTATCTTTGAGATAATTGGATTTTTTTTCTTTATGAGATTCAGTCGTGGTTGGGTGTTCAATCACGACTGAGGATTTTAGCTCGGCCATGTCTTACCAAATCTTACCATTTGAACAATGTATCAAAATGTACCGTGGATTGCTCTGTGGGACTAGTGAAACTCTTAGTGTTAGTGCACAAATTTACGCTATTAAAAATGATAATAACTTGTTAAAATTGTTATCGTCTTTTGTGGGGTAATCATGAAGTACAATAAAGAAAATCGCTGGTTTAAGTACCTATCGACCACCATATTATTTATTTTTTACTTGGGAATATTGAGTTATCTTGCCAAGTATTTGATATAAAGAATATGGATCGATAGGTGAACATTATTGTAACATCTCGTTACATATCATCGTAATCAGCAAGCGCTTCCCCTTCTATTAGATATCCCGTTTCTGCAAGATCCACACTCACGATTTCAGTTTTTAGTGTCCCGATAACATAGACGACATCCCATAACTGTTGTATTGGCGCTCCTTGAGGGAATTTCACATAAATAATTTGATTGGGGGGAGGGGGTGGAACATGAATGCAGGCCCCAAAGTAGGGAACCAGTAAAAATTCGGTGACATTATTTTCATCCCCTTCCAAAGGAATCACAAAGCCCGGTATTTTTACTTTACTGCCATTGAGTTCTGAACGCACGCTGCCGACTTGCGTCTGTTGAGCTGGTAAGCTTGTTGTGTGGTCAACCATCGGCATACCCAATTGATCCAGTAGATGACGTTCATTTTCAGGAATGAGGTCAATCCAATCGAGTTTTAGCACTTCATCATTACTGTAAACACTGGGTATAAATAGGACCAGTATAGCCAAGGTTAGGCTGAGTAACCCTTTATTCATCAATATCTCCTAAAGTCGAATGGTCATACCATCACTCAGTGATTGACGGTAAGCTCGCAGGGCAGGAATAAAGCCTATCATGGTCCCTGCTGTTTGCACATAGCCGAGTAGCTGCCACTCATAAGCCGTGAGTGACTGCAGTGATAATTGGATACCATATTGGCTGGCCACGATGGGGCTGGCAAAAGCGATCAGAGCATATAAACCCACCACTCCCGTTAAAATACCGAAAAAGGTGAGTACACTTGCCTCACTGATAAGCAAAGCAAAAACATGCTTAGGTTGTGCTCCCATTGCTCGTAAAATAGACATTTCTCTTCGCCGTTCTTGCAAGCTGGTTAATAAGCTGCTGAGCATTCCGAGTAAGCCAGCGATGACGACAAAAATAGAGACGGCCATCAAGGCTTGTTCGGCGATGGACATCATACTCCAGAGCTCGTGTAGTGCCACGCCGGGTAAAATAGCACTGAGCGGTTCATCTCGATATTGATTGATCTGCCTTTGCAAAGCAAAAGTTTGAATTTTAGAGCGCAGACCAATAAACATCGCGGTAATTTGTTGGGGGTCAAACTCGCGTTGCTCTAATTGCTCCCTGCTTGGGTTATGTCCTAAGTTTGCTCCTGACTCCCAGCCAACATGGATAGCTTCGATAGCTTGCAGAGAAACATGGAGGGTTTTATCTACAGGAGTACCGGTAGGAGCAAGGATGCCAACTACGGTAAAGGGTAAATTATCGTGACGACTGAACCCCACATCATTGATCCCATGGGCAATAATCAGTTCAGTGCCTAACTGATAGCCCAGTTGTTTCGCTACATCAGAACCCAGAACGACATCAAATAACCCAGAAAAAGGAGAACCTTGAGAAAAAGTAAGTGGTTGCTTACTTCCATAGCGAAAATGCTCAAAGTAGCTGTGGTTGGTACCCATCACACGAAAGCCTCTGTGGGAGTCGCCTAAGGAGATTGGAATCGCCCATTTTACCGATGGGTGTTGGCTGAATTCTTGGTAGCTTTTCCAATCAATATTATTGGTGGCATTACCAATGCGAAAAACGGAATAAAGCAGTAGGTTAACTTGGCCTGATCGGCCTCCGACAATGAGATCTGTTCCTGATATGGTATTTGCAAAGCTGTTTTTTGCTTGTGTTCGAATGCGTTCGACCCCCATTAAAAGGATAACAGAAATAGCCACGGTTAATACGGTTAATAAGGCCGTCGTTTTTCGATTAAGTAGGCTTTTCCACGCTAAATTGCCGATTACACCCATTGGATACCTCGTACACGATTTAAAGAGGGTAAGTACACACTACGGTTAAACAGTTTTTCTAATGTTGGGTCATGGCTAACAAATACGAGTGTCGATCCCACACGGCTGGCTTCTTCTAATAAAAGCTCAATAAAAGCGGTACGGTTATCGTGGTCTAAGGCGGAAGTGGGTTCATCGGCAATGAGTAAAGCGGGTTCACCGATTAGAGCACGAGCCGCAGCGACTCGCTGTTGTTGGCCGATACTTAATTCCACCACCGGTTGATGTAATAGTGACTCCGGTAAATGCAATTGAGTGAGCAGTTCTATTGCACGGCTGGAGAGAGCGCCTGAGAGGTTTTTTCGACGTTGGGATGAAAATTGACAAGGCAATGTGACATTTTCAATCACAGAGAGATAAGGCAATAGATTAAATTGCTGGAAAATATAACCAATATGATCAGCTCGAAAGCGGTCACGTTCGCCAGATTTCAATTGTGCCAAATCCTGTCCAAGTAAGCTGACTTTACCTTGGCTTGCTACTTGTATTCCTGTCAGCAAGCTTAATAACGTTGATTTACCACAGCCACTGGGCCCTTTAATAAACAGGTGTTCTCCTGTTACCACCGAGAGCTCTTCAATATCTAAGGTTAATTGTGGATTATTTGGCCACTGAAATTGCACCTGTTTCAGCTCAATGATAGGAGATGTCGAGTGAGTAAAGGTAGCGTTCATCACGGTTCCTTTTTTAGAGAAAAATGGGTAAGTGATCACTTACCCAAATGAGCATTAGAGTGAAATACGAGTCTGCTTGGGTGTTAGCTCTAATGAGGTTTGAGCTTGTTCTGTTAACAGGTTGACACTTATTTTTTCTGTACTAGGGAATAAGTTAAACCATTGGTGATCTATGTGACGAAGTTCAGAAATATGGTCACAATGATAGTGGTATTGGGCGGTAAATTCACCATGCTTGTGGTCGTGGTCGTGGTCGTGGTCGTGGTCGTGGTCGTGGTCGTGGTCGTGGTCGTGGTCGTGGTCGTGGTCGTGGTCGTGGTCGTGATGATGTTCATGTTCATGTTCATGTTCATGCTCGTGATGATGCTCATGATCATGGCCTTTATGCTGGTGATCCTGATGCTCTCCGAGTGTGTGGGTAACCTGAGCTTCCTCTAGTTGGCAGTTTGCTTGTGGTGTTAGGGCAAATAAAGCATTAGCCTGTTCTAGGGTTTCTATCGCACGGCTCAGCTTTTGTGTTTCTTGCTCTGTGTGTGGAGCGTGTTCAAAACCCACCACATCAGCGCCGGGAGCCGTCACTTCAATCAGTAAATCGTGTCCATCTTGCGCGATATTGAACTCAACATGACCATGGACATGGGCATCGTGTTGGCGAAAATCTTGAGCGAAAGCCGAAGTCGATATCGCGGCTGAAATACTTAAAACGAGTAAAGGTTTGGTAAGCATAGTCATTAATTCCATCATAATAAAATAAGTAAAACGTTCCGATATAGGGAGAAATCTTTGTTAACGTGGAAGGTGAAATGATGGAGGAGAACGGGCTAAATAAGCCAACTGAACCAATGCGATAGAAAATGGGTGAACAAACGATGGGCTCGAGTAATGGGTTGGCCAAACGGGCGGTTCAACCATAACATGGCTAAGCCCATGGTGAATGCTTGAAAATAACTGGCAGTGGTGATGCTCATGATGGATGGGGTCGAAATCCATTTGATGGGCGAGCGAAGCCACATTTAGCCATAAACTCAACAAGACAGCCACGAAAGCGGTTGTCTGAGTTTTGAGACGTAAAGGTTGTAGGCTCAGCTTCATGATACACCGTTGAGAAAAACAGGATTGTTATAATATAACAATCCTGTAGGCAAGCAAGGAAAGAGTGAAGGTAATCTGTGATGATTAAGTTAGGTGTTCACGGATGAGCGCCAGTACTTGATTGATCTCCGCTTCATTCAATGCCCCTTCTTTGATAAACAAAACCAGCCCTTGTTTATCTAACACGATGATCGTGGAAGATTTTTCTGGTAGCGCCCAGTGCTGTGCAACAACGCCAGAACTGTCGAGTACGATGGATGACCAAGGAAACGTTTTTTTACTTTCTTGTGCAGATGATTTTACAAAAGATCGGGTTCCCCATATCGCATCATTTTGATTGATGATGGAGGTTGTCTGGTAGTGCTGCTCAGGGAATTGGGCTGCGGTAAGAGCGCTCATCAGTGCTGCATTCATTTCTTTGGCGCTACTGCGTCCAGCCAGCGCCTGAATCACTCGTACTTTTCCAATCAGCTGATCACTGCTCCATGTTGTAAAGCTGGTTTGACTGCCCTTAAGCATCACTTCACCGTCACTTTTTACCTCAATGGAAGGGAGGGGGTGACCAAGTTGTAAGTTATGTGAAAAAGCGAGGAAAGGAGAGCAGGTTAAAGCGAGAGCCAAGAATATTTTTTTTATCATCATTATCTATCCGTGTTATTGAATCGAAAGGTGAAAGTGTCTTTCGTGATTAACTCAGCAAAAAGCCGCCTATTTTGACGACGATTTATCGATCAATCAGCGTGAGTCCAAGTATAGAACACGCTCATTATTGTGCCTCTGCTTAGATGGAAATCACCTCATATCATAAAGGTTTATCGACTTTATTAGCGAAAAAGCAGATGCCAGTTCCCCCTAAACCACAGTATCCACCTGGGTTTTTGGCAAGATATTGTTGGTGATAGCTTTCTGCATAATAGTAAGGCCCTGCGGGGATAATTTCGGTGGTAATTTTGCCTTGCTGATGCTGCTTCAATGCGGTTTGATAACAAGCAAGGCTATGTTCAGCGATAGCTTGTTGAACGGATGAATAGGTGTAAATAGCAGAACGGTACTGAGTGCCGTGATCATTGCCTTGACGCATACCTTGAGTGGGATCGTGGTTTTCCCAGAAGAGCTTAAGCAGTGCCTCGAGGGGGATTAATTGAGGTTGGTATACCACTCGAACCACTTCTGCATGCCCTGTTTGCCCAGAGCATACTTCCTCATAAGTTGGGTTGGGAGTATGACCACCAGAGTAGCCGACAGAGGTTGAGATAATGCCTTCTTGTTGCCAAAACAGGCGTTCAGCTCCCCAGAAGCATCCCATTCCCAGTAAAATCTGTTCTTCATCCGCATTGGGTTGATAGGTGAGCGGTACTGAGGTGACAAAATGTTTATCTTCTAATTGAGTCGGTATAGTGGTATTGGGTGAAGCTTGTGTGGTATCGATAGCGTGATCTTGTTTGAACATGCTTTTATCTCTCTCACTGTGATTGTTCATCAATGATAGCAAATAGTGATAGCCTAAGTGGTATATCAACAATTCGCATTCCGGCTTTAACATAGAGCGCTTTCATGCTTAATGCCATCGCTTATCTGTCGGCGGTGTTGAGAAAAAGGAACGATAAATTGATAATTCTCATACAGACTTCCACGTTTATTGACGGTATGATTCTGAACCAGTAAACGCTAACTGCGAGTGACGCCGATTAATTCCGCATGAGACACATTCTATTACCAACATTGTTGATAACCTTGTTTTTTTCTTCCATGACTTTAGCCAAAGTGAATGTCACCATTAATGGGTTAAAGGGAGAGGTTAAAGACAATGTCGATGCTTATCTATCGTCGATTCCCGATGCGGATTATTCCACACAACTCCGTTTTCAGTCTCGTTTAGAAAAGATGATGACCGAAGCGCTCAATGCGCTTGGGTACTATCACCCATATTTTACTTTTCAGGTGACAGAACCAGATAAAGCGATGACGATTACCGTCGACCCCGGTGAGGTGGTTCGCTTGGCTGAAGTGGACATTGTGATTGTTGGGGAAGCGGAGCAAGATGAGGATTTTGCGCGTTTAATCCAGCGTAGTGGACTTTCGGTTGGAGAGCCACTTAATCATAGCCACTATGACAGCTTGAAATCTTCCTTACGTAATTTATCGCTACAAAAAGGCTATTTTGATGGTAATTATCAAGTGAGTCGATTAGAAGTGGCTCCGGATCTCTATCAGGCTTTTGTGCGTTTACATTTTGATAGCGGTATTCGTTACCATTTTGGTGCTACGGAAATCAACGGTAGTCAAATAGAAGAAGTTCGAGTTCGCTCCCTACAACCCTTTAAGCAAGGTGATCCCTACCTCGTTTCTCAAGTCGGAGAGTTCAACCTTAATTTAGCCAACACCGATTGGTTTTCTTCTGTATTTGTGAAACCCGATATCAGTCAACTTGATCCGGGACAGCGTGAATTACCGATGGTGGTTTCTTTAGCGCCTAAAGCTCGTAATCAGTTGGAAACCGGTATTGGTTATTCGACGGATGTGGGGGTTCGAGGGTCTTTGAAGTGGAAAAAACCATGGGTCAATGACTTAGGCCACAGTTTTGACAGTAGTTTTTCCATTTCAAATCCAGAACAGAGTATTACGGCAGGTTATAAAATTCCGCTAGAGGATGTTTTGCATCAGTATTACCGCATTCAATACGGGATGAAACATGTAGACAGCCGAGATACAAAAAGCCTTGAGTCGAACTTATCACTAGAGCGACATTGGTTACTGGATTCAGGGTGGCATCGCACCGTATTCATTCGTTATTTGATTGAAAATTATGAGCAAGGTTTGCTTGATGATACTGCTCAATTTGTTTTACCTGGGGTCACTTATACCCGAACTCGAACTCGAATGAACCGCTCTTTACTGACTTGGGGAGATAAACAAACCATCACGCTTGAATATGGTGATCCCGCGTTTGTTTCTGAAACTCGAGTGACGCGAGTTCAAGCAGGAAGTTCGTGGTTAAGGAGCCTAGGTAATAACCACCGTGGGTTGGCTAGGATTGATGGTGGAGCTAACTTTGCGGAAGACTTTTCCAAACTCTCTCCTTCTTTACGCTTTTTTGCTGGGGGCGATAATAACCTCCGAGGTTATAGCTACCAGTCGATTTCTCCTCGTGATGCGAGTGATTCATTAACTGGGGCTAAATATATGGCGACCAGTTCATTGGAATATCAATATCGTTTAACCGGGAATTGGTGGGGAGCTTTATTTGTGGATTATGGTGATGCTTTTAACGATACCCCCGATTGGAAAACAGGGGCAGGCTTTGGTATTCGTTGGATTTCACCAGTAGGACCACTGCGACTTGATTTTGCTTGGGGGCTTGATTCTGATCCCGGTGACCAGTTTAAAATTCACTTCACGTTAGGGCCTGAATTATGATCAAGCGGGTAATGACGTGTATAAAATGGTTTTCGGCCAGCCTAGCCGGAATAGTGATTGTGCTGCTTTTAGCCGTGGCAGGCATACTCTTTACGAATCAGGGCTTAAATACCGTGCTTTGGGGGGTAAAAAAAGCATTACCTGAATTGTCAGTTCACGAAACAGAAGGCGCTTTATTTCCACGTTTTACTTTACATGGCGTGGCATTCAATGATGAAGATTTAGCTTTGAATGTAAAACTGGAAAAGTTAACGCTCGCTTTGAATGTTAACTGTTTGCTAGAGCCTATGGTCTGTATTAATGATGTCGTCATTTCTGGCTTGGCGGTTAATTTGCCACAATGGCCAGAAGCGAGTGAGGATACCGACGTAGAACCTTCTGACCCCATCACTCATTTTTCTAGTCCAATTCCCATCAAACTGGGGCGTTTAACGCTGGAGAATATTGATCTTAATCTCGTAGGCAACCGTATTGCGTGGCAACATTTTTCAACAGGGGCCTCGCTACAAAATAATCGGTTGAGAATTGATCCAACACGATGGAAGGGGGTGCGAGTGGCGCTGGTGGAGAGCGCTTCTGAAACGCAAAGCCGTCATGCGTCAGATACCGAACATGCGCCGATTTCTTTACCTGAGGTGATCATTCCTTTACGAGTAGAATTGAGCCGTTTTGAATTGAATGATTTTACGCTTCAGCAAGCAACGCCAATACGCATTCATCGTTTGGCATTGCAAGCGCAGGCATCTCAGTCTGAGGTGAATATTAAAAGCCTTGAATTAGATATGCCGGAACTCGAAGCGAGTTTATCGGCAAAAGCCACCTTAAAAGGCGATTATCCTCTAAATTTAACTTTGAGCTCATTACTGAAACTGGATGAGGTCAAGGGGCAAACCTTACAATTACAAGCCACAGGTAGTGTGGCTGATCTTTCATTAAATGCCCAATTGGCAGGTCGAGCAACAGCGACAATAGCGGCACGCATAGAGCCTTTGAAAACCGAGCTTCCCTTTGATGTACGGATTGAACAATTGGATGCTCAGTGGCCAATCAATGGCGATGGGGAATATTTTATTGTTGCGCCTCATATGGCAGCCAAAGGTTCATTGGAACACTACCAACTTGAATTGCAAAGTGAATTTTCAGGTCAAGATATCCCTGATCAAGCGGTGACCTTACAAGGGGAAGGATCGCTGACCCAGTTGATTTTACATCAATTGAAATTAAACACCCTAGGTGGTGAGATTCAAGGTCAGGCCATGGTTGACTGGGCGGATCTTGTTCATTGGCAAGCCACACTGAAGATGCGCGAGATCCAGCCAGAGATTCAGTGGCCAGATATACAAGGAAGAGTGAGTGGTCAGTTAGAAACATCGGGTCAGTTGACGCCTCAGGGGGGATGGAAAGTCGATTTGCCCCTGTTAGATATTCAGGGGGAAATACGTGGTTATCCACTCGATATTAAAGGGCAATTGACCGCAGATGATGTAGTGGGTCGTGGTGAATTTCGGATGAGTACATCAGGGTTAACTCTGGCCCATGGTCCAAATGCTATTACAGCAAAAGGGCGTTTGGACAAAGACTGGCGAATGAATATTGCTTTAAATTTAAAGGAGCTGGATAAAACGGTACCGGATCTTTTTGGTCAGGTTCAAGGCGATATTGTTTTGCGAGGTGCGTTTACTGAGCCGAATGTTCGTTTAGCATTGCAGGCCAATAAACTGGCTTGGCAAGAACAAGTCACCATCCAGCAGATGAATGTTGTGGGTGAAGTTGTCCCTATGCCTGTGCCGAATGGCAATTTTCGCCTGACCGTCGATGGTATTGGGTATCAAGATCAAACTATTGATCATATTGTACTTACCCTGGCAGGAGAGCAGAAAAAACATCAACTGACCTTAGCGGTTGAATCGGAACTCGCAGCGACTCATCTTGCGGTTCAAGGACGGTTAGACGATTCACCTCGCCTTATTTGGCAAGGGCAGTTGGAACGTATGGATGTGCTTTCTGAACAAGGGCGCTGGGTACTGAATCAAGCGACAGACATTCATGCTGATCTGGATCAACCAGCAGTGACTATTGCACCTCACTGCTGGTTACAAGGTGCATCCTCCTTATGTTTAACTAAAGAAGTCACCTTAGGTGAACAAGGCGAAGTGGATCTGGCGATCACGCAGTTTGCCTTCCAACAAATGGCGGGTTTTCTTCCACAAGACACCCAGCTCCGAGGTGAATTGAATGCCCACCTTTGGGCAAAATGGTCCCCAGAATCGCCACCTCAGATTGATCTTTCTGTGCAATTGCCGTCAGGAGAAGTCCAGCAAACTTTAGACCAGCCGGTCATCCTCGGATGGGATAATATCGTGATCCATGCTCAGCTTGCTAACAATAGGCTGAATGCAGATTGGCAGTTGAACATGACAGACAATGGCGATCTTTCCGGACAACTCCTTATTCCGGATGTGACGCAAGATGAGAAGCAATTAGAAGCAGCGATTAAACTGACGCCATTGAATATTGATTTTCTTGCTCCGTTGATTGGGGAGTACAGCCAAGCAAAATCGACCATTACTGCGGATTTAACCGTACAAGGTAATTTGTTACACCCTCAAGCATTCGGACAGTTCGCTATTCATGAGATGGCACTAACGGGAGACATTTCGCCATTAGAAATTCATTCCGGCCAATTGACTATCGACTTTACTGGCTATCAAGCGGTGCTGAATGCTGGGATTGAGACTGCCGATGGGACTTTGAATATTACCGGTGATGCTGACTGGCTAGATTTAGATGATTGGCGGGTAAATAGCCATGTTGCTGCGGAATCGTTAATGGTGGATTTACCACCGATGGTAAAGATGAAAGTGGTTCCCGATCTTACCTTGGCAATGCAACCAGAAAAAGCCAATATTACGGGATCTATTTCCCTACCATGGGGAAGAATTACTGTAGAAGAGCTTCCTCCCAGTGCAGTTGAGGTATCGAAAGATCAAGTCTTGTTAAGTCGAGATTTGATCCCTATTGATGAGTCAACGCCGCTTCCGTTACGGGTTGAAACGGAAGTCACGATTATGATTGGTGATGATGTTCGGCTTAGTGCGTTTGGTCTTCAGGGGGAGCTCATTGGCCGACTTAATGTGACCCAAAAAGATCAAGGCCCATTTATTGTTGGGGAAGTGAATATTCTCAAAGGGCAATATCGTTCATTTGGACAAGACTTATTGATTCAAGAAGGCAAAATTTTAATGAATGGGCCGGTGGATCAACCTTATTTATCAATCAAAGCGATCCGTAATCCAGACAATACACAAGACGATGTTATTGCTGGTGTACAAGTGACCGGTTCAGCGGATGAGCCGGCCGTCTCTATTTTCTCTGAACCGGTGATGCCTCAAGCCAATGCACTGTCTTATCTATTACGAGGCCAAGACATTGATGGTGAAGCCGGTGGAAACGCCATGACAACCACACTGATTGGGCTAAGCTTAGCTCAGAGTGGCAAGGTGGTCGGAAAAATTGGTGAGGGCCTTGGCGTTCAAGATTTACAACTCGATACCGCCGGTTCTGGTGATGATTCTCAGGTCACAGTCAGTGGGTATATTTTACCAGGTTTACAGGTGAAATATGGCGTGGGGATTTTCAATTCAGTCGGTGAGTTTACTGTGCGTTATCGCTTGATGAAAGATCTCTATCTCGAAGCGGTTTCAGGTGTCGATAGTGCAATTGATATACTTTACCGGTTCGAATTTAACTAAGGAGAGAAGCCATGCACCTTGTTTTTGTTTATGGCACTTTACGCCAAGGAGAGGCGAATCATCATTATTTAGAAGAAAGCCCACTATTGGGATCCTGGGTTACCCCTCCCGAATACGCGTTGCATGATCTAGGGCCTTACCCTGGTTTGAGTGCTGGACATCAATCGATTCATGGTGAAGTCTATCAGGTTGATGATTCAACCTTGGCGAAACTCGATATTCTGGAAGATGTCCCCGTGGAATATCGGCGGGAAAGCCTTGATACCCCTTATGGCCTAGCTTGGATATATATCTATCAAGATGTGAGCCGACTCACGGCTGTGATTGAGTCAGGAGATTGGTGTCAGCGTATTTAAGTTTTAAAGGTGAGAAATAAAACAGCCAACATTTTCGAGTTGGCTGTTTATCTTTAACCAGTGACAGTCTATTTCTTCTGAGCACGCTCGTAAGAAGACAAAATTTCAGCACGGGCAGAGGCCGCATCTTCCCAACCGTCTACTTTTACCCATTTACCACTTTCTAATTCTTTATAATGTTCAAAGAAGTGAGTAATTTGTGCTTTAAGCAGCTCTGGCACATCATTGATATCTTGGATGTGGTCATATTCTTTGGAGAGTTTTGAATGTGGAACCGCGATTACTTTCGCATCTTCACCCGACTCATCCGTCATTTTCAACACACCCACAGGGCGGCAACGAATGACCGAACCTGGCATCAGTGGGAATGGGGTTGGCACAAGAACATCCACAGGATCACCATCTAACGATAGAGTATGGTTCACATAGCCGTAGTTGCATGGGTAAAACATAGGTGCTGACATGAAGCGGTCAACAAATACCGCGCCAGAGTCTTTATCGACTTCGTATTTGATAGGATCAGCATTGGCTGGGATTTCAATCACAACATAGATATCGTCAGGCAGTGATTTGCCTGCTGGCACATGATTTAAACTCATTAAGGTTTCCTTTTTGTTAACCGGACTTCAAAAAACGTCATTAATTATTATGCAAACTGAGTAAAGGTGCAAAACCGATACACAATAAAGGGCAAAGTTTACCTGTAAATATGCCGATCCCCAAGAGGATGTTGGCAGAGAGTGTCCATAAATGGATGAGAGAGATCGATTCCCCAACCCTATCTAAGTGATCGTGTTGGGGAATGTTTTAACCATTTGCAGGGATGCAAAATATGGGAATAACGTTATTCATCAGGATGGTTGGCGAGGAAGCT
Organism: Vibrio cincinnatiensis DSM 19608; assembly: GCF_900167345.1. Lineage (GTDB taxonomy): Bacteria > Pseudomonadota > Gammaproteobacteria > Enterobacterales > Vibrionaceae > Vibrio > Vibrio cincinnatiensis. The sequence continues at coordinate 48,403 of NZ_FUXB01000011.1, read as the reverse complement.
TTCGACTTTCTCAACCATGGCTTTTGATCCAACAAAAAATGGCACTCTTTGGTGCAGTTCGGTTGGTTTGATATCAAGAATACGATGAACACCATCAGAGGCTAAGCCACCTGCTTGTTCAATTAAAAATGCCATCGGGTTACATTCATACAGCAAACGTAATTTCCCATTTGGGTGGCTCTGTGTGCTTGGATAAAGGTAAATACCGCCTTTGAGTAGGTTACGGTGAAAGTCTGCCACCAAAGAACCAATATAGCGTGAGGTATAAGGGCGGTTCTCTTCAGGGACGCTTTCTTGGCAGTATTTGATGTATTTTTTTACACCAGTTGGAAAGCGAATATAGTTTCCTTCGTTAATGGAGTAAATTTTCCCTTGCTCTGGGATACGCATATTTTCATGAGATAAACAGAATGAACCGATAGAAGGGTCGTAAGTAAACCCATTCACCCCATTCCCTGTTGTGTAGACCAGCATGGTTGAAGAGCCGTAGATAACATACCCAGCCGCTACTTGTTTATGACCGGGTTGTAAAAAATCTTCAGCCGTAGGTGGGGCTCCTACAGGGGAAATTCGACGGTAGATGGAAAAGATGGTTCCCACCGAAACATTCACATCGATGTTGGAGGAACCATCTAACGGATCCATAAGTACGACATATTTTGCATTTTGGTTGAGATCTTTATTAAAGGCTACGGCCTCATCTTCTTCTTCACTTGCTACGCCGCAGACTTGATCGCGTGCCTCTAAGGCGGCTTTGAATTTATCATTCGCATAGAGGTCGAGCTTTTGCTGTTCTTCTCCTTGAATATTATCTTTACCTGAAGCACCGGTAATATCTGCTAGTCCCGCTTTATTGATTTCACGGTTAACGATTTTTGCGGCCAAGCGAATAGAAGCAAGCAGAGAGGAAAGTTCACCACTTGCATGGGGGAAGTCATGTTGTTTCTCAACGATAAACTCACCAAGGGTGCGCATCTTTGACATGTAATTTCCTTAACACTTATTGTCATGGGGGGATAATGAACGCGGTGATGGATATGGGTTTGGTATCGGAATTGTATTCACTCGCGCCTAGCGACGATTTTAGGGCTTATATCTTTTTACGAGTAATAAACTAACCGACTGAGATCTCAATTTGGTTGTCGACTATTTTAAAATTACATTACGCTGATTTTCGATACTCGCTTTTATGGCTTGAATCAGGATAATGATCAGTAGAAAACACAGCATTCATGAGGCTAGCTTGATGCACATTCATATTTTGGGGATTTGTGGCACTTTTATGGGCGGCGTGGCGATGTTGGCCCGCCAGCTTGGTCATAAGGTGACGGGCAGTGATGCGAATGTTTACCCCCCGATGAGCACAATGTTACAAACCCAAGGGATCGACATTATTGAAGGGTTTGACCCGGCGCAATTAGATCCCAAACCGGATTTAGTGGTGATAGGCAATGCGATGAGTCGCGGTAATCCTTGTGTGGAATATGTGCTGAATCATAATCTTCGTTATACCTCTGGCCCTCAGTGGTTACATGATTTCTTACTTCAGGACCGGTGGGTACTGGCTGTGGCAGGTACTCATGGTAAAACCACCACATCCAGCATGTTGGCTTGGATTCTTGAACATTGTGGCTATCAGCCCGGTTTTTTGGTGGGCGGGGTATTGGGGAATTTTGGCCTGTCAGCACGATTAGGTGAAAGCATGTTTTTCGTGGTGGAAGCTGATGAATATGACAGTGCTTTTTTTGATAAGCGTTCTAAGTTTGTTCACTACCATCCTCGGACCTTGGTGATGAATAATTTAGAGTTTGATCATGCGGATATCTTTGATGATCTGGAAGCGATCAAGCGACAATTCCACCATTTGGTGCGAACGGTGCCGGGGAATGGACGTTTGTTGCTACCTAAACAAGATGATGCTTTAGCCGATGTTTTAACTCGAGGTTGCTGGAGTGAAACGGAGTTTACGGGTCAACACGGTGAATGGCAGGCCGAAAAGCACAATCCGGAAGGTTCTCGCTTTACGGTTCATTTTCATGGAGAAGCGGTAGGGGATGTCAATTGGGAGCTGATTGGCGACCATAATGTTAATAATGCCCTCATGGCGATTGCCGCGGCGCGACATGTCGGGGTAACGCCTGATTTAGCTTGCCAAGCCTTGGCCAGTTTCATTAATACGAAGCGCCGCTTAGAGCTGAAAGGCCAAGAAAATGGGGTGACGGTTTATGATGATTTCGCTCACCACCCAACGGCGATTGAACTGACCTTAGGTGGGCTACGAAACAAAGTTGGCAAACAGAAAATTATCGCGGTGTTAGAGCCACGTTCTGCAACCATGAAATTAGGGGTACACAAAACCACGTTAGCTGCTTCCTTACAGCAAGCCGATTCGGTTTACCTTTATCAACCGGACAATATTGGGTGGTCAGTGGCTGACGTCGCTAAGCAATGTCAAGCTCCGGCTTATACTTCCGATCAATTGGACGAATTGGTGAGCAAAATTTGTGCAGAAGCGCAGCCCGGCGATCATATTTTAGTGATGAGTAACGGTGGGTTTGGTGGTATTCATAGCAAGCTGTTGGCAACGCTGCGTGAGCACGCTCAGCAAAAATAAAAGGTTGCGATTTCATGGCACAATTAACCAAACAGAAACAAGCCATCACATTGGCTTGGACAGGGGCTTCTGGTGCGCCTTATGGGCTGCGTCTTTTAGAGTGTTTGCTGGCAGCGGATTACACGGTTTACTTACTGATTTCCTCAGCGGCTCGTGTGGTGCTGGCGACCGAGCATGGTTTGCAATTGGCGAGTCAGCCTGATGCGGCCAAGCAGCAATTAGTGGCGTTTTTTGATTGTGACCCTAATCAGTTAGTGGTGTGTGGTAAAGAAGAGTGGTTTTCTCCTGTGGCATCCGGTTCGGCCGCACCAAAACAGATGGTGGTGTGCCCATGCTCGGCGGGGAGTGTCGCTGCCATCGCGCATGGCATGTCAGACAACTTGATTGAGCGTGCTGCCGATGTGGTGATCAAAGAGCGCGGTCAGCTCTTGTTGGTGGTCCGTGAAACGCCATTCTCAACACTGCATTTAGAAAATATGCATAAGTTGTCACAACTGGGGGTCACCATCATGCCGGCTGCGCCGGGATTTTATCATCAGCCAACCTCGATTGAGGACTTGGTTGATTTTATGGTTGCACGTATTTTGGATCACTTAGGTATTGAGCAAGGGCTTGTGCCTCGTTGGGGTTATGATCAACGTCCGTAAGTAGCTTCTTTATTCATTTACTATTACAATCTTCTTCACTCATCGGGGAGCTTACCATTGCGAAAAGTGATGGCGCTGAGATCAAGCCAAGCTTGGGACCCGCATTAGTCACACCTTGTGTGGTTAAACACCTGAACCAGATAATGCTGGCGTAGGAATTGAGCAGAATGAGGCATTTATCCATTCTCTCTCAAGCCTGTGCCGCTCACTAAGGAGCGCAAGCCTTGAATAACCAACTTACTTCTGCTGTTGTTGCTAGCCTATTTTGCTCATCACTGGCATGGGCAGGTAACGAAACCTTAACCGTTTACACTTATGACTCATTTGTGGCGGATTGGGGGCCGGGACCCGCTATTAAACAAGCTTTTGAAGCGCAATGTGATTGTCAGCTTAACTTTGTCGCATTGGATGATGGCGTCTCCATTCTCAACCGCTTACGCCTTGAGGGGCGTAATAGCCAAGCTGATGTCGTATTGGGGTTAGACAATAACTTGATGGCTGAAGCTAACAAAACGGGATTATTGACCGAGCATCAAGTCAATACCTCCGCGATACAGCTACCTAACGGCTGGAGTGATAAGACGTTTATTCCTTATGACTATGGTTATTTTGCTTTTGTCTATAATCGAGAAAAACTGTTAAATCCACCGACTAGCCTACGTGAATTAGTGGAAAAACGCTCCGACATTAAGATTATTTACCAAGATCCACGCACGTCAACACCGGGGCAAGGATTACTGCTGTGGATGAAGTCTGTGTATGGTGATAAAGCCAGTGAGGCATGGAAACAGTTGGCGAATAAGACGGTCACGGTGACAAAAGGCTGGTCTGAGTCCTACTCGATGTTTTTAAAAGGGGAGGCGGATATGGTGCTTTCGTATACTACGTCTCCGGCTTATCATGCGATAGCCGAAAGTGATCAGCGCTATGCCACCGCTGATTTTACAGAAGGACACTATATGCAGATTGAAGTGGCAGCCAAAGTCACCAGTAGCCCAAATCCGGCATTGGCGGATGCCTTTATGCAGTTTATTTTGAGCGATGATTTTCAGTCGGTGATCCCCACCACAAACTGGATGTATCCCGTAACCGACGTTCCTCTTCCTGAAGGCTATACAAATTTATCGATTCCGAGTAAAGCCCTCTCTTTTGCGGATCAAGAAGTCGCTAAACAGCGACGGAGTTGGATTCGTGAATGGCAACATGCTTTAACATTTTAACTGGATATGAAGACAGCAGCCCCGAAATGGGGGATCGTGTTAGCGAGTTTGGTCGCTCTCTTTATTGCTGGCACCCTTGGCGCTCTATTCTGGCATTCTCCTTCATTAGCGTTTGAAGAAATCTGGCGTGATGCCTATTTTCGTCATGTTACTTGGTTTAGTTTTTATCAAGCGTTACTGTCTACCTTGATCAGCGTTGGGTTGGCGATCCCTGTTGCTCATGCTTTGCATCGTCGGCGATTCAAAGGACGAGATCTGCTACTAAAACTGTTTGCCATGACCTTAGTCTTACCCGTGTTGGTTGGGGTGTTTGGCTTATTGGCGATTTATGGTAATAGCGGATTATTGGCCAAGCTGCTTAGCCAGTGGCAACAACCATTACCTTTCTCCATTTATGGTTTAAATGGCATTTTACTGGCCCATGTGTTTTTCAACCTGCCTTATGCCAGCCGCCTTTTGTTGCAAAGTTTAGAAGGCATTCCAGTTGAACAACATAAGTTGTGTGCCCATTTGGGGATGAGCCAATGGCAAAAATTTAAATGGGTTGAGTGGCCTCGCTTACGTCAGCAGCTTCCTCAGGTCGGCAGTTTAGTTTTTATGCTTTGCTTTACTAGCTTTGCCACCGTCATGGCACTGGGGGGCGGGCCGAAATCGACCACGATTGAACTGGCTATCTATCAGGCGATTAAGTTTGAATTTGATTTAGCTACCGGAGCTTTGCTAGCCTTATGGCAAATGGTGTTATGCGCTTTGCTTTATCTTACGATGCAGTGCTTTGCACGCCCATTACCCGCTAGCCAAGGGCATATGGGAGAACTGAATCAATGGGGGCGAGAGACTATCCGTAGCCAGCTTTGGGATGGATTCTGGATTGGAATGGTGCTGCTATTGGTTTTACCCCCTTTGTTGATGGTGATCATCAGTGGGCTGAACGCTCAACTCTTTACTCTATTAGGTCGCCAAGAGTTTTGGTCGGCCGTGATGGCTTCCTTACAGATTGCCAGCTTAGCGGGAAGCATTGCGGTTGCTGTTGGTTGCGTGATTGTGCTGACCAGCCGTCATTGGCGAATACGTTGTCAACCAGCAAAAGCCAATGGTATCGAACTGGTTGGCGCTATTATTCTGGTGACTCCGGGGTTAGTGATTAGTACCGGGCTTTTCTTATTACTTCGACAAGTCATGGATGTTTTTAGTATGGCCTACTGGTTAGTGGTGGCGGTCAATAGCTTAATGGCTCTTCCTTATGTCATCAAAACCTTGGCTCAACCCATGCTACATCTTGAGCAGCGATACCAATTTTTATGTGCCAGCTTAGGTATTCGCGGCTGGGCAAGGATAAGGCTCATTGAATGGCGGGCACTACAAAAACCGTTTGCGCATGCTTTATCAATTAGCTTCTTATTATCGATGGGCGATCTCAGTGCCATCGCATTATTCGGTAGCCAGCAATTGACCACCTTGCCTCTTTATCTCTATCAGTTACTGGGCAGTTATCAGATGCCGGCTGCGGCGGTGGTCTCTTTAGCTTTACTCGTGCTTAGCGTCGGTATTTATTATGGGGTTGAGCGTCTATTTCATCGGCATCACAAAGGTTCGTCATGTTAGTGATTAATCAGCTAACTTATCAGTATCAACAAGCCTGGTTTTCGTTTGATTTACAGGTTGAACGAGGCTGTATTATTGCCTTAATGGGGCCGAGTGGGGCGGGGAAATCGACCCTATTAAGTTTGTTGGCTGGATTTATTGCCCCACAGAGTGGTGACATATGGGTTGATGGCCAGTCCATATTGGCTAAAGCGCCTTATCAGCGTCCTTTCTCTATGCTATTTCAGGAACATAATCTATTTAGTCATTTGTCCGTGAGAGAGAATATTGCACTGGGGCTGCATCCTGGGCTGAAATTGAATGCGCAGCAGAAAAATCAAGTGCAATGGGCGGCCCAGCAAGTCGGTATTGAATCATTTCTTGATCGGTTACCGGAACAGCTTTCAGGTGGGCAGCGACAACGTGTGGCCTTGGCTCGCTGTTTTGTTCAGTCTCATCCTATCTGGTTGTTGGATGAGCCTTTCTCCGCGTTAGATCCGCTGCTGAGAGAAGAAATGTTACAACTCGTGAAATCGCTGGCTCAAGCGCGAAAAATTACGGTGTTGATGGTGACACACCATTTGAATGACGCCAAAACCATTGCCAGCCATTTTGCTTTTATGGATCAAGGGAAAGTGGAAGTCGTCGGAGAGGTTTCTGCCTTGCCTGAGCCACAAAACCATCCTGCTTTTGCCGAGTTTATTCGAGCGGGTAGTTAACGAATTTTCACATTTATGATGAAAAAAGGTTGAGCGATACCTCACCAAGCGAGGTTGAGCACGATCGCTTGGTGTGTATTTGTTGTTGAGCCCAACCCTCAATCATTCCGTACTCAATGATGAATCAGATTGCTTCATCATTGAGTGTTTTGAGCATTTGGAAAATTTCTCGTGAGGCTTTCGGGGCTTTTCCTGCCGTTTTCTCTTTACTTGCTTGACGGGCTAACTGACGTAGCCGCTGACGATCAGCGTTGGGATATTGCTGTATCAATTCTTCAATCGCACTGTCGCCATCGTCTACAATACGATCACGCCACTGTTCTAGCTTATGCAGGACCGCGGTTGACTGCGAATGTTTATTACGCAGTTTATCTAATGCGGCTTGAATCGGCTCCGGATCAATATTGCGCATGACTCGGCCAATGTATTGCAATTGGCGACGACGAGCTTCATTTTTGAAACGCTGAGCATCTTTAATCGCATCCAGCAAATCTTCCGGCATCGGGATTTTTTGTAGTGCTGATGGTTTTAAATCAACCAGCTCTTCCCCGAGCTTTTGCAGCTCAATCATGTCATTTTTCAACTCGGTTTTACTAACCCAGATGATTTCTTCTTCCTCTTCCCAAGGAGCTTTTTGGTTTTTACGCGCCATAGTCTTCACTAATAAGTTATTTATCTTGGCTATTTTAGCAAGAATCGTGGGGAGAAAGCGAAATTCTTGTTATCCTACGAGCATAAAAGCTCAATTAGTTGGATGAGAGATGGATATAAGACAGCAAGTAGCGATGCAGAGCCGTGAATTGGAAGCGGCGGTAGCCAAAGCCCTTGATATGGCGTCAGCTCAAGCTGATGCCGCCGAAGTTGCTATTAGTAAAAGCACTGGACTCAGTGTATCAACTCGGATGTGTGAGGTTGAAAATGTCGAATTTAACAGTGATGGCGCGTTAGGTATTACGGTTTATCGAGGTCAGCGCAAAGGGAGCGCATCCACTTCTGATTTGAGTGAAAAAGCGATTCAGCAAACCGTGCTAGCCGCGTTAGATATTGCTCATTATACTTCTGAAGACCCTTATGCCGGACCCGCACCGAAAGAGTTAATGGTGCAGACTATTCCCGATCTGGATCTGTTTCATCCTGATGAACCGAACCCTGATCGTGCGGCTACGATTGCCATTGCCGCAGAGCGAGAAGCGCTAAACTACAGCAGTAAAATCAAGCAAAGCGACGGTGCCAGTTATGATAGCCATTATGGTGTTAAAGTGTATGGCAACAGCCATGGTTTATTGGCGAGCTATGCGTCTAGCCGTCATAGCATCAGCTGCTGTGTGATTGGTGAAGGGCAAAATGGTGAGATGGAGCGGGACTACAGTTATACCGTTGCACGCCATAGCGATGATTTATGGACCCCAGAACAGGTTGGGCGACAAGCGGCAGAAAAAACCGCCCAACGTTTAGATGCTCAGCAGCTAAAAACAGGGCAGTACCCAGTGATGTTTGCTGCGGATGTGGCGACCGGCTTGATGGGGCATTTAGTCGTGGCGATCAGCGGTGGCAATTTGTACCGAAAATCCTCCTTTTTGCTTGATCATCTTGGACAGCAAATTTTACCTGACTGGTTTAACATCAGTGAGCGCCCCCATATATTGCGTGGTTTGGCTTCCAGCCCATTTGATAGCGAAGGGGTGCAAACCTTAGATCGTGAAATTATTACCAACGGCGTGCTTGAGAGTTACTTACTAACCAGTTATGCCGCTCGTAAAATGAAGATGCAGCCAACTGGCCACGCTGGAGGTATTCATAACTGGTTTGTGAAAAGTAGCGGACAAAATTTTGAACAGTTACTCAAAACGATGGATCGCGGGTTATTGGTGACGGAAGTGATGGGGCAAGGGGTTAATACCGTGACGGGCGACTATTCTCGTGGAGCCTCGGGGTTCTGGATTGAAAATGGACAGATTCAATATCCCGTCTCTGGGGTGACCATTGCTGGAAATTTAAAAACCATGTTTAACCAAATCCTCGCTGTGGGTCATGATGTGGAAACCCGTTCTCAAATCCAAACCGGCTCCATGTTGATTGAATCAATGAAAGTGGCCGGAGAGTAATCCTTGTCGATGTAAGAGTACAAAAAAGCGCTGAATGACTCAGCGCTTTTTATTGGGGAAAACGGCAAGAAGCAAAGCAGAAAAGTTAAATCAATAAGGTCGCTAAGCCTAAGAAAACCGATAATCCAACCACATCCGTGACGGTGGTTAAGGCCATTCCGCCTGCCAGTGCGGGATCAATATTCATCTTTTTGAGAATCACTGGGATAGTGACTCCTGCAACACCCGCAATAAAGAGGTTGGTCATCATTGCGGCAGAAATAATGCCCCCTAACAGCCATTCCCCTTTCCAAACCACTACAATTGCGCCAATGATCAATGCCCAAAGAATACCATTGAGAAAGCCAATCGCCGCTTCTTTTAGCAGAAGTTCCCGTTTGTTACTGTCACCGATATGCCCCAGTGCTAAGCCACGAATGACCAAGGCCACCGTTTGGTTACCGGCTACACCACCCATTGAAGGTACGATGGTCATTAAGATGGCAATCGCGGCCATTTGTTCGAGTGTGGCTTCGAACATATTAGACACTGACGCGGCTGTTAAGGCGGCAAGGACATTAGCCCCTAGCCAAACACTGCGCTTACGTGCTGATTTGACCACTGGGGCAAAGGTATCTTCATCATCATTCATCCCCGCCATACTCATCATTGAGTGTTCGGCATCTTCTCGAATGACGTCAACCACATCATCAATAGTAATACGTCCGACAAGGTGCTGGTTTTCATCAACCACAGGAGCAGAAACCCAGTTACGCCGCTCAAACAGGCTTGCCACGTCAGAGTCTTTGGCATCGACTTTGATCGCTTCATCGGCATCCTCCATCACTTCGCTGACGGGAATATCGGGTTGGGTAGTAATCAAGGTCGATAAGGGTAAGTAACCGATCAACTTACTTTCTGCATCTATCACATATAAAGCATCTGTGGCATAAGGCAGTTGACCTTTCATTCGAAGGTAGCGTAATACCACATCGACATCGACATCACCACGAATCGTGATGACATCGGTATTCATTAATCCACCCGCAGTGTCTTCTGGGTAGGAGAGTGCCATTTCAACGCGTAGCCGCTCTGCCGCATCCATTTGTGACAGCACTTCACGGGATAAGTCATCGGGTAAGCTTCGCAAAACATAGGCAACATCATCACTGTCCATCCCTTCCGTTGCTTCAACCAATGTCTCGGGGGCCATTTTTGATACGAGCGCATCTTTGACATCTTCGTTGAGTTCCTCAAGGATCTCACCGTAGTCTTCAGGATCGGTCAGTTGCCATAGCACATCACGGGCTTTGCGGGGGGAAGCTTCTAACAGATGAGCAATATCTTCCGGTTCCATATCCTGTAATTGACGACGGACATGGACGAATCGGCCATTTTCTAGGGCTTCAGTAATTTCTTGGAGGGTGTTGTGAGCTTGGTCAAACTCAATTTGCTCGGCCATCGCTTCCTCCTAATGCTTGAATTCGGACAATGGGTTGAATAGTAACTTAATTTTTAAGGCAAGTAACCTGAAGATATTTGCTAGAGAAAAGGTTGCTTATTTATTGAGCGCCCTGAAGGCAGAGCCCATTTAATTTTTCTATCATCGCCATTCTGTTTCGCCTTATAGGCGTGATTTTGATAGAAATGAGTTATTCATCTTCATCAAATTTAGCTTCAATCAAATGGCAAACGGCATCAAGTGCAAGATCGGCTTGAGAGCCTTTTGCTAAAATAGTGATCATTTGGCCTTGGGCTGAATCGAGCATCAGTAATCCCATTACACTATCGGCGGTGGCTTGTTTACCCTCTTGGCTTTGGATGGTGATCACTGCATCAAAGGATTGGGCAAGTTCAACGAGCTTGACGGCTGCCCGAGCATGTAGGCCTAATCGATTTTGAATGAATACCGTACGGCTAGCTTGTTGTGGCATATCGAACCTTATGAGTGTTCTTTTTCTAATGAGTGATGGCGAATTTGTACTTGATGACCCAATTGCGAAAAGTATTCACCAATTTGTTGAGTCAGATAGACAGAGCGATGTTTTCCCCCTGTGCAGCCAATCGCAATGGTTAAGTAACTGCGATTGTTTTTTTCCAGCATCGGTAGCCAGTATTCGATGAACTTTTGGATCTGTTGTTTAAGTTCCATCACTTCGCTATGACTTTCTAGGAAAGATTTAATTGGCGCATCCAATCCAGTTAATGGACGTAGATCCGGTTCCCAATGAGGGTTGGGGAGAAAACGAACATCGAAGACATAATCAGCATCGCTAGGTAAGCCATATTTAAATCCGAATGACTGAAACACCATGACGAGATCTTTACGCTCTCGTCCTTCAACACGCATCCGCACCGTTTCACTCAGTTCATGCAGTGATTGGTGGCTGCTATCTAGCAGTAAGTCAGCTTGTTCTTTTAAGGGTTCCAATAAACGTTTTTCACGTTCAATGGCTTGGGCAAGCGTGGGTTTATCTTCATTTAAAGAGAGCGGATGGATACGGCGAGTTTCACTGTAGCGTTTGAGTAAGGTTTCTTTACTGGCATCTAAAAATAACACACTGACGTCGTTATTCTGTTTAAGCTGCGCCAGTACATCTTCAACCAAACTGGGTTCTTTTGGCAGGTTTCGGATGTCGATACTGACCGCGACATTCTGTTTACTGCCTTGTACGGACTGAATGAACGCTTCCAGTAGGCTTACGGGTAAGTTATCCACACAATAGTAGCCCAAGTCTTCTAAGACTCGTAAGGCGACACTTTTACCAGCGCCGGACTGACCACTGACAACAATTAAACGCATCGGAAGACCTATTGAGGTGGGTTAACCATAATGTCGTACAACTCTTGATCGCTTTGTGCGCTACGCAGTTGTTTAAGGGTTTGCTTATCATTGAGGCGTTCTGCCATGCAAGATAAGGTTTTTAAGTGTTCTTTACACTGCTCTTCAGGAACCAGCAAGGCAAAGAGAAGATCGACAGGGCGGTTATCAATGGAGTCAAATTCAATCGGCTCTTCACATTGTACCAATACCGCAACGGCGTGGTCACTGGATGTCATGCGTGCATGAGGAATTGCAATGCCATTCCCTATGCCCGTGCTGCCCATTTTTTCTCGGCTGAGCATACATTCAAACAGTTCAGTGGGATTTTGCCCGGTATGTTGGGCTGCGATTTCACTGATAATTTCCAGCGCGCGTTTTTTGCTAGAACATTGGACTGCACTTTTCGTACAGTCCAATGAAAGTACTTCGCTTAATTGCATGTTAGTGGCTACTTAGCTTTTCTTTATGCTTGTTGAGTTGACGAGTGAGTTTATCCACTAGGCCATCTATTGCTGCGTACATATTATCGTCGTCCGCAGTGGCGTGGATCTCTCCTTGATTAACGTGGAGCGTAGCTTCGGCGATCTGGCGCAATTTTTCAACACGTAAAATCACATGAGTGGTATTTATATGGTCGAAAAAGCGTTCAAGCTTTTGAAATTTCGAATGAACATAGTCTTGCATTGAATCGGTAAGATCAATGTTATGGCCTTGGATATTGATTTGCATAGACTTTCCTTCTCTGTTAGGCCTTATAGCAGGCGTTTCCGCTGACTGGATGGCGCAATAGCCAATGATTCTCGGTATTTAGCAATCGTCCGTCTTGCTACTTGAATCCCTTGATCAGCGAGTAGAGCCGCAATTTTACTATCACTTAATGGTTTTGCCGGATTTTCCGCTGCCACCAGTTTTTTGATTAAAGCGCGAATTGCGGTCGATGAACATTCTCCCCCATTATCGGTACTGACATGGCTTGAGAAAAAGTACTTCAATTCAAAGATGCCACGAGGGGTATGCATGTACTTCTGAGTCGTGACTCGAGAGATGGTGGATTCATGCATTTCTACCGCCTGTGCGACGTCATTAAGGACCATCGGTTTCATGGCTTCTTCACCATATTCGAAGAAATCGTGTTGATGTTCAACTATGCACTTGGCAACTTTGAGCAAAGTCTCGTTTCGACTTTCTAAACTCTTAATTAGCCACTTTGCCTCTTGCAAATTAGAACGAATGTAGTTGCTGTCGGCATTATTGCCACGAGCAAGGCTGGCGTATTGTTGGTTGATTTTTAACCGAGGAACACTATCCGGATTAATACTGACTTGCCATTTCCCACGTTCTTTATAAACGGAAACATCGGGGACGACATATTCGGCATGTTCTTGAGAGATTCTACTGCCAGGTCTTGGATCAAGTTCTTGAATAAGCTGCAGTATTTCACGGAGATCTTCTTCTTTCAGCTTACTCTCTTTGACTATTTGTTTAAAATCACGGTTGCCAAGTAAATCAATGTAGTCTCTGAGCAGCATTTTGGCTTCATTCAGCCAAGGCGTATTTTCTGGATAGGTGGCTAACTGGAGCAATAAGCAGTCTTGTAAGTTAAGTGAAGCCACACCAAGGGGATCAAATTGTTGAATACGTTTTCTTACTGCTTCGACTTCATCCAACTCGACCTCTTCACGGTTAAAGTTATCGAGTAGATCTTCAAGTGTTGTTGTGAGATAGCCATAGTCATCAATGGCATCAATGATCGCATAGGCGATACTCCGATCTGTGTCACTAAATGGGGTTAAGTCAAGTTGCCACAATAGGTAGTCTTGCAGTGTTTGTGTGGTCTCACCTTGGTATACAGGCATATCTTCATCCAGTGCAATGCCTGTACTCCCCGTATTGGCACTGTAGATATCTTCCCAAGTGGTGTCGATCTCCAACTCTGCGCTGATCTCTGATTTTTCAATCAACGATGAGCTATCTTGAGGCTCAGGTTCACTGATATCAGCACTGACCTCGGAATCCTCATTGCGAGATGATGCATTGTCTAGTGTTGGTAACTCGTCAGTGGATTCTTCAACATCCAGTAGAGGGTTTGACTCTAATGCTTCTTGAATTTCTTGTTGAAGATCTAATGTAGACAGTTGCAGTAAGCGTATCGCCTGCTGCAACTGAGGAGTCATCGCTAACTGTTGACCAAGCTTAAGCTGTAATGAGGGTTTCATTCAGTATTAACTACCTTGTTTTAGTGATACCTTGTCTAACATTTATCGTACTGAAGTGATCATTCGGTTTTCTGTGGCCACGCATGGGTGGGACAGTTTTCAGGATTCCTCCATTTATCGCTTTGCTGTTAAGCGAACGATAATTGATGAGTTACTTTAATTTTAATCATAGACGGAATTGTTCACCAAGATAAACCTGTTTTACTTGTTCATTATTCAGAACATCATGAGGTGTGCCTTCGGCAATCAGACGGCCTTGGCTAACAATGTAGGCTTTTTCACACACGTCTAATGTTTCTCGAACATTGTGGTCTGTAATCAATACCCCTAACCCTCTATCACGTAAGTGTTCAATGATTTTCTTAATATCAATGACCGAGATAGGGTCAACACCAGCAAACGGTTCATCTAGCAAAATAAACTGTGGATTGGCGGCTAATGCTCGAGCGATTTCGACCCGGCGACGCTCTCCGCCAGACAGTGCCATCCCTGCACTGTGACGAATATGCTGAATATGGAATTCTTCAAGAAGGTCTTCGAGTTTATCTTGCCGCTCCTCACGAGTCATTTCATCACGAGTTTGTAGGACGGCCATAATATTATCTTCAACCGATAATTTACGAAAAATAGAGGCTTCTTGCGGCAGATAGCCTATCCCCATTCGTGAACGGCTGTGCATGGGCAGAATACTGATGTCTTTATCATCAATGCTGATGGTGCCTTCATCTCTCGCCACTAAACCAACAATCATATAGAAGGAGGTTGTTTTACCTGCGCCGTTGGGCCCAAGTAAACCGACGATTTGTCCCGATTCGACTTGTAAACTTACGTCAGAGACGACTTTGCGTTTTTTATAGCTTTTGGCTAAATGTTCTGCTTTAAGTATGGCCATAATTATTCTTGCTGTGCGGCTTGAGGTTGAAGAACGGTGGATACGCGCCCGCCGCCTTGACTGTCTGCGATCAACTTTTGAGAGGAAATCTTATAACGAATTTCATTACCTCGAATTTGGCTATCATCTTGGGATAGCATGGCTTGACCTATCATGATCAATTCATCATCTGCCATTATATAGTGAAGTTGTTTGGCTTCACCGTACAAGGTTTTTCCTTCATCCGTCAACTGAGAGAAGGTGGTGAGATTCCCATAACCTTCTATCTTTTCTATTTTCCCACTTTGTTGATTACGCTGCACAATCAGCTTATCGGCATTAATATTAATGCTACCTTGCTTTAATTTGACATCACCAATGAAGGTGACACGATTGCTTCTCATATCCAATTGTTGGCTATCAGAGTCGATGTAGACAGGTTGTTGAGTATCTGTTGAGAGCGCAAATGCCGCCCCAGAAGTGAACAGACAAGCAATAAGACTAAGGTGTGAGAGTTTCATATCTGCCTTGTACATGGTTATACAGAACCGCTGAATGATTGGAAAAGTTTCCTGTCATCGCTTGTCCTTGAGTTTTAAATTGTGGGCCAACCAGTTCAACTTGGCTGTCGGCCCAAAAGTCACGGCTATGGAGTTGAATATTCAACTTTGTTGTGGTGAGTTGATCAAACCCCGAATCGGGTAGCAGATTATTGGCTACCACTTCATCATAAAGGATTAAAACTTGATCTTTCGTTAGAATTCCACGTTTAGCCGTTAACTCCCATTCTTGGTTTGTGCCATCACGAAATACTTTAAGTACCGGATATTCAAAAGTGGTGCTACCACTGTTTGCATAATAATCAAGATGTTGTGAGGTGATTACATAGCTACGAACACCTTGTTGATTGTAAGAGACATTATCAAGTGACTGGCCACTGAACATGGGAAGCTCAAAGTTAGGGGCGACTTGAATTGCCGTACTTTGGTTTTTGTCCAATAGATAGTAGCCTGACCAAACTGCAACGAAGAAAAGGCAGAGATAAAGAATACGAGACAAACTCATATACTCAGGCCTTTATGAAGATCCAGTTCATTGCGTGCTTGTAAAATTAAATCACACACTTCTCGCACTGCCCCATGGCCCCCTTTTATTTGGGTGACATAGTTGGCTCGCTGAGCTAACAAAGGGTGCCCATCGGCGACACAGACTTTGAGTGCTACCTTTTCCATCACGGGCCAATCAATTAAATCGTCACCAATATACCCTGTATACTCAGGTTGTATCGCCAGTTTTTGACAAATATCGTAATAAGCGCTCAGTTTGTCATCTTGGCCTTGATAAATCAGTGAAATACCCAACGCTTTCATTCGATTCTCGACAATTTTCGATTGTCTGCCTGTAATGATGGCTACCTGGATACCTGCGTTCATCAGTGACTTTACCCCATACCCATCACGAGTGTGAAAGGTCTTTAACTCTTCCCCTTGATTGCCCATATAGATAAGGCCGTCAGAAAACACTCCATCGACATCACAGATTAATAACTGGATCTGTTGTGCTATATCCAGAATTGAGGTTTCAACTGGGCCGTAAAGTGTGTTTACCTGTTGGGACATTACATCACTCCTGCTTTTAGCAAGTCATGCATATTCAACGCACCGACTAACTTTTGGTTATCCACCAACATTAAGCCGCTAATACGTTTCTCTTGCATTAGATTTAATCCCTCGACAGCAAGAAGGTGAGGAGAGGCGACAATCGGGTGCTGTGTCATGACTTCTTGAATCGACGCTGTGTGGATATCAACCCGTTTATCTAAAATTCGGCGTAAATCACCATCGGTAAAAATTCCCAGCAAGTGATCATGTTCATCAACCACGGCGGTCATACCGAGCCCTTTTTGGCTGATTTCAAGCAGAGCGTCGCGGATTAAGGTTGTAGGTGACACTTTGGGCAACTCGTCTCTTTGGTGCATGATGTCAGAGAGTTTTAACAGTAGTTTGCGCCCGAGTGCACCACCGGGGTGTGAGAGGGCAAAATCTTCAGCAGTGAATCCTCTGGCTTGGAGTAAGGCGACCGCCAAAGCATCCCCCATGACTAGCGTCGCGGTGGTGCTGGTTGTGGGAGCCAAGCCAAGAGGGCATGCTTCTTTGGGTACCGTGATTTGCAGGTGAAGATCTGCCCATTTAGCCATATTGGATTGTGGGTTGCCCGTCATACTGATGATGCGATTATTTAACCGTTTAAGCACAGGAAATAGCGCTAGAATTTCAGATGATTCGCCTGAGTTAGAGATAGCTAAAACGATATCTCCCGCATCAATCATTCCTAAATCACCGTGTGAGGCTTCACCAGGATGAACAAAAAAAGCAGAGGTTCCAGTACTCGCTAATGTGGCCGCAATTTTTTTTCCGATATGCCCCGATTTACCAATCCCCATCACGACAACTTTACCCGTTTGATTGGCCAATATCATTTGGCACGCTTGGCAGAAGTTATCATTAAAATACTGGTCTAATTGTTGTAATCCGGCGATCTCGGTAGCCAGTACTTGCTGAGCTGCACCTCGATAGTCAAAGTTATCAAACATCTTTAACTCCTAAAAATAATTAAGCGGCCATATTCATCAGTAAATACCCTTGATAACCGAGGAACACGATAAACAAGATGGCACCTTCTAGGCGATTAATACTACGAGATTTACCCAAGGCCATGACAACCAACAGTAATGAGACGCCTAGCATGACCCAAAAATCCCGGCCCATGGCATTTTCGCTGAGCATGGAGGGGTTCAATATTCCAGGTAGCCCCATCACGGCTAAAATATTGAAGACATTGGAACCGATGATATTACCGACCGCCATATCATCTTCTCCCTTTAAGACGCCCGCTAAGGAGGCGGCGAGTTCAGGAAGGCTGGTTCCCACGGCAATAATGGTTAACCCGATCACCAAGTCACTCATGCCGAAGTATTTCGCTATAATGACCGAGTTATTCACTAGCATATTAGCGGCAAAAGGAAGAAGAATTAATCCGAAGACGACCCACATCACCGCTTTTTTATTGCTAACATCTTGAGGAATTTCAGATTCCCTTTCGGTTAATAAAATATCGCCTTTTTGTTGTTCTTTACGACTGATTCGTAGCATCGCAAGCAAAAAAATCACAAATAATACGAACAGTAACGTCCCTTCATAAAAACCGAGGTGGTTGTTCCACAGTAATACGCCAGCAATCAGCGTTACGATGATCATCAAAGGAAGCTCACGACGCAATACGGTTGAGCTGATAGACAAAGGCTTAATCAATGCTGTAATGCCTAAGATCAAGGCGATATTAGCTATATTCGAACCCAATACGTTACCGACAGCCGTATCCGTCTTTCCGCTTAAGGCTGCTGTTGCCGAGACCATCATTTCTGGCGCAGAAGAACCCATTGCTAGAATGGTCATCCCTATCACTAAAGGTGAAATACCGATGTTTCTTGCTATTGCAGCGGCACCAAAAACCAGTTTATCGGCGCTCCATACCAGTAAAATGAGGCCAACTATGAGTAAGGCAACCGATTCGAGCATGACAATTCCTAGTTTGATGAAAAAACAGAATAAGTAACCGCTAATTTTGACGTGTTGATCACTAAAAGGGAAGTCGAAGATAGCATTTATTGTCTCATTTTCATGCATCCTTTTTGTGTGATGACGAAAATTCAATACCTTAAACCTTATCTTACACTTTGTTACGGAATTTCTAAGTAGCGGTTGGGAGCATAGAAAGAGGCTGAGGGGAGCCAGCCTCGGTTGACTTTGAGGTTGGGGCCTCATGGTATCAGCGGCGATCCGAGGCTAAGCAATTGAACAGTGCTTTTAATTTGGGATTAATCTGCTTATGATTGCTCATCTCCTAGATGGAAATCGACAATAGCGAATGGTGAATATGCCTGAAACCAATCTAGTCACTATTAATAACCTGACGTTTTCTCGTTCAAACCGAGTCATTTTTGATGACATTAGTTTGTGTATGCCAAAAGGGAAAATCACCGCTATCATGGGCCCTTCAGGGATCGGTAAAACGACCTTGCTGCGCCTGATTGGTGGGCAATTATTACCCGAGCAAGGTGAGATTTGGTTTGATGGTCAAAACATTCCTCGCTTAAGTCGGCGTCAGTTATATCAATCGCGTAAAAAAATGAGCATGCTTTTCCAGTCGGGGGCGCTTTTTACCGATCTCAATGTCTTTGATAACGTGGCCTTCCCTCTGCGCGAGCACACACAACTGAATGAATCGTTGATTAAAACCTTAGTCATGCTGAAATTAGAAGCGGTTGGGTTGCGAGGAGCTGCGCATCTAATGCCAAGTGAATTGTCGGGAGGGATGGCTCGTCGAGCCGCTTTAGCTCGTGCGATAGCACTTGATCCCGAGCTAATCATGTACGACGAACCCTTTGTGGGGCAAGACCCGATCACCATGGGCGTTTTGGTCGAACTCATTCGCAATCTTAATCAGGCTTTGGGGGTGACTTCTGTGGTGGTTTCCCATGATGTACCAGAAGTGATGAGTATTGCGGATTGGGTATATTTATTGGCCGATGGCAAAGTGATCGCCTCGGGCACGCCACAAGCATTGGAGCAGAACCGTGATCCTCGGGTTCAACAATTTTTATGTGGTCAAGCCGATGGTCCGGTCCCTTTCCGTTTTCCGGCTCAATCGATAGAAAAGGATCTATTTGATGTTGAATAGTGGAAAACAGTGGGTTACCCATTTTGGGCGGCGTTGTCTGGGCGTGAGTGAGTCTTTGGGGCGAGCAAGTCTAATGCTCGTTGGTGCAATAGCCGCTCGGCCAAGGCCCATTCAACATTTACCTTTGTTGATTAAGCAGCTATACAGTGTAGGTGTTCAATCTTTAGCGATTATTGTGGTCTCAGGCCTCTTTATTGGCATGGTGTTAAGTCTGCAAGGGTATGTGATTTTAGTTGATTATGGGGCTGAAACTAGCCTTGGTCAGATGGTGGCTTTATCACTATTGCGTGAATTAGGCCCGGTTGTGACCGCATTATTATTTGCGGGGCGAGCGGGATCGGCATTGACGGCTGAAATTGGTTTAATGAAAGCAACAGAACAAATTTCAAGTTTAGAGATGATGGCGGTTGATCCCTTAAAACGCATTATTGCTCCTCGTCTTTGGGCTGGTCTTATTTCAATGCCTCTTCTGGCCATGATTTTTATGGCGGTCGGCATTTGGGGCGGCCAGTTAGTGGGAGTGGAATGGAAGGGAATTGATCATGGTAGCTTCTGGTCAACCATGCAGTCTTCTGTTGAATTGGGTTCAGATATCGGTAACAGCTTGATCAAGTGTGTGGTGTTTGCCATTACTGTCACTTGGATTGCACTTTTTAATGGCTATGATGCCATTCCGACTTCGGAAGGCATTAGTCGAGCAACCACGCGTACCGTGGTGCATTCTTCTCTGGCAGTATTAGCGCTGGATTTTGTACTGACCGCATTGATGTTTGGGAATTAAACATGCAACAAACTCGTAAACTAGAATTTTGGGTAGGCAGTTTTGTGCTAGCAGGAATTTGCGCAATTCTGGTGATGATTTTTCAAGTCGCTGACGTGAAAGGACTCGGAGCCAACGATACTTATTCACTCACCGCAGAATTTGACAATATTGGTAACTTGAAAGTGCGATCTCCAGTGAAAGTCGGAGGTGTGGTTGTGGGAAGAGTGGTTGCGATCAATTTAGATCAACATCGGCTATTACCTCAAGTCACTTTAGCGATTGATAGTCGCTACAATCAATTTCCTGAGACATCGAGCCTTCAAATCCTAACGTCAGGATTGATTGGTGAGCAATATATCGGGTTTATGCCCGGATTTGTGTTTGACGATGAGCAGATGCTCAAAGATGGGGATCGTATCGAGGATACGAAGTCAGCTTTAGTCTTGGAAGATTTGATTGGTCAAGTCTTGTACAGTGTTGGTGGTGGAACCAGTAACAGTAAAGATGGAGAGTAACCATGTTGAAACGTTCGATGATACTAGTGATGACTCTTTTTTGGTCTTGGTTCACTACGGCACAAGTTGAAATAGATAAAACAAATCCGTATTTGATGATGAAAGAAGTGGCCCAGATTTCCTTTGATCGTCTCAAAGCGGATCAAGGGATCATCCGTGATAATCCGGAGCATTTGAAAGTGATCGTTGAAGATGAACTGATGCCTTATATCAATGAGCAATATGCAGCATTAAAGTTACTAGGCCCTCATCTTAAAGGGGCAAAACGAGAAGATGTGGGAACCTTTATTCAGGCTTTTCGAGCCTATTTAGTGACCAGTTATGCACAAGTGCTCACGCAGTATACGGATCAAGAAATTGTTTTTGGGCCAGAAGTTCCTCTCCCTGATGATCGTCGAATTGCCAGCATAAAGGTGGAAATTATTGATTCCCCTCGTCCTAACATCAACTTGGAATTTAAATTACGTAAAGAAAGAGAAGGTGATTGGAAAGCCTTTGATATGATTGCTGAGGGCATTAGTTTATTGTCAAGCAAGCAGTCTGAATGGAGTGGCAAAATTCGCCAAGAGGGGATTTTAGCCGTTGCAAAAGAGCTGCAATCTCTGGCAGATCAACCCATTCGTTTTGAGAGCAATCACTAATGAGTCATCCTCAGTGGCAGGTTATTAGCGCTGAATCCGTTATATTACGTGGAGCGTTAGACCGAGATACCGTCCCTCAATTGTGGCCTGTGATTCAATCATGGCGAGCCAGTGCTCCTCAATGTGATGTTTCTTTAGCCGACGTAGAACGCATTGACTCGGCGGGCATGGTGATGTTAATTCATTTAATAGAGCATGCAAAAAGACAAAATTGTCATATAATGCTGAGCTTTGTGCCTCAACAATTGCGCACATTATTTCAGTTGAGCAATATTGAAACCATGATGGCTCAACATATTACTCACCAGCCGGAGTGAATTGTGGATAGCGCACAAGTACAACAAATATTAGAACAAGCACTCAACCTTCAAGAGCTTCACGTAAAAGGTGAAGGGAGCCACTATGAAGTCATCGCTATTGATGAAAGCTTCGAAAATATGAGCCGAGTGAAGAAACAACAGATGATCTATGCGCCTCTGATGGAATATATCCAGCGTAATGACATCCATGCTGTTTCAATCAAAACGTTCACTCCGCAAGAGTGGGCCCGCAATAAGAAGTTGATGTCGCTGTAAGGTTTTTTTAATGGAAAAGTTTCGAGTTATTGGGTCAGATTCCCCCCTTCAAGGTGAAGTGACTATTTCTGGTGCAAAAAACGCTGCACTGCCTATTTTATTTGCGTCTATTTTGGCGGAAGAACCCGTTGAAGTGGCTAATGTACCTCATCTACGCGATATTAATACGACGATGGAATTGCTTAAGCGTTTAGGCGCAAAAGTAGAACGTAATGGTTCCGTTCATGTCGATGCTAGCCAAATTGATCAATACTGTGCACCTTATGATTTAGTGAAAACAATGCGCGCTTCTATTTGGGCATTAGGTCCGCTGGTTGCGCGTTTCGGCCAAGGGCAAGTTTCTTTACCTGGCGGCTGTGCGATTGGCGCTCGTCCGGTTGATTTGCATATCCATGGTTTAGAGCAATTGGGTGCCTCCATTACTCTTGAAGATGGTTATGTCAAAGCGCAAGTGGATGGGCGTTTAAAAGGTGCGCATATCGTCATGGATAAAGTTAGCGTTGGGGCGACCATCACTATTATGTGTGCAGCGACCTTAGCGGAAGGCAAAACCATTTTAGATAATGCTGCGCGTGAACCTGAAATTGTCGATACGGCTGCGTTTCTTAATACGTTAGGGGCGAAGATTTCAGGTGCCGGAACCGACACCATTACCATTGAGGGTGTTGAACGTTTAGCGGGTGGGCGTCATGCTGTCGTTGCTGATCGTATTGAAACGGGGACCTTCTTAGTTGCCGCGGCCGTTTCTCATGGCAAAGTGGTTTGTCGTAATACCAAAGCCAGTTTACTTGAATCAGTACTGGCCAAACTGGAAGAAGCGGGAGCGTTGATCGAAACGGGTGAGGATTGGATAAGCCTCGATATGACAGGGCGAGAGCTTAAAGCCGTTTCGATTCGCACTGCCCCTCACCCAGGCTTTCCAACCGATATGCAGGCACAATTTACCTTATTGAATATGATTGCCAAAGGTGGTGGTGTGATCACGGAAACTATCTTTGAGAATCGTTTTATGCACGTGCCTGAGTTAATGCGTATGGGTGCAAAAGCTGAAATTGAAGGCAATACAGTGATTTGTGGTGATGTAGAATCACTCAGTGGAGCACAAGTGATGGCAACCGACTTACGCGCTTCGGCCAGTTTAGTCATTGCAGGTTGTATTGCTAAAGGTGAAACCATTGTGGATCGTATTTACC
Source organism: Vibrio cincinnatiensis DSM 19608 (assembly GCF_900167345.1). Lineage (GTDB taxonomy): Bacteria > Pseudomonadota > Gammaproteobacteria > Enterobacterales > Vibrionaceae > Vibrio > Vibrio cincinnatiensis. The sequence continues at coordinate 25,197 of NZ_FUXB01000011.1, read as the reverse complement.
ATATCGATCGTGGTTATGAACGTATCGAAGATAAGCTTTCCGCTTTGGGCGCTAGTATTGAGCGCATTCGAGAGTCAAGCTAAACTACTGAGCTCTCTGTGGGCCGAAATCCTAGGGTTTCGGCTTTTTTATTTAAGCGCTTCGGAGAATCTGAATGATTGCTTTAATTCGCATATTGGCAGTAATGTTGTTTGCTATCATTATGTTTATTTTTGGGTGTGGCTACTGTCTATTGAGCCCTCGCAACCCAAAGCATGTCTTTACCTTTGGCCGCATGTTTGCTGCCATGTCGAAAGTTTTTGGTATCACGTTGGAACTGCGCATCCCAGAAAATGCTTATCAACGAGGTCAAGCCATTTATATTGCGAACCATCAAAATACGTGGGACCTTTTTACTGTATCGGCGGCAGTCACACCCAAAGTGGTGACTGTGGGTAAGAAAAGCTTAGCTTGGATGCCACTGTTTGGTCAGTTGTATTGGTTGACGGGGAATATTTTGATTGATCGTGCCAATAAATCCAAAGCCAAAGGAACGATTGATCAAGTGGTTGACAGTATGAGAAAGAGTGATGTTTCCGTCTGGATGTTTCCGGAAGGAACACGTTCGCGTGGTCGAGGGTTATTGCCTTTTAAAGCTGGAGCTTTTCATGCAGCGATTGGCGCTCAAGTTCCGATTATTCCCATTGTGTGCAGCTCAACGGATCACCTAAAACTGAATCGATGGAATAATGGACACGTCATTGTGGAAATGCTTTCTCCGGTTAGTACAGAAGGGTTAAGCAAAGAGGATGTTCGTGCGCTTTCTCGACAGTGCCATCAGGATATGTTGGAGAAATTAACCGAGTTAGATGCTGAAGTCTCCATGCTTAATGGACCGAATGTGCATTCACATCAATAAATAAAAAAGGTTGCTTTTAAGCAACCTTTTTTATTGGAATATTGTTGATTGCCGTTATTTTCGGACCGCTATCGCCTCAATCTCAATGCCCACATCTTTTGGCAAGCGAGCTACTTCCACACAAGAGCGAGCGGGGTAATGAGCGACATTATGCTCATCAAAAAATTGTCCATAGACTTGGTTGACGGTTGAAAAATCATTCAAATCTTTAACAAAGACCGTCATTTTGACGATATCACCCACTGTTAAACCGGAGGATTCAACCACGGCTTTGACATTCTCTAAAGATTGGCGCGCTTGAGCGGCAATACCTGTCGGAATATCGCCTGTCTCGGGGTTAACTGGGATCTGGCCTGAAGTGAGGACCATATTACCTAAATCGACACCTTGAACGTAAGGACCTATTGCAGCGGGTGCTGAGTCAGTATGCAGAACTTTTGTCATGCTGGTGATTCCATCTTGGTGATTGAAAAGAAGTTTTAGTGTGCCCTTAAAGGTGAATGAGGTAAAGAGACAATAAAGTAGAATCGGTGCAAACTTGTCACTCCCGATGTGGGATCACATCGGGAGTGAGGCTGAGTTTAGGCTTCGCGCTCTGTCACCACTTCACGTGAAAAGACCTTCTCGCAATATTTACATTTCAAGCGAATGTCGTTGTTTTTTTCAACAATGCAAAAGCTGCTTTCAACGGGCTCATTATGGGAAATACAGTTGCTGTTCGGGCAAGCAAAGACATTATTGATCTTTTCTGGCAACTCAAGGGCGAGCTTTTTAACGACTTGATAATCTTCAATTTGATTAACCGTAGCATGAGGAGCATACAAGGCTAATTTGTTGGCCTGATCTTCGCTGATAAAGACATTCTCAATTTTTAGCAAATCTTTATGCCCGAGAGCGGAAGAGGGCAGGTTTAACCCAATGGTTACTCTCTGGTTGCTGTTATGCATATCAAACAGTCTCAGCACTTTAATGCCGACTTTAGCGGGAATGTGGTCAATCACTGTACCATTCTTGATGGCTTCAACTTGCAGTTTGGTTTCTTTGTTCATCATAGGCTCCAATTACAGTGACTCATTTAACACAAGGGCGAGTAAGGCTTCACGGGCATAGACGCCATTTTCTGCTTGTTGAAAGAAGTACGCATGTGGCGTTTTATCGACATCGGTGGTGATTTCATCAACACGAGGAAGTGGGTGCAGCACTTTCATGTTGTCTCGAGCCTCTTCTAAGAGTGATGCTGTTAACACATAGGCAGATTTGATATGTGCATATTCTGATTCATCAAAACGTTCTTTCTGAACTCGGGTCATATACAGAATATCGAGTTCGGGAATGATACTTTCCATATCATTATGGCAACTGTATTGCAGGCCGGCTTCATCGAGTTCTTCACAAATATAATCAGGCATGGCCAGCGCTTCCGGTGCCACGAAGAAGAAGCGGTTATTATCAAATTTAGCTAAGGCTTGGGTTAACGAGTGAACCGTACGGCCGTATTTGAGATCGCCCACAAAGGCGATATTGAGATTATCTAAACGACCTTGGGTTTCAAATAAGGTAAAGAGATCAAGTAAGGTTTGTGTGGGGTGCTGGTTTGAACCATCACCGGCATTAATCACGGGAACACCATTGGAAAACTCGGAAGCTAAACGAGCCGCTCCTTCTTGTGGATGACGAATCACAAAGGCATCCACATAAGCGGTAATTACTTGAACAGAGTCGGCAAGCGTTTCCCCTTTTTTGGCGAGTGAAGTATTGCCTGCACTATCAAAGCCAATCACACTGCCGCCAATGCGTTGGATCGCGGTTTCAAAAGAGAGGCGAGTACGGGTGGATGGTTCAAAGAAGCAGCTTGCGACGACTTTATTCTTTATCAGTTCCGGCTTCGGTTCCGCTTTCAATTGGCTTGCGGTTTTGACTATTAATTCCAGCTCTGCTCGTGAAAGCTCAGAAATGGAGATAATGTGCTTTTGGTAAAGCGAATTCGCCATGATCTTCTTCCCTATCTTTTTTCTTTAAGCCATAAAAAAGCCTCCCGATCTGGGAGGCTATTCAATCTCTGGTAAGAGGAAATAACGCCATACAAAGTGAGCACCCTTGCTCACTGAAATGAATATTAGCAACATGATGAATGTGGCTGGTTTCCATTGGCTACCCCTCAGACAAATTGCTGCGCATTATACGCCGAACTTTGGCTAAGGCAAGCGTTTGCTTTAGCGCTTTTACGCTCGAATAACGCAGTTAGGCACCTAGTGTAGCAACCATGACCGCTTTGATGGTATGCAGCCGATTTTCTGCTTGATCAAAAACAATCGAGTAATCGGATTCAAAGACATCCTCCGTGACCTCTAAACCGTTCATACCATATTTTTCTGCGATTTGTTTGCCTACGGTGGTTTCATCATTATGAAAAGCGGGTAAGCAGTGCATAAATTTAACTTGAGGGTTACCCGTTGCTTGGATAACGTCCATATTAATTTGATAAGGTTTCATTAGAGCAACTCGTTCATCCCAAGCGGCCGCCTCTTCTCCCATCGAAACCCAAACATCGGTATAGAGAAAATCACAGCCTTCAACACCTTGTGCGACGTCTTCAGTTAGGGTGATAGTGGCGCCAGTGCTCTGTGCTATGGTTTGACAGGTAGCCACTAGTGCTTCTTCAGGCCAAAAAGCTTTCGGGGCGACTAAACGAATATCCATCCCCATTTTTGCCGCGCCCACCATGAGTGAATTTCCCATATTGTTACGAGCATCACCGAGGTAAGCAAAGCTAATTTGATGAAGTGGCCTTCCGTGTGAATGCTCTTGCATCGTGAGGAAGTCGGCTAAAATTTGAGTCGGATGAAATTCATCGGTCAACCCGTTCCACACAGGGACGCCAGCGTATTGTCCTAATTCTTCAACAATTTTTTGTCCATAGCCACGATATTGAATGCCATCATACATGCGTCCAAGAACACGGGCGGTATCTTTCATGGATTCTTTATGGCCGATTTGTGAGCCCGATGGCCCGAGATACGTGACTTGAGCCCCTTGGTCAAAGGCGGCAACTTCAAATGCGCAGCGAGTTCGCGTGGAAGATTTTTCAAAAATCAGGGCGATATTTTTACCGAGTAAGGTTTTTTGCTCGGTACCAGCGTATTTTGCCTGTTTCAATTCAGCTGAAAGGTTTAATAGAAACTGGATTTCTTTAGAGGTGAAATCAAGCAGTTTAAGAAAATTACGATGACGTAAATTAAAAGCCATACCCAGTCCTTAGTCGTCGATCAATAGTGGCACTAGTAAAGCATAAAAACACGCAAAAAGTGAATAATTATTTTTTTTATATAGTTATGGCGAACACCCTCAGTTGTTCGCCGTTAGTGGTTATAAATTCTCTTCTGCAAATTCGGCTAAACGGCTACGTACCACTCCATTAAGGTGGATGTTAGCACTGCCTTCAAAGTTTTTGAATCGCTCAACCATGTAAGTGAGCCCTGAGGTGACAGGAGTGAGATAGTGAGAATCAATTTGCGCTAAGTTACCCGAGCAGACTATTTTGGTCCCTTCGCCGCAGCGAGTAATGATGGTTTTAATTTGTGAAGCGGTGAGGTTTTGACATTCATCGAGCAATACAAAGGCATTTTGAATGGATCGGCCTCGCATAAAGTTAATGGATTTAAATTGAATGTTGGCTTTATCACAGATGTATTTAAGTGAACCTTCCGTACAGTGATCGTGTTTATGCAGCGCTTCTAAGGTATCGGTAATGGCGGCAAGCCAAGGCATCATTTTTTCTTCTTCACTGCCGGGTAAGAAACCGATGGATTCACCAATGTCAGGGGTATTGCGAGTCACGATAATTTTGTCGAACATCTTCCGTTCGATGGTTTGTTCTAAAGCCGCCGCCATGGCCAATAAAGTTTTACCACTGCCGGCTGCTCCGGTGAGAATGACTAAATCAATGTCAGGATCCAGCAAGGCATCGAATGCCATCGCTTGATAAATATTTTTCGGAGTGATGTCCCAGACTTTACGGTGCATCATGCGTTCTCGGCTTAAATCTCGCAGAGTGACAGACTCTGGTGTCAAATTTTCTACCCGAGCAGCAAAATCACTCTCTTCATCCAGAACGTATTGGTTTAAGTAAGTGGGTTCGAAAGGTTGCCGAGCCAGTTTGTGGAAGGTTTTGCCCGATAAGGTATAGCTTTCGACATTTTCCACGCTACTCCAGAAATTTCCAGCGCGGGTTTGAAAACCTTTAGTGAGGTACTGCACGTCATCAATGAGCTGATCGGTACGGTAATCTTCAACAAAACGCACCCCCGCTCCTTTGGCTCGTAAGCGCATGTTAATGTCTTTAGTGACTAACACGACAGCGCGGGGAGCCCGCTTATTTTGTAGGTGTAAAACGGCATTGAGAATTCGGTTATCCCCTTCTTTATCCGTGAAGGCTTTTACGGTTTCATGCACATCGTAGTCCGCTAAGATGGCAATCGTTCCTCCGCGTGCCCCTTGCTGCACCAGTGGAATTCCAGCAGAAATTTCATCGGGAGTAGCATCATGAAAGACGGTTTCTAAAGCTCGGATGGCAACGCGGGCATCTCGGGCGACGTCGCGCTTGCTGTCTTTGATTCGATCAAGTTCTTCGAGGACGGTCATCGGAATGACCACATCATGTTCTTGGAAGGAGTAAATAGCGAGTGGTTCATGGAGTAGGATGTTGGTATCCAGAACAAACAGTTTCCGGTCGGTATCGCCCATAAGCGTCTCCTTGCTACTGAGTAGCCTTGTGCAATGGATGTTTGCATTCACTTGCCAACAATCACCGTATGCTGGAGTCAGACTTTCGATCACTGTGGCCTGAAGACAAACCTGTGTTGATACTCTGCTTGAACTTACCTTCTTAGCGTAGCAGGTTACCTGCCTTCAAGGTGTGCTATCTAGCAAAGTATCGCAATGTACTGATTCACCAATGACATGGAAAGATGACCATTTGATGTCAGAGGGGAAATTGGGGAAAAAAAGCCGGGAATGGACGTGACCTACTTCATACCTTCAAGTAAGATTAGCGGTCTTTTTCTGCACTGGAATAATAGAGCGATTAGACTTTTCTTTTACAGGTGTAGAGTTCTTAATAACTTTTATGTCTAATCCACATTGATGAGGTAGTCGATTAATGACTTTTGCTTTGGGGCAACGCTGGATAAGTGATACGGAAAGCGATTTAGGTTTAGGCACTGTGGTGGGTATGGACGCTCGCACGGTGACATTAATGTTCGCCGCATCAGAAGAAAACCGAGTTTATGCTCGTCATGATGCACCGGTGACACGAGTGACGTTTAATGTGGGGGATAGCATTGATAGCCAAGAAGGTTGGTCACTCCATGTTGATCAAGTCGTTGAAGATCAAGGTGTATTCACTTATCTGGGAACTCGTGAAGATACGGATGAGTCGGGCGTAGCACTTCGGGAAATTTTCCTCAGTAATCAAATTCGTTTTAACAAGCCTCAAGATAAATTGTTTGCCGGTCAAATTGATCGTATGGACAATTTTGTGCTGCGTTACCGGGCACTGAGTAATCAATATCAACAACATAAAAGCCCGATGCGGGGTTTATGTGGTATGCGTGCTGGTTTGATTCCTCATCAGTTATACATTGCCCATGAAGTGGGGCGTCGTTATGCCCCTCGAGTGCTCTTAGCCGATGAAGTTGGGCTAGGTAAAACCATTGAAGCGGGCATGATCATTCATCAACAAGTGCTTTCTGGGCGGGCCGAACGTATTTTAATTGTGGTGCCAGAAACGCTTCAGCATCAATGGTTGGTGGAGATGCTGCGCCGTTTTAACCTTCACTTTTCTGTGTTTGATGAAGAACGTTGTGTAGAAGCCTTTAGTGAAGCGGATAACCCTTTCGATACTCAGCAATACGTTCTTTGTTCACTCGATTTTCTACGCAAAAGTCGCCAACGCTTTGAGCAAGCATTAGACGCTGAATGGGATTTGTTGGTGGTGGATGAAGCACACCATTTACTGTGGAGCCAAGAAAAACCCAGCCGTGAATACCAAGTCATAGAAGCGCTGGCTGAACGAACACCAGCAGTATTGCTGTTAACGGCAACGCCAGAACAGTTAGGACGTGAAAGCCACTTTGCTCGTTTACGATTGCTCGATGCCGATCGATTCTACGATTATGATGCTTTTGTGAAAGAGGAAGCGCAGTATGCCCCAGTGGCTGATGCGGTGAGCACTTTACTTTCTGGTGCCGTGCTTAGTAATGAAGCGAAGAACCAAATTGGTGAACTGCTGAGCGAACAGGATGTTGAGCCGCTGCTGAAGGTATTAGAAAGCCAAGCGGATGAGCAAGAGAAAGCGATTGCCCGTGATGAATTGATCAGTAACTTGATGGATCGCCATGGAACGGGACGTGTGCTGTTTAGAAATACTCGAGCGGCCATTAAAGGTTTCCCTGTGCGTAATGTGCATTTACTACCGATGGTTATCCCAGAGCAGTACACGACCTCCATGCGAGTGTCAGGGATGATTGGTGGCAAGCTAAGTCCTGAAGCTCGAGCGATGAAAATGCTCTATCCCGAAGAGATTTTCCAAGAGTTTGAAGGTGATGATGCGAGTTGGTGGCAATTTGATTCTCGTGTTAACTGGTTGATTGACAAAGTTAAAGCCAAGCGTAGTGAAAAGATTTTAGTGATTGCCTCAAGAGCGAGCACTGCATTGCAGTTAGAACAAGCACTGCGTGAACGTGAAGGCATTCGAGCGACGGTTTTTCATGAAGGGATGTCGATTTTAGATCGGGACAAAGCGGCGGCTTATTTCGCTCAGGAAGAAGGTGGTGCGCAGGTTCTGATCTGTAGTGAAATCGGATCTGAAGGGCGTAACTTCCAATTTGCTCATCAGTTGGTGATGTTTGATCTGCCATTTAACCCGGATCTGCTAGAGCAACGTATTGGTCGTTTGGATCGAATAGGCCAACAAAATGATATCGATATTTATGTGCCTTATTTACAAGGGACGTCTCAGGCGATTTTAGCCCGTTGGTATGATGAAGGCTTGAATGCTTTTGCTGAAACCTGCCCGACTGGCCGTGCGGTGTATGATCAGTTTGCTGAGCGTTTGATCCCAATGCTCGCCGCAGGAGAAAGCAGTGAGCTTGATGCCGTTATTGAGGAATCCGCGAAGCTGAATAAATCGTTGAAAAGCCAATTAGAACAAGGGCGTGACCGATTGCTGGAAATGCACTCCAATGGAGGTGAAAAAGCGCAGCAAATTGCTCAGTCGATTGCTGAGACAGATGGGGATACCAACTTAGTCACTTTTGCCTTGAGTTTATTTGATACGGTTGGCCTTAACCAAGATGATCGTGGTGAAAATGCGCTGGTTGTGACGCCTTCTGAGCATATGATGGTGCCTAGTTATCCGGGCCTGCCTTATGAAGGGGCAACGATTACCTTTGATCGTGATACCGCTCTTTCTCGAGAAGATATGCACTTTATCAGTTGGGAGCACCCAATGATCCAAGGGGGTATCGACTTACTGATGAGTGAAGGGGTTGGGGTTTGCGCCGTTTCGTTACTTAAAAATAAAGCGCTGCCAGTGGGAACTATCTTATTAGAGATGGTTTATCTTGTTGATGCTCAAGCGCCGAAAAGTAGTGGTATCAGCCGCTTTTTACCCCCAACGCCGATTCGTATTTTACTCGATGCTCGTGGTAATGATCTTTCTGCACAAGTGGATTTTGAAGCATTTAATCGTCAATTAAGCCCAGTAAATCGTCATTTAGCCAGCAAGCTGGTCAGCTCTGTACAGGCTGAAATTCATCGCTTGATCACAGAAAGTGATGTATTGGTGAGCGAAAAAGTGGTAGCGATTCGTGAGCAGGCTGAAAAAGAGATGCAATATAGCCTGAATGCGGAGCTTGAGCGTTTATTAGCGTTGAAGGCGGTGAATCCTAACATTCGAGATGAGGAAATTCGGGCATTGGAAGCGCAAATTGCGGCATTGAGCGGGTATATAGCACAAGCTCAATATCAATTAGATTCCTTGCGATTGATTGTGGTGACTCATAACTAAGGAATAATTCTTAATGATAAAGGCCTTCGTACATGAAGGCCTTTATTTTTTCTAGAGTAGAGCACTCGTTACATTAACCACTTCCACCAAATAAATAGTGCAAGAAAGCCAAATAAGTAGATGAGCCCAAAAAGGGATAGGGCTTTTAGTTTTGGTCCAACTTGTAGCGCTTCGGGCAGCGGAGTTCGAGTGACCAGAACATAGTTCAACAGGGCAAAAACCGGAGTGGTCATAAAGGCCATCACCATGGCAAAGTCTAGCATCGGCATTAATGCTGATGCCCAAAAGATAATAATCGCTAAGGCCGATGCTGAAACCAAAAACATCCATGACTGGAAAATTCGTGGGGATTGCTGTACTCGATTGTTTAGTAGTCGTTGAGATTCAGCAATCACTCGGGAATAGCCATCAATTACCGTAATGGTACTGCCAAAAATACAGAAAAAAGCGATAACAGCAATTAAGTATCTTGACCATTCACCAATGGTAGAGGCATATAGGCTAACCAATTGATGAGAGAAGCCCACTCCGGATTTAGATAATTCGACGCCTGTGCCATGAAGCACTAAGCTACCCAATGCAAGAAAGACAATCGCTAAAATGGCTGTACCGATGTAGCCGACATTGAAATCAAATAAGGCGGATTGAGGGGTAACGGATTGCTGCTTGCGCTGACTTTTCAGCCACATCGAGGTTAGGCTGGAAATTTCAATGGGGGCTGGCATCCATCCCATGGTTACGACAATAAAACCGATGGCGGCAATATTCCAAGGGGAAGGCGCTTGTGTTGCGATGGTAACTGGCGCAGGGTTGGTTGCCGCAATGAATACCGCTGTTAATGTGGCAAGAGTGAGCACCGCCATAATGGTTTTGGATAACACATCTAATGCTCGATAATGTCCCGCCAATAGAATGACCAAACAAGTGATAAGAATCAGTGCACTGAGTGTCGGCATAGATAACTCAAAAGGAATAAAGTATCCCAGTAAACTGGCACTGAACATCAGTAGTGCCGCCGTATTGACGATGCCAGAGAAGACGCTGAGAATGGCAAAGATCCACAAGTATGGTTTGCCTAATTTAGCATACCCTTCGACTAAGCTTTCGCCCGTTCCCATGGTGTATTGTACGCTGGCTTTAAAGAAGGGGTACTTAAAGAGATTGACCAGTAAGATTAAAGCCGCTAATTGCCAGCCATAGATAGCCCCTGCTTTGGTTGAAGCCACCAGATGTGAACCACCGACGGCGGCTGCGGCCATCATAATACCGGGGCCAAGCGAACGAATCAGTTGAGCGAAAGGGAGCTTAGTGTTTGATGTATAAGGGACGGTATTTTCCATTCTTGTTCCTTATATACCTTAACGATTGAATGAGGCGAAGGGTCTGTCTACCGACTCCTCGGTAAAGGGGCAAACAAGTGATACGGCTTGTTGCTGCTCGCTTTAATCGTTAGGTATAAATTATGGTTGTGTTTGTTTAGTGTTGTTACCCGAACGATGCGATGTCGTTGGGTTGTTTTTATTGTCAACAATTCATACCAATATCATACTTTGCTAAAGTGTCAATTTGTATTTACATGGTTTGTTATGCATTCTACGGGGTTAGACCTCAATGATAAGAGGAAGTGTTAGGTGGCGACGGGAGCGTTTCTGTCGCTGTAACGGCATAGGCTTTACGTATATAATGCAGCGTTTTGAGCAAATGAGATGTAATTGATGGCAATGATTGAGTACCATCCACCAACTGAGCCGTGGATTGATGTGGTGTACGAAGATGACCATATTCTGGCTGTCAATAAGCCATCAGGGTTGCTTTCGGTTCCCGGTAAGCATGCTGAGCATTATGACAGTATGTGGAGCCGATTGGTCGAACGTTACTCTGATATTCAGGTCGTGCATCGGCTTGACATGTCGACCTCAGGACTAATGTTGTTTGCCAAAAATAAATACATGGAAGCGGCATTAAAAAAACAGTTTCAATATCGCTTAACCCATAAAGTCTATTACGCTCGGGTATGGGGGAAAGTAGAACAGACACAAGGAGAGATAGATCTCCCATTGATTTGTGATTGGCCTAATCGCCCGAAGCAAAAAGTCTGTTTTGAACAGGGAAAAGCCTCAAGAACCCTTTATCAGGTGGTAAAACAAGAAGAAAAAACGGCAATTGTGCGTCTGTTTCCTATCACTGGACGTTCACATCAACTCCGGGTTCATTTGCTTGCGATTGGTCATCCAATTGTAGGAGATGAGTTTTATGCTTCTCCTGAAGCGTTAGCGTTTGCAAACCGTTTGGAATTGCATGCCGCTGAACTGAGTTTTTATCATCCGCGCAGTCATTGGTTACGAACCCTGTTCGTACCTTGTGATTTTTACCCTGAAGCTCAGGAAGAAATTTTACGCCACTTTGATCCTGAGCGGAAATTACCTGACTACAAAACGCTGCCGCGACCATAATATGGGTGGTGGATAGCGCAAGGAGAAGCTATGTCACTACCTACGGTGGTTTTTTTAGATCGTGCGACGATTCCACGCCATATCTCGTTACCTTCGCTCAATTTTGCTCACCATTGGCAAGAATATGAACTCACCTCACCCGATCAAGTGGTCGAGCGCTTAGCGGGAGCCGATATTGCCATTACTAATAAAGTTCGGCTAACGGCAGATGTGCTGGCTCAATTACCTCAGTTGCGCTTAATCGCGGTTTCAGCCACTGGCGTGAATAATGTTGATGTGGACTACTGTCGATTACACAAGATTGCGGTGTGCAATGTGCAAGGGTATGCAGTTCAATCGGTTCCTGAACATGTGATCGGCATGCTGTTTGCTCTGCGGCGTAATTTATTGGGTTACCATCAAGATATTGCAGCGGGTGAGTGGCAGCGCAATAAGCAGTTCTGCTTTTTTACGCATCCTATTGGTGATATTGCGGGCAGTACCATGGGAATCATCGGCAGTGGAACGTTAGGCAAAGCAACGGCACAGCTGGCGAAAGCGTTAGGAATGCAAGTGTTACTGGCTGAACATAAAGGCGCACAGCATTGTCGCGCTGGATATACGCCCTTTGAGCAAGTCGTGGCGAATGCTGATGTGCTCTCCTTACATTGCCCTTTAACGGATTCTACTCATCATTTGCTCAGTACTGATGAATTTGCGTTGATGAAACCGAATGCCATTCTTATCAATACTGGCCGAGGTGGGTTAGTCGATGAGCAGGCCTTGGTTGATGCATTAAAACAGCGTCGCATTGCGGGTGCGGGGGTTGATGTGTTTACTCAAGAACCTGCCGATAGAAACAACCCTTTATTGGCGAATATGGAATTGCCCAACTTATTGCTGACACCACATGTGGCGTGGGGAAGCGACAGTGCTATCGAGCGCTTAGTGGCGATTTTAATCGATAACATTGAAGGGTTTATCGCTGGTGAGTCTCGTCACCGTTTAGTCTAATCTAGCATAAAAATAAGGCAGCGAATTCGCTGCCTTATCATCATTTCATCAGTGAAAAGAGATGGATTAAAGCGCGGCAATCGTCGCTTTTTGTTCAACTAATTTCACTAGTGCTTCTTGGTAACCTTCGAGTTTTTCACGCTCTTTGGCAACGACCGCTTCAGGGGCTTTAGCAACGAAGCCTTGGTTACCCAATTTGCCTTCAATGCGCTTAATTTCCCCTTCCGTTTTCGCAATTTCTTTACTCAAACGTTCCAGTTCAGCTTCTTTATCAATCAAGCCTGCCATTGGAATCATTAGCTCTGATTTACCCACTAAGGCGGTTGCACAGGCAGGAACGACTTCTCCTGCCGCCAGCACACGAACACTGTCTAACTTCGCTAGAGCAATCAGTACTTGTTGGTTGGCGGCAAGGCGATCCGCATCTTGTTCACTGGCTGCTTTAAGCATGACTTCCAGTGGTTTACCCGGATTAATGTCATACTCAGCACGCAAGTTACGGATACTGGTGATAAAGGCTTTTACCCACTCTATGTCATTTAGCGCTTCTTGATGGAAGTTCGTTTCATCATATTGTGGTAGCGCTTGCAGCATAATGGTATCACCTTCAATGCCTTCTACCAGTGGCTTCACACTTTGCCAAATGGTTTCGGTAATGTATGGCAAAACAGGGTGAGCCAAGCGCAACGTTTTCTCAAGTACCGTAATCAAGGTTCGGCGAGTTGCTCGTTGTTGGGCTTCACTCCCTTTCCAAAGTACAGGCTTGGTCAGCTCTAAATACCAGTCACAGAATTGGTTCCAGATAAACTCATACAGTGTATTGGCAGCCATATCCAGACGGTAGTTATCAATGTGGTTGTTGAACTCTTTCGCGGCTAATTCAAATTGTGACTCGATCCACTTATCGGCCAATGAATATTCAAGCTCAGTACCAGCTGCAAAACCGCAATCCTGCTCTTGAGTGTTCATCAGAACATAGCGGCTTGCGTTCCACAGTTTATTGCAGAAATTACGGTAGCCTTCTAAACGTTTCATATCCCAGTTGATGTCACGGCCAGTGGAAGCCATCGCGGCTAGCGTGAAGCGCAGAGCATCTGTACCGTAAGCTTCGATACCATTTTCAAAGGTTTTCCGTGTGTTTTTCTCAATTTTCTCGGCTAATTGCGGCTGCATCATGTTGCCAGTGCGTTTCTCAACCAAAGATTCGAGATCGATACCATCGATCATATCGATAGGATCAAGTACGTTCCCTTTAGATTTTGACATTTTATCGCCATTTTCATCACGAATAAGGCCTGTCACATAAACGGTTTTGAACGGAACTTGAGGTTGACCATTCTCATCTTTGACAAAATGCATGGTCATCATGATCATCCGGGCAACCCAGAAGAAAATGATATCAAACCCAGTAACGAGCACATCCGTTGGGTGGAAAACGTTGAGTTCTTTGGTCTGTTCTGGCCAGCCAAGTGTACCGAATGTCCATAGCGCTGAAGAGAACCAAGTATCCAAAACGTCATCGTCTTGGCGTAACACGATATCTTCAGCAAGGTTATTTTCACTGCGCACTTCGCTTTCATTGCGGCCAACGTAAACATTACCTTGCTCATCATACCAAGCAGGGATACGGTGCCCCCACCAAAGCTGGCGAGAAATACACCAATCTTGAATATCACGCATCCATGAGAAGTACATATTTTCGTACTGCTTAGGCACGAACTGAATATCCCCATTTTCAACCGCTTCAACCGCAGGTTTGGCAAGAATACCCGCGCGAACATACCATTGATCCGTCAGCATCGGTTCAATGACTACGCCACCCCGATCACCATAAGGAATGGTTAAATCGTGATCTTTGACTTCTTCTAGTAATCCTAGAGCGTCGAATTCTGCTATGATCGCTTTACGAGCCGCAAAGCGTTCAATGCCTTGATATTGAGCAGGAATCTCTGAGCTATAAGCCTCTGATGGTTCACCATTAGTATTAAAGACTTCGGCGACATCACGTACGTTGGCATCAAAGGTGAAGATGTTGATCATCGGCAGGCGATGGCGTTTACCTACTTCATAGTCATTAAAATCATGTGCTGGGGTGATTTTTACACAACCAGTCCCTTTTTCCATATCCGCATGCTCATCACCGACGATTGGAATACGGCGGTTAACGACGGGCAGTACAACTTGTTGACCGATCAGATCTTTATAGCGAGGATCTTCTGGGTTTACCGCTACACCGGTATCACCAAGCATGGTTTCAGGGCGAGTGGTAGCAACCACGATATAATCTTTGCCTTCTGAGGTTTTTGCGCCATCGGCTAATGGGTAGCGGAAATGCCACATATGGCCTTTGGTTTCTTTGTTTTCCACTTCAAGATCAGAAATGGCGGTATGCAGTTTAGGATCCCAGTTTACTAAACGTTTGCCGCGATAGATCAAATCGTCTTTGTAGAGGCGAACAAACACTTCTTGTACGGCTTTATAAAAACCATCATCCATAGTGAAACGTTCACGATCCCAGTCAACAGAAGCTCCAAGACGGCGTAGCTGTTTAGTGATCGTTCCCCCCGATTCTTTTTTCCATTCCCAAATTTTATCGATAAAGGCATCACGGCCGTAATCGTGCTTGGTTTTGCCTTCTTCGGCAGCAATTTTACGTTCAACGACCATTTGAGTTGCAATACCCGCATGGTCAGTACCGACTTGCCATAGGGTATTTTTACCTTTCATGCGCTGACAGCGGATCAAGGTATCCATAATGGTGTCTTGGAATGCGTGTCCCATATGTAGGCTACCAGTGACGTTTGGCGGCGGGATCATGATGCTGTACGCGTCTTTGCTTGTATCACCGTGAGGCTTAAAGTAGCCTTGTTCTTCCCAAGTCTTATATAGATCTTGTTCGATGGATGTTGGGTTGTATGTCTTTTCCATAGTGCTCTTAAATGGATACATTGATGGTTAATTCGGGTTATCACTATAAGTGAGTTCTCTCTGGGTAAGAGAGCTTAACTATAAGGATAAAGGATTCAAGGGTAATTTATCTCGATGGTTTGCAGTTGATACCCTGCTTGACGGTACTGCTTATACCGCTCTCGAGCTTGTTGCTTGGCCTTTTCTTCACTGGGGACGAAGTCTACCACCTCTGCGAAGGCGTTCGCAAAGGTTGTATGATTATCGGCCACATTTATTACCAGTTGTCGGTTCCGAGAAGGGGCGACTTCTGGGTACCCAATTTCAATATGAGTCCCATATCTGGGGCCTTCGCCGACCAAGTTGTGAGCAAGGAAATCCTCAGGCTCAACTTGCCAAAACCGCTCAGCAAGCCTTTCTGCATGGGGCTTGTCATGGCCTTGTACATAGACTTTTGCCCCTTGCTTAGCAAAATATTGTGCGAGATAAACCACATATTGCTCAAACCCGCTTTGGGTTGCTTGTGGGCTATCAGCAGAAATAAGGTAGAAAGTTGCTGTTGCCATCATGACCTACTCAGAGTGAATAAAAAAGGGCCGGTTGGCCCTTCTTATGAGGTCTATTCCTCAGTGTATTGGCCACTGCGATTGAGCAGGAACTGGACTAACAGGGAAACAGGGCGACCAGTGGAGCCTTTTGCCGCACCTGATTTCCAAGCCGTGCCCGCAATATCAAGATGGGCCCAGTTATATTTCTTCGTAAATTTTGATAAGAAACAGCCAGCGGTGATCGCTCCACCAGGGCGGCCACCGATATTAGCGATATCGGCAAAGGGGCTTTTCAACTGTTCATGGTATTCATCGGCCAATGGTAAACGCCAAGCTCGATCACTGGCTTGTTCGGAAGCGTTGACGAGTTCGTGCGCTAATGGGTTGTGATTGGCCATCACGCCACTGATATGGTGACCGAGTGCGATAACACAAGCGCCTGTTAAGGTGGCGACATCGACGACACAATCTGGTTCAAAACGTTCAACATAGGTGAGTGCATCACACAAGACTAGGCGACCCTCTGCATCGGTGTTGAGTACTTCGACCGTTTGGCCAGACATCGTTGTCAAAATATCACCAGGGCGATAAGCATTACTACCAGGCATGTTTTCACATCCTGCCAGCACCCCAACCACATTCAGTGGAAGGTTCAATTTTGCTAATGCTTTCATGGCACCAAAGACGGAGGCGGCGCCACACATGTCATATTTCATCTCATCCATCCCTTCACCGGGTTTTAGAGAAATACCGCCTGAGTCAAAAGTGAGCCCTTTCCCAATTAAAACGATAGGTTTAGCTTCTGGGTCTGAATGGCCTTTGTATTCAATGATTGACATCATGGATTCATTTTTAGAACCTCGACCTACGGCAAGGTAAGAGGTCATGCCCAGTTTTTCCATCTCTTCTTCACCAATAATTTTGGTGGTCACCGTCGAGTAGTCATCGGCTAAGCGACGAGCTTGGGAGGCAAGATAAGCAGGGTTAGCGATATTAGGCGGCATATTGCCGAGATCTTTACACGCTTTAACCCCTGAGGCGATGGCTAAACCATGATTAATGGCTCGTTCACCCAAACTGAGTTCTCGTCGGGTTGGCACATTGAAAACCAGTTTACGTAGTGGCCGGCGGGTTTCTGGCTTGACGCTTTTGAATTGATCAAAAGTGTATAAACCATCTTTGGTGGCTTCTACGGCTTGGCGAACTTTCCAATAAGTATCACGACCTTTAACATGTAACTCAGTTAAAAAGCAGACCGCTTCCATTGACCCAGTTTCATTAAGTGTGCTAATGGTTTTTTGGATGATCTCTTTGTATTGGCGTTCACCCAGTTCCCGTTCTTTGCCGCAACCGACAAGTAACACTCGTTCTGAAAGCACTCCGGGTACTTGATGCAGTAGCAGCATCTGTCCGGGTTTTCCTTCGAGATCACCACGACGAAGTAGTGAACTGATGTAGCCATCACTGATTTTATCAAGTTGTTCTGCTACTGGAGAAAGGCGGCGTGGTTCAAAGACTCCAACAACGATACATGCGCTACGTTGTTTTTCAGGGCTACCACTTTTAACACTGAACTCCATGCGTACTCCTACATCTTAAAGACAAATAGAACTAAATGTTAGATAATGAATTCTTACTGGATGAATCCTTTTGGGAATCGACCTTGAGTTAGGTGTTCTAACAGATAGTAAAAATTTAAAAAAACAAACGATTCAACAGGAAATTATAGTGATTCAATCAAAAAAACAAGTTTTGCATAGGTTATTTCAGCGTGATTATTGTTAGATATTTGATCCGAGAGACACTAAAAAGCCAATTTGCGATATTTTTCGTCCTGTTTTTGGTCTTTTTAAGCCAGAAATTTATCCGTGTGCTGGCTGACGCTTCAGACGGTGAAATCCCTGCTCGGATGATTTTATCTATTGTGGGTTTAAATATGCCTGCAATGGGGCTGCTAATGCTACCGCTGAGTTTGTATATTGGCATTCTATTAACCTTTGGTCGCCTATATGCGGAAAGCGAAATTACCGTAATGAATGCCACTGGGATTGGGAATAAGTTTCTCATCCGAGCGGCACTGTATTTGGCGATTATCACTTCGAGTGTTGCCGCATTTAATGCATTTTGGTTATCACCTTGGAGTCAAAATAAAGAAGCTCAACTGATTGAGCAACTTGCGGCGGAAAATAGTGTTGACCTATTACAAAAAGGGCAGTTCCAACGTTCTCCTGACGGCTCTTCAGTTGTTTTTATTGACAATATAGAAAATAAAAAACTACGTAATGTTTTTGTTGCTCAGCTTTCTCCGCGAGAATCTATTTTACCGAGTGTGATGTTTTCCGACTCAGGAGAAGTTCAAGAGCTGAGTGACGGTCGGCAAGTGATCACGATGCATCATGGTGTTCGTTATGAAGGCGTGCCGACTCGTGTGGATTATATGATCACGCGTTTTGAGCAATATGAAGGATTAATTGGCCAACGAGAAGTGAAAAGTAAAGGGCGAGATTGGGAAGAAATACCGACCTTGGACCTAATTCGTAATTCTGATCAACGGGCTCAAGCTGAGCTACAATGGCGGATCTCTCTAGTGGTTTGTATTCCGTTATTAACCATGCTGGTGGTGCCATTATCTGCGGTCAACCCAAGACAGGGGCGATTTGCCAAGATGGGGCCTGCCATTCTTATTTATCTAACCTATTTCTTAGCGATCAGTGCAACGAAGTCCGCATTGGAAGATGGCTCCATTCCTGTTGCTGTCGGAATGTGGCCAATAAACGCTGCTTTGCTGATGGCAGCTATCATAGTAAACACACTAGATAGTGTGATGGTGAGAAGAATAAAAGACAGATTTAAACAAAAGAGAAAGGTGGCTTAAGTCGTGTTTAAGATATTGGATTGGTATATCGGCAGAACCATTATTGCCACCACGACATTGGTACTCGTCACCTTTGTTGGTTTGTCCGGCATAATCAAATATGTTGAACAGCTCAGAAAAGTAGGGGATGGTACCTACGATCTTTTGCAAGCCTTGCTATTTGTTGTACTCAGTGTACCAAGAGATGTGGAAATGTTTTTCCCGATGGCGGCATTGTTAGGAGCCTTGATTGGCTTAGGAGCATTAGCTGCAAGTTCTGAATTAGTGGTCATGCAGGCTGCGGGATTTTCCAAATTAGATATTGGTCTTTCCGTGTTAAAAACCGCAGTGCCCTTGATGATCATTGTAACCTTGTTAGGCGAGTGGGGGGCTCCTCAAGCACAAAAAATGGCTCGTGATATGCGTGCCTTTGCTACCTCTGGTGGAAACCTTATGTCGGTGAGAACGGGGGTATGGGCTAGAGATGTGAATGACTTTATTTTCGTTGGTAAGATTGATAGTGAACACTTGTATGGATTAAACATGTGGCGTTTTGATGAACATAAAAAGTTGCGTCATGTTGTGTTTGCTGAGCAAGTCGATTACCTCGGTGATAATCAATGGGTCATGAAGAACGTTGAGTTGACCGATTTTCAGAATGATTTTTTGATCACCAAACAGTCATTGGACGAATATCCATGGAAGACGGCTTTAGCTCCAGATAAATTAGCTGTGGTGACGGTGAAGCCGGAAGAGCTTGCACTCAGTGGTTTGTATGATTATGTTCATTATCTGAAAGCCTCTGAGCAAGATGCTTCTCGTTATGAGTTGGCTTTGTGGCGCAAGGTGACTCAACCTTTCTCCATTGCCGTTATGATGCTGATGGCTCTGTCATTTATTTTTGGTCCGCTACGAAGTGTGACCATGGGAGCCAGAATTTTATCAGGGGTGATTGCTGGATTTACTTTTTATATCTCTAGTGAATTTTTTGGCCCCTTAAGTTTGGTGTATGGCATTCCGCCTGTATTTGGTGCTGTTGCCCCTAGCTTGGTTTTCTTAACGATTGCCGTGATGTTACTGCGTAGAAAGTTATAACCGCTTGAAATTGTGACCATATGATTGAACAAGGGAGGTGTGATGCCTCCCTTGTTCCTTTTCTTACGCACTCATAGTCACGGAATGAATTTTGTGTGGTGTAAAAAGATCAACCAATCTTATCGAGTTTCACTACTTCCGTTTTGGCCCACATATCTTGAAAGCTGCGCTTTTGCGGATCAATTGGAACGGTAAAATTTCCCAAACCAAACACTGAGGTAGCTAAGCGAATTAGCGCTTGAGTTGGGCTTATCAGTGAACCGTCAGTATTACGAACCATAATTTTCCAAGCTCTCATCCCAAGTGTTTGCCCTGCTCTCGTCCAGAAGAAAACAAAGAAGTAGATCCAAGTAGTAGCAAGATAAAGTGTATAGACCGGGCTCCAAATTGGGTGACGGCTAAGCAGTTCACCTGCATCTTGGTAAGGAGCGTAGCTCATTGCGTTGAATGCAACCAGTGCTTCTAAAACGGCAATGACAATACCGCCAGCCACCATTAAAATGGCCATTACAATCAACGAATCATATAAAAGTGCCCCTAAACGTCGAAATAGCCCTGCGGGTGGTAAGTTTGAAGTGTTCATAGGAGACCAAAGTCAATCATTAATGGTTGTCAGCATATCGGGACTTTCCTCTACTGAAAAGAGAGCAAGAGCACAGCATGAATCTTTATGGCGAAATATTCAGCAAACGATTTGTTTTTCAATATTTTGTTATTGCGCCGCTCACTTTCTTACGTATAATGCCAACCATCAAAGGGCAATAGCCTAAAAATGCCGATGTGGTGAAATTGGTAGACACGACGGATTCAAAATCCGTTTCCTTCGGGAGTGGCGGTTCAAGTCCGCCCATCGGTACCATTATTTATACAACAAAGCCTCGACGAAAGTCGGGGCTTTGTTGTTTTTGTCCTACTTCATTTTACGTGACTCAAGTCTCTATTTTGTATTTCTTCCCAGAAAAGTTGTCTCTTTTTTCTCGCTCTATTTGTTAGTCTAAACTTAAAGAGAAGGCTTCCATTAGCTGCGATCTCTATCGCCTAAGGTGAACGAATGCAAGATAGCCATAATATACCTCGCGCTGGCGAGCTGGATCCGTTGTCGTCAAAATCATTTGCCCCTGTTCACTGGACTTTAGATATTGATACTCAAACTTTTACTTGTACGAGTGACTCACCTGCAAGTAAGCGGAGTTCCCCCTTTTGTTTTCAAACATTGGAAGAGTGGCTGGCTTTAATGAATGTGGCAACTCAGGAAAAGGTTGAACAGTTGTTAGAGGCCGCACTCACTAGTGGAGATAAGCTTTCTATTAATGCCTTACTTATGGCTTCCGAACGTTTCTGCTATGCGATTTTTTCGGTAGAAAAACTCTCTAAATATGTTTTACAAGGAGAGATCCTGCCGATTTTTGAGCTCACTCAATCACATCAGCAGGGGTTATGGCTGGATAACTTATTGAGCTTCGCTCCGTGGGGAGTGTTAATTTCTGATCAGGATAATAAAATTCTAGGCTGTAATCGTACTTTTGAGCAATTTACTGGTTTTCATTCAATTGATCTTCTAGGGCTGAATAGTGAATTTTTATTCTCTGATGAGGCTTTGCCTTTAAATGCTTATGTGGATAGTTTGCCACAAAAAGTAACCATGACTTGTGCCAGTGGTCAAGAGCACCATTACTATTGCTCAGTATTGCTGATGCCTGCTGAAGGTCAGGCCGTCTATGTGAGTTTTTATTCACCACAAATTGAAGAAAATAAGCAAGCAGTTAATGGCTCTATTGCGAATAAACAGTGGTTCCTTGAGCAGTTTGAAGCTTTATATCAACAGCGATTGGTTGATGAACTTTATATTGTGATGACGTTAAATATTGAGCATCCTATTTCCTCGGCTCAACAGACGTCATTAAATGAGGTGATGGCGTGTTTGAAAGAAAGCCGCTTGTTTGGGCAGATAAAAGAGGGATTGTATTTAGTGTGCGTTACCTGCCCTTTACCTTTTTCTGGGGAAGCATACCGCTATGTTCATGCAAGAATTCGTACATTTTTTCATGAACTACGTAAGGTAGATAGCCATTTACATAAACTTTGTACATCAGGAAAAATCGGTGTTTCAATTCTTGGTTTAGATGCCCGCAGCACTAAAATGGCAGTGACCCATTCAGTCCAAGCGATATTAGAGCAACAATCAGAATCCGGTTTGCAGAAAATTCGTTTTTTTGACTCACAACTTCACCGACAAATCAAAAAGCGCCGGTTATTAGAAGAACTGGTGAGTGAGGCGATCAAAAAACAAACATTAACGGTTCGATATCAACCGATAGTAGAAACACAAACCTGGCAAATCAGCAGTTACGAAGCTTTGTGTCGTTTTTCACTGCCTACTTCATTAAATGTTAGTAATAGCGAATTGATTGCCATTGCTGAAGATCTCGATTTAGTCTCTGATCTAGATATACAAGTCTTACATACGGCATTAGATCAGATATCTGAACTGCAAGAACTGCATGATTATCCTATTCGTTTAACATTTAATATCTCGGCGAATACGAAGCAAGGGTTTCCTGAACTGCTTGGCTATTTAATTGCGTTGATTGATAACCATTCAGTGAGAGCTGATCAGATCATCATTGACCTGATCCAAGCCAATACGCATACCGCCAGCATTGTTCAGTCAACTGAACTGAAAGTGCTACGATCTAAGGGTGTACAAGTGGCCATCGATGATATGGGGCTTGATTACTCTCTGTTGGAGCACTTACCCCTTTCTGAATTTGATTATTTAAAAATTAGCCGGCGTTGCCTAGATGCGATCAAGAGCAAAAGTAATCGATATAAAGTCATTAAGATGTTGGTTGAACTATGTCACTCCCTAGGTGTACAAGTGATAGCGGATGGTGTGGAATCGCTTGAAGAAGCCTCTTTGCTGGCTGATGCTGGGGTAGACTTCATGCAAGGTTTCTTATTTTCTCCCCCCTCAGCTGCATCGAATTTAAAAACGGTGAGCAGTCAAATTATCGAGAAAATTAAACCCTTGCTGAATCATCGAGAAGATAAGCAGCCGCTCCGTTTAGTGACACTTCATCATTCCCATACCCCACGGCTTGATCCTGGTGATCCTCTATCGTTGGCTTTTCAATATTTCCAAACCCCCGAGACTGAAGTATTACCTGTTATTAATGCTAACGAATGCGTAGGTATCGTTGAGCGACAAACTCTGAACCTTCATTTGACCCCCACAATGGGAACTGAATTGGAAACGATGAAGGAGGCGGGGCGTTGGCATCGACCTGTTAATCAAATTATGGATCTTTCATTTACCAAACTAGATGCTAATACAGATATTCAGCAAATTACTTACCTAATTTGTGAACAAAATTTAGCATTTCCTTGGATACTGGTTGATGGTAAACAATTTAAAGGAATTATTACTCAACAAATTATCGTCAACCACCTTGCTCAATTACAACATGCATCCGTGGCAGAAGCGGAGTTTAGTATTTAGCTGGAAAGCAGAGTGATGATGAAAGGAGATCTCAGCAGAGAGTTCTTCTAAAATAATGGAATAACCAATGAGACATCGAGCTAACCGTGGCAAGTATTAAGATTACCGTAGATAGGTTGCAACCGGGATTACATATTCGATTACCCGTAAAATGGAATGAGCATCCTTTTTTATTTAATAGCTTCAAGATCAAGTCTAGCGATCAGATTCAGCTGATTAAACATTTGGGTATCCAACATGTTTTTCTTAATCCGGCTCAAAGTGATGCTGCGCCTTTACCCACAACTCCAACTGATGATAACGAGATGATGGAGCCTACCGATTCTCAGCAATTGGATGAGGAAGTCGGTAAACTTTGGCAAGAAAAACAAGATCGAATTGAAAAGCTTAGTCGCTATCGGCGGCGAGTCATTCAGTGTGAAAAAGAGTTCGAACGATCCTTAGCTAGAATGAGATCGGTGATGAATAAAATTCGTAATCGTCCAACAGAAGCTATCGATGAGGCTCTACAACTGGTTGATGATGCCGTTGATAAATTACTAAGCAATGAAAGTGTCACTCTGCATTTAATTAATAGTAAGAGCGAATATGAGGATGTTTATTTCCATTCGTTGAACGTCTCGGTACTCGCAATGATGATTGCTAAAGCAAAAGGGCTAACTGAGCAGCAGATCAAAGAAGTCGCTTTTGCTTCACTGTTTCACGATATTGGTAAGATGAGAGTTCCCAGCGCAATTGTACGTAAAGTGACTCCTCTGACTGAGCCTGAACATAATTATCTTAAACTGCATACTCGTTATGGCAGCGATATCGCTAATGGAATAGATGGTTTTCCTGAAAAAGCGAAAACGGTGATTGAACAGCATCATGAACTGAATGATGGCTCGGGTTACCCACTCGGGTTGAAAGAGCAAGAAATTGATGAAATTACCCAAGTTATTTCAGTTGCTAATGCTTTTGATAACTTATGCCATCCTGCCATAGTGGCAGAACAAAAAATACCGTACATTGCACTCTCGCATCTTTATAAGAATTGTAAACATCTTTATAACCACCAAAACCTGAGTATTTTAGTTAAGTTTATGGGGGTGTTTCCTCCGGGCACGGTTGTACAGCTTTCTAATAACACAGTTGGGTTAGTGGTTTCTGTGAACGCTAAACATTTATTATCTCCGAATGTACTTATCTACGACCCTTCTGTACCTAGGACACAAGCCCCTATTATTGACCTTGCTGATAAAGAGATAAAAATAATCAGTGCCATTCTACCCAACAAATTACCAGATAGAGTACGAGACTACCTTAATCCTAGAGCAAGAATTAGCTATTTCTTTGATAGCGATGATTAGTTATCCACAGCATTTTGTGAGTAATCTGTTAGCTAGATAATGAAAACCTATGGGTAAAATAAGAGGTGCTGATAATTTGGTCTAACGAACTATTTTTTTGAGAAAAAATGCAAATTCGACTTGCTAAGTGAGCACAACTCCCTATAATGCGCCCTCACTGACACGGCAGGCGCCGCAAGGCTTCTGGCAGTATCAGTTGAGGGAAAACTTCTAAAAAAGAAAATTTGAAAAAGTGTTTGACTCTTTCAGTTATCTCGCTAGAATTCACCTCCGCTTCGAAGCTCTCATGAGACTCGCAAGCACCGCTCTTTAACAATTTAAACCAATCAATCTGTGTGGGCACTCGTTGATGATAATCAAAAAGATTTATCGATGAACTGAGTGACCAATCAGAATCAAGTTTACTTGATTTTGGCACAGTCAATTCATTATCGTTCTGTTGGAACGATAATAGCTTTAATTTACTAAGGTAAGTTGAAGTCAGTATTCATTGAGCCGGTCGCAAGACCAAAAAAACTTTAATTGAAGAGTTT
>NZ_FUXB01000018.1 GCF_900167345.1 Vibrio cincinnatiensis DSM 19608 | reverse complement strand
GGAGGATTCGAACCTCCGACCGCCTGGTTCGTAGCCAGGTACTCTATCCAGCTGAGCTATGAGCGCGCAGAATGTGAAATACATCACACGTTACTATTTTGAAACAAAAAAGTTGACCAAAGGCCAACAAATGGCGGTGAGGGAGGGATTCGAACCCTCGATACGGCTATAAACCGTATACTCCCTTAGCAGGGGAGCGCCTTCAGCCTCTCGGCCACCTCACCACAGACATGTTTCAATATAATATGGCGCGTCCTGGAGGATTCGAACCTCCGACCGCCTGGTTCGTAGCCAGGTACTCTATCCAGCTGAGCTAAGGACGCGCTATTGCTTAACAATATAAGCACCGCAAGAATGGCGGTGAGGGAGGGATTCGAACCCTCGATACGGCTATAAACCGTATACTCCCTTAGCAGGGGAGCGCCTTCAGCCTCTCGGCCACCTCACCGTCTTGCGGAGGCACATATTACGATTTACCAAAAATATGTCAAACACTTTCTTGGCAAAAGATTTAAAAAAAACGTTAACCGTTGGCTATTTAACCAAAGCGTCGAGTTTTTACCCTTTCCCTTTAACACCGTCGATTTAACCAGTTTTAAAGGCCAATAACACTGAGGTTCTTAATGAGCATTAAAAATAAATAAGGCTGGTCAACGCCAGCCTTATCTCGATAATTAGTAGTTGCCAGGTGCAACGTTACCATTACCTTTTTCAGCTTGAATGCGCATGTAAATTTCTTCACGGTGTACAGATACTTCTTTTGGAGCGTTAACACCAATCCGTACTTGGTTACCTTTTACGCCCAAAACAGTGACGGTTACTTCATCACCGATCATCAGTGTTTCGCCAACGCGGCGAGTCAAAATTAGCATTCTTTGCTCCTTGAGTAATCTCTGTATTATCTTGCAACTACGCTATTATCCACTAAAAGTCATATTTCAGTAAACTTTATTACATCTAAATCAGCCTAAAAACGCCTGTTTAGCCTGAAATGCCAGCGAAGTATCCGAATTAATATAAGCCTTGTGCAAAATATTAGCCGCATTATCTACCTTGTGCGGCGCAAGCATTAACATTAGTGATTGTGAGCCTGTAGAAACATAATGCACATCAATGTCCTGTTCGGCCAATAATGTGCGTGAATGCTCTATCAAGGTAGGGGCTTGCAGCCCAACAGTGGTTAGCAAGCTCACAGGCTCACTATTGCGGATTTTATCGTTGAACACCAGATCCAACTTCGCATAAGCATCCTGTTTTATCACTACAGCCGTCCATTCTGCTTCCTCGATCACATTCCACAGTTCAATACCCAACATGTGACACTGTTTAGTTATCATGGATACATCGCCCTGCTCCACCCGAACTAACAACATCTCTCGTTGAATTGCAATGCCGCAAATATTCTGTGTACTGTGATCGCCTTTGATTAAACTGCCCGGATTAATATCGAAGGTAGACAATACTCTTAATGGTACTTGATTTTTCCAAGCAAATTGAACACACGGTAAGTGCAAGACTTTCGCACCTTTACGAGCCATCTCTTCCATGGAAGGAAAGTCTATCACCTCTAATTTTTTGGCCGATGAAACAATACGAGGATCACAGGTATACACACCATCCACATCGGTAAAAATTTGGCATTCATCAGCTTTTAATGCCCCCGCTAATGCGACAGCGCTGGTATCTGAGCCCCCACGACCTAATGTGGTAATATCCCCATTTTTATTGACACCTTGAAAGCCGGCAATGATAACAATGATCTCTTGTTCTAATAATTCACTGATAGCTTGAGTGTCAATGGATTGAATCGTGGCCTCATTATGCTGGCTATCCGTCACAATGTTGGCTTGCGTCCCGGTAAGAGAACGGGCTGGATAACCTAATTTATTTAAGGTCATCGCTAGTAAAGCCATCGAAACTTGTTCACCAGCAGAAAGCAAAACATCCAGTTCCCTTGCATTGGGGACACAATCGATTTGCTTAGCCAAACCTAACAATCGATTGGTTTCCCCTGCCATAGCAGAAACAACCACAACAACTTGATTACCATCATTCTTCGCTCTAATGATGTGTTCGGCCACGGTATGCATTCTCTCAATCGAACCTACCGACGTTCCACCAAACTTTTGCACGATAAGGGGCTTTTTCACCAGTATTCACCTTCCCAAGACAGAGTCTTATTGACTTACTCAATAAACAACCAGTTGATTATTCAGTAAGCTGTATAAACGACAAAACCAAGTAGATAATGGGTTATGCTTAAAATAACACCAATTACACCACTTGGTTAACTACATAAAATTACGCTCAATCAAAAGATAATTGATTGAGCGTAATTTATCACTATTTTTTATAGACGTTCAGCAATCCAAGCCTCAACGGAGGCTAAGGCCGAAGGTAATGCTTTTGCATCACTCCCTCCGGCTTGGGCCATATCAGGGCGACCACCGCCCTTACCGCCGACTTGCAATGCAACCATGTTCACCAATTCACCCGCTTTGATTTTTGCGGTTAAATCTTTGGTCACACCCGCGATTAGACCCACTTTATCATCCTCAACATTACCCAGCATGATAATACCGCTACCTAGTTGATTTTTCAGTTCATCAACCATACCGCGTAGAGCTTTATTATCAGCCCCTTCTAACTGAGCAACGAGAACTTTAACGCCCGAGATCTCTTTAACGCTATTCGTTAAACTGGCACTCGCTTGCGAGGCTAATTTATCTTTCAGATGTTGAATCTCTTTCTCTAACTGCTTCGCTTTTTGTGCCGCTTCTGAGAGTTTTTCTTCAAATTTATGTTGCTGTGTATCTAAAGCATCCAATGCGGTTTCACCGGTCACCGCTTCAATGCGGCGGATTCCAGCTGCGATCCCACCTTCAGAAAGAATCTTAAACAAGCCAATATCACCCGTATGTGAGGCATGAATACCGCCACATAATTCGGTTGAAAAATCCCCCATTGAAAGGACGCGCACTTGATCATCATATTTTTCACCGAACAGTGCCATCGCCCCTTTTTGTTTCGCCGACTCAATATCCATGATCGCTGTTTCAATTACATGGTTACGACGAATCTCGGCATTAACTAAGCGCTCAACTTCTTTTACTTCAGCAGCGGTCATTGCTTCAAGGTGAGAGAAGTCAAAGCGTAACCCTTCCGCTCTCACTAACGACCCTTTTTGAGCCACATGTTCGCCTAGCACTTGGCGAAGGGCGGCATGCAATAAGTGCGTTGCAGAGTGGTTAAGTGAAATCGCAGTACGGCGTTTAGCATCAACGATCGCTTCAACGTGATCTTCTTTGGCCATAACACCATCTTGCATCAAACCATGATGAGCAATGGCATTACCTAATTTCTGTGTGTCTTCAACTTTAAATATGCCTGATACTGTTTTTAATACACCAGTATCACCACATTGGCCGCCGGATTCCGCATAAAATGGGGTTTTCTCCAGTACGACAATCGCCTTATCACCAGCAGATAGAGCACTGACTTCTTCACCATCAATGAACATGGCGAGCACTGGGCTGCTCTCTTGCACCGCATGATAGCCACAGAATTCAGACTGGCCCTCAACCTTAATCAAACTGTTGTAGTCTGTACCAAAGTGTCCTGCTTCACGAGCACGCTGACGCTGCTCTTCCATTGCGGTTTCAAAACCCGCTTCATCAATGGTAAAACCACGCTCACGAGCCACATCATTGGTTAAATCGGCAGGAAAACCGTAAGTATCGTATAACTTGAAGACCGTTTCACCATCCAGCTCTTGTCCGGTTAACCCATC
Source organism: Vibrio cincinnatiensis DSM 19608 (assembly GCF_900167345.1). Taxonomy (GTDB): domain Bacteria; phylum Pseudomonadota; class Gammaproteobacteria; order Enterobacterales; family Vibrionaceae; genus Vibrio; species Vibrio cincinnatiensis. Next base: position 56,156 of record NZ_FUXB01000018.1, on the reverse strand, counting down.
TAATGCTTCATTAAGAATAGCCATTCCCCGATCAAGAGTGCGGCCAAAGTTTTCTTCTTCGATGCGAAGGATTTTCTCAACCAAGGCTTGCTGTTTATGTAATTCTTTACCAGCACTGCCCATCACTTCAATCAGTGGGGTGACAAGTTTGTAGAAAAAGGCTCCTTGAGCGCCCAATTTATTACCATGGCGTACCGCTCGGCGAATAATGCGGCGTAATACATAGCCACGACCTTCGTTAGAAGGCATGACGCCATCGACGATCAAGAAAGCACACGAACGAATATGGTCAGCTAACACTCGCAATGATTGATTGGTCAGATCTTGATAACCAATCACTTCCGCTGCAGCTTTTATCAAGGTTTGGAAAACGTCGATCTCATAGTTGGAGTGCACACCTTGGGTGATCGCTGAGATACGTTCAATGCCCATTCCTGTATCAACTGAAGGTTTCGGTAAAGCTTCCATCTTTCCGTCGGCATGGCGATTAAACTGCATAAACACCACATTCCAGATTTCAATAAAACGGTCACCATCTTCTTCTGCCGATCCAGGAGGTCCACCCCAAATATGTTCGCCATGATCATAAAAGATCTCGGTGCAAGGGCCACAAGGTCCTGTATCCCCCATTTGCCAAAAGTTGTCAGACTCATACGCTTTACCACCGGGTTTATCACCGATACGGATGATACGATCTTGTGGAATACCGATGTTTTGATGCCAGATATCAAAGGCTTCATCATCCGTTTGATACACGGTGACAAGTAAGCGCTCTTTTGGCAACTGAAGCACTTCAGTTAGAAACTCCCATGCATATTGAATTGCATCTTCTTTGAAATAGTCACCAAAACTGAAGTTACCTAACATTTCAAAAAAGGTATGGTGACGAGCAGTAAAGCCGACATTTTCTAGATCGTTATGCTTACCCCCGGCACGCACACAGCGTTGGGCCGTTGTTGCACGCGTATAGGCGCGTTTCTCTAAGCCAAGAAAACAATCTTTAAACTGGTTCATCCCTGCGTTGGTAAATAACAGGGTCGGGTCATTAGCAGGCACCAATGATGAACTATCAACGATCTGGTGCCCTTTACTTTCAAAGAATGAGAGGAACGCGTGGCGAACCTCATCGGTGCTCATATACATGCAGCTCTTCCTGAATAACTCAAGTTAGAATTTTGCGCTATTGTAAAGCATGGATAAGACTTCGACTAGTTTTCTTAATTAAAAGCAGGAAATTGAAAGGCCCGAGATAAAAATGAGTGAAGGTAAGATGGCTTACTGGAAAAAACATTCATCAAGCAGATTCATTCTGGCCTTGATCGGATAACGCGTACTGGATTTGCTCAAAACTAAACCCACGGTACTGTAAAAAACGAATCCGCTTTGCTTGCTCTTTTCTATCGATATCAACCAAAGAATGAAATTTTTTCTCTGCCGTCTGTTTTGCTAGTTCAAACCAATCCACATCTATTTGCGTAAAAGCTGTCGAAATAACATCATCTCTCACTCGGTTTTGTTGTAAAGATTGACGAATCCGCCTCTCACCATGCCCCTTGCTTATATGCTGACGAATAACACTGAAGGTATAACGTAAATCATCGACATACCCATATTGTTGGCAATATAAGATGGCTTGCTCAACATCACGGCTTGAAAACCCTTTGCTCAGAAGCTTTTGCGAGAGTTCATATTGACTATGATCGCGGCGAGCCAATAACCCTAACGCATTCTCTTGGCAACGTCTCTTTGGCTTAGTTCCAGCCTCTCTTGGTGGGTGAAAAAACATCCAATGCTCCAATAAGAAAAAAGCCCTGCAATGCAGGGCCAGATAAACTGAGTGAACCGCTTATAACTCTTCTTCTTGCTCAGGCACAATACCGAACTCTGGCTCTTCAACTGCCACTTGTTCAGGGCTTAACAACATTTCGCGCAATTTGCTATCAATTGCTTTGGCTGACTCAGGATTTTCACGCAAGAATTTGCAAGCATTGGCTTTCCCTTGACCTATTTTATCACCGTTATAGCTATACCATGCGCCCGCTTTTTCAATCAGCTTATGTTTCACTCCCAGATCAACGAGCTCACCTTCACGGTTAAAACCTTGGCCATACATAATTTGGGTATTCGCTTCTTTAAACGGAGCCGCAATTTTATTTTTAACCACTTTAATACGAGTTTCATTCCCGACAACTTCATCTCCTTCTTTAATCGCACCCGTACGGCGGATATCAAGACGAACCGAAGCATAAAATTTTAGTGCGTTACCACCGGTTGTGGTTTCTGGGTTACCGAACATCACACCAATTTTCATCCGAATCTGGTTGATGAAGATACACATACAGTTAGACTGTTTGAGGTTGCCCGTTAATTTACGCATCGCTTGGGAAAGCATACGAGCCTGTAGCCCCATATGGCTATCGCCCATTTCCCCTTCAATTTCAGCTTTTGGTGTTAATGCAGCCACGGAGTCAACAACGATAACATCGACAGCCCCAGAGCGTGCTAACGCATCACATATTTCCAGTGCTTGTTCACCGGTATCTGGCTGAGACACAAGGAGCTCATCAATATTGACCCCCAGTTTGCGAGCATAAACGGGATCGAGAGCGTGTTCTGCATCGATAAAGGCACACGTTTTACCTTCTCGCTGCGCAGACGCAATCAATTCAAGGGTTAATGTAGTTTTACCTGACGATTCAGGGCCAAACACTTCCACGATTCGCCCCATTGGCAAACCGCCCGCGCCTAATGCGATATCCAGAGAAAGAGAACCCGTTGAAATGGTTTCAACATCCATGGCTCGGTTATCACCGAGGCGCATGATCGAGCCTTTACCGAATTGCTTTTCAATTTGACCAAGCGCGGCGGCCAATGCTTTTTGTTTATTCTCGTCCATTACTTTCTCCAGACTGTCACCCAAATGGTGAGCGGTGAATGCTTAGATAGTGTGTCGACAGGATCGTCAAGTTGCCGCCCATTATACTGTTGATTCATACAGTGTCTAGACCTGTATGAAAAAAATTGCGCTTAATATTAAGTTAACCGAGCCGTGGTAAATAATCTGCTAAGGTTTGCAAAGCATGAATAATGGCTTGCTGGCGAACTTGCGCTCGGTCCCCCAAAAAATGCCTTGTCTCAATTTTTTGCCAACCTTTGGTATCCGCCCAAGCAAAACAAACCGTTCCGACGGGCTTCTCTTCATTGCCACCATCCGGGCCAGCAATTCCACTGATCGCGACCCCGATTGTCGCTCGTGAATGCGCCAGTGCTCCTTGTACCATCTCTTGCACCACCGGCTCAGAAACAGCGCCAAATTCAACTAATGTTTCACTTTGAACGCCTATCATCTCTTGTTTCGCATCATTACTGTATGTCACAAAAGCACGCTCAAACCATGCAGAGCTGCCCGGAATGTCCGTGATAGCGAAAGCGACCCCGCCTCCTGTACACGACTCGGCACTGGTTAGCACTTGTTGGCTTCGTAATAATTGCAACCCTACTTGCTGGCTTAACGAAAATAGTGTTGTCATGTTCTTCTCCACGGATACCGATTAGGCGTATACCCTTACCACAGTTCGAAGGATGAGAAAATACAATGGGTACATCATCGTACCCATTGTATGTTCAAATTACCGAAAAGCGTTTAAATCTCAAACATCAAACTGTCAGGATCTAAGAATGGCCAGCGAATAACATAAGGAGCACTTTGTTGTTCACCAAAAAAGTAGCCGACTTGGGGGGTTGCAAAGGTGTGGTCTCCACGGGTTATCGAGTACTCACTTAATGCTCGATGAGTTAATTTGGCTTCCCAAAGTTCATCGCTTTTCCATCCGACCGGAGCCAGTTCAATACGCACTTCCGCACCAACCGGATTAACAGAAACGACCTCAAACGGTAACGATGCCTGACTGTTAGGCTTACGAGAAAGCGTTAACTCATGGCTGCGAACGTATAGCTTACCAGAGTAGTCAATGGCTTGTTCTTTTGGCGGTAAAATAAACGCCTGACCATTGGCCCATCGCTCATTTTGCCACTCAGCTTGGAACACATTCACATTACCGAAGAAATCAAATACAAACCGGCTATTAGGCTGCGCATAAAGTTGTACGGGAGAATCAATCTGCTCAATTCGCCCATTACTCATTACTACCACCCGATCTGACAGCTCTAAAGCTTCATCTTGATCATGGGTGACAAAGACACTGGTAAAACCCAATTCATTATGCAGATTGCGTAACCAACGGCGCAACTCTTTACGCACTTTGGCATCTAACGCCCCAAAGGGTTCATCTAACAACAACACTTCAGGTTTGGTCGCTAACGCCCTCGCTAGGGCAATACGCTGCTTCTGACCACCCGAAAGTTGCTCTGGATAACGATCGGCAAGATGCCCTAACTGAACAATCTCTAGTAGTTGTTTCACTCGTTGAGTAATGATCGCTGCCGCCGGTCTTTCGCGTCTATCCATTACTTGCAAACCGAAAGCGACATTATCCGCCACCGTCATATGACGAAAGAGCGCATAATTTTGAAAGACAAATCCGACTCGACGCTCACGAACATGCACATTGGTGACATTTCGATCACGAAAGTGAATCGTGCCGCTATCCGCCCCTTCTAGGCCGGCAATAATACGCAACAACGTCGTTTTTCCTGAACCTGATGGTCCAAGCAGACCGACCATCTCTCCATCGTCAATATGTAAAGAGAGCGGTGAGAGGGCTTGAAATTGACCAAAGTTTTTGGAGATATTATCTAAACGTATACTCATACCGTCTCTTGCTCACTGTTATTTTTTACTTGATTGCGCTCTTGTCGCCATTCCACATAAGCTTTAAAGATAAGGGTCAACAATGCGATAAAGGCTAATAATGAGGCGCTAGCAAACGCTGCTTCTGATTGATAATCTTCATAAAGGAGTTGTACATGCAGTGGCAAGGTATTCGTTTCACCACGAATATTCCCCGAGACAACTGCCACTGCCCCAAATTCACCAATAGCTCGAGCATTGGTTAGAATCACGCCATAAATGAGGGCCCATTTAATATTCGGTAGAGTGACTCGACGAAAAAGTTGCCACCACGATGCCCCTAAGATCACCGCCGCCTCTTCATCAGAACGCCCTTGCTGTTGCATTAATGGGATCAGCTCACGCGCCACATAAGGACAAGTCACAAAAATGGTCACCAGCAGAATCCCCGGCCAAGCAAACATGACTTGTAAATCCCGTTCAAATAACCATGCGCCTAACCAACCACTGCTGCCATACAATAGTAGATACAACAGCCCTGCGACCACGGGAGAGACTGCAAAAGGAATATCAATTAATGTCACTAGGATTTTTCGACCAGAAAATTCAAAGCGTGTCACAGCCCAAGCCAACAATACGCCAAAGATCAAATTGATCGGTACAGTAAGCAAGGCAACCAGTAATGTTAAACCAATCGCATGGCGAGTATCCGGTTCCAGCAAATTCTCGATATAACGGGATATGCCACTGGCAAATGCTTGCTGAAAGATACTGACTAATGGGATGATCAACAGCAAGGTCACCCAAAAGAGTGCCAGAGCAATCAAACTCCATTTTACCCAAGGGCTTTCACCGACACGTCGGGGTTGATGTCCACTCATCTTTTTATTCCTTAACGTCCATGAATACGACGCAGATACGCGCTTTGCCATACGTTAATGGCAAACAGCAGTAGTAAAGAGGTGATCAACACCACCGAGGCAATGGCACTGGCCGCAGGGAAATCGAACTCTTGCAGACGAACAAAAATCATCAATGACGTAATTTCACTGATATAAGGCATATTGCCTGCAATAAAAATGACCGCGCCAAACTCCCCTAAACTGCGCGTAAAGGATAAAGCCACCCCAACCAGTAGGGCTGGTCGAATAGACGGCATAATCACTTTCCAAAAGATGGCTCGATCTGAGGCACCTAATGTCATGCCTGCCTCTTCTTCTTCCTTAGATATTTCTTCTAATACGGGCTGAACGGTACGAACTACAAATGGAATACTGGTAAAAACCATCGCTAACACAATACCAAGTGGGGTATACGCGATTTTAATTCCCAGTGGTTCAAGAAGACTCCCGACCCAACCGTTTGATGAATAGAGTGTTGCTAACGTAATTCCGGCCACAGCGGTCGGTAGAGCAAAAGGTAAATCCACCAAAGCATCGAGAATTCGTTTACCATAAAAATCATAACGAACCAGTACCCAAGCTAATAGCAAGCCAAGTAACCCATTAAAAAGCGAAGCAATCAACGCCGTACCAGCCGTGACTTTATAACTGGCCACCACACGAGGATCGGCAATCACCTGCCAATATTCACTCAATGACATTTGGCTGGTTTGCATAATCAAGCCACTCGCAGGAAGCAGTAAGATTAAGCTGATAAAAAACAGCGATGTGCCAAGGCTAATACCAAAACCAGGCAAGACCCTTTTATGTCTAGGTCGAACAGCGGCAGCAGTGAGAGAATGACCCATAAACCCTCTAATCTCCATCACACATGAATTCGCCACTTGGTTAACAAGTGGCAATCATCTATTAACGACGTTGCAGTTGGTCTAGCTTTGCCCCATTCGCAAAATGTGTTTTCATTGCGTTATCCCAACCACCAACAATATTTTCAACGGTCAGGAGTTCAACTTCAGGAAAACGATCAGCAAATTCGGCCTTGATCTTTTCATGATGAATTCGGTAGTTAAACCCAGCTAACAGACGTTGAGCATCCTCACTGTATAAGTAGGATAGGTATTCTGAAGCAACTTCATAGGTTCCTTTTCGTTTTGCATTTCGTTCAACAACCGCTACTGGAAACTCAGCCAGAATTGAGGTTTTAGGCACAACAACCTGATAATCATCAACACCGTATTGCTCTCTAATATTATTCACCTCTGATTCAAACGTGATCAATACATCCCCTAATCCTCGTTCAACAAACGATGTGGTAGCCCCTCGGCCACCAGTATCAAACACTGCCACATTTGCCAGAAACTGTCTTAAAAAGGCGTCTTGTTCAGCTTGATTCTGCTTTCCGAAGGTTTTTTGTGCATAACCGAGTGCAGCAAGATAGGTATAACGAGCATTACCTGATGTTTTAGGGTTAGGAAACACCGATGAAACATCTGATCTAACCAAATCGCCCCAATCTTGAATATTTTTGGGATTTCCTTTACGAACTAAAAAAGCGGTGGTGGAGTAATAAGGCGAGCTGGCATTGGGAAATTTATCCTGCCAATTCGCATCAATCAGATTGCCACGATCATGTAGTACTTGAACATCTGTCACCTGATTAAACGTCACAACATCAGCAGATAAGCCTTGTAGAATTGAACGTGCTTGTGCAGAAGAACCGCCATGCGATTGGCGAATCTCGATATTTTTGCCCGTCTTTTCTTGCCAATGCTGTACAAATAATGGGTTATATGCGCTAAACAACTCTCGTGAAATGTCATAAGAGGAATTAAGGATGGTTTGCTCAGAGGCGGATACACTCAGAGAACCCGCCATAAATAGCGTTACTAACGCTGACTTGATAACTTTCATTTTTCCAACTCCGTAATCACTGCGCCATCATGGCTTGTTTAACGCTAGATTATGGGGAAAATGAATTATAACAAAGCGCATAACTAGAACTTTTTGGAATAACCTCTAGCAATAAATTGTATGCCCCTTTGATCGACATCCTTGTACTATAGAAATCAACCTGTTTATTTCATCACCATTACGGATCCACCCATCATTGTTTTAAGGATAAGCACGTGGCTGACTTTCCCACTATCGAAGCCTATGTCGGGCAAACCCCTCTGGTGCGTTTACAACGGCTCACCTCGCAGACGTCCAGTACAGTCTTAGTCAAACTTGAAGGCAATAACCCTGCTGGCTCTGTCAAGGATCGCCCTGCTCTCAACATGATCGTACAAGCAGAGCGCCGCGGCGACATTCAACCCGGTGATACCCTCATTGAAGCTACCAGTGGCAATACCGGCATTGCTTTAGCTATGGCGGCGGCGATTAAAGGTTACAAAATGATTTTAATCATGCCGGATAATGCAACCCAAGAGCGCAAAGATGCAATGCAAGCGTATGGTTGTGAACTGATCCTTGTCAGTAAAGAACAGGGAATGGAAGGTGCTAGAGATTTAGCCCTACAGATGCAAAGTGAAGGAAGAGGCAAGGTACTGGATCAATTTAATAACCCCGATAATCCCGATGCTCACTTTCATTCTACAGGGCCGGAAATCTGGCAACAAAGCCAAGGAAAAATCACCCACTTTGTTTCAAGCATGGGGACAACGGGCACCATCATGGGCACCTCACGCTACTTAAAATCACAAAACCCTGACATTACCATTGTCGGGCTTCAACCGGCTGAGGGAAGTGCAATTCCAGGGATCCGTCGCTGGCCAAAAGAGTACCTCCCTGGCATTTTTGAGCAGTCTCGTGTCGATGTGGTGCTCGATATTGAAGAACAAGATGCAATCAATACCGCTCGCGCCTTAGCCACACAAGAAGGGATCTGTGCGGGAGTAAGTTCTGGAGGGGCCGTTTTTGCTGCTCTACAAGTCGCCGAAGCAAACCCTGGCTCTGTCGTCGTCGCCATTATCTGCGATCGCGGTGATCGCTACCTCTCTTCCGGGCTCTTTTCTTAATCGCCATTATCGACCCAAGAGTGGTATCTCTTGACCACTCTTCTTTTCTTCTGCACGGCTTGATTGCTCAGCAATAGCGAAATTTGTTATTCTCTCTAGCTATTTTCAAGTTCGGATCAGAGATTACCCCGAGATCGGAACACAACTACTCCAGCGGCTTTCTCTCACAGTGAAAACGCTTTTACTGTCAGCAACACGACTTGGTAACCGAGTGACAAATAACATGAGTATATCCAGCGCTTCTTCAGTAGAGTCTGAGCAACAACACACCCCGATGATGCGACAATATCTGAAGCTCAAAGCAGAAAACCCAGATATTTTACTGTTTTATCGCATGGGGGATTTTTACGAACTGTTTTACGATGACGCCAAGCGAGCTTCACAGCTGTTGGATATTTCGCTGACAAAACGTGGCGCTTCCGCAGGTGAACCCATTCCAATGGCAGGCGTACCCTATCATGCTGTTGAAGGCTACCTTGCCAAGCTGGTTCATCTTGGTGAATCAGTGGCTATCTGTGAGCAGATTGGCGATCCGGCCACCAGCAAAGGCCCAGTAGAAAGAAAGGTGGTACGAATTGTCACTCCCGGCACCATTACCGATGAAGCCTTACTTTCAGAACGAAGTGATAATCTGATTGCTGCCATTTACCATCAAGAAGGTAAATTTGGTTATGCTACTCTCGACATAACTTCAGGTCGTTTTCAACTCTGTGAGCCAGCATCATTCGAATCAATGACGGCAGAATTGCAGCGCACCTCTCCGAGAGAATTGCTGTTTCCTGAAGACTTTTCCCCCGTTCAATTAATGGCAAACCGAAAAGGCAATCGCCGCCGCCCAATATGGGAGTTTGAACTCGATACCGCCAAACAGCAGCTTAATCAACAATTTGGCACTCGTGATTTAATCGGGTTTGGTGTTGAACAAGCCAAATTGGGGCTGTGCGCCGCTGGATGTTTAATTCAATACGTCAAAGATACCCAGCGCACCGCACTGCCGCATATCCGTTCGCTCACTTTCGATAGCCAAGATCAGTCCGTGATTCTTGATGCCGCCACTCGCCGTAATTTGGAACTCACACAAAACTTATCGGGCAGTAGTGACAACACGCTAGCAGAAATTTTAGATCATTGCGCAACGCCAATGGGTAGCCGTATGCTCAAGCGCTGGATTCATCAACCCATGCGCTGTATCGAGAGTTTAAATCAGCGACTAGATGCCATTGGTGAAATTAAGCAGCAAGCCCTTTTTGCCGATTTACACCCCATACTCAAACAAATTGGTGATATTGAACGGATTTTGGCTCGTCTAGCCCTACGTTCGGCTCGGCCACGCGATCTCGCTCGCCTACGTAATGCGCTACAACAGCTGCCAGAACTCAATGAATGGTTGTCTTCGCTCTCACTCCCTTATTTACAACAACTTCGCCAAGATGCACAGCCGATGGATGAGCTGTGTCAATTACTTGAGCGAGCCATCAAAGATAACCCTCCGGTCGTTATCCGAGATGGTGGAGTACTAGCGGATGGATACAATGCCGAATTGGATGAGTGGCGTAACTTAGCGGCAGGAGCAACCGAATACCTTGAACAGTTAGAAGCCGAAGAGCGTGAACGTCACGGTATTGATACGCTCAAAGTCGGTTATAACAACGTACATGGTTTTTATATTCAGGTCAGCCGAGGGCAAAGCCACTTGGTGCCACCACACTATGTGCGTCGTCAAACATTAAAAAATGCCGAACGTTATATCATTCCTGAGCTGAAAGAGCATGAAGACAAAGTATTGAACTCCAAGTCAAAAGCTCTGGCATTAGAAAAACAGCTATGGGATGAATTATTCGATCTCTTACTTCCTGATTTAGAGCGTATGCAAAATTTAGCCTCTGCTCTCTCTCAGTTAGATGTGTTACAAAACTTAGCGGAAAGAGCAGAAAGTTTAGATTACTGCCGTCCAACATTAAGCCAAGAAGTAGGGCTACATATTCAAGCCGGTCGCCACCCTGTGGTTGAACAAGTGATGGATGCTCCTTTTATTGCCAACCCTGTTGAGCTGCACCCACAGCGGAAAATGTTAATCATTACCGGTCCCAATATGGGGGGAAAATCCACCTATATGCGTCAAACAGCTTTAATTGCGTTAATGGCACATATTGGAAGTTATGTCCCCGCGGAATCTGCTCAAATTGGAGTGCTGGATCGTATTTTTACTCGTATTGGCGCATCCGATGATCTCGCCTCGGGTCGTTCTACTTTTATGGTTGAAATGACAGAAACTGCCAATATTTTGCACAATGCAACCCAGCGTAGCCTTGTATTGATGGATGAAATAGGTCGAGGCACCAGCACCTATGACGGTCTGTCACTTGCCTGGGCAAGCGCGGAATGGTTAGCAAAAAAAATTGGGGCTCTGACCCTATTTGCTACTCATTACTTTGAGTTAACCGAGCTCCCCAATAGTTTACCGCATTTAGCCAATGTTCATTTAGATGCGGTTGAACATGGTGATAGCATCGCGTTTATGCATGCCGTACAAGAAGGCGCCGCTAGTAAATCCTATGGATTGGCGGTTGCTGGTTTAGCAGGAGTTCCGAAGGCTGTGATCACACAAGCTCGAGCCAAACTCTCTCAGCTAGAACAACTGAGTTTGCCATCAGAGAGAAAAGCAACCCATGTTGATATTGCCAATCAACTGAGTTTGATCCCTGAACCCAGTGAAGTAGAACAAGCCTTGTCTAGTATTGACCCTGATGATCTAACCCCTCGCCAAGCGCTAGAAGCTTTATATCGTTTAAAGAAAATGCTGTAGCAAAATATCCAAAGAATTCAGGCACTCAACGAGTGCCTGAATGGGGGAATAGCGGGAAAGTGGTTATCCATCATTCTCAATAGTAAACAAAGCTTCCATATTCAACCCTTGTTTGAGTAAGATTTCGCGTAAACGGCGCAGCCCCTCAACTTGGATCTGCCTCACTCGCTCACGAGTTAGGCTTATTTCTCTCCCAACTTCTTCAAGAGTTGATGGTTCATAGCCCAGTAAACCGAAACGCCGCGCAAGCACCTCTTTTTGTTTCGGATTAAGTTCATCTAGCCAGTTAACCAGCGAATCTCTAATATCATCATCTTGTATCGAAAATTCAGGATCAGAATTATTTGCATCCGGTAAAATATCCAGCAACGCTTTGTCTCCATCCCCACCAATGGGGGTGTCTACCGAACTAATACGTTCATTTAAGCGCAGCATTTTATTGACATCATCCACGGGTTTATCCAGTTCTGCCGCAATTTCTTCTGCGGTCGGTTCATGATCCAATCGTTGGGAAAGTTCACGCGCTGTACGTAAGTAAATATTCAGCTCTTTAACCACATGAATGGGTAGACGGATCGTACGAGTTTGGTTCATCAATGCACGTTCTATCGTTTGCCGAATCCACCAAGTCGCATAGGTTGAAAAACGAAAACCACGTTCTGGATCAAATTTTTCTACCGCTCGGATTAACCCTAAGTTACCTTCTTCAATTAAATCCAATAAAGCGAGCCCTCGGTTACTGTATCGGCGGGAAATTTTCACCACTAACCGTAGGTTACTTTCAATCATACGTTTACGAGCGGCATCATCGCCCCGCAATGCTCGCCGTGCGTAGAGAACTTCTTCTTCAGCCGTCAGCAAAGGCGAAAAACCGATTTCACTTAGGTACATTTGTGTTGCATCTAAGCTTTTGCTTGATGCGTCATACTCTTCTCGGAGGTTAGTGTGGGTAGGTGGTTGTTCAATCACAGAGTCAGACTCTAGAGCATTGAAAACCTCGGGGTCAAAATCAAAATCTTCGACTTTAGTTACTGTTGTATTGCTGATACTCATAACGCCTCCCCTGGCGAGCTAGCAAGACATTAAAACATCAAATGTCAGATATCACTCTTAACTAGTTTATGGTAAATAGCGTTGTGGATTCACAGGTTTCCCTTGATAACGAATTTCAAAGTGTAAACGGACACTGTTGGTTCCTGAGCTCCCCATGGTAGCAATTTTCTGACCCGCTTTAATACTTTGCCCTTCTTTTACCAGCAGTTGATCATTATGGGCATAAGCGCTTAAGTAATGATCATTGTGCTTGATAATAATCAGGTTTCCATAGCCTCGTAGGGCATTACCTGAATACACAACACTTCCGGCGGCAGTTGAAATAATAGGCTGACCACGTTGCCCTGCTATATCAATCCCTTTATTTCCTTGATCACCAGCCGAGAAGCTTTTAATGACTCTTCCTTTCGTTGGCCACAACCATTTAGCTACCTTATCATTAGGTTGTTTCGACTTAATTACAGTTTTGTTATTAACATTTTCTTTACTTTCACCACCAACATACGCTTTTGTTTTTTCCGGATCAATAGGTTTTGTTGCGGTTTGGCTCACAGAGGAAGGGACTTTTTTATTATTTTGAGACGTTGATACAGGATTAGAGTTCTTACTCGTACTCGGGGTCGGTGGAGAGACGACAGGCACACTTGCCGTATTAGAACGAGCAGGAGCAGTAGACGTAGATACAACAGCAGCGCCAGCGCCAGTACCACCATAAGCTGGAGGCGTATAAGCTGGGATCCAGAGACGTATTTTCTGACCTGGATGGATGGTGTAAGGAGGCTGCAACTGGTTGTAACGAATCAGATCATTAACATCTTTGTCTGTAATATAAGATATAAAGTAGAGCGTATCCCCCTTCTTTACTTCGTAGTAACTCCCCCGATAGCTGCCTCTAGAGATGGAATTATAATCTTTATTCAGCCCCGAGACAGGAGCAGGAGTTAGCGATGTGCAGCCTAACATAAAGCCACACACTCCTACTATCCAAGCATATCGAAGCAGAAACTTGATCATTATGCTAATTCACCCGCCACTAAAGGAACAAAACGCACCATTTCGACCACATCCGTTATCCACGTATCCCCTTGACGAATAATTTTTAGTAATTGCTGCTCATCTCCCCCAACAGGGATAACGAGACGCCCACCATCATTGAGCTGTTCAAGCAGTGCTTGCGGGATCTCTTGTGCAGCCGCAGTAACGATAATGGCATCAAAAGGGGCTTTAGCAGACCAACCTTGCCAACCATCGCCATGCTTGGTGGAAACATTATAAATATCCAGTTGTTTCAAACGACGTTTGGCTTCCCACTGTAACGTTTTAATCCGCTCAATAGAAAAGACATGATCCACAAGTTGAGCCAGTATTGCCGTTTGATACCCCGAGCCCGTTCCTACTTCTAATACTCGACTAGTCGGAGTCAGCCCCAATATCTGGGTCATTTTTGCTACAATATAGGGCTGAGAGATGGTTTGCCCAAGCCCGATAGGTAAAGCGTTATTATCATACGCTTGATGCATCATGGCTTGAGAAACAAAGCATTCACGGGGCAAGGCATGAATAGCCGACAAGACTTGATGATCATCAATACCTTGGCTGATTAAAAATTCAATTAATTTATCCGCTTTCGGGTTTGCCATCGATTTATTCCTTCACCCACTCAGCCATCGCAGTCAGAGACTCATGTGCCGTAAGATCCACCAAAATGGGCGTAATGGAGACCAATTTATGCTCCACAGCATGAAAATCTGTCCCTCTTCCGGCATCTTGTTCCCGCCCTGGAGGACCTAACCAATAAATAGCATGACCACGAGGATCTTGTTGCTTAATCATGTTTTCAGCATGATGCCGCGCACCTAAACGAGTGACTTGAATTCCCTCAACTTGTTCAAATGGCAGATCGGGAATATTCACATTAATTAAACGATTCGTCGGGATCGGAGAGGACAAATGCTGCAAAACCAATTGACGAGCAATTTTTCCCGCTGTAGCAAAATGTCGCTTGCCGACGAGTGAAAAGGCTATCGACTGAACCCCTAAGAAATGCCCTTCCATTGCTGCCGCGACAGTGCCTGAATACAGTACATCATCACCAAGATTTGCTCCGTGATTAATACCACTAAGCACTAAATCAGGTAAATCATCTTTGAGTAACTCATTGAGCGCAAAATGAACACAGTCCGTTGGCGTGCCTTGCACCGAATACGTATTCGGTTCAATATTAGTCACTCGTAATGGCTGATCTAAGGTTAATGAGTTTGATGCCCCAGAGCGATTCCGGTCAGGAGCCACAATCACAATCTCCGCCAAATCCGCTAAAGCATATGCGAGAGCATGTATCCCTTCGGCATACACTCCATCATCATTACTTAGTAATACTTTTAGTTTTTTTCTACTCATAGACTCGTTCAACGGGGATCTCTTCAACTAACTCACGAATAATAGAAGTAGCAAAACTACCCGCGTCTAACGTAAATTTGAGTTTGATGGTATTGCCTTCAACTTCCCAACTGAAATGTTGAGGAATAAGCGAAATCGCACGTCGTTCATGACGCATACGATTACCTCGAATTAAAGCCATGAGCTCAGGCTCAGCATCCAGCTCTCGTTGCTCAATCAGTAATGCTTCTTTTTCGGTAGGTAAAGCATTATCTCCAGCTAGTGCCGCTGAAACTTGCACTTGTTGCAGAGCAAGCTGCTGATTAAATTCGGCTAATTGTTCAGCTGAGATCAAAATGGCTTGTCCTTCTTTTAAAGCGATATCCCCTTCAATAAAGCGATCAAAGCAACCGACTTGAATTCGCTGAGAAACAATATGGTTGAAGATCCATGAACGGGCCGCCGAGAGATACAAGCTGCGTTGATTTTGATTACGAGAACGAACGTTATCTCGCCCCCAACGACGCGCTTCCGTAACATTATTCCCATCTCGACCAAAACGCTGTTGACCAAAATAGTTGGGAACCCCTTGTTGGGCAATAATGGGTAAACGTCGCATGACCTCGTCCATGTCACTGACTTCACTCAACAACAACTCAAAGTGATTACCACGTAGATCGCCTGGACGCAGTTTCTTGTGATGCCGAGTCATCGCTAGCACTTCAATGCTGGGATATTGCGCTTCAAATGCCGCTAAATTAGGAAATTTTCCATCCGGAAGATAAACACTCAGCCACTGCTCGGTGACAGCATGACGATCTTTTAAGCCTGCCCAGCCCACGTCTTTAGACTTGACGCCACAGGCCTTTGCCAACTCATTGGCAACAAAACTGGTATTTTCACCTGTTTTGCGAATACAGACCATGACATGTTCACCTTGCCCAGAAAACTCATAGCCTAAGTCTTCAACCACTTTAAAATGCTCTGGGGCAGCTTTAATTTTTGCTTTTGCGATAGGTTGACCACACAAGTAGGCCAACGGGGAGAGAAGATCGCTCATTTAATAATCTCGTTATTTAGGCGTAAGCTCAGGGTGAGTAGTATTTATTCGACTTTAACCAATAAAACAACCGCTTCACAGGCTATGCCTTCTTTACGCCCAGTAAACCCTAAACGCTCAGTCGTAGTGGCTTTGACATTAATATTGCCAAGCTCAGTTTGTAAATCTTCACTAATGGTACGACACATTGCATCAATGTGCGGAGCCATTTTTGGTGCTTGAGCTAAAAGGGTGATGTCAGCGTTACCTAATTGGTAACCTTGTTGTTTGACACGCTGATATACATCTCTTAGCAAAACACGACTGTCTGCCCCTTTCCACTCTTCATCCGTATCTGGAAAGTGGCGGCCAATATCGCCTGCTGCAATCGCACCGAGTAAAGCGTCACATAACGCATGCAGTGCAACATCACCATCGGAATGAGCAATAAGACCTTGTTCATAAGGAATGGCCACGCCGCCAATCATTATCGGGCCCTCTCCCCCAAATTTATGTACATCAAAACCATGACCAATGCGTATCATCTTTTTTCCTTACTCCGATTTAAATAGAACTCGGCGAGAGCGAGATCTTCAGGCTGGGTAATTTTAATGTTGTCCGCACGCCCAGAAACTAATGCTGGTTTTTGCCCTATCCACTCTAATGCAGAAGCCTCATCAGTAATGATAGCTTGCTCAGTCAGGGCGTTTTCCAGTGCCGACAACAATGATTCAACAGGGAACATTTGCGGCGTTAAGGCATGCCAAAGTGCTTCTCTATCTACCGTCTGCTCAATCGTATTGGTTAGATTCCCTCGTTTCATGGTGTCACGTACAGGAGAAGCTAAAATCGCCCCGACAGGATGAGACTGAGCACACTCAATTAATTGAGTAATATCACCTTGGGTAATACAAGGGCGAGCTGCATCATGCACCATCACCCATGAACTCAATTTTTTTTGGCTGACTAAACGCAAAGCATTCAGCACTGAGTCGGCTCGCTCTTTGCCACCATTAGTACGAATCACTCTTGGATGATGAGCCAGCGGAAGGGCGCAGAAATAAGGATCGTCTTCACTGACAGCGACCACGACATTACCGATGCGAGGATGAGCCAGCAAAGCCGAAACGGTATGCTCAAGCACGGTGTGCTCTCCTAGCATGAGATATTGTTTAGGGCGATCAGCTTGCATACGTTTCCCAACACCTGCAGCCGGAACAATGGCGGTGATCAATGTCGTCATTAACGCGACTCCTCACCGATGACCCGAAAAAAAGTTTCCCCTTCTTTCACCATTCCCAGCTCATGTCGAGCCCGCTCTTCAATGGCATCTAATCCTTGACGCAAATCATCAATTTCCGCAAACATTTCTTGATTTCTCTGCTGTAAATTGCTGTTCACTTGCTCTTGAACGACGATTTCACTGGCGACTAATCGATAGTCTGCAATCCCGTTTTTTCCTAGCCATAAATGGTATTGGAGCCAACCAAATAACAACAATAACGTTATTGCAAATACTCGCATCACATCCACACTTACGGGCCATGACTGCACCATACCAGCAGCACAGTAGGCGTTATTTAATAAGAAAATGGCCTACTTATACCATAAGCACAAAACTCAGGCGAGTAAGCATACACCCTGCTTCGTCATGATATCGTCATTTACTGGCTTAGCAGAAAAAGAAACAACCCCCCGCCTAAAATCAGCCGATAAATCACAAAGGGGGTCATTCCCATTCGTGAAATCAGTTTTAAAAAAAAGAAAATACACAGATAAGCACTCACAAAAGAAGTGATAATGCCTGTGAGTAAAAAATTCACCTCAACCGGCTCACCACTCGCTACTAACTGTAAGCCTAAGTAGCCACCTGCAAGCGTAATAATAGGAATCGACATCAGAAAAGAAAAACGAGCCGCCGCTTCACGGGTGAAACCAAGATAAAGAGCCGCCGTAATGGTTGCCCCTGAACGCGAGGTGCCGGGAATAATCGCCAACGCTTGAGCCAATCCGACAAACAATGCTTGCTTCCACCCAGCTTGATATTCATCACTGACTAAGCGCGCTCGTTTATCCACAAACCACAGCAGTAAACCAAAAATGATCGTTGTGATGGCGATAACCCACGCACTGCGTAGATATAGCTCAACAATATCTTTCATTAATAAACCCAAAATACACGCCGGAATCGTAGCTAGAACGATCAACCACGCCAATTTCGCTTCTTTACTACGATCACCTTTAAAAATGGAAAGAGTAAAAGCATGAAGCAGTGTCACCACTTCATGACGAAAATATATCACCACCGCAGCCAGAGTGCCGACATGCACCGCCACATCAAAAGCTAAACCTTGGTCTTCCCACCCTAAAATAGCCGAAGGTAAAATTAAATGAGCAGAACTGGAAATAGGCAAAAATTCTGTTAACCCTTGAATAAGAGCCAGCATAAACGCTTCAAAATAATTCATTTTTTTCTCTACTAACGATTAATCGAAAACCATAATGGAACAGGCGTAAGTGATGACAAATTTGAAGCAGTAAGCCATACCTGCTCAATCGTTTGTCCATCTCCAGGAATAGATAACTGTGGACACAATTCATACAAAGGTTGAATCACAAAAGGGTAGTGATAAATGTCTGATCGTGGAATTATCGGAGTGTCAACAGAGACTACATCACCATACAAAATCAAGTCCAAATCTAACGTTCGGTCTTGGAACTTCTTTGCTTCGACCGCTCTTCCCCAGCGCAGTTCAATCTCACGCAGTTTTTTCACCAGCGCCGCTAAAGACAATGAAGTGTGTAGCTCAACCACAAGGTTATAAAAAGCATGGCTATCAAACCCCAACGAGTCACACTCATAAATGGTGGATAACCGCAGTTGCTCCCCGATTTGTGCTAATTCACGACAAGCCGCTTCAATATGCTTATGCCTCTGAAGGTTAGAACCAATGCCAATGTAGCTGGTGATCATGCCTGCCCTCGTTCAATGACGACACCTACCCCTTTAGCATGAGAAACAGCACCTGGCTTGGTTAATCGAATGCGTATCCAAGGAACAGAAAAACGGCGCATAATCAACTCTGCGACCTCTTCAGCCACGCGTTCCACCAATAAGAATCGCCCCTGTTCAATATGTTCAATCACCGCTTGGCTCACTTGCGCATAATCTAATGCCTCTGCGACATCATCACTTTTTCCTGCTGGGCGATTATCGTGTGCCATCTCCAGATCGAGCATTAATTTTTGCTTAATGGTTTGTTCCCAATCATAAACACCAATGGTGGTGATCACAGTTAACTGCTCGATAAAGACTTTATCCATGGTTGTATTACATCCTTTTTACAGGTCGGATACCCAAATTGAGTAAAAAAACGTACTATTGTGGTTAATCGAGATATCATATACCTAAACCACCTCTTGATGCGAAATTCACGTGAGAATTTTTATTTTTGAGCTTGGTTAACAAGGACTTGTAAACCTCGCCTAGCAAAATCACCATTTGAGGGTTCTATGACGCCATTGGTACTGACTATGATCATTTGCGCCTATTTACTGGGTTCCATATCCAGTGCGGTGTTGATTTGTCGCGTACTACGCTTACCAGATCCTCGCGCAGTCGGCTCACACAATCCAGGAGCGACCAATGTCTTACGTATTGGAGGGAAAAAAGCCGCAATAGCCGTTTTACTGTGTGACATGCTAAAAGGAACCCTTCCTGTCTGGGGAGGATATTACTTAAGTATCGATCCATTAATGCTTGGTTTAGTGGGCATAGCGGCTTGTCTTGGTCATATGTACCCACTCTTCTTTCATTTTAAAGGTGGAAAAGGCGTCGCTACCGCATTAGGGGCCATCGCCCCCATTGGATTCGATTTAACAGGAATGGTCATAGCAACGTGGTTAGCCGTTGCCGTCATTTTTCGTTACTCATCACTGGCCGCTCTTATTACCGTCCTTTTGACCCCTTTTTACACTTGGATGGTCAAACCACAATATACCTTACCCGTTGCCATGCTCTGCTGTTTGATAGTCCTTCGCCATCAGCAAAACATTAAACGTCTTTTCACTGGTACTGAGCCCAAAGTGGGAGAAGGCAAACCCTCTAACGATTAGTTTTAGTAAGCTAGTCGACTTGCTCACCCGCCTTAAATTCAACATGAATATCTTTGCCGCTAGCAGAGCGATTTAGGTAGGAAAAATATACGGCCACCAAAGGTGACCGTCGTATGATTAAACAATTGCGGAAAGTTGATCAATCGGCCAACGAGGTTTTGCTTCAATACTGAGATCTGTCACATCGCCATTTTTTAAACGTTGCATACCTGCATAAGCGATCATTGCACCATTATCAGTACAAAATTCGGTACGAGGGTAATACACTTCACCCCCAACTTTTTTCGCTAACTTCGCCAATTCTTCACGCAGTTGTTTGTTAGCACTCACCCCACCAGCAATCACAATGCGCGTCATTCCCGTTTGCTCCAATGCACGTTTACACTTAATCACTAACGTGTCACATACCGCCTCTTGGAAAGCGTAAGCAATATCCGCCCGCGTTTGTTCATCCTCTCCATTAGCCGCAATCGTATTGGCTGTGAAAGTTTTTAGCCCAGAAAAACTCATATCTAACCCCGGGCGATCCGTCATTGGACGAGGAAATTTAAAACGCCCTGGCGTCCCTTTTTCAGCCAAGCGAGCTAATAATGGCCCACCGGGGTAATCAAGCCCCATCAACTTAGCCGTTTTATCAAAAGCCTCACCCGCTGCATCATCAATCGACTCACCCAAAATGGTATAATCACCAATGCCTTTCACTTCCACCATCATGGAATGTCCACCAGAAACCAATACGGCGACAAATGGAAATGGGGGCGGATTATCTTCCAACATCGGAGCCAGTAAATGCCCTTCCATATGATGAACAGCTACCGCAGGCACATTCCAAGCGTAAGCCAAACTGCGTCCAATGGTTGCACCAACTAATAAGGCCCCCACCAAACCCGGCCCTGCAGTATAAGCCACACCATCAATATCATCAGGGGTGATATTCGCCTCAGCCATCGCGGCTTTAATTAAAGAAATGGTTTTTTTTACATGGTCACGCGAAGCAAGTTCAGGAACCACACCACCATAATCGGCATGCAGTTTAACTTGGCTATAGAGCTTATGAGCCAACAAGCCTTGTTGGTCGTCATAAATCGCAATTCCTGTTTCATCACAAGACGTTTCAATTCCAATAATGCGCATAGTCTTCTCAGCACGCTGTCTGCTATCAATCAAAATTGTGCTCATGTTACCTCGCCTTCACGCCACAAACAAATGTTGTGCAGACAGTAAACAACAAAGTGCTTTACAAAAGGATAGCGATCGGATTAAAATTCGGCACCATTTTTGATCAAGCTGGTTCTCGTCCTAGTTAACAGATTATCTTGTTACTTTGGTCACAAAATGCCAGCGTTAACGAATTAACCCCTGAGGTGAAAGGCATATGCCAATAGTTAAAGTACGTGAAAACGAACCGTTCGACGTAGCACTACGTCGTTTTAAGCGCTCTTGCGAAAAAGCAGGTATCCTTTCTGAAGTGCGTCGTCGTGAGCACTACGAAAAACCAACTACTGTTCGCAAACGTGCTAAAGCAGCTGCTCAAAAGCGTCACGCTAAGAAGCTAGCTCGTGAAAACGCTCGTCGCGTTCGCCTGTACTAATAACTGACTCTCAAAAAGGAATCAGTTATGGCTCTGATTGACACTCTCAAAGAAGAGCAAAAATTAGCGATGAAAGCCAAGGACAAAGCGCGCCTTGGCACTATTCGTTTAGCCCTCTCAGCCATTAAGCAACGAGAAGTTGACGAGCAGATCACTCTGAACGATGACGACATTATTGCTGTGCTCACTAAGATGGTTAAACAACGTCGTGACTCTGTTGCGCAGTACGAAGCAGCGAATCGTCAAGATCTCGCTGATGTGGAAACAGCAGAAATCACTGTCCTTGAGGAATTTATGCCTCAACCTTTGACTGAAGAAGAAATCAAGGCATTCATTGAAGATGCAATGACGGAATCTGAAGCCTCAGGTATGCAAGACATGGGCAAAGTGATGGCTATCCTGAAACCACAAATTCAAGGGCGTGCAGATATGGGTAAAGTGAGCGGTTTGGTTCGCGCTAAACTCGTTTAATCCCACACCCAATTGCATCAAGCCGTGCTATCTTTTGGTAAGCACGGCTTGTTCGTATCTACACTTTTTGTTTTTTTATCTCTTTTTTAGGTTGTATGGCAGGACAAATTCCCCGTAGTTTCATTGATGATCTGCTTGCTCGACTCGATATTGTCGACATCATTGACGCACGCGTAAAACTTAAAAAAAAGGGAAAAAACTACAGCGCTTGTTGCCCTTTTCATAATGAGAAAACCCCTTCTTTTAGCGTTAGCCAAGAAAAACAGTTCTACCACTGCTTTGGCTGTGGCGTACACGGCAATGCGATCGACTTTCTCATGGAATATGAACGGCTTGAGTTTCCAGAAGCGATTGAAGAACTCGCTTCATCACTTGGGCTAGAAGTTCCCCGAGAAGAACGCTCCGGTGGCCCTTTTAATAAACAAGCCCCTCGCACGAATAGTGAAGAAAAACGGACTCTCTATGATCTCATGGGCAGCATTGCGCAGTTCTATCGCCAACAATTAAAAGCACCGACTAGCCGCCAAGCCATTGAATATTTAAAAAATCGAGGCTTATCCGGCGAGATAGTCCAAAAATTTGGCATCGGTTATGTCGCCGATGAATGGGATCTCGTTCGTAAAAACTTTGGCCAAAGTCAACAAAATCAAGATATGCTCGTCACTGGCGGTATGCTGATCGAAAACGACAAAGGCAACCGCTATGATCGCTTTCGTGGTCGAATCATGTTCCCCATACGAGATCGCCGTGGACGCGTGATCGGCTTTGGTGGCCGAGTTATTGGAGATGGAACGCCTAAATACCTGAACTCACCAGAAACACCCATTTTTCATAAAGGGAAAGAACTTTATGGGCTCTACGAAGTCTTAGAAGCCTACAGAGAGCCAGAACAGATTTTAGTGGTAGAAGGCTATATGGATGTGGTTGCGCTCGCGCAATATGGGGTTGATTACTCTGTAGCCTCATTGGGCACTTCAACAACGGGCGATCATCTCCAACTGTTATTTAGACAAACCAATACCGTTGTTTGCTGCTACGATGGTGACCGAGCAGGAAGAGAAGCCGCTTGGCGAGCTTTAGAAAATGCGCTCAGTTATTTAAAAACGGGCAACATTCTTAAATTTCTCTTTCTACCGGATGGTGAAGACCCAGACAGCTATATCCGAACCCAAGGTAGAGCACGTTTTGAACAAGCAGTAAAAGAAGCCAAGCCGCTTTCAAGTTACCTCTTTGATAACTTAATTGAGACCCACGCCATTAATTTAGGTACGGTTGAAGGGAAATCGACCTTACGCACTTTATCAGGTGAGTTAATCGAGAAAATTCCCGATCCCGGTTTTCAGCAAGAACTGGATGAAAAACTAGACAAATTAACGGGGTTTATGGGCCATAAACGGCAACGCAGCTCGTCACAAAACACTCGCCCTCAGCCACACAAGAAGATAACACTCACCCCCATGCGTGCAGTTATCGCTTTGCTTGTGCAAAATCCGAGCTATGCTGAAATGGTTCCCGATCTTTCTAGCGTGAAAGAATTAGCCCTACCGGGACTGAGTTTATTGGTTGAGGTGCTTGAAAATTGCCAACAATACCCCCATATCACTACGGGCCAATTACTTGAACATTGGCGTAATAGTAAAAATGAGGCACTGCTGTCTCGTCTGGCAAGTTGGGAAATCCCTCTTGTCGAAGACAACCAAGAAGAACTATTTTTAGACTCATTGGACAAAATTCTTGCCCAGTGCGTAGAAAAACAAATTGAAAACTTGCAGGCGAAAGAAAGAAGCGTCGGCTTATCAGCCGATGAAAGAAGGGAGCTAGTAGCATTAATGCTAGAATTAAAAGCGTAACCCAGTTTAAATAGTCAGCAACGAATAAATTTGTTAATATACATGGTTTGCATTTCGCATACTATTCCTTCACCAGATACGAAGTTGGATACCGTCTATGGATCAAAATCCGCAGTCACAGCTAAAATTACTTGTCATTAAAGGCAAGGAACAAGGCTATCTGACCTACGCCGAAGTAAATGACCACCTACCTGCTGAAATCGTCGATTCCGAGCAAGTAGAAGATATTATTCAGATGATCAACGACATGGGCATCAAAGTCGTGGAAACGGCCCCTGATGCTGATGATCTCGCCTTAAGCGATGACAATACGATCACTGATGAAGATGCGGCTGAAGCCGCTGCCGCAGCGCTTTCAAGCGTAGAAAGCGAGATTGGTCGAACTACCGATCCTGTACGCATGTATATGCGTGAAATGGGAACGGTCGAACTACTGACTCGTGAAGGTGAGATTGATATTGCTAAGCGCATTGAAGATGGTATCAACCAAGTTCAAAGCGCTGTTGCTGAATATCCAGGCACAATTCCTTATATCCTTGAACAATTCGATAAAGTTCAAGCAGAAGAGCTACGCCTAACCGACCTAATTTCCGGTTTCATCGATCCTAATGAAGATGGAGCAACGGCTCCAACTGCAACTCACATCGGCTCAGAGCTTACCGGCGCTGATCTCGATGATGACAAAGATCTTGATGATGAAGACGAAGATGAGGACGAAGACGGTGATAGCAGCGATGATGATGCTGAAGAAGAAACCGGCATCGATCCTGAACTTGCTCTAGAAAAATTTACCGAATTACGCAATAAGTACCAAGACTTACAGCTAGCGATCAATGAACACGGTAACGATAGCAATAAAACTCAGCAAGCATCTGAGTTAATGCTCGATATTTTCCGTGAGTTCCGCTTAACACCGAAACAGTTTGATCATCTCGTTGATACACTTCGTACCTCAATGGATCGCGTGCGCACTCAAGAACGTTTGATCATGAAATCGGTTGTTGAAGTAGCGAAGATGCCTAAAAAATCATTTATCGCACTCTTTACCGGTAATGAATCAAGCGAAGCATGGCTTGATCAAGTACTCGCTTCAGATAAGCCTTATGTTGAAAAAATTCGCGCCAATGAAGAGGCGATTCGTCGCTCAATCCAAAAGCTACAAATCATTGAGCAAGAAACCTCACTCGATGTGAGCCGCATCAAAGATATCAGCCGCCGCATGTCTATCGGTGAAGCTAAAGCTCGCCGTGCGAAGAAAGAAATGGTCGAAGCAAACTTACGTTTGGTTATTTCTATTGCTAAAAAATACACCAACCGCGGTCTACAATTCTTGGATTTAATTCAAGAAGGTAACATTGGCCTAATGAAAGCCGTTGATAAATTTGAATATCGTCGCGGTTATAAATTTTCAACCTATGCAACATGGTGGATTCGTCAGGCAATCACACGTTCCATTGCAGACCAAGCTCGTACCATTCGAATTCCGGTTCATATGATCGAAACGATCAATAAACTGAATCGAATCTCACGACAAATGCTGCAGGAAATGGGCCGAGAGCCTCTGCCAGAAGAATTGGCAGAACGCATGCAAATGCCAGAAGACAAAATCCGTAAAGTATTAAAAATTGCCAAAGAACCCATCTCCATGGAAACCCCCATCGGTGACGATGAAGATTCACATCTCGGTGATTTTATTGAAGATACAACACTTGAGCTACCGCTAGACTCAGCAACAGCAACCAGTCTAAGAGCAGCCACTCGTGATGTACTTGCAGGCCTTACCCCTCGTGAAGCAAAAGTACTCCGTATGCGCTTTGGTATCGACATGAATACAGACCACACTCTGGAAGAAGTCGGAAAACAATTTGATGTCACACGTGAACGTATCCGTCAAATTGAAGCCAAAGCACTGCGTAAACTTCGTCACCCAAGCCGCTCAGAAACCCTGCGCAGCTTCCTTGATGAATAAGTATTAAGTATGAACTAAAAAGGTGAGCAAAAGCTCACCTTTTTTTATCGCACAAGTGGCTAAGTGAATAAAAACTAAGCGCTATTACCCTATTTTGCGGCTAGACAGACACTCAGCCTTCCCCTATAATCACACACCTATCGGCCCCTTAGCTCAGTGGTTAGAGCAGTCGACTCATAATCGATTGGTCCGCAGTTCAAGTCTGCGAGGGGCCACCATTCAAATCAAGCACTTATCGCTTACTCTCCTTTGAATGTTGCCTTTTATTCCGTCCCGAGGTACAAAATCAGTACAGTACGCATTCGGGAGTACTCACATGGCAACTTTAGTTAAAACTACTTCAGGCACCTGGAAAGCAGTTATTCGAAAAACAGGCTGGCCGACGACGTCCAAAACTTTTCGTCTTAAACGCGATGCCGAGGATTGGGCAAGACGCACTGAAGATGAAATTGTGCGTGGCGTCTACATCAAACGTTCCTCGTCTGAACGACTCACCATTGAAGAAGCATTGAAACGCTACCTGGCAGAAATCTCACCGACCAAACGACCAGCGACCGCTGCCTGTGATGCAAGACATTCCAAACCGATTATCAAAGCACTGGGGAAATACTCCCTGGCCGCCCTGACTCCAGAAATCATTGCCAAGTATCGAGACGACCGGTTAGCTGGCCTAGACCGTTGCGACGCCAGAGGTAACCCAGCACCCAAGCCACGCTCACCTAATACCGTTCGCATTGACCTTGCCCTGCTCAGTCACCTGTACAACATTGCGATTAAAGAATGGGGTATCGGCCTGGCAATTAACCCGGTTCAGAATATTCGTAAGCCCTCACCGCCTTCTGGCCGGGAACGACGCTTGACCGAGGAAGAAGAGCTACAGCTCCTAGAAGCCGTTGAGGCACACACCAATCCGATGCTGGCCTGGATTGTTCGTATCGCGCTGGAAACTGGTATGCGTTCATCTGAAATCACTTCTCTGCGCCGCTCTCAGGTCGATTTAAAAAAGCGTGTGGTTTTCCTGGTCGAAACCAAAAACACCATGCCGAGAACCGTTCCGCTTTCTCTCCTGGCGTTAGAATCCTTTAAGCAGGCAATTAATAATCCGGTACGGCCCATTGATACCGACCTGATTTTCTTTGGCGAACCAGGCAAAGACGGCAAGCGACGCCCGTATAACTTCAACAAGGTGTGGATGAAGATTAAGGCTAAGATTGGCCTGAAGGATTTTAAATTCCACGACCTGCGCCACGAGAGCGTCAGCCGCTTGGTTGAAGGCGGGCTAAGTGATCAGCAAGTCGCCGCCATCAGCGGTCACAAATCCATGCAGATGCTACGCCGCTACACTCACCTCAGAGCAGAAGACCTGGTTGAAGAGCTGGACGCAATTGCGAAAGGGAAAAAGGCTTAGCTAAACCGCCCCTCAAGTGTCAATGAAATGAGGATTAGTGCTGTGTAACCTGGCTATGAGCAGTGGACAGGGCTGATTTATTGACACTTGGGGGGCATCAATATCGATACAACCTCAGAAGTGCTGGGGAGTTGGGTCACCGATATAGTATCTTTATCTTATACAGCACAGTTTATCTTTTAATTAAGTAGACTAGCCTAACGCATATGCCTTAGATGATTAAATCCCCAATTTATCAAACTGAACAGCACCAAAGGGTCACAAACAAGCCATTAAACAATCAAAAACAACCTTTAGGTCATTAATGGCACAAAAGTGATTTACATAGTCTACTTTTGAGCTTATATTTATATAAAGTTGACATACGGCTCATATTTGACACATTTAAGGCAACACTATGAATCCTAAAGTGCTACAACTTCGAAATCTCACAAGTAAGCTTGAGTCCGAAATTCACGAAGTTTTCGAAGAGATGCTTAACAACGTTGAAACCTCAAGCAACCGCCCTATTTCAAGTTACTCTATTTACGAAACGAACACTCTGATTGATGATATGCAATCACGAAAGAAAAGTATCTCATTAGAAGACCTTGAATTGCAGACGGATATTTCTAGATCAACGATAAAACGAATGCTTAAAGACCCAAGTAAGACTTCGCTAGAAAACTTTTTAGCCGTTGCTAACGAACTAGGAATGAAAATATGGATCGAAAAGTAAAAGTTCTTTTGTACGGAAAGTTTTGCGGTGTTTTGTCTCAAAATGAACAAGGTTTTACATTCGAATATGAGCCTAGCTACAAAGGCCGTAGCTTATCGCTGAGTATGCCTGTCGAAGATGGACCATTTGAGAGTACAGAGCTACATCCTTTCTTCCTAAGTCTTGCACCCGAAGGATGGCTGAAGAAGCGCTACTCAGAACTACAAAAAATTGATGAAAACGATCCGCTAGGTATGCTTTTGTCCAACGGCAAAAATTTACTTGGTGCAGTCCAACTGTTGAGATTAGAAGACCATGTATCCGAGCAATAGAAGTCTTATTAGCCTCGATGAGCTCAATGAACAAAATAGAGAACAAGTCGAGTATAAAAAAGGTGAAATCAAAACCCTACTAGGTTCAAATAGATTTCAGATCCAATTACCTTTTTCGCGAGCTGAATTTGTTACTGAGTTGCCAAAGAAACAAAAAGGCATGAGTATTTCCGGTTATCAACCAAAGCTTTCTCTTGCGATTAATGAAGAGAATCAGCTAGGGGTAGTGGAGGACAAGGCTCTATTTATTCTCAAGCCTTCACCCGAAGAATTTCCTAATCTTGCTGAAAACGAGCACGCGACAATGTTAGTAATGAAATCCCTCGGTTTCGATACGCCTCCATTTGGATTAGTTCGATTTAATGATAAGAACGGAGAAGGTGAACTCGCATTTATTATTAGGCGCTATGACCGCTTAAACGCAGGCGAAGAAGCTATTCATCAAGAGCAATTGGATGCCGCAATGGACGTGCGTGAAAAGTACGGGAAGACAAAAGGCGATACTGAGGGATACGTTAGTTACGAGCAAGCCTGTAAGTTCTTAATTGATAAAGTAGACGGCAGCTTAAACTTTAAGAAAGAGTTATTTAACCGAATACTAGTAGCCTACTTTCTCGGTAATAATGACCTACACCTTAGAAATATTGGTTTGCTGCTACCGGAGCAAGAGGCCACTCGGCTAGCGCCAATCTATGATTACGTATCTATAGCACCTTATCCAGACTACATCGCAAACGAGAACCCATTAGCATTACCCTTACTCGCTAGTGAAGAAGGCGACAATGGCAATACAAGTGGCTATCAGTCACATTGTACCTACACCGGCTATGACTTCCTAACCTTCGCACAAAATATTGGCCTCAAGCCTAAATTAGCTACCAAAATGATCAATGATTTGTGCGCTAAGCAAGAGGCTATTATTGATATCTACCGTAATAGTTTTATGCCGCAAGAACACGTAGAGAAAGTAGCTGAATGGATATTGAGTCGAATTAACTATCTGAGTCAATTAGAGCATGTGACCATTTAGCATATAGAAGCCCTAGCTTTCTAGGGCTTTTTGATACTTGAACATTTTTAGCTTTTCTCGCAACTACCTAAATCAAACGATGGGCCTTCATCGGTGTAGGTAAGTATTATCGTTTTATCTTTATGCACCAGATATCTTTGATCCGCCTCTAGGTTCACACAATCTTCCCCATTGTAAAAAGATGACCAAACAATTATTTCCGACTTAACTGACTGAAGAGTAATATGTTTGTAACTAGGAGGAAACGTAAGAAACGCCACGAATACTACCATCGAAATGATTGCTGCCATAGGACGTGTATCAGAATCAAATCCTAGGTTTCGAGTCAGTTTCAAAAGAAATCCTATCTGGGGAGTCCCTAGTAAGATTCTGCTTAATGGATAGCGATTAAGGCGAATAAGCCCCCCCACAATTAACTGTCCCACCATAAAAATCAATGACATTGTCATAGCAATGAAAGTTAAAATGGTAACTGTTAATAAAGGTACATTTACTATTGCAATTAGCAATTGAGCCTCAGTAAGCTCATTTAAGCTAAATCCTGTAATAGCATATATGTCTTTTTTAGCTAATACATTTGAAGTAACAACTAGAGCAGAAAAAACTAAAGCAAACAACCACTTGAAAACAAGAAACTTATAGAGAACTTTACCTAACACATACAAATCAGTGAGAAAACCTAAAATAATGCAAATCACACTGATCCACAAAGAGGACTTTATAATTCCTGGGTCATGGCCCATTTCTTGAGCTACTTTCATAGCAACCAATGTGAACAATAAAAGGAAAAAACCAAAGTAATACAATCTTTCCGGTACAGGTTTTCTATAAAACTTTCTTCTTATTTTGAACCAAAACTTGTGCGCTTTATTAGCCAATGGGCAATCCTGTAGTAGATAACGCCTGCATTTTCGGCAGGCTTGGAGGGCAGTCCGAAAGACAACATACAATCGCTATAAACACGCTAAACCAATGCTCGACGTAGACTTGCTGAAACTTCGTAAATTTGAACCCTATCATCAATGGTTTTGGATAGTTTCACATGGTTATTTGATTCTAATACATTCAATATGTGGTTGATAATTACAATCGATTTATCGATTTTTTCTTGGATTTTAGAATTTGAATTTATGCCTTCATTAACAATAAGACTAATGACCTTCTCCAACGTTTCGGAGTAATCTACAATATATGAACGAGCATAGTTATCTAGACCATATGTCGTTACTCTGAAGTGGCATGAATAATTGTCTCCACTACCTCCAATAAATCGAGATACATCAAGGTATCCATTCTGTTCGAGTACCTCAATGCAGTCTTTGATTTCTGCTCGACTAAATCCCAACTTTTCTCCACTTCCGAACAATGACTCTGGATCAATCATAGTGTCTTCATGTTCAATAGCGTATTCACAAGACTCTTTTAAAACCAAGTTATCTGCTTTGGTTAAGCCTCCAATCTCATTATATACAGTTGTCGTATGCGCCGGAGCTTTACCTAAAGCTGGTTTATCGGTGGCACCAAAAATTGAAGACAAGACTCGCTTAAAATTTTGCTCGTAATTTTTTAAGTCAGGAATTGATTCCCAAAGAGTTGATGTAAGCGATTGAGGGACTTCACAATTATCTAATACAATTGGAATTATCTTTGTACCTTTAGACAACTTAGCAACAATGCTTGCGTTTAGCTCCTCGCGAACCCAAGGTTTTTTTATACTGTAACTTGAAAGCACTATGATAACTGCTTGAGCTTCTTTTAAACCTTCTTCAAAGATCTTATCAACTAAGCTATCACCAGGTAGCATCTCCCACTTATCTAACCAAGCATCTACACCATTTTCTCTCAACTTTGTTGCGAACTTGGTTACGAATCTTTCTTTATCTTCACTCGCATGACTTACAAAAACTTTAGGGTGCATAAATACTCCATATTTGCATATAAAAGCGTCTTGTCAGCAGACAATGTCTATTTGTAGCTTAGTTAAACACAGACATGAGAACCGCAATACACTGCTTTACCAACTTAATACTTCCACACTTACAGATTATGTATGACTACTCGCCAATAGACATTCAGGTTCATAATCTGCCATTAGAAAAAGTAGGTCAAGAACTGACTCTAGAATGCAGTTAAAAGTCTCAGGTTAGATGACTTTGGAGAGTTTTCGAGTTAAAAGTTACAGTTTGCGAACGTATCTATGTCGAAAGACAGTTCAAAAAAACCTTTCATATGTTAACAACACAGTCAGTGCGCCAGCGTTACTGAACCAATACCTTCAGAAGTACATACTTATTGACATTTGAGGGGCACGATCATTAGGACTGAAGATTTAGCTCCTATTTAGTAAAAATATCAGATCTTAATTTCACAAAAATTTAGAACATTTAGGAATAAACAGGGTTAATTTAAGAACCTACAGTAATTTAACTACAACTATTCTTATTCTAGTCACTATCCCTATCAATTCACCGTCTAGCCCCTAAACCTTCTATCTTCCCTTCCCTTTTAAATTATTAAAAACCAACATGAAAATAAAATAGCCTAATAAAAACAATTTATTAAATAAACAAAACTGCTAATAACTCATTTAATTTCGATATACCGAAATTAGTATATCCCTCGGACGAATTTTAGCGGCTAAAAAACTATTAAAAAATGGTGAAAACAAAAGATCAAACAAGCAAAAGTATAGCTAAACTTCGGCTAAAATCACCGAAAAAGCAGAAAAAAGCACGATTTGACGACTTCAACCATTTGTGATTACCTCAAAACAGTTCCCCCCACGCCATCACCTTAGACGCGGTCATAAAATAGTGTCCTGGTGAGCCGTTACGAACGTTAGGAAGGAGATCAACATGACTACTGAAGAATGGTTGTACAGCAAATACGGAAATTCACCGCTGCTTTCGTTTACCCAGGTTGCGGAGATCCTGCATCGCAGTCCTGAAGGACTGAGAATTACTCTTCGCACTAACTGCGATTTAGCCAATAAGCTGAAACCTAATCGACTCAAAATTGGCAGACGCGTCTATTTCAAAGTCTCCGATATAGCCAACTTAATTGACCAAGCCACACCGGAAAACATGGAGGCTTGATATGTCGGATTACGTCAAAGAGCTACAAGCCTGGATTATTAAGCGCCAGCCCAATACTCGCCCACCCACCAAGCAGGAAGTCCTGGCGACCTTCCTTGGCGTTCAATCCTTCGTCGAGGAAAGTATTGAGGCCGGATATAACCTCAAAACCATTTGGGAGTACCTGACGGAGCAGAAATATATCTCGTTCCGCTATGAAACATTTCTACGCTACGTAAAGCAGTACATCACGACAGTCCCCAAGCCCTGCACAACCAATAAGCCAGTGGAAGAGAAGCAAAACGTTTCTCGCAAAATCAGCGGATTTTCGTTTGATGCCAAGCCAAGTAAGCAGGACTTGATATGAATACGCAAGCACTCAGCTTACCCGCTGTCAGCTCGCAGTCGCTGCGCTACCAACGCGCAACACCGACACAACTTTGTGTGTTTTTCGCTGGTATTGATGCGGTTTGTTCGTGTTTTTGCCTGCTTTTGGGCTGGTTTACGCGCAGTTGCGCGACAGCAGCGCAGCATACTTGCGGTATCCAAAACACAGTTGCGGGTGATATTACGGGCAGGATAGGTGAAGTGGTCCCCCCGACAAGTCGGCGGTTACCTCTTCACTTCCCTTATTCGCGCCAGGGCGCTCAACGGTAATCCTGCCCTGCGGGGCCGAGTCAGTAACAGACGGTTCGCGGAGACAACACATGAATCATTCACAGAAAGTCACCAGGAAGAATACGACGCCAATTAAAGTCTATTGCCTGCCGGAAGAGCGTGAACGGATTGAAGCCAACGCCAAACAAGCCGGGCTGAGCGTATCCACTTACCTGCGCAGAATTGGTCAGGGACGCCAAGTGAAAAGCGTCGTCGATGCTGAGCAAGTTCGAGAGCTGGTTAAGGTAAACGGCGATCTTGGCCGTCTTGGCGGTTTACTCAAACTCTGGCTGACCAATGATGTTAAAGCAGCGCAAATCGGTGTGCCGACTATCAAAGCCGTGCTGAACCGGATTGATACCACCAAAGACCAGATGAGCACCATCATGGAGTCGGTCCTGCGCCAAAGGTGATAGTCATGATTGTTAAACACATTCCGATGCGTTCCACGCACAAATCTGATTTTGCCGGCTTAATCAATTACCTCACCGATGCTCAAAGCAAAGAGCACCGCTTGGGGCACGTAAAGCTGACGAACTGCCACGCCGTTTCCATCAGGGACGCAATCAGCGAAGTACTTGCCACTCAGCAGTCGAACACCCGGGCAAAGAACGATAAAACCTATCACCTGATCATCAGCTTCAGAGCCGGTGAACAGCTTGAGCAAGACGTACTTTCAGAGATTGAAAAACGTGTGTGTGACAGCCTTGGATTTAACGATCATCAACGTATCAGCGCCGTGCACAACGACACGGACAATCTGCATATCCATGTTGCCATCAATAAGATTCATCCCACGCGCCACACCATGCATGAACCGTATGCCGCCTATCGAACCTTGGCCGAACAATGTGAACAGTTAGAAAAAGCGTTTGGACTCCAGCAGGACAATCACACGCCGCAGCAAACTCACAACGCTGCGCGCGCGGCTGACATGGAGCGACACTCTGGTATTGAAAGTCTGGCTGGCTGGATTAAACGTGAGTGTATAGACGAGATTAAAGCTGCCCAGACCTGGGCTGAACTGCACGATACCTGCCGCGCACATGGCCTAACGCTATCGGCCAAAGGTAATGGCTTGGTTTTCTCGGCTAATAATGGCATCACGATCAAAGCCAGTACCGTTGCCCGAGATCTTTCAAAACCCAAGTTAGAAGCTCGATTCGGCGTTTTCCAATCGGCTCAGTTCGATAGCAATCACTCCGGCCAAGCCGCGCAGAGCAATTACCAAAAGCAACCGCTAAAAACACGCATCGATACCAGCGAACTGTATTCACGCTATCAGCGTGAGCAAAAGGCTCTCGCAACTCATAAGGCCACCGCTTTAGAGCAGCTTCGCCACAAGAAAAACCAGCAAATCATCAACGCCAAAAATAACAACAAGGTTCGCCGCGCCGCTATCAAGCTGACTGGCAGCGGTCGATTTACCAAACGCGTACTGTATTCCCAGGCGAGTCAGGCACTGCAAAGCCGCTTGGCCGCTATTCATAAACAATACCGACAAGAACGCCAACAGGTTTATCAAACTCACAGCAAGCGCACCTGGGCCGATTGGCTGAAACACCAAGCGCAACACGGCGACCAAACAGCATTAGCCGCGTTGCGAGCGCGAGAAGCAGCTCAGGCACTGAATGGCAACACGCTCCAGGGAAACGGACAGACACGAAAAGACCACGGCAGTGTGATCGATTCAATCACCAAAACCGGCACCGTTCTGTTTCGCTCCAAAAATGGCGCGGTCCGTGACGATGGTCAGCGCCTTCAGGTTTCAACTCAATCCGACTCCGAAGCGATAACTCAGGCGCTAAAAATAGCCCTGGAGCGTTATGGCAATCAAATCAGTGTCAATGGTTCTCCGGAATTTAAAGCTCGCGTGATCCGCGCAGCGGCAGACACCGGCCTGCCCCTCACTTTCAGCGATACAGGTCTGGAACAACGCCGACTCGCACTGCTGTCTGCCAATCATCAGGCCACACCGGCTAAGGCTCTACGCCGTGGTGTTCCACCGATTGGCAAAGCGCCGCCTGGCATCAGGCGCAACACGCTCAGCACTCTTGCTCAGCTTGATGTCATGCGTTTTGATAAACCTCAGGAGCAAAGGCCATCGGCGCTGGA
Organism: Vibrio cincinnatiensis DSM 19608; assembly: GCF_900167345.1. Lineage (GTDB taxonomy): Bacteria > Pseudomonadota > Gammaproteobacteria > Enterobacterales > Vibrionaceae > Vibrio > Vibrio cincinnatiensis. The sequence continues at coordinate 20,900 of NZ_FUXB01000018.1, read as the reverse complement.
ACAACGCAAAACGCAACTGCGCGCTGAAATGGCTCAGAAAAAACAGAAACAAGCCAAGAAGAGCAGAAGTCGATAAACCACTTAAACGTCAGTAAGGAATACACGATGAAAATCAGCACAAAAATTTTAGCGGCTAAAATTCGTCTTTTAGCACTCGGCGGGATCATGGCACACGCTAGCCCTGTTTGGTCCGGTATACCGGTGGCCGATGGCGTTAACCTGCAACAAAACATCATTTCAGCAATGGAAGCCGTGACGCAGACCGCCAAACAAATCCAGCAGTATCAGTCCCAATTGCAGCAATATGAAAACATGCTGCAAAACACTATGGCTCCGGCTTCCTACATCTGGGACCAGGCTCAATCCACGATTCATGATCTGACTCAGGCGACCAATACACTCGCCTACTATCAGAATCAGCTCGGCAGTCTGGACGAGTATCTAGGCAAATTTCAGGATGTGGCCTACTACCGCAGTTCACCTTGCTTTTCCTCGTCAGGATGCAGTGAAACGGAAAGAACTGCCATGATCCAAAACCGTCGCTTGGCCTCTGAGTCTCAGAAAAAGGCCAACGATGCGTTATTCAACAACCTGGCACTCCAACAAGACAACTTACAAACCGATGCCCGCCAGCTTCAGCGATTGCAGTCAGCCGCTCAGGGAGCCGATGGTCAGATGGCCGCCATCGGTTATGCCAATCAGCTCGCCAGTAACCAGGCTAACCAACTGCTGCAAATCCGCAGTTTATTGATTGCTCAGCAAAACGCTGTGGGCGCTCGGATGCAGGCAGACGCCGATAAAGAGGCACTGCAACAGGCGGCCCACGAAGCACTTTTTGATTTTGGTTCGCCAACCGATCGTTCTCAAAACAGAGGGTTTTAAGCATGAAAATCACTTCATCTATCACTTTGTGCCTGTTCACGTCATTACTTCTGCTTGGCTGTGACCAGTCTCAAGACATCAAAGATATCGATTGCGACTCACCGAACCTGACCAAAGCCGAAAAACAACAAGCCAACTGCTTTTGGAACATGGGTGACCCTACCGATCGTAGCCAAAATAAGGGGTTCTGATCATGAAGGTTCGTCAGGTAATTTCCTTGGGCTTGATTATCCCTTCAGCAACCGCCCATGCTGCCATTGATAACAACGGTGTGCTGGATGAAGTCGCATTACAGTTCATGACGGTCGCCAGCACCTGGACTGACGTGATAACCAACTATTCCAGTTGGCTGTTCTGGCTGCTTGGTACTATCTCTCTGGTTTGGACCGGAGGAACCCTCCTCCTCCGTCAAGCGGATATCAGGGAATTCTTTGCCGAGTTTATCCGCTTCATAATGACCTTCGGCTTCTTTCTGTGGCTGCTACGTAATGGCCCTGTATTTGCCACATCCATCATCGATTCACTGAGAATCATTGGTGCAGAAGCTGCGGGGTTACCCCGTGAGCTGACGCCATCTGAGCCAATCAGTATCGCCCTGGATATTGTGGCTAAATCAGGCAATGCCTACAGTTTTTCCAGCCCCTTCGACAGCCTGGCAATCTTTATCATAACCCTGCTGATTGTCGTTTGTATGACGATTGTTTCTGCCAACGTGTTAGTTGCCTTGGTGTCGGCCTGGGTACTTTGCTATGCAGGAATCTTTGTCCTTGGATTTGGCGGCTCTCGCTGGACTTCCGATATCGCGATTAACTATTTCCGCAACGTCCTTGGCCTGGCGTTAAAACTCATGACGATGACACTCATGATCGGCATTGCGATGTCCATCATGGATTCATTCCTAGTCAACCTTTCTGATGACGCACCCATGCGAGAGCTGCTGGTTATTTTCATTGTTGCTCTGGTCCTGGTGCTACTGATCCATTCCGTTCCCAATATCGTTGCCAGTCTAATCCCTGGCGCAGGGGCCGCCGCCAGTTCGGGCAACATCAGTGCTGGAGCAATGGCCGGGGCCGCAATGACTACCGGGGGAATGGCCGCTGGTGCAGTCATGAGTACTGCCGGTGGCGCATCCGCCCTTCAAGCCGCGTTTAAGTCGGCTACCAACTCAGACATGGCCGACATGATGACAGGCTCAATTGGCAGCGATTCTGCAAAGTCCGAAGAACCAGGTACAGGTGACACACCGTTTGCCAGAGCCGCAGGTATGGGGCGTGAGTCGAGTTGAGTTTCACTGGCCGGTAGACGGTTAGCGAAAGAATCACACACCGAAGTTCTGAGAGAACAGGTCTCCAGGATTTCACCATTAGGCATAGAGGAGAACAAGCATGGAACTACATTTTCCACCTCAAAACTGGACCGACTTTGGCGCATTTTTCGCGGTCATGTTCCTGGTGATGCTGGCGTTTTATTTTGCAGGTCAGTGGGCACACTCCACCAAATACAGTAAGCAGCTTTATCGATTAGCTGACGTGCTGGAAGGGATTCAAAACAAAGTGGCAAACAAGGCGTATCGAGGAATGATGTCGTTGAATAAGCAAACCAATAAAACCAAAGGTTGGCCGTTCAAGTAACGCAAATCATAAAGACACACAGGCCGGTGCTCGCAACACCGGCCCGCATTTTCACATTAAGACTTCACAGAGAAATTAACATGACAGTTACTCATTATAGTGCACGCTTTAAAGATATAAAGTGCTCATTTTTCACCCTTACATGTTCTATCTTCAAAGGGTGATCCCATGACCAACAAAACCAATAGAAGCCCCCGACAAAATAAGCACCGTTTTAACAAGTATCGAGGAAAAAGGCTCAAAGCAGTACCAGAAACCACTCGTATAGTCTCAGACAGAGTTGCTAAATTCCCGGTACGTAGCTTTATGCTCAAATCGCTGGATATATGCCGAAAAGACGCTCGCCTCCGAATGTATCGAATACTCGAAACCTTAATTGATGCGGTAGATTGGTCGACTTTGCGTATCGGCGTAGCCAAAAAAGAGTTCTTGGATCCGATTACATATAAAGCCTTCATGAAACGCCATGAACGACTGCACAACGAAACGATTCCCCGTTCCACTTGGTACAGGTACATCAAAAAGATTACCGATGCGGGCTACTTAAATAGTATCACTGCAAGAATGAGTACGAGTGAAGGAAAGGTCTTCAACAAGCCCGCTTATAAATGGTTCACGAAAAAATTCGTGACTGAACTCGGGTTCAAAAAAGATTGGCTTTGTCAGCAACAAGAGCACGCGCTGAAATCTCTCAAAGCTAAAGGGCTAAGTAATCAATGGCGAGTATTTAAAGGCCACAGTGCTCGCATAGCTCATTCTATGGCGATATCGCTGCAAACAACGCAGGACTATCGTTATTGCGAAGCAGAGCCTTTTAGCCACGAGAGCTGACAGTACCTAAATCAAGCTCAACACTTCAATACAACACGCCGGTTTACTCCGGTCATGTTCGCACGTCTGAAATCTAGAAATGTTCAATTTTGCGCCACTAATGAGCAATTCTGCCCCCACCCCAAACTCCAATTTCGACTGATTTACTCATCAATCACTGTTCGGTTGCCCTTCAAACGAAGCAATTTAACTCGTACAAACCAGATCGTCACTAAAGTAGGACTCTAAAACGGGACCACGGAAAGCACGAGAAGTGAGAACTGTACTAACTTCCTAAACTACTACTTCATGCATTGATTCATGCCTCGTACCTCCCCATGAATCAATGTCTTCGCGAACTTAAGTTCGAATAGAATTTGAAAGTTTACGCTGCGCTATGCCCAAAGGGGCAAGCCCCTCTGGACTCCCATTGGAAGCTTGGTCACCTGCTGTCGGTATAGGTTACTTATTGAGCATTAGTGCACATAGTGAGATGATGGTTTGAACGCCAAGAAGGGAATGAATTAAACCACTGAGATCAACGTAGCTCGATCAATAGAGGTAACATGAAAAGAAAAGAACCCAATACAGAGCCACCACGCCCCCTTACAGAGGCCGAAAAGGAAAACTTGAGGAAAGATATGCAGGAGTCGTCCAAATGGGCCAGAGAGGTATTGAGAAAGCGCAGAGCAAATAAAAAAGCATTACCTAACTAGCTCTCGGACAGAAAGTGCAGTCACTTTTCTAAATAAACAAATATTGAATAAATTTTGTAAGGTGCATTCTGCCTATTTACACCAAAACCGACTTATATCAACACCTTACATAACCACCTCTATATCATAAGGAAAGGTATGTATCAGACTTAGTTAATCAAGCCATGATCTCTATATTTGAATATGCAACAGTGTATACTACTAGGTATAGCTTACTAATTAAACTACAAAAATTCTATCAAGAGGTTAGGTTTTGGAAGTTCACGAACTAGAAATAGAGGATGTTGATTTAAGTGCTCTACAGTTGACCGCAATAAACTTTCAAACAGGCACTCCTGTCTCACCATTAGATCGTATGAGAATTATGGATGACGGAACATGGGAAGATTTCACTTTAGAGTTAGTGAGTTACTGGAAAACACAATATGACAAGGTTGTCCGCTGTGGCGGCGGAGGCGATTTAGGTAGAGACATAATAGCTTATAGTGGTGATGAGTGGGAAAACTTCCAATGTAAACATTACGGAAAGAAATTGAGTGTTGCAGATGCAATACTAGAAATAGGCAAAGTTCTATTCTACAGCTACCGCGGAGACTATTCGTGGCCAAGAAAGTTCTACTTTGTCTCTCCAGAGGGTAACAGCAATGACTTAATGAAAATGTTGCGCTCTCCAGAAAATATCAAGAAAGAGCTACTGGAAAGATGGGATACAACCTGTAAGAAAAAGATAACAAAGACTCAAGAGGTACCTCTAGAAAGTGAATTTAAGGACTATGTTCTTAACACTGATTTTGAAATCTTTGACGATATACCTCCCATGATGCTTTTAGATCTGCACTCGAAGACTCGATTTTATGACTTTAGGTTTGGCCACACCACTAGAGTAAGACCTAGGGTGCCCAAAGCTCCGACGACTGTTGAAGCCCATGAAAAATTATACTTGGACGAATTACTTGACGCATTTTCTGAGATATCTGGTAAGCAAATTAACCTATCAAATGTAACGGATGACTTTGACTATAATTCAGAGTTTAGAAGTGCTAGAAATAACTATTTTTCGGCTGATGCTTTAGAAAAGTTCTCTCGAGATTGGTTACCAAATGGCTTTGAGGATCTTAAAGATGAGTGTTACGAAGCTATATCGCCAACATTTAGGCAGAAACATAGTGATGGCTATGAAAAATATTTAAAGACGTCGGAAACCGCCGTTAATATAAACTATACATCTCATCCGCTAGTTCATTATATAAAAACTCAAGATAAGAAAGGCTTATGTCATCACTTAGTCAATGATCAAATTATTCGATGGGTAAAAAAATGAAAAACTCGACAATGATATATAATAATCCTATTGAGATTGGTTCTAGGATAGCAATGATTTTGAATTGTCTCGAAGGTAAAAAACTGGACCTAGATGAGTTAGCTTTTTTAGACTTTGTTCTTATATATTCGGAAGAGTTTGAAGGACCAAGAAATCTACACCCAGTTGTTCCAAATTACTTAGCCGAACTTCCCCATAAACGGTCGACGTTACACGAGTCTTTGGACTTATTTATTAGTCGTGGCCTAATTAATAAATTATATGATAGTGACGGTATAGTATATGAAGCTAACGATTTAACTCATGAGTTTGTTTCGTGTTTGAAATCAAACTATTACAAATTGGCTTGGAAAAACTTAATTTGGATAGAAGATAATTTATATAATTTAAAATTTAAGTATAGAAGTAATATTAACCTTGTTAGGCTTAGCGATGATTATTAGTAAAATTGAAGTTTTGGGTGACAACAAGCCAACCGCATACTTAGAATTTAAAAAAGGTCTTAACGTAGTCGTTGGTCCATCTAATACCGGCAAGTCATATGTTATTCAATGTTTTAAATATGCTTTTGGTGCAACCAAACCTCCTAAAAAAATAAAACAATCCAATGGATATACAAATTTAAAGTTAACGTTAGAGAATAACGGAAATTTAACAGTTATAACTCGCAGTCTAATAGATGGGAAGACTGTTATTATTGAAGAAATTGACCAAAATGGTCATATTACAACTGAAGAACTAAAGATAAAGCATGCAAACGGATTTAGTAATCTATCCAATTATTTATTGAGAAAGTTTGGCCTTAACGATAAGTTATTACTAAAAGGTAAAGAAAAGCTGACTAATTCATCAATGAGCCTACGTGTCCTCGAACAAGTACTGATTATGGATGAAGCAAGGATTGTAGGAGAGCATTCTCCCCTTGGAACTGGTGACAAAGGTGAAAGAACCCTTGAAACCTCTTTTTTGAGGACATTACTAACAAACTTAGATGACAAAGAAATAAAAAGCCTAATTCCAAAAGCTAAAGAGTTCAACAAGAACAACTCGAAGATTTACGAATTACAGGGTATAATCGACACAATTTATCCTTATGACACTGATGAATTAATGGGACAAAAAAACGAATTAGAAAAAGAAATAGAAAACTTAGAAGAAAAATATTCATTATTAAGCTATAAATTTGAAAATTACTTTTCCAATAGCAAAGAACAAATTAAATTAAAAGAAAAAATATTAAAAGACATTGATATAACTTCAAATAAAATTAGAGAAGACAAAGTACTAAAATCTCGATTCGAACTATTAACTTCCAAGTATAACTCTGATAAAGATAGATTGATTGCCATCAATGAATCCACGAGGCAATTTCAAAATTACAGCTATGCTTCATGCCCTACATGTGAGCAAAAAATACCTGAGAATACCGGGTTTGGCTCTGAAAAAATGTCCTCCGTCTTAAATGGCACACTTGCAGAAATAAACAAAATTGATTTGAAAATTGAAGATCTAAAATTGGCAACTTTGGATATTGTAAACAACATAAAGTTAAACGAAGATAGTTTAAAGGAGTTAAATTCAGAACTTGAAAATATTGATGGTAAAAAAAATTATTTAACTTTCGATATTTCAGACTTTAATGAAATACACACAGATATTATTAAAAACAAAAGAGATCTATATAATATTGAACATAAAGTTAAAGACAAATCTAGAATTACTGATGAAATAAATTCATTATCTATAAAAAACACAACATTGGATGTTGATTATTTCCAGTCAGATTATTCAGATGAAATATTTAAATTATCAAAAAATGTTGAGGCAATTCTTAATCGCTGGGGATTTCCTGACTATAAACCTACCGAATACGACAAGTCAACACGAGATTTAATTATTGGAGGAAGTCCAAGAGTAGATTTTGGTAAGGGTTATCGAGCTGTAAGTTGTTCTGCTTATATCATTGGGCTAATGGAGACAATGGCGGAACGACATCCAAAGTTTGTAGTATTAGACTCCCCGATCACAACATTTAAAGATGCAGATAGAGATGCGGGTGAGGTTGCTGATCCAGAGGATGAAATCTCAGAAGATGTAATATACTCATTTTATAGGGATTTATGTGATTCTTATCTAGACAAGCAAATCATTGTTTTTGAAAACAGAGAACCTGACACAGACTTAATTAACAAAATGAAATATATAAAGTTCACAAGAAAAAATAATGAAGGTCGCTATGGTTTTTTCCCTTTATGATAATTTTGAGTATAACGAACGAGAATTAAACCTAAAGTTCAACAAGATCCACCGCACGTTAGAGCTCTTCCCATGAGCTCTACGGGGATTAATAAAAAAGTGCGTTCATAATGACATAAAAAACACTAAACATGAGCCATTATCACCGCAATCTTGCTAGATTCCTGAATACTCTAGAAACGGTACAATAGCGGTACAGTCACTAGTTTTGACACTTTTACCAAAACTACGCTAAACTACTGTTTAGTAAATACTTTAAGGTATTTTTAGTTACGCTTAATTTACCTCGGTTTTCCTAGACTTCCTGCGTTAGTGGCTAACTCATAATCGATTGGTCCCCAGTTCAAGTCTGGGAGGGGCCACCACTTTCTCTTCTACATATGTCTACCAACGTCTATCTACCCCAATAAAATCAATACTTAGCAAGCAATCTTTGTCTATAGCTGTCTATGCTCATCTTGTAACATCCACGTTTTAATGTACCATCGAATGTACCAACGGCTAAATATCGACTATTTTGGTGGTACATCATGGCAAAAAGAGTGGTCCCTTTAACTAACACTCAAGTTAAACAAGCTAAAGAATCCGACAAAGAATACACTCTCTCTGATGGTGATGGCCTTCAATTGCGTGTTAAAACGAATGGCACAAAGTTATGGATTCTGAAATACACTCATCCAATAACAAAAAAAAGAAACAACATAAGCTTTGGCAGTTTTCCTGATGTCTCTCTTGCCGAGGCAAGGAAAAGACGTTCTGAAGCAAAAACTCTTTTAGCTCTAAATATCGATCCCAAGCAGCATAAAGATGAACAGCTCTTAAAAGAAAGAGCCGAGCTTGAAAATACCTTTAGTAAATTTTCTGATAGATGGTTAGCACTCAAAAAAGAAAGCGTAAAACCAGAAACAGCAGATAAAGCTTATCGTGCTCTTGAGAAACATATCCTACCTAAACTTGGGAATGTCCCCATTCAAGACATCAAACCCAGAACAGTACTCAGTATTCTTGAGCCAGTAAAAGCACAAGGAACTTTAGAAACAGTTAAAAGACTGTGTCGTATAATCAATGAGGTTATGCGCCTTGCTGTGGCATCCGGTGACATTGAAGTAAACTACCTAGCAGACATCACCAAGCTCTTTCCGGCCCCTAAACGCCAGCATATGGTAACTATCGAACCAGAAAGACTACCAGAGTTGATGCAAGCTATAGCTGGTGCAAACATTACACTATCTACTCGTTGCTTGCTTGAGTGGCAGCTACACACGATGACAAGGCCAATTGAAAGCGCTACAGCACGTTGGCAGGACATTGATTTTGAAAATAAAGTGTGGGTTGTTCCTGAAGAAAGAATGAAGATGAAGCGTCCCCACACAATCCCTCTCACAGAGCAAACTTTGGCACTTTTAGAAATAATGAAGCCCATCAGTGGTCATAGAGAATTCATTTTTCCAAGTAACAAAAATCCCAAAAGCCATGTAAATAGTCAGAGCGCTAATATGGCACTGAAAAGAATGGGGTTTGAAGGACAGTTGGTTTCTCACGGGCTAAGAGCATTAGCAAGTACCACTCTTAACGAGCAAGGATTCAATCCTGACGTTATTGAAGCTGCATTAGCTCATGTTGATAAGAATGAAGTTAGGAAAGCTTATAATCGTGCTGAATATCTTGAGCAACGCAGAAAGCTCATGTGCTGGTGGAGCGATCATATCACCGCTTCTGCTGAGGGAAATGTATCACTCGCGAGAAGAAAAGGGCTTAAACTTGCAGGTTGATTACCATATAACTCTATGCCTATACCCACCACATGGAAGCGGATGTACTTCTAGATCGCATTAAATAAGGCATTTAACGAGTTATACAATCAATAAAAATCAATCTGGGTACGGCAACATTAAAAACCAACTTCACGCCATTCATGACCAAAAAGTTTAATGAAGGGGCTTATTAGTAAACGTTAATTCTCTACATATCAGGAACTTGTTCCAATAATAGATGAATTGGACTTTTTATGTGAAGCTAAAAGACCTTTCCGTTTACAGTGATTCCTTTCTCTTGCGTATCATTGTCAAACTGCGGTTAAATGCTCAACAATAAGAAAATGAAATGCAGGCTGAAGCATATGGATTATACTATTTCGAATGAAGAAGAAGCATTTGAATACCTCCGTAAATTGGTAGACAAAGAGATTCAAGGAGAGCAATGTCACGTTACGTTTGATGGATGGCCGTCACTTAACATTCATGTTGTTGGCGAAAAATTTGATTCTTCATTAACGCCATCATTAATGAAAGGCTTTCTTGAGATCCAAAAAGGGATTAACCGCTCATATTGTTTGGTAAAATACGGTACACCAAATACCAATGTACTGACAAACCAAGAACGACAAGATCTAGAAATTCAAGTCAAAGTGGGGAAAGGCAGTACAACTACAAGCATTGACTTACAGTCTCTTCTAACAAACATCGGTTCAAAGGTAATTGATAAAATGGATCCTACAACACTTGCTATTACATTGGTGAGTCTTGGTCTGATCTGGGCAGGCAAGACAAGCTATGCTCAATACCTAGAACATCGCCGTCAAATCCGAGAAACCGAAGTAAAGAGTGAAGAAACTCGTGAAATGCTAACCAACCAACGTTTCCTATCTGAACAGGAAACAGAGAGAACTAGGTTGCTAACTAAAACCTTAGCAAGCAATATACAAATCTCAGCGCTAAATAATGTAGCAACTGATTCTAAATCAGCTCTTATCAAAGAATTGGGTACATCGAGTAAAAGTACTATCCAAGGTATTGAGATAGAGGGAGAAACCGCAACAGAATTAAGCAAAAATGCTCGTCGCAAATCCATTGATGTAGCATTTAATGCTTTATTTCGAATTCTTCTAGTTGACTCCTCTGACCCTGACTGTTTTAAAGTTCGTCTAAAGAATATTGAGACAAAAGACGAATTCACGGCCAAGGTACAAGACTACTCTCTAGATTCAAAATTTATCCGAGCATTGCAGTACGGAGAGTGGAGTAAAACATCAATTCAGTTAGTCGTATCTGCTAAATCAATTGATAATGACATCAAAAACGCAGTGGTGCTTGAAGCTACGATACCTGAGCAAACAAATAAATAGGGCGATGAAAAATCGCCCCAATTAGCACTCTGCTTTAAACCTAAAATCAGCATCAGTAGAGGAGGAAAACCTCCTCTAAGGTTGAATTAATTCAATCAATAAAACATCCTAGGTTTACGCATTCAGCACGTGCTCGATTATTTTCAAATCTAATGCTGAGTGCCTTTCCATTTTTCAGCTAGTTTCTTATTCATTTTGAAATCAATGACGTTTGGCGAACTTTCAATTGCAGCCTTTTCAGCATTACGCTCTTTTTGTTGTTCATGCTTAGCTTTTAGTTTGCTGTATGCCATTTTGGGCAATACAACAAAGCTGGCAAACAGAGCACTTTTGGCACCATCGTAAATTATGTTATCAATAAATGGTTTATAACTTTCATCACCTGCATATTGAATGGCAACCGCAATGAATTCATCAACGACACTTCCTTCTCGCGCCTCTTTGAGAGCCCAAACAATGCCACTCTGACCTTCTTGATAAAGGGGAAGATCAAGCTCTTTGGTTACTTGTTCAAGCTCTAAAAGTGCTGTAAGCGTCGTATCTAAAACATGAGAAGATACCACACCAAGTTGTTTAAGCTCATTGTAGTAACCAGTTGATAATAGTGACGCCGGATTATCTTCATACAAAGTATCTGTTTTAAAGGTAACTGAACCCAACTCAACAGCGTTTTCAAGCTCTAGAACTTGGTTTGCTTGATAGAGCTTAATATCACCAAAAACAAGCGGCTTAGGGAAAACATGTTGACTCTCTTCATGAGTGTCTATTCGACTATCTTCCAGAAAATCCTCCGCTTGCCCAAAGATAAACTCTTGAAGGTATTTATCAATGCGCATGTTCAGTTTGAACGGGGGGATCGTCGCGCCTTCAATGCGCTCAAAGTAGACTTTTGCCTTACTTCTATCGACCGTTGATTTCAGTGTATCAAAGCGACCAAAGCGGTTAATGTTCTGCTCATTCACATCACCAGTCATCAACTGAAGAAGTAAATCCTTATCTAAACCAAGAGCCTCAACAATAGCGGCTATTCGTAACTGTTCTTTCTGATTTTGATAGTCATTGATGTAGTCTCTAAAAGTATGTCCTTCAATTAACTTTGCATCTCCACGTTGTAAATCGTGTAAAAAGAGCTTGGCATACTTTTGTTCGCTTTGGTTCAATGACGCAAATGTCTTATGTAACTCATTGAGTGTGACTTCAACGCTAGTAGAGTCTTGGTGTTGATTAAGCTCTTTTAGATATTTATCAAAGCGGCTATTCATGTAATCGGCGTCGATTTTACCGGTGTCTATTTCAGTTAAATAACCACTGATATCAAAAGGAACATCACTACCTGAACCGTCACCATTGCCGTCCCTTTTACCAGCAAGCTCTTTATAACGTTGAACTAAGCTCATGTAAGTGAGTTCATCTATAGCCAGAGTGACCTCACGCTCAACACCGCTCTCGCCTTCTAATGAGTCAGTATAGGTAGACTGCTCCCAATTCAGACCTTGTACTTTGGCTGCTTCTAGGTGCTTGTTAAAGGTATTAAATAATTCGGTAAACTTAGCACAGAGTTCTACATCGTCTGGCAGTGTTTCAAAATTTTCAATACCCGCACTAGCAAACAGTTCAGAGATATCCGCTGACAACCGATTCATAAGTTCAATGTTACTTACCAGCCTATCAACAAACAGTCCAATAGGTTTATCGCCGGAGTAAAGTTTGACTGCATCGTTAATGTGCTGCTCCATGGTATGTGGATAGCGATAATAACGAATAATACCGTGGGGTTTATCGGGACCAAACAAACGATTGGTACGCGAGAAAGCCTGAATGATATTCTGGTACTTAATCACCTTATCTAAATACAAAGTATTCACCCACTTGGAATCAAATCCAGTCAGCATTTGATCGACCACGATCAGTAAGTCCAGCTGCTTTGAAGGTTCTTTGTGAATATTCTTATATTGTTCTTTATGAGCAAGCCGCGCGGCGATATCTTTTTTAAAGGCCGAATGACGGGCAAAATCAAACTCTAGGCCATAGCGGGCGTTATAATCGGCCATAATCTCTTCGAGACCATCACCTTTAAATGTTGGACCTCGTTCGCCACTACCATCGTTATCAATGTTAGGGTCAAATAGGGCTGATATTTTTAGTTCAGGTTTTTCTGCTTTTAAACGGTGATAATAATCAATCGCCTCAGCGATACTATTCGTGGCAAAAATGGCGTGAAATTTACTGCCTTGGCTCAGCACATCCCATTTATCCAAGATGTCAGCGACGACTTTTTCTTGGTGGGCATCCGTCAAATACTGGCTTTTAGGGACATAGTCTTCAATGCCTTTATGATATTTGCCAGTGGCATCTTTATAACCCGCCATCGGCACATCATTCATAAAGTGATTAAACTTTTTCTTTTTGGCAGGATCTGCCATCGCATCAGTAACCGAGTTGGCCTTAGCTTGCTGTAAGGCGATTTCTTTTCTTAGTTCGCCGTCCTTGAAAGTAGACACTTTGTAAGGGTCAAAACCCAACACGTTTCCATCACGGATACCATCAGCAATACTGTAGCGATGCAACTCGTTACCAAACACATCAGTGGTCGTATTACTGTTGACTTGGTTTTCTTCATGAATGGGCGTACCAGTAAAACCAAAGAAAAGTGCTTTAGGGAAGGTTTTTTTTACCCTTACCAGCATGCCTTCTTTATCTTCTTTGCCTCCACTCATCGTTGAGCGGTGCGCCTCATCAATAATAAACACCAAGCGCTTAGCGCGAATCTTTTCAATATCAGCCGAGTTTGTTGCAACTCCCTCATTATCCGTTTCTTCAAAAATATTGCTCATTTTTTGAATAGAACTAACAATTAAGGTATCAGCTGGCGCAGTGCTCTTTAGCTTGGTCACAAGTACATGTGTATTTTCGGTGGCTTGGACCACTTCTCCATCGCTGGCAAACCCTTGATATTCAATTAGAGACTGAGTGCCAAGCTCTATGCGGTCCATTAAGAAAATCACTTTATCGGCGTCTTTTGATTGAGCAATCAACTGCGCTGACTTAAAGCTGGTCATGGTTTTACCCGAGCCTGTGGTATGCCATACATAACCACCAAGCCTGTCTTTGTTGTTTACGCCCCCTAACTGCTTCCAGCTAGTTTTTGCCACTCGGTCCGATATTGCATTCGCAGCGTAGTACTGATAACTGCGCATTACCTTCAGCACGCCATCGGTATCATCGGCAACGGTGTAAAAACCAATCAACTGGTGCGCCATTGGGATGGATAACAGCGTTGAAGCAATATCTTTCCAGTGATTCACAGGCTCGTTATTAAAATCGGCCCAATGAAATTGGTAATCAGGGTTAAACTTGCCATCTAGTCCGGGGTTAGCAAAGTATTTAGCCTCATTTGGTTCCATAGCAACAAAGACTTGGATGAGCGAAAACAGACCGTTAAAAATGCCTTCTTTCGAGTACTTTTCAATTTGATTGACAGCTTGACTTACCGGAACGCCACTTCGTTTTAGCTCAATATGAATAACGGGCATTCCGTTTATTAGCAACAACACATCACCACGACGATCGTTACGTAACGGACTTCCCCGTTCAAACTTTGGTTGCTGCGCAATTTGGTAACGGCTTTGACCCGCTGCAATTTCTTGGCGGTCATAAATTTTTAAGCTGACTTCTTTGCCATAGTGCAGCAAGTCATCAGGGTTATCGCGCTTAATGGCTACAGTTTTGCCATTTATTAGCCCATTGAGCTTGAGTGGTGTTTTCAGCTCTTTGATTTGCTCAATAATCTGCTGCATTTCCGTTGCAGTCAGTGGCACATCGTTTAAGCGATCTTGTTGGCGATTGTTTTCAAACAAAATGTTTGCCCAGTTTTGCAGCAACTCCGCTTCTGTTTTGTTTTTGAGCACTTCTGGTTCCCACCCTTTTTGGGTGAGAACTTCAATAAAAGTCTGCTCAAATTGTGCTTCGGTTTTAAAGGTAGTCATACACGCTCCCTGCTAGACAAACATTTTGCTCAAGCAGGCCTGCTTGATGTTATTGAGTTTAGTGATCTGTTGTTGGTGTTGATTGATCAGTGCATCAAGTTTTTGGAAATAATTACCTATAGCAGCTTGCTCTTCAACGTTATTTGGAAATACGACAAGAGTGTTCTGTATTGCGGTCTTTGATATTGATAGTACTTTTGTTCCTTGCATCAATGATGAAAGCTGGTCATGGTATGAAGCTGAGTTTAAGTAGTAACCAAGATACTTAGAACCAAAAGGCAGGGTTGGCCTAACAGCAATAGTGTGCAATCCAGAAAAAACCAACAGATCACCTACATTGATTAATTCTACACACTTACCAACAGTATTATCTTCGGCAGCATCAGCAATCACTATGTCACCACTCTGCAAAGCGGTATGTTTCAGCTTATTAGCAACATCATTATTTGTAATAAACGGTATCAGTTCACTATCTGCATCTAAAGTTTCACCAAATTTAATTAATACGTCTCCATAGTGAATGTTTTTTGCCAATCCAGTTCGGTAGTTTAGCTCAGCTCGAGAAAGGGTATTGTTTGGTACGTTAGCAAAGCATGTTCCAAAGGGCTTCTCTTCCCACTCCCCACTAAATCCTTTAAAGCGGATTTCTGGAACGGTTTCACCTTGTTTGGGGAACATCCTTTCCAGCATGGCTGTTTTGATGTTACTGAGCTTGTCATGCTTTTGTTGGTGCTGATTGATTAGGTTGTCGAGCTTTTGGAAGGTGTTGCCAATGGCTGTTTGTTCTGCTCTTTCACAGTTATTTATCGGCGTCGATTTGGCCTGCTCAATGGTGTAGTGTGCAATCGTACCTATATGCGAGATACTTTTGATGTACTTTTTAAATGTTTCACTAAACAGGAATGTATAAAGAAAATAACCATCGAATTTCTGGTCATTCTTAAACCATAGTAGATCGGCATCCTTAAAATATAACGGGTTGTCATTTGGAACTAAAAAGGGGATACCAATAGATCCGCCACCAGTAACAAGTAGGTCGCCACTTGAGACCTTACCAATTTTTCCAGTTAGCTCTTTATAAACATCATAAGAAATAAAAGCCTTAGCGTTTTCTTGACCTTTATATATAGATACGACATCACTGGTTCTAAAAAATGGAACCCCAGTTTCAGTCCATTGTTCTTTATGAACTCGTGCGGCAGAACGAATATCTATGAGTTCACCAAGGTTGTGTTGCTTCCACTCCCCACTAAATCTCTTAAAGCGAATCTCAGGCTCTTTTTTTTCAACACTCATCTTATGCGCCCTTCAATAAGTTGGTGAGCTCATTCAAGCCCTGCATATCAAACTCATTGCCAGTCAATTCGCCCATCATTTCTGCCAAATTTTGTTCCGTGATTTTGATTTCATTAGCCACTTGTGAGTAGGTCACGGCATATTTGTCGGTAAGGGCTTGCACCTTGCTGGTGAGCTCGGTAATCACACTATTTGGCCTAGCAGCAAGCTCGCTGCTTAATGGTGCAATCCATTTTAGGTGCAGCAAGTTATTCACTTGCTCGTCGCCCAAGCCCTCGATGGTTGACTTCGTTTTTAGGTGTAGTTGAGTAGCCGCTTCTTTAACTGCTTTTTTCAAGGCTTTTTCTTCATCAATCAGTTTGTTCGCACGAATAATTTTGGCCTTATAACTGACGTCTGGATCCAAGCTGTCTTCGGCAAATTTGACCTTGCTGTCTTTTTGTTCTTTTAAGAAGACCTTAGCTGCTTTTGCCACTTCCGCATTGGCAAAGGCGTCTTTACTTTCTTTAACCGTATCTTGCTCTTTGTCTTCTTCGCTGAGTGAGTCCAAAATTTCTTCAAGTGTGCTGGCAATTTCAGCCAAACGATTCTCTTGTTTAGCTAGTGCTGCTAGGTCATCGCTTAAGAGAACCTTTTGTACTAAAGCAAAAGGTAAGATGTGACCTTTCCAGCCATCTTGTACCTCAGTATCTTTACCATCTTTTTTCTTGATGACAATATTTGCATCAACTTGCTTCGTTGCGTCAAAACCTTCCGTTTGCATCATTTCTAAATCGGCGCTAATGATTTGCCATTGGTTGTTTAGAAGCTGATAGGCTTGGTATTTGTCGATTAAAGTAATGGGACTTAATCGGTTAAAGAGATCAGCACTTAATGAAGCCTCTTGTTGATTGCGGTTAACCCCTTGCCAACCTTTAATAAGCTTGGTGTTTAAGTCGTCATCAAACCCAGTAAAAGCCTGTTTATAAGTCGCGATAAACTCAACTACTTGTGGATGACTGCTAATACTTGTATTGACAGCGTCTTTAGCAATAGCTAACTCACTGTACGCAGAAGATTTAGCCGCAAACAAAGCGCTGCGTAGCTGTGGAAAAGCAAGCCAGTATGAATTGAGTTCATCAATTTCACTGTTAGGAATACCGCCTAACATGGTAGCGTGTAAGTCCCAACTTTCAGCCGCTGCTGAAGAATCTACATAGCGTGGTATGTTTAAGTTGTAGCCGTTGCTGCGCAGGGTTTCTTTACTCACGACTTGTGAGAATTTATCGATACTTTCACGATTGATAACAACATCAACGATACGCTTAATATCACTCGCTTGTAGCTTGTTGTTTTTACCTTCTTTAATAAAGTGCTTAGACGCATCAACAACCAATACATCGGTATTCTGACGCTTTTGCTTAAGTACTAAAATCACGGTTGGAATACCCGTACCAAAAAAGATGTTACTCGGCAAACCAATAATGGCATCAATGTGGTTCTGCTCAATAAGCTGCTTACGGATCTCCCCCTCTTCACCACCACGGAACAACACACCATGAGGTAAGACAATGGTCATAATGCCATCAGGTTTTAGGTGATAGAGATCGTGTAATAAAAAGGCAAAATCAGCTTTGGTTTTTGGGGCGAGACCAAAACGAGAATAACGAGGATCGCTATCTTTATAGCTAGGGTCCCATTGTTGTGAATAAGGTGGGTTAGAAACAACGGCGTCCACGTATAGAGCATCGTAAGTGCCTTGTGGATCGTTCTCATCGAAGTACGGCCAATCGTCTTCTAAAGTATCGCCATTACGAGTTTTAATGTTGCTGGCTTTAATACCACGCATGATCAAATTCATACGGGTTAGGTTATAGGTGTTCGCTTTTAACTCTTGAGCATAATAGGTAATGCTGTCTTTGTTTTTAGCGTACTTTTCAACAGCCTCACCGATATTGATAAGGAGTGAGCCAGAGCCAGACGTTGGATCGTAAATCTCAATGGTGTCTTTATTTTTGAGTTCATGAGCAACGATGTGCGACATGAGAACCGAGACCTCATGAGGTGTGTAAAACTCCCCAGCTTTTTTACCCGCATTAGCCGCAAACTTTTCAATCAGGTACTCGTAAATATAACCCAGAACGTCATAGCCTTGCTTAGAGTTCATTGGAATACTTTTGATTAAGTGCAACAAGTCGCTGATAGCTTTAGTTCGCTTACCCGCACTTTCTCCGAGTTTGCTTAACCCTGTTTCTAAGGTAGTAAAGATGCCTTCAAACAACTTTTTGTAAGTAGGAGAAATCAAACGGCTAAAAGCAGAAAGCGCATCACGTACGTTAGATTCGTCAAAGTCAGACTTTGGATCAACCCATGTTGAAAACAAATTATCGTAAGCGATGAAATACCCAAGGTTATCTTGAATGTATTTAACTGTGTCAGCATCTTCTTCTGTTAGCGCTTTGATTTCATCGGGCGTCATCCCTTCTTTGGTGACGAACTCCACCTGTTGATCGCTGAGATACTTATAAAATATGAAACCTAAGATGTAGTCTTTGTATTCGTTTGCTTCGATCTTTGAACGCATCTGGTTTGCTGATTCCCAGATTTTTGCCGCTAATTGTTGCTTATTCATATTCTACTCAATTCATTTCAACTATTGACCGACATCGTGAAAACAGTCGGCACATGTTCGTAACATTGTGTTCAGGGACTCAGTTCAGCTGAGTTTCTTGCTCTTGTATCCACGCATGGGGAACGTCACTCTTAAACGCCCAAAACCACCGACGTTAAAGCCGATGGGAACCTATTTTCAAAAGGCAAACCCCTAAGTGTTTTTCTAAGCTGGCTTTAACTATGTCGCTGCTTTTTTAACCGCAACTATTTGAGCAACCACCGAATTGTGCTCTCGCGAACTCTTTATCCATTCTGAAACACGGAGAATACGGGAGAATTGAAGAATCAACAATGCGCAAAACCAAACTTCCGCGCTCCGGTTTCATATGTGATTTTTTTGTTTTAGCCCAAATGCTCCACCATTCAGCATCTCCCTTCTGCCCCTACCATCAATTCGAATCCAAATTTTTTCAAATATATTTCATCACTATGCATTACCCCATTAATCGAAAAAGGAACGACTACTCCACCAGCTTAACGACCAAGAAGCACGTTCACCCACCACTCTAGAGGCCACCTTGATAACAAGGTGGTCTTTTTATTTCATTCGTAAAAAGGAACAACCTATGCAAACAACACATCAAGATAACCCAAACAGCTCATCTATAGACCAGTCAGATTCATTACTTACGCTAGAGACAAAAAAAATCAAACCACTCACGGTTCTTGTCCACTGGTCTGAATCCCGCGAGTTCACAGAAGAAACACTTTATGATTTTAGTGAATTTGAAAAGAAAGCTCTGGCGGTGGCTAAACGCAACCCATTAGGCGGGTACGACAAAACAAAAGTAACCGTGACCTTTGATAATGAGCATCAGCATGAATGCCGCCTAGATTTAGGATGTGATGGTAATGACCACGGCTTTGCTGAGCACTGCTTAAGTATGGCTCGTTATTACCACCAACATAAAGGGGACGTTGATAAACCTTGGCTTTATGACAATGACCACCAGCAGTTAATCGAACTCATCCACACTTATGAATTAGATCTCTCATTTGTCGACCTAGGACGTTTACAGGTAAAACAGGTCGAGGAGCAAGCTAAAGCCGAGGAAACCGCGAAAAAAGAGGCAAAAGAACAAGCTTTAGAACAAGCATGGCGTGAACATCAACAAGCGGAGGAGACGTTTCAAGAGACCTTAGTAGTACCACAATGGGCAAAGGGTGTGATTGTTGCAACACTGACTGACTATGACGCTGAAAGCAGTCAGTCGTATGCAGGGGAGTTTCACACCAAAACGTTAAAGACCATCATTCTTGCTTGGTCGAAACACTCTCGAAACCTATTCCCAGAACTACGCAAAGCATGTCTTAATCACCCTGAAACGGCTTTTCTTAACGACCCAGAAAAAAGCGTGGAACACCGTGAACGCATTGCCATGGGAGAGGGTTATTACCTTACTGATACCAAGTACATTCGTTACGGATGGCAAATCAAAAAGAGAAACTTTTACAGAGAGGATAATAAAGCACGTTACGTCCCCTTAGGTGAGATCGCGATACGCGAGTAAAAAAAAGTATCCACCGGCATAGCCGGTGGTTTTTCATATGCGCCTATAAGGCTCTTCTACTGGCAGCGCCCTAACAGGCGCATATCGATCTGACATTTGCATATGATGATTACTTGCGGCCCGTAAACGGGCTTCCTGGATAGGAGATCGACAATTGTTCTCCCATTTTATCCTGCTCCAACTGGTGCTTTATGTAATCTTGGATCTTCTTCGTATTCTTACCGACCGTATCTACGTAATAACCTCGACACCAAAATTCTCGATTCCGATATTTGAACTTCAAATCACCAAAGCGCTCATAAAGCATCAAACTACTTTTACCTTTCAAATAACCCATAAACGCGGAAACACTCATTTTGGGCGGAATTTCCAAAAGCATGTGGATATGGTCGGCACAACACTCCGCTTCAAGAATGTTCACATTCTTCCATTCACATAGCTTCCTTAATATCTCTCCGATGGCTCTACGTTTTTCTCCATAAAACACCTGTCGCCGATACTTCGGTGCAAAGACTATGTGGTATTTACAGTTCCAACGCGTATGCGCTAAGCTCTTTTCGTCCCCCATTGGGACCCCCTTTCAATTCTCGTTTAACTCTTGCAGTTGCCAGACCGCAAAAGTGTTTTAACAAATTGAAAGGGGTTTTATAACTGACTTATAGCTGAAAGCTTTACGGAACCCCCAGCCTAGCTGGGGGTTTTCTCTATACAAAAA
>NZ_FUXB01000013.1 GCF_900167345.1 Vibrio cincinnatiensis DSM 19608 | reverse complement strand
CAGATGTTCGATAAGTTGCATGGTTTGCCCAGCAGAAAGTCGGCTTTGGCTGCCACCATTTTCAGGCTTAAGTTTTTCAGAGAGAACATAATCACTGAGATGACGAGCAACGGTCGATTCGTGAATACGAAGAGCTTGAGAAATCATCGCCTGGCTCCAACCTTCAGACGCAAGTAAAACCGCTTTGATGCGGTCACGCACTCGCCCATCACGAGTTGAATCGTGCATCTGTTCGAGTTGTTGTTTCTGTTGAGAAGTCAGTATTATTTTCATGGTGTGTAGCATGATCCTGATTTTATGAAAAATCAAGCATCTTCAATGATCACGGGTATATAGCGAAAAGAGACCTGATGAAAACGAATATCGCCCTGAGTCACGGTGAGTGGTTTCGCCTTGACGGCATCTTCAATTTCTACCTCATTAGCAATGGTATTCATGCTATCGATGACCATACCAATGCTTTCAAACATGCCGCGAATCTCCCACATGATCCATTTCGACATGCCTTGTAAACGTAGGGCAATGCTGATCCCAATGGCAATCACCCCAACGGTGATCGATTCGGCTAACCAGAGTTGAATAGAGAGTGCTGCGATAGAAAACAGCAGCAGATAGTTCAGGACATCTACGCTGTACAGTAGGCTGGTTAAGGTGCGCATCTGTTGATACACGGTGGCGAGATAACCCTTCATGTTTTTTTGGGCATAGTCAGTTTCTCGCTGGGAATGAGAAAATAATTTGACGGTCGTGATATTGGTATAGGTATCAACAATACCGCCAGTCATGGTGGACTGCGCATGCGCTTGCGCGGTCGAAATGCGTTTTAAACGAGGGATAAAGTAGCATTGGATCAGAATATAGAGACAGAGCCAAATCACAATGGGGAGCACCAATACTTGATCGGCACTGGCGATCATCACCAGCATCGAAATAAAGTAGACCGAGATATAGACTGATAAATCCACCAGTTTCATCACTACTTCACGCACGGAATGCGCACTTTGCATCACTTTGGTGGCAACGCGCCCCGCAAAATCTCGATGGAAGAAGCCGACACTTTGTTTGAGCAGGTAGCGGTGTACCCGCCAGCGGATCGACATTGGATAGTTACCCATAATGGTTTGGTGTAGCAAGTTTGAGTGAGCAAACGCCAAAATCGGCATGATGACTAACACCAGCACCGCCATGGTGAGTAGGGAAGTACCATTATCCTCCCAGAAGTGGGCGCGGTCACTACTACTGAGCATATCCACCAACTCCCCTAAATAGCGCACTAAGGTGACTTCAGCGATGGCGACGCAAGCACTGAGTAGGGACATGATCAGCAGTGGTTTTTCAAACCCTCGAGTGTAATAACGGCAAAAGCCAAACAGAGTTTTAGGTGGTTGTTGGGGATCGTGCTCAGGGAACGCGTTGGTAAGATTTTCAAACCATTGAAACATGCAGAAGTTGACCTAGGTTAATGAAAGTGAGAGTGGTTCGTATTTCTTCTTTTTAATTGTGAGAATTATTAGTAAAATACCGAAACAATAATAATGATAATTAAAATAATTCTCAAATACCACGCAGGGGTTTTTCCTAATATGGCCGACATTCGCCCAACTCGCTTGATTTTCTCCTTCCGTCATGCACTTTGTTTAACGATGATTCCGTGTCTAGGCGGAATGAGTTCTTCGGTACTGGCGAATGAACCCGCCACCATGACCGAGATGGAAACCATGGTGATCAGTGCTTCTGCCTTAAAAGTGGATACCCCTGCTCAGGAAACACCTAAGTCGGTGTCAGTCGTGACGGAAGCGGATTTACACTATCGCGCTCCCCAGAAACTCGATGAAGCCCTGCGTTATACCGCTGGAGTGATGGCCCAGCCTTACGGTGCGGATAACGATACCGATTGGTTGAAAGTCAGAGGGTTTGATGCCGCCTCTTATCTTGATGGGCATCGCCTATTTCGGGATGGTTATTATACTTGGTTGCTAGAACCTTATGGGCTAGAGCAAATTGAGGTATTGAAAGGTCCGACGGCGATTTTGTATGGTGAAGCGCCTCCAGGCGGGGTAGTGAATGCGGTGCAGAAAAAGCCCACCGAGGTTCCACAAGGTGAAATTAAGCTAGAAGTCGGTAATCACAATCATCGAGGCATTGCCTTTGATTTTTCTGATTATGCGAATGAACAAGGGTCGGTTCGTTATCGGTTAGTAGGGGCGATGAAAAATAGTGATGGTGAGCTCAATGGCTCAGAGAACCACCGTTATTACTTGGCACCCAGTTTAGCGATGGATCTTTCAGAACGAACTCAGTTAACCTTATTAGCCAGTTTTTTGGAAGATAAAGGCGTGCCCACCAACCCGTTTTTTCCCGCAGCCGGAACCTTAATAGGGAGCGAGCATGGGCATATTGATCCCTCAACGAATTTAGGTGAGCCGGATTACGATAAATATGAACGTACTCAGATCTCGGTAGGCTATCAGTTAGAGCATGAGTGGGATGAGGTTTGGAACTTATCACAGCGCTTTAATTATGGTTACAACGAACTTTATCTCCGTAGCTCTTATGCCTTTTTTAATGATAATCCTGAGGTGTCTGAACTGGCTCGCGGTGTCGTGTTTCGTGATGGGCGCACCCATAGTTTTAGCTTAGATAATCAAGCGGTAGCGAAGTGGTACTCCTCACGGTTAGAACATACGCTCTTGATGGGGCTGGATGTACAGCAGCATAAAACCAAAGGGATGGAGCAAGACAATTATGCGTTTGGTACCATCAATCCGTTTTATCCTGTCTATGGTCAATACAATCCGATTGATGAGGCGAACTCGGTTGATCGTGACATTGTGAAACGCCAAGCCAGTGGTTATAGCCAGTATCAGCTTAAACTGGATCAACAATGGGTCGGTACATTCGGGGCGCGATATGATTGGGTAAGCACCGACAATGAAAGCCACAAGCAAGCTGAGAACGAAAGCCGTGATGATAACCAATGGTCATTCAGTGCTGGCGTAATGTATCTGGCTGGCAATGGCTTGAGCCCTTATGTGAGTTACTCGCAATCTTTTGATGTGTTAAGCACTATCGATTCAAGTACCGGCAAGCTGTACAAACCACTGGAAGGTGAACAGACCGAACTGGGGATAAAATACACGCCAGCCTTTTTCAATGGCTATATGAACCTGGCTTGGTTCGATATTACGCAAAAGAATGCGCTAGTGACGGATCCGGCAACTTATCAAGCAACTCAAACTGGGGAAGTGACGTCACACGGTGTTGAGTTAGAAAGTGTTGGCTATCTGACTAAGCAACTAAAAATGACCGCCAGCTATACTTTCACCGATGCGAAAACGGAGGAAACCAATGGGCAAGGGAAAAAACAAGCAGGTTTAATTCCTCGCCATATGGCTTCGCTTTGGTTGGATTACAATGCAGCACCAATGGGCTTAGATGGATGGAATTTTGGTTCCGGCGTGCGTTATATTGGTGAGTCAAAAGATAATCCGAAAAGCAGTGATCGCACTGTACCGAGCGCCACCCTTTGGGATGTAATGGTGTCGTATGACATTACTCTGCAGTGGCAAGCACAGCTCAACATCAACAATGTGTTGGATAAAGAGTATGTGTCTGCCTGTGATTATTGGTGTTACTACGGTCAGTCACGCAGTGCGGTATTCAGTGCGAATTACCGTTGGTAATACTTATCTCCTTATGCCACAGACCAAAGCGTAAGGTGTGCATGATTCCCGTTTCGGCGGGAATTTGATTTTTTACTCTGGTCGATTTTCAAAGGAAAAGCGATGTTTACCTTATCAGATATTCAGATGGTGCGGGGTGGGCGAACAATTTTAGCGATTGAGTCGCTCTCTATCCCCACCACAGAACTGACTGTGGTGCTTGGGCATAATGGGTCTGGAAAATCGACACTGGTGAGTTTGCTCTCAGGTCAGCAGATGCCTGATACCGGCAACCTCTTGTTAAATGGGCAATCCTTAGCGCAATATTCGGCAAAATCATTAGCGAAAGCGGTGGCTTTTTTACCACAGAAACTGCCGACCTCAGCGGGGTTAACCGTGCGTGAGTTGGTACGGTTGGGGCGTTTCCCTTGGCGTGGTGCCTTTGGTCGTTGGACAGTGAGTGATGAACAGGCCATTGATCATGCGATGGAACAAACCGGTGTAACGGCTTTTGCCAATACCTTAGCCGATGAGTTGTCTGGGGGAGAGCGTCAGCGAGCTTGGGTTGCCATGTTGCTGGCTCAGCAATCTCCGGTGTTGATTTTAGATGAACCGACCTCTGCACTGGATATTCATCATCAGTATCAACTGATGTCATTACTGGCTGAGCTAAACCAGCAGCAAGGGTGCGGCATTATCGTTATTTTGCACGATCTTAATTTAGCTCTACGTTACGCTTCGCACATTGTTGCTTTGAAAGGCGGTAGAGTGGCTTTTGATGGCTCCATCGAGTTAATGCTGGATGAGCAGCGTTTAAGTGAATTGTACCATTCCCCGATTCAATTGCTCGATCATCCTCACCCTTCTTCAGACTCAAAAACTAACAAGGTGGCTATTGTATGTGCGTAAAGCCGACGACTCTTTTTCTGCGTCTTTTGTTGCTGTTGTTGCTAGGAAGTAGCCACGCCATGGCAGCCATTCAGATTCACGATGGGCGGAAAACACACAGCTTTGAGCAAGTGCCACAACGTGTGGTGGTGCTGAATTGGGATTTGCTAGAGCAAGTATTGGAACTTGAGGTAACGCCGGTCGGCGCACCGAACTTACCGGGTTATCGTGAGTGGGTGGTTTTGCCCGCGGTGCCTGACTCTGTGGTTGATATTGGTACTCGCGCTGAACCGAATCTCGAAACCATTGCGGCGTTAAAACCGGAGGTGATTTTAGCCTCTTCTCCTCAGCAAGATCTGATTACGACGCTGGAACGTATTGCACCAGTTATCTACCTTCCTAACTTTGAACAGCAGGACAACGCCGCTCAAATTGCCATTCAGCAATTTAAAACCTTAGCGCAACTGTTTGATAAAACCGACTTGGCTGAACAAAAGTTAGCCGATATGGCGCAGCGGTTTGCTGAGCTCAATCAGCAATTACAACAGGCGTTGGGTTCTCCTTTGCCCTCTGTGGTGGTGATGCGTTTTTCAAACCCAACCTCAGTTTTTCTCTATGGAGAAAATTCCACCACTCATTATGTTTTAGAGCAACTGGGACTTGCCGAGGCGCTGCCTCAACCGGCTCGACAATGGGGCATCATCCAAAAACGCTTGAATGCGTTGCAACATGTGAAACAAGGCTATGTGCTGTACATCTTACCGTTCGCGGAAGAAGAGAAGATCAAACAGTCCATATTATGGAAAGCCATGCCTTTTGTGCGCCAAGGCCGGGTCAATTCTGTGCGGTCGGTCTGGAGTTATGGGGGGGCGATGTCATTGCGCTATACCGCCGAGGCCGTAACCGAAAGTTTACTTGAGGTGGCGCCTAAGTCATGAGAGTTCGTCATCTTGGTTTTTTATGGATTGGTGTCCTACTGACGGCTGCACTGAGTTTACAAATGGGTAATGAACTATCGCTCTCGATGCAGTGGCAGCTAGCTTCACTGCGCTGGGAGGCGGAAGAATTTGCGGAGATTAACTTTCTCTATGCTCAGCTTCCGCGTGCGATGATCACCCTGTTAGTTGGTGCGATTTTAGGCTTAGTGGGCAGTTTAATGCAGCAACTAACGCAAAATAGCCTCACTTCCCCTTTAACCTTAGGCACCTCTTCTGGCGCTTGGCTTGCGCTGATCATCGTCAATATCTGGTTCCCTCATTGGGTGGCGGATTACACGGCATTAGCCGCTATGAGTGGTGCATTAATGGCGTTTGCGTTGATCATGTTAATTGCGGGTGTGCGCAATATGACAGGGCTACCGTTGGTTGTCTCAGGGATGGTGGTTAATATTTTGTTGGGAGCCATTGCCACCGCCTTGGTGCTGCTTAATGAGCAGTTTGCCCAAAATGTCTTTATGTGGGGGGCGGGAGATCTCGCGCAAAATGGTTGGCAGTGGCTTGCTTGGTTAGCGCCAAGGTTGCTGATTGCGATTCCACTGTTGATGGTTGCTCCGCGGATTTTAACCTTGATGCGCTTAGGGCATCAGGGGGCGGCGGCGCGTGGTTTAGCCGTGGTTCCCGCTTTCCTTATTTTAATGGTGGTGGGGATCTGGTTGGTTTCCGCCTCAATTACTGCCGTCGGAGTGATCAGTTTTATTGGTTTACTCACGCCCAATATAGCTCGAGCCATGGGGGCAAGAACGCCTAAAATGGAGCTGTACAGCAGCGCCTTACTTGGTGCTTTACTGTTACTGCTGACTGATATGATGGCTATGGGGCTAAGCCAATGGACGGCAGAGGTAGTTCCCAGTGGTATTACCACCGCCCTGATTGGCGCTCCGGCATTAATCTGGTTTAGTCGGCGTCAACTTAAAGCACAAGATTCATTAGCCATTTCCCTCCCACACCGGCGGGCGAGTGTAAGTGGCTACACCATTGGGTTACTGATTTTTGCCTTTGTGCTGGGGCTAGCACTACATGGGTTGTTGCAGGTCAATAGTGGCAGTTGGCAGTGGGGGGTGCCGAATGAATATCAGTGGCAGCTACGTTGGCCAAGGGCGATCACCGCTTTATTTTCGGGTATGGGGCTGGCAGTGGCCGGAACCATTTTACAGCGTTTGATTTATAACCCACTAGCCAGCCCAGATATTCTTGGTGTCTCTTCGGGGGCGACGTTTGCTTTAGTGTTTGCCAGCTTATTTCTGGGGCAATCCATGCTTGGCGCACAGTGGCTGACGGCATTGCTCGGTAGCGGCATCGTATTGATTGTGTTATTGCTGCTGGGTAAAAAGCACCACTATGCGCCTTCAAGCTTAATTTTGACGGGGATTGCCATCACCGCATTGCTCGAAGCGCTGGTGCAATTTTGTTTAGCCAAAGGCAGTGCCGACAGTTATCAAATCTTATTGTGGCTGGCAGGGTCCACTTATCGCGTTTCTTCCTCACAAGCAGGCTGGCTGGCCTTGGGCGTGATACTGCTTGCTGGCGTGGCTTTCGCCACTTCGCGTTGGCTCACCTTAATTTCGATTGGCCGGCAATTTGCTGGCGCAAGAGGGTTAAACCCACAGCAGGCGAGCGTTATTTTACTCAGTGTTGTGGCTTTACTCTGTGCGCTGGTCACTTCAACCATGGGGCCGGTTTCTTTTGTTGGGTTAGTGGCCCCACATATGGCGATGATGTTAGGAGCACAGCAGGTTAAATCCCAGCTTATGATCGGCAGCTTGGTTGGAGCCAGTTTGATGTTATGGGCCGATTGGCTCGGACAAACGCTGCTCTATCCAATGCAAATTGCCGCTGGTACGTTAGTGGCGATTCTTGGGGGCGGGTATTTTCTTTTATTGCTGGTGACAAACCGTAACCGCTAGTTTTTTGGCAGCGCCACTCGACAAATATTGCTATAGTTTGCCGGAATGCGCCGCTTGGGAGCGCTTACCCTGCTTTGATGATAGGTCAATGATGAAGATGGATTTAACCCAATGGATTACCGAAAGCCGTAATCCTGCCAGTGCGGAGATTGATACCTTATCCACCTTGGATATGTTACGAGTCATCAACCAAGAAGATCAAAAAGTAGCCCTTGCAGTAGAAAAAACCTTACCGCAAGTGGCTCGAGCGGTTGATGCTATCAGCACGGCATTTCAGTCGGGTGGGCGCTTGATCTATATGGGCGCGGGGACTTCAGGTCGGCTGGGTATTTTAGATGCCAGCGAATGTCCTCCCACCTATGGCTCGTCTCCAGATTTAGTGGTGGGGCTGATTGCGGGAGGGCATCCGGCAATATTAAAAGCGGTAGAAAATGCAGAAGATAATTCCGCATTGGGAAAAGCCGATCTCCAGTCGTTGAACCTGACTGATAACGATGTGGTGGTCGGAATTGCGGCCAGTGGGCGAACGCCGTATGTTCTGGGTGGAATGGCGTATGCGAAAGCACTGGGAGCTACCGTGGTTGCGATTGCCTGCAACCCAAACAGTTTGATGGAACAGGTAGCAGATATTGCGATTACGCCGGTGGTTGGCCCAGAAGTGGTGACCGGTTCATCGAGAATGAAAGCGGGCACGGCGCAAAAATTGATTTTAAATATGCTCACCAGCGGGGCCATGATCCGCAGTGGTAAGGTGTTTGGCAATTTAATGGTGGATGTGGAAGCCACCAATGCCAAGTTGATTAAAAGGCAAACCTATATTGTAGTGGAAGCCACTGGTTGTAGTGAAGAAGAGGCAGAGCAGGCGTTACAGGCATGCCAGCGGCACTGTAAAACCGCCATTTTGATGATTCTCGCTCAGCTTAATGCAAACCAAGCTCGTGCACGGTTGGATGAGCATCATGGGTTCCTACGTCAAGCTTTGCAAGCGAGTTTATCGTAGCTGAAACCCTGCTGGAGAACCTCAACAGGGCATGAGTTACTGCGCCTACTTTTTAGTGATCTTATCGAGATAGCCCATGATAAAGGCGGACAACACAAAGGTAATGTGCAGCAACAAATACCATTTTATTTTGTCATTGGCGATATTTTCCGTGTTCATAAACACTTTAAGTAAGTGAATGGAGGAAATTGCCACGATAGACGCTGCCACTTTATTTTTGAGTGAACCTGCATCCAACTTGCCCAACCAACCTAATTTGTCATCGTGCTCATCGACATCAAGGCGAGAGACAAAATTTTCATAACCCGAGAACATCACCATCACGATCAAGCCACCCACCAAAGAAATATCAATTAAAGATAGGGTGATCAGAATCAAGTCCACTTCTTTAATCGAAAAAATATTGGGTAATAGATGGACAACTTCTTGAAAGAACTTGATACCAAGGGCGATAAGGATAAAGCTTAACCCTAAGTAAATCGGGGCCATCAGCCAGCGGGAAGCATAAAGCAGTTTTTCTATAATTCGTTCCATAAACATTCCATTCAACAGGCGGTGAAAAAGTAGGCCGATATTACTCTGTTTCTGAGAGGGTTGGCTACGTTATTGATGGAAAAAGAGAAGAGAGTGAGGAGTGGCCTCCTCACTGAGTGGGTTTTATTAGAGCGTATTTTTATATAATTTTCCGTCTTTCATGATGGCTTGAATGTTCTTTGTTTCTTCCAAAAGGAATATATCTTGCAAAGGATTACCATCAACGATTAATACATCGGCCAGCGCCCCTTGTTCTATCACACCTAATTTGCCTTTATACGGTGAACGTTCACCAGAAAGCATTAATAATTGGGCGTTATCATGAGTGGCCATTTTTAATACTTCAAATGGGGTGTACCAATCCGTCATTTTCGTGAGGAGCTTGGTTTGCTCATTGAGCCGTTCAGCGCTGAATAAAATATCGGTTCCCCATGCCACTTTGGCGCGATATTTCTTTGCTAGGCCAAAGACGCGTTGTGTGCCTTGTTCAACCAAAATCTGTTTATTACGCTGTGCCGATCCTTCTTTAAAGGCTGAGCCTCGCTCTGACGTAAAGGGTTGCAAGCTCCACCAAACCCCCTCTTTCGCAATTCGTTTCGCCGTTTTTTCATCGGCAAGTTGGCCGTGCTCAATCGATTTCACTCCGGCATCAAGAGCTTGGTTAATGGCTCTTGGGGTATAAGCATGAACCGTGACATACGTCCCCCAGTTTTCAGCGGCTTCGGTTGCGGCTTTAATTTCTTGGGTCGTGTATTGAGTCACATCGAGAGGATCGTAAAAAGAAGAGACGCCGCCGCCCGCCATGAGCTTGATTTGTGATGCCCCTAATGCCAGTTGTTCCCGAGTATGTTGACGGACTTCATCTGGGCTATCGGCAATCGCAGCGGTAGCTGTTTTCACCGAGAAGGTGGTTTTCTTGCTGTCTGGGGTAATGATTTCATTGGGTAAGCGGAAATCACCGTGACCTCCGGTTTGGGAGATAAATGCCCCTGCAGGCCAGATACGAGGCCCGGTAGTAATGTGTTTATCTATCGCCATTTTTAACCCAAAGACAGGGCCTCCTAAATCGCGCACACTAGTATAGCCACGCTGCAACATATCAGACGCGGTTTTCGCGGCAACAATATTGATAAAGCCTTGATCTGCGAGCATTAATGTCTGCTGAGGCAATGCAGCAAGCATTAAGTGGGTATGAGCATCAATTAACCCAGGCATTAAGGTTTTGCCTTGCCCATCAATGACGATGAGATTATCACCCGAAGTGATGCCGTTTGATGAGTAATCTTCTATCTTGCTGATGTATTGATCTTGTATGTAGACATTTTTCGCCGCGCTCAGCTCAGCTTGAGTGCCATTGAATATGTGCACATTTTTAAAGACATATTGAGCGGCAAAAGTGGGTGAGGTTAGTAGGCTTGAACCTAGCAATAGGAGGAGAGACTTGTTCATCATTAGCTCCAAAAGAAATGATCAGTGATATTGGCGAGATCAGCATAAAGAATTCGTTTGCTGTAACCTAGGGGTTAAGTGTAGCGAAAAATGGGCTAAAGGTAATGCAACAATGTGTCTATTTGGCTGTTTCAGCTCAATTTATGTCTGAAATAAAAGATCTTACTTTCCCCTTCTATTTGTCAGACAATAGGTTGAAATACCTTATAATCCATCGGTGATATCTTTTGTGAAAAAAGCATGGGGCTTTGCAGCAAAGAGCAAGCAATACTTGGGAATAATCATTATGCAAAACAATGTTCGTAGCGGTTGTTTAAATAGCGTATGGCTGCTTCTTTTTTCTTTCTGCTGGTCGGGGGTGCAAGCGAAAGAGGTTCCCTGTGATACAACCCAGCCGTCAGCGAATAGTTTCCCACTTCTTGAGCAAGAGTGCCCCATTGGAAAAGGGCTATGGGGAAAACAGCTCCCCAAGGACGAGCGCGCTTTTTTCTGGATTCAATGCGGCGTATTTAAAACAGCAGCTCTTTCATCGCTGGTGACTAAGCTTTATCCGCATATTTCTACGAGTATTCAGTTTAAGCAAGATGAAGAGAGCCAAGCTTACCGTTGCTTAATAGGTCCTTATACTGATTATACCTACGCTAAAACAGAGCTGACATCCATCCAGAAGCTGGCGGATTACACACAAGCTTTTCTACGTGAAGTTCCCATGCACGATTTTCTAGCCGTTAAAAAAGATAAAAAAGAGAAGAGTACGATTAGCGACAGCAATACCGGAACTCACCAACCTTTACCCAATACCTTTCCTGTTCTGGAACAAGATTATCCGATTGGTCAGGGAGTATGGGAAAAGCAGTTCCCCAAGGACGAGCGCTCTTTTTTCTGGATTCAATGCGGCGTATTTAAAAAACCGACTTTTTTATCACATGTGAATAAACTTTATCCGTATATTTCTACCCGTATTCACCTTAAACAAGATAAAGAGAGCCAAGCTTACCGTTGCTTAGTTGGCCCTTATACTGACTATGTTCAAGCTAAAATGGAACTTGTCGCCATACAAAAGCATGTCGATTTTCGACAAGCTTTTTTGCGTCAAGTGCCACTGGCTGCCTTACCACAAGTTGAAGAGAAAAAGATAACGATTGGCGTGAGTGCTACCGTTAATGGCACTAAATATATCGTGCCTTATTTTTGGGATGAAACGATCCCTTTCTATACCGAATATAACTTAGCATGGAACCGTCTACGCTATGATGAAGCTCGACAAATGTGTCAGATACTGAACATGCGCCTTGCCACAGAACAGGAATGGCAGCAATTATTAGACAGTGACGCAATCCAAAACGATCCATGGCCAGTGGAGCTTCCTTACTGGGGAGAGGGGCAGAAAGGGTTCTTTATGAATGGCAATATCAATACATTGAAAGCCACCTCCCAATTAAATATTCTCTGTGTCCAAGAGAGTTAAATGGATCAAAGCCCAGTTTGTGGAAACGGGGTTAGCACAGAAAAGGGTTGCCCCGCTAATATGTTGATGCTACTGACATATTAGCAAGTCACCATGATATTGGGGGGCGGGTAACCGAACTATTCGATGTTTTTGAATGGCCCGTAGTCTGATTTTTTCCATTAACATTAAGCTTTTCCAATAATTATTCGTATATAACCACATAAAAACCAATAAGAATTTTTCCTCTATGGAGGAATTTGAATCACTTCATGCTTAGGCGAGTCGAAATCCATTGTAATAGAGCGACTCAATAACCACAGAGGTGATGCGATGTTAGTTAGAAAGGTTTCTAAAGATTTGGCTTCTGCTGAAGCACGGCGTAATTGGTTGGCGTACTGGCAACACTTTAGCCGAGAAAGTCAGGTTTTTTGCGCGGAAATTCACTGCTTAATACCTTCGTCTCAAGCGGTGTTGGTGAAGCATGACAAGAATGAAGACGATGTTTTTGTGATTCCACTTTGTCAGTGTCACAGCAACAATTTAGAAGGGATGCTGGAAATAGGGGATACGACCGAAGTGATCCCCTTCCATTACACCTTATAAATTCAGCTTAGCTATGGGTAGGTTGGCGCTTTTGGTAAATCCGCTCAGGGCGGCCAACTCGACCATGTTGAATACACGCTTCCAGAAAACCGCTGGCCACACAATATTCAAGATAACGTCTGGCCGTGGTTTTGCTGATCCCTATCGCTTGCCCTAACAGCTCCGCAGTGTAGGCGGTTTGTGGTTGATGGTGATAAATTTCTTGGATTTTGATTAAAGTGAGCTCATCAATCCCTTTGGGTAAGCCATCCAGAGGTTCGGTTTTAGCCTGAAAATTAAACAGATCATCGACATGGCGCTGATTAACGCTGTCATTGGCACGCAGAGAGCTCATGTATTTTAGATAACGTTCTAGCGAATTTTGTACTCGATCATAGGCAATTGGTTTTAACAAGTAATCAAACACCCCGCAGCGCACGGCTTCACGTACCGTTTCCATATCGGAAGCGGCGGTGATAAAAATGACATCCGGTGCTTGTGGTTGATGAGTTAACTCCTTTAAAAACTCAATGCCGAGACCATCAGGTAGGTAGTTATCCAAAAAAATCAGTTTAGGTTTGAGAATGCGTACCATGTTACGCGCTTCATTAATACTTTGTGCCACGCCCACAGGGCGAAAGCGGGTGGTCTGTTTGAGATAAAAGCTGTGCACATCAGCAATGCTCGTTTCATCCTCTACGATCAATACATCGATTAATTCCATCATAATCAGCTCTTATTATGCCCTTTCCGCCAGTGGTGGGTTATTTTCCATCGCAAGCGTTTTGGGTCGATTGGGAATAAAAATAGAAAAAATAGTCCCTTGAGGCTCCGCACTGTCGATAAGTATTGATCCATGAGCCTGAGTGACAAATTGATGAACAAGGTAAAGTCCAATACCATGTCCTGCTTGGTTTTTGCTGCTCACTCCCTTGAGAAACAAGGTCTGGGCGATATCGGCAGGAATGCCATTGCCGTTGTCCGCCACTTCGATCACCAACTCCTCACCATTATCAGTGAGCAGTAGGGAAATGGTTTTATTGCTGTGTGGGTTTTTTAATGTGGCTTCAAAGGCGTTGTCCAGCAGATTGCCGAGCACTGCCGCCAATTCATCCGAGGTCAGACACTGAGGCTCTCGATGAAGGTGTGACATAGGATCGAACTCTAAGGTGAGGCCTAACTCTTTCGCACGGCAGTACTTACCGAGCAGTAGCCCAGCGATCACTTTGGGGTGAAAGGTTTGTGCGATGAAATCGATTAGCTGCTGCTGCTCTTCTGTTTCTCGGCGAATGGTTTTGACGGCTTCATCGTACGCGCCGATTTGAATTAACCCCCCGATGGTCGAGAGACGGTTAGCAAACTCGTGACTCATCACGCGTAGATTATCGTTGTGCTGACGGATCTGGGTGAGTTGGGAAGTTAGCGTATGAAAGTCATTGCGACGACGAAAACTCACCACCCAACCAATTTGCTGTTGCCCAGAATTGATTGGCACACGGTTCGCCACCAAGGTTTCACCATTACAGCTGATCAGTTCATCTTGCTGGCTGGCACGGTTTTGCTGCGCTAACTGACCAAATGGGGTTGCCCCCATAAAAAAGCAAATCGGAGTGATGAACTCTTGTACATTACGCCCGATCAAATGGCTTGGTTGGTGGGCAATACCGAGTATATTGAGTGCTTTCGCATTGACGGAGAGGATTTCTCCTTTCAAGCTAATAGCAACGATCCCCTCATAAACACTTTGCAAGATAGATTGTTGTAGGTTGAGATTCATAGCGATCTCTTCCGGCTCCATATTGAACATCTGCTGCTTAATATGACGGGTAAACAGCCAAGCACTTAAGCCAGAAATGAGCATCAGTAGAACGATGGTGGTAAGCATCGGGTAGGTGTAAATATGTAGCCAATCGCTAATGTGGTCGAGCAAATAGCCGACGGATACGACACCGATGATCTCCCCGGAAGGCGTGACAATGGCGGCTTTGCCTCGAATCGCCCAACCTAGGCTGCCTTTTTGGGTGGAGGTGTAATATTCGCCCTCTTGTAAAGCACGACGGCTGTCACCACCTTGCATGGGCAAACCATTTTTTTTCTCATCCGGGTGAGCAATACGAATGCCATTCGCATCGCCAATCACAATAAAGTTGGCGTCAGAAATGCGTTGTAGGCGATCGATTTTCGTTTGTATTTCAGAAAAGCGATGTTGTTGGATTAGTGCAATTAAATTGGGATCGGTTGCAATCTCACGAGCTTGGATTAGCGCCTTGGTATTTATCTGATCTTGCAGAATTTCGCTTAATGTTTGATGAAAGAAAGCGGCCACCAGCAAAAGCTGGATCACGACCATCGCAACCAACAGTGCGCCGACCCTTTGTTGGAATGAAAGAGTCTGGCAGACCTTGGTGTGTAAAAAATGGGCGAGTGATATTTTCATGCTGGCGAGTCTATCCTTGCTATCAATGAGGCTTATTGATTGGAGTCTAAGAAACCCCAATCAATCCTGTTTAGCCCATCACGTATTTGATCATTACCCCTGCTGCTACCGCCGATCCAATTACTCCGGCCACGTTAGGCCCCATCGCGTGCATCAACAAAAAGTTTTGTGCGTTAGCTTCTAGCCCGACTTTATTGGAAACTCGCGCCGCCATCGGCACGGCAGAAACACCTGCCGAACCAATCAGTGGATTGAGTTTGGTCGTTGAGAAGCGATTGATCAGCTTGGCCATCAATACTCCAGCAGCAGTACCAACACAAAAAGCAACGATACCCAGTACTAAAATACCGATGGTCTGTGACTGGAGAAATTTATCCGCCATGAGTTTGGAACCGACTGACAAACCAAGGAAAATGGTCACGATGTTGATGAGGGCGTTTTGCGCCGTGTCGGATAAACGCTCCACCACACCACATTCACGCATCAAGTTACCAAAGCAGAACATACCTAATAGTGGTGTGGCAGAAGGTAACAAAAGCGCAATGAGTATCAGTAGCAGCAGTGGAAAGCCTATTTTCTCTAATTTATGCACTGGACGCAGTTGTTGCATCTGAATTTTGCGCTCTTCTGCGGTAGTTAATGCACGCATGATGGGGGGTTGAACCATAGGGACTAAGGCCATATAAGAATATGCTGCGACGGCAATCGCTCCTAAGAGTTCTGGTGCCAACAAACTGGATACGTAAATGGCGGTTGGGCCATCGGCACCACCAATGATGCCAATCGCTGCCGCTTGCGCTACGCTAAAATCCATTATGCCCAAACTGCTTAACGCCAATGCGCCCAGTACCGTGGTGAAAATACCAAACTGAGCCGCCGCTCCAAGCAGCAGGGTTTTGGGGTTAGCGAGCAGAGGGCCAAAATCCGTCATTGCCCCAACGCCCATAAAAATAAGTAGAGGACCGATTCCGGAAGCGATAGCGAGACTATAAAAAAGATAGAGCATACCATCGCTGTATTGGTACTGATCCGCAAGCAAGTGTAGCGCGGTTATCTGCTGTGGTGTTGCTCCACTTAATGCCTGTTTAATGTCGCTTGGGATGGATGAACTGAGCTGAAGTACATCAGAAAAAGCCACCATCACTTCCGGTTTGGCAGCATATAAGGCATTTTCTACCGCGGACATGGCAAGGCCTGCATCAGGCAGGTTAGATAAAATGCCACCAAAACCGATAGGGACCAGTAGTAAAGGCTCAAAGCGTTTAAAAATAGCCAGATAGAGCAGCACCAACCCAACAAGGATCATAATGGCTTGCCCCCACTGGAGATGGAATAGGCCAAAATCACGCACCATAGCTAAAACATTTTCCATGATTTTTATCCCTGATTACGCCAGCATCAACAATGCGTCGCCCACTTGCACCGCATCGCCTTCATTGACTTCAATGGCACTGATCACTCCTGCGCGTGGCGCACGGATTTCAGTTTCCATTTTCATCGCCTCAAGGATCAGTAGCACATCACCTTCAGCCACTTCATCACCCGCCGTCGCATGAATTTTCCAGATATTGCCAGAAAGGGGCGCTGCAAGGTTTTCACCTTCGGTTATTCTTGCTACTGGAGGAGTATTGGCTGGTGCGGGCGCAACGTGTGTTAGGTCACCACCTTCATCCACTTTCACCACATAGCTTTGGTTGTTGACCGTAATGGTATACACCCCATTACTTTCTACAAATTTACTTTTTTCTGGCTGTGTGTGCGTTTTTCCCGTTGATGTTTTCTTAGATATGCCATTGATCTTCGCTACTTGTGGTATCGGCTCAAATGCATTTGGGTTATGGCGATTGGCGAGAAACTTCCAGCCTACCTGATCAAACAACGCAATCGTCAGCACATCGTCAATTGCATTGTCGGCGAGTGTGATATGTTGCTCCTTGGCTTGCTGCAATACGCTGTCTTGCAAAGTTGGCATTTCGGCTGCGATTAAATCGGCAGGACGACAGGTGATGGGCTCTGCCCCCGCCAATACCCGAACTTGCAGTGCTGCGTTGACTGGGGCAGGTGTTTTGCCATATTCGCCTTTGAGCACTCCGCTGGTTTCTTTGGTGATGGTTTTGTAACGCTCTCCCATCACCACGTTGATCACCGCTTGGGTACCAACGATTTGTGATGTCGGGGTGACTAGGGGCAAAAAGCCGAGTTCCTCACGTACACGTGGGATCTCTTCGAGCACTAAATCGAGTTTATCTAGCGCGTTTTGTTGTTTGAGTTGGCTTTCCATATTGGTCAGCATGCCACCGGGGACTTGTGCGACCAAAATACGCGCATCACTGCCTTTCATCATGCCTTCAAAGGCATGGTATTTTTTACGTACATCGCGGAAATAGGCTGCGATATGTTCGAGTTTGGTAATATCCAACCCGGTGTCGTAGCCAGTCCCTTGTAGGGTGGCAACCAAAGATTCGGTCGCCGGATGACCATAAGTGCCACTCATACTGGAGATCGCGGTATCAACCCGATCAACGCCCGCTTCAATCGCTTTAAGTAAGGTCATATCGGCAAGACCCGCGGTGGAGTGGCAGTGCAGATGCAATGCTACATCGACCTGTTTTTTCAGGGTTGAAACTAACTCTTCGGCGGCATACGGGGTCAAAATGCCGGCCATATCTTTCAGGGCAATCGAATCGACACCAAGCTCCGCCAGTTGCTGCGCTATGTCAACCCAAGTTTGTAAGTTGTGTACTGGGCTGGTGGTGTAACAGAGCGTACCTTGGGCATGTGCGCCCATTTTTTTCACCGCTTGCAGCGCTTGTTGCATATTGCGGACATCGTTCATCGCATCGAATACACGAAATACATCCATGCCGTTTTTCACTGCGCGCTCGACAAAAGTTTCCACCACGTCATCAGCATAGTGGCGATAGCCGAGTAGGTTTTGCCCGCGCAGCAACATTTGCAGTGGGGTATTAGGTATGGCTTGTTTGAGCAAACGTAGGCGTTGCCATGGGTCTTCACCTAAAAATCGGATACAGCTATCAAAGGTTGCGCCTCCCCAGCATTCTAAAGACCAATAACCGATCTGATCTAATTGCTGCGCAATCGGTAACATGTCGTCAATCCGTAAACGGGTGGCAAAAAGAGATTGGTGAGCATCGCGTAATACGACATCGGTTACACCTACGCGTTTAATCGCCTGAGTCATTTGTGATTTCTCCTTCACTAAGACAGTTTTTGTTGTGTTTTATGGTGATGGACAGCGGCGGTGAGCACCGCGAGCAACTCACCTTGATTTTGGTTAGGTTTCGCCTTATTGGTGGTGGCTTTCTTATGGGCCGTTTGGGTCGGTGTTTCCGACGGTGCAAAACGCACGATCAAGTACGATAGGGTACGAGTCGCCAAGACTAAAAAAATCAGGAAGATGAACACAAAGCCCATCCCAAGCGTCAGTAAGTTAATTCCTTCGAAGAAAAGTGAGGTTGATGGCATAGTCACTTCCAGTGATAAAAACAGGGTTGAAAATCGGGGAAAAAAGAGGCGCGCTAGGCGCGCCAAATCATCCTAAGGAGCAAGGATTAAACAAACATACCGAATACGATGCTGGCGATAACCAGTACAATGCCTCCCCCCAGACGGGACGAGATTTGTGCATAAGAGAGCAGGCTCATACGGTTAGAGGCTGCTAGCACTTCAAGGTCACCGGACCCGCCACGATTAGCCATGCACAGACCAGCAGTAATAGAAGATTCAATAGGGTAGAAGCCCATTGCCCAACCGCCTAACGCTGCACCAAAAATTGTACCGAGTACAATAACCGTGGCGATGATAACGTTAGCAAAGGTTAAGGCATTGATGATTTCCGCCAGATCGGTGTAAGCAATACCGACGCCAACCATCAGTAGCCACAGCATCTGTTTTGAGAAGAAATTAGACAGACGTTTCGCGCCCTCTTTGATTTCATCACTACACAAACCCGCAGCGTTGAGGATGGCGATAATTACCACCATGTAGGCAAAGGTGTGAATTTGGATGGAGCCAAAGCCGGGCAGAATTTCTTTTGATAGCGCATAAGAGAAGGTGTATACACAGGCTGCTAGCATTAAACCAATGGCAATTTCACGGTGAGTCACCGTCAGGTTTTTAGCTTCTTCACTGGCGTCTAGTGTTGAACGGCGTACCAATTCCCCATTTCCTGTTAAGGAGGGGATTTTCTCGCCTATGATGTTGAGCGCCGCTGCCGCGACAATCGCCACAATATTAGCAATGGTGAGGATAGCGATAGCAACCGAGTAGTATTGCTCTTTGGAGCCACCTGTGACGGTCTCATAGATCTCGGAAAGCGGAATCGCACCCGCACCATTACCACCGCCCACGATGGGGAGCACATACAGCATCATGATGCGATCGGGTGTGATACCAAATACCAGACCGATG
Organism: Vibrio cincinnatiensis DSM 19608; assembly: GCF_900167345.1. Taxonomy (GTDB): domain Bacteria; phylum Pseudomonadota; class Gammaproteobacteria; order Enterobacterales; family Vibrionaceae; genus Vibrio; species Vibrio cincinnatiensis. The sequence continues at coordinate 108,188 of NZ_FUXB01000013.1, read as the reverse complement.
GCGATACCAAATACAGCAGCACCTGCAACAGCGGCCAGAATGGTCGGAATGTAACCTGCCAGAGAGCGGATCAGCAGTTTACGGTTGACCGCCAGAATAGAGCCAGTGATCAGCACAGCGATGAACAGATCTAAGAACTTGCTTTTATCCATCACTTCGGTCACGGTTTTGATTTCCCGGTCACTGAGCCAGCCCATGTGCACGAACCAAGCCGCAACCAAGAAAATCATCACCGGTGCGCCGCCGATGTACTTATTAAAAATAGGTAGGCGTTTGCCGACTTCACCAAATATGGCACCAACGACAAACATAAAAGCAAAGCCACCGACCAGACCGCTAGGTAAAGTGTTAGTAAAATGAGCTGCTAATACGGTGACCAGTAAAAATAAAAATAAAGGGAGTGGTGTGCCAAATATTTTTATTTGGCTTAGATTCAATCCACCTAGTATTGCGGACTTTTTATCTAAATATAGGGTCTTTTCGTTCATATTTCCATGTCCAATGAGGTTATTAAGACATTTACTACATTAAATAAATAACTCCGTAATAATTGTGAATATCGTCATCCAAACCAGTGGCTTTTAAAATCTCAATGGTTTTTATGATTTAAATTTTAAATAGTATATAAAATCAAAGAGATAATAATTAAATTCATTAAAACCATAAAGAGCGTTAACGGCGGGAAATAAAGTGATTGCCCTCATTAAACCTTTCGGCTGAATTTAGATAATAAAGCCAGACAAAATAGGTGAGGAAGCCGAACATGGTGGATATTTATACCTTCTCTCGAGTTTCAACCAAGAATAAAGCCAAGCTATTGCCGATCAAAGAGTTCCTTTGCCAACACCAGCTCTCGGTAGATGAAGATGTGGAACATTTTGTGGTGGCCTACGGCGCAAACCAAATCATCGCTTGTGGTGGTATTGCTGGGCATGTATTGAAATCGATTGCGGTTTCTCCCACGCTGCAAGGCACAGGTTTTGCGCTCAAATTGATGACCGAATTAACCAATTTCGCGTATGAGATGGAGCGGTTTTCACTATTTCTATTCACGAAGCCTGCCAATATCGATTTATTCCGGCAGTGTGGGTTTTTCTTGGTTGATAAAGTCGAACCGCATATTGCTTTACTGGAAAACAGCCCCAATCGTCTTTCGTTTTATTGCAAGCAGTTGCAACTATTAAAAATGTCGGGTTGTAAAATTGGCAGCATTGTGATGAATGCCAATCCGTTTACTTTAGGTCATCAATATTTAATTGAACAAGCGTGTGAACAATGTGATTGGGTACACTTATTTGTTGTAAAAGCAGAGAATAAGTATTTTTCTTATGCTGACCGTCTGGCCATGATTAAGGCAGGCAGTAAACATTTATTGAATTTAACCATTCATTCTGGTTCGGATTATATTATTTCACGTGCAACTTTTCCTAGTTATTTTATTAAAGATCAACAAGTCGTAAATCAATCTCATACCGCGCTGGATTTAAGCATTTTCCGTCATTCGATAGCTCCTGCACTGGGCATCACTCACCGCTTTGTCGGCAGTGAGCCGATTTGTACCGTCACACGCCACTACAATCAAGCGATGCGCCGTTGGCTAGAAGAAGAGCCGGATTTAAGCGCACCGATCACTGTGGTGGAAATTGAACGTAGCCAACAAGCCGCTCTGCCGATTTCAGCTTCACGTGTGCGTTACTTGCTCAACCAATTTGATGTTGCCGCGATTGCAGATTTAGTGCCTAAAACGACCTATTCCTACCTTTGTCAGCACTATGTGGAACATGCCCTACAGACCGCCCCACAACGGTTAGCGGTATGAGCGCGATGCTGACATTGTTTTATCCAATAACTCATTAATAAGGTTGTACCCATGAGAATTGCCCATCCCGCCTTCGCGGGAACACTGGAATCTAGTGATCTTCAGGTTCGGATTGAACCCAACAACGATGGCGGTATTGAACTGGTGTTAGACAGTACCGTCGAGCAGCAATTTGGTCATGCGATTCGTCAGGTCGTGCTGCACACCCTCGAAACGATGCAAGTGCACGATGCGCTGGTCACTATCGAAGACAAAGGTGCGTTGGATTGTGTGATCCGCGCACGCATACAGGCGGCGGTCATGCGCGCTTGTGATGTTCAGAACATTGAGTGGAGCCAACTATTATGACCAAACTTCGTCGCAGTATGTTATTTGTGCCGGGCGCGAATGCCGCCATGCTCAGCAATACCTTTATCTATCAACCCGACTCTATCATGTTCGATTTGGAGGATTCGGTCGCGCTGCGTGAAAAAGATACGGCGCGGATGTTGGTCTTTCATGCGCTGCAACACCCTATGTATCAAGAGATGGAAACCGTGGTGCGGGTCAATCCGCTCGATTCTGAATTCGGCATCAAAGACCTTAATGCCGTGGTGCGCGGTGGAGCCAAAGTGGTGCGTCTGCCGAAAACCGATAACGCGAACGATGTGATTGAGATGGAAAAAGTCATCGAGCAGATCGAACGCGAATGCGGACGTGATGTGGGCAGCACGCGGATGTTGGCCGCGATTGAAACCGCACAAGGCATTAACAACGCGGTTGAGATAGCCTTTAGCTCTCGTCGTCTGATTGGCATTGCGCTTGGTGCGGAAGACTATGTGCGCGATCTGCGCACGCAGCGTTCAGCGGAAGGGATTGAGCTGCTGTTTGCACGCTGCTCCATTCTGCAAGCGGCGCGTGCTGCCGGGATCATGGCGTTTGATACCGTCTATTCCGATGCCAACAACGAAGAGGGATTTTTGCGTGAGGCGGAGCACATCAAGCAGCTTGGCTTTGATGGCAAGTCACTGATTAACCCGCGCCAGATTGACCTGCTGCACAACGTGTTTGCCCCAACCCAAAAAGAGGTCGATCACGCCATCGCAGTCATCGAAGCCGCCGAAGAAGCCGCGGCGAAAGGGCTGGGCGTGGTTTCCCTTAACGGCAAAATGGTCGATGGACCCATTATCGAACGCGCACGTTGGACACTACAACGTGCTGAATCCGGCATCAAACACTAAAGGTCATCTCATGAGTATTAATACATTAAATAACCCTCTGTCTGTGCTGGAAGTGGAACGCTACGCGTTGACGCCTTACACCCAAGCGCACGCGATCACGCCGCATCTGCACGATGAGCAAGCCAAAAAAAGTCGCAAAGTGAAAAGCTCGATCCGCGAAGCGATTGTTGATCTTGGCTTAAAAGATGGTATGACTATCTCGTTCCACCATGCGTTTCGTGGCGGGGATAAAACCGTCAATCTAGTGATGGACGTGATTGCCGAATTGGGCATTAAAAACCTCACGCTCGCCTCAAGCTCGCTCACGTCTTGCCATTCACCGTTGATTGAACACATCAAAAATGGTGTGGTAAGCAAAATTTACACCTCGGGGATCCGCGGTGCTTTGGCCGACAGTATTTCTCACGGCCTGCTTGATGAGCCAGTGCATATTCACTCCCACGGTGGTCGTGTGCATCTCATTCAAAGTGGTGAGCTGTACATCGACATGGCGTTTATTGGCGTACCTTGCTGTGATGAATTTGGTAACGCCAACGGCTTTAAAGGCAAATCCAATTGCGGCTCACTTGGTTATGCCAAAGTCGATGCCGAACACGCCGAGAAAGTGGTGATGCTGACTGAAGCCATCGTCAGTTTTCCGAATTTCCCTTCGTCCATTACTCAAGACAGGGTTGATGCGGTTGTGCAAGTGGCAGAAGTGGGCGATCCAAGCAAAATCGGTGGTGATTCCACACGCATGACCACCAACCCACGTGAGTTATTGATTGCCAAGCACGCCGTAGACGTTATTGAGCATTCAGGTTATTTCAATGATGGTTTTTCGATGCAAACCGGCTCGGGCGGCGCATCGCTCGCAGTTGCGCGCTTTTTGAAAGAGAAAATGCTGCGCCAAGACATTCGCGCTTCCTTCTCCCTCGGGGGGATTACCGCAACTATGGTGGAAATGCATGAGCAGGGGCTGATTGATTATTTACTCGATGTGCAATGTTTTGATTCGGTGGCAGCGGGCTCGTTAGCGCGCAATCCGCATCATCTGGAAATTTCCGCTAACGAGTACGCCAACCCAAGTTCGAAAGGGGCGGCAGTGGATAGGCTAGATGTGGTAATCCTCAGTGCGCTGGAAATTGATACCCAGTTTAACGTCAACGTCATCACAGGCTCTGATGGGGTGATTCGCGGCGCATCCGGCGGTCACTGTGACACGGCGGCGGCGGCAAACTTATCCATCATTGTGGCGCCTTTGGTGCGTGGCCGGATCCCGACTGTGGTTGAGAAAGTCACCAACGTCATCACCCCAGGATCCACCATCGATGTGTTGGTGACGGATCAAGGTATCGCGGTGAATCCCAATCGCCCTGAATTGAAAGCGCGTTTCATCGCGGCGCAACTGCCGGTTGTTGAGATTGAAGCTTTGCAGCAGCGCGCCGAGTTGCTGACTGGCAAACCCCAGCCGTTGCAATTTACAGACAAAACCGTTGCTTTCGTTCACTACCGTGACGGTTCGATCATTGATGTTATCAAGCAGGTAAAAAGCCTATGAGTCACCATCCGGATCTTTCAGTCAGTCTCGACCAGCTACTTCTGCGTAAAGAAGTGCGGGTTCGGCAACAAGGCGAGTGGCTAAAACGCCATTCACTGCCTCTGGTTTCTTTCACGGTTAACATGCCGGGTGCGGTGAAACTGAGCCTAGCCAGCCAAACCGTGATGGATGCGGGTATGCGAGCTATTCAAGCGCTGTGTCAGCAAGCGGGCTGGCAGCAAGTGGCTTGTCAGTTGTTGGTGGAAAAAACCGGACCAGAAGCCTTTGTGGTGATTCAAGCTCCATCAGCTAGCATATTGAAAAAAGCCATGATGAAGATTGAACGTGAGCACCCGCTAGGGCGACTGATGGATCTGGATGTGCTTGATGTCGATGGACACATTATCTCACGCCAAGGTGCTCAGTTGGCAAGACGACGCTGCCTGCTGTGTGAGCGTGATGCGGTGATCTGTGCTCGCTCACGGCAACACAGTGTGGAAGCTTTGCGAGATAAAATCGAGGAGATGGTTCATGACTATTCCTGCTGCGCTTGATCTTCTGTTCGAACTACCTAGCCAAGCTCCTTGCGCAGGTAGCGCGAAAACTTTCAGCTTGCCCCGCTTAGTGGGGCATCTGGCCTATCACGCCATGATGTTAGAGGTGCATCTCACCCCAAAGCCGGGCTTGGTGGATACCGTCAATAATGGTGCGCACCGCGATATGGATCTCAACACTTTTATCTTAAGTGCTGAGGCGATTGCGCCTTATCTACAGTCTTTTGTCAGTGTCGGTTGGGAATGTGCGGGAAATCCCGCCGCTCAGTTGCTGACGGCCTTGCGCCCGATTGGTATAGAAGCTGAGCAAGCCATGTTTGCGGCCACACAAGGGGTGAATACCCACAAAGGGATGATTTTTATCTTGGGGCTCATTTGCGGCTCGGTGGGATGGCTCAAAGCTAATCAACTCAAAATTGATGCGCAGCATATTGGCGAAACCATTCGCCAAGCGTGCCAGTTTTTGGTTATCGATGAGTTAAAAGTGAAGCGAGAACCTGAAACCGCAGGTGAGCGGATTTATCGACAATACGGTTTAACCGGTGCTCGTGGGGAAGCCGCATCTGGCCTTGCTATGGTGATGCGGCACGCGCTGCCAGCCTACCAAGCCTGTTTAACCCAAGGTGCCAGTACCGAACAAGCTCTATGGCATGCCTTATTGGTATTGATGGCCAATAATAACGACAGCAACCTCGCTGCTCGCGGTGGCTTAGAAGGGTTGCGTTTTGTGCAAGATCAAGCCCAGCAACTACTCGCCAAAGGTGGCTTTTTATATCAAGAAATTGAACAAGCACTCTCAGTACTCGATAATGCATTGATTGAAAAAGACCTCAGTCCCGGTGGTAGTGCTGATTTATTAGCGGCGACTTGGTTAGTCAATGAGTTAGTACAATTGTTTAAAATGTAATGGATGAATTGGATCTGCTCGTGGAGTGTTTATTTTTTATTATCTAAGAAAACACCATCTTTGGATGTGCGAAAGCGTAGAGCTCCCATTCGAAATGAATCATGCACCCCTAAAAGATAGTCGCTTTCAAATAATTTACGAGCGCGCCGTTTTTCGTTTCGAGCGAACACAGCCTCTCTCCGTTGCATTAAGAGACGATCCCATCGGTCTGGACAAGAGTCTAAAAATACTTTGAAATTTCTATCGTCTTCCGCATGTTGCTCTCCAATATATAGTTGTAGAGATGGGGCAATTTGACGTACATAGTCGGAGGTTAACCACTCTTCATCGTAGCTAAAACTGAAATGCTCTTTTCCTCTGATTTCAGAAGAGCGTAATACACCGACGTGCATAGGGTCTGTTGATTCAATCCAATCAGCGTAAACGTAGATTTCCATATGTAAGACTCTTATCGCTTTTTCTTTAGTAATTCAATGTCTTGGAGCTTTCTTCCTAACTCATCATCAAAGGCGACTTTGGCGATGTCATCCAATAAACCGAGAACTGAAAGTACATTAACATAGTGCCCGAGAGATACGGATGGATCTCCTTTGGCTATTTTTCGTAGTGTGGGCTTAGATATGCCAGTTCTGTTGTGCATCATATCTTGAGTTATTCCACGTCGCTTTATTGCTAACGTTATATTTTCCCCTAACGTATTTAAGACGGCCTGAGTCTTGGGGAAGATAACCGCAGTACGTTTAGCTTTAACATTTTGACTTGTCATAGTGACACTAAATTTTCATTAAGTATGATTTTGTGAAACTATAGTTTCTTTTTCGATAGGATGCTTACCCCAAAACTTTAAACACTTGCTGCAAAACGACAGTGGGAATGGGTTGTTCAGCTTTCCATATGAGTTTTTTCAAGTCTAAGCGCAATCTATGGAGATACTCCATTAGCTGAAAAGTTTTTCCATCGTGAAGATGCGGGGATTCGAATCGATGGTAAAAATAACAAAGCCCTTATAAATAAGGGCTTTGTGGAAGTGTGTGGAGTGGAGGGGAATCTATTCTATATTTTGGATCTGCTCTCTCATCTGCTCAATCAACACTTTAAGTTCTACGCCAGAGGCGGTGATGTCGGTGCTGATAGATTTTGAGGCAAGGGTATTCGATTCGCGGTTAAACTCTTGCATCATAAAGTCTAACTTGCGGCCACATGCGCCCCCTTTTTTAAGCACATTACGAGTTTCTTTGATATGAGAGTCGAGGCGATCCAGCTCTTCTGCGACATCGGATTTTTGCGCGAGAAGAATGAGCTCTTGTTCTACGCGGGTGGCATCAAGTTCCACTTTCGCGTCTTCAAATTTGCTAAACAGACGCTCACGTTGCCATTGAAGAATTTCTGGCATACGAGCTCGAACTTTAACCACTTCCTCCCCAATCGCGCTCAAACGCTGTTCGATTAGGGCTTTCATATTATCGCCTTCACGGCCACGAGCTTCAATAAAGTCGCTGAGCGCTTCATCAAAACCTTCCAGTAACGCTTTATTGATGCTATCCATATCTTGCTCAGGGGTTTCCATTACGCCCGGCCATTGCATCACTTGGAATGGGTTAATACGGCTGAGCTCACCCGTCATATGCATGACTTGATTGGCGGCTTTAATCACTTGATCTGCGAGCGCTTCATTAATGATAAGTTGGTTATGAGCCGCAGCACTGGATTCATAGCGTAAGTGACACTCGACTTTACCGCGAGCCAAACGCTGGCGAAAGCGCTCACGAAGAACGGGTTCTAGGCTACGAAACTGCTCGGGTAAGCGAAAATAGGTTTCTAAATAACGCTGGTTAACGGAGCGAATTTCCCATACGGCGGTGCCCCATTCGCCTTTTAGTTCTTTGCGTGCATAGGCTGTCATGCTGTAAATCATTACCATATCCTTAAGTTAGTCGGCTTTTTAGCGCAATAGAATCATGCTATCACAGAATTAGAATTTTAGGATCCTAACGCCTAGGGGCTGACCTAGGATCTTTATCTCGATTCCGTTATAATCCGGTCCCAATTCTATTCACCCTAAAAAGGCATTCATCCATGCGTCCAAATGACCGTGCTGCAGATCAAGTTCGCCCAATTAAAATCACTCGTAATTATACGGCGTATGCTGAAGGTTCAGTACTCGTTGAATTCGGTAATACCAAAGTATTGTGTAATGCGACGGTGGAAGAAAATGTGCCTCGTTGGTTAAAAGGCCAAGGTAAAGGTTGGGTTACTGCGGAATATGGCATGTTACCTCGCGCCACGCATTCTCGTACTCGCCGTGAAGCGGCAAATGGGAAGCAAGGTGGTCGTACCATGGAGATTCAGCGTTTGATTGCGCGTAGCCTGCGTGCTGTCGTGGATTTAGCGGCTATGGGTGAAATTATGATCACGGTCGACTGTGATGTTATTCAAGCCGATGGGGGAACTCGTACTGCTTCCATTTCTGGTGCGAGTGTCGCTATGGCTGATGCGTTTGCTCACCTTGTGGCTCAAGGGAAATTGAAAAAGAATCCGATGAAAGGCCATGTTGCGGCCGTTTCGGTTGGAATTTTAGGTGACGAAGTACTTTGTGATTTAGAGTATGTAGAAGACTCTGCTGCCGATACCGACATGAATGTAGTGATGACCGAAGAAGGCAAGATGATTGAAATTCAGGGTACCGCAGAAGGTGAACCGTTCAGTCATGAACAACTGTTGGCATTGTTAGCTTCGGCAAAAATTGGCATTAGCGAAATTGTCGCCGCGCAAAAAGCGGCGTTAGAAAATTAAAGATTCCATAGCTTCCCCTTTAGGAAGCTATTTTTTTGTAGGTAACTAGGTTTTGCTCCTAATTACGGATATCGACGGATAAACATTGAGAGAGAGTCATGAAAGCGTACCAGCGTGAATTTATTGAGTTTGCATTAGAAAAGGAAGTTTTGAAATTTGGTGAGTTTACTTTGAAATCAGGCCGTAAAAGCCCTTATTTCTTTAACGCTGGCTTATTTAATACTGGCCGAGATCTGGCTCGGTTAGGACGTTTTTACGCGGCGGCTTTGGTGGATTCTGGTATTCACTATGATGTGTTATTTGGCCCCGCTTATAAAGGCATTCCTATTGCGACGACAACGGCGGTTGCGTTGGCGGATCACCATGATGTCGATACCCCTTATTGTTTCAATCGCAAAGAAGCGAAAGATCATGGTGAAGGGGGGAACTTAGTGGGTAGCCCATTACAAGGGCGTATTATGTTGGTGGATGATGTGATCACGGCGGGGACGGCTATTCGTGAGTCGATGGAAATTATCCAAGCGAATGGAGCGGATTTAGCCGGAGTGTTGGTGGCGATTGATCGTCAAGAGAAAGGCAAAGGTGAGTTATCTGCGATTCAGGAAGTCGAGCGGGATTTTGGCTGCTCGATCGTGTCTATCATCAGCTTGACGGATTTAGTGACTTATCTGCAAGAGCAGGGAACCAACTCTGATCATCTTGACGCGGTGAAAGCGTATCGCGCTCAATATGGAGTGAATGCTTAAACACTTGAGAGGCTCGATAGGGAATATCGAGCCTCTCTTATTTGTGTGCAGTTTATTGATAACGTGAGTTTTTTAAATCAGGATCGGGCAAGGTTTTAAAGCGCTTATGCAGCCACATCCATTGCTCGGGTGCTCGTAAGATAATTTGCTCCACATACTGATTCATATAAGCAGCGGCTGCTGTTTCATCTTTTTGTGGGTAGTTTTCCTCAACGGAAAGATCGGCCATGATCTCATATTTACCTTGCAGGTTACGAAACCCAGATCCCATAACAATGGCACATTGGCTGGTGTAAGCCAAAATACTGGTCCCTGTGGTTGTACAGGCATTGTCTACGGCAAAAAAGGGTACAAAGACCGACTTGTTACGCCCATAGTCATGATCGGGAAGGTAGAACAAACGCTCCCCTTTACGCAAAGAACGCAACATGGTTTTCAAATCTTTTCGATCAATCAATTGATTACCATCACGAGTTCGCCCGCGATACTGAATAAAATCGTAGGCCGGATTATTATGCGGGCGATAAGCACCATAGCCTGGCAAGCCTAGAACCGCAAAAGCACGTGCGGTAATTTCTAGATTCAGCGCATGCACGCAGCACAGCAGTACCCCTTTACCTTGTGCTGAATGTTGGCGTATGACTGAAGTATCTTTATCTTCTAAGATCCGCTTAAAGCGCCAAGTTGGCCAAAACCATGTAATGCCCGTTTCGATTAATGCAGCACCCGTATTTTTAAAATTCTCGACAACAAACTGTTCGATCTCAACTTGGCTCATGTCAGGAAAAGCGAGCTCAAGGTTACGTTGCGCTACGCGTACTCGCTTTTTACCAAAACGCATCGCAAATTGGCCTAAACTTCGGCCTATCTTCAATAATACGGGATAAGGAAGAAGGTTGACCACAAGGGCTAAAAATCCAAAACCAACCCACACTCCCCAATATTTAGGGTGGAGGAGGGAAAATGAAAACGCGGGTTTTCCGTATTTCTGTTTACTCATGATGGTTACTTAATTTGTGCACTTAGTAGCGCCCAATATTCGTCAAAGTTGGCGGTGGGCAGATATTTAAAATCGGAACGAACAAAACGGTTTAAACTGCCTTCCACTTGGCCAAGTAACTGAGCGGCAAGTATGCTCTCATCAACAGGAAATGCTTTTCCTTCACGCAGTTTTCGTTCACGTAAAATTTGTCGTAATGAGGTTTCGATCCGCTCATACAACTGGTTGATTCGTTCACGCAGCCGTTCATTTTCAAACATTAACGCATGACCTGATAGAATTCGAGTCAAGCCGGGGTTACGTTCAGAAAAAGCCAGAATTAACTGCATGACGAGGCGAAGGCGGTTCAGTGTATCTTTTTCCTCATCCAGAATTCGGTTAATGCGTGACATTAAAGACTCTTCAATAAACTCAATTAACCCCTCAAACATCCGTGCTTTGCTTGGAAAGTGGCGATAGAGCGCCGCTTCCGATACGCCGACTTGTTTTGCCAGCTTGGCGGTAGTAATGCGTGAAGCCCCTTCATGAGACTCAAGCATTTGCGCAAGGGCTTGGAGAATTTCTTCACGTCGATTGGTTTTCTTACTACCGGCCATAACCCGTTTTCCTTTTATTACCACTGATATGGGTGAGTCTCAATGAGTGACGTTTAACACGGGGAAAGCTCTTTCGCTCGTGACGTCACTGAATACTTTAGATAGGCGTTTGACTAAAGTTGTTCATTAATGAGCAACATTAATGCCCGAGCTAACTCTCGTTTACTGGTGAGAGGGAGAGCTTGAGCTCCATCGTGCCAATAGACGGTTAACGAATTGTTATTACTATTAAAACCTTGACCTTCGATAGAAACATCATTGGCACAAATCATATCAAGATTTTTGTTGACCAGCTTGCTTCGAGCGTACTTTTCGACCTCTTGAGTTTCAGCGGCGAAACCGACCGTAAAAGGGCGTTGTTCAGTTAATGCGGCCACAGACGCCACAATATCGGGATTTTTCACCATAGTGATACTCAACGTACTGTTTTGATCGGTCTTTTTGATCTTATGCTCAGCGATGCGTTCTGGGCGATAATCCGCAACGGCGGCGCAGCCAATAAAGATATCACAGCTGGCGGCATGTTCCATGACGTGTTGATGCATCTCTAAGGCACTTTCTACATCAATGCGGGAAACTTGTCTTGGGGTTGATAGTGAAACTGGGCCACTGATCAGGGTTACTTCAGCGCCTAAATCGGCGGCGGCTTCAGCAATCGCAAACCCCATTTTTCCTGAGCTATGGTTGGTGATATAACGGACTGGGTCTAATGCTTCTCGGGTTGGTCCTGCTGTTAACAGTACTCGTTTTCCTGCCAGTGGTTTAGGGGCAAAAAATGCCTCACAGCGGGACACGAGATCCATCGGCTCTAACATACGACCTGGCCCAATATCACCACAGGCTTGTTCTCCGGCGGCGGGACCCCAAATTTCAGCCCCTCGTCTTGCTAACGTTGCAATATTTTCTTGCGTTGCGGCGTGATTGTACATTTGTTGATTCATCGCAGGAGAAACAATCAAAGGCGCGGGTGTTGCTAATACTAAAGTGGTGAGTAAATCATTGCCCATACCTGCGGCTAAGCGAGCAATGAGATCGGCAGTCGCCGGTGCCAGCAGTACCATGTCTGCCCATTTGGCGAGTTCGATATGTCCCATCGAGGATTCAGCAGCGGGGTCGAGCAAACTGTCTGCTACGGGGTGGCCTGAGACGGCTTGCATGGTCAGTGGGGTAATAAACTCTTTAGCCGCGAGGGTCATCACCACTCGGACCTCGGCACCTCGTTCAATAAAACGACGTGTTAACTCTGCACATTTATAGGCAGCAATACCGCCACTAATGCCAAGCAGAATTTTTTTTCCTGCTAATGTTTGCATGCTGGATTCCTCAAAAATAGTGCGAGTTATGTTAGCACAACTTCCGAGAGATGTTGGAGTAGTGTCAGCACTTCCTACGCAGTTTTACGAATATTCTTCGTTAATAACAGCAAAGTCGACCAACCTTCACAGATATTTTTTTCTATTTATGGATCATAGGCCTAGGAGTCTTTGCTTCAATTAAATAAAAGCCCTGTGCACATACTAAAACGACTATAAGCCAAAGGATTGTGATGATGACCTCTTTGAAAAGTAGAACCAAACTTTTACTGTTGACGGTAGTACCCTTAATACTCATTACAGCATTGATGACGATTGTAAATAGCTGGAGTGCTCACAATGCGTTGGAGCAGGAATTAAACCAGTACCGTGAACAACTGATTGATAGCAAGAAAGCGGAACTGAAAGCCTACCTCATGATGGGGGTCACCACGGTTAAGGCGCTCTATGAGAGTGATAAACAAGGTGAAAATAAAGAAGCCGCGAAAACCTTATTAAAGGCAATGCGCTTTGATAGTGACGGCTATTTCTTCGCTTACAATTCCCAAGGTATCAATATTCTTCATGCCATTAACCCAGCATTAGAAGGTAAAAATTTGTATGGCATGAAAGATGAAAATGGGGTTGAGGTGATTGCTGGTTTGATCCGGTCATCAAAATCAGGCGATGGATTTTTGAATTTTTCTTGGCATAAACCAACGATTAATGCTCAAGCGCCAAAATTAGGCTATGCCGAATATTTACCCAAATGGGATTGGGTACTCGGAACGGGAATTTATATTGATGATATTGATATCCAAGTCGCTGAATTTAGAGCTCAGCGAGAAGCGCAGTCGGCAGAACAGTTGTGGTCAATTCTTGGATTGTCTGTTGTCGGTTTGATGATCACCATTATTGTTGTCAGCCTGTTAGTTAGTCGTGGAGTTGCTCCATTGCAGCATGTTGTTGCTTCACTGCAAGATGTCGCGGCTGGAGAAGGCGATTTAACCGTTCGATTGAAAGTAGAAAGCCAAGATGAGGTCGGTGAAGTAGCAAAAGCCTTTAATGCTTTTATGGATAAATTGCATCCACTCATCCAAGATATCCGAACCTCTGCTGAAGAGGTGCAATATGCCGCCGGAGAGTTGGATAGCCAGACGACACAGTCAAGTCAGCAGATGAACGATCACAGCTTGGAAACAGACAAAGTGGTCACCGCCGTGACCGAAATGAGTGCAACTGCGCGTGAAGTCGCCAATAATACCAACGAAACCTCTCAGGCGATTGAGTCAGCAAATAGCCAAATTATTGAAGCTCAAGAGGAAGTGAACCGTGCAATTGAAGGTATTGGTGAGTTGGTTCATGAAGTCAATTTAACGTCAGAGGCGATACAAGAGCTAAGCCAGCAAACCGAACAGATTACGAACGTTCTGAATGTGATTGGTGGTATTGCCGATCAAACGAACTTACTGGCGCTGAATGCGGCGATAGAAGCCGCTCGAGCGGGTGAGCAAGGCCGAGGTTTTGCGGTTGTTGCCGATGAAGTTCGTTCATTAGCCAGCCGTACGCAAAATAGTACCCAAGAGATTAGCGATATGCTCAGCGCATTACACCAAGGAGTCAGTAAAGCGGTAAGTAGTATGAGCATTAGCCAGCAGCGTGGTGAAAAAACGGCACAGGAGTCGGCCTTGATTAAAGAGCGCTTAGCCGGCATCTCACAATCGGTTGGCACTATTCAAGATATGGGTATTCAAACCGCTTCTGCGGCGGAGCAGCAAAGTGCGGTTGCTGAAGACATTAACCAAAACCTTGTTGCTATTCAGCAGATTGTGAATCAACTGAGTGAAAACTTACAGATCTCTGAGTCGATCAGTACTCGGCTTGCACAATCGGGGCAGCAAATGGGGAACTTAGTCAGTCACTTTAAGCTTTAATTCACATCTTTATTACATGGCAATTTGACGTCCATCTAATCGTCACTCAAGCCCGTTATAGCTTGAGTGACAACTCGCTTACACTCTCACTTTCCACTTAACGCCCGTGTTAAGTCATTTGATAGTCGGCCACCAATGGATGGGCATCGTGCATGAGCCTTAAATTACTTCCAAGTGAATCGATGCCACGAGAAAAACTACTGACTCGTGGCCCTCAGTCATTATCTGATGCTGAACTGCTAGCCATTTTCTTGCGAACTGGAACACAAGGAATGAATGTATTAGAACTGTCGGATTTTTTGTTGCGAGAATCGGGTTCATTACGCGCCCTTTTTTCAGCCAGTAAAGATCAGTTTTGTGCTCATAAAGGACTTGGTGAAGCAAAATATGTTCAGCTACAAGCGGTGTTAGAAATGACCCAGCGCTATTTGGCTGAAACCTTAAAGCGAGGCGGAGCATTAACCAGCCCTCACCAAACCAAGTTGTACCTTTCCAGCGTATTACGGGATCGTCAGCGAGAAGCTTTCTATATTCTCTTTCTGGATAACCAGCATCGAGTGATACAAGATGAAGTGTTGTTTGAAGGTACGATTGATGCAGCAAGTGTTTATCCAAGGGAAGTGGTAAAGCGGGCTTTGCATCATAATGCGGCCGCATTGATTCTGGCGCATAATCATCCGTCCGGTATTGCCGAACCCAGTCAGTCAGACCGAAGGATTACTCAGCGGCTGATAGATGCACTGGCGCTGGTTGATATTCGGGTTCTTGACCATTTTGTGGTTGGGGATGGCGAGGTGATTTCCTTTGCCGAACGAGGCTGGATATGACTTAATGATGAACCTAGGTGACTAAGAACCGAGTGCTTACTTCTTACTCAGAGAGAAGAAAAAACAAGGGGCAAATGTATATTTGAAAGAATGTACAAAAAATGCTTAGCTTTCTACGGTTTTCTGTTATGATTCGCCCACATTTTTTAACCTCAGTCAGCTCAATAGAGAAAAAGATCACCGGATTCGGCAAAAAGGATCTGTTCGGGTCTTGAGCAATGCGTGTCAAGTTAGTATAATGCGCGACCTTTGATAGCCTTGTATGGATTTTCCATAACGGTTTTTAACCTCAACTTCTTATTTAGAAAGAGAGAGGTTCGGCCACCAAGGTTGATATCGAGCTGAAACGATTTGGAGAAGACATTCATGTCACGAGTATGCCAAGTAACTGGTAAGCGTCCTGCAGTTGGTAACAACCGCTCACACGCACGAAATGCTACTAAGCGTCGTTTTCTGCCGAACCTACAAACTCATCGTTTCTGGGTAGAGAGCGAAAAACGTTTTGTTAAACTACGTCTAACTGCTAAAGGCATGCGTATTATCGATAAGAAAGGTATTGATACCGTTCTTGCTGATATCCGTGCACGTGGCGAAAACGTTTAAGAGGAATTGAGCAATGGCTAAAGGCATTCGCGAAAAAATCCGCCTAGTATCTTCTGCAGGTACTGGTCACTTCTACACTACTGACAAGAACAAACGTAACATGCCAGGCAAATTTGAGATCAAGAAGTTTGATCCAGTTGTTCGCCAGCACGTTGTGTACAAAGAAGGCAAAATCAAGTAATTGATTGCCCCTTCTCTTGCAAGTAGTAGAAAACCCAGCCAATTTGGTTGGGTTTTTCTTTATCTAGGATTTAACTTTTGCCAACCTTCCAGTAAAAGCACATCGCTTATCGTTTTTACCATTTCTCATTCCTATCATTCCGTGTCGGTGGGAACCTAAAGCGGAGTGAAGCCGCTAGGCACTGAGCACACTCTTTGCTACTCTAGGTATTCGCTTAGGTCTCTCAGGAATAGTTACTGTGCGTATTAGCCCTCATCGACGCCGTCGTTGGAACAACATTCTTATTCTTCTTGTGTTAATTTTTATTGGCGTACTTAACCTGCCACCTTTACTGAAGTCGTATCTGATGGAGCCGGAAGTAAGCCCTTATCCCACCTTATTTAACTCACAGGCTCAATTACAAGCGATACATTTCCCTCATTTTTCTCTCGAGCGGAATCAAGGGCGCTGGCGAGCCACACCACCCAACGATATTGATCCTGAAGAATGGGTTAAACGTTGGCAAGATTTGGCCGGGACTGAAGTTAATGATGAAACATTCCGTACATTACAGCCGTTGTTGAGCCTGCCGCAGACCATTGAAGCTTGGTATCAAGATTTAGAAGAGCCACAGAGAATCACCTACTACCATTCGCCGCAGTTTTGGCTATTTAAAAACTGGCAAGATAAGTGGATAGCGATTTCGACCCCTGACGGTTATCTATTTCCCCAGTAATACATTTTATTTTGCTATTTTGAGGCGCACGACTAGGAGCGGTTATGCCTGAACTACCCGAAATTGAAGTTAGCAGGATGGGGATTTCCCCTCATTTGGTTGGGCAAAAGGTAAAGTGCTTAACCCTTCGTTGCCAGAAACTACGTTGGCCGATCCCCCCTGAGCTATACCAAATAGAAGGGCAACCGATTGAGCAAATTTCACGTAGAGCGAAATATTTGCTTATTGAAACGCCGATTGGGGCGGCGGTAGTCCATCTAGGCATGTCGGGATCACTACGAGTTCTAGAAGGGTATTTCCCTGCGGGTAAACATGATCATGTGGATCTACAGTTAACGAATGGGAAAATTCTTCGTTATCATGACCCACGCCGATTTGGTGCCTGGTTATGGTGTCCGGCCGGAGAAAGTTTACCCATTCTAGATAAATTAGGCCCAGAGCCACTTTCTGATACATTCAACGCACAATATATTGTTGAAAAAGTGAAGAATAAACGGATAGCGATTAAAGCCTTTATTATGGATAACGCTATTGTTGTGGGAGTAGGTAACATTTATGCCAATGAGTCACTCTTTTACGCGGGTATTCATCCTCTTCGACCTACAAAAAGCCTATCGATGGAGGAGTGGCGGCGCTTAGTGAGTGCGATAAAAGCGGTGTTGGAAATATCGATAACTCAAGGCGGAACAACACTGAAAGACTTTTCTCAACCAGATGGTAAACCGGGTTATTTTGCTCAAGAGTTGCAAGTGTATGGAAAAGGGGGAGAGCCTTGCCCGCGTTGTTCCGAACCGCTCAGTGAGCAGAAAATAGGCCAGAGGAACAGTGTATTTTGTAATCACTGTCAAAGCTAAGTCTCATTTTCCTTATTGTTTTTATACAGAAAAATCAGTGTGAGGTAGTATTACTAACTCTCTTATTTTGTATTGTCGTCGTTTAAGCATGCATGTTCAGAACCATTTTCGTCATTTATTTCAAGTTTTAGCTCTTTACTTCATTTTTTCGTTATTACTGCTGCTTTTCTCTCGTTATGCACTTTATCTCTATATTGAGCCTAATCTACCGACTCAGGACATTTCTG
This sequence comes from Vibrio cincinnatiensis DSM 19608, assembly GCF_900167345.1. Lineage (GTDB taxonomy): Bacteria > Pseudomonadota > Gammaproteobacteria > Enterobacterales > Vibrionaceae > Vibrio > Vibrio cincinnatiensis. The sequence goes on along the minus strand of NZ_FUXB01000013.1, from coordinate 90,401 downwards.
ATGATATTCGCCGTGCTTTTTGGGTAGGCATGCGTTTTGATGCCAAAGTTACGGCGATTGCATACTCTCCTTTGCTGTTAGTGGGGCTTTTTTGTGCCCCTTTTGCTAAAGCTTATCCGCGATGGTGTGGGGTGTCTGTTTACTACCATACCCTTGTTGCATTTCTCTATGTTATTGGTGGAATAGGAAACTACTACTATTACCTGACCTATGGTAGCCATGTTGATCTGTTTATCTTCGGCTTAGTTGATGATGATTCTATCGCCGTACTTAAAAATCTATGGAGCGATTATCCCATTATTTGGGGAAGTCTTGGCACGGGTATGGTTGCTAGTGGTAGCTATTACTTTGCGAAATTTTTAACTCACCAAGCATTATGGCAACCGAAGCGGCCATGGCATTGGAGTGTAACGAGCATGGTTGTGATTGGGGTGACGTTGAGTGTTTTTATTATCGCTCGAGGCTCACTAGGAAGCCTACCGCTTAAACGTTATCACGCCAGTGTCTCAGCTTATAAACCATTGAATATGTTGACACCGAATGTCTTCATGGCATTAGATTGGGCTCGAAGTGATTACCAAGAACAAGCACATATAGAACCCATTTCTCAGCAGGTGTTACAAGAGAAGATGTACAAAATATTAGGTAAGCCGACCCCGGATTATCGAACCCAAGAGAATGAGTATTTGGCTGAAAATCCCCCCCATGTTGTAGTCGCTATGATGGAAAGTATGGGATTAAGCTTGTTACTTGAAGATAATCCAGAAACGAATGATTTATTGGGAAGCTTTAGGCATCACTATCGAAAAGATTTTCTGTTTGAACGCTTTGTTGCGGGGACTTCTGCGACGATCGATAGCATTGCGATGATGCTGGTTCATAGCCCGTTACCCACTATTAGCCATTCCAATTTACAGAAAGTGGCTCTGCCCAGCTCCGCGGTCTTGCCTTATAAAGAGGCAGGTTATGAGGTGGTCTTTATCTATGGCGGAAATGGAATGTGGCGTAATTTGGCCAACTACCTCCCTATCCAAGGGTTTGATCGGGTCTATGATGAAAATGATATTATTGAGGCTTTTCCCAGTGCGGGTAAAGAGGCTGGTACATGGGGTGTCCCTGATGGATTTACCTTTAAGTTTGCTCGTCAAATATTAGATAAAGCCCAGAAGCCTACGTTCGTGTATATAATGACAGTGACTAACCACTCTCCCTATCACTCTCCAGATTATTACCAGCCAACGCCGACGAGCTTAAATGATAGGCTTAATGAATTATTAGGCTATAAAGGAGAAGGGGATGCAAAAGAGTTACTAGAAACCTTTCAATATGCAAGTAACGCGTTAGGGAACTTTATTCAAGGTATCAAACAATCTGCGTTAAAAGAGAAGGCGGTTATTGCCGTGACGGGTGATCATCGTGTGCGTTACACCAATACGGCTCGACCTGGAGAAGCCGGGTTAACGCATGCGGTTCCCTTTTATCTCTATGTGCCTGCATCGATTTTAGCGCATACCAATTACCAGTATGATCCCAACCGAATTGGTTCTCATCGGGATGTTTTCCCCACACTGTATTACTTTAGTTTGTCAGATAAGCCTTATATCTCTTTAGGGGGAGAAAATCTTCTTAGCACAGAACCAGTGAGTAATATTGGGTATAACACGGGAATGGTGATTAACCAGAATGGGGCGGTAAATAACGCGCCCCCCTTTACTTTTTACCCTTGGCAGGCAGGAGAAACCTTTTTGACGGAAAAACAGCCCAGCGATGATCACCGCTTTAACCGACAATGGGGGCAGGAGTATCACCAGCTGCAAGAGTATTTCTTACGCTCGCAAGTGTTTCCAATGACACCATAAATTAGGAACGAGACAGGCAGTTTGTCTATCAACCCGCCTGATTATCACTATATTTGCTTTTTGCTATGAAGAGCATGGGCAACCACAGAAGGCACGAATTGATCCACATTACCGCCATGGATAGCAACTTCACGGACAATGGTTGATGAGATAAAAGCGTGTTCTTCTGATGGTGTGAGAAACACGCTTTCTAGCCCCGGCATTAAACGGCGGTACATATTGGTTAATCCAAATTCGTATTCGAAATCGACCGTCGTTCGTAAACCTCGAATCAATACATTAGCTTGCTCTGCACGGGCAAAATCAACCATTAAACCAGCAAAACCTTTACTGGTGACATTGTCTAAATGTTGAGTGACCGCTTGAGTGAATGCGACGCGTTCCTCTAAGGTAAACATCGTCTTCTTGCTTGGGCTGGCGGCAACCGCGATGATCACCTCATCAAACATGTTGGCTGCTCGCTCAACAATATCCAGATGGCCATTGGTGATGGGGTCAAAGGTCCCGGGATAAATCACCCGAGAAATACGTTTTTGGCTCACAATATCCCTCTATTTATTAAAGTCGATGTTATCCTAATAAGGACTGAAAAAATGCCAAATGTTGCTGAGCACTGGTTTGACAAGAAAAGTCACTGATCATACGTTGTTGTGCGAGTTTTCCCATTTTCTGGCGTTGCTCCGGTGATTGGTACAACCAACGAATTTTCTCTGCAATGGCATGAGGATCCTGTACTGGGACAATGAATCCGCTGTCACCATCAACCAATAACTCTTTTCCGCCACCGGTGGTCGTCACAATAGAGGGAACCCCCATCGCCATAGCTTCAATAATGGTTTTCGGTAGCCCTTCACCGCTAATCGAAGGTTGAACTTGTACTGCGCTTGCCGCCAAGAGTTCAGGAACATCCTTGCGATAGCCAAGAAAATGAATACGCTCTGGCATCCCACTTTGCTTGGCTAAATTCAGATTTTGCTCGGTGTCCATATCGCGTCCAACCAACAGTAAGTGTACATTACTTAAATCAGCCAGTTGTTTAGCGCTATCAAGCAGGATATGGACACCTTTACTTGGTCGAGCATTCGCAATACAAATAACGCAAAAGGCATCAGAGGGAAGACCTAATTCACTGATATTAGCGGGCAGAGCTTGATACCAAGCGATATCATGCCCTTTGTAAATGGTGACGACACGTTCTTGGTGTTTCCACACTCGTTTTTTTACATCATCAGTAACGGCTTGTGCCACACAGCTAATGCCATCGACTCTCGGGTGTAAATGAGTTAAATACGCACTAGGATCATGGCGATATAATCCACCGACTGTTCCTCGATAAGTGACTAACTTGGTCTTTTTAAAACCGATACAAGCGAAGGCTGCATTGGGAATTGTTTTCGAATTCATTGCATAGACAATATCATAGTGATAAGCGCTCAACTCTGCACGTAGAGTTTTGATGGCTTTCCAGCAGATTTTCTTACTGGGGTAAGCGTCAATTACCTTGATGCCGTTGTCACGAAAGCGAGTCACATACTCTGCATTTCCTTGAGTCATTATCGTGATTTGATGGCCTAATTTAACCATTTCAATAAACATTTCAGCTTCTGGGCGAACGCTATTCCACGCATCTTTGTAAGAGCTAAAAATTAAAATTCTCATGTATTTCTTACCTTTATAGTGTCCGCTGTCTTTTTTAACACTCAGTTTCTATGAACAGCAAGAATCGCTTTTCATTATTTCTGAGTAGAGTGAGTGATAACGCTGTGAGGTTTGTTCAATCTGAAAATCGCGTAATTTTTTCTCTCGCCCGATGGTTAATGCGTCAATAAGTTCGGGATCATGGCGAACTTGCAAAATAGCCCGTGCTAATGCTTGGGCATCTCCAGGAGGAATCAATAAGCCAGAAACACCGTGTTCAATGATGTCTGGGATGCCACCCGCTCGGCTACCTACGACAGGTAACCCACTACCCATTGCCTCTAAAATGACAGAGCCCAGCCCTTCACTGTAAGAGGGGTGGATAAGTATATCAGCGGCGGCAAACCAATCACCCATATTACTCTGTTTGCCCATGAAATGAATATTCGTTAACCCTTGGGCTTGCTGCTCTAATACTGGGCGCTCTTTTCCATCCCCTAATAAAGCAAAATGGATGTCTGGGGCGGAATCCATCAATAGGCGAGCTGCCGCAACCGTAACATCAAAGCCTTTATGGTGAAGCATATTGGCGGCATGAATCACCAAAAAATGATGAGAAAATTGTTCACGAATCTGAGAGACTTGCTGCTGATTAACAGGATAACAGACGGGGGAGCTTGGGATGGTGACGACTTTTTTCTGCGGATGACGCAATAAAATTTGCCGACAAATTTCCTGACTTAACCCAACCAAGGCACTGGCGGATCGGTAAGCTTGAGTCGCAAACCAGCGCTCACTGAGAGGGTTATCAATCCGACGCGTAATCACATAAGGGATTTTATGCAATTTATGTTGTAACCACGCCCAATAAATTGCTCGCCCTTCATGAACATGAATAAGGTCACAGCCTTGTGTAATGGCTTTACTGTGCTGAGTGAGGTAATGCTTACAGGCAATGACTCGGCACGGTAGTGTTTGTACACGGGAGAAAAAAGGGCTTTTAGGGTTAGCCACAACGGTGAGTTGGTAGCCTAATTTGATCTGCTGTTGTATCAGCAGCAGGGTTTGGTTTTCACCGCCGTGATAACCTGAAGCAAGATTGACATGGCAAATATTCATGAACGGTCTCTTTGTCCTTTTCGGACATAATCACGCAACCAAAGGTCAGCATAACGAGTAAACGTAGTATTAGCACTGAGTATGGCAAGTAATAAGCCATGGCGACCATCTAAAAAACCACGTTTCACAATATACATTTTGAAAAAGCGAAAAAAACCATGTAATACGGCGCTAGTTAAGGAGGCGGACTTTTTGCCTTCCCGTTGATCAACCCAAGCTTTCATATAGTGCTGAGTTTTCGCTGTGTATTGCGGTAGATACTCAAACGTATAGTGCTGCAAATAGCCGGATAAGGATTGCAGTGTTAGATGTGATGGTATTTCGACACTCTCGTGAACCAGCGCAGTATTATATTGAGTATCCTGAGTACGATAGAGGCGCGTGACCCAGTCAGGTGACCAGCCGGAGTAACGAATCTGTTTACCAAATGCTGTAGTTAAGCGATCAATCTGATAAACGGTATTGGGTTTATCATTTTGAACAGCTTGTAAAATACTTGCTTTCAATTCAGGAGTCACTCGCTCATCGGCGTCAAGCCACAAAAGATAATCCGATTCAACATAGGATTGTGCTAAGCGGCGTTGAGGCCCAAATCCTTGCCAGTCAGTATTAACAAAAAACTTATTAGTGAAACGGCGTGCAATCGCTTCTGTTTCATCACTACTTCCAGAATCAAGAATAATGATCTCATCGACCCAACCCGCAACCGTTTCGAGGCAAGCTTGTAAATGTTTCGCTTCATTTTTGACGATTAAGGCAACGGCCAACGTCGGCATTGATTTAGTCATGGGTTGCTGTACCTTTCATCATGCGTGTAAATGCGTTAATAACCGAAGAAACAGAAATACCCTGCATCAACGTCTCTCCTTTTGCTCGAGTGCTCCAAGCCAGTTGCTCTAAAGGCTTTCCTTGCTGCTTTGTCACACACGCTTCATAGACACTGACCACATCATTAATATTGAAATAGGGACCGGTACGTTTGGGGTTGCTGTGCGCATATAAACCTAACACGGGGGTGCCTTGCGTTGTGGCAATATGTGCTGGGCCTGAATCCGGAGCAAGTACTAACTTCGCTTCACCGAGCAGGGCGGCTAATTGCTTTAAGCTGGTCTGCCCGACTAAATTCACCACCGGTTGAGTCATTAAGTCAGTAATCTGGTTAGCCAACTGCTGCTCACGATGGGCGGGAGAGCCGCATAATACTACCTGATAACCTTGTGACACGACATAGTCAGCAAACTCGGCGTAGTGTGCGGTTGGCCAATTTCGCTCATCTTTACTTGCAGCAGGGCAGATAATCACACTGGGTTTATCTTGCAACTGCTGACGAGCAAAAGCACGGTCTTGCGGAGTAATAGGTAACGACCAAGTGGGCTGGCTACGAGGCACTCCCAAATACACAATAAAAGAGAAAAAACTATCCAATACATGGGAAGATTCCGTATCGGTAATTTTTCGGTTAGTGAATAACCACTGACCTTCTTTAGCCCGTTTACGGTGAAACCCTACTTTATATTGAGCCCGGATTCCTAAGGTTAGTAGGCTTGCTCTCAGTGCTAACTGCATATGCACTAAAGCATCAAAGCGGCGACCTTTTAGCTGTTTCCATACGGATTTCATCCCTGTCCAGCCGGCTTTTTTGTCAAACACAATTAGCTCAACGTTGTCTAGCCCTTGCAATAATTGGGCTTCCACTTTACCAATAATCCAAGTCACCTGGGTCTCAGGCCAATATTTTTGCAAAGCTTGTACCGCGGCCACCGCATGACACACATCGCCGATCGCTGAGAGACGCAAAAAACAGACAGATTTTGGTGGTGATAAAAAAAGAGGCATGGAAAAAGCTCACTAATTAATGAGGCTAAATTATGCAGAGTCTACAGATAAATGTAAAATAAGCCTTCTAATGCTGTGACCATAAAATAAGAGAAGCCAACTATGCAATCACCATTTAGCGGCAAACCCGGAACAACGGGATTTCGTCGAGTAATCAATGCGACAGGCTATTCATGGCAAGGATTAAAAGCGGCTTTTCAGCATGAAGCGGCAATTCGCCAAGAGTTAGCGCTATTAGTGATTGCCTCTGGAGTTTTATGCTTATTGGGTCTGCCTATTCTTGAACGATTACTGATGTTTTCCAGTGTGGTGCTGGTGTTGATTGTTGAACTGATCAACTCAGCCATAGAGGCAGTGGTGGATAGAGTGGGAGCAGAGCGGCATGAACTGAGTGGACGAGCAAAAGATATTGGCTCAGCCGCTGTGATGGTAAGCTTACTACTCGCAGGTTTAATTTGGGGAAGTTTACTCTATGCTTATTACGGATAACGTGCCGCAGGAATCTTATTATGCTTAAGCAGCTTTCACTCAATGACCAAACCATCTGGTATGACGAAGAGTGGGTCAATGCCCCCCTTCATTCCCTATTTGATGTTAGCTATTGGCGAGCTGAACAGAAAATCATTGGTAGTGCGACAGGTCGGGGTACCACGTGGTTTATCGCTATGCAGCAGCTTGAAGCGGCACTGCGTCATTATCGTCGAGGCGGATTATTCGGTAAGTTAGTGAGTGACCACTATTGGTTTCAGAGTTGGCAAAAAACCCGCAGTTATGCTGAATTTCATCTCTTGCATTATCTCCGTGAGCAAGGGGTTAATGTACCACGCCCGATTGCGGCCCGAGCCGTTAAACAAGGACTTTTCTATCAAGCGGACTTATTGAGCGAAAAAATTGCCAATGCACGAGATTTAGTGGCGATCTTGCAAGAAAATACCCTAGCAGAAAGTCAATATATTGCGATAGGAAAAGAGATTGCTAAGCTGCATCGGGCTCAGGTGAACCATACCGATCTGAATATCCATAATATTTTGATCGATACATCTAATACTGTATGGATTATTGATTTTGATAAATGCTATCAGCAAAAAGGGGATGGGTGGAAAGAGGCAAATTTACAGCGTTTGCTGCGCTCTTTTCGTAAAGAGCAGCAGCGGTTTGGGATTTTTTGGCAAGAGCCACAGTGGCAGCATATAGTGGCTGGTTATAAAGATTAATGATCACTATTTTTCCATTGTGAAACTATCTCTAAAAAAGATTGATAAATATGATCTTGATGAAATTTCCGATATCCTTCAGAGAGATGCGGGTGACTCGTCATACTTAACACTTGGTCAATATGCTGAGCTATAACGTTTTCGTCATAAGAATCAATAAGATATTGAGATAAATTACCAGTGAGAATTTCACTAGGACCTGATGGACAGTTAGTGCTTATTGCTGGAACATTAAGGATTAATGCTTCAATAATTACTGTAGGTAATCCTTCATGATCAGAGGTTAATAGTAATCCTTTAGCTGATTTTATTATAGGATATGGATTAGTTTCAAATTTTTTAAATATGACTCTATTCTTAATACCTAACTCTTGCGCTAATTGTTCTAAGGTTTTACTTAAAGAACCCTCGCCTAAAATTATTAATGTTATTGATTTATCTTTAATTAAAGAGAAGGCTCGAAGTAACCGATCAACACGTTTTTGTTTTTCTAGTCTACCTATAAAAAGTAAATAGTCTTTTTTGGGGAGGTTGAATTTATAAGATTTTGATTTTATTGATATTTCTTGAATGTCAAAAGGGTTGTATAGAACATTTATCGATAATATATTTTTACCACCGCATTTCTTTATGAATTTATTAATGCTATCAGAAACACATAATACATGTTTGTTTTTTAGTCTGTTTTGTAGCTTTTTTCTATATTTAAATTTTTTAAAAAAACCTCGTTGATTATATGAGTGTTCATCTGAGTTGTGAATGAAAGGGATAAGTCGAGAATCATTAAATTTAGAAATTATTTTTATACATTCACTATGTGGAGCTATTAAATAGTCAAACGTATTATGCTGTAAATACCATTCTTTAAAATAAGGTAGTAATTCTTTAGTTTTTGTTTTATTTTTAGGAGCATCTAAACAGAAAATGTTTAAATCGCTAAGGTTATCTAGCTCTTTGTCATTATGTAAAGTTATAATTTCTATGTTATGACCTTGAGATTGTAGTAGTTTCGCTAATCGGATAGTAACTACTTGTACACCTTCAATTTTTAAATCTCTAATTAAAAACTTTATTTTCATAATGTATTGACTTGCTTTATTTTTAATATATTCATGGTTCTTTCGATGGCGCCTCTATTATCATTAAAGACTTTCAAAGAATTTCCCCCTTTTCTTTTTAATAGCACATTGCTTGAGAAAAGATTTACTAAGTGTTTATAAATATCATTTGCATCGTTACAAAGCTGAATAGCCTCATTTTTTCTTAATAAGTACACTATATCATAGAAATTATAGTAACTCTGACCAGTTAATATAGGCATTCCCAGAGCTGCGGGTTCAACTAAATTATGTCCACCCACTTTGTCTCCCAACAGGCTTCCACCCATAAAACAGACATCAGCGGCATACATTAACGTCAGCATCTCGCCCATGGTATCTCCAAGGTAGATCTGAGTTGGTTCTGTGACAGGTTCAGTTCGGCGGCTAACGGTAAAACCTTGCGTCCGGCACAGTAAATCTACCGAATTAAAACGCTCTGGATGGCGAGGGACCAAAATTAATAATGCATCAGGATAGTGATTCAGCAATTGACGATGTGCTTCAAGGCACATTTCATCTTCACCTTGATGGGTGCTGGCGGCGATCCAAATTGGACGATCTTGGCCTAATTGTTCACGTAATGCTTGTCCTTGCTGACGGATCTCATCGGTCACGGTGATGTCAAATTTAATCGATCCCGTTATCGATATTTTATGTCGGTCGATACCTAGCCGGAGAAAGCGGTCTGCATCACTCTGATATTGGCAAAGTAACTGACTAATATGACAAGAAAGCAGATGAAAGACTGATTGAAAACGCTGATAACGGCGGCAAGAGCGTTCCGATAAACGGGCATTAATCACGGTGATGGGAATGTTGCGTTTTGCAACGCAATGTAGCGTATTTGGCCACAGTTCCGTTTCCATAATCAGCAACTGGCTAGGCTGAATCGCATTAAGAAAACCATTAATGCAGAAAGGAAAATCCAGTGGCATATAACGATGCTCAACCAAATTCGATAATTTTTTGATCTGCTGTCCACCCGTACTGGTTGTAGTGGTGACCACAATTGGTAAATTAGGTTGACGTTCTTTTATTGCTTGAATAATGGGAGTAGCTGCAATAGCTTCACCAACAGAAACGGCGTGAATCCATAGTGGTCTACTTGTTGAATCATCTAATTTAGGGGTTACTCCAAAATGCTCTTTCCAACGTGCACCAAAGGCGGGTTTTCCGGCCCGTTTTTTGTACAAACCATATAGCATAAAAGGGGCGGCGATCAGCAATAATAAAGTATATAAGCCACGAATCAGCATTGATCTAAACCTGTGTCAAAAGCCTCAATAGCTTTGATGATCTGTTGCGGGGCAAGCTCAGTTAAACATTTTAAGTGTCCGTAAGGGCATTCACGTTTAAAGCAGGGGCGACAGTCAATATCGGTATGAACAATCGCACTTTTTTCTGCCAGCGGTGGGGTATAGTGAGGAGAAGTTGAACCATAAACACCGACAACCTGACAACCTGCGGCTGCCGCGACATGCATTAATCCAGAATCGTTACTGACTACTGTTTGACAGCAAGAAAGCAAATCCACCGCCTCAATCAGGCTAGTTTGACCTGCTAAATCACGGATGTTCTCTCTTAGATCTTCTGGAATTTGCGCCACAATCGTTTGGGTTGTCACTTGATCTTTCGCTGAGCCAAAGAGGCAGACTTGCTTACCTTGTTGCAGAAAATGTATAGCGACTTGCGCATAGTGAGCGGCCGGCCACTGCTTCGCCGGGCCAAACTCAGCACCTGGACATAGGCCGATAGTGTCAGTCAATATTAAAGCAAATTTCCTTGCCGTGGCTTGTTGCTGCTCTGTCGAGATAGCTAATTGGGGTTTAGGTAACTGATCGATTCCGCCCAACGCTGATGAACCGGTCATCTTAAGCTTAGGGTGTGCCAACGCGACATAGCGTTCAATCATATATTGAAATGCTTTTTTATTTGGGCGCAAATCATTCAGTAAGCCATAGCGCATCTCACCTTTCCAACCAGTACGTACTGGAATATCGGCAAACCAAGGAATTAAGGCTGACTTTGCTGAATTAGGTAACACGTAAGCGTGATCGTATTGACCACGCAAAGAAAGCCCCAGTTTTCGACGTGCAAAAAAGTTAAACTCACCATGCCCAAACGGCAGTGTTAATGCACGGTGCACCTCTGGCATTCGTTCTAAAATGGGTTTACACCAAGCGGGAGCCATCACATCGATCAAAGCGTCTGGATGTTGCTGTTTAAGGGTGATGTATAAGCACTGCGACATCACCATGTCGCCCACCCAAGATGGGCCTATTATAAGGATTTTCATTTTAGTATTATTTTTAGCCAAAATATCAAATTATGAATGATACGTAAGCTATCTTCGATTAAATGATGTATTTCTCTTTTTATTTTAATAAAAAATGGACGTTTTTTTTGTTGAGCGACTTTTTCATCAATAGAGCTTTCAAGTGTTTCATTATTTGTAACACAAGATGGAACTAGACCAAAACATTCAACTTTGTTTTCCCAAAAACGATCCATCATGATATCAACAGGCAGATACCACTCCTTTGAATGATGTAATAATTTTTTAGCTCCGCTGGGTGTGATGAAATATCCTGTTGCACTCATGTGACCTTTATTGAATTTATGTATTTGAAGATTTCCTAAACTGATATAAGGCTTAGAGTTAAATGATTTTCTCTTATTGTTGAAAATTCGGATACATTCTATTTTCTCTGATAAAGTATCACAGTGTTTGACAAAATCTAGAAATTTCTCACCATCTATGATAGCATCATCTTCTATAATAATCATGTTTTCATTACTATTAATGCATAATTCCCAAAGAAGATAATGGCTTGCATAGCATCCTAGCTGACCAAGATTCATTACCTTTCCTCGCCTAGAGATACTTTTTATTTCATTATATTTATTAAACAATGGATGTGGTAATTCACCTTTCCCATCAATGGCTTTAAAAATATAAAAATCTAACTCTAAGTTTTTTAACTGTTCAGATATTAAATTTCTTCTTTCAATTGAACGCTCTAAATTAATAACGTAAATGTTAGCCATTGTGTTTTGTCTCTCTTTTACATAGTGGAAATAATAATAATAAATAAATAGTTAAACTTTGTGGATGATTAAAAGGAACATCTGTTAAACTGGATATAAAGTAAGTGGAGATGGTTCCAATAATTAAACATTGTCTTAATCTATTTTGTTGAGTGATTCCTCTCAGTGGGGATAATAAAATTGCAATTAGCATTAAGAGGCCTAATATTCCCATTTTAACTAATCGGTCTAAGTATTGGTTATGATAGTGTGATGGTGAAAACTTATGTAAACTAGGAGAGATTTTTCCTTCTTTGTATAGTATTTTTAATGTTTTCTCATGTGTATCTCCAATACCAATAATATAGTTATCCTTAATAACATCGGGAACTGATAGCCACATCTGAAGTCGTAACCCAATAGAGCTTTTTAAATCACCATGACTAATTAGTAATATTTCTTGCTTAGTTTGATCTATTCTTTGTTCGATACTTTCTTTCATTAGGAAGAAAGTGAAAATAACAGAGGATATAATTATAGCAATATATTTTCTTTCTATTTTTGTATGTCTTATATTAATGGTCAGTAGTGCTATTATAGAAATAAATACCGCTAGCCACACACCTCTACTTTGAGTCAATAGTATGCTTGTTGCGGAGAAAACTAAAAAAACACATGATATTATTCGTTCTATATTCTTATTGCTACAAAGAAAGATAGAGAAACACGCTATAAATAACGATGCACATATAGTTGCGTATGGTATGGGATTCATTGTTCCTGCCCACCGATATTCACCAAGGTAAACATTGTGATAGATACTATTTATAAATACAGTTGAGCAACCTAAATAAATTAATCCTTTTAATATAGAGATATCTATCCTATAAAATGGAAATGTAAAAAATAGTATGGTTAGACAGATAAGGGCTCGTAATTCTCTAGAGCTAAATCCATGATAATAGTAAGAGAAAATTGAATAGATGGTATAAATAATTAATCCACAATAAAGCGGAGATGAGATATTTTCTCTTATTACTTTAATGATGTTATTTTCTGATGACAAAGTAATTATACAGGATAGAATAATTATAGGGACAACTATTTTACTACTATTTTCCAAAAGCATTAAAAAACTGAATGAGAAAAAATAGGGTGATAGAATTAAAAAATTTATAATATGGTGATTAGATAATACTTTGATATTCATTAGGGAAATCTTTATTTATTACTATATGGATTTACATCACTATCCGGGCGAGTTTTTAGCAGACGTAAAATCCACATATACTGTTCTGGTCGTTGTGTGACATAGGCTTCAATACATTGGTTCATCATCCTTGCATCTTGCTGCTCATCACCAGTAGGAAAAGGGAGCTGTGGATAAAAATCCAGCTCATAGCATCCTGTTTGGGTGTTAAACATGGCGAACAGTGGAACGATTTTCGCTTTACTTAGTGTTGATAACCGTCCTAAGCCTGCGATTGTTGCTTTTTGAGTCGCAAAGAAATCGACAAAAACACTGTGTTCTCTACCTAAATCCTCATCAGGCAGGTAATAACCTAAGTATCCATCTTTACGTACGGATTTGATAAAAGGTTTGATGCCAACACTTCGGTCGTACACTCGACCGCCATATTGTACGCGCTGTTTATGCATCAACCAGTCAGACACTAAGTTCTTTTGGCTTTTGGCCATCGCGGAAACGGGTAAGCCTCTTGATGCCAATAAAATCGCGGGGATATCAATCGCCCATGTATGTGGAACTAAGAGAATAACATTTTCACCGTTATTCAATACTTGTTCGACATGCTCTAACCCTCGTACGGATGTGTGTTTTTCCAGCCATTGCTTACTTCTTAATGATGTTGAGGCAAACCCCATTAAGAACATAATGGAAGTTACATACATATTAAAAAGGATATGCTCACGTTCGGAGATGGCCTTATCGGGGAAGCACATTGCTAAATTCACTCGGGCTCGAGTATTTGCTTTACTTTTAACTCTCACGGCGAGTGTGGCTAGCCACCGAGCAATCACTCGTTTGAGCCTGTTAGGAAAGAAGCTAGCTAGGCAGGCAAAAAAAATAGCAAGCCAAGTGCCCCAGTAACGAGGGTGAAGAAAGCGCCATTGAAATTTTGGGTTATAGGCGTATTCATCAAAGTCATTGCGTGGTGGTGACGACATAAATTACTCAGTGAAAATGAGGATATTGTTTGAATTTGCAGCGGAGTATAGCAGTTCTCAACTCTACGGGACAGCAACAATCTGACAAACGATTGTATGATATTTCTTATCTATGTAAGCCGATTTTTCTCACTGTTCCTTCTTTATATACTTAAACGCTGGGGGATAGAAAAGTAATCAGCCACCGGATTTACGGTGGCTAGAATAATGTTTTTAGTCACTACCAAACAAGTCTCTTGTGTAGACTTTATCGGCAACATTGCTCAGGTCTTCTGTCATGCGATTGGAAACAATCACATCGGCTTCTTGTTTGAAGGCTTCTAAGTCTTGAACAACACGTGAATGGAAGAAGTGGCTCTCTTTTAGAACAGGCTCATAAACGATCACTTCGATGCCTTTCGCTTTCAAGCGTTTCATAATGCCTTGAATGCTCGATGCTCGGAAATTATCTGACCCTGCCTTCATGATCAAACGGTAGATCCCAACCACTTTAGGTTGACGTTTGAGGATAGAATCGGCAATAAAATCTTTACGGGTGCGGTTAGCATCCACAATGGCAGAAATAATATTATTCGGCACAGATTGATAGTTGGCTAACAGCTGTTTGGTATCTTTTGGTAGGCAATAGCCACCATATCCAAAAGAAGGGTTGTTATAGTGATGACCAATGCGCGGATCTAACCCCACCCCTTCAATAATTTGTCGGGTATCTAAGCCGTTAACTTCTGCGTAGGAATCCAACTCATTGAAATAAGCCACTCGTAGGGCGAGATAGGTGTTTGAGAAAAGCTTTACCGCTTCCGCTTCGGTTGAATGAGTAAACAGAACGGGAATCTCTTCTTTTATTGCCCCTTCCGCGAGTAAATCCGCGAACACTTTAGCGCGCTCACTCTGTTCACCCACAATAATCCGTGACGGATACAAGTTATCATACAGCGCTTTACCTTCACGCAGAAATTCAGGGGAAAATAGGATATTGTCGCACTGAAACTCTTGTTTGATTCGGGCTGTATAGCCAACAGGAACGGTCGATTTTATGACCATTACTGCATTTGGATTGATCGCCATAACGTCACGAATGACCGCTTCCACGGATGAGGTATTAAAGTAGTTGGTTTGTGGATCGTAGTCAGTTGGGGTCGCAATAATGACGAAATCTGCCTCTAGATAGGCCTGTTCTTTATCGATAGTTGCGACAAAATTGAGCGCTTTATTTTGTAGAAAGTCTTCAATTTCTTTATCCACAATGGGGGATTGACGCTGGTTAAGCATTGTCACTTTTTCTTCAATAATGTCTAACGCCACGACTTGATGGTGCTGTGCCAGCAACATTGCATTTGATAGACCGACATAACCCGTTCCTGCTACTGCTATTTTCACGCTCTTTTCCTATCCAACAAATTAATGATTAATGATGGTCATATACTCAGCGACTCCTTCTGCAACGCTTTTAAATTGTACGTCACAACCAGCGGCACGCAGTTTGGTTAAATCTGCTTGAGTATATTCTTGATATGCCCCTTTTAAATGTTCCGGGAAGGGGATGGTTTCAACTTGACCTTGGCCGTGATGTTGAATGACCGCTTTAGCAACTTCATTGAATGATTCAGCATTACCCGTACCACAGTTAAAGATGCCTGAGACGCCATGGTCCATAAACCACATATTGACGGCAGCGACATCACCGACATAGACGAAATCCCGTTTAAAGTGCTCGCTCCCCGCGAATAATTTGGGGTTTTCGCCAGCCTTCATTTGATTATTGAGGTGGAAAGCGACCGAAGCCATGGAGCCTTTATGTTGTTCACGGGGGCCGTATACATTGAAATAACGAAAGCCAGTGATTTGAGAGAGTGTTTCATTATGCTCGGCAGCATCTTGCCACAAGCGGCGAACGTAATTGTCGAACTGCTGTTTTGAATAGCCGTAGACATTAAGGGCCCCTTCATATTGAGGCTCTTCAATAAAAGTATCCGTATCACCATATGTCGCAGCAGAAGAGGCATACAGGAAGGGGATTTCACGATCCAAACAGAAGTGAAGCAGCTCTTTCGAATATTCATAGTTATTGAGCATGATGTATTTGCCGTCCCATTCTGTCGTGGCCGAGCAAGCCCCTTCATGGAAAACCGCGTCTATCGCACCAAAATCATCACCAGCCATAATCTGGGTTAAGAAATCATCACGGTCCATATAATCAGCGATTTTTAGGTCAACTAAGTTTTTGAATTTATGACCATTTTTTAAATGATCAACGACCAGTATATCCATAATTCCTCGGTCATTGAGTGCTTTGATTATGTTGCTGCCAATCATGCCAGCACCGCCTGTTACGATGATCATAACTTGTCCTACCTAAAAGCTAAAAACTGCGCAAATAGTAGCAGAAAAAATGTGGATAGGCGAGAAATCTGGCCTTTGTGATTTCTTCTGGTCCTTCATGTGTAAGGGCCTGTTTATCCAGCGTCATTCCTGCGAAGGCGGAATCTATGTTTTGTGAATGCTGATTAGTCGTTATTTTCTTCTAGCCACACCCAAGTATAGGGTTGGCGTTTTAGTAAATCGTCATGCTCTAATTGTGCAGAGATATTTTTCAGGAGAGGAATATTATCTACGAGAGGATCTATCAACTCGGAGCTGATAGTTCGTTTATAAAGATTCTGATATTGATACAAAAATGTGTCGATGATCGAACTTGACTCAGTTTTTATCCATGAAATAGAAGATTTTTCAATAGCTTTAATCTGTTGATCTAAGGTGATGTCATCAAACTTCATGACGGGTAATTCCATGTGATATGGAGTATAAAAAGTTTGCTTTATAAATTGAGGTAACCCTGTTGTAACCGTTAGTTCAGCATCAATGGATACTCTTAAAATAGTATCATCAATCTGAGGAGTTGAAGAAATTTGAATACATTGCAACCCACTATGTACATAACAGTCGTCCAAGTTTGGGTATTGGGGGGAGGGGAGTGAATTTAGTACTCCTTCTGCACTTAGGTGGCTGGCGATCTCATTTGTACCTTGAGCAACATGTCGAAATGCCCAATAGTGAGGCTCAGAAATGGTCGACTCCTTCCCCTGTAAATTTAAATAATAATTGCTAGGTTCGATAAGCTCTGAATAACTATACGTACTGTTTACATCGGTGGTTAATGGCTGCCACAAGTAAGCATTAGGGGCATTAAATTTTCGACCATCAACAAATAATTGTGCCAAAGAGATGTCAACATCAATAGGTGGATTCCATGAGTTATCTAAATTTTCTATGTTATGGAGTTTTATTTTTTGACTGGAATTACCTATGGTATTTGTTGCACTGAGATTATTTGTTTGAGCAAATTCGAAAGCAAAGAGATTCTTAACCTCAGATATTTTACGTTTGTAGGCAGTTAGCATTACGGGCTTCTTGGTTGGAGAAATAGCGGTTACTTTTTCTCCACTACAAGAACTGTGATTGTCACTACAACTAGAAAACCCTAGAAAATCTTGGTTTAATTTATTAATGGAATAGAAGAAATTATTATCGGTCCAATCAGGTGATTCAATAAAGGCAGAATATTCTTTTTCTTGTGGATTTAAATGATTTGTAGATGTTACTAAACAGTTAATATTATTGTTTTTATTCTTAGCGTAAATAGAAAATGTTTCTAAAATTAACGACTTAGAAAAAGTGCTAATGAAGTGATCTCGACCTTCTGAATAGGAAAAGCTGATATATCCATCAGCAGGAACATCGCTTTGTTTAAAACGGAAAGTAGAGCCTAATCCATTCGTTTCCGTTTGATTCGTATAACGACGAACGAAGTTACCATTTTTATCATGAATAACAATTTTGTAATTATTTTCAGGCACAGACCGATATGCGATAACCTTTCTTGTTTTATCGTCATTATAGCCAAATATTTGGCAGCTATTTTGATCATTTTCAGCAACATTATCTAAATCAAAAAAGCTCACATTATAATATTTCACCGTCGGTGATGGTGTGCTACTCGAACCTCCACTTTCACCACCGCCACAACCGAATAGAGTGAGTGCAATTGCGCTAGAAATCAGATATTTGTGCATAGTCTACAGTCTCAAGTTAGCAAGCGAGATAGGTTACCCATCATCATGGTTGATCAAATATTATCTTCACGTAACCCTAGCAAATAACATGCCTAGTCACGGATGTTATGTCATATTCCGATGTTATATTTTACTTATCCAGCCTAAACTGTCACTTCCACATCGGAATTTGTGTGTAAGTAGGCGTCTAAGTGTTGTGAATTCATATCAATAGGTTCCCCCCCGCCTGCGCGGGGAGAACGAACGACTTAGTATGGAATGATGAACAAATCGATTATGCCTTATTTTATCGGTGCTCTTTCAAACCATGGGCTACGGGCATCAGTCATTTCAAATAATCTATGTTGACGAGACAGCATCTGCCCTCCATCACGCTGGATCGGCATCCAAGAAATAGCGGCTCGGTTAGTATTATGTTTTGCCGTCATCATCTCTAGTGGAATTGAGATATAGAAGCCTTTAGTAAAACTCCCTTCACCGAATTCATCAGCCGATAGATCGGTTTTGGTTGCGAAGGCTCCCACAATCACTCCACTGTTAAATTGTTTTGAAAAATCCACGGTAACACCGACATCTTCCGATAGGTAACGTCCGGCACTCACTTTTAATAAGCTATTATCAAACAGTGACCAAAATTGAGGTTGCCAGTACAGTGTCGCATGGCCAGTGGCTGTGCCAGTTTGTACCCGATAATAGCGGTTAATGGTGTTATCATAGTGGACTTCATCACGATAGATACCAAACACTGAGCCAGCTTCCCGTTGGGCGACATAGTTGAGATCTATACCGACTGCCCAATGTTTATCGAGTGGGCGATAGAGCCATTCACTACCTACCCCAGCAAACATACTCTCAAGGTAACCGCCGTAAAATTGGTTATAAATACCTTGCCCAACATAATCAAGGTAAGTGAGTTGGGCATGATTGAGCCTAATCGTGTCTTCTAAGTATTCACGGCTTAGCGTTCGAACACGTTTAAGATCGGTCCCATCGGGGGGAACGGTATAGTTAAATTTATCGTAGTTATCGTAAATATTGCCATAAAGGCTACCCGAAAGAAGCCAGTGATCATTAAGTCTCCAACTTGCATCGGCTCTTGCTCCAATTGCAAATAGATAGAAACTTTCTGATCCGCCAAACGACTGTTGCAGTACAGGAGAAAGCCCAAATTGCCATGGTTTATCCTGTTGGGTATGCTGGTGTCCGATGGCTGGAGAGGGATCACGTATTTCTACAGCATCACTGATTTTTCCATTGATATAAGCTTGATTGAGCACTTGATGTGCTTTATCGCTATCAATGATCACCTCGGTTAACGGCTGTTGGTTACGAGTCTCAATTATTCGGATTTGTTCGGTATCAATGCCACTATTTAGAACGACTCTAGCTAGGCGATCATAACCTTCTTGTCGATCTCGATAACGCTTTTGTTCACCCATAACGGTTACGGCTGTGTCACTTTGATAAACTCGTACTGATTGATACCCTGAAACTCTGGCAATATCTTGTGTCAGCGCTTGCCACTCTTCGTTACTCATTTCCGTACGTGGTGTGGATGGCGCATAAGCGGGTTTAGGTTCATCTAACCAGAGTGGCTTAATGTCGGAGAAATTACTATGTAGGCGCAGACCTAGATTGACGCTATTTCCTCGCTCATAGCTTAAGCGAACACTGGCCCAATCCGTTAAGGCGTAATTCATACCAAAGTTCCAAGGCGTTGACTGTGGTATGGTTATTTTTCCTGCTGTCACAGGGTAATCACTACGATAGTCGTTACCCTCATACTCTATCTTTAGCGTTAACGGCTTATAGGGTGTTTGGTATTCAATGCCACCAAATAGGGCCATACACCCAGTGAACATTCGATTTACATCAAAACTTCCACCATTACCTTTGTAGTCTGTGCCACGGCCGCAATCGCTGGAGAGGGCTTTGTCGCCGTGTACATTGCCTCGATTGCCTAAATAGCCCCAGCCGATTCCTAATGTAAAATCTAGTGGTCCCCAGCGTTTGCTGGCTGCGAGATATTCCCCATCAAATAATCCTGTCCCACCAATATCTTGAAAACCCAGTGATACTTGTGGAAGCCAATAGCTCTCTTCCCATAAGCGAATCTTGGCATCAAACGATTTGTCGGTATGCTTCGTATTACCACTAAATGAAGGGTCATTACTGTAGAGCATGTCATGGGTTTGTGCATAACGGACAGTGGTTTCTAGCCACGGAAATAACTGCACGGAAATAGTATAAAAATCATAAATATCATTATGGTTGTAGGCCGCGCTAAATTCCCCTTCTGGCTGCATACGAGCCGTTGGCATTTGCATTAACCCTGTCCCACCAAAATTAGATTGAGTATAGGTTTGAGCGCTTAATGGTAATGAACAGAGTAGCAGCCCTGCATAACTAAAACGTTTTATAGGTGTGCTCAACATCATGGTTATTCTCTCGGCAGTTGATGGCGAAGCAGTTCAACCACCTGCTGATTAATGTGTTTTAGTTCAGTGCGGTTAATCGATGAAAACAGCGTGGTTGTAAAAGGCACATAGATGATAGCCCCAGGTAACACGGTACGCGGATGTGCATTCCAATAGCCAACAGAATGCGTTTGAATCTCACCATTGGGTTGAATGATGGTGAGTTCACCCAGTGTGGTATTTATCCACTTGGCCTGTTGAGCATAATCACGAGCACTGTAGTGTGCTTTCCATTTTTGTGGTTCGGAATGATGAACCGCCCCCAAAACGGTAACCGTTTGAGAATCACTTAAGTAGGGTAGATAAAGTGCAAATTCTCCGTTTAATAAGGGGTTATGACCGCTTACCGTTCTGATCACGTCTGGGTCTAAAGGAATCAATGCTCGTTTGGCAAACCGACGTTTGCGTAGCTCGTTACGTAACTGCTGCCAGCTCGTTACTTGTGGCTCTTGAACTTTATCTTGTAACTGAGCCAGTCTTTTGAGCAGATCTTTTTGCAACGGAAAAGGTTCGTGCAAGGAAAATAATCGACTGTTCTGCCAATCAATCCTTAAAGTACTGATCGCAGGTTGCTGAGAATGTAGAGCTTGCAACACCATTGCATCGAGGCGAACTGGGCCATCTGCCTCTAACTTTATTAAAAGAGGGGGATGGGAAATGGCTACTTTGGCAGAAAAATCAGTATGAGAAATCGGCTCTTTCGCATGTAAAGTTAGACTAACGCCTAGACACCCCAGAAAACTAAGTAAGGAAATAAAACGCATAGCTTATTCTCCTGCAAAGGGCTTAGCGATGGAAAGGGAAAGGCGTGAACCATTCGGTCCCAAATATTGCTCGCTGGCGATGACTCTACCTGTCTTTGGGCTTAACCAATAACGGTTGTGATAGCGTTGTTTGCTGACGGTAAGGGTGACACTTTCTTCAACGAGTACCAAATTTTGTGAGCCCGTCGGTAAGGCTTTTTCTTGTTGACCATAAACCTTAAATTGAGACAGGGCAGGTTCAATATAGTCTTGCTTACCTTGCTGCCAATGCAGTTGATATTGCCAAGTTGTCGGAGTTTGAGCATGAAGTAAGTTTAAGCTGAGTGGATCGGGCGTATTTGCTGATAGAGCCTGAATATTACCTACCACTAAATTCACCGTTTTGGTGATACGACCGGCTTCAGTAATCAGTAACTCTTCTTGGTTAGATACCCATTTTAGGGCGAATGGGTGAGCTTTCCCTTGTTCAGCCCAAGCTAAAACAAGTAAAGCGTTAGGAGCATCATCTAAACTCACAAAGAGAGAAGCATAGGGGAGGTTTTGTGCATATTCCACTGTGGCTCGTTCATCACTCACGCCAAAGAGAGCGACAGAAAGTGTTTCTGATAGCTGTTGAGTTTGAGGCGCACAGCCAGCCAGCGTAAGCAGAATGATCAGTAATCCGTGATGAGCTAACCGCATCTCACAATCCTTAATGATGGTAAAAATCACACCCTCTTATCCAAATCTACTGGATAAGTCAGAAGGTATGGAATCTAACCACGCAATGTGTGTATTTTTCAAAAATAAAGCCGCCTAAGGCGACTTTATTCATATACAAGATAACAAACTATTATTTTTTTGAAGCAGTAATTGTTGTCGTGGTTGCTGTATCGTTATCGCTTGCTGCAACAGCGGCAACTGCTACTGCTGCTGCCATTACTGCTGCCGCAGTACTTGCTGCAACGCCACCAGCCGCTGCGCCAGCGCCTGCTGCGCCTGCAGAACCAGCACCTGCTGTGGCTGTAGTACTTGTTGTGCTACCCGCTACACCTACCGATTCAGCGGCAATTGCGCCTTGCGCCATAGCAAACGTTGCCAGCAAAACCATTGCTGTCTTTTTCATAGTAAATCCTTATTCTAACTAGTTTTAAAACATCGATGTTGTGAAATGAAAGTACACTTCACAACCTATTCTAAGGGGAATTATTAACCAATGTAAACATGGGGTGCATAAAGTTGCGCAAATAAGCTTAATTCTTTTGCTGTTCTCTATTTATTTAACCATTAAGCGTGATCTGGATCGCAATTTGTGTGAAGTTTAGAATAACATCACGATTGTGTTAATTTTTTTTGATGGATGGTTGATTAATTGCAAGCACCTTTATTGCTTTTTGTGGTTGATACCCATACACCATCTGTGCATAATCTCTGCCACATAGAAAACAGAATATTAATTCGCTCCGATCATGCGTACATAACGTAGGGCGGTAGCGTGGCTAAACAGATTCCTCAAGGGATTGTTGCTGACAACGCAGGGAACACGCATGAGAAGTAATCAAACATGCCTCTTATTAGGCCTGATTGGCTCAGGTCTACTTCCATTATCGGCCATGGCCGATTCTTATACAGGCTTAAGCCTCGCTTATAGTGATAGTGAATATCGCTCTTCTACGTGGCAAGAAGCTTCCCCCCTTTTAGCTCAAGTTCAATTGGGTTATTTTTTCTCTGACTACTTTGCCCTAGAAGGGCGCTATGCCACCAGTGTGAAGCGGGAAGATGGGTTATCTATCAGTGGGTTATCCAGCGTATTATTCAAAGCCAATATGCCTACTTCGGATCGATTGGCTATTTATGCGGTTGCTGGTTATTCACATGTTCGAGCCGATTATCATCACCAAACCAATAATGATAGCGGGATCTCTTTTGGGGTTGGGATGCACTACGCTTTAAGCCGTCAATCTGCCATTACGGCGGAATTTGTGAACTACCTTAACGGTGATGAGGTTCACTTAAATACCTTACAACTGGGTATGCAGTTTAGATTTTAAACGATAGAATTTGAGGGTCCAAGGACCATAGCATAGACTTCTTAACCACAGGAAATACCATGTTTAAAGGACGCTTTACTTTTCTTGCGCCTCTGCTGCTAAGCCTCTTTACCACATTATCATTTGCACAAAGTCCAACTCCTGAGCAGGTGCGAATGTTCCAAAATCTTCCTGCTGATCAACAGCAAGCGTTAGCGCAGCAATATGGTATTAGTTTACCGAGTTCTACGAGTAATCGCAGCCAGCCGCTACCCACGGCAGAGATTAATTCTCCTCGTCCTGAGGTTATAGAGCGTTTACCATCAGAGCAAGATCTGAGAGATACAAATCGTTCAAAGGAAGTGGGCTTAAAACGTTTTGGTCTGGAATTATTTGCCTCTTCCCCTTCTACGTTTGCCCCAGTGAGCGATGTGCCCGTTCCTTCTGATTATCGAGTGGGCCCAGGAGATGAGTTAGTTATCCAATTATTTGGTAAAGAGAATCGGACTCATCGCTTGCGAGTAAATCGTGATGGGGTCGTCAACTTTCCTGCTCTTGGTCCTATTTCTGTTGCTGGATTATCGTTCAGTGAAGTGCGTACAAGCTTAACTCAGCGAGTTCAAGAACAGATGATTGGCGTTCGTAGTGATATTACTCTTGGTGAGCTACGAACCATGCAAATTTTTGTCATGGGTGAAGCCTACAAGCCAGGAGCCTATACGGTTAGTGCTTTAACGACTATCTCACAAGCCATTTATTACAGTGGTGGATTTAGTCAAAGTGGCGCACTGCGTAATATTCAGTTAAAGCGTGATGGTCAGGTTATCCGTCAATTAGATTTATATGATCTTCTGCTAAAAGGCGACACCAGTAATGATGAACGCTTAATGCCGGGAGATGTCGTATGGATTGCACCGGTTCAACACACCATTACGGTTGAAGGTGAAGTACAACGCCCTGCTATTTATGAAGTGAAACCGGGTGAAAATTATCAAGCAATTTTAACGATAGCGGGTGGCCTAACGGCCAATGCTTTGCCAGAGCAAGCTCGGCTCCGACGTTTAGCCTCTCATGGATTACAAAAGGTTATTACTTTAGATTTAACCAAGCCGCAAGAATTGGCGACAAGTGCCGTGAATGGCGATGCATTGACGGTGAGCAAGCGTAGTAATTTAATTCAGCGTTATATCCAATTAGAAGGGGATATTACTCAACCGGGATTTGTTGAATGGAAGCCCAATAAACGTATTAGTGACCTTTTCTTCTCACTCGAAACTGCGTTTAACCCAACCGCAGATATGTACTATGCCTTGGTTGTACGGGAAATTAATCAGCAGCGAGATATTCAAGTACTGCAATTTAGTTTAGCGGATGCAATATTGAATCCTGAAGGTAAAAATAACTTAGTGCTTCATAACCGAGATAAGGTCATTGTTTTTAGTCGTGAGGGTGGTGAGTTAGACGATGGTGCTAAAAGCGATATGGTCAAATCATTTGATCAAGCTAAAAAAGAAGCTCAGCAAGATATACAACACGAAAATCAGCTGCTCAGTGAATCCAAAAGTGCTGCTCCATATTCACGTAAATCATTATTGGCCCCTGTTTTATTGCAGCTACGCCAACAAGCAACCTACAATAACCCAGCGCCTATTGCGGAACTCATTGGTGAAGTTAAATATCCAGGCCGTTATCCCATTAGCCAAAACGGTCAACTGAGTGATCTTCTTATGGCCGCTGGTGGCTTAACAGCGAACGCTTATGCTGAACA
The DNA here is from genome assembly GCF_900167345.1 of Vibrio cincinnatiensis DSM 19608. Classification (GTDB taxonomy): domain Bacteria; phylum Pseudomonadota; class Gammaproteobacteria; order Enterobacterales; family Vibrionaceae; genus Vibrio; species Vibrio cincinnatiensis. The sequence continues at coordinate 65,330 of NZ_FUXB01000013.1, read as the reverse complement.
TGCGGAGTTAACTCGAGGCCCAACAAGAGAGGCCCCTCAACACTCGATACTAGAAAATATCAATCTACATGATGTGCTTAAGCGCCGTGCGGATACCCTGATTTATCCTCGAGACCGACTGAATGTTTTTGAACAGCCCGGTGTTAATCATGAGCACACGGTAGTATTAAAAGGGGAAGTTAAGTTCCCTGGTATTTATACGCTTCGCAGAGGGGAAACTTTATCTCAATTACTGGAGCGTGCTGGAGGGTTAACGGAGTTTGCTCACCCACAAGGCGCGGTATTTACGCGTGAGGCATTGCGCTTGCAAGAGCAGCAGCTACTTGCTCAATACGCGGCGGATATGCGCCGTGAAGTGGCAAAAAAGACCTTTAATGTGGATAGTCGTGTATCAAGTGTCATCAATGACCCAGATAAAACCTTAGCGTTTATTGAAGAAGCCACCAAATACCGAGCATTGGGGCGCATGGTCGTACAACTTGATCAAATCATTGATGGTAATGCGAGCGCTAACTTTATGCTGGAAGATGGCGACTTCCTATTTGTACCAACCTATAGAAATACCATTTCCATTATGGGGGAAGTGCAAATGGGGATTACCTACTTGCTTGATCCTAGCTTAACTGTCAAAGATTACATTAATAAAGCGGGTGGAATGAAGAAGCAAGCCGACGATGATCGCATCTTTGTTGTTCGTGCCGATGGTTCCGTTTTTAAACCCAGTACGGGTTTTTGGTTTGGTCGGCGTAATGAAGCATTGAAAGCGGGAGATACCATCGTAGTGCCTGTTGATACCGATTACCGCGACGCACTGAATGTATGGACGGCGGCAACGCAAATCCTCTATCAAACTGGTGTCGCGGTGAATGCGTTGAAATAGGGAAAAGCAGACTCTATAAACCTAATTAATTTTATCGATCCTACTCCTAGTGCCTAGTGGTTTCCTAGGACCTAGGATTCTAGGACCTAAAAAACTCAATGGAACAACAGAAACTCACATCACCTAATTACCTAGCCTATCCACCACAACCTGCAGCGATGGCTGATGATGAAATCGATCTCCGCGAACTTTTTATTGCTCTCTGGAAAGGCAAATGGATCATCATCGCCACTACTTTTGTATTTGCTGTTGGCTCGGTCTTATTTGCTCTTAGTCAGCCAAATATTTATAAGGCCGATACGCTATTAGCTCCTGCTGAAAGCAGTGGCGGTGGTGGTTTAGCAAAAATGGCTGGGCAACTAGGAGGCTTAGCTGCCTTAGCTGCCTTAGCTGGCGTGAACCTTGGTAGTGGTGAAAGCAGTCAAACCGAGCTTGCTGCTCAAGTGATTAAGTCTCGCCGTTTTATTGAACACTTTATTGAAAAGTACGATATTTTGGTCCCGCTAATGGCAGCTAAAGGGTGGGATTTAACCACCAATCAATTGATTATTGACGATACGGTATACGATGAGCAACCCCAAACGTGGTTGCGTGAACCGAAAGGGCTACGTGGTGCAAAACCAACCGCTCAAGAAGCGCATGAAACGTTTGTTAAAGAGATACTCACCGTCTCTACTGATAAAAACAGCGGTTTATATACCGTTAGTGTTTCACACTATTCCCCTTTTATTGCTCAGCAGTGGGCCACATGGTTAGTGGAAGAGATTAACCAAGTGATGCGTGAGCGCACGATTGCCGAAACCACTCAAAATCTCAATTATCTGCAAGAGCAGTTACAAAGAACCTCGGTGGCCGATATGCAAGCTACCTTTTACAAACTGATTGAAGAACAAACGAAAAGTTTGATGCTTGCTGAAGTGCAAGATGAGTTTGTATTTAAAGTCGTTGACCCTGCTGTGGTGCCAGAGCTAAAAGATAAGCCAAGACGCGCCTTAATTTGTGTGTTAGGTACCTTACTCGGCGGCATGCTTGGCGTGGCGATGGTTTTAGTGCGGTTTGCGTTTAGGAAAGAAGACACTGAGGACCTAGGACCTAGGTCCTAGGACCCAAAAACCTTTTTCAGGAAATAATAATGAAAATTCTTGTCACCGGTGGTGCTGGCTTTATTGGCTCTGCCGTTATTCGCCATATTATTCAAAATACCAACGATAATGTGGTTAACCTTGATAAGTTGACTTACGCGGGTAATTTAGAATCGTTAGCGTTGGTTGCAGATAGTGAACGCTATGCTTTTGAGCAAGTGGACATTTGTAACCGCACTGAATTGGATCGCGTTTTTGCTTTGCATCAACCGGATGCAGTCATGCACCTTGCTGCTGAGTCCCATGTTGACCGCTCTATCGATGGCCCTGCTGCGTTTATTGAAACCAATATTGTTGGTACTTATACGCTATTAGAAGCAACTCGTAGCTACTGGAATACCTTAGACGGTGAGCGTAAAGGTGCGTTTCGTTTTCATCATATTTCAACCGATGAAGTGTATGGCGACCTGCCACACCCAGATGAAGTTGAGAATAATGATGAATGTTTAATGGTGAATGGTGAATTAACTCAAAATAATTCAACATTAAACATTAACAATTTACCCTTGTTTACTGAAACCACCGCTTATGCACCATCTAGCCCTTATTCGGCATCCAAAGCATCGAGCGATCATTTAGTTCGCGCGTGGCTACGTACTTATGGTTTACCCACCATAGTCACTAACTGTTCAAACAACTACGGCCCGTATCATTTTCCAGAGAAGCTTATTCCGCTGGTGATATTAAATGCATTAGAAGGTAAGCTATTACCAGTTTATGGTCAGGGTAATCAAATTCGTGATTGGCTGTATGTCGAAGACCATGCCCGTGCACTGTACAAAGTAGTCACTGAAGGTAAAGTAGGCGAAACCTACAACATTGGCGGCCATAATGAAAAGAAAAACGTTGAAGTAGTAGAAGCAATTTGTACCATTTTAGACGCTTTAGTGCCGAAAACGACATCCTATGCTGAGCAAATCACTTACGTGCAAGATCGCCCTGGGCACGATAGACGCTATGCGATTGATGCCAGTAAGATTGAGCGTGAATTAGGTTGGAAGCCAGAAGAAACCTTTGAATCTGGGATTCGCAAAACGGTTGAGTGGTATTTGGACAACCAAGAATGGTGCCAAAATGTTCAGGATGGTAGCTACCAACGTGAACGATTAGGCATAAACTAGCCTTCAAACTTTTTCAAACCTCTGGTTCTATGCCCTAGCTTTTCCCTAGGACCTAGGACCTATTAACCTAGGATCCTATTCTCCATGAAAGGTATTATTCTAGCTGGCGGCTCGGGCACTCGTTTATACCCACTGACTCGAGGCGTATCTAAGCAACTACTTCCCATTTATGATAAGCCAATGATCTACTATCCATTGTCTACGCTTATGTTAGCTGGTATCTCAGAAATACTAATAATAACAACGCCGGAAGACAATGAAGGCTTTAAAAGGCTACTTGGCGATGGTAGTGATTTTGGAATTACCTTAGAGTACGCTATTCAGCCCAATCCTGATGGCCTCGCTCAGGCTTTTATAATTGGTGAAAAATTTATTGCTGGGGACAACGTGTGTCTTGTACTCGGAGATAATATTTTTTATGGGCAGTCATTTGGCAGACAGTTGCAAAGAGCAAAAGAGCTAACCGAAAAAGGAATATCGACAGTCTTTGGTTATCAGGTCAAGGATCCTGAGCGTTTTGGCGTAGTAGAGTTTGATGAAAGTATGAAGGCTATTTCCATTGAGGAAAAACCTAACGTGCCTAAATCTAACTACGCAGTAACGGGGCTCTATTTTTACGACAATCGCGTTGTTGAGATGGCGAAGCAAGTAGAGCCATCCGACCGAGGTGAACTTGAAATTACTTCAGTAAACAAAATGTACCTCGACGATGGTAGCCTAAACGTTGAACTGTTAGGCAGAGGCTTTGCTTGGTTAGATACTGGTACACATGAAAGTTTGCATGAAGCGTCTTCATTTATTCAGACAATCGAACATATACAAGGTCTGAAAGTAGCCTGCCTCGAGGAAGTGGCGTGGCGAAATGGTTGGCTTTCAAATGAACATCTGTTGAAACTTGGTGAGTCAATGAAAAAAAATAAATATGGTAAATATCTAATGGGGTTAGTAGAATCAGCATGAAGAATATCCTTCTATTAGGAGAAAATGGATTTGTCGGTAACGTGGTTCTTCAAATACTACAAGCTGAGTCAAATTTATTTCTTTTACCAGAAAAAACAAAAATTGATTCTGACAGCATTAAAGATGTGATTCAGAACATCCGAGCAATTATTTCAAACAATAAGGTAGATGTTGTCGTAAATTGTATTGCAAAAGCAAATTTGGATGAATGTGAGTCAGAAAAAGAAAGTTGTAGACTTATAAACACCACTTTTGTGAAACAACTTGTTGAATTACTGCTGGAATGTAAAGATGTCAAATTGGTGCATGTTTCATCTAACGCAGTATATGATGGAGAACATGCTCCATATTCCGAAGAAAGTCCATGCTACCCGATTAACTATTATGGGCAGTGTAAATTGGAAAGCGATGAGTACATTGCCGATAACTTAGAAAACTACGCAATTGCTCGACCTATAACAGTTTACGGTCCAAAGAAAGAAGGCCAGAGAGATAACCCAGTAAGTTTCATTATAAGAAAACTGATGGATGGCGATAGCTTAACGCTCGTTGACGATAATATAGTTAATATGATTCATGTCTCCGATCTCTCAGCAGCCATAAAAAAATTAGCACTCGAAAACTATCGAGGGTTGTACAATCTTTCTGGTGATGTATCCGAATGTCGATATGATTTAGGGTATAGAGTGGCAAGGCTTATTGGGGTCAGTGAAGATAAGATCACAAAAGTTGACGGTAAGAGTTTCAAAATGGCTGCATCACGACCAAAAGATACATCTTTTGATAATTCAAAGATGAAGGCCTTATTGGGTATCAAGCCAAAAAATATAGATGAGAAGATTCTAGAAATAGTGAGTTGTGGTGAATATTAATCATTCAGATAGGCTGCTGTATAGTATTTTATTCTCTATTGCTTTGTTTTTTCTATACTTTAGTGGCGATGGGGTTTTTATAGGAAGTGTACCTGTAATTGTCGTGCTTTACGCAACTGTTGGTTTCCTGCTTTTTTTAACTCGCCTTGACTGTTCAATATATAGAGGGAATATACTCCCCCTATCATTGTTAATATGCCCCATACTGGTAACCAGTATTTGGATAGATTACAAACCTGATTACTTTATGTGGGTTATAAATGGAATTATCGGCTATATATTCCTAGTCCAGTTTCAGGCATTTCATGAGTCGGAAAGGCTAAATCAAAAGCTAATGGCCACTTTATTTCTGGCTTTTTTTCTTATTTTTTTTGTTGGAATTCACTTTCTTTCCACTACAGCTGATGGTCGAGCAAAGTTTATTTTCGGACCAAATATTTTGTATAGAGTTCAAGCTATTACTTCTCTTGCTTTACTTTTATTGTTTGACTTCAGAAGTAAATTATTAAAGCTGTCTCTTGTTTTTATAGTGAGTGCTCTTTACTTAGCCTGTTTGATAGGTATAGGTTCTAGAGGTGGAGTGATTGTTTTTCTTATCATGGCGGTTGTTTTTGCTCATTACTATTATGGACGTTTGAGCATAAAAAACACATTCACAAAACTAGTGTTTGTGTTTTCTCTTATTGCCGTGTTTGTCTATTTTAGTCCAGAGTCTATTAAAGAATATCACCCCGCTATTGATCGTTTAACATCATTTGATATAGAAGACGGTGAATCATTAAAGCTTAGATTCTCTCCAATGCAAGATCTATTTAGTGATGCGATCTTGATGGAATATCCACTGGGTATGATGTATGAGGATTTCTTTACGGCTTATGGTCAAGAAGGATTTAAGTACCCTCATAATTTCGTCCTTGAATTGATATTTTTCTTCGGTTTCATAGGACTTGCATTATCCGTGTTTATTATTCATCGGTTTTCAGTGGCTTTTTTCACTGTACCCCAAAGAAAATTTGATTTTACTGCGTATATTGCATACTCAGGTATGATTATACTTTTAGCTTCAATGTTTTCTGGGGATTTGAATGATAATTTTCCACTTCTCTCGATAGCATTGTTCTTGGCGCATATGAAAGTCCCGATTTCAGATAATAAGCAGGAAAATCGCATGAATATGCCCATGTTTAAAGGCAGGGAAACCGCATGAAGATCGTTGATATATAAGGGCTGCGAAGATGCTAAAAATTAGCTTTGAACCTATCAGTTATCCCAACTATTGAATGTAACGACATGAAATTAAAGATCGTCTTGTAGATCATTTTCGTTGTTTTGTAATAGCTCCTAGACAATATAGGAGCCTAAATATGAGCGAGTTAACCAACCCATTTATGCACTTTCAAATCATTAAAGATTATCGACAGGAAAACAAAATAGCACACAAATTATCAGATATTATTTTGCTGACAATTTGTGGTGTTTTGTCAGGCCATGATGGCTGGGATGGGATTATCGATTTTGGCAATGCTCGCTTAGATTTCCTCAAAAGCTACGGTCACTTTGAAGCGGGAATTCCTTCTGCAGATACGCTGTCTCGTGTGATGGGCATGATTAATCCGGCAGCGTTACAAAGAAGCTTTATCGCTTGGATGAAGGAGTGCCATACACTGACAGATGGAGAAGTCATCGCTATCGACGGCAAAACATTACGTGGCTCTTATGACCGCTCGAAGGGTAAAGGAACGATCCACATGGTGAATGCTTTTGCTACAGCGAACGGAATGGGTACCGGCCAACAGAAGGTTGATAGTAAAAGTAATGAAATTACCGCGATCCCCAAGCTACTTGAGTTGCTAGAGGTAAAAGGCTGCTTGATTACTATTGATGCCATGGGATGCCAAAAGAAAATAGCGCAGAAAATCCTCGATAAAGAAGCGGATTATTTGTTAGCCGTTAAAGGGAATCAGGGAATGCTTGAGCAAGCTTTTGATGATTATTTTCGAATGGAGATGCTTCAAGACTTTGACGGCAGTTCTTATAGTACTCAAGAAAAAAGTCACGGAAGAACGGAAACGAGAGTGGCTTTAGTGAACCGTGATTTATCGGTTTTAGGTGATATTGAGCATGAATGGCCCGAACTAAAATCCATGGGTATTGTTGCTTCAATTCGGCAAGAATCGGCGGTCGCCACAGAGCAAGATGTGAGTATTCGATACTACATCAGCTCTAAAGACTTAGAAGCTCAAAGATTACTGGAAGCGACGCGTTCTCATTGGGGTGTAGAAGTGATGCATTGGTCGCTTGATACCGCCTTTTGTGAGGACAATTCTCGTATAAGAGCAGACGATCGAGTAGAGGCTTTAGCCAGGATCAGGCAGATGTGTTTGAACCTATTAAAGAGTGAAACCACCTTTAAAGGTGGGATTAAACGCAAACGAATGAACTGCGCAATGGATGAAAACTACTTAAGTAAGGTTCTCGAAAGCCTTAAAGGGCGGTGATGTTCATGCGGTTTCCGTGCTCGTTGTGAAGTTTTTGACCAGCTTTGAGCCCTTATGTAGCAAGGATGTTCATGATTTTTCCGTGGGATTTTTAATGATGAACAAAAAGTTCTTTGAAAATGTGGTGCTAAACTTTGCATCTGTAATCATATCTCTGGCTGTTATACAGCTGGTTTTTCAGCCCATATTATACGAAACAAACCAGAGCTTATATCAACAGTTCAATGCCGATTTTTACTATGTGATGTTGCTTGCTAGCGTGTTGAACACTATGGCTTATAACTGCTCAATCACATTTGGTAAGGCAATAAATAACGATGGGTTAAAGATCAATACATATTATTATATTATTGCATTTTCATTATTCATAGCATGCATTTTTATACAGTTCGCTATGGGAGTGGAGATGGTTTTATTTTCCATCATATTATACCTGATAGACGCTTGTATAGGATACTTGAGAGCTGAAAAAGACAGTTTTATATTGATTTTTGTTATAATTTTTAACTCTCTAATAGCAACGGTTTACTTTGTTGTATTCAATAGGCCTTACGAAGCGTATATAGTAGCTGGATCTCTAACACTTGTGCTCTTTGGATGCTACGAGTGCTATTTTAGAGAGAGATTGAACGTATACTATTTAAAATCTTTCAATTTCATAAAAGATAAAGGACTGGCTATTTTATATTCAGGGGTTCCAACTTTTAATAGATACTTTGATAAGATTATAGTTTTATTTCTTTTTTCAAAGGCCGATGTGAAGGCCATTCTTCCATTAATTATGATATCTGGGTTGGTTAGCTTTCCTTTGAATATACTTTCAAAGATAGCGATGAGAGAGAAAAAACGAAGCTTTAATTTTTTGTTTGATGTTAAATACTTGCTGGTAGCATTTCTATTATTGATGGCTGTACTCTCCGGTATAATGGTAATGGCTTATTTCACCTACGGCTTCAATCTAGACGATAAGTTTAATTGGTTTATGGCATTGGTCATAACGCTGGCTAAATTTTGTAATGTCTTCGAAACATTAGTCTATTCAATATATAAAGGAGCGACAGACGATAAGTCAATTACTAAACATTCTGTCTTTGTTTGTTTGACAAGTGCTATTGTAATGCTGTTGGCATCAAGTTTTGGTGTAATTCTTCCGACGTTTTTTATTGTTCTTATAGTGATATATGCAGCGGTATTTCCCGTAATTCAAATTATTAGCTTGTCGAGAAAGTAAATGAAAGTTGCAATCATAGGGTCTTCAAAAACAATATTCTATCATAGCTACGGTAAGCTTTTGGAAAAGGCAGGGCATTCGGTCTGTAAAATTAACTCAAATCCAAATGTTAATTGTGATACTTCGTTTAACTATTTTTTTAATGAAGAGAACGATGTCGTTAGTACTGGTTATGGCAAAGTTGAAATAGTTAAAAGAGCTGTTAGATGGTTTCTACGTAAAATCGGTATCGAGTCATCGAGTTTAGTTCAAAATATTGTAGAGAAGAGAAGTAATGATTCAATTCTAAGTAAAGAGCAGAGCGACAGGCTTTATATGCATCTAAGTGATTTTAATCCAGATGTGATTTTGTTTTTTTGGGGGACGACCCTAAAGAAAGAAGCGAAGGCTTTAAATAATTTCAACTCGAAAAAATTACTAATTGTTAACACTTATCCTGTGCGTACAAAATTCGATAGCGCCCAAAGTAACCCATTTAGAACTGTTGATAAAGACTACTTTTCTTTGTTTGATGGATTGGTTCTCACTTCTAAGTCGATGTTTGATTTCTTCTCTGAGTCAGGGTTTATACATCAAAACCAGAAAGTGACTATTAATGCTGATTTTATAGAAATGGAGATTGTTGAAGAATCGAAAACAGGTCTGACTTCTAAAAGCAATAAAGTCATTTTTTTGGGAAATACTGACTTTTGTCAACGGACACTTGATGACGTTTCGGAACACATTTTGGATTTGGCAAAATCGGGTATTGAAGTACACATTCAATCCGGTGGAAGTTTGATTTCTCATGAAAATATAAAAGAGTTCACCCCTTTTAACTTTCAAGAAATCCTTGAAGGTAAATTAAGCGCATTCATAAACCGCTTCGACGGTGTGATTTACGCGTACAATGACCCTAGTAAACTTCGCTATAACATGTCAATCACTACAAGGTTACTCTTGGCAGAGTCTGCACTCGTTCCGGTTTATATATACGGAGAAATGCCTGATTCGATTAGAGACAATAATTTGGATTTGCAGGCTTATTCATATTCAACAATCGATGATTTACGCAATTTGATTGATAGTAAAAAATCGAAGATGGAACTAGGCCGTCAGCAAGAAAGAAAAATTAGATTTTTGAATTTTATTGAGAGTGTTTATGAAAGTTACGACGACTGATATTAACGGGTTACTAGTTATTGAACCAAGGGTTTTCGGTGACTCTAGGGGTTTTTTTCTCGAAAGCTGGAAAGAAAGTAAGTTCGATGAACTAGTCGGTAAACCTGTTCATTTCGTACAAGATAATCATTCTAAATCCGATGCTGGGACGCTCAGAGGTTTACACATACAAACAGAGAATCCTCAAGGTAAACTTGTGCGTGTAGTTAGTGGTTCTGTGTTTGATGTGGCAGTAGATTTGAGAGAAGGCTCAAGTACGTATGGCAAATGGTATGGTGTTGTACTGTCAGCAGAAAATAAGAAGCAACTATGGATTCCGAGAGGTTTCGCCCACGGTTTCTTGGCGCTGGAAGACGGTACAGAGTTTTTGTACAAATGCGATGATTATTATAATCCAAGCAGTGAATTCAGTATTCAATGGAATGACAAAGAAGTCGGCATTAACTGGGAGCAATTCGGCGTTGTGAGCAATTTAAAAATTTCAGATAAGGATGCTAACGGCATTAGCTTGAATGAGTTTACTGATTTGGGCTTTAAGCTATAAGAAGGTGAATAGTGAAGGTATTATATTTACACCAGTATTTTGCTACACCTAATTCAAATGCTGGCACCCGTTCGTATGAAATGGCTAAGCGACTCATTGCTAAAGGTCATGATGTAACATTTGTTACTACTTCGGCATTTCTGACGGTAGAGCAACCACTTTCGACTGGGTGGAATTACATCGAATTGGAAGGGATAAAACTCCACGTTCTCCATCTTCCGTATTCTAATAGCGACTCTTATTTAATGAGGATTTTTAAGTTTGTACAATTTTGTATTAGAGCGATTCCAAAGGCTATGAAAGTAAAGGCCGATGTTGTTTTAGCAACTAGTACGCCTCTTACTATAGCTATTCCTGGAGTAATTTGTTCGAAATATCATAGAATTCCTTTGGTTTTTGAAGTTCGCGATCTATGGCCAGAGCTTCCTATTGCGATAGGTGCCCTGAAAAACCCAATTTTGATAAAAATGGCACAGTTCTTGGAAAAGTTCGCATACCGAAATTCCACTAGGTTAGTAGGCTTATCTCCTGGTATGTGTGCTGGTATCGAAAAGCACGGAATCCCTCCAGAGAAGATTACACTTGCCACGAATAGCTGCGATACAGATTTATTTGATGTGAGTGAGAATATTGGTCTTGCATATAAAGAAAGCAAACTACCTTTTGTCGGTAAGAAAAAACTAGTAGTTTACACTGGCACCTTCGGTCCAATAAATGATGTCGCATATATTGTTCATTTAGCCAAGGCTTCACTGGATCAGTCATTAAACACATGTTTTGTCGCTATTGGTGCTGGTATGCAGAAGAGTGATGTAGTTAAGTTAGCACTTGACCTTGGAGTGCTAAATAAAAATTTATTTATATTAGACCCTGTAGCAAAAACAGAAATTGTTGAACTTCTATCTGCGGCTGACCTATCTATTTCATTATTTGGCCCAATAAAAGAAATGTGGAATAACTCTGCTAACAAACTATTTGATGCACTGGCGTCTGGCACTCCAATAGCTATTAATTACGGTGGATGGCAAAAAGAGTTTATAGAAGAGCGCTCTTGTGGTTTAGTTCTAGATAACAATTACTTACAGTCAGCTATGAAAATTGATAGTTTTTTAAATGATGAGGTTAGATGCGCTTTAGCAAAAGTTGCATGTAATGATTTGGCTTATAACTATTATTCTCGAGATATTATGGCAGATCGCCTCGAAAGTGCACTCTTGGAGGCTGTAAATGTTAAAAAGGAAATTTGATATTGTTGTCTCATTGATGATTTTGTTATTTTTATCACCAATAATCGCTATTGTTGCTTGGAAAATCCGCAAAAACCTTGGCTCGCCAGTGTTGTTTCGTCAAACTCGCCCCGGCTTAAACGGAAAGCCGTTTGAAATGGTTAAGTTCCGTACCATGAAAGATGCGGTCGATTCAAAAGGGAATCCACTTCCTGATTCCGAGCGAATGACCCCGTTTGGAGACAAGTTGAGAAATTCAAGCCTTGATGAACTTCCGGAGTTGTGGAATGTATTGAAAGGTGAGATGAGTTTAGTGGGGCCACGTCCTTTATTAATGCAGTACTTGCCACTTTATAGTAAAGAGCAAGCACGTCGCCATGAAGTCCGTCCAGGGTTGACCGGGTGGGCACAAATTAATGGGCGCAATGCGATCAACTGGGAAGATAAATTTAAGTTCGATGTTTGGTATGTGGATAATCACTCTTTTTGGCTAGATATTAAGATTTTGGTTCTAACGGTAAAAAAAGTCTTTGTAAAAGAGGGGATTTCAGCCGAAGATCATGTAACAATGCCTGAGTTTAAAGGTAATAATAATGAAAAGTAATGTTCTTGTATCATCCGCAGGGCGTAGGGTTGAGCTTGTCGATGCTTTTAAGCTGTCACTAATAAAATATATACCTCAGGCTAAAGTTTTTTGCTCGGACATAAATCCGGAACTTTCTTCTGCATGTCAAGTAGCGGATGGTAGCTTTTCAGTTCCAAGGGTGACAGAAGATGGGTATATTGATTATTTATTAAATCTATGTGAGAAAGAAGAAATTGGTTTAGTTATTCCTACTATTGATACGGAGTTACTAGCATTAGCCAAAAATCGTCATCGATTTTTAATGCAAGGAACTCAGGTTATAATATCTGATGATTTATTGATTACTTATTGTCGTGATAAAAGAAAAACAGCTGAATTGTTTGGTAGCTTGAATATTGACCAACCTAAAATACTAGATCGAGCAAAACTGACATATCCCTGCTTTTGTAAACCCTATGATGGAAGCTGCAGTATAGGGGCGGTAGCTTTATTTTCGGATTCAGATCTAACGCGAATTATATTAGATAACCCTAAAAATATGTTTATGGAATTGATTCCTAAATCATACAGTGAATACACAATCGATGCTTACTATTCAAAAGACAGCACCTTAAAGTGTTTGGTGCCTAGAAAACGTTTAGAAGTTCGAGGTGGAGAAGTAAGCAAAGGTGTCACACGCAATAATTTTGTCTACGACTATCTTCTTAATAAAGTAAAAGAACTAAAAGGTGCCCGCGGTTGCATAACTTTTCAACTATTCGTAAATGAAGAAACACAATCAATTAAGGGGTTGGAAATTAATCCTCGCTTCGGTGGTGGCTATCCTTTAGCTCATAGTGCAGGAGCTCACTATACAGACTGGCTTGTCAGAGAATTCTTGAAAAATGAAGATATAGACTTTTTTGACAGTTGGGAGCCTAATCTTGTTATGTTGCGATATGATGCAAAGGTGCTAGTTCGTGAAAGTCGATAAGTCAGCAGTTTGGGTATTTGATCTTGATGATACTCTTTACCCGGAAAGGGAGTATCAAGTATCAGGGTATCGACATATTGCAGAACATTTGAAAATGTTGTTTAAAGTAGACATATCTCAAATAATTGAAACGGCTGATGAGCAAGGAAAAAATGTGTTAGATGCAATTTGTCATACACTATCTATGTCTGAATCGGCAAAAGAAAGCCTTTTGTGGATGTACCGACTCCATGTACCAGATATTCAGTTAAGGCCAAAAATCAAGGAAGTATTGGATATAATTCAATCCAATTATTCAATCGCTATTATTACTGATGGGAGAAGTATATCTCAGAGAAATAAGCTGCTTGCTTTAGGGTTAGAAAACATTGAAACCTTTGTTTCAGAAGAATGGAATGAAGTTAAGCCTGGAAAATTACGTTTTCAAGAAGTTGAAAAACGTTATAGTGATGCCAAACAGTTTATCTATGTTGGGGACAACGTAAAGAAAGATTTTGTCACCCCCAATCGAATGGGATGGATCACGATTGGTATTAAAGATGCTGGTTACAATATTCATTCTCAAAACCTCAGAACTGTTGAATCATCATATTTGCCTAAAATTTGGATTGACTCTGTTTCTAATATTCAGGATTTTTTATGTTAAATACCCCATTTTCTCCATGGCCAAGCTTCACTCAAGTAGAGGTCGATGCAGTCAGCCGTGTGCTGCTGTCAAACAAAGTAAACTACTGGACAGGTAACGAGTGCCGTGAGTTTGAAAAAGAGTTCGCAGCCTGGGCAGGCTGTGAATACGCGATTGCGCTAAGTAATGGCACGCTCGCGCTCGATGTGGCCTTAAAAGCCTTGGGTGTTGGCGAAGGGGATGAAGTGATCACCACTTCACGCACTTTCTTGGCCTCTGCTTCTGCGATTGTCACCGCTGGGGCAAACCCAGTGTTTGCGGATGTCGATCTCAACAGCCAAAACATCACCGCAGAAACCATTGATGCTGTCGTCACTAAAAAAACCAAAGCTGTGATTGTGGTGCATTTGGCGGGTATGCCAGCCGAAATGGACGCAATTATGGCACTCGCCGCCGAGCGCGGTTTTTATGTGATTGAAGATTGCGCCCAAGCGCATGGCGCGAAATACAAAGGCCGTAGTGTCGGCACTATCGGGCATATTGGCGCTTGGTCATTCTGCCAAGATAAAATCATGACCACCGGCGGTGAAGGTGGCATGGTGACGACAAATGACCATGCGCTTTGGTCAACCATGTGGTCTTACAAGGATCACGGTAAAAGCTATGATGCGGTATACAACCGTCAGCACCCGCCGGGCTTTCGTTGGTTGCATGAAAGTTTTGGTACCAACTGGCGTATGACTGAGTTACAAGGCGTGATTGGTCGTATTCAGCTTAAACGTATGGCAGAATGGACGGCTAAGCGTCAGCACAATGGGCGAATGATTGATGAGGCAGTTTCAGATTTATCGATTGTTCGTTCGGTTGAAGTGGCGGATTATATTGAACATGCAGAATATAAGCATTACCTATTTGTTAACCCTGAACAATTAAAAGATGATTGGAGTCGAGATCAAATTGTTGAAGAAATTAACGCTTGTGGTGTACCGGTATACCAAGGTAGTTGTTCGGAGATTTATCTTGAAAAAGCTTTTGATAACACACCTTGGCGTCCTAAAAAGCGTCTTAAAAATGCAGTAGTTTTAGGTGATTCAAGTCTGATGTTCTTAGTTCATCCGACGTTAACCGAGGATGAAATGCAGAAAACATGTCGTGTACTTCGAGAAGTCCTGCTACGAGCGCAGAAAGGTCAGTAGTACTTGTGTTTATATAGTTACTGTTCATAAAACATTGACTAAGGCAGCTTTGTGGCTGTCTTATGATTAAGCACAAATTGTATTGTTTTAGTATTGTGATGTACTTTCTACTATCTCTAATAGTCTCAATTCCTATGTTCATGCGGTTTCCGTGGGTATGTTCATGATTTTTTCGTGTTATATTTGGTATTTTGGGAAAATACTGACTTGAAAAAGCTGTTCTTCTTATATCGCAGGGCGGCTCAACATGTTTTTATATAAAAAGAAGAAGTGCATTCAGCGCTGTTATAGTGATAGTCAGTCAGGACTATATAAAAGTATTCGCAAAATAGAGATACATTATGGATAAGTTGGCTTATATTTGGTCATTATCGAGGGGGCACAAGCGTTTGATTAGCTTGGCAATCGATACGATTTTAATCATTTTTTCTTTTTTTGCTGCATTGTGGGTAAGGTTGGGGGAAATTGTGCTTCCTTCTTCTGGTGTCGAAGTCGGGGTTTTAGTTGGAACCTTGTTCATCACATTGATAGCTTTTGCCCGTTTAGGTCTTTACCGTGCGGTATTACGCTATTTAACTTTTCATGCCTTGATGGTTATTACCATGGGGGCGGCTATTTCTGCGGTTACCTTAACCTCTTTCGCTTATTATCTAAATGCTGCTATCCCAAGAACAGTCCCGTTAATTTATTTAACGTTTTTGGTGCTGTTTTGTGGAGGGGCGAGAATGTTAGTTCGTTCTCTGATTGTTCAGTCGCAATGTAAAAACATTCGGGAACAAGTACTTATTTACGGCGCGGGTAGTACGGGGAGGCAGTTAGCCATAGCCTTGCGTAACTCTCCTCAGTATCAAATAAAAGCTTTCTTGGATAATGATCCTTCGCTGGCTCATACCATTATTCAAGGGGTCACGGTTTACCCCTCTGCTTTAGTGCAGGATCTGGTTGCAAAGTATCAAATTGATAAAATTTTATTGGCTATGCCAAGAACGAGCCGATCAGAAAGAAAGCAAATCATTGATGAATTGCTTCACTTACCGGTTGAAGTGCTAACCGTGCCAGACTTTACCGACATTGTGGAAGGAAACGCGACGGTTGATGAATTAAAAGATGTCGCAATAGAAGATCTGCTCGGGCGTGATCCTGTTGCACCTGATTCTTGTTTAATGAAGTCGAATATTCATGGCAAAGTGGTCATGGTAACGGGAGCGGGGGGATCGATTGGTTCTGAATTATGCCGACAAATTGTGATGCAAAAGCCGAATTCTCTGATTTTGTTTGAGCTTTCTGAGTTTGCTTTGTACCAGATTGATAAAGAGCTGAGCCAGTGGGTTGAGGCAGAACAATTGCAGATAGAGATTATTCCTCTACTGGGCTCTGTTCAGCGAGTCAATCGATTGTGTGCCACGATGAAAGCGTTTGGCGTTCAAACGGTTTATCATGCTGCGGCTTATAAACACGTTCCTCTTGTTGAGTACAATGTGGTCGAAGGGGTTCGTAATAACGTATTTGGTACTTATTATTGTGCTAAAGCGGCAATTGAATCAGGTGTTGAGTCTTTTGTTTTAATATCCACTGATAAAGCGGTGCGCCCAACGAATGTGATGGGAACCACGAAGCGTATGGCTGAGTTAGCATTACAAGCTTTAGCCGAGAAAGAAAATCAGAAATCGAAAGGTACGCGTTTCTGTATGGTTCGATTTGGTAATGTTCTTGGTTCTTCAGGTTCGGTTATCCCCTTATTTAAACGTCAAATTGCGGAAGGCAAACCTATTACGGTCACTCACCCAGAAATTATTCGCTACTTTATGACCATTCCTGAAGCGGCTCAGTTAGTGATCCAAGCGGGAGCCATGGGGAAAGGGGGCGATGTGTTTGTATTAGACATGGGTGAGCCAGTTAAAATTGTCGATTTAGCTAAAAACTTAATTCGTTTATCTGGCTTAGAAGTGAAATCCGCAGAGAATCCTGGTGGAGATATTGAAATCAAGTTTACGGGGTTACGCCCGGGAGAAAAACTCTATGAGGAGTTGCTGATTGGCGATAATGTTCAAGGAACAGAGCATGAGCGAATTATGACAGCTAATGAACGTTTTTTACCGTTAAATGAGTTTTCTGGGATTTTGGACCATTTAGATAAAGCCTGTCATGAATTTGATCATGAAGCGATTCGGAAAATTTTACTAGAAACACCAACAGGGTTTAATCCCACCGATGGTATTGGTGATTTAGTTTGGAATGCGAAACAGAAGCGATATAACGCGGATTCAAAGATTGTTAAGTTGAAAACATCACAAACGGCATAAAATGATCTTGAAGAGTTAATAAGGCCCACATTGTTGGGCCTTTTTTTATTTTTAGGGGTTTATCAATGATATTTCATTCATATTTTTATGATAACAGTATGTCGTTCAAGAAAGGTAAAACATGAAATCGCTTGAACGAATCAGTGACGTCGAATCTATAATGATATGCCTATGTTATGTTTGATTATTCATAATACATAGCGTAAGGCAAAGGACATGCAACTGATTCATCATGGTGGAAAGCATACGGTTACGGGCTCTTGTCATGAGCTGCGATCTCATAACATGGCGGTGTTAATCGACTGTGGCTTGTTTCAAGGTAAAGATGCGGTGACGGCGGATCTTGATTTTCCGGTTGAGCATATTGATGTACTGATTTTAACCCACGCACATATTGACCATATTGGTCGCCTCCCTTGGTTATTGGCGGCGGGTTTTCAGGGCCCGATTTATTGTACGCCGGCTACGGCAGAATTAGTCCCTTTGATGTTAGAAGACGGTTTAAAACTGCAATTAGGGTTAAGCCGCCGACAAATTCAGCAAATATTAGACCTCATCCAACAGCGTATTCATGCGGTAGATTATGGCCAGTGGATAACGCTTAACTCCGCTAACCATACAGTTCCTAACACTCCTCCTTCTTCTCTTTCTCAATCCTCACTGTCTGTTCGATTTAATCCCGCGGGCCATATCCTTGGCTCTGCCTATGTTGAAGTTATGCTACCAACTCAAGAGGTGGTGGTGTTTTCGGGTGATTTAGGGCCCAGTAATACACCACTTTTACCGGATCCTAAACCACCGAAACGTGCCGATTACTTAGTGATTGAAACCACTTATGGTCATCGTGAGCATGAGGGTGTCGAGTATCGCGCTCAACAACTGCGGGCTATTATTGAACGCTCACTGGCTGATGGTGGCACAATTTTGATTCCTGCATTTAGTGTGGGGCGTACTCAAGAGTTGCTGTTTGATATTGAGCGTTTAGTTTACGAGAAGCAGATTGATGCTGATTTACCGATCATCCTTGATTCGCCAATGGCGCAGAAAGTGACCCAATCTTATCGACGGTTTAAAGCGCTTTGGGGGCAAGAAGCGAAAGAGCGATTAGAGAAACATCGACACCCATTGGCGTTTGAACAATGTATTCAAATTACGGATTATCGAAGCCATCAAGCTTTAGTCAATCGTTTAGCTTCAACCGGAGAGCCTGCTATTGTGGTCGCAGCATCGGGGATGTGTGAAGGTGGGCGAATCGTCGATTATTTAAAAGCGTTGTTGAGTGATTCTCGAACAGATGTGATTTTTGCTGGCTTTCAAGCCGAAGGAACGCTAGGCCGAGCCATTCAGCAAGGGGAACCTGTGGTGTGTATGGATGGGGAGGAAGTTGAAATTAATGCCAATATTCATGTGATGTCGGGGTATTCGGCACATGCCGATCAATCAGAGCTATTGCACTTTATTGACGGTATTGAGGAAAAGCCGCAGCAGATCCATCTTATCCACGGCGAACGGGAAGCCCAATGTGCTTTTGCTGCTCTGTTAAGAGAAAAAGGCTATTCGGTTGTGGAGTAGCGAGTCATTCTATTGATTCATTGAACGTGTACCATTCCCGCACTAGCGGGAATCTATGTATGGGTGGGCGTGTAAGGTGCTATAAAGGTGTAAACATCCTTTTCGTACCATGATAAAATTTTGTGCAATAAGCATTCAGGCCGAATAGTGGCCTGTTCGACTTTCTAAAGGAATATAACCACATGAAATATCTAGTCACAGGGGCTGCGGGTTTTATCGGTAGTGCTGTTGTGGAAAAACTGACCGCACAAGGTCATCAGGTTGTGGGCATTGATAACCTTAACGATTATTACGACGTCTCATTAAAACAGGCTCGTTTAGCGCGGATTACTCACCCTCTATTCCAATTTATTGAACTGGATATTGCTGATCGCACCAAAATGGCCGAGCTTTTTCACCAACAGCAGTTTGAACGCGTGATTCATCTGGCGGCGCAGGCAGGGGTTCGTTATTCATTAGAAAACCCGCACGCTTATGCCGATTCTAACCTTGTCGGGCATTTGAATGTTTTAGAAGGTTGCCGCCAAGAGAAAGTCGGGCATTTGGTTTATGCCTCTTCCAGTTCGGTGTATGGGTTGAATGCCAAAGTTCCATTTGCAACATCAGATTCGGTGGATCACCCTGTTTCTCTGTATGCTGCAACCAAAAAATCGAATGAGCTTATGGCGCACAGTTATGCTCATTTATATGACATGCCTACCACAGGCTTACGCTTTTTTACCGTATATGGTTCATGGGGGCGACCTGATATGGCTCCGTTTATCTTCACTAAGAAAATTTTAGAAGGTCAAACCATCGATATTAATAACAATGGTGATATGTGGCGCGATTTTACCCATATTGACGACATTGTTGAAGGGGTGGTGCGTATTGCTGATGTCATTCCTACTCGTAACCCTGAATGGACAGTAGAAAAAGGAACGCCAGCCAGCAGTTCTGCGCCTTATGCTATCTATAATATTGGTCATGGTAGCCCAATTAACTTGATGGAGTTTGTTAAAGCCATTGAAGAGGAATTGGGTATGGAAGCAAAGAAAAATTTCCGGGGTATGCAGCCTGGGGATGTTTATCAAACCTATGCTGACACGGAAGATTTGTTTACTGCAACCGGTTATCGCCCAAGTGTTGGTGTGAAAGAAGGGGTTGCAGAGTTTGTTGCTTGGTATCGTGAGTTTTATTGTTGTTAATGATCTTAGCCTTTCCATGACTCATGGAGAGGCTTTATCTCATCGGTTTACCTATTTTGTTCCTCCCTTTTGACCTCTCATTCGATTTTTCATTTTCTTTTTCTCATTTTAATTTGTGGCAAAGATCACATTTTTAATGCCTGTTTCACTTCATTTGTTTCCTAATATTAAATAAACACATTTCCAATATGAATATTGCATTTCAATGTGATTTATATTTCAAATGTGTTTGTTTTGTTAATGTGAGCGGGCAAACATAGGAATGTGATTATGAATAAGAGCTTATTAGCAACAGCGATACTGACTTCTATTGCTTTGAGTGGATGTGGTGGTGGCAGTAGTGGGTCAAGCAGTACTCCGGAGAGCCAATCGGATGTGTCTGGTGTGGTGAACAAGGGTTTGGTCAGAGGTGGTTTGGTTAATGTTTGTTTGGCGACTGGAGCCAATATTAACGATGAATCTTGCCCAGAAGATGAGATTTTAGCCAGCACGGTGACCGATGAAAGCGGGCAATATTCTTTGTCTGGGCTACCACAGAATCGAGCATTACTGTTTGTATTGACGTCAAATGATGATCCTGACATCACGACACAAATGAAATGCGATTTTAAGGCTTGTCTTGATGATGGAAAAGCTCTGGGTGAATGGATAGATGTTGCGGCAGATTTTAAGCTGATTTCAATCTTGTCTGCAGATACCAGTAGTATTACCGCACACATGACGAGTATCACCGATGCTATTGCAAAACATACTATTCGCGCCTCTCGTGGGAGTGATGAAGTAGATATTGACGTGATTAACAATAGTCGCAGTATGATTGCTCAACTATTTGGGGTTGAGGCTCAAAAAATAATGGCGCTGGGAGCGGTTGATCTTACCGATGCTGAAGCAATAAAAACCGCTTTGGATAACAATGATCTCGAATCAGTAAAAATGGCGGCTCTATCTGCTGCGTTTTCAGATATCAGCCCACATTTAGAGGAGATGTTTACTCAGGTAGACGGCTTGATCAGTGGGGAAACGGAAGGGGCTGAATCGGTTCGAAGGGTTTTACTCGGTGGTTCCTCCGATCTCTTATCTGCGGTTAAAACACAATTAGACGATGAATCTGTTGAGTTTACCTCTGTAACGCAAAGAATTGATGCAGTGAAAGAGGAAGATGCGACAGTCACTGTTGCAGAAGCCACGTCGGATATCCAAGCGGCTAAAGATTTAGTGACACAAGTTCGTACGGTATACGATGCAACACAGGAGGAAGGGAATTTACGTCAAGGCTTTATTCAACTAGGAAACAGCTTAGAACCACTCCCTGATTTGCTGCAAGAAGAGGTCAGTCAGGCTTTTGAAACCTTAACTTCCGCTTTGATGTCTATTGCTCATTTGATCGATGATGAACTGTTTGAAGAAGAAGGTGAGTGGGAAGTTGTTAAAGAGGGAAACACTTATACGATTGATACTGACACGGTAAAATTAACCGTACTCGGTTCTAGTGACGTGGTGTTTGATGAGCAGGGAACGGAGGAATCGGGGGCAATAAACGATACCGCCGAGATTGACTTAACCATTACTGAATTATGGGTGAAAGAAGGATCGGTTGAGTTGAGTGCCACAGAGGGGCAAGCGCAAGTGCTGACCTTTGTGGGGACAGAGAGTTGGGAGAACCCTCCGGTAGATAATGGGCATGACTACAGTGAGGAATGGCATTTAGCCGCAGAGAAATTACATTTTTCTTTGACCGATCTCACCATTGAGGCCAACGATAGCCATGATACTCCTTTTACGCTACAAGGTAGTGTTTCATTTACTGCCAATAAACCGATCATTCAGGGCAAGCATACCTCCTCTTCGCAACATTCCGAGCAGCAAAATCAGTCTGAGGATTTTGATGAAGAAACCTTTAGTGCTCGTGACTTAAGCTTCAATATCAATGCAAATTTAGAGTATCAAGAGCAAAAAGCGGGCATTTCTCTCAGGGTGGCCATCGATAACCCCAATGGTTTAGTTTACTTCCGGAGTATGCGCCAAGCTTGGCAATGGGGGGATAGTTTTAATTATGAGTACCAGCAAGAAGAAGATATTGCTCAGCCAGGCTCTAGCCTCGATGAGGTGAAGCCTGAAACTGCGGATACATTCTTGCGTGGTTCCGTACTCGTCACTTTGGATACCGAAGTTAATCCAGAAAATCCACAAGTGGCTAAAGTAAGCCTACAAGCCCATCGCCCTGCTTATGATCTTGTCAGTCTCAATGGGTCGATCACCTATAATGGTAAAGAGCTAACGTTAAAAACTCAGGTAAATACTGAGCAAGATAAGCCATTAGCGGTTGAATTATCGAATGGTGCTGCTATCGCTTTCTTACGCGAAGGGACAAACGGTCAAGTGGTGGGTAATATCAAGGTGGGTAACAAACAAGTAGCCAGTATTGATGAACCTCGCAATGGGGCTGTTGTTGTGCGCTATACCAATGGGGAGTTTGAATCTCTCTTCTAGGTTGTCGTTGAAAAGAGCCTCTCAGGGGGCTCTTTATTATTGAGAAGTCATCATGTCGAGTGCTTTTTTATTGCTGCCCAGTTTAAGTTTGTTTCCACTGCATGAGCCAAATGTCGAATGGCAGATCTTTAGCCATAATCAAGCGTTTGGTTATTCACAAGATAATGCAATCTATTCTTTAGTTAAAGGGGAGAAAATTTCTTATACGCCATCGAAATATGCCTTTACCTTTAACCAAGCGGAGTTTGGGGTTCGTTATCAGCATTTTTCTTTCTCTTTACTGAGCCGCTATGAATGGTATTTACGTTTTAGCCCTGACACCATGCAGCTTTATGGTGAGTCGGTGAATCGTCAAGATATGCAAGCGGGTAAAATTTACAATATTGATCTGCGTGCTGATCACTTAATTAGCCGAGGGATAAAGTTAGCTTGGACTTCCGATATGTCGCAGCCATTGATTTGGCACCTTTCAGCCAGTTATTTGAAAGCCAGCAAAATGATGAGTGGGCGCTTACATGGGCAAGCCGGTGAAGAGGGAAAAAATGAATATGAGGGGCTGCTTGAGCTGGATTACACCTATAGTGAGGATGCTTTACTCAAAAGAGAAGTTGATGCGCCTTCTAGTTATTTTGGTTATACCACGGATGTGGGCGTGAGCTGGCAATTTCATGATAATGCCTTTGCTTCTTTACTAATACAAGATGCCTATAGTGCGATTTATTGGCAGGATATGCCCTACACTACAGCGAAAGCAAATAGTGCAACGGCTGAAACCGATAAGGATGGTTTTGTTTCAATTAAACCGTTAGTCAATGGTTTTGAAGGTTTTCATGATTATACTCAGCGCCTTCCCGTGAAGTATCACACCCGGTTTGGGCTGATGGTCGGGCAGCAAGCTTACAGCATTAAAAGTGTCTATGTGGATAAACTTTGGCTTACCGATCTTGAGTGGGCAAGACAGTGGCATGAGCATTTATATTCTCGTTTTAGCTATAATTGGCAAACCAGTGCGATGGGCTTAGAAGGACAGTGGAGATGGCTTACTCTTGGTATTCTTAGTGATCGTTTTGACTATCAGAAGGCCTCTTTATTATCAGTAAATATCGGTATTTCGGTTGATTTCTAAAACTCGCTATTTTGAAAAGGCGACGAGTTTTAATGTTTTGTGAGCCTGATTGTTTCTCTAATGGCTTATTTCATACTCTTCTCTGAATAACTGGCCTGTTTCCTTAGTGGCTATTAATGAAATGTTAATCAAATTTCAACGGAAGTATCATTTAAAGGATTTATCGTTAGGTCTTCGTGATTAACATGGATATAACACAATGATTTTTGGGAAAAGAAGTTTACTGTATCTTGTCATAATTTTGGGCCTATCAGGGTGTAATGATAGTGATGATGACGTTGGGCTCACATTGACGATAGCCCATATTAACGATCACCATTCTAAATTAGATGCTAATGAAAATATGACGATGAATTTAAATGGAAGGAGTGTATATAATGACGTTGGTGGTTTTGCTAAAGTCGTCACCCAGTTTCGTGCGCTAGAGGCAAAACATAAAAATTTATTAAAACTGCATGCGGGTGATGCTATCACAGGAACGATGTTTTATAGCTTGTTTCGTGATGAATTGCCTGATGCTTTAATGATGAATCAGGTTTGTTTTAATGCTTTTGCCTTAGGTAACCATGAATTTGATGATGGTAATGAAGCTTTAGCTCATTTCTTGGATAAACTGGCAGAAGGCCAGTGTAATACGCAAGTGCTGGCCGCCAATATTGAGGTGCCGAATGATAATGCCATCTATGGAAAATACAAACCTTATCAAGTGTTTGAGTTTGAGGGGCATCAAGTTGGCGTAATCGGCATTGATATTTCCAGTAAGACGCAGGCCTCTTCTTCTCCTTCAATCGACACCGTTTTTCTAGATGAAACAGAGACGGCACAAAAATATATTGATCAACTAAAGGCTGATGGCATCAATAAAATTGTATTGTTAACTCATCAAACTTACGAAAGTGATCTCGCCATGGCAGCTAAACTCACGGGTGTGGATGTGATTGTTGGTGGCGATAGCCATACTCTACTCGGTGATGCTAGTCGTTTAAACTCAGTGGGTTTTTCTCCTGCGGGGGATTATCCTACCAAAGTGGTGAATGCGGATGGTGATATGACTTGTATTGTACAAGCATGGGATAACAGCAAGGCTGTGGGGGAATTAACCATAGAGTTTACTTCATCTGGCGAAGTGAAAAATTGCTTTGGTACACCACATATTCTGCTCGATAGTCAGTTTAAGACGACAGACACCACGTCCGTTGTGATCACGGGAAGTGATCATGATCTATTGGTGGTTGCAGTAGAAAACGTTCCAGAGTTAGTCATAGTTAAAGACGATGTAGAGACTCAAGTTTTACTTACTCAATATAGTGAGACTATTAATGAAAAGAAAAATGAAATCATTAATACAAGCTTGAGTAAATTATGTAACGAACGAGTCCCTGGAAGCAGTCACTCTTCAGGCGCATTATGTACTGAAGGGTCATCAGAGCGTGAATTTCTTCAAAATCATGGCAGTGTTATGGCACAAATTGTGTCTCAAGCATTTTTGGATCTCTCTTTGCGTTCCGATATAGCGATTCAAAATACTGGTGGAGTACGAACCAGTATTAATGAAGGTGAAGTGAGTGTTGGGCATGCATTTGATGTTCTGCCTTTCAGTAATTTCTTAGTGAACTTAGATATGACGGGACAAGAAATTGTGAATACATTGGAAGATGCAATTGACAATGTTATTGCCAATAATTCATCGGGAGCTTTTCCTTCCGCGGCTAACTTACGTTTTCATGTTGATATGAACCAAGATAAGGGAGATCGTGTCACTCAGGTTAAAGTCCGTCGCCGTGGTGAAAGCGAGTGGAGCACTATCGATTTGAGTGCTACTTACGTCGTCGTAACTAATGATTTTATTGCCGCTGGGGGAGATCGTTATGACAGTATGGTTCCTGTTTATCAGAATCCGATTCGCCGAGAAGATACGGGCTTGCTCTATACCGATTCTTTGATTAACTACATTAAAAAGCTAGGTTCTGCAAATATTCCTCTGGATATTCCAGAGGCCTCTGAAATGGCAGTGCAAAGTTTTATTGCTAAGCAATAATAGAGCGACTGAAATTCGAGGAAAGCGCAATCCTTACGCTTTCCTTCCTTCTACCTTAACTGCTGATGTACATACTCACGGATAAACGGAATCACTTCTTGTTCAAACCAAGGGTTGTTTTTTAGCCAAAGTTGGTTGCGTGGTGAGGGGTGAGGCAGCGGCAAATAGTGTGGGGCCCAGCGTTGCCACTGTTTGACCGTTTCCGTTAAGGTTTTGGGTTTATCAGACAAATAGGCGTTTTGTGCATACTGCCCAATCAGCAGTGTCATTCCCACATTGGGCAGTTGTGCTAACACTTTTTGATGCCATCGTGGTGCGCACTCTTTACGTGGTGGTAAGTCACCACTTCTTCCTTTCCCTGGGTAACAGAGCCCCATTGGCATAATGGCGATTTGGTGTGGGTTATAAAACTGGGTTTTATCCAAATCTAGCCATTGACGTAAGCGATCACCGCTTGGATCATTCCATGCAATAGAAGTCTGGTGGACTCGAATCCCTGGGGCTTGTCCGATGATCAGGAGTTTGGCGTCTGAGTGGGCTTGAATAATGGGATTCGCCCCTAAAGGCAATTCGGGTTCACAGGCGGTGCAACGACGAATGTCGGTCAATAACGAGGCTAACATCTCACTTCCTTATCATAAAGTTGGCCTTTGGCCATCGCTGTTGAACATTATTACTAAGCATCCTTTTCCCTCCACTCGTTATCCAGTACACTTTCGCTGTATTTTTCCGCAATCATCAGAGTGACTATGTTACAAAACCCATTACAGCTTCGCCTTGAGAAGTTTGAACCTTGGCAACAGATTACCTTTATGGCATGCCTATGTGAACGCATGTTTCCCAATTACGCCTTGTTCTGTGAACAGACGGAGTTTGCCCAAGCACGTGGTTATCGAGACATTCTAGATAGTGTCTGGGAATTACTGACGGTTAAAAATGCGAAGATCAACTTCGAACGTCAGTTAGAAAAGTTAGAAGACTTAATTCCAACCACGGATGAGTTTGAGCTTTATTTGGTGTATCCCGCGATTGATGCTTGTGAGGCGTTAGCGACTTTATTACATGGCTTATTAGATCGGGACGATCTTTACGAATCCATGCAAAAAATCAGTCAGATTTCCGTGCGAACGGTGGCACAGTTGGAAGAAGCTCAAAATGGCGATGTCATTACCAATGAGAATCAGAAAGAGAATGAAGCGGTATGTGCGGAGTGGGATGTGCAATGGGCAATTTTTCGACCATTACGTGAAGCAACAGAACGTGATATTGATTTGATTAAAGACTTACGCCAAGAACTGCGGGATGAGTGTGTGAGCAATATTGGTTTAACCCTCGATTAAGAAAAGGAGTAAAGCATGCTGGAATCCATGGCTCAATGGTTGAGTCAGTATAATATTGAAATATCTCAACTTATTCATATTGCTGAAGCGTTGGGTTTGATAGTACTGATTGCCATTGCTATCCATATTCTGTTACATCGGGGAGTGGTCGCTTGGTTAAAACGGCATGCTGAACAATCTCAAGCCTCTTGGCGTCATGTTCTTTTTGCGGGGAATTTATTTAGCCGTATCGCACTATTGATACAAGGTGCTGTGATTGGTATTCAGGCAAAATGGTGGCTTTCTCCTGACAGTGCTATTCGGGAGGGAATCTTAACGTTTGTGGCGCTATGGATAGTGGTTTATGCCCTGTTAGCCTTATATTCGTTATTGAATGTTTTAGAAGTGTTGCTTGCTCGTACTCCGGTTGGGAAAAATGTGCCAATAAAAGGCATCGCTCAAAGCCTGAAAATTATTCTCTTTATTATTGCAGCATTACTTGTCACCTCGGTACTCATTGGTAAATCGCCTTTGATCCTGCTCAGTGGGGTCGGTGCGATGACGGCGGTGATCATGTTGGTCTTTAAAGACCCCATTCTCGGATTAGTGGCTGGCGTTCAACTTTCCGCGAATAAAATGCTCAGTGTGGGGGATTGGTTGGAAATGCCGAAATACGGAGCAGATGGTGATGTTATTGATATCAGTTTAACGACCGTTAAAGTACAGAACTGGGATAAAACCATTACTACGATTCCAACCTATGCACTGATTTCTGACTCGTTTAAAAACTGGAAAGGGATGCGGGAATCAGGGGGGCGACGGATTAAACGCAGCGTGCTGATTGATGCATCGAGTGTTCATTTTTTATCCAGTCATGAAATTGAGCGTTTAACCCATGCGCAGTTACTTGAGCCTTATATAAAACAAAAGGTTGAAGAGATTACCTCCTATAATCGAGCCCACAACGTTGATGATAGTAGCCTTATCAATGGGCGTCGTCTGACGAACTTAGGCAGTTTTCGGGCTTATTTAGAGCGTTATCTACGAGCCCATCCTGATGTTCATCAACAGATGACGCTGATGGTGCGACAACTTGCACCGACGCATGAAGGGATTGCTTTAGAGTTGTATTGTTTTACCGCTACCACGGTTTGGGTGGAATATGAACGTATTCAGTCGGATATTTTCGACCATCTTTATGCGGTATTGCCAGAGTTTGGCTTGCGGGTTTCTCAAGCCCCAACTGGCAGTGATTTTCGTCACTGGCAGGGGCATTGATATTCAAAGAAAAGCGTTCTCGATATCGATTTTTTCAGCCTTAACAACGTCATCCCCGCGTCGGCGGGGATCTTGCTTTATTTAGTGGGGGCTAGGCTTATTGTGGTTCTTCTTCATCTCGGCTTTCAATGACCCCATGTTCTTTTTTCCACCGCTCCCAACGTTCAGAAGCAAGCTGTTGCATGTCGGTAGTATTATCGGCTTCATCAATGATCTCTTCGCCGAGAAGATGTTCAAAAATATCTTCTAAAGTGAGTAGCCCTTGTACCGTACCATATTCATCAACGACTAAGGCAAGTTGCAACCGTAGAGACATCATTTGTTCAAACGCAATGGGTAAAGTTTGTGTATTCAGCAGTACATATAAAGGGCGCATCACAGCACCCAGAGGCTGTTTCCCCTGTCCATTTTGCTGGCGTTTAAATAATTCCAAACGGTGAACAAAACCAAGTATGTTGTCACGTTCGCCTTGATAGATAAGAGGGCGGGAGAAGGGGGTGTCCGGATGAGTCACTAAAAACTCTTCTATCGACATTTCAGCATCAACACGAAAAAGTACAGTACGTGGGGTCATCACTTGCGTTACTGGAACATGGCGAATGTTGAGTAAATTATTGAGAATTTTAGATTCACCATCATCAAATTCATCACTTTCCTTGGCCATTAAAGCCATGGCTGAAAGCTCTTCACGTAATTTAGGCAGACGATTCCCTTTCGAAAAGCGTTTGGTTATCTGTTGAGAGAACCAGATAAAAGGTGATAAGCCGATGATCATCCAGTGCAAAATAGTGGCACTGAGGGGAGCAAGCTGACGCCAATAAGTCGCTCCAATCGTTTTAGGTATGATTTCTGAAAACACTAAAATGGCGAGGGTTAATAGTGCAGAAAATAATCCTAACCATTGGCTACCCAATACCAGAGTCGCTTGGGCACCAGCCACGGCGGCACCGACCGTATGAGCAATCGTGTTGAGGGTTAAAATTGAGGCCAGAGGTCGGTCAATGTCGGCTTTCATCTCATAAAGTTTTCGTTCAGCAGGATGAGATTGTTGACGTAATTGGGCGATATAGCTGGGGGTAACGCTTAATAGTACCGCCTCTAGTACGGAACAGAGAAAGGAAATACCAATGGCGATGGAGATATAGAGGGTAAGTAGTAACATAATATCCTTAGCATTAAGCGAGTGGCGATGGGAACAATGGCATCGATAGGGTAGCGGTCGCTAGGCTTAATGTTTTGCCTGAATGTTTTATCTGGATTTATTCTGTATAGCAAGAAGAGAATCAAGAAAGCCGCGTCTTGATGTTGGCAAGGGATATTGAGGGGGGCATGCAGGTAGTCACCGGATAATTAAAGGATTACCGATGGCAATGGCTACGAAAAATCCTGCTAACAATGGGTAAATTGTGAGTGAAGGCTCATATTATGGTTAAAAGTACGTCAGAGAATCAGAAGTTACGCGACAAACCTTTGCCAGACAGGGGCTTTATGTTTTAGAGTGGGCTGAATTTGATAACCTATAAGAAGGGAAACCTAATGAACAAGACCCAATTAATCGACTTTATCGCAGAGAAAGCAGACCTTTCGAAAGCACAGGCTAAGTCTGCTCTTGAAGCTACTCTTGGTGCCGTTGAAGGTGCACTCAAAGAGGGAGACCAGGTTCAACTAATTGGTTTTGGTACATTCAAAGTAAATCATCGTGCGGCTCGTACTGGTCGTAACCCTAAAACGGGCGATGAAATCCAAATCGCAGCTGCAAACGTTCCTGCATTTGTTGCTGGTAAAGCACTGAAAGATTCAGTGAAGTAATTTATACTACGCCGAGATATTCTGTCTCGGCGTCTTTTTTATGAATAAGTGGCTTCTTCTATTGTGTACAACTGGCTTATTAGCGGGTTGTTCTTCTTCTCTCCCTCATCCTAATCTTGAATTTCTAAATGATTACTCTGGCGGTCAAAGCGCAGGGGATATCACTCGTCTCTATTGGTATACCGAATATCAAAATCGTCCTGTAAAAGGTTCCGAGTATGTTCTGCAAGGAGAGCATGGTCATTATCAGACCAGTTATCGCTGGGAGGAGGGACAGGTACGGGAAGTGGTCCGTGAGGGGATGCAGTTAAAAGACAAAACATTCGTGCCTTATCGAGTACATCTACGTTTTAATCCACAAGGCGAAGCGGTCTATCAACAATTCCGAGTCGAAGGAAAAGTGCTGCCGCTCAACCGACAGCAACGGGAAGAGTATTTGAAGCAGGCTCAGAGCTTATCCGAACTCAGTAAAACGCAAGCCAATCTAGATGTCACACTGTATCAAGGATTTTGGGATGGACAGGCATTCACCAGTTGTACTCAAGAATCCTTTGCAAATGTTTCCTTTGCCTCTTCGGTTCCTGATGTTATCACACAGCGTTTAGTGACCGATCACTATCTTGTCTTGCTGGCTAAACCGGGTCGAGCTCGGCTAGAGGTTCAACAAGTATTGATGATCGCAGAGAGTGAGCATGCCTGTATTGAACGACCCGCGTTGATTGAAACGGAGTGAGCTTTGGCTCACAGAGATAGGGATATAAAATGAAAAAAGCTGGTTTCCCAGCTTTTTTCTTTGAGGTTAATCGTGATACTTATTTTTCTGCTTGTTCACGGGCAATAGCGCGATAGCCGATATCGTTACGATAAAACATATCTTGCCAATGAATTTGTTTGACTAACTGATAAGCTCGTTGCTGGGCTTGAGAAACGGTGTCACCGAGTGCTGTTGCACACAAAACTCTCCCACCATGGGTTACCACTTCACCTTGCTGATTTGTTGTTCCCGCATGGAACACTTTTTGATCTTCTGCTTCCGTGGTCGGTAAACCATGAATCACATCACCTTTGCGATAATCCGCTGGGTAGCCACCTGCCGCTAACACAATGCCGATAGAGGCGCGAGGATCCCAATGGGATTCCACTTGGTCCAGTTTGCCATCCAGTGCCGCTAAGCATAATTCAACCAGATCTGACTGCATACGCATCATAATGGGTTGTGTTTCTGGATCGCCAAATCGGCAGTTGTATTCAATCACTTTTGGTGTGCCTGAACGATCAATCATGAGGCCGGCATACAAAAAGCCGGTATAAGGATGACCTTCTTCTGCCATACCGCGTACCGTTGGATAAATGACTTCCTGCATGACTCGATCATGAATCTCTTGAGTGACGACAGGAGCGGGTGAGTAAGCACCCATTCCGCCGGTATTCGGGCCCGTGTCTTTGTCGCCGACGCGTTTATGATCTTGGCTGGTTGCCATGGGGAGTACGTGCTCACCATCAACCATGACAATGAAGCTGGCTTCTTCACCATCTAAAAATTCTTCGATCACGACTCGGCTACCTGCATCACCAAAGGCGTTACCCGCTAGCATGTCTTTGATGGCTTCTTCCGCTTCTGACAGCGTCATTGCCACAATAACGCCTTTCCCTGCGGCAAGACCATCGGCTTTCACCACAATCGGTGCCCCTTGCGCTCGGACATAAGCTAAAGCAGGTTCAATTTCGGTGAAATTAGCATAAGCGGCGGTTGGGATATTATGACGCGCTAAGAAATCTTTGGTGAAGGCTTTTGACCCTTCGAGTTGCGCGGCGGCTTGTGTTGGACCAAAAATAGGTAAATCGGCGGCACGAAACGCATCAACCACACCGAGTACTAGAGGAACTTCAGGCCCAACAATGGTCAGTTCAATGCTGTTCTGCTTGGCAAAGGCCACTAAGCCGTCAATGTCTTCTACTTGGATATTGACGTTCTTAAGTTTTGCTTCCAATGCCGTTCCCGCATTACCCGGAGCCACGAATACGGTGTTGACTTGAGGGTTTTGCGCCACTTTCCAGCCCAGCGCGTGTTCACGACCGCCAGAGCCTATGATTAATACTTGCATGGTTTAATCCTTATTGTCAGATCCTAGGGCATTGAGAGACACCTAGGACCTTAGTTGTTTGTATGAGGCTTGAAAACCTATCCAATCAAGATGAGTAGTTTGGTTTCTACCGTTACTTATTTGGATGAATATTGGGATGAATGGTCAACCCATGATATTAATGACGGAAATGGCGCATCCCCGTAAAGATCATTGCCATGCCGTGTTCATCCGCAGCCGCGATGACTTCATCATCACGCATGGACCCCCCAGGCTGAATGACGCATTTAATCCCCGCTTGGGCCGCGGCATCAATACCATCACGGAAAGGGAAGAAAGCATCCGAAGCCATCACACACCCTTCCACTTGTAAGCCTTCATCGGCCGCTTTAATTCCTGCAATTTTTGCTGAGTAAACGCGGCTCATTTGCCCTGCGCCCACGCCAATCGTCATATCACCTTTGGCATAAACAATCGCGTTGGATTTCACATATTTGGCCACTTTCCAGCAGAACAATGCATCTTTGAGTTCTTCTTCCGTTGGTTGACGCTTGGAAACCACTTTAAGGTCATCGGCTGATACCATACCGTGATCGCGTTCTTGCACCAGTAATCCGCCATTGACGCGTTTCATATCAAAACCAGTGGTTTTGCTTGACCATTCACCACATTCCAATAGACGAACATTTTTCTTCGCTGCAACCACTTCGATAGCTTGCGCTGAGACTTTCGGTGCAATGATGACTTCCACAAACTGACGTTCAACAATGGCACTTGCCGTGGCTGCGTCAAGTTCTTGGTTGAAAGCGATGATGCCGCCAAAGGCCGAGGTTGGGTCGGTTTGGTAAGCGCGGTTATAGGCTTCAAGAATATCGCTACCCAGTGCCACACCACATGGGTTGGCATGTTTGACAATCACACAAGCGGGCTCAGCAAACTCTTTGACACACTCAAGTGCAGCATCGGTATCGGCAATGTTGTTGTAAGAAAGAGCTTTACCTTGGATTTGGCGAGCGGTTGCCACAGACGCTTCTTGAGGGGTTTCTTCTACGTAGAAAGCCGCAGATTGGTGGCTATTTTCACCGTAACGCATATCTTGCTTTTTGATAAATTGTTGGTTGAAAGTGCGGGGGAAGGTGGATTCTTCATCCCCTTCTGTATTGTCACCATAAGACGGAACCATAGTGCCGAAGTAGTTGGCAATCATACCGTCATAGGCGGCGGTATGTTCAAATGCGGCAATGGCTAAATCAAAACGAGTTTCCAGTGTGAGTGAGCGCTCATTCGCATCCATTTCAGCAATCACTCGTGAATAGTCTTTAGCATTCACCACAATGGTCACATCTTTGTGGTTTTTCGCGGCTGAACGCACCATGGTTGGTCCGCCAATGTCGATATTTTCTACGGCATCCGCCAAAGTACAATCGGTTTTTGCTACGGTTTGAGCAAAAGGATAAAGGTTAACCACCACCATATCGATAGGCTGGATGCCGTGTTCCGCCATGATCGCATCATCTTGACCACGACGACCTAACACGCCACCGTGAACTTTAGGGTGAAGGGTTTTCACTCGTCCATCCATCATCTCTGGGAAACCGGTGTAGTCAGAGACTTCAGTAACGGCTAAGCCTTGTTCTGCTAGCAGACGAGCGGTACCGCCAGTGGAGAGAATATCGACACCTCGTTCCGCGAGTGCTTGAGCAAACTCAACAATACCAGTTTTATCGGATACGCTGATCAGAGCGCGACGAATAGGGCGAGCGTTGTTCATGCTTCCATTTTCCTTCAATTTGTACGACGTTAAATCGTGGACTATCACCAAAGAGCTTTACCACAACGGAATATGGAATAAGGTTATGTGTTAAAATTGTCACATTTCCCGTTGGGGTAAAGGTCTTTTCTCGGTGATTAAGATGACGCGTATTCTAGCCAAATTATCGCTAAAGATCTCGCGCAATCGTTTGGCATGGGAAAAATAATCGTTAAAAAAGGCTTTTTCAAGTAAAAAAAGCACGGTGGCGTCTTTTTCGTTAATGCATTTTTGATGAGCCTAAAGAGAGAAAAGGAGAGTGAGATGTTTCAGATCGGTGAACTGGCTAAACGCTGTGGCGTGTCGAGTGATACGCTGCGCTTTTACGAAAAAAATGCGCTGATTAAACCTGCTGGGCGCAGTGAATCTGGATATCGTTTATATGATGAGGCCAATCAACAGCAAGTCAGTTTTATTTTAAAAGCCAAAGCATTGGGGCTGAGCCTTGATGAGATAAAAGAGTTACTCGATATTAAGCTAGAAGCGACAGAGCACAGCTGTGCTGAAGTAAAGTCGATTACCAGCGCTAAACTTAAGTTGATTGATGAAAAAATCGCTGAACTGACTCGGATTCGTGCTGCGCTCAAAAAAATTAACGATGCATGTTGTGGTGATAGCGATGATGATGCGAGCCACTGCTCTATTCTAGCCGCATTAGAATAAGCTAACCTTAGTTTTCATTTTTAGTGCCTTGGTGGGTGCGCCTTTCTGTCAGAAAAGCCCGTATAATCCTACGTTTTTGTTATTGGATGATAATGGATGGATCGGTCTCGGTGATGTGAATCACTGACTTTTACTGTTACTTCATGGTGCACACATGGTTGGAAGATGCTTTCAAATCAACGATTGGACGCTGAGTGTTGATGAAAATAAATTGTATCGCCAGAATAGGGAAGTTTCGGTTGAGCCAAGATTGATTAATCTGTTGTATTTTTTAGCAAAAAATGCGGGTGAAGTCTTTTGTCGAGAAGAGTTAATTGAACATGTCTGGGGTGGTGCAGTCGTTACCGATCAAGTCGTCACTCAGTCTATTTTTGAGTTGAGAAAACTGCTGCGTGATGGACGCGAAGAAAATATCCCTTATTTAACCACCGTTCCTAAACGGGGTTATAAGCTGGTCGCCACGGTAACTGAACTCTTTTCTGCCCCTGTTCGTGAATGGCAAGACGGTGATATTAGCCCACCCTCGGCAGATACTTCAGATGCCGAATTGGAGGCGTCGTCAACATCTTACTCTGAGGTTACCTTTCCCGCCGCCCCTTTAACTCGGGCTTTTCAGTCTCGCTCTTCCTCTTCACCACGAGCTCATTTTCCCATTAAACGCTGGCGAACGTTAATGTTTGATGTGGTGTGGATCGGTATGCTGATTATTGGCTTTGGGCTGTTCACGTATCATCAATCGGATATTTCGATTACTCAAGCGGTGGATGCACGTCTTATTGAATTTAAATTTGATCATGACCTTACACAGCATAAAAACGGTGTTGAGTTGGCCGATGGTATTATTCAAAAGTTAGCGGCTGATATTGACCAAGTCACGGATTACCGCATTCGTTTGAGTAAAACCCGTTTTGCTTCTGGTATCTTGCCGGGGAAAACCGTGACGGTACTCGTTAAAGAGCACGAAGGGAAAACGTACCTTGATCTGGAATATCGCAATAACGCCTCTGGCACTATCTTATTTAGCCGCCAATACTTATTAGTGCCTCCCCATTTAAATCGGGTAGTCAAGCAAGTGTCTCAGGATTTAATGCAGGCGTTACATGTTTCGGATGCGCAAAGTCATGCTGAGCGATTGATGGCCGGATTGCCAGTGAATCAACAAGCCCTTTCTACGTTAATTCTTGCTCATCATTATTTGAATGTCTCACAGCCTGAATCGTTTAAAGAGGGAATTCAACTTTTAGAACAAGTGCTGCGTTATGAGCCTGAGAATAGTTATGTTCAGGCGGAATTATTAGTGGCCTATTATGTACAAGTTGCATTAGATCCCGATCAAGCGTTAGCACAAGATAGAGTGAATCAACTGACTTATCAGTTGGTGAGTGAAATTAAGTCGGCCAGCCTTGCGACTCAAGCACGAGTATTTGAAGCGTTGGCGCTGCATGAAATATTAACCAACCATCCAGAGCAGGCTGAAGTGTATCTACAACGAGTGTTTGCTCAGCGTGAATCTGTATTAGCGTATGTGTTGCAAGGTAAGCTTTTGGAGTTGCAAGGGGATACCGAAGCGGCCAGCGAAGCCTACAGCGAAGCTTTTTATATTGATACTTCGATTGAAACTTACTTATTGTGTGAAAACTTGGCGTTTTATAGCAACTTAAAATCGATTGATTATTCACTCTATCGCTCAGTCCATCCATCTGTGACGACGGTGTTATAAGTTTTCACCACTGACTTCAATGACTTTGATGGGGCGCTTTAGGTTATCTTTGATGATCGAAAAGCGTCATGTCATCCTCTCTCTTTCCTTATCTATGACTCTTTCCCATTGCCCGCTTTTATTAAGAGTGTGTCTCCTTCGTTATGAGCGATAGCAATCCCTGTTCAATACCTTGAACAAACCTTGATAATTTTATTGATGAGAAATGTTGAAGCGATTTGTGGTTGTCTCTCTTTATCTTTTATCAGGTCTTACATTAATGTTGTTGTTAACTATTTGTTTTTAAATATATTTATATTTTTACTATTTATTAGTTGGTGCTCAATATAAAGATTTAGTCATTTTTTTATTGATAATCGCATCTTGATTTTTTTTGCCTTTTTTCAGCGTAACCTCTGCCTTGTTCGGTGAAGGACTCTATCTGTGTTGGGTCTTTTACTTCTGAGGGTTTGAGCGAATCGCTCGTGGAAAAATCGGGAGACGTTATGTCATCGAGTACCAAAAAAATTGGCGTTATCGCCTGTACTGGAGTCGTGGCGGGTAACATGATGGGCAGTGGTATTGCCTTGTTACCTTCCAGCCTTGCGACTGTGGGATCTATCTCTTTATTTAGCTGGATTATCTGCATTGCGGGTGCATTGAGTCTGGCTTTTGTTTTTGCACGCTTAGCCACCAAAAATCCACAAGAGGGTGGCCCGATTGCTTATGCTGGGGAAGTGTCTCCTGTCTTTGGCTTTCAGGCGGGCGTTCTTTATTACCATGCAAACTGGATCGGTAACCTAGCGATTGCGATTACGGGTGTTTCTTATCTTTCTGTTTTCTTCCCTGTGTTGAATAACCCGGTTCCTGCTGGCTTAGCGACCATTGCTTCAGTTTGGCTTTTCACACTGGTTAACTTGCTCGGTGGTAGCTGGGTCAGTCGCTTATGTACGATTGGTTTGGTTCTGATTTTGATTCCTGTCCTTGGTACAGCGTTATTTGGTTGGACCCATTTTGATATGGCGATTTACCAACATAACTGGAATGTGTCTGCGGGTAGCGATAGCCATGCGATCATTAGCGCAGTACTTATCTGCTTGTGGTCATTTGTTGGGGTTGAGTCTGCGGCCGTTTCTTCTGGTATGGTGCGTAATCCAAAACGAACTGTGCCATTGGCAACCATGCTGGGCACCGCACTGGCCGGTATTATTTATGTGGTTTCGACACAAATGATCAGTGGCCTTTTCCCTGCGGGTGACATTGCCGCTTCAGGCGCACCGTTTGCTATGGCAACGACCAACCTATTTGGTAGCTGGTCTGCACCGTTCGTTTCTGCTTTTACGGCACTCGCCTGTTTTACTTCATTAGGTTCTTGGATGATGTTGGTGGGCGAAGCGGGTAAACGTGCTGCTGCGGATGGTAACTTCCCGAAAGTGTATGGTGAAACCGATAAGAATGGTGTACCGAAAAAAGGCTTAATTCTCGCTTCCCTAAAAATGACGGCCTTAATGATTGTGTTGATGCTCTTTAGCTCACAAACCGCTCATGCGGCAGATATCTTTAACCAGCTCACCACTGATGCCGTACTGCTCACCATGCTGCCTTACTTCTACTCCAGTATTAACTTGATTCGCTTTGAAGGTATGACGACTCGCAATAGCTTTGTCATGCTCTTCTCTGGGGTGGCGTGTGCGTTTTGTATGATTGCTCTTGCCGGAGCAGAAGGAACCACACTAACGGCTACTTTCATCATTTCATTAGTGATTTTGATGTTCTACAGCAAAAAAGCGGGTTTTGCACAATACCGTGAATCTCATAAGCCCAACGCTTCTGCGTCGATGGCTTAATCCTCCGATGCTAGCGCTGGTTATCGAAAGCTGACGCTAGCCCATTAATTTCTTTGGCGTTCCTGATACTCACTATCACGTTAGATAGGGAGCGCCTTCTTTCGTCTTGGAGATGTCCAAATGAATATTTTTGCTATCTTGAACCACATGGGTGTGTTCTTTAAAGAAGAGCCTGTACGCCAACTGCATGCGGCTTTAGAAAAAGCCGGTTATGAAGTGGTTTACCCGGTCGATGATAAAGACCTGATTAAACTGATTGAAATGAACCCACGCATTTGCGGCGTTCTGTTTGACTGGGATAAATACTCACTTGAATTGTGTGAACGCATTAGTCAAGTCAATGAGAAATTGCCCGTACACGCCTTTGCCAATGAACAATCCACCTTAGATATTTCTTTAACTGATCTGCGTTTGAACGTGAGCTTTTTTGAATATGCCTTAGGCATGGCTGACGATATTGCCATTAAGATCAATCAAGCGACACAAGAGTATAAAGAGGCAATCATGCCTCCATTTACCAAAGCACTGTTTAAATATGTGGATGAAGGGAAATATACTTTCTGCACCCCCGGGCATATGGGCGGCACTGCCTTCCAAAAAAGCCCCGCGGGTAGCATCTTCTATGATTTCTATGGCCCAAATACTTTTAAAGCTGACGTGTCTATCTCTATGCCAGAGTTGGGTTCATTACTTGACCACTCAGGTCCACATAAAGAAGCGGAAGAGTATATTGCTCGCACTTTTAATGCGGACAGTTCTTACATTGTGACTAACGGAACATCGACCTCAAACAAGATTGTTGGTATGTTCTCGGCTCCTGCTGGCAGCACGGTTTTGGTGGATCGCAACTGTCATAAATCCCTCACTCATCTCATGATGATGACGGATGTGACACCGATTTATTTCCGCCCAACTCGTAATGCTTATGGGATTTTAGGCGGCATTCCACAAAGTGAATTTAGCCGTGAAGTGATTGCGGAAAAAGTAGCGAATACACCGGGAGCTACTGCGCCAACCTATGCGGTTGTGACTAACTCCACTTACGATGGCCTGCTTTACAATACTCAGTTCATCAAAGAGTCTTTGGATTGTAAACATATCCACTTTGATAGCGCTTGGGTGCCTTACACTAACTTCAACGCGATTTACCAAGGTAAATGTGGCATGAGTGGTGAAGCCATTCCGGGGAAAGTGTTCTATGAAACACAGTCTACTCATAAACTGCTGGCGGCTTTCTCACAATCTTCCATGATTCACATTAAAGGGGAGTTTGATAAAGAATCCTTTAATGAAGCCTTTATGATGCATACCTCAACCTCACCACAGTACGGGATTGTGGCTTCAACAGAAACTGCCGCAGCGATGATGCGAGGCAATACTGGCCGTAAACTGATGCAAGACTCGATTGATCGTGCTATCCGTTTCCGGAAAGAGATCAAACGTCTGAAAGGGGAAAGCGAAAGCTGGTTCTTTGACGTTTGGCAGCCTGAAAATATTGATACCACGGAATGTTGGAAGCTAGAACCTAGCGATAATTGGCACGGTTTCAAGGATTTAGATGACAATCATATGTACCTTGACCCAATCAAAATTACCCTACTGACTCCGGGAATGAGCCAAGAAGGAGAGCTTGAAACGTCAGGTATTCCCGCATCATTGGTGGCAAAATTCTTAGACGAACGTGGTATTGTGGTTGAGAAAACGGGCCCTTATAACTTGCTGTTCCTATTCTCGATTGGGATTGATAAGTCAAAAGCGATGCAATTGCTGCGTGGCTTAACCGAATTTAAACGCGGTTATGATTTGAACTTGACGATCCGTACTATGCTGCCAGCACTGTATAAAGAAGATCCAAGCTTCTATGAAGGCATGCGCATTCAAGAGTTGGCGCAAGGTATTCACGACTTGATCAAAAAATATCAATTGCCTGAACTGATGTACAAAGCGTTTGATGTTTTACCTGAAATGAGAGTCACGCCTCATGCGGCTTGGCAGGAAGAGCTTCGTGGACAAACCGAAGAAGTCCAACTCGGTGAGATGGTCAATCGAATCAGTGCCAATATGATTCTGCCTTATCCTCCTGGTGTTCCTTTGGTTCTGCCTGGTGAGGTGGTGACAGACGCTTCACGTCCAGTATTAGAGTTTTTAGAAATGCTGTGTGAAATTGGCGCTCATTATCCAGGCTTTGAAACCGATATTCACGGTTTATATCGCCAAAATGATGGCAGTTACACCGTAAAAGTGCTGAAAGCTTAACGACGAATACGGTGAGCGGAGGTTCGGAAAAAGGATTCATTGCAGATCTTTCTCCTCTCTGCTCACCGTTAGTAATTTGACCATAAGCACCCTCAGAACGCAGGTCGAACCCAGAGCCCAATCGGGCTCTTTTTTATCTCCCCTTCTTACTTGAAGCCGCCGTGTTGCTTACGTTCGTTCACCCCAATTACATAAGATAGGGGCTTCACGCACTTACCGCCTGCCTATTACTCCAAGCTGTTTGGGTAGAAATCAAGCATAGCCAAAACCTCACACCTTAAAGTGGCCAATACTCTGTTTCAGTTGCTGGCCGCTATCCGAGAGCTGTTGACTGGCGGAGGCTACTTGTTCTGCCTGTGTCGCTGCTTGGGTGCTATGCTCGGCAATTTGGGTTAGATTACGATTGATTTCATCCGTTGCCGCAGTTTGTTGGGCGCTGGCTTCGGCAATGTGTTGGTTGAGGTTAACAATCACTTTCACTTGCTGATCAATTTCATTCAGCATTTGCTGAGCCAGCGAAGCTTGCTCTTGGGTGGCTTGTGATTGCTGTTGAGTCTGAGTCATGGAGTGACTTAAGGCTTTGGCTCGATCTTGTAGACGACCTACAATCTGTTCGATTTCATCGGTACTGCTTTGGGTTCGAGTGGCAAGGGTGCGAACTTCATCAGCAACAACCGCAAAGCCTCGCCCTTGCTCCCCGGCTCTTGCGGCTTCTATCGCTGCATTGAGAGCCAGTAGGTTAGTTTGCTCTGCTATAGCGCGTATCACATCTAAGATCTTACCCACTTCTTCGGTTTCTTTGGTGAGTATTTGGGTATTGTGCTCTGTTTCCGTTAGACGCTGTGATAACTCACTCATATAGCCAGACGCTTTACCAATCACTTGGCTCCCTTCTTGCCCTTTCTGGCTGGCGGTTTGTGCAGCAGAGGCGGCATCATGGGCTGCATTGGCCACTTCTTGATTGCTGGCGTGCAGTTCATTCATTGCCGAGGCTACGGTGTCGACCGACTGTTGCTGTTGAAGCGCTTTTTGTGACGAGCTGTGGGCAACCTCCGTCAAGGCTTGTGCATGTCCGGTTACCTCGCGGGTGATGGGCGTAATTTCTTGGACTATTTTGCGAATCTTATCGGTAAATTGATTAAAGGCGCGTGCAATGCGAGAAAGTTCATCATTCCCTTGTGTATCGAGTTGTTGGGTGAGGTCGCCTTCCCCTTTCGCAATATCTTCCATGGCGGCTAAAGTGGCTAAGCAAGGTTTCGTAATACTGCGTCCAATCAGATAAGCGAGAGCGGCCATAACAATAATGGCTATCGCCAACTGAAATAGAACGGTTTGGGTACGCGCCGCAAAGAGAGCTTGCACATCATCAAGATACACCCCTGTACCAATAATCCACCCCCAAGGTTTAAACAGAGCCACATAAGAAACTTTATCTATAGGCTGTTCTGCACCAGGTTTAGCCCATTGATAATAGACAAAACCTGCCCCTTGTTGCTGGCTGGTCTGGACCATCTCGACAAACAGTTTTTTGCCATTAGGATCCATAAACTGGCTAAGATCTTTACCATTGAGATGAGGGCTGAACGGGTGCATCACCATCATAGGTTTCAGATCGTTGATCCAAAAGTAATCTTTATGACCATAACGTAATGTAGCAATCGTTTCTTTGGCATTTTCTTGAGCTTGTAAGGCCGTCAGCTCACCTGCCAGTTGTTTCTTATGATAGTAGTGTAAGATTTCAAGGCTGCTTTCGACCAAATATTGCGTTTGTAGCTGCTTCGCCGCCATAAGGTCTGCTTGATAATCCTTAATTAACAATCCGAAAGGTACTAAGAGTAGGCCAACAATAACGGCACTAAGTAAGTATAGACGAGCTCGGATCGTGATTTGACGCAAACGTGAAAAAGACATAAGCATCACTCCTTGTAATGCTGGTGGTTTAAACTATCTGTTTGATTTATTGTTTTTTTACTGTAGCAGCTAAAGTGAGTAGGGGTAAATGAGACTTAGGGAGAAGGTGTGAGCTGATCGAGTTTATCCAACCATAAAAATGGTATCGAAAGCGCGTTTGGGTGAAAAGTGAGGAGAAAATAAAAAGCCATTAACCGAAAAGATTAATGGCTTGATGTTAATTCATGGATAACAGCGTGATTAGTTCATGCCGTACTTTTTCAGTTTTTTACGAAGCGTA
Source organism: Vibrio cincinnatiensis DSM 19608 (assembly GCF_900167345.1). Taxonomy (GTDB): domain Bacteria; phylum Pseudomonadota; class Gammaproteobacteria; order Enterobacterales; family Vibrionaceae; genus Vibrio; species Vibrio cincinnatiensis. The sequence continues at coordinate 22,643 of NZ_FUXB01000013.1, read as the reverse complement.
CCGCGGTTGATTCCCATCATGGTCGCTGCGCGTGTTTGGTTTCCACGCGTGTACTGCATGATGGTGTCGAGCAGTGGCTGCTCAACTTCAGCTAGAACTAATTCGTAGAGTTCAGTGACTTCCTGACCATTTAACTGGGCAAGATAGTTTTTAAGAGATGCTTTAACGGAATCGCGCAGGGGTTTTTGCGTGATTTGATCTTGTGAAGTGACAGTAGTGACGGTTAAAGCTTCTGAAGTCAGATTTTGTTCGAACATATTCGGTCTAGCTCTTCTCTTAATTATGATGCAACGTTATCAAAATAACCTTCAAGGGCTTCTAGTTGCAGCGGTGCTGCTTCTATCGCGTTGAAGGTACGGCGAAACTCACTCGCTTGTTCATGCTCTTTTAGGTACCAGCCTACATGCTTACGCACGATTCTAGGCCCTAAATACTCGCCATAAAACTGATGGAGAGCGTCTACATGACCAAGCAATATATCCTTTACTTCCGTAATCGGAAGTTCAGGCATGGTGGTACCGCTTTCCAAATAGTGTTGGATTTCCTGAAAAATCCATGGCCGACCTTGGGCAGGGCGTCCAATCATTAAAGCGTCGGCACCGGTATATTCCAGTACCTGTTTGGCTTTTTGTGGAGAATCAATATCTCCATTAGCGATGACAGGAATACTGATGGCCTGCTTAACGGCTTTAATGCTGTCGTATTCCGCCTCTCCTTTGTACATACAAGTTCGAGTTCGCCCATGCAGAGCGAGGGCTTGTATGCCGCAGTCTTCGGCTAACTTAGCGATATAGACACAGTTTTTATGGTCTGTGTCCCAGCCAGTTCGGGTTTTGAGTGTTACAGGAACATTCACTGCATTGACAACGGCTTTAAGGATATCTTCTATCACATCCGGATAGCGTAACAATGCAGAGCCGGCTAGCTTTTTATTTACTTTTTTTGCTGGACAGCCCATGTTGATATCGATGATTTGTGCACCATTTTCAACACTAAACTGCGCAGCTTCGGCCATCAGCTGTGGATCGCTACCTGCAATTTGTACAGAACGAATGCCCGATTCGCCTTCATGTACCATGCGGTTTTTCGATTTGTCGGTTTTCCATAGAGCGGGATTGGATGACATCATTTCACTGACCGCCATTCCTGCACCATAACGGAGACACAACTCTCGAAACGGTCTATCGGTGACCCCAGCCATCGGGGCAACGATGAGATTGTTGTTAAGTTGATGATTTCCGATTTTCAAAACGTCTTCACAGCTTCGTACCAGCAAGGGCGCGCATTTTACGCATTTTTTGACTGTGTGAAAAGACTAATATTTGAGCATTCGCAAATTGTTTTTGCAAATAGTCTATTTTTCAATCAATTAACACGTAAACTTATTGCTAGTCTTGCTTACGCCCAGTAATGCGACACCACTCTTCTTGCTCGGCAATGGGGTCAATACTCAATTCATCGCGGTAGTAATTGGCGACATCTTCTGCTTGGGTATTGAGTACGCCAGACATTGCGAGCTGGCCACCGGGTTTAATCAAACTTTTAATGACGGGAGAAAGTTCACGCAGTGGGCCGGCTAAAATATTAGCGACCACGACATCCGCCACTAAATTATCTGGCTGGTTTTGTGGAAGATAAACCTCAATTTTGTCGGCGACGCCATTACGAGCAGCGTTATCTTTAGAGGCGAGCAGGGCTTGTGGATCAATATCGATACCGATCACTTTTGCTGCGCCCAGCTTAATGGCGGCAATGGCCAGAATACCGGAGCCACAACCGAAATCGATGACTGTTTTACCGGATAGATTGAGTGAATCTAGCCATTGTAGACACAACGCTGTCGTTGGGTGTGTTCCGGTTCCAAAAGCCAGACCCGGGTCGAGAAGAACATTGACGGCATTCGGATCAGGAATCTCGCGCCAGCTTGGACAGATCCATAGCCGTTCACCGAATTTCATGGGATGGAAGTTATCCATCCATTCCCGTTCCCAGTCTTTGTCTTCGATCTGCTCGATTTTATAAGCAAAGTCGTCAGCCAGTAGCTGGCTGGTTTGAATCTGCTGAATGACGAGTTGTGTGTCTATCTCAGCGTCATAAAGGGCCAGTACATCCGTATCCCCCCATAAGCGAGTTTCACCCGGAAGAGGTTCAAAAACAGGGGTATCTTTTGCATCCAGAAAGGTGACAGATAATGCACCAGTTTTTTCCATTAACATATCACTGATTGGCTCAGCGTTCTGGTTGGTGGCGTTAAGTTTAATTTGAATCCAAGGCATGGCGCTTGATCTCTTTATTCACTTTAATTGGCGCAGAGTCTAGCAGATTTGCGCACGGTTTAGCAGCAGAGGATATGCTCTTCGCTTCGACAAGGTAAATCATCGTGGTAAGGGGGAGAGATAAAAAAGCATAATGCCCACCGAGGTGGGCATTATGCTTAGGCAAAGGGATTATTGCATGCCAAGCTTTTTCTCAAGATAGTGGATGTTGGTGCCACCATTTTGGAAGTTTTCATCTTTCATGATGATGTCTTGCAAAGGAATATTGGTTTTAATTCCCTCAATAATCATTTCGTCTAACGCGTTACGCATACGAGCAATGGCGACATTACGGTTCTCACCATAAGTGATCAATTTGCCGATCATTGAATCGTAGAATGGCGGTACAGTATAACCTGAATAGATATGTGATTCCCAGCGGACACCCATGCCTCCTGGGGTGTGGAGGCGAGTAATTTTACCTGGGCTAGGAAGGAAACGCTCAGGATCTTCTGCGTTGATACGACATTCCATCGCATGGCCACGGATTTTGATGTCATCTTGAGTAAATGACAGCGGCTGACCCGCAGCAATACGCAGCTGTTCTTTAATCAAATCTACGCCCGTTACCATTTCGGTTACTGGGTGCTCTACCTGAATTCGTGTGTTCATTTCGATGAAATAAAACTCACCGTTTTCATACAAGAATTCAAAAGTACCCGCGCCACGGTAGCCAATTTCAATACAAGCTCGAGTACAACGCTCGCCGATGTATTTACGAACTTCTTCTGTAATTCCTGGGGCTGGGGCCTCTTCTACCACTTTCTGGTGGCGGCGCTGCATTGAACAGTCACGTTCACCGAGGTGGATCGCATTACCTTGACCATCCGCTAAGACTTGCACTTCAACGTGACGAGGGTTTTCTAGGTATTTCTCCATATAAACCATGTCATTATTGAATGCAGATTTCGCTTCTGCTCGAGTCATGTTAATGGCGGTAAGTAGCTCTGCTTCGCTGCGAACAACGCGCATACCACGACCGCCGCCGCCGCCAGAGGCTTTGATGATGACTGGGTAGCCAATACGTTTAGCATGGGCTTTATTTTTCGCATCATCGTTATCCAGTGGGCCATCTGAACCTGGTACACAAGGCACCCCCGCTTTTTTCATCGCGGTAATGGCGGAGACTTTATCGCCCATCAAACGGATGGTATCAGCTTTCGGGCCAACAAAAATGAAGCCACTACGCTCAACTTGCTCTGCAAAGTCGGCATTTTCAGAGAGGAAGCCATAACCTGGATGGATGGCAACCGCACCTGTCACTTCAGCGGCTGAAATGATACGAGGGATATTGAGGTAGCTTTCAATACCTTTGGCTGGGCCAATACATACGGTTTCATCTGCCAGCAATACGTGTTTTAGATCGCGGTCAGCGGTAGAGTGAACGGCAACGGTTTTGATGCCTAATTCTTTACATGCGCGAAGAATACGAAGCGCAATTTCGCCTCGGTTTGCGATGACTAATTTATCTAGCATAATAATACGCCTCGATTATTCGATGACCACAAGAGGTTGGTCGAATTCAACAGGCTGACCATCTTCTACAAGAATTTGTGTTACGACACCAGATTTATCTGCTTCGATTTGGTTCATCATTTTCATGGCTTCCACAATACATAGCGTATCGCCGGCAGAAACAGTTTGACCCACTTCAATGAAAGATTTTGCATCAGGGCTTGGTGAGCGGTAGAAGGTGCCTACCATTGGAGAAAGAACCATATGACCTGTTTGTACTTTTGCCGCTGGCGCCGCTGGTACTTCTGCGGCTACTGGTGCTGGTGCGGCGACGGGAGCCGGTGCTGCGGCATAATGAACCTGAGCGGCAGGTGCTGGATTATGGCGACTGATACGTACCGATTCTTCACCTTCTGAAATTTCTAGTTCAGATATGCCAGATTCTTCTACCAATTCGATCAGTTTCTTGATTTTACGAATATCCATTGTTTCTTTCTCTTTTATCTTGTGAGTAAGACAACCCTATTCGGGTTGTAGAGTGTTGGGTGATTACTTGGTTTGCAACGTATGGATCGCTGCTGCCAAAGCAAATTCATAACCTTGTGCGCCTAAACCACATATCACTCCTTGAGCCTTATCAGACAGATAGGAGTGATGGCGAAAAGCTTCTCGTGCATGTACATTGGATAGATGCACTTCAATAAAAGGGATTGCCACGCCAAGCAAAGCATCACGCAAAGCGACACTGGTATGAGTGAACGCTGCGGGATTTATGATGATGAAGTCCACGTGCTGATACGCTTGGTGGATAGCTTCGATCAATTCATATTCACGATTAGACTGAAGATGCTCTAATTCCACATTCGCTTGTGCGGCTTGTTCTTTTAACTTTTCGACGATTTGCGTTAAGTTTTGCGAACCGTAGTGTTCTGGCTCTCGTAAACCTAACAGGTTTAAGTTTGGACCATTAAGAACAAGAATGCGTAATTTTGCGGTCATTGTGTGGCTATCTTCCTCTATTGTGAGACGTAATCCAATAATCCCATATTATGACGTTTTCGACACAATTTTTTTGTCAAAAGTTCACTGTTTTTATCAAATTGACCATGATTATAGCTAATTCATCGCAAATGGCAGCAATTTACTGGTCTAATGACTAGGGTGGGTGTTTTTTTGAAGGGAAGTAATTCGGCAGAACTTAGATTTGAGAGAGGGGATCCTAGGTTCTAGGTCTTATAACCTAGAACCTAGCTTGCGCTTCTTTTACAACTGCGCTTTTTCAGCAATCAACTTATCCACGACGCTCGGATCAGCGAGGGTTGAGGTATCACCAAGGTTGCTGGTATCTCCTGCGGCGATTTTACGTAAAATACGGCGCATGATTTTACCTGAACGGGTTTTCGGGAGTGCGTCTGTCCAGTGCAGAACATCTGGCGTGGCAATGGGGCCTATCTCTTTTCGTACCCAATCTTTGACTTCTTTATGTAGTTCTGCGCTTGGGTAGACGCCATCATTGAGGGTGATATACGCATAAATGGCTTGCCCTTTAATGTCATGTGGAACACCGACAATGGCGGCTTCGGCAATTTTGTCAAAGGCCACTAATGCAGATTCAATTTCCGCGGTGCCCATTCGATGTCCAGAAACGTTGAGTACATCATCTACGCGCCCGGTTATCCAGTAATAGCCATCTTCGTCTCGACGTGCGCCATCACCCGTAAAGTACATGCCTTTAAACGTTGAAAAGTAAGTCTGCTCGAAACGGTCGTGGTCGCCATAAACACTTCGCATCTGGCCCGGCCAAGAGTCGAGAATCACTAAATTACCTTCGGCCGTTCCTTCAATAATATTCCCCATATTATCAACCAAGGCGGGTTGTACACCAAAGAACGGGCGGGTTGCTGAACCAGGCTTCAAGGCTGTTGCGCCGGGTAACGGGCTGATTAATATGCCGCCAGTTTCTGTTTGCCACCAGGTATCCACAATCGGGGATTGTTCATTACCAATTGTTTTGTAATACCACTCCCATGCTTCTGGATTTATCGGTTCACCGACAGACCCCATAATGCGTAAGCTGCTGCGATGAGTTCCTTTGATGGCTTCATCTCCTTTCGCCATCAAGGCGCGAATTGCGGTAGGTGCGGTATAGAGGATGTTGACTTGGTGTTTATCGACCACTTGGCTCATGCGGTTGGTATCAGGGTAATTCGGCACGCCTTCAAACAAAACGGTTTTGGCACCATTGGAGAGTGGACCGTAAATGAGGTAAGTATGCCCTGTGATCCAACCGACATCTGCGGTGCACCAGAAAACCTCTTGAGGTTGATAATCAAAAATATATTTGAAGGTCATGGTCGCATAGACTAAATAACCACCCGTGGTATGCAATACCCCTTTGGGTTTGCCTGTCGAACCTGAGGTATAAAGAATGAAGAGAGGATCTTCGGCGTTCATTTCTTCTGCCGGGCAGTGGTCGGAGACGTGGGCTATCGCATCATGCCACCAGACATCTCGGTGCTCATGCCATTCGACATGCCCACCCGTTCGTTGAAACACGATGACTTTGCTGATGCTTTTGATTCCAGGGTTAGTTAAGGCTTCATCGACGTTCTTTTTGAGCGGAACGGGGCGGCCTGCTCGAATGCCTTCATCGGCGGTGATCACTAATTTTGCATCGGAATCAATGATGCGTCCTGATAGTGCTTCTGGTGAAAACCCCCCAAATACCACGGTATGGACGGCGCCAATACGAGTACATGCCAGCATGGCAATCGCCGCTTCTGGTACCATCGGCATATAGAGGCAGACCACATCGCCTTTACGAATTCCTTGTGCTTTTAAGGCATTCGAAAAACGGCAGACTTGTTGGTGTAATTCTCGGTAGGTGAGGCTTTTATCCTCTGCGGGATCATCCCCTTCCCAAATAATGGCAATGTGATCGCCCTTTTCTGCTAAGTGGCGATCCAGACAATTGGCAGAAACGTTCAGTGTTCCATCTTCAAACCAGCGAATATCCACATGGCCAGTATCAAAGGAGGTGTGCTTGACTTGGCTAAAGGGCTTAATCCATTCAACCACTTTGCCATGTTCACTCCAAAAGCTTTCTGGGTTGTTGACGGATTGCTGGTACATGGTCAGGTAAGTCTCATTATCCGCATGGGTGTGGGCCTTGATGTTCTCTTTGACCGGATAAATATGGGCGTCACTCATTGTTCTTCTCCTTGTGAATACGGCAAATTTCCTTTTCAGCAAGTGTTTTAAACATAACCGCGGAAATTCGATCCCCATTGTTTACTGGAAGCGGTAACTTCGAGTTGTCTGGGTATATGCCTATAACTGTTAGTCAGGGGCACAATTTCTACAATTAGACTTTAGGATGAAGCGAAAGAAGTTTTGTTTTGTGTCGCATTAGTGGGGGTGTTGATAGGGGGAGCTTAAACAGGGGATATCCCCTTTGGTTAAACGAACAAACACCAATGCGGCAGCAATGGCATCTTGCAGGGCATCGTGTTTGTTATGTAAAGGAAGATCGAGATGGTGGCAGATGGCGGCTAAGCTAAGATCAAAATAGGCGTTGGGTAATTGTTGCTCTAATTTATCATGATAAAGTTGGCTGACTTCAATGAGTCGGTTAGGTAACGGAAAGCCTAAGTGTTTACGAGATGCCAGATCCAAAATGGTTTTATCATAGCGGATGTGATAACCCACTAATGGGCGATTGCCAATAAATTCAATTAGTTGGATTAACGCTTCGCGTTCTGTGATGCCATAAGCGAGATCTTGATGGCGTAAGCGATGGATGCGGACCGACTGAGAATCTAAAGACTGTGGCGCCTGTAGTCGAACTTCAAAAGATTGGCTGGTTAAAATGCGATTTCCAATAATTTTGGTGGCGGCAATGGTGACAAGTTCTGCATGTTTCGGATCTAAGCTGGTGGTTTCACAATCCAGAGAGATGAGCTCTTGCTGTTGGCAAGCCGTGAAAAGGGGCTGATAGGGTGAGCCTTTCAATTTTTGAAACCAATAATATCGAGTCAGCCAGTTCATCCTTAGTTAATCCCTAATTTGGTAATGGTAACCTAACCATTGCTTGAATTTCTTCACCACGTGTAAACTGTGCCGCAGTAGGTCTCGTTCTGCTCGTTCTAACTGTTTTAAGTCAAGCTGATTATGCGTATGTTGATTATGTAATTGCTGAGCAAGTCGGAGCTTGAAAAAGAGTTTGAGTGCTTCACTGAGATTATCTCCCGTCTCTTTTTCTAATACTCGCTGTTTAACCAAGGCTTCAATGCGTTGGAATGTATTGTTGGGGGAAATTCCGTACTCTAAACTCAGTGCTCGAATACCATGGACGATTGGAAAAATTCCCCCTTGCTTAATATCTAGCCCTGATTTGCTGCTTTTAACATGACCAAATAATGTCAATGGCACAGAAAAGTTGAGTGCGGGGCGAGTGAATTCCGCTAAAATCAGCTCTTGATGGGCCATAAGTTGGCTAAGGTGCTGTTTTATTGGCGATAATAGTTGTTTATTTCCAGCAATGGCATGTGCGTCGGCCATAATAGCGATCTTCATGATCTGCTCGGGCTGAGCGCTTTTTATCCAATGCGTTAAGCTCTGTTTCCACGCTGATTGCGATTTTACCCACTCGGGGTTATTCACCATTACTTTTCCAGGGCAAAGTGGGTAGCCAAGTTGCAATAAGGTATGGGTTAAGGTTTCCATAATCGATGCACAGTGGTGCCATTCCAAGCCATCTTTAATGATTAAGGCATTATCTTGATCGGTTTTGAGCACTTGTTCTCCTCTTCCTTCCGAGCCTAGTACCACAAAGCAGCAATGATCATGCAGTGTGAGGGGAACCACTAGTTCAAAAGCCTTTTCAATAATCTGTTCATTGACTGCTGCAATCAATTCCATCACAAAACGAGTGCGGACCCCTCGGCTGAGCAAGTTGTCTACTAACTGTCGTTGTTTGCTGGCGGCGAGTGCTAACTCGTCTATAGTTGAGGCTCTGGCAATGGCAAGTGTTAAGACATGAGAGTGGGTCGAAAAGGTACTTAAGATCTGTAGCATAGATAACAAACCTACTGCACGATGACCGTGACAGACCATCAGGCGTTTTACTTTATGGCGAGTCATCATCACCATGGCATTAAAGAGAAAGTCACCTTGTTCAATATGCAGTACGGGGAAGGTCGCTATTTTTCCGACCGCGGTGTCTAGCGGATGGTTATCCAACATGACCGCATGGAGGAGATTGGTTCTCGTGACAATGGCATAAGGAGGAATATTCTGTTGGGTTAAGCGTGGATCATCGTGGGCTAATTCCACAAAAGCGGCATCAATACTCTGCTCCCTCATTAATTGTGTGACAGCTTGTAAAGAGTCTTCTGGTTTGAGTAATGTTGGGGGAAGATAGAGCGAAGGCTCTATCTTAGTGAGGATGAATTCAGCGATATTCTTTTGTTGTTGCGCAGCTTCAATGAGGGCTTGTCGTTTAGCGAGGCTATTATCGAAGTAAGCCGCAAATTGACCATTTTCTTGATACAAGGCTAAAAAGACTTTTTTGGGTAGCAGATAGCTTAAGGTATCTTCTAAAGCGACATAATGATGTTTTGCTTGTTGCTCAAAAAGAGCACGAACATCAAACATATCGTCATTGGCGTAATGGGCGTAAATCTTTTTGCCATCAGCAGAGCGTTCTTCTACCGTGCCTTTAATTAAAATCCAGAGCTGTTCACATGCTTGACCTGTGTGGATCAAAATATCCCGCTCACGGTAATAGGCTACGTCTAAGGCGGTACGTAGTTTATATTGCTGAGGTTCCGTGAGCCGATCAAACGGAGGTGAGTTCATGTTGAATTTTTCAGGCATCGTTTTAACCTCAACGAGGAGACTGAACTAAGTGTGGCTAATTTTCCTCTGTTCACCAGACGACTTTGGTCTAATTAAGCGTTGGATCGGAAGTTGATAGGGGAAATATAAGTTTAGGTGAAAGATCCCTTTTTAGTTAAAGGCTTCTCATTGCATAATAGCGACTTTCGTAAGTGTCGCTGATCATTCAGTCGTTATTGATTTTCTAGGATGTTGTATGTTTAACCCCTCTCCATTTGGGTGGATATCCCAATACTTTGTCGGTTTCTTTTTTGCTTATGGGGTGTATCTACCATTTTGGGCACTATGGTTTTCTGATCAAGGGGTATCTGCAACCGATATCGGCGTATTGGTTGGTATTGGTTTTGCCACGCGTTGTGTCGCCAACTTAGTGATTACCCCTCGAGTTCATAAAGTGGAGCATCTGCTACCGGCCTTACGTTGGTTAAGCCTTGCTGCATTATTGTTTATTGCTTTCCACTTTTTTACTGGAGGTAGTTTTTGGTTAATGGCATTGGCAACCGTGTTGTTTAACCTTTGCTGCGGCCCAGTTGTGCCCTTGTCGGATGCGATGGCTAACTATTACGCAAAACACAATTTGCTGGATTATGGGCGTACTCGTTTATGGGGGTCGGTGGCCTTTATTGCGGGATCAACGGTGGTGGGGTATCTGGTTGCGCTCTATGGTACCAGTATGATTTTGTATACCGCCTTATTTGGAGTATTGGTAGCACTGCTTATTAGTTTGCGTAATCCTAATCCTTTGCCCGTGACCGACTGTGAAGAACATACCGTCAGGCCAAAGTTGACTCAGCTTTTACGTGAGTTACCTGTCATTAGATTTTTATTATTAGTGGCTTTGATTCAGGGAAGTCATGCCGCTTATTACAGCTTTAGTGCTATTCATTGGAAAGAAGCGGGGCATTCTGAGGCGATCATCGGTTATCTATGGAGCTTAGGGGTTGTTGCTGAGGTTCTCGTGTTTGCGCTTAGTAAACGGATGTTTTCGGGTTGGAGCTTACGTACTTTATTTGTGGTCGCTTCCCTCGGGGTGATGGTTCGATGGGGGCTGACGGCTTCGACGACGGTGATTGTGGCATTAGTGGCGATTCAATTACTGCATGGCGTCACATTTGCTATGGCACATATTGCAGCGATTCAATACATTCAGCATGCACCGCAAAATAAAATGGTGGCATTGCAGGCATTATACAATGCGATTCCTCTTGGTGCGGTGATTGCGGCCATGACGACTCTGAGTGGCTGGGGGTATGAACATTGGGGATCTGCTGTTTTCTGGGCGATGGCGTTGATGGGAGTTTTCGCTTTATTTATTAAAGTTGAATTACCGCAAGCAAATGCCAAGCCTATTTCTACTCATAAAGCGGAGCCTGAAGCACAGAATTGATCCTGCTTGATTGAGTTATATGTTGAACCTTTGTTAAATAAAGCCTCTCATTATCGAGAGGCTTTTTTATTGCGGTTGTTATCAACGAAGGATCAAGAATGCAAGGATGGTTAGTGATTCCAGTATCGCTGGTCTATTTGGGGGTACTGTTTTTAATTGCGTGGTACGGTGATAAGCAAACTCGATGGCTGGCTAGGTGGCGGCCTTGGATTTACAGTTTGTCAATTGCGGTCTATTGCACTTCTTGGACTTTTTACGGCACCGTCGGGCAAGCCAGTGAGAACCCTTGGTCTTTTCTACCGATTTATTTCGCACCCATGTTGGTTTTTTTGTTTGGCTGGCGAATTTTAGCGCGTTTAATCTTAATTGCTAAACGAGAGCATATTACTTCTATTGCCGATTTTATTGGTGCTCGTTATGGTAAATCGCAAGGGCTTGCTGTCACGATCACTCTGATTGCCGTGGTGGGTATTTTACCTTATATCGCGCTGCAACTGCGTGGGATCACCATGGGACTCAATATTGTTGCTCCTGATTTGTATTCCGAATTGGGTTATCAAGACAACCACGTTTCTTGGTTTGTGGTGTTGGCTTTGGCGCTATTTACCATGCTGTTTGGTACGCGTCACATTGACAATACAGAGCATCACCGTGGCATGATGATGGCCATCGCCTTTGAGTCGATTGTAAAACTGGTCGCATTTTTAGTGGTCGGGCTGTTTATTGTATTTCTGGCTTTTGGAAATCAAGACATAGATCTCCTAACTCGCGCTCAACAAACCTATCACCCCCCAAACTGGCCAACATTATTTGTTCATACCGTGCTCACGATGTTGGCGATTATCTGTTTACCTCGACAGTTTCATACCATGATTGTAGAAAATGAACGAGCGCAAGATCTGCATACTGCTCGCTGGTTATTTCCTGTGTATCTTCTATTAATGGGGCTTTTTATTTTGCCTATTACTTGGGTGGGCCAAACGTTACTGCCGAATACCCCAGCAGATACCTTAGTGTTAAGTATACCCATGCAGGTTGGGGCGGAGTCTATCGCGCTACTGGCCTTTTTAGGGGGGACATCGGCGGCTTCTGGCATGGTGATCGTTTCGACTATTGCCCTAGCTATAATGGTATCAAATGATTTAGTGATGCCGTTGTTACTGCGTCGTATGCGGCTAACTCACCGAAATCATCGCCATTTTTCGGGCTTGTTGGTCATTATTCGTCGTACCTTAATTTTTTTATTGTTGATGGGAGCGTGGGGGTTTTATCTCGCGTTAGATACGATTCCCTCCCTTTCTGCCATTGGTTTTCTCTCTTTTTCTGCCATCACTCAATTTGCTCCAGCTCTATTGGGAGGGATGTATTGGCGAGAAGGAAACCGTAAAGGGGTTTATGTTGGCCTTGCAGTAGGATTTACCTTGTGGTTGGTCACCTTGATGAGTGCAACTCAGATGTTAGCTGGGGATGCCGACAGTAATATTTTACTCTGGTTAATCACGCCGCCTCAGACACTTATCGATTTAGGTATGAGCCGGGTTGATTGGGGAATGTTACTCAGTGTCAGTTTAAATGCGCTTTGCTACGTGGTGGTTTCTCTTTTTACTCGTTCTAGTTTGAGTGAGCGTTTGCAGTCGGCTTCTTTTATCGGTACGCCTTTGCCTGAAAATGAAAACATGAGCTTGTATCAGAGCCGTGTCACGGTCGCAGAATTAGAAATGTTGGCCTCCCGTTTTGTGGGGCGTCCAAGGGTGAAAAGTGCTTTTGGACAATATTGGCATCAGCAGCAAGAGGCTTTGATGCCAAATCAACAAGCACCAGCGGGGTTGATTCGACATACCGAACGGGTTCTTGCTGGGGTTTTTGGCGCTTCATCAGCAAAGTTAGTCCTCACTTCTGCCCTGCAAGGGCGGAAAATGCAGCTTGAAGAGGTGGCGACCATTGTCGATGAAGCCTCGGAACTGTATGACTTTAGTCGAGGGTTGTTGCAAGGTGCAATTGAACATATCGGACAAGGTATAGCGGTCGTTGATAAGCAGCTTAGGCTAGTGGCATGGAATCAGCGTTATTTAGAGCTGTTTGATTTTCCTGCTGGGCTTATCCAAGTGGGGCGACCGATAGCCGATATTATTCGTCATAATGCGCAGCAGGGGCTTTGTGGCCCTGGTGATCCTGAAGAACATGTGCGTAAACGGGTCTATTATTTAGAGCAAGGATCACGGCACACGTCATCAAGAATGCGATCAGATGGCCGTGTGATTGAAGTTCAAGGAAACCCGATGCCGGGGGGCGGGTTTGTCATGAGTTTTAGTGATATTACGGTGTTTCGTAATGCAGAACGTAGTTTGCAGGAGGCGAACGAGCACTTGGAAGAGCGAGTTTTGGAACGAACGCGTGAGCTAGAAAAACTCAATAAACAACTGGTACTAGCAACGCAACGCTCCGAACGAGAGTCTCAATCGAAATCTCGTTTTTTAGCCGCAGTCAGTCATGATCTCATGCAGCCCTTGAATGCTGCGCGTCTCTTTGCCTCGTCTTTGTCTGAGGTGGCGAAGGAAGAAGAGTCTAAGCGGCTTGCTCATCATATTGAAAGTGCATTAAGTGCCGCTGAGGATTTGATTGGTGATTTATTGGATATTTCTCGTTTGGAGTCGGGCAAATTAGATATTCACCCGCAAAGTCTAGCGATTAAAGATGTATTAACGAATTTGGATGCAGAATTTAGTGCGTTAGCGAAGCAGCAAAATATCCAATTTCATATGGTGCCTTCATCACTGTATGTCCGTTCCGATCCAAAATTGTTGCGTCGAGTCGTACAGAATTTTTTAACCAATGCGTTTCGCTATACGCCAAAAGGCAGAGTGGTGCTCGGCGTGAGGCGCTGGCAAGGAAGAGTTCGTATTGATGTTTGGGACAACGGTATCGGGATTGAAGAAGATAAACAGCAAGAAATTTTTGAAGAATTCAATCGTGGCGGACAAGTTCGCTCCGATCAAGGGTTAGGGTTGGGATTGGCGATATCAAAAGGGATCGCCCAAGCATTGGGTCATGAAATTTCCATGCGCTCTTGGCCGGGGAAAGGAAGTGTTTTTTCCATCACCTTAGCGCGGGCGAGTGTAGCGGAGCAGATAACCCCTTCTTCGCTGGGGGGCAGCCCAGTCTCTGAGCTGAGTTATTTACGGGTTTTATGTGTGGATAATGAGGCCGATATTTTGATTGGGATGCGTGATCTGCTTGAGCGCTGGGGCTGTGAGGTAAAAACGTCTACTGATCTGTTATCCAGTTTAAAAGCACTCGATGATCAATGGATTCCAGATGTCATTCTATCAGATTACCGACTCGACAACGGTCGAACAGGATTAGAAGTATTACAGCAATGTCGTTTACGATTAGGAGAGGGGTTTCTCGGTGTGATTATCAGTGCTGATCGTAATCCGGATATTCTGGAGGGAATAGAGTCTAACGGATTCAGTTTTATGGCCAAACCGGTTAAACCACTCAAATTAAGGACTTTGCTTAATCAAGTAGGAGAATAAGCCCTTGGCATAGCAAGGGCTGGATGGGCATTACTTGGTTACAATGGCGAGTGGCCAGCCAATATCCGTTTGTCGGTTGGCCTCCAACTCAAGCTCTGCATGAGTGAGTGGATTATCGACTAACCATTGCTCGTCGAGTGTTAGAGTCAGCTTATCTTCATCCGCACATAAGGTAAATTCCGGCTCTAAAGCGGGGTTTCGTCGATGACTTAACAAAACGGCAAGGCGCAACAAGCGTAAGACACGTTTCCCACTGCTAGCAGACAGCGCATGTTGTTCTGGCAATGAAGACAGTGCATCCCGATAACGACGGGTTAATTCTGCTAAATAGAGTTTCTGAGCACGGGTATAGCCGGGCAAATCTAAATGCTTCAATAGATAGGCGCTGTGCTCTCCACCTTTTTTGAAATCGATTGCCAGACCAATTTCGTGTAACTGAGCGGCAGAACGCAGCAAGATCTCGGCTTGAGGTTCTGGAATCCATTGGTCAGAGCCACATTGTTGGTAAAGACGGCTCGCCAGTGAAGCAACTTGCTCTGCATAATGTTGATCAATTTGATAGCGGCGTTGCACACTGGTAATGGTTCTTGCCCGAATATCATCTTGGCGCAGCTCCTCTACCATTTCGTAGACAAGTCCTTCACGTAATGCCCCACCTGCTAGAGTCATAGCGTCAATTTCTAATGACTCAAAAATAGCGATCAATATGGATAAACCACTGGGAAAAACCAATGCACGCTCAAGGGTTAGCCCTTCGATCTCCAGTTCTTCAAGATGGTCGGATAACATGGCCTGTTTTTGCAAACGCTTGAGTTTCGCTAACGTAATGACTTCATCCATGCCTTGAGCCAGCATGATTTCTTGCAGAGCTTGTACAGTTCCGCTAGCTCCAACACACACATTCCAACCTAACTGGCGATAGGTTGGTAAGATTGGTGCCATCATCTTTTTGGCTGCTTGAATCGCCAGCTCAAAGTTAGTTGCGGTTAACTGTCGATCTTTGAAATGACGTTCTAACCAAGTAACGCAACCCATTTTTAAACTGGTTAGGGCTTTGGTTTCAAATCCTTCACCGATGATCAGTTCTGTACTGGCTCCACCAATATCAACCACCAAACGACGACCCACACCACCGGATGTGTGAGCAACGCCTTTGTATATGGTTGCCGCTTCTTCTTCACCAGAAATGACTTCGATTGGATAGCCTAAAATGGCATTCGCCTTGACTAAGAACTGTTCTGCATTGGTTGCGGTACGTAACGTTGCCGTACCGACAATACGAATATGTTGTGCAGGAATGTCTTGTAGCCGTTCAGCAAATAGGCTCAGGCAATCCCAGCCGCGTTGCATGGCTTCTTGGCTGAGTACATTGTGTTCGTCCAATCCCGCAGCTAAACGTACTTTACGTTTGATTTTTGCCATGGTTTGTACGCTGCCATCAATATGGCGCACAACCAACATATGAAAGCTGTTTGATCCGAGATCGATAGCCGCATACAGCGGTGAAGAAGTGCTTTGGCTCATCGGTGTATTACGAATCCTTTTTTGGGCGTGGTGTACGTGGGCGACGCTGGGGTTTTCTGTTTCCTGAGCGTGAGCCGGTAGTATTCGTTCGACGTTGTTGTGATGATGAACGCAACGTTAATGGCTTAGGCAAGTCTGTCAACAAAGCGCTAGCGTCGTACTCAGACATTGGAATGCTGTGCTCGATGTATTCTTCAATCGCTGGGAGGTTTACGGCATACTCTTCACAAGCAAAACTGATTGAAGAACCACTTTCTCCCGCACGACCTGTGCGTCCGATACGGTGCACATAATCTTCGCTATCGTCTGGCAGATCATAGTTAAACACATGTGTGACGAGTGGAATGTGTAATCCGCGAGCGGCAACGTCAGTGGCAACCAGAATATCCAGCATTCCCTGAGTAAATTGCTCTAAAATACGCTCACGTTTTTTCTGTGGAACATCTCCCGTCAATAGACCGACTCGGTGCCCGTCTGCGGCTAAAGCTCCCCATACTTGTTCACAGCGATATTTTGTGTTGGCAAAAATGATTGCTTTATCAGGCCATTCTTCTTCAATCAGCGTCTGTAACAGGGCCATTTTATGTTCATTAGAAGGGTAGAAAAGCTCTTCTTTGATACGATGTCCCGTCTTTTGCGTTGCTTCTACAACTACATGTTCAGGGTTATGCATATGTTCAAATGCTAATTCTTGGACTCGATAAGAGAGCGTGGCAGAAAAAAGCATGTTGAGACGATCTTTCGGTTCAGGCATACGGCGGAACAAGAAACGGATGTCTTTGATAAAGCCCAGATCAAACATGCGATCGGCTTCATCAAGTACAACCGCTTGAATGTGGTTGAGGTTAAACACTTTTTGCTTATAGAAATCGATAATACGCCCGGTAGTACCAATCAGGACATCGACCCCTTCTTGCAGTTTTGTGAGCTGCTTATCATAACTCTCACCACCGTAAGCCAGCCCAGCTTTAATGCCTGTGCTTGCGATCAATGATTCAGCATCATTGTAAATTTGAATCGCCAACTCACGTGTGGGAGCCATGATAATGGCTCGCGGCTGAGACGGTTTACGTCCTTCAACTTCAGGCGTCGTCAGCAAATGGTTAAAAGTCGCAGTAAGAAACGCAAGGGTTTTACCAGTACCCGTCTGGGCCTGGCCTGCAATGTCTTGGCCGGTGAGCAGGACCGGCAACGCCAAGGCTTGGATAGGGGTGCAAAACTCAAACCCTTTTTTTTCCAATCCTTCAATAACTTGCGGGTGTAACCCGAAGTCGGCGAACTTTTGCTCTGTGATATGTGTCTTTTTCATCGCTATAGAATATCAGCTTACACTTGCAATACGGAAGCAAATACATTCCAATAGAGCATCTATTTACTGGTTAGTATGCAACCAGTTCAGAAAAAACACATTGGAGTGGAAGATGAGTGATAAAATTTTGCAGCTTTCTGATGAAAGTTTTGAAAACGATGTGATCAAAGCTGCAGGCCCTATTCTGGTCGATTTTTGGGCAGAATGGTGTGGTCCTTGCAAAATGATCGCACCTATTCTTGATGAAATCGCAGACGAATACGAAGGCAAACTCACTATCGGTAAGCTAAATATCGACCACAATGCGGGTACACCACCAAAATTTGGTATCCGTGGCATCCCTACACTGCTTTTATTCAAAGATGGTAGTGTGGCGGCGACAAAAGTCGGTGCGTTATCCAAAACTCAACTCAAAGAGTTTCTGGACGCAAATATATAATGCAAATCTATAAAACCGCACACGACGTGCGGTTTTATTTTGCAAAAAACATTTTCTAGACTAGTCTTTTATTTAGTGCTAGTTTATCGCACGTTAATTAAACAAGTGTTCACTTCTTGGTCAATCCTGAGACCAAATCCATCTTAACTAAACAAGTATCCACCACAATGAATCTAACAGAATTGAAGAGCAGACCTGTGTCTGATCTTGTGAAACTTGGTGAGAGCCTAGGCCTTGAAAACCTCGCGCGTCTGCGTAAGCAAGACATCATCTTTGCTATTCTTAAAGCTCACGCTAAAGGCGGAGAAGACATTTTTGGCGACGGGGTCTTGGAAATTCTTCAAGACGGTTTTGGTTTCTTACGCAGCGCAGACAGCTCATATTTAGCTGGCCCTGACGACATCTATGTGTCACCGAGCCAAATTCGTCGATTTAACTTACGAACGGGTGACTCAATTGCTGGGAAAATCCGTCCACCTAAAGAGGGTGAACGTTACTTTGCTCTGCTTAAAGTGAACACAGTTAACGACGACAAGCCTGATAACGCCCGCAATAAAATTCTTTTCGAAAACTTAACGCCTTTGCATGCGAATGAACGCATGGTGATGGAACGTGGTAATGGTTCAACTGAAGACATTACCGCGCGTGTTCTTGATCTTGCTGCTCCAATCGGTAAAGGACAACGTGGTTTGATTGTCGCTCCACCTAAAGCGGGTAAAACCATGTTGCTGCAAAACATCGCACAAAGTATTGCGAGCAACCATCCTGAGTGCGTGTTGATGGTGCTTCTTATCGATGAACGCCCAGAAGAAGTGACTGAAATGCAACGTTTGGTGAAAGGTGAAGTGGTTGCTTCTACCTTTGATGAACCTGCGTCACGTCACGTCCAAGTGGCGGATATGGTCATTGAGAAAGCTAAGCGTTTGGTCGAGCACAAAAAAGATGTGGTCATCTTACTCGATTCAATTACTCGTTTAGCTCGCGCGTACAACACTGTCGTTCCTTCATCCGGTAAAGTATTGACAGGGGGGGTCGATGCTAACGCTTTACATCGTCCTAAACGTTTCTTTGGTGCCGCCCGTAATGTAGAGGAAGGGGGGAGTTTAACCATCATCGCAACGGCATTGGTTGATACTGGCTCTAAAATGGATGAAGTTATCTATGAAGAGTTCAAAGGTACCGGCAACATGGAACTGCACCTTAATCGCAAGATTGCTGAAAAACGTGTTTTCCCTGCGATTGACTTTAACCGCTCTGGTACTCGTCGTGAAGAGTTATTGACTAAACCCGATGAACTGCAAAAAATGTGGATTCTGCGTAAGATCGTTCACCCGATGGGAGAAACGGATGCCATGGAATTCCTCATTGATAAATTGGCAATGACTAAAACCAACGATGAGTTTTTTGATGCGATGCGTCGCCAATAAACCTCATTTTTGATGAAAAAAGCGTCATGATTTATCGTGACGCTTTTTTATTTGGCTAAAAATGGGTAAATAGCGAAGGTTCTTGCTTTTTGTTATACTATTCTCAGTATGGATGACGACAAGAAAACCTATGAATTTTAAGGATTTACGCGATTTTCTCAGCTACCTTGAGCAGAATGGTCAGTTAAAGCGAATTACTCACCCGGTTGACCCTCATTATGAAATGACCGAGATCAGTGATCGAACCTTACGTGCGGGAGGCCCTGCATTATTATTTGAATATCCAATTGGGTACGATATTCCTGTTTTAACCAACTTGTTTGGTACGCCTGAACGAGTAGCGATGGGAATGGGGAGGAGAAAGGTTCAGGATTTACGAGAGGTTGGTAAACTTTTAGCCTATCTTAAAGAGCCAGAACCTCCCCGTGGTTTTAAAGAAGCATTAGAAAAATTGCCTGTTTTTCGACAAGTACTCAATATGCCGGTCAAACGTTTACGCAAAGCGGCTTGTCAACAAGTCGTTTGGCAAGGGGATGAGGTTGATCTCGATAAGATTCCAGTGATGAGCTGTTGGCCTGATGATGTGGCTCCGCTTTTCACTTGGGGGTTAACCATTACTCGTGGCCCTAATAAGAAGCGCCAAAACTTAGGCATCTACCGTCAGCAAAAAATCAGCAAAAATAAAATTATCATGCGTTGGCTCGCTCATCGTGGGGGCGCATTAGATTTTCGTGACTGGATGGAAACTCATCCGGGAGAGCCTTTTCCTGTTTCGGTTGCTTTTGGGGCCGATCCTGCCACCATTCTTGGGGCTGTTACGCCTGTTCCTGATACGTTATCTGAATACGCATTTGCAGGTTTGTTGCGGGGCAGTAAAACGGAAGTAGTGAAATCCATTAGTAATGATCTAGAAGTTCCAGCGAGTGCAGAAATTGTGCTAGAAGGTTATATCGACCCTGCGGAATTTGCAGATGAAGGGCCTTATGGCGATCACACTGGGTATTATAACGAAGTTGAGCGTCATCATGTATTTACAGTAACTCATGTTACGATGCGTGAGCAACCTCTCTACCATAGTACCTACACAGGGCGACCACCTGATGAACCTGCTGTTCTTGGAGTGGCACTCAATGAAGTGTTTGTGCCTATATTACAAAAACAGTTTCCTGAAATTACGGATTTTTATCTTCCTCCAGAAGGATGTTCCTACCGTGTGGCGGTGGTGACGATGAAAAAGCAATATCCGGGTCATGCTAAGCGAGTCATGATGGGAGTGTGGTCTTTCTTGCGTCAATTTATGTACACAAAATTTGTGATCGTGTGTGATGATTCTGTTGATGCTCGAAATTGGACTTCGGTTACTCAAGCGATGTGTGAACAGATGGAACCGATTAGAGATACCTTGATCATAGAAAATACACCCATCGATTCTTTGGATTTTGCTTCCCCAGTTGCTGGGCTAGGCTCAAAGATGGGGATGGATGCCACGGTTAAATGGCCTGTTGAAACGCAAGTTGAGATAGATAAAACTACAACGATGTTTAACGAAGTGACAGAGGGGGATATCCGTAACTTTAAAAGTCAGTATCCTCAAGTGTTAGATATCTATTTACCGCCAAGCGCTAACCAACAATTAGCGATTGTATCGATGAATAAAACACGGGCGGGAGAATCAAAGCACATCTTAGAAGCCGCTTGGTTGTTTCTATCGCAGTTTTCTACCAATAAATTCATAATTCTTTGCGATGAAGATGTCAACGTGCGTGATTGGAATGACGTGATTTGGGCGATAAGTACGCGTATGGATCCCGCTCGAGATACGTTGCAAGTTTCTCAAGGGATGGCAGCCTCATCCACGCTTGGCTTTGATGCGACCAATAAATTCCGAGGAGAAGTCATGCGAGATTGGGGGACGCCAATCAAGAAAGACCCTAAATTAGTTGAGAAAATTGATCAACTATGGAGCAAACTCGGCATTATATAATTGGTAGCGCTTTGGTTTGGCGCTGTCTAAACAATGAAAACGAAGCTTGTATTCATCACTAAGCAAATGTTCTCAGAGAAAGAGCAAGCTTATGAGGTTTCCACCTTTGTTTTTTAAAAGCACGTGAGTGCTTGTGTTATGGAAAGAAGAAGGAAGTCCATGATTATTGAATGTAAAGTAAAGTCTATTCAGCCTTTAGCTAGTCATACCTATCAAATTCTGCTTCAGCCAGATCGCCCCATTTCTTTTAATGCGGGGCAGTATTTAATGGTGATGATGGGAGAAAATGATAAACGTCCATTTTCTATTGCAAGCAGCCCATGCAGACATGAGGGAGAGTTGGAGCTACATATTGGTGCTGCCGAGCATAATGCTTATGCGCAGGAAGTGGTTCATTCTATGCAACAGGCCTTAGAAGATGGAAGGCAAATTCTAATTGATGCCCCACATGGTAATGCTGACTATAAAGAAAATTCCTTAAATCCACTATTATTGATCGCTGGGGGGACAGGGTTTAGTTATGTCCGTTCTATATTGGATCACTGCATTGCCAAGAATAAAATGATACCTATTTATGTCTACTGGGGGGCTCGTGATGAGAGTCAGCTGTATGCACGAATAGAGCTAGAAGCTCTGGCTGATAAGTATAAAAATATCCACTTTATCCCTGTTGTTGAACAGGCAAGCTCCGGTTGGCAGGGAAAAGTGGGAAATGTTTTACAAGCTATTGATCAAGATTTTAAATCATTAGCTGACTTTGATATTTATATTGCCGGCCGTTTCGACATGGCGGGGGCAGCAAGAGAGCAATTTACTCAGTATAAAGAAGCCTCTCGTGAACGAATGTTTTCTGATGCTTATGCATTTATTTAAGATTCCACCTCAACCGGAACAGGATAAAAGTAATACTTTTATCCTGTTCCGGTTGTTATTTAATCAAAACTATACTTTTTTGAAATTTTATCAAAAATACCTTGCACCATTTCATTTCATCTCTATAATGCGCCCTCACTGACACGGCAGATGCCGCAAGGCTTCAGGTAGTGTTAGGAGAGGAAAAGCTTCTAAAAAAGAAAATTTGAAAAAGTGTTTGACACGCTCAGTTATCTCGCTAGAATGCACCTCCGCTTCGAAGCTCTCATGAGTCTGGGAAGCACCGCTCTTTAACAATTTAAACCAATCAATCTGTGTGGGCACTCGTTGATGATAATCAAAAAGATTTATCGATGAACTGAGTGACCAATCAGAATCAAGTTTACTTGATTTTGGCACAGTCAATTCATTATCGTTCTGTTGGAACGATAATAGCTTTAATTTACTAAGGTAAGTTGAAGTCAGTATTCATTGAGCCGGTCGCAAGACCAAAAAA
>NZ_FUXB01000044.1 GCF_900167345.1 Vibrio cincinnatiensis DSM 19608 | reverse complement strand
GGACTATCCGATCGATGCTCTACACAAGCTCTTTGGCGTCGCAACATAACAAAGCATTTAAGCGGGACAATCAACGCGTGGCATTTTTGGTTTGGGTGGGTATTTGAGGTTACGGCTGGCTAGTTTGAGTGCAGTTGTTTGCGTTGCTTGCCCCTTAATGCGGCGTTATGCTTAATCTCATAAAATCAATCGGTTGTGGCCTTTTCTCTGTTCCTTCAGCCATTCGATCTTGTTTGTCGGCAATTTGTTAAGGTGGTCGCTGTTTCAATTAAATTGATGCTGTAAATGTCGATCGGTTGCTTCATTTTAATTTTGAGCCGGTTCGTGTTGAGTTTCTTTTTCTCAAAGTCGCTTTGAGTGATTTGGCTCCTTGGCTTATCAGCCAAAAGCGTATCGGCAATTTATTATTGTTTCGTGCTGCCTAATGAAAAGGCAATTTGGCTGGCGCTTGTGGTTCAGCGTTGTTGCCTCATTCGATTTTTACGCCAGTTTGCTGTGAATCTGGTTGATCAGATTTTCGTTAAAAGGGCATATTGTTCTCATGATCGTTGTGAATATATCTTAGTTTTTGT
Source organism: Vibrio cincinnatiensis DSM 19608 (assembly GCF_900167345.1). Classification (GTDB taxonomy): domain Bacteria; phylum Pseudomonadota; class Gammaproteobacteria; order Enterobacterales; family Vibrionaceae; genus Vibrio; species Vibrio cincinnatiensis. The sequence continues at coordinate 1,665 of NZ_FUXB01000044.1, read as the reverse complement.
TCAAATCATGGTTTCGATCAGGTTAACGAGTTTTGATGCTTGGGTTGGTTTTAATGTCTGAGTTATTCTAGTGGCTGCTTAAACCTAAGTGTTTGAAGTTTAAGCATAACAAACGGTTCAAGAGGGACAGCCAACGCGCGGCATTTTTATCATGCGTTGGTTTTGGTGGTTACGGTGTTATGCGGAAGCTTGGTGGTGGCGTTGTCTGCCCCTTAACCGGGCGTTATAGCTCAATGAGTTTAGAATGAAATTTTTAGAAATAATTGAAAATGTTCGAGGGAATCATCCTGAGATAAATGATAGCTTTATCTCTGTTGGAAATTTGCTTGATCTCTACGAATTGCCTAACCAAGCTGGCGTATATGTTCTTTATAGCGAACGACAGAAATTTCCTTATCCTTGGGAGTCGTCTGGTGTCTTTTATATTGGAAAAGCTGATAACTTAAACACTCGCGTCATAGAAACGCACAAAAAACATACTTTAGCGGCAAAATCCAATCAAAGAAAAGGTAACAGTTTATATTATCCGGTTTATGAATATGGTGCTTCGTACGGTGTTTCATGTATTTATTGCCTATGCGAAAATTCAAAAGAATTAGAAGGTAAGTTGTTAGCGAGATTCGCAACGGTAAACGGAGCTATTCCAGTAGCAAATAGGAAACATGATGCCTTTTGGTATCTTTTCCCCGAGCTATAACAAACGCTTCAAGAAGGACAGTCAACGCGTGGCGCTCTCAGTTCAAATGAGCATTTGAGGTTACGGTTGTTGTGTTTGAGTTTGGGGTTCAGCGTTGCCTGCCCCTTAAGCGGGCGTTATGAGCCAATATGGAGAAATTAGTTTGTACGGTCCAAATCCAAATGATAAAGAGCCAATGAAAGGTTTTCCTCAAGTCGGCTATCTAAAAAACTATATTAAGTCTCCAAATATTGAAGTTGGTGATTATACGTATTATGACGATCCTAATGGGCCTGAGAATTTTGAAAGTAATGTGCTTTATCACTTTTCTTTTATTGGGGATAAGTTAAAGATTGGAAAATTTTGTGCTATTGCTAAAGACGTTAAGTTCATCATGAATGGTGCAAATCACAGTATGTCAGGTTTTTCTACTTACCCCTTTTTCATTTTTGGCAATGGTTGGGAAACGTCAGCCCCACAAGTTGGTGAGTTACCTTATAAGGGAGATACTGTAATTGGTAATGACGTCTGGTTGGGGTATGAGTCAACTATTATGCCTGGAATAACGATTGGTGATGGTGCAATCGTTGCTAGTAAGTCAGTAGTAACACAAGATGTGCCGCCTTATAGCATTGTTGGCGGAAATCCCGCAAAGGTTTTGAAACATCGTTTTGAGCCACATGTCGTAGATAAATTGTTAGCAATTGCATGGTGGGATTGGAGTGCGGAGAAAATAACGGAAAACCTAAAAGCAATAACACACAATGAATTAGATTTGCTTTTAGCGGAAAGTGGCTCATAACAAACGCCTCAAGAGGGACTGTCAACGCGTGGCGTTTCCAGTCCCATTGAGCCGAGGTGGTTACGGTTGTTGCGTTTGAGTTTAGTGTTATGCGTTGCCAGCCCCTTAGGCGGGCGTTATGTAACCGTAGAGAAAAAGCCCACAATGCATTGAAAATTAAAGTATTTTTATCCTTTTGTATTTTAAG
>NZ_FUXB01000022.1 GCF_900167345.1 Vibrio cincinnatiensis DSM 19608 | reverse complement strand
GCCCAACAAATGGTTTTACATGCTGAGCTGGAATAAGAGCCACTGTATATCCTAGCTCTTGAAATATTCTGCCCCAATGATGAGAAGTTGCACATGACTCCATTGCTAGAGCAGTTTGCTCTGGTAGTTGGCGGACAGTATCGAGAAGCTTATCTCGCTTTACCTTTCTGTTTGATAAAATTTGTCCATTTGTACCCAGAACACACACTTGGAAGAGATTTTTCGCTATATCAATACCGACAACTTTAATAGACATACTTGTTACTCCTGCTCTTAATGGTTGTACTATTAGTTTGGCACAACGACGCTAGAAGGGAGGTGCGTCCATCACATCAAAGCCAAAACAACTCATCCGCAAATGAAGGACAAATCGATAACTAAGCCACAAAATTAACAGAGCTTAGCGGGGTAAAAATGGGCAACAAAAAGCAGCCAGAAAAAATAGGAATGAATTGATGATAAATCAATCAAATTCACTATATTTAGACACCATCGTTTTCAATTCAATGTGTTGGGGGTTTCCATGACGATCAAACCAAGAAGCGGTAATTACGACTGTTTTCAACGCACCAGAGACTGTAACCGCAGGAATCTCCCACTGAAGAGTATAAAGAGGATGAGTCGCATCTTCACCAGCCACAAGATCATCGACATAATCAGCCAACAGAAATGTCGCAGCTGTACTTGATGCGCCACGAGTACGAAACCACTCCAGTTTTTGCTCAGCAAGATTAAGCGCCTGAACACTGTGCATGGCAAAATCGGCTCGTTGCTCTATATAGGCTTGTAGTTTAACTAGCCCCAACGCCCCAATACCAATTAAGACAAATGAAATCATTACTTCAATTAAACTAAATCCATACGGCTTATTGCGCATACCATGATCCTTGCTGCCATTTGAACTGACGAATTTTGCTTAGTGGAATATCAATAGCATCCCGGTTAAATAAAAAATCCATCGCAGAGGTAAATACGGCATAAGTCTCAGGAGCATCCATCACATATCCCCCCGTGGGATAAAAAGCACCATTTTGGAAATAGGCGGTATTGCCGACAGAGACATTCGGCAACGGTAAGCTTTCATGATCCACCGTCCCTTTTAATTGCTCCGCTTGGTCTGTATTTAAACTGTTCCATAATGTGGCGCTAGGGGTAAATTCCGGTGTCCCATCTGAGGCATTAGAAATAAAGTGATAAATCATACCTTTGAAGGTTAAGGCACCTTTAGTCGAGAACAGACCATTATGAACCATCAAAATAACCCCATCTAATCCACTAGCAGAACTTATCGCCTGACCAATATCGGTTAAATCACTCTCTCCCAAATGACAACTCCCATAAATCCAGATGAGATCCTGCCCCGTTTTAATCTTGTCCTTAATTTTGCTCCCACAATCAGGAACTACCGCCGGAGGGGGTAAGCTTTGTTGGGTAAATAGCATCTTTCCGCTACTATCAACTAAATTGCTCGCCGAGATTTTACTAAACTGGCTATCGGACATGATTTTGAACCAATCTTGTCGCGCTTCACCAAATAAGTCTTCAAACGGTGTCTGATCAACATCCTGAATGAAGTCTTTTTTCAAGGCTGTGGGCATCGCATAATTTACACTCGTGCTGGTCACATAATCCGAACCACAAGATTGACCACTAGGGAATCCTAAGTACGGAGGATGTGTATCACTTAATCCTTTATTCTGAATCGTTCCATTGGCTAAAAAATCTTGGCTATAACGCAACATAGTACAAGCCCACTGATTATCATCCAGAGCAAGCCCAGGGTCTGCCAACATCGCTAACCCACCAGAAAAGTACAAGTTTGACGTGGCTCTCAATACGCCAGAAGCGGCAGCCGGATACGTAATGGTTTTTTGAACGCGACTAAAACCATATTGTGCCGTCACATTAAGTTGGTTTCGTGTGGGTTTTGTATAGTGATAAGTAACAAGGCCCAGTGAGTTACACTCGGCATAGTGACTTGCTTCAGGTAGGCTTTTCGTGACTTGGGTTAAGCTAAAAACACACTCTAGCCCCCCTTCTGCAATCCAATATTGTTGACGAGCTTTCACTTCATTCTGAGCCCGTTTAATTTGATAAAATAAGCTCTTATATGAACCAAGGGTCACGACCAAGGCAACGGAAAGTAACACAGAAGTGATCAGTAATGTGGCAACACCTTGTTGATAATGCTTCATTGCCAGTTCCTTTGTATCAGACGTAATTTCATAGTTTGAGATACAGAGGGCGTTTTAACCAAAGCGGCTGACAGAACAATCGAAATCACGCCACTTTGCACGCTCTCACCGAATACAGGTTCATACTGAACCGCAAACCGAATGACTTTGACCTGCTTTGGGTCAAAAAGGTTAAAACACCCCGTTGCAGCAGAAGTTGTCGACAACACTTCTGTTCGGCTTTTTTGGCAATATTTAAGCGCATTATTATCGAAACGATAGACCGTATTACTCACACTGGCACTCACTGCCATCGGGTTTTGATACACGTACCCAATCTGATTGGGTTCAACAAAAAGAAGGCTATCAGCACCGGAAAGTTTGATCGAGTGATTATCCAAGTGATTATAACCCGCACGCAACACATCACTTTTCATTTGGTGCAATACCACACTCATTTGTTGGAGTAACATTATCTCTTTGCTACGCTGAAGTGAGGCTTTCTGGTTGGATAAAAACAGGCTCCCAATCATTCCTAAAGCAATCGCTCCAACCAAACTAGCAATCATAAATTCAACTAAACTGCTTCCCCATTGCTTTTGTTTAGCACCCAGCAAAACCATAGCTCTCTCCAGAGATTCCACAAACTTTAATACGCCCCGCTCGATTATGGATAATCACTTTAATCCCCCCGCTATCTTGAAAATGTTTCTTCAGCGTCAGACTTCCCGCCTGAACCGGATTGCCCATAACATAATCAAATTTCACAGAGTTAATGGAATCAGTGTTGTCTACAAATAGGTTGCGATAACGTTCACCAGATAACACTGCAATAATCTCAGGTGAATCCGAAGTAGGTAAAATGGAAGAAGAAGAGAGCGTCAACCGCCACTCTCCAGTCGTTGATGGCATTCCTTCAATATGTACCCATAAATTTTGACTACGAAACACCGCTTCAGACTTCGCTTGAATAAAAAAACCTTGTAGTTCATTTGCCAAAGAGATCATCTTCGTTTGCTGATTCATTTTCGTGAAGTTCGGTGCAGCAAAAGCAAGCATAATGGCCAGCACACTGACTGTTATAAGAAGTTCCAATAAGGTAAAGCCGCGAGCCATTTCCCAAAATCCTTTGCAAACAGTGAGATAAAACTGAATCAACTTGCTTTGATGCTAACAGCTACTAACAATAGGAAAAGACAGGTTAATGGAACGAATGGACATGATTCGAACAAATAGATGTAACAAACTGATCCGATTCTCTCAGGGTATGACGCTGATCGAATTAATGATCGCTGTCGTTATTATTGGCGTTTTGGCAGGGATCGCCTATCCAGCTTATACCGGCTATGTGAAAGAAGCTCATCGCAACCAAGCGATGGCAGATATGGCAAAAATACAGCTCTATTTAGAAGAACACTATCATTTAGGCTATTCGAGCGATAACATTTTTTCAGGTTCTCGTTGTCTGTTGTGCGATACCGCCCCTGACCGCTATACCCTAGCCGTAAAAATCAGTGGTGCAAGTTACACCATTTCAGCCACTCCCGTTGCAAACAAAGGCCAAAATACCGATGAATGCCGAGGGCATCGCTATACCAAACTTGAGCTAAAAAGTACGGGAGAGAGAACGCCCGCCTCATGTTGGTGATAGAAACAGAAAAGCCCCAACCTTAGTCAACCTAAGCTTGGGGCTTATAAATCTGAGGGTTCACAGACTAGCTGGTTAAATCATCAAAAAACTTCTTCACACCATTGAAGAAACCTTCAGACTTTGGCTTGTGCTTATTGGCCGCCTCTCCCCCACATGACTCTTCCAACTCACGTAGCAACTCTTTTTGGCGAGCGCTCAATTTTACGGGAGTTTCAACCACCAGTTTAACGATTAAATCACCAACAGCACCACCACGTACACTTTTCACACCTTTACCACGCATACGGAACATACGTCCGGTTTGCGTTTCTTCAGGAACTTTAAGATTCACACGACCATCTAGAGTGGGCACTTCAACTTCCCCACCCAAAGCCGCCATGGCAAAGCTCACCGGTACTTCACAGTATAAATTATTACCATCACGTTCAAAGATATGATGCTCTTTTACATGCACTTGTACATATAAATCTCCCGCTGGAGCACCCATTTCCCCAGCTTCACCTTCATTGGCTAAGCGAATGCGATCACCAGTATCCACTCCGGCTGGAATTTTAACATTCAAAGTCTTGGTTTTTTGCTTACGACCTTGTCCATGACAAACATTGCATGGGTCTTTAATAATCTTACCTTTACCATGACAAGTAGGACAGGTTTGCTGAACTGCAAAGAAACCTTGACGCATCTGGACCTGACCATGCCCATGACAGGTTGGACACGTTTCTGGACTGCTGCCTTTCTTTGCACCAGAGCCATTACAACTGTCACAATGAACAAAAGTAGGAACTTCAATCTCTTTATTACAACCTCGTACCGCCTCCTCCAGAGTCAGTTCCATGTTGTAACGTAGATCAGATCCTCGCTGAGGACGAGGCGATCCACCACGGCGTCCGCCACCAAAGATATCGCCGAAGACATCACCAAAGATATCGCCGAAATCAGCACCACCACCGCCAAAGCCACCACCGCCAAAGCCGCCCGCCCCTTGTTCAAAGGCTCGGTGACCATATTGATCATAAGCGGACTTTTTCTGCGGATCGGTCAGAATTTCATACGCTTCTTTTACTTCTTTAAACTTATCCGCAGCGCTGGTATCCCCTTGATTTCGGTCTGGGTGGAATTTCATCGCTAGGCGCTTATAGGCCTTTTTAATATCGCGCTCTGAGGCATCACGGCTAACGCCTAATACTTCGTAAAAATCACGTTTTGACATGTTGTAAGTCACCAATTGTTACTGCAAACGGACTGACCGCTTGGTGGTTGTATCGATATAGATAAAGATTCTAAACGGGCCCTTTATCTTTATAGACACAAGAATAATGACAAACTTGCGGGCGTAAGAGTTACCCCAAACGCCCGCAAGCAAGACAATCTAGACTCCCGTTAGCCAAGAAAGCAAACGGGGCTAAGCACGATTATTTCTTATCGTCTTTAACTTCTTCAAACTCAGCATCAACCACATCGTCTTGTGCAGATGGCTGTTCAGCATTCGCACCTTGTGATTGAGCTTGCTGTTGAGCGATTTCCATCAATTTCTGAGCCGCGGTCATTAGAGCTTGAACTTTTGCATCGATTTGGGCTTTATCTTCACCTTTCTTCGCAGTTTCTAACTCACTAATCGCCGTTTCAATTTTTTCTTTCTCATCAGCAGGTAAAGCATCACCCGCCTCTTCGATTTGCTTACGTGTCGCGTGAATCATTTGGTCCGCTTGGTTACGTACGGTCGCTAACTCTTCGAACTTTTTGTCCGCTTCTTTGTTAGCTTCCGCTTCTTGAACCATTTTTTCGATTTCTTCATCACTCAAACCGCCAGAAGCTTGGATGGTAATATTTTGCTCTTTACCGGTCTGTTTGTCTTTAGCAGACACATGCAAGATACCATCGGCATCCAAATCAAATGTTACTTCGATTTGTGGCATACCACGTGGAGCTGCATTAATACCTTCAAGGTTAAATTGACCAAGAGACTTGTTATACATCGCTTGTTTACGTTCACCTTGTAACACATGAATGGTTACCGCACTTTGGTTGTCTTCCGCTGTTGAGAACACTTGATTCGCTTTGGTTGGAATCGTCGTGTTTTTCTCAATCAGCTTGGTCATCACACCACCCATGGTCTCAATACCTAGAGACAGCGGTGTTACGTCAAGTAGTAGTACGTCTTTTACATCACCCGCAAGAACGCCACCTTGAACAGCCGCACCCACAGCAACCGCTTCATCAGGGTTAACGTCTTTACGAGCTTCTTTACCAAAGAACTCTGCCACTTTCTTTTGCACAAGAGGCATACGAGTTTGGCCACCAACAAGAATAACGTCTGTGATGTTATTGACTGACAAATCAGCGTCAGCTAGCGCTACTTTCAATGGTTCTAGAGAGCGCTGAACTAAATCTTCAACCAACGACTCTAACTTAGCACGTGTCACTTTGATGTTCATGTGCTTAGGACCCGCTGCATCTGCCGTAATATAAGGCAGGTTGACATCCGTTTGCTGTGCTGAAGAAAGTTCGATCTTCGCTTTCTCTGCGGCTTCTTTTAGACGCTGCATAGCAAGAGGGTCATTTTTCAGGTTGATTCCTTGCTCTTTATTAAACTCGTCAACCAAATAGTTGATCATGCGGTTATCAAAGTCTTCACCACCTAAGTGTGTATCACCGTTAGTTGCCAAAACTTCAAATGTTTTTTCGCCCTCAACTTCATCAATTTCGATGATAGAAATATCGAACGTACCACCACCAAGGTCATAAACAGCAATCGTACGATCACCACCTTGTTTATCAAGACCATAAGCAAGTGCTGCCGCGGTTGGTTCATTGATAATACGTTTAACTTCAAGACCCGCGATACGGCCAGCATCTTTAGTAGCTTGACGCTGAGCATCGTTAAAGTAAGCCGGAACCGTAATAACAGCGCCCGTGACTTTTTCACCAAGATAATCTTCTGCTGTTTTCTTCATTTTTTTCAGAATTTCAGCAGAAACCTGAGGCGCAGCCATTTTTTGGCCTTTCGCTTCGACCCAAGCATCACCGTTGTCTGCACGAACGATTTTGTACGGCATGATTTCAATATCGCGCTGAACTTCTTCGTCTTCAAAACGGCGACCAATCAGACGCTTGATTGCAAATAATGTATTTTCAGGGTTGGTTACAGCTTGACGTTTTGCTGGTTGACCAACAAGTGTTTCACCGTCTGTATAAGCAATAACAGAAGGGGTGGTGCGCTCACCCTCAGCATTTTCAATGACGCGAGGTTTGTCACCGTCTAACACGGCTACACATGAGTTAGTTGTACCTAAGTCAATACCAATGATTTTACCCATCAGGCTATCTCCGAAATAATTCTATATGTTCGTTTTGCTGTATATCCCTAATGTGGGGATGGAGAATTGGGTTTCAACCCCATTCACAAACAAAAACGTGGATGTTTGTTTCTCGTATGCCCCATAGATAGGGGCAAAGAACCCCTTTTCAAGGGGAAAGTGAAAATTTTTTTGAATTTATAATAAAAAGCGAAGCCTTATGACCTCGCTTCTTTCCAATGAAGAGATGGTTCATGATGAAGGCTTATTTAGCCACCATCACCATCGCAGGGCGCACCACACGACCATTCAATTCATACCCTTTTTGCATAACAAACATCACTGTATTCGATTCGTGATCTGGGCTTTCTTGAATAGACATTGCCTGATGATATTCAGGGTTAAAAGGTTCACCTTCTGGGTTAATCACGGTTACCCCAAATTTTGCTACCGCATCAACAAAGGTTTTATGGGTTAGCTCAACCCCTTCCAAAAAGGGCTTAATCACTTCATTTTCATTATCGACCGCTTGAATCGCTCGCTCTAAGTTATCCAACACGGGTAATAACTCTTCAACGAAACGCCCTAAAGCATATTTACGGGCTTTATCAATTTCTTGCTCAGAACGGCGACGCATATTTTCAACATCAGCACGAGCGCGAAGAACCCCTTCTTGCTGCTCTTTAATCCGAGCTTCACTGGCCAGCAAAGCTGCTTCTAATTGAGCAATTTTGCTTTCTTGCTCATCTAACACTTCTGCTTCAACATCTTGATTCCAATCGATATCTTCATCACTGCCTACGACGTCCGCTTCTACTTCTACCGCCTCTTGCTGCAGCTCTTCCTCTTTGATTTTATTCTCTTCGTTGCTCATGATATCTCCAGAATTCTCATCACGACTGTGTTTAAGAATCAAATTATCTTCGTTTCCTGACACAAAAATTCGCATAAAAGCGTAACTTGCCTTTATTATGGGGATGATGAAATCTGATTCAAGCCTAATTCGGTTGGAAAGCGTATGAAAAATCCATTTGACGTGATCGCTATCATTGGTAAGCCAAGAGATCAACAAGCTATTCAAACACATAAAGAGATTTATCTCTGGCTTACTGCACTCGGAAAGTCTGTCTTTATTGATGACCGCTTACGTGAAATTCTAACGGATATTCCTCAAGAACACTTTGCCAGCCTCATTGAATTAGGAAATAAAGCCGATTTAGCCATTGTCGTAGGCGGTGATGGCAATATGCTAGGGGCTGCTCGTGTCCTTTCCCGTTTCGACATCTCCGTCATCGGTGTTAACCGAGGTAATTTAGGCTTTTTAACCGATCTTAACCCTGACAATTTTCAAAACGAGTTGGGCAGCGTACTAGATGGGCATTATTTGCAAGAAACCCGATTTTTGCTTGAAGCTGAAATCCATCGTCACGGACAAGTTAAAAGCCATAACTCAGCCCTGAATGAAGCCGTACTACACCCTGGTAAAATTGCTCATATGATTGAGTTTGAAGTCTATATTGATGATAATTTTGCGTTTTCTCAACGTTCTGATGGCTTAATTATTTCCACCCCTACAGGATCTACTGCATATTCATTATCAGGAGGGGGGCCGATTTTATCTCCCAGCCTAAATGCAATCACATTGGTTCCAATGTTTCCCCATACTCTTTCTTGTCGACCTCTCGTCGTTGATGGCAATCGCCGTATAAAACTAGTGGTATCCCCTGATAACCGAGGAACACAAGAAGTCAGTTGTGATGGACAAGTATCATTACCCGTATCCCCAGGCGATGAAGTTCATATTTACCAAAGTGCTAATGTTTTGAAACTGATTCACCCTCAAGATTACAGTTACTACCATGTTTTACGTGAAAAGCTAGGATGGTCGAGTAAACTGTTTTGAGAAAGCTCACACTTCATTATGCAGCGTAAAAATTTTCACCTAGACAACTTTACTGTATAAAGAAACAGTATATACTGAGTCTTTATACAGTATTGTTAAAATGTACAGGTGCTAAAATGCTGGCTCATTTAAGTGTAAATAACTTTGCTATTGTAAAATCTCTTCAGCTTGAACTATCAAAAGGAATGACAACCATTACCGGAGAAACGGGAGCGGGTAAGTCCATCGCTATTGATGCACTTAGCTTGTGTCTTGGTGGACGAGCCGAAGCCAGTATGGTTCGTCAAAATGAAGAGAAAACCGAAGTAAGCGCCGCTTTTCTGCTTGATAACAACCTACACGCTACTCGCTGGTTAGAAGATAATGACTTACTTGATGGTCAAGAATGCATTCTTCGCCGCATGATCAATAAAGATGGGCGCTCTAGAGCTTTCATTAATGGAAGTCCCGTCCCACTTTCTCAACTAAAATCTCTTGGACAATTACTTATTAATATTCATGGACAACACGCCCATCAACTATTAATGAAACCCGAACAACAACTGACCATGTTGGACCAGTACGCCGGTCACCATGATCTTTTAAAACAAACTCACCTTGCCTATCAACATTGGCGCCAAGCCCATAATAACCTCAAACAATTGCGAGAAAACCGCCAACAAAATCAAGCTCAACTCCAGTTGCTCGACTATCAAATGAAAGAACTGAATGAATTAGCGCTCGGTGAAGAGGAATTTCCAGAATTAGAGCAAGAACATAAACGTTTAGCCAACAGCGGTGATCTCGCCATCTGTTGTCAAAAAGCCATCAATTTGCTTTATGAAGGTGAGGAAGTCAACATACTCAACTTACTTCAATCCGTCAGCCAAACGGTGATTGAACTTGCCGACATGGATAATCACTTAGCCCATATTCCCACTATGCTAAGTGAAGCAGGGGTTCAATTAGAGGAAGCCAATAATGAACTACGTGCTTACCTTGATAATATTGATGTTGACCCTGAACGAATGGCCTATGTAGAAGAACGCTATTCACGAGTACTTTCATTAGCACGTAAGCATCATGTACTCCCTGAGGAGCTTTACGCACATCATCAAGCTTTACTGCAGCATATGGCTGAGATCGATAGTTCAGAAGAAAAGATACAAGAGCAAGAAGAAGCGCTAAACCATCACTATCAAACCTTCTTCAGCAGCGCAGAAAAACTGCATAAGTCTCGCTGCCGCTATGCTAAAGAACTCGATAAATTGATTAGCTTGAGCATGCATGAGCTCAGTATGGAAAAAGCCCAATTTAAAATTAATGTGAATCAACAAAATGGTCAGCCATCCCCACTGGGATTTGATGATGTCACATTCTTAGTTTCAACAAACCTAGGACAGCCATTACAACCCATTGCCAAAGTCGCCTCGGGTGGTGAACTCTCTCGAATTTCCCTTGCTATTCAGGTCATTACGGCCCAGAAAGTCGATACACCTAGCCTTATCTTTGATGAGGTCGATGTCGGTATTTCGGGGCCAACCGCCGCCGTTGTTGGAAAGATGCTAAGAAAATTAGGGGAATCGACTCAGGTACTCTGTGTCACCCATCTTCCTCAAGTTGCGGGCTGCGGACATCATCAATTGTTTGTGGCAAAACAAACCAAAGCCGGTAAGACAGAAACACAAATGATAAAATTGAATGCTGAACAACGAGTCGCTGAATTGGCCCGTTTACTTGGTGGGAGTCAAATAACAGAATCGACGCTCGCTAATGCTAAAGAGTTATTGATCGCTGCTTAAAAGTTAACCAGTTAGATGAATCTTTGCAACCTAATTCAAAATTCGTAGTCTTAATAAGCTCTGAGCTAAGTGAAGTTTTTACATCTGCTCGGAGCTTGTTTATTATCAACCTAGTTTTGACTCTTACTGGCAGTAGAATTTTAATATGCAGTTAACTAAGTGGCTTGTTGCCATCCCCCTCGCAGTCACCATGTTATCCGGCTGCTCTGTCCTTGAACGATTGGTATACCGAATCGATATTAACCAAGGTAATTATGTTGAACAGCAAGCGGTAGAACAATTGAAATTTGGCATGACCAAGGAGCAAGTTCGTTTCGTTCTCGGTTCGCCGATGCTGATTGAAAATGGTTACCCGAATACTTGGTATTACGTTTACCACCATACACCAGGGCATAACCCCTCTGTTCAGAAGAATTTGATCGTTGACTTCAATGACTCCGGAACATTAGTAACCATTTCGGGAGATTTTCAACAAAGTGATGCCTTCTTTGAAAGTATAAACTAGAGAAGGCTCATCGATGTAGGCTCGACAAGAGCCTAATGGGTATTTTAACTGGCGATAACCATACGACCAACCGTATCATACAAGCGTCCCGATCATGCCTGCTTAGCGTCATCGGGAATTGCTCATCCGAATCACTTTACTTGGTTGTATGATTTTTTTCCGTCTTGGCTTGCTCGGCACGCTTGCGGCGAATTTCTTTCGGATCAGCTAATAAAGGGCGATAAATTTCAATTCGATCATGATCTCGCACTGTCGCATCAAGTTTTACGTTACGGCTAAAAACCCCCACTTTATTTTTAGCCAAATCAATATCTGGAAATGCTTGTAAAATCCCCGACTCCCGAATGATCTCTTCCACCGTCATAGACTGATGCACCACTAAAGTGATCACCCGCTGCTCATGAGGTAAAGCGTACACTACCTCAACATGTATCATTTCAGATTCAATACTCATACCGCATATACCTGTTTGGCTCGCTTAGTAAAGGCATTCACCATATTACTGGTCAGCTCATTGAAAACTTTTCCAAAAGCAAGCTCAATCATTTTACTGGAAAATTCAAATTCCAGTTTCAACTCAACCTTACACGCTTGTTCATCCAACGGAGTAAAAAACCATCCTCCCCGTAAGGTCTGAAAGGGCCCATCCACCAAATGCATAATAATTGATTGACCGTGATTCAAGTGGTTTTCCGTTGTAAAAGTTTTACTAATCCCTGCTTTCGAAACATCGACAGAAGCCACCATTTTATCTGAAGAAGACTCCAGCACTCGCGTTCCAGAACAACCGGGCAAAAAATCTGGATAACTTTCCACATCATTAACCAAATGAAACATTTGCTCTGCACTAAAAGCAACCAGAGCAGAACGACTCACTTGCTTCATTGTTATCCCCTTTATAAAACCCTAAACCACGATTGCGGCTGATTGTACGTTTATCCCCTGTACACCTCAAGTTGAGAACCGCTAACACAGCATAATTAAGAGTACTCTTTGAAGCGCTTGAAGTTATTGAACGATATCCTTATGCTACATCAAGAAAAACATTCCCTTACTTTTGACCAATCCGTATAATGCACCCACTATGGTAAAGAAAAAATCAACGAAAAAAGCGGGTAGCAACACTATCGCGCTCAATAAAAAAGCTCGCCATGAATACTTCATTGAAGATGACGTAGAAGCAGGGTTGGAGCTTCAAGGCTGGGAAGTAAAATCTCTTCGCCAAGGAAAAGCCAATATTGCAGAAAGCTATGTTTTCTTGCGAGACGGAGAGGCTTTTATCTCTGGAATGAGCATTACACCATTGCAGCAAGCTTCCACTCATGTCGTGGCGAACCCAACTCGTGTTAGAAAGTTACTGCTTTCACGCCGTGAGTTAGACAATTTATTTGGTCGCATTAACCGCGAAGGAATGACGCTTGTCGCCCTCTCTTTGTATTGGTCGCGTTCTTGGGTCAAACTGAAAATTGGTGTGGCTAAAGGTAAAAAGCTGCACGATAAGCGAGATGATCTAAAAGATAAAGATTGGCAGCGCCAAAAAGCGCGAGTCATGAAAAGTGCATTGCGTTAATTGTAACCACTTAACCAATGACTTAACCAATTGATGCTAGACAGAGTCTTTGATTCTGGTACTATGCACCAACTACCTCTGGGGCTGATTCTGGATTCGACGGGAATTTTGCAGTCTGAGGTGCATGCCGAGGTGCGGTAGGCCTCGTTAACAAACCGCAAAAAAATAGTCGCAAACGACGAAAACTACGCACTAGCAGCTTAATACCCTGCTAAGAGCCTCTCTGCCCTAGCTTCCGCACGTAAGACGGGGAATAACAGAGAGTCAAAACCAAACGCGCTAGCCCGGATTTTCCCACCTGAGAGATGAACGGCGAATTATAATTCAGGTTAGTCATTCATTCGCGTGTCGGTTCGCAGGTGGGTGGCGAAATTAAAGATCGACTAAGCATGTAGTACCAATGATGAATGATTTTCGGACGCGGGTTCAAATCCCGCCAGCTCCACCAATTCATAGTTTAAAGACGTCTCAGGACGTCTTTTTTCTTGCCTATAACAACCAAAAATCAACAGCTTAGAGTATCATGGTGTCTCAGGACGTTTCACTACATCTTTGACTTTTAGTAACCATTGTAGGAACCTTAGTATTATGTTCCTTATTTTTGGTTCCTAACATGCCTAGACAAACGAAACCGCTCACCGCAACAGAAGTCAAAAATGCGAAGCCCAAGGAAAAAGAGTACAGCCTTGTTGACGGCCAAGGTCTAAAGCTACGGGTTTTGCCAAGTGGCTCTAAACAATGGCAACTCAATTACTACAGACCAACAAATGGCAAACGAGCAAATCTCAACTTAGGACGCTATCCAGATGTTTCTCTTGTACAAGCACGAAAAAGTGCTCTAGAAGCAAGAGGGTTGATCGCACAAAGAATTGATCCTCAGGAACATAAAGAGCGAAAGTTACAGGAACACAAAGCGATTCATGAACATACATTTTTGAACGTTTCTAAAGAATGGTTTGAAATCAAAAAGCACGATATCACTCCTGACTATGCCGTTGATATTTGGCGTTCTCTTGATTTGCACATTTTCCCCTCCCTTGCTGATACACCGGTTAAACAAATTACTGCACCACAAGTCATAGACCTTCTTAAGCCAATAGAGGCCAAGGGTAGCCTAGAAACGGTTAAGCGCTTAATTCAAAGACTGAATGAGGTAATGAACTATTCTGCCAACTGTGGCCTCATCCAAGCCAACCCGTTGACCGGTATTCGTGCGGCTTTCAAAAAGCCCAAAAAAGAAAATATGGCAGCGTTGGCACCGACAGAACTCCCTGAGCTCATGGGAGCTATCGCCAATGCCAGTATAAAGCGTACCACTCGTTGTTTAATTGAGTGGCAACTTCACACCATGACACGGCCTTCTGAAGCTTCAGGCGCTAGATGGGATGAGATTGAGTGGGAAGAAAGGATATGGACCATTCCTGCTGAAAGAATGAAAAAAAGAAGAGAGCACCGCATCCCGCTCACAGAGCAGATGCTGGCGCTATTAGAAGTAATGAAACCGATAAGCGGCCATCGTGAATTTATCTTTCCTTCAGATCGCGATCCAAAGAAACCATGTAACAGCCAAACGGCAAATATGGCTCTGAAACGTATGGGTTTTGCAGGAAGATTAGTTAGCCACGGTCTACGCTCGCTAGCGAGTACCACACTCAACGAACAAGGCTTTGACCGTGACTTAATAGAGGCATCACTAGCCCACGTTGATGATAACCAAGTACGTAGCGCCTATAACCGGACTGACTACCTTGAACGCCACCGCCCAATGATGAGCTGGTGGAGCGAGCATATAGAAGAGGCCGCCAGAGGCAGCCTCTCTGTAACAGGAACTAAGCAGTTAAAAGTGATTTAATCTGACAGATCAAGCCGTGGCAATAGATTGGCTAACCAAGGCTCGTGCTTTTTCTCGCGAACAAAGGCTACGGCTGTCGCAGAAAAAGCGGACTTTCGATTGCAAGCATCAACCAAGTTCTGTTCCATTGTAGCCAAAAAGCCATTCATTATGGCTTGCGATTCTGGGGGAAGAGATGCGTGTTGCTCTATGAACTGTAATGAATCCTTCACTTTCTTGATGACTTCGTTTCTCGCACCCTTAATCGTTTTACTGTTGAGGTTATATCTTTTCGCACTCTCACGAACACGAGAGTATTCATCGGGGTGCGATATTTCGCTATAGCGAGACATAACTGCACCTGGATTTTGCACATAAGAAACCAAGGTAACATCCATTGGACAACATGGATCTAAAAGCTTAACGTCCTCCATCCCGTGAGCAGCGATATTACAACAGTTCCAAACTCGCGTTGCTTCATCCATAAGCGGAAAGTAATCATGCTTACCTCCATTCGCTCTTGGCCGGTTCGCCTCAATGCAAGCGTACCTATAGTTCTTCGCTTCAAATGCTAACCACCAGTATCCTGGGTGCTTTTGGCTTACCCCATGAACTAATCGAGTAGCATAAGACTGCTTTGAAATTTTTACATCACCTTTGGGTCTAAAATGGTCGACATCAAAATCTGTACCTATTCTCGGAACCTCCGAGTACCAACATTTATCCCCAAACTCGCGAATGAACTTAGGTTTAAAGTCACTCCACTTACTGCCAATTGATTTAATTTCAGCAGACTTGTCAGCAGCTCGTTGTACTCTTTGTGCCCATCGTTGTGAATTAACGTCCCAGTTAGCAGGCTTGCACTGGTCAATAAGATTTGGATCTATGTAACGCACTATTCAATCAATCCTTGGTCTTTTAAAATCGCATTAATGAGCTTGAGGCGATACTCTGTCGAGTCCTTGTTTTCTGCCTCCATCTGCTGCATGGCTTTTTTACGAGCAATTAAGAATTGTCGATAGTCTTCATCTGGATGGGTATAGCTATACCCCAATCGATCAAGTGAGTCGTTTAGTTCACTCAACCGCCTAGCCTCAGCCTCGGTCAGAATATCCTTTTCAAGAAGTTTTCGCCTATCTTCAATCACCTTGCTAGTGTGCTGATCCAGCGTCGTTGCCATGTCAAACATGTCACTGGTTAGGATGCCATTGACCCCCATTCCAATTGGACTCTCAAAGGGTGTTTCAGCAAATGATTGCCCATCAGTATCTTTCCTGAGAACCTGAATTTGTTCTTTGTTTAGCTCGGCAATAGCTAACGGGTGGTGTGTGACCATCAAGATATGGCAAAAACGTTTATCAGGTATGAATCGCTTCAAGAACGAATGATATTTGGCTGCCCATGCAGGGTTTAAGTGTGTATCAGGCTCGTCAAGCAAGAACAGAGAGTCTTCCTCAATAGTGAACTCTAATAGCCCAAGTACCGTTAGTAACTGTTGTTCGCCCTCGCTGAGCTCGCTGAAGGAGACAACTTCCCCATTTTTTAATCGCACCTTGATGTGTACACTGCTCAGCAGGTCAGACAACAAAGTGCTTTCGAGCATTTTGAAAAAGTTCTTGGCCCCAAGGCCTTGCGCCACTTTCTTCAGGCTATAGAGATCAGGCAAAAATAAGTGAACAAACTCATTGTTCACGCCCTTGCCTGTTAACGTTGTTTCCTCTTCT
Organism: Vibrio cincinnatiensis DSM 19608; assembly: GCF_900167345.1. Taxonomy (GTDB): domain Bacteria; phylum Pseudomonadota; class Gammaproteobacteria; order Enterobacterales; family Vibrionaceae; genus Vibrio; species Vibrio cincinnatiensis. Next base: position 15,646 of record NZ_FUXB01000022.1, on the reverse strand, counting down.
CGAACTGCTTTTATCGCACCTAGACTATGCGGCAATATCCGAGAAAGGAAATCACGTACGACACCCCTAGCGCCCCAGAAAAGGTCCTTTTTATTATTCTTTCCCCACTCAGGCCGTCGAAAAACGAAGTGTGCAGAATGGAAAGATTCAATACCGAGCTGGTCTTCTAGAAACTCTCGACCGACACCTTTTTGTTGATTAAGGAAGAAGGCCAACAGCACAAACTGACTGTGAAAGGGTTTAGCGTAGAAAAGAGGACGAACCTCGTCCTCAATTTTCACCTGATTCTTCAGCAATTGGTTATAAAACTTAGTCCTGTGCGGTTTAAACAAGTCTTCTAGGCGATCACTGGGGCCAGAATAGTAAGCAAACAAGTGCTTTGGCAGATAGTCAGAATGACCTTCCTTATCTCGTGTCACTTTGGATAAAGATATGCTTTCTGGCAGAGAGTACTGACCACTGTCGCCTAACGTCGATACTTGTATTTTGTGTTGCTGAATTGGCGTCGAGCCATACTCCGGAGACGCATCAACTTCAATCAGCCTATCGGAAGACGAACCCAGTGAATACCTAAGTTTATAGCTAAATGGTACGGATTCATCACCTAGGTCTAACGCACGAAAAATACGAACTAGTGCCTCAATCACGTTCGATTTGCCTGAACCATTTCGTCCGATTAAAACGGTTAGCAGCTGCTTATTATCAAAATCGATTTCAAGGTCTTGAACGTTTTTAAAACCACTGCGAATATGCAAATAATCTATTTTCACTACTTGGTAGCCTTAAACTGACAGTTTTCACCTTCACCCACTTTTTCGATCAATTTGAGTTCTAACAGACGTTTTAACTCAACAAATAACTCATCAATGGCTTTAAATGTCTCAACTGATGCACTATCAAATAGCTGCTGTGCTGTCATGGCCTTTTTGGCCGACTTTAACTGAGATAGCAATTCGCTCTTATCATCAACCGTTTTTGGTGTTGGCCGAGATTGAATGGAGTTTATATCAGCCTGTTCTAACGTGGTTTCTTCTCGATCTGTAGGTTGTTCATCAATTACATCTTCTGATTGTGGCTGTGCAACTCGCTCAGCCTTGTCTGAGAAGGGCTCAAATAGTTCACCACGAAATGCTCGTGCCAGGATTGATTGCGTGAGCTTATCGACACGAAGTTTCGCGGCTTCATATTGCTTTTTAACCAAGTCAGATTTAGCCAGTAGTTCTGAAACCACTCTTACGATTTCTTCCTGCTCTTCGATAGAAGGCAAATTGAACTCATACGCTTTCAACTTCTGGGCGTTGATGTTTGACTGACTAACGCCATCCGTTTTCACTTGCCAGCAGTAATCTCTCGCATGAGGACTATTCAACTGGATATTGAGGTATTCACTGTTGAGGCGTTCGGTTCCCTGAACTTTGATCAGATAACCAGCAAATATTGCCTCTCTCTCACCACGATAGATAGAAGTCTTTCCAACTAATTCAGGGCTGTTGGTGCGGTTAAATAATACATCACCGGCTTCTAGCTTATATTTTTCAATCTCTTTTTCATCCGATGTATAGACAAGATCTGACCAATCTAATTTGCCGTCTTGCAAGTTACCCATGCGAAGTACCGGTACAGAGCCTTCTTTTTTGGATTTAGCGGAAGATCCGTAATTAAAACCTTTACCGACTTGTTTAAGACTTACATACTCCCAGTCATCCGCATTGTTTGCATCTCGCCACTCTTCGGTAAGCTCCCCCGACACTGCCGCAGACAAAACAGACATACGAAAACGCTTTAATAGCAGAGGTATTTTTTCTAAGCGAGACTTTGCTATTTCCAACTTTTCTAAAACAGAATCAAGTTTATCCGCAATTAGCACCTGCTCTTCTAATGGAGCAACTGCTAACTCAATATCCCTTAGGGTCTCTAAACGAATCCCTTTTACTGTTGTCCCTGCGCCTAAGGACTCTATATGACTTGCTAAAAACCTATATTGCAACTCGAAAAATCGCTGACAAACAGAGTCTTTGAGAAAGATCGCTTTCAAATCTTGATTAATGGCAACAGGAAAAGAGGTCTTAACTACTTTTCCGAGCCCCATTCGAGTTGAAATAATTAGCGTGTTTGGCTCAATTAGTTTCGCACTACTGCTGTCTAGAGCTTCCTTTGAAATCTTGTCAATTGTGTCAACAGGTCTATGAACTCGCATATCTTTGACAGTCATAAATGGTATATCACCATTAAAATAACCGTTGACACTTTTTGATGGCGTTCCACCGCCTAAAATCTTACTGGTTAAATTACCTAATTTTTCCCATTTCCAATCTGATGGCAAATTGCTCATAGCACACCCTCTTCGGAAGGTTCTGCTCCACCAAGGTCAACTAAAATTGCTTGCAAGTCAGAAATTGCGCCTGCTAGCTCCTCAATCGCTTCGGCAATGAGTTCATCAGGCTCTGGCAAACTGGCTGAATCTTCCAAGCTATCATCACGGATCCAAGCCAAATCTAGCGAGTCATCTTTGGCTTTAATCTCATCACGGGTAAATGTGCGCAAGCGGCAAGTATCGATATTACCGACAGCACTACCATTTTGATGGTTATCAATAAAGGCTTGGCGCTGAGCTTCATCCACTTGCGTCAAGTCACCACCCACAGCTCGGTAAAACTCGTCAAAGTGCTCTTTTTCCAAAACGGTCCGTTTGCCAAATTTCGGCATATTGACGCGAAGGTCGTATACCCACACCTTTTTGGTGTTGCCTTTGTCTTGATTGATATCGGTTGGCTTATCGAAGAAGAGAACATTGGTTTTCACGCCGGCTGCATAAAAGATACCGGTAGGCAAGCGCAAGATAGTGTGCAGATTGCATTTTTCCATCAGGTCATTACGAATTTTACGGCCTGTCGAGCCTTCAAATAGTACGTTATCGGGCAATACGACTGCTGCTCTACCGCCTGGCTTGAGCATAACGTGGTACATTGCGTGCAAAAACGCCAGTTGCTTGTTGCTGGTGTAGTGCACAAGATCGTCACGGGTTGGAATACCGCCACCTTGCTTGGTGCCAAATGGTGGATTAGCCAGTATGAGCGATGCCTTAGGCAACGCTTTACCTTCGTTCGATAGCGTATCACCGTACAAAACGCCTGAGTTTTCATCATCCACTGCCAAGTCATGCAGCATCAGGTTCATCATTGCCAAGCGGCGTGTATCTGGCACCAACTCCATGCCAAAGAAGGTGTCATGCTGATAGCTGGCGTAATCAGCTTCATCCAGCCCCGTTACATCGAAGTTCTTCTCCATGTATTGATGGGCTGCAATCAAAAAGCCGCCAGTGCCCGCTGTAGGGTCAACGATAACGTCACCTTTTTGATTGTGGCGTTTATCTTTCGGGGTTGGCTTCATCAGCTCAACCATTACCTCAATCAATACGCGAGGGGTAAAGTACTGGCCTGCGCCTGATTTTTTCTCGCTAGCGTTGATTTCCAGCAAACCTTCGTACATGTCGCCCAAGCCTTCTTGCTTAGCCGAGTACCAATCTAGCTTGTCAATTTCAGTCACCAGCTTTGTTAGCGTTGCTGGTTTACGAATGCAGGTTGAAGCGTTATTGAAAATTGCTTTGGTAATGAGTGAACCATGCGAGCCTAAGTGAACCAGTAGCTTCTTGTATTCTTCAAGGCGTGTTGCAGCATTGAACTTTTCAATGTCTTTCCAACGGTACCCCTCGGGGATCAGCTTTTCTTGACCTGTTTCTTCTACCATTTTCAAGAAAACGAGGAATGTCAGCTCGTTAAGGTATTCATTGTAAGTAACACCATCGTCACGTAGTAAATGACAAAGGCTCCAAAGTTTGTTGATTAAGTCTTGTGTGCTCATCGTTGTTCTTAGTTCATTTAAATTGTTGGGTATTGTAACCGATTATGCGGTTTCTTTACGGTCATCATCCGACCAAATAGCTCGATTAAATTGCGCAAGGACATCAACGACAGGCTGTTCGAAAAGCTTGTTCGCTCGTTGGAGACCACCAAGGCGTTGCTTAAAAATACCTTCGTTTAGATTAGACTCATCAACTACGATATTGGCTTTCATCTGGGCGGCGATAGTTTCCAACCACTCTCGTTGCGGCGTTTTCCAGGCACGACTCGCAAGTATTTTCTCCAAGGCATTATCAACACGTTGCTCATACGGAATAAGGGCCTCACCGATTGCGGCTTGTCGGATAAAACCAATAATTCGGGCGGCGATGTCCTCGTTTTTCACTTCTTTCCACGCTACTTTTAGCTCTTCCTCTCTAAATTCGTTTTTTTCCAGCTCTACAACGAGTTGCTTGAGGTCAGTTCGTGTCAATTCCCATGGTCTTTGGATAACCGTTTGTAATGCCACCATCCGGTTACTATTTGCGTTTACAAACGCTGCAAACGATGACAAGTAATCCTCTGGTTTCTGGCCGCTGCCATAGCCGGTTGACGTACCAGTGACGTTATCGAACTTGTCTGATATCACTATCTTATTGCGTCCATTCCCACCCTGCACTTTCATGTCCAGCAGTTCACCAAGCCCTGGATGATTAGTAAACCATTTCGCGACATCTTCTGTGTTCATTGCTTTCAGTTCTTTGGCGAACTCTTTAGGTGGCTTGCCAACGATTCGCTCAAATTCATCCTGTTGAAGTGGTGTTAAGTGGTTCTTTTTGCTTTGCAGTTTGGCAAGAAATTGATCTTTAGCCAGCTCTTGCAGTTTGGTATCCGCCCCCTTGGTGATCTCTTGCTCCAACTCAGAGAAGGTAATGTCGACCTTGGTCACAACAGGTTTCATTGTGTTCACTTTCTCAAGCTGTTTGTAGATATCTACAGCATCGTAGATGCGGAATCGCTCTTTACCTATCTCATCACAACGGCGCGTAGCTCGACCAAGCATTTGCTCGAACAAGATGCGGCTGTTGACACGTCGCAAGAACACTAGGTTGCAGATGCTCGGCACATCGACACCCGTTGTTAACAAATCCACGGTTACGGCAATATTCGGTAAGCGGTCATTTTTGAACAAACGTATTTTTTCCAGCGGCTTATCCGAGGCTCCCGTAATTTTCTGAATTGCATCATCTTCAACTTCGCCGTGGTAGTCTTCACACGCTTGTTTTAATGCTTCTACGACTTCATCGGCGTGGCGGTCTGTGACACAGAAAATCAATGACTTTTCTTGTGAGTACGGGTTTAAAGAATCGCTTTCGATTAGCCATTTACAGATCACTTTGGTGAACTCTGGGGCGATTACTTTTCTATTAAAATCCGAAACATCAAAATCCAACTCATCTGGCGTATGAATCAAATCAAGTTGCTGAGTTTGCGGATCATAAACTTGAACTTCTTCGTTAACCTGATAATTGATTCCTTCCGTATTTAACTTGGTGTGAATACGAACAGGCGGTAAGTGATCGACTAAGTGCCCATCAATAACAGCTTCGGTATAGCTGTATGAGAATACTGGCTCACCGAATATATCGACTGTGTGAATCGCAGGTGTAGCGGTCAACCCCACTTTAAAGGCATCAAAATATTCGATAACAGCGCGGTACTTGGACATATAGTCTTTTTGGTCCCGAAACTTAATCTCAGTATCGCTGAGTTCTCGGTCAAGCAAATATCCACGGTGGCACTCATCGACCACGATACAATCGTACTGGCCTACACCTGGTTTTGAACCATTTTCTGATGGGTACATGATGCGCTTCACTAAGCCCTGCACTGTCGCTACATGTACTTTGGTGTCGTCATCAGGTACAGCTTTCGGGGCCTTATCCGGCTCCATGCCCATCACTTCGAAGGTGTCTGCGAAAGTATTGAGGTTTTCCATGCGCACTTCACCAAAATCAACCGAGGCTTGAACGCCCAAGGCACTTCTGTCTACTAAGAACAGAATTCGACGAAAACGTTGTGCTTTTAGCAGTCGATATACCAAGGCTATACAGGTCTTTGTCTTACCCGTTCCCGTTGCCATTGCCACCAGCGCCTTTTCTTCTCCATCTTTGATCGCTTTTTCTACAGAGAGGATGGCTGCTTTTTGATAGTCACGGAGCTTTAACTCGTACTCAAAACCCATTTCATCCAACTCTGCGTTGGCTTTTTGAGGTGTTTGACGCAAGTATTCTTTTAGCTCGGGGGGGGTGTACCAGCCTTTGAGGGCTTTTCTACGATTGGTACTATCTCTAACGTCTAAAAACCAAATACCGCTTTCTTGCTTTAGCTGTTTTAAATACGCACGGCCATTGGTGGCAAACACCACTGGTACCAAAAATTCATTGTGCTGGGTCACTTCAACGTTGCTTGCTAAGTGCTGGATACCTTTTGCATAGCGTTTTGCTTGATCAACGGCGCCATACACATTCTTCGCAGATTTTTTCGCCTCAATGGTTGCTACGAGAGTCATTCCCATAAAAAGCGCATAGTCTGCCGGACCTGATTTTGTGGGCCATTCTGCGATGGCTCTATTCTTGTTCGGTTCAGGCCTCGCACCTTTTGAATATCGAAGATTTTCAGTATCGGCTTCCCATCCGGCATCCACCAATTGCTGATCAATAATGACTCGAGTTTCAGCTTCATCCATTTCAAAAAGAGATTTTTCAATTCTTTGAATTTCAGATACTTGATCCGCTTTGGACTTAGAATGGAACATTTGGCGATATAGGATATTTGCTTCATCCATCTTAAGGCGATAAGAAGACAAAGTCTTCTCTTGCTCTTCGGCAAGCTCTTCCCAAATCGCCTTTTCCTCGGCCATTTTTTCAGCGCGCAACTTCTCTGCTTGCGCTTTATCAGCCTCAACTTTGCTAAGTTCTTCAGCGACTCTGATACGATCTTCTGTTCGCTGAGATTCAACTTTCAATCTCTCAACTTGCTCTTCGAGTTGGCGAACATAGTCTGAGGGGTCTTCTGGTTTTACGAACTTCTGAATCTTAAAGCCTTTAGCTGCATCGCCACCGAAAGTGATGTGGAACCACATCGACAACGCATGACCAACCATCAGAGCTTTTAGTGCGTCTCTGTGTGTACTACTGTCAAAAGCATGTGTCGCACTATTGCCAAGTTTACGAATAGTATGGAAGGCATCTCGAACGTTATCATCAAGGCGCAGAACGCAATCTAGCTCTTTGAGAAGATCAATTTGCTTAACGTTAGCACCATACTCAACACCAACACGTGAAGCTATTGTTTGTGCAATAGCCTCTCCCAACTGACGCACGTTGACTAACGCTGTGTTTGGAAACGGGACAAAGTTTCTTTCTGCGCTCTCTGCTAGTTTAAAAAGCCAATCATGGTGTGATTTTAGGAAATCAAAATTACTGAAGTCTGCCATGATGTATTATCCTTCGAAAAATTCTTCATCAATGCGTTTGAGGTAAATCACCTGCTCATCACGGCTACCGATGTTGTAGCGGAGCATCAATTTGGCTAACTCTTTGCCATTAATCAGTACGATGCGCATGCCTAAATCTTTTGCGGTTTGAACAGCGGAAGGCGTGAAATCAGAGGTAGTGATAAAGATGCCTTTCTGCGCCTTCTTTAGGTTAAGCGCACCGAAGAAGTCACGGATTTCACCGGCGCTAATATTGTTGCCGTCCGCATAACGTTTAGCTTGAATATAGATTTGGTCAACTCCAAGTGGATCTTGGTTGATGACACCATCGACGCCGTTGTCGCCACTTTTACCCAAGGTGTGAGCCATACCCTCTCCACTGCCGCCATACCCCATGGCAAGCAACAGCTCAATTAGAAGCTGCTCGAAAAATGCAGGGCTGACTTTACGTGTACGGGCGAGAATTTCCGAGGCTAGCGCATCATTGATTTGTTTGTAGGCCGCGCGCAGAACTTCGTCTGGCGTTGCATCATTGTCAGACAGCGTTGTCTCTTCGACTTTGCTTGAATCCCCATTTTTTTGCTTAGTGAAAGCGTTGAAGTCATCAAAATGTTTAAGGTATTGGTTATTTATCTCTTCACCACTGATTAGAGCATCTTGCCCCAACTCTGTTATCACGAAATGACCACGCCTTGTTGAGTCCAAAAGCCCTGCTTTCGTTAGATAGGTTTTGGCCCATCCGACGCGGTTTGTAAAAGCTGCTTGTCGTCCACTGGGAAGAAGCTCTGTTCTCTCGTCTTCTGACAGATTGAAACGCTCCGCTAGCAAGTCTACAACGTTGCTAAGCTTAACTTCTTCATTCTTCGCAGCCTCTAAGACTGGCTTCATTAAATCTTGATAACTTGGAAGCACTACACACCCTAACCATTTTGACTTTTAATTTCGGCAATATACCAAGACATACAATCAGTTACATTGATATCCGTTACGTTTATTTGGACTTGCCAGCCAATCCAACAATTAATGCTCCCAAGGCCGCTCCCGCAATGAAAGTACCTACATTGCTCCCCCCTTCAGATTTAGCTTTTGTTGCGTTAGCTCTTAGCTGGGCTTGTACGGAGACTTGTTCACTATCCTGAAGATTGTTAACCGTATTCACAACTGAATGAAATAGCACCTCAGGATCAATACCCAGAGCTTTGGCACATTCAAACATCTGGTCGACTGAGAACGTTGACTTTCCAGACTCGAGGCGACTGTAGCTAGCTTGCGAGAGGCCCATATTCTCAGCTAATACGCTCTGCTCAACCCCTAGTTCTTTTCGTTTGTTCGCGACGACTACGCCCAAAATCGATGAGTAAGAAACCATTTTCTCTTGCATTTGCACCACCAATAACAAATTTACACTTGATCAATTAAGTGCATAGGTATAGATTAAATGCATTGATATACGTTTTACGCATTTCAATGTTTTTATTGCATACAAATACTTTAATTTAAAAAGGATAATTTATGAAGAATAAACTTAATATTGGTGACCTGCTTTATCGTTCAAAGCTGCTGGTGGAGCATGCCGGAATCTACTTAGGCAAAGGGAAAGTACTTCACAACTCTCCAAGCGGTAATGTAGAGATATGTGCTTTAGAAGAGTACGCAAATGGCAAACCAGTGAAAGTCGTCTTAAGCCATTTAAGTGAAGACAAGAAAAACGAACTGCTTAATCAAGCAGAACAATTGATCAAGAAAGCTAGAAAATATGGGGTGTTAAATAATAACTGTGAGCATTTAGCCTCCACAGTTCTACACGACAAACCATCCAGTGAGCAGTTACAAGGAGCGAGCCTTGGTGCTGTTGCAGGTTTGCTTTTGGCTCACTGCAACCAATCGAAGAACTCTTTGCTGTACATGTTAGCTGGTGGCCTTATAGGGTGTATGGCTGTCAATGCAGTTCGTAAATATGATTGTGTGGTGTAAAAAAGAAAGGGGTGGGAGGCATAGAACCCCACTCCTGAATCGCAACTCATCTCTGTTTCATATCGCACTATTGCATACCAATCTAAAAACCATGCTGGGGAAAAGACAAATTGATAATAATCCAAACCTAAAATTTGAATACAACAAAATATAACATTAATCACCTGCGTAACTAGCTTGTACCTAGACAGTTTCTGAAATTTCAATTCGACCACAAAACTTCAATCAGCATGATTACATGACTTGTCACATTACTTACTCAAAACAATATGAACCTTAAGGCTTATTAGGTATATTTCTTACCAGTGCTAAATGACTGGAGAAGATCATGGCTATCAACTTCAACACAAAAGTTCGAGGAACACGGGTATATCATAACGGAATCGCCACGAAACCTCGTCCATTGACTGAACCTGATAAAATTGCAGCACTCGAAAGTTTCGAAAGTGATCGAGGTAGAATCATCAATTCCGCCGCAATCAGAAGGCTTCAACAAAAAACCCAAGTATTCCCACTAGAACGTAATGCCGCAGTGCGCAGTCGTCTGACTCATTCTCTCGAAGTCCAACAAGTTGGCCGATATATCACTCAACTAATCTTTAAAGAGCTTTCGGAAAAATCTAAGCAGGAATACAAACTAACTGGATTAGAACGTCAAATCGAGTCAATTGTGGAAATGTCGTGCTTGATGCACGACGTGGGTAACCCACCATTTGGTCACTTTGGAGAGCAAGCAATAAACGATTGGTTTTCTAAAAATTTACTCTCCCTAGTAATGAATAATAAAGGTGAACCCAGAATTGACTTACCGGAACCTATTCAACAAGACCTTACAAATTTTGAAGGTAACGCACAGGCTATCCGCCTAGTTCACACTCTACTTGGACTTAATCTGACATACTCACAAGTCTCAGGGATATTTAAATATACTCGCCGAGGGGATCAAGCACCTCCCAAAGCACAGACGAGTGGCGCTCAACTCAAGTCTTTTGACTACTTAATGAAAAAAGTTGGTTACTACCTAAGTGAACATCGTTATATAGAATCTTTAAAATCAGTGTTATCAATGGACTCCCACTGCAGGTCTCCCTTTTCATATATTATGGAGGCTGCAGACGATATCTCCTATGGCATAGCTGATATTGAAGACGCTGTCGAAAAAGGCATCATTACTATTGGGCAACTCAAAGAAGTGCTAGTTGCCGAATTCCTGCAACTTACTAAGGAGTATGGGTTAACTGATAAATCAACAATGGAAAAAGTTGTTGATATCGCTTATGAAAGTGCTTCCAAAGCGGATAACTGTGCCGATAGCCACTTTTTTATAACGCTACGTGTAGAAATAAACAAACGCCTGCCGCAACACGCTTGCAAGCAATTTATCGAAAACATCGAAGAGGTGTTTCATGGGACGCTTAATCGAGCATTGATTGAAGACAAAAGCGAAAATCATGCTCTTGTTAAAACGTTAAAAAATGTCGCAAAAAACTATGCTTTCTGTGACCCAGAAGTAGAAAAAAGTGAGTTGCAAGGCTATAGAATTATCACCGGACTCTTGGAAGCTTATAAGCCTCTACTTCAACTGGCTCGTGATACATTTACCGATATCAAAAAAGCCCCTCTATACGAGAGAAGGCTTTACAAGAAACTCCCAAATAAGCACCTAAGAGCATATGAGATTGCTATGCAATCACTAGAGGAAAAAGGTAAAGAGCTGGATATTGCTTATTTGCCTTATAATTTTGACAATGATATCTGGGAGTTTTACTTCCGAGTCCGCCTAATTCAGGACTACATTAGTGGTATGACCGATCAATATGCGTTTGATGAATATCGAAATTTATATGTATTAGATTAACGAAATACAGATAATTGAAAATGTAAAAATAAGGGAAGTCATCTTCCCTTTAAATCATTGATAACTTAGCTGGTTGCAGTCATTTAGTTTGAATTATCATCAATCCATTGATATCTAATCGGTCTTGTTAGTTTAGTTACCAAGTTTTGTTCTAGAGCGAGGGATAGCCAAATTTTTACCTGGCCTTTATGTAAATCAGATACTTCCACAAGCTCTGATTCTGATATCGGTTCAATGGCTACAGTTTGTAGATACTGAACAAACAATTGATAAAAGCTGTCTTTAGAAACAATCTCCTGCTCTGCCTTTGTGGGTGAAACAGATTCTTTAGTCTGTGACAAAACATCATTATTTTTCGTTTTTTTCTCAAAACCGTCTTCTACAGCTAGATCATCATTGCTCTCTCTCTGAGGTATTTCATTTGGCTGAGTGAACAAGTCTACTTGTGGTTGACTAAACAAGTCCGTTTGGTTATTAACGTTAGAGATGGTGCTACTAACTAACAACGATTGAACATCCAACTCTGCAATGTTCTCGCTACACCAACTTGCTCCTGCTGCAACAATTCCTGCATTGCCAGCAGTTGAATCTTGCGTTTGTTTAACCCAAGTAGGAACCCAACCTTTCTTTAAGTTCTGAATAGCCCCTTCCCAAGTACCCCCTTTAGCACCTGAATGAACAACTAAAGAGGTATCCGCTAAACAATAAATGTATTTGTTTCTGTCCATTGCATTGAAGCGGTTGAATCCAGCTTCTGGGTTGAAAGGAGATACTAAAACAACGTTGCCATTCATTAAGCCACTGCGGTACTTTGCTGAAGTGGAAGCTTTCAACAAACTGTCAGCGAGTATACCCACAACGGTACCACCAGCATTCATCGCCCCTAACATTGAAGACTCATCGACTCCTCTTGCTCCACCAGAAACTGTCCCCAAACCAGCACTCGCCGCTTTAGACCCAACCTGTTCGGCATACGCAAGATCTGCAAGCGAAGCATTCCGCGAACCTACTACAGCAATACCTCCAGCCTTGAGTAGTGCTTTGTCTCCGCATCCATAGAGTACAGGAGGTGCTTGGTTACCAAGTTGGTGAAGTAGACGTTTTGGGTAGTTTTCTTTGTCGGCGCGAGTAATGACCCATAAGCCAGATCGACTCCATTTTTCGAGCGCTAGTGCCATGCTATGCCCTCGTTTTAAGAGGGCTTCAATCCGCTCTTGAGTGACTTTGTTTTTTGGATCGCGCCACTGAGATAACAACGCTTTCTTATTGTTATCCAGTAAGTCGGCAGGACTGAGTTTGCCATCTCTCAACCACATAGCGAAACGCGCCCACTCCGCATTAGTGAGCGGCTTTGCGGCATCTTTATCATGCTTGCCAAAGTAACTGGTAAGCAGAATAATCGCTTGTGCTGTTGTTGTTAAATTCATTAATCATTTACCGATGTGGAAGCTAAAGCGACAGGATATACTTTACCGCTGCCAGCTTGCTTCAATAATGCGGCACCGACCGTAAAGGTCCATTTAGAACGAACAACATCATCAACCAATAGAACACTTCCTTCAGGCCCTAATTCATTAACTTTGAATACACCATCCAAATTCGAACATTGATGATATCGGTTCTGCTGCCATTTCTGCGGTTCATTCTCTAATACTTTTTCCAAAGAGTCCACGAAAGGAAGCCCCAGCTTATTAGCCAAACGTTTTGCAAAATCAGGAACTAACGTCTTATGGTTTAATGAAGGGATACAACATACCCATGTTGGAAAATCATCTGGCTTCCAACGTTTAGTTATCATCTCGACGGTTGCATCCACCAACTCATCTCTAAAATGGTTATTGTGCTTATCATCAGCAACCATTTGTCCCCAACCGGCATCTCCCCAACGTGAAAGAATTCGACCAGGCTCTGCTGCTAAATCCCCCAATAGTCGCGGAAAATCATATTTCACGAAAGTTTTAGAAGCTTCATCCTTAGACGCAGCTATTTGTTTTCTTGGTTCCATTATTATTTCACTACGACACAAAAAATCCGCAGCCCTTTGACCTAGTGCAGGGTCTACTTTAGAAGGTAAGAGTTCCTCCCCAGTACAGTTTCTGCATTTGCCACATGCTTCAATAGAATGATCGTCCAATGCGTTTCGAACTTTGAGCATCAAGCAGTCTTGAGTTTCTAAATAATCACCTATTTCAATCCACTCAGCTTCTCTTATATCAGTTATGGCTTGGACTTTATCCATGTCCATTTTGTAAGGGACTGGATTTCGGTGCCATTTCTTTCCATTATTACCAACCGGAGCAGGATATTCTGCAGCTAAAAACTTAAGCACATGCTCAATTCTTCCTTGCGGCATATTAGCTTCTCTCTCCAGTCCCTCAGGTGTTAGATACTCTACGGGCTCTAAAGCTTTCAATATACGTTTTACGTTCTCTTCGGTCGGGAAAGCGGTTGTTCGGAAAAACTTGTGAATCCTCGAATCTTCCTCCCCGGACATCAAAACACCAATCGCAGAATCTATACCACGTCCTGCACGACCAACTTGCTGGTAGAATGCAACAATAGATCCCGGAGCTTGGAAATGAATAACGAAGCCTAAGTTTGGTTTATCGTATCCCATACCTAGAGCTGTAGTGGCAACTAAGACTTTCAACTGGTCATTCAACAATTGCAGCTCTAGATACTCTCGATACGCATCAGTATCCAATTTGCCCCGGTCATTGACAAAATCATGGTGTGTAACACCGCTATAGTAAGGCTGAGCTTCGATACCACATAGGTTTAGCCACCGTGATACTACTTCAGCATCTCGTTGAGTGAGTACATATACAATACCCGTATTGGCTAAGGTGGGGATAGTTTGAGCTAACCACGCTAAACGTGATGGTTGATCAGGTAACACTATATTCTGTAGAGCCAAACTTTCTCGGATGAGAGGGCCACGTTGAATTTCAATATCACCTAACTGGGTTTGTATGTCATCAACAACTCTATCATTTGCCGTAGCCGTTGTGCCTAAGACAGGGGTGTTCTTTGGCAATAATTTAAGGATATTAACAATACGTCGATAGTCTGGACGGAAATCATGCCCCCAGTCAGAGATACAATGAGCCTCATCAACCACCATTAAAGAAATCCTGTCTGATGTAGGGCGGAGAACTGTCTCTACAAACTGATCGTTAGCTAGACGTTCTGGCGAAATCAACAAGCAATCAACTTTATCAGCCAAGATATCTTGAGTAACTTTCTCCCATTCGGATGTATTAGTAGAGTTCATCGTTACTGCTTTGATACCTAATCGCTGAGCAGACTCAATTTGATTGCGCATCAATGCAAGCAAAGGTGACACTATGATAACTGGTCCTTGGCCTCTATCTCTGAAGATTTTGGTACTGATGAAGTAAACTGAGCTTTTCCCCCAGCCTGTTCGTTGAACCACCAGCAATTTCTGATTGTGGTTTACCAGTGCATCAATTGCCTCCCATTGTCCCTCACGAAATTCAGCGTCTTGATTACCTATAGCTGTTTTAAGAAGTTGTTCTGCTTCCTGTTTATTCATTTTTCGCACCTATTACCTGAAATCATGCGTAGGTAATTATACCCATCATCAATTTCATTTAATGCGACTAATTGCACTGTTTACATATGCATTCCAGCGTGAGGCTGGTTCAATTTTTCACTGTACCTTTTACTGAATATCTCCTGAACTTTCAGTCCCAAATTGCTAAAAATGGTGCTCGATAAAGATTATGCCATGAACAACGGCGCTCTCAGTATCGAAACCAACGCGTCACTCATTTTGTATGTACTGGATACTTACCATATCGATCTTCATACACAAAAGTCTAACCAGCAAGGGCAACAGATTGTGCTGGGGAACTTTGAAACGCTGAAAAGTTATTTAATGATTTAACCTTGGAGGTAAAACGTGGCCACGATGAAAGATGTCGCGAACCTAGCGGGGGTATCCACAGCAACGCTATCACGTGTAATCAATCGTACAAGTTATGTTGAGCCTGTGACACAAGAACGCGTTGAGGAGGTCGCCCGTGCCAACGGTTGCCAGTTAGTCGTGATCATTGGAGGGCACAATACGCAACAAGAAAAGGAAAAGCTTTTTAGAAAACGGTGGTCAAGTTGGTATCTTATACCCGTGATCATTGAAGATGCTTGATTTTTCATAAAATCAGGATCATGCTACACACCATGAAAATAATACTGACTTCTCAACAGAAACAACAACTCGAACAGATGCACGATTCAACTCGTGATGGGCGAGTGCGTGACCGCATCAAAGCGGTTTTACTTGCGTCTGAAGGTTGGAGCCAGGCGATGATTTCTCAAGCTCTTCGTATTCACGAATCGACCGTTGCTCGTCATCTCAGTGATTATGTTCTCTCTGAAAAACTTAAGCCTGAAAATGGTGGCAGCCAAAGCCGACTTTCTGCTGGGCAAACCATGCAACTTATCGAACATCTG
>NZ_FUXB01000014.1 GCF_900167345.1 Vibrio cincinnatiensis DSM 19608 | reverse complement strand
ACCATTTTCCCATTTCATATAAGTTTGAGCCGTTACACCTACGTGTTCCGCTACTTCACTTTGCTTTAACTGCTTACGCTCACGCATTTCTTTTAGTACATCTTTAAGCATTATTTTTATTCCTAGGTATCCTTTTGTTTGATTATATATCTACTTTTTGACACCTAGAGTTTACATGTGCATTTGTATAGTTTAAAGTATGAAAAATCATACTTGACAGGTTTTTTTAGTGTTCTTTATCGACCAGCTTTTCATGCAACAAGATTATCCTGACGGTGGGCTACCATTCGTTGGGATGCATGTTATTGAGCGCATCGATATGGAAACTGGAGAGAAGTTACCACCAAATGTTAATCAGAAGGTTTTAGAGGGCTCTTACAGTACAAAATTAACGATTCGTTGTAATGGTAACCGGGTCAGGGTTGAGGGAAACCCATCGCGTTGGCAGCGGATGGATAATCTCTTTGGTTTAAAGACTCTTGATGAATGTGTAGATATTTATAATCACGTTTTAGCTAAATACGAATTACCACCATTCACTAAAAATACTCGTCTTTTCCATCGCCAATCACCAGATGGAAAATCCTCCTCTCTGGTTGGTAACGGTGCCGAAATTACACTTATTGACTGGACACGAAATTACATGGTGGGACAGGGGAAGGAGGCATCTTTCATCCGCGGAATGTCCTCTATGCAGATAGGGCGAGGCCGCGAGCCCAAACTCTACCCAAATGGTATGACCTGCAACTGGGGCGAAGCTTCAGAATGGGCAATGACAAAACTCTATTGCAAAGCTTTTGAACTAACTAAACACCTTAAAAAGAACAAGCGTAAAAAAGACGGAACAACACTAGAACAACTTCAATATGTGGAACAACTCATAGCCTACTGCAAACAGCAAGGCGTAGTACGAGAAGAGCACAGTTTAAGACAGAAATTATTAAAACGTCACAATTTACAGTTTTATGGCTTGGTAACCGAACAAGACTTTCACGCACACTTAACAGACATAGAGAACGCCATGAAGACACTACACGCAACGCATGACACTCACCAATCCATAGCGCATCAGCTTGTTGAGGCGGGTGCGGTTGATACGCTTCGTAAAGCTAATACGACGCTAAGTTATTTCACCATGTGGCAACATGGCTCCGATTTACGAGAAATCTTAAATCAGTCACAGTTTTATGAACATAAGGCTCGTCTGAAACAAATTGGCATCGATATTTCTCGCCCTTTCGATGTAAGCCGTATGTGTCCAATCTTAAAGCGCTCAGAAGTCATTGAGGTTAAACCTCTTTCTATTCCTGACTGGTATCAACTTCCTGTTGTTGCTCAGTCAAATGTATTGCCATTCCGAGCGGTAGCCTAGTGGTTATGTGTGCTTGCTGCCTGCAAGGCGGTAGGCACACATAGCCACTAGAGCCTCTCGCATTTCAACTATTTCACTGAATAACAAGGAAATATTATGCTAAAAATCGAAATCTTTCCGGAAAATGTCAAGTTTGAAATACGCACATTTCCAGCCAAAGAAGATAAGCCAGCTCGAACTATCTATGAACAAGTAGCCTATGCCTATCTAGGTGGTAAGTTCCCTGTCGAAATGAAACTACAACTTGAAGAAGGACAACCCCCGTATGTCGCAGGATTCTATACATTACATTCCTCTAGCTTTGTTGTTAATAAGTACGGTGCTTTGGAGTTGAAACGTTACGGTATGTTGATTGAGCCATTAGAACTTACTGATATTTAACGTTTATTAGTGGCTTTAGGTTTCAACGTCGCCTATGGCCATTTCTTATTTCTTTATATTCAGGCTTTATTATGTCTATTCATGATCTTTGCAAAATATCTCTCGATAAGAGAATAGAGCTAGGACAAAACTTAGCAAAAAAAAATGGTCATAGGCTTTGGACTAAGGACGATATTTCTCGGCTAAAATCGCTCTATTTGCAAGGCTTAAGATCTTCTGAAATTGCCATTGCAATGGGGCGTTCACATGATGCCGTTCGTAGCAAATTGAGCCGCCTTTGTTTTTCGAAGTACCATTATTATAATCGTCAGGAAGATTTCTATATCCGTCGTTACTATGGTCAAAAATCGTTATCTACAATGGCTGCTCATCTCGGTGTCTCTGTGACGTCTTTGGTTGATAGAGCAACTAAAAAACTGAATCTTAAACATCGTTATTCAGGAGAGAACTCCCATATGGCTAAGCTTTCTGATGATGATGTAGAGTTGATTAGAACGCTTTTTGAAGAGGGGTTAACATGCCGTCAAATAGCCGAAAAATTTGAAATTTCGTCATCCCATGTAGCTAATATTGTTAACTATCGTTCTCGCTTAAAACTGACGTTTAAGCATTAATGAAAGGACGTTTTCTTATGAGCCAGCTTAAAGAGATTCGTTTTTGTATTTGTGGTGATTGTAGCGCGATTGTTCCTTTTACCGCTGAGTTGCATAATGAAGACGAGTTCTGTGAATGCGGCGGTCAAATGTGTGGTTGTGACTTTTGCAATGAAACTTACGCCAGTCATTTAAAGCCGATACTACTAACCAAACTCTAGTGAATTAGTGCGCATTATGTAGGTTATGTTAAATACAGGAACCATTACAGGTATGCTTTTATAGGAAACGCTACTCTTTTACGATACTTTGATTAAACATAATCAATTTACCATAAAGTATATAATTAGCTTAATTGTGTCATCACTGACCAATTAAGCTAATTAGGAAAACATCTTCAAGTGAACGCTCATCAGTTCTGATGTAGATAAAACTGAGCCAGGCGCTGTAATTCTTGGCTTCGTATTGGTTTTAAAATGACATCATTCATACCCGCCTCTAGAAATATTTGGTGATCGCTTTGCAGTGCATGAGCCGTAAGTGCAATGATAGGTGTCTGAATATTGTTAGATCTTAATTGTTTGGTTGCTTGTATTCCATCCATAATGGGCATTGAAATATCCATAAAAATCAGATCAAAGGAACGGTTATTTCTAATCAGTTCTATCGCCTGAGATCCATGGTCTGCAATAGTTACGTTGTAACCCATTTGTGATAGAATAAGCTGAATCACTACCTGATTCGTTTTTGTATCCTCTACAACAAGAATATTTTTAGCCGTTAATTGTGGCATGTTTCTTTGGTGCAGAACGACATCTGAAGAAGATTTACTCTCGTTGCAACTAGTACGGGATTGCACGGGTAATAAAATAGTGAAATGACTACCTTCACCAAGGATGCTTTGTACGGATATTTCCCCCCCCATTAGCTTAACTAGATGTTTTGTTATTGCGAGCCCTAACCCAGTGCCACCATAAATACGTGTAATAGAACTGTCTGCCTGAATAAAAGGTGAAAACAGATGCTCAAGCCTATGCTTATCAATGCCAATTCCGGTATCTTTCACTTCAATCAGGAGTTGATCTCGAGCGGTGATCAATGAAACGTCAACTCGACCAATGTGGGTAAACTTTATAGCATTACCAATAATATTGAATAAAATTTGTATGAGCCTGACAGGATCCACCCAATATTCATAGTGATCACAGATTGAGGTGCGAACATTAAAGCGAATACCTTTGCTTTCTGCTGCTTTGTGATGATATTCGAGAGCATGCATTAATCGTTTATGTAACTGCACCCAGTGACAGTGTAACTTGAAGTGCCCCGATTCTATACGGCTTAAGTCTAAAATATCATTAATTATCACCAATAAAAGTTCCGCAGAGTCTTCCATTTGCTCAAGTAAATCTTGCTGATAACGATTAGAGTCTTTACGTAGAATGTCAATTAAACCAAGAACGGCATTGAGGGGGGTTCTTAATTCATGGCTCATCATCGCTAAAAATTGAGATTTCGCTTGGTTAGCCTGCTCTGCTTGCTGTTGGGCGACAAATAACTCTCGTGTTTTTAGTTCAACGAGGCGCTGTAATTCTTCTTTATGCTCAATATCGTTGATCGCTCGTTCAAGTAATGGACGAAAACGTTGCAGTGTCGCTTTTGTTTCTAAACTGAACTGCCCTTTTCTATTGCCTAAGAGTAGTAAAATAGAATCACTCGTTTGGGTGCGAATGCCAGTAAATAGTGCGGATTTTATTTGATTTTTAAGAAAAGGATTAAGGCTACGAAACTCGTCAAGTTTAATTGGCTCAAAAAGAATAATGCATTCACCTTCTAATACCCGTTGAAATTTATCACCATTCAACCAGTTTTTTTCTTGAAAAGCTTGGTTTGACGCAAGAAAAGTAGCAAAGGTGATGTTTTCTTTGGGCTTAGAGATAACAACAAAATCATCAAACTTAATGTATCGGTGAAGAACGTTTTTTAATTCTTCGAATATCTGATACTTATTATCAGCATGGCTTAGCGCAGAAATGGCCGCTAATATGACTTTGTTTTCTTCTGCTAGCCTAAGTTCTCGTTCTTTACTTCGTTCGAGCTCTAGTAGCGTTTCATTTAACTGTTCAACTCTATCTTGTTCCATCATTGATCGTTATTCTGATTCATAAAAAATAACCGAGGCTATCATCAGGTTGCCATGTGCGTTCTCACCACTTACAAAACGCCCCTGTTCTCCAAAGGTAAAAGGACAGATAAAAGGTTGACCTCGCATGTCTTTAGTCAATTGTTGGTAGACGGTCAATATTTCGTGGCCTAATTGTAGCATTGGCCCTGCACAATAAATTATGACAGCGCCAAGCAGAAGTGATTCATGATAATTTTGCGTATTTACATCTTTGATAACTTTTGAAGCTCGATTGACCAGCTGATCTTTAGAACCACTCATTAAAGTGATCGTTTCACCTTGGTGAATGGTTGAAAATAGCTCAAGCCCTCCATTTTTTGTCATTCGTATCGGATGCGATAATTTATAATAGGCTTGTTGGTGAACATAACCAGCAATCCGTCCTATAGGGAAACGAGTGACGTGTTGGAAAAGGTATTCATCATTAATTTGTAGGCTAGAATGATCACTTATCCACTCTTTATAGATGTCAGCGGCTCTTTCTCCATCAATCTGCTCGATACAACGGCCGGCCGCTTTCGTCACAACTCCCTCAAATTCAGTGGGTGAATATCCAGCACTTAACCCTGTAATTAGGGGCTTTGAAGGGAAGAAAAGTTGCATAGCAATACCATGTTGACTCCACCCTTCTTGAGTGATAATCGACCACTTTTCTTGGATATGATTATCGGCTGAACTTCCTCCAATAATGGGGACTTGTGCGCCGAATGTTTCATCAATAGCATCAATAAAAAGCTCTTCATTGCCAGGAGTTGAATGTAAAATGATGAGGCTTGGAACCTCTCCGACACGATTGGAAGCAATCAAGGCTTGTTGAATCGCCTTCTGGGTCGCTTTTTTATAATCACAGCAATCATCAAGCTCAACCAGCCCTGTACCATAGGCACTAAACGAAGAGTCATAAATAGCCATAAGAGCAATGACTGGGCCAGGATGATAACCTTTATCTGTCATGACCCCTAAACAAGATGAACAACCAATCATTGGTATTCCTGGAAAAGCCTGTGTTAGGGCGTACTGTATTTCATGGCTTGAATATTCTTCGGAATAGTAGCAAATAAGGCTAGATAGCCCTTCTTGACTAACCTCTTCTTTTAGATGGTTGATCGCCTGTTTGGGGATAATTTGGTGAGAATAAGCGGTAATTAATCGCATCAGTAAATGGGCTTAAAAAGTTCTTTGCTTGTTATACATGATCTTCACTTGAGATGATAATTTTTATACTTATCTCTTATCATAAGATCCGTATTTTGATGCCTAACTCAAGGATAGTGATTTCTTGTGTGGTTTTATTCATCAGTACTGTTTTTCCATCTCCCACTCTTTGTCCTTCCGGTTTTATTGTCCACTCATTATGTACAGGGTAGAGGAGATAGCCATCATAGTTTGTGTCTCCTTTTGTTACTGTCAATGTTTTTCCATTTACATCTAAAGAACAAGTTGGGTTAGCAACACAATGCATGGTGACAACGTCACTATGCGTTAACGTTCGCCAAGTAAAAGCGGCAACCAAAATAGCTAAGGTGATGATTATTTGAGCAAACCTGTGTTTTGTAAGTGTTTCTGGTGGCATTGTTTTATGTTCTCCATGTAACAAACTTCAAACTTTTTAAATAAAAAAGCAAGCCCTGAACAATAGTAAGGTTACAACTCTGTCATTGAATTGTTAAATGCAGTATAGTTACGTCCGGAAAATGCCACTTTTTTATAAAGTCAGCAACTATTATTAAAGTGTTGATAACCATTAATTTTGTTGTGGACTTGGTGGCATTACGACATGAGTCGTGTTGGAAGTAAAGTGTAGTTAATTATAAATTGGAAGCATGCAAATGAGCCAAGAACAGCAGCTTGAACAAAACTACAACTATACAGTCGTTCGTCAATTTACCCTAGTCACCATTTTATGGGGTATTGTCGGTATGGCTGTGGGTGTTTTGATAGCCGCTCAATTAGTGTGGCCACAGCTCAACTTTGATACGCCGTGGTTGACGTACAGCCGGTTACGTCCTCTGCATACGAATGCGGTAATTTTCGCGTTTGGTACTAGTGCCCTATTCGCCACCTCTTATTATGTGGTGCAACGCACCTGTCAAACTCGTCTTTTTGGTGGTCCACTTGCGGCCTTTACCTTTTGGGGATGGCAGGCAGTTATTGTTGCAGCCGCTATCTCCTTACCTTTAGGGTATACCACCAGTAAGGAATATGCTGAATTAGAGTGGCCTATCGATATCTTGATCGCTATCGTCTGGGTCGCTTATGCGGTGGTCTTTTTTGGAACGATCGTTAAGCGTAAGACATCACATATTTATGTCGCAAACTGGTTCTTTGGTGCTTTCATTATCACCGTGGCTGTTCTACACATAGTAAATAGTATGGCCATTCCTGTATCCATGATGAAGTCATACAGCATTTATTCAGGAGCGGTTGATGCCATGGTACAGTGGTGGTATGGGCATAATGCGGTTGGATTTTTATTAACCGCCGGTTTTCTAGGAATGATGTACTATTTTGTCCCTAAGCAAGCTGAGCGTCCTGTCTATTCTTACCGTTTATCCATTGTACACTTCTGGGCTTTGATTTCTTTATACATTTGGGCTGGTCCTCACCATCTCCATTATACTGCGCTGCCGGACTGGACTCAGTCACTGGGAATGGTGATGTCATTGGTGCTTTTTGCTCCCTCTTGGGGAGGAATGATCAATGGTATTATGACGTTATCCGGAGCTTGGCATAAATTACGCTATGATCCTATTTTGCGCTTTTTAATTGTTTCACTTTCATTCTATGGAATGTCAACTTTTGAAGGGCCAATGATGTCAATTAAAACGGTCAATGCGCTTTCCCACTACACTGATTGGACAGTAGGACATGTTCATTCTGGCGCATTGGGATGGGTTGCTATGGTGTCGATTGGTTCGGTCTACCACCTTATTCCTCGCCTGTTTGGGCAAGACCGTATGTATTCCGTCGGTTTGGTCAATATGCACTTCTGGTTAGCGACGATTGGAACCGTGCTCTATATCGTAGCAATGTGGATCTCTGGGGTCATGCAAGGTTTGATGTGGCGAGCGGTTAACTCAGATGGCACACTTACCTATAGCTTTGTTGAATCGGTTCAGGCCTCTTACCCTTTCTATACCGTTCGTTTTATCGGTGGTTTTATTTTCTTATTAGGTATGTTTGTTATGGCTTATAACACCTATAAAACCATTGCCGCTCCAAAAGATAGCTTAAAAGCTATTCCTCAGCCGGTATAAGGAGATTGAGAGAATGAGTCACAACTCTAAAAACCGCCATGAAATTGTTGAACGCAATGTAGGCTTGCTGGCTATTTTAATTGTATTTGCTATCAGTTTGGGCGCTTTGGTTGAAATTACCCCTCTCATATTTCAACAACAAACCAACGAACCTGTTGATAATTTAAGGCCGTATACCGCATTAGAAATGGAAGGTCGTGATATCTATATTCGTGAAGGATGTCATGTGTGCCATAGTCAAATGATTCGCCCTTTTCGATCTGAAACAGAGCGTTATGGTCACTATTCGGTAGCTGGTGAAGGGGTTTGGGAACATCCCTTTCTCTGGGGTTCAAAACGAACAGGGCCAGATCTTGCTCGTGTTGGAGGGCGTTACTCTGATGAGTGGCACCGTATTCACTTAATTAATCCTCGTGAATTAGTACCTGAATCCAATATGCCTGCTTATCCATGGTTGGCGGTTAATATCCTAGATGGTGCTTATACTCCGAAGAAACTGACACTCTTTAGAGACCGTTTTGGGGTTCCTTATACTGATGAACAAATCGCTAATGCTCAACAAGAGGTCCAAGGTAAAACCGAGATGGAAGCCATCATCGCTTATCTTCAATCTCTTGGGCATGCAATGAAATAGAGGAAATCGTTATGGATATCGGTACGATTCACAGTATTTGGACCATAGTGCTGTTTGTGTCTTTCATCGGCGTGGTTTGGTGGGCTTATGGAAAAAAACGCAAAGCTCGTTTTGAAGAAGCCGCTAACCTTATTTTTGCTGATGAAGAGTCATCTTCCTCGACTAAACAAGGAGAGACCAAGCAATGACCACATTTTGGAGTCTTTGGATAATTGTCATTACTGTAGGGACACTGCTTGGCTGTGCTGCTCTGCTCATTTGGTGTTTAAAAGACAAAATGGGCATAGAAGAAGGCAAGGATATGGGCCATGAGTATGATGGCATCCGAGAAATCAATAACCCACTGCCTAAGTGGTGGACATATTTATTTATTGGAACGTTTGTTTTTGCTGCCATTTACTTAGCACTGTATCCCGGTTTAGGTAATTTCAAAGGGTTACTTGGATGGCAAAGTTCAGATCAAACCGTTCGCTCTTTGAGTGAGTCCCAAGCATCTATCGCTAAAGCACAAGAAAATCGTGTGTTGGTACAATATGCTAAGGAATTGGATGATGCTCAAAGACATTTTGGTAAAGCCTTTCAACGTCTAGCTTATCAAGAGGGTAAAAATGAATTACGTTCTTTACCAGACATTGCAAATGATCCTGATGCCTTAAATGTCGGACAGCGGTTATTTTTACAGAACTGTTCACAATGTCATGGTTCCGATGCGCGAGGCCAAAAAGGATTCCCTAACCTCACCGATAATGCTTGGCTATATGGTGGAGAACCTGAAGCAATCATTACAACGATTCGCCACGGTAGAATTGGTGAGATGCCTGGCTGGAAAGAGGCATTAGGTGAGCAAGGCGTTAAGGAAGTCGTTAGTTACACACTGAGCCTGTCTGGACGCTCTGTCAATGCTCGTGAAGCTGAAGCAGGAAAAACTCGCTTTGTTGTCTGTGCCGCATGTCATGGCACTGATGGTAAAGGTAACCCTGCTGTAGGTGCTCCAGATTTAACCGATCAAAACTGGTTATTTGGTGGCTCTCGAGCTGAGGTGACTGAAACCGTCATGTATGGTCGTTCCGGCGTTATGCCCGCATGGCTCGATATTTTAGGTGAAGATAAAGTTCAATTGGTTTCAGCCTATGTTTGGAGCCTGAGTAATTCAGACGCGATGAAGTAACTCCTCTATTCAGCCCCTTCTCGGGGCTGATTCTTTCTAATATTCTTCATGTAGTAGAGAGGCTATCTATGCAGCAGCCCTGGTATAAACAATTCTGGCCTTGGTTTCTCATCATTCTTCCGGCATCTGTTGTTGTCTGGACTTTAATTGTTGTGTTTATTTTTTATCAAAATTCGGTTGATATGGTCACTGAAGATTACTATAAAAAAGGGAAAGGTATTAATATCGATCTCTCTAAAGTCAATATCGCCAAGCAATATGAATTATATGCAGAGATCCGCTCTGATGGTAATGATGTACTCATACAGCTAGATAAAGGCAAGTTAACCCATTATCCTGCGATACACGCCATGTTTGCCCACCGAACCCTTCCTGATAGAGATTTCACCCAATTGATCACGGCTGATTTTCAAGGTCGCTACCGTGTCAAGTTAGATGAAACACTTTCTGGGCCGTGGTTTCTAGAGCTATCCCCTCATGATAATGAATGGTTAATTCAAGGCCGAGTGGATTTCCCTGTTGTTTCTGAAACTCAATTAATGAATTAAACCCATGAATAAAGCGTGTTATCACTGTG
This sequence comes from Vibrio cincinnatiensis DSM 19608, assembly GCF_900167345.1. Classification (GTDB taxonomy): domain Bacteria; phylum Pseudomonadota; class Gammaproteobacteria; order Enterobacterales; family Vibrionaceae; genus Vibrio; species Vibrio cincinnatiensis. The sequence goes on along the minus strand of NZ_FUXB01000014.1, from coordinate 100,844 downwards.
GTGAAGATGTCCCAGACGATACCCAATTTATAGTAACGATTCTAGGTGAACCTCGGGAGATGTGTTGTCCCGGGTGTCAGGCTATTGCACAAACCATTTTAGAAAGTGGGCTCTCTTCCTATTATCAATATCGGCAAACAACCGCAGAAAAGTTGGACCTCGTCCCTGATGCGGTCAAAAACTTAGTACATTATGATGATGAACGCATTCAAGATGAGTTTGTCTTTAAACATAACCAATACCATGAAGTCACCTTAAGCCTTGAAGGTGTTTCTTGTGCCGCCTGTGCTTGGCTAATTGAAAAACATATGCTTAAGCAATCGGGTATTGCGGAAGTCAGTGTTAATACGCTTACCCACCGAGCTCGGTTAATTTGGGATCCCACAAAAACTAAATTGAGCTCACTGATCACCCAACTCCAAAGTTTAGGCTATAAAGCCTCACCTTTTGAGCAAGATGCTCAAGAGCAAGCATATCATCGCGCGACTCGACAATATTTATATCGTATTGGTGTTGCGGGAATCGCATCTATGCAAGTGATGATGGTTGCCGTCGCTCTTTATCTAGAGGTGTTTTCTGATTTAGATGAAGCTTTTAAACATTATTTTCGAATCGTTAGCCTCTTCTTTGCGACCCCAGTGATGCTTTATTCGGCATGGCCGTTCTATGAAAATGCCTGGAGGAGTGTGAAAGCGCGGGCGCCTAGCATGGATATTCCCGTTTCAATTGCAATGATCATGGCATATGTCGCAAGTATTGTGGCTACCGTTAATCAATCGGGCGAAGTATTCTATGAAGCGGTCACCATGTTCGCTTTCTTCTTATTACTTGGACGATATTTTGAGATGAAAGCTCGACGTGAAGCTTCCGCTCATAGTGCCAATCTTCTCAAACTTGTTCCCACTTTTGCCGCTTTATCTGATGGAACCCAAGTTCCTGTAAGAGAACTCAAGGTTGGGGATAAGCTACGCGTTCTACCAGGAGAAAGTATCCCTGCTGATGGAGAAATTATTTCAGGCCAGATCTATGTGGATGAGTCGATGCTCACAGGCGAATCCGTTCCAGTAGCAAAAGCGAGAGGAGATGTGGTTTTTGCTGGGACTTTAAATGGAGACGAATCCTTTGACATGCAGGTCACCAAAAATAAGGCCGATTCTATGATCTCTCATATTGTGCGAATGCAAGATAACGCTCAAATGAGTAAGCCACGCATTGCTGAAATTGCTGATATTATTTCACGTTATTTTGTGATTGCGACATTAGTCATTGGGGCTGGCACTTGGTTATTTTGGCATTTCTACCGTCCTGAAGATGCCTTTTGGATCATGCTCTCTGTGTTAGTCGCAACCTGCCCATGTGCCCTTGCCTTAGCAACCCCCACCGCGATTACCTGTGCAACCTCTCGCCTCAGTCATTTTGGTATTTTACTTCGTAAAGGGCACGTTTTTGAAACACTTTGCCGTGTTAACCATTTTATTATGGATAAAACGGGTACGCTGACAGAAGGTCGAGTCGAAATATCCCGTACACAAGTTCATGATTTACGTTTTACCCCTCAACAGTGCCAAGCGATGGCAGCGAGCATGGAACAGTATGCCAATCATCCTTTAGCCAAAGCCTTTACTTCATTTTCAGATTCGGAGTATCAAGTCGAACAGGTGGAAAATGTGATAGGCAGTGGTCTTCAAGGAATATATCAAGGATTGCCAATTCGTTTAGGTTCAGCAACATTTGCTTTATCTGCATTAGACTTCGCCAATCAAAAGCAAGAACCCGACTGTCTCTACCTCAGTTATGATGGGCAGTTGATTGCTTCTTTCTATTATCAAGACCCCATTCGCCGCGACAGTTTAGCGATGGTTAGCGCATTTAAAAAATCAGGGATTCATTTAACCCTCTTATCCGGAGACAACGCACTTAATGCTCAACGAGTAGCGGATGAAATGGGCATTGAAGAGGTTATTGCTAATGTATCACCAGAACAAAAATTACACTATCTACACTCTCTTCCGGATGATAGCATTACATTAATGATCGGAGACGGTATCAATGATGCTCCGACCTTGGCTGGAGCCCATCTCTCCGTAGCGATGGGAGGAGGAACGGATGTAGCAAAAGCCTCTTCCGATATGGTTTTGTTGAATGATAAACTCAGTAATGTGCTTAAAGCTCGAGAACTTGCTTTTAAAACTCGAAAAATCATCAAAGAAAACTTATGGCTTTCCTTATTCTACAACCTACTCATTCTACCTCTAGCCATAATGGGTTATGTCCCCCCCTATATCGCTTCTTTGGGAATGTCCGTCAGCTCGGTAGTGGTGATAGCTAACTCGATGAGGTTATTGAAGTTTCATGGATAGTTTTTTTCTATTGGTTCCGGCAGCCATTTTATTTACCGCACTTGCCTGTGCGATCTTCATCTGGGCAGTCAAACATGATCAGTTTGAAGATCTTGAACGTCAAGGACACAATATTTTGTTTGATGATGAAGCTCAAAAGCAAGAAGAAACCGCTCATTCACAAGAAGGAAAAACGCCAGAACAGACGGAAAATCAGCAATGATCACGCCTGATTTTCTCGGAGCATTCGTGATTGGCCTTCTGGGAACGGGACACTGTGTGGCAATGTGCGGTGGATTAAGTTCATTATTAACCATAGGTTACCCCTCCTCTACCTCTGTATTGCCCACACTGATTCTCTATAATCTTGGCCGTATTACGAGCTATATGGTATTTGGTGCACTGATTGGTGGGGTAACGGCTTCCATTTCTCAGTTAGCGAGCATCAACGAATCTCTAATTTGGTTGCGTTTACTGGCTGCTGTTTTCATGATCATGTTAGGCCTGTACATTGGCCGTTGGTGGTTTGGATTATTAAAGCTAGAAATCTTAGGGCAAAAACTGTGGCAGTACCTTTCACCATTAGGTCGTCAGTTTTTACCACTAAAGTACCGTTGGCAAGCTCTCCCATTTGGATTTATTTGGGGATGGTTACCTTGTGGGCTTGTTTATTCCATACTGACTTGGGCCGCGGTTTCCGGTAGTGCCCTTTCCGGAGCCTTTATTATGGGCGCATTTGGCATTGGGACATTCCCGGCTATGTTGCTCATGGGAACCAGCATGGCAAAATTAAAACAGTTCCAGCAATCCCTTCTTTTTCGCCAGCTAGCTGCAATCTCGATTATATTATATGGCTTTTATACCGCTTATGGGGCGGTAGAAATATTGCGTTCTCTCTCTTAATCGAAAAGTGAGCGTTGCTTTTAGACTATCCTTTAGAGTTAATGGATGTTAGAATCTTGATGTATATCAATTTAGTGAAAGGTTGCTATGATTTCTGATAAGCCTGCTGCAAAGCGTATTCAATCTGGTGGTTGTGCTATTCACTGCCAAGACTGTAGCATTAGTCAGCTTTGTATTCCGTTTACCTTAAACGAGTCAGAGTTAGATCAGCTTGACCAAATTATTGAGCGTAAGAAGCCAATTCAAAAAGGGCAAGAGTTGTTTAAAGCCGGCGATGTTCTTCGCTCACTTTATGCGATACGTTCAGGAACCATTAAAAGCTACACCATTACCGAACAAGGTGATGAGCAAATTACTGCCTTTCATCTTGCGGGAGATCTGGTTGGTTTTGATGCGATTACCGAAGACTCCCATCCTAGTTTTGCTCAAGCGTTAGAAACGTCCATGGTTTGTGAAATCCCTTACGAAATTCTTGATGACTTATCAGGAAAAATGCCAAAGTTACGGCAGCAAATTATGCGTTTGATGAGTAATGAAATTAAAGGTGATCAAGAAATGATTCTCCTGCTTTCTAAAAAGAATGCGGAAGAACGTCTAGCGGCTTTTCTGTATAATTTATCAACTCGCTTTTCTCAACGTGGTTTTAGCCCTCGTGAATTTCGCTTAACGATGACTCGTGGCGATATTGGTAACTACTTAGGTTTAACGGTTGAAACCATCAGCCGTTTATTAGGTCGTTTTCAAAAGTCTGAAATTTTGAGCGTAAAAGGTAAATACATCACTATCTTAGACCATGATGCTCTCATGCAATTAGCGGGTGTATCAAAAGAATCTAAATAACTTCAATGATGTAGCTCTTTAATGAGCTACATCATACTTTTCCCAAAAATCTTCTCTTATTCGCTAAAACTCTTGCTCTAACTGCGCTAAAGTAACTCTAAGGTTGGTGAGTCCTAAAACCGCCTCCACACATAAGGAGTCTGTTATGAGCATCTACAATAAAATATTAGTGGTTGCAGATATTAATCATGATGAGCAACCTGCACTTGCACGAGCAGTTCAGTTAGCAGCCAAAAGTCGCTCACCTAGCCAAATCACTTTCTTCATGTCGATTTATGATTTTTCTTATGATATGACCTCTATGCTTTCGATAGATGAACGTGATGCCATGCGCCGGGGGGTTATCCACCAACGAGAAAAGTGGATGAAGAAAGTGGCCGAAGCCTATGTGGATTCTTCTATCCAATTTTCTGTGAAAGTCGTTTGGCATAACCGCCCTTATGAAGCGATCATTGCTGAAGTCTTCTCTGGCGAACATGACATTCTTATCAAAGGCACCCGCAAACATGATATTTTAGAATCGGTCATTTTTACTCCCACTGACTGGCATTTATTACGTAAATGCCCAACCCCGGTCTTACTGGTTAAGAATGCTGATTGGCCTGAGCAGGCCAATATTCTCGCTTCTGTACATGTGGGGTCAGAAGTTGAAACGCACCTTGAGTTGAACGATATTATGGTTGATCAATTACTCAACTTAACCGCTCGGTTAGATGCCACACCTTATTTAGTGAATGCTTATCCGGTAACGCCAGCCAATATCACCATTGAATTACCTGAATTTGATCCAACGACTTATACCGATGCAGTGCGAGGCCATCATCTCACTGCCATGAAAGCATTACGGCAAAAACATGGATTGAATGAAGAACAGACCATTGTTCAACAAGGATTGCCGGAAGACGTTATTCCTGCAGCCGCGGAAAAACTGAATGCTGCGATGGTAATTTTAGGAACAACCGGGCGAACTGGGCTATCGGCGGTCTTTATTGGTAATACCGCAGAACAAGTCATTGATAAAATTAATTGTGATGTATTAGCACTCAAACCTAAAGGCTATATCAGCCCACTTGATCCCAAAATCGCAAGCTAACCTCTTTTTGTGGTTCATCATTAATAACGCCCCAAGTGCGAACTTTGGGCGTTTTTATTTGAGTGAACTACTAGCATCTCAACCATATATCCGTATCATACGCACTTCATTTTGTTTTGAAGATTAAAGACCGCAAGCTAATGATAGAGCAGACTCAAGCATTAACGAAAGCCCAACACTACAATTTTAATAAATTGCAAAAGCGTATTCGTCGTAATACTGGCCAAGCGATTGCTGACTTTAACATGATTGAAGATGGCGATCGGATCATGGTCTGTTTATCCGGTGGTAAAGACAGCTTTACCATGTTGGATATTTTGATGAGTTTGCAAAAAAGTGCCCCGGTTTCTTTTTCTTTGGTTGCTGTCAATTTAGACCAAAAACAGCCCGGCTTTCCTGAGCATATTCTTCCTGAATATCTTGCAAGTTTAGGGGTGGAATACCAAATTATTGAAGAAGATACCTATTCAATTGTACAAGATAAAATTCCAGAGGGTAAAACCACCTGTTCACTCTGCTCGCGTTTACGCCGAGGCATTTTGTATCGCACAGCAAAAGCATTAGGAGCAACAAAAATTGCGCTCGGACATCACCGAGACGATATCCTTGAAACTCTGTTTTTAAATATGTTTTATGGGGGCAAGATGAAAGGAATGCCGCCGAAATTGGTCTCTGATAATGGTGAGCATGTCGTCATTCGTCCTCTCGCTTATTGCCGAGAAAAAGACATTATTAAGTATGCAGATATGCGCGGCTACCCCATTATTCCTTGTAATTTATGTGGCTCTCAGCCGAACTTACAGCGACAAAACATTAAACAGATGCTTAACGGATGGGACAAACAATTTCCAGGTCGAATTGAAACTATGTTTAGAGCGATGCAAAACGTCGTTCCAAGCCATTTAGCCGACTTTGAACTTTTTGATTTTAAATCAATCAACCGTGATTCTGGTGTCATTAATGGTGGAGATATCGGCTTTGATAAAGAGCCCCTACCTCAGCCAAGTATAGCGGATGAAGATATAGTGACAGAGTTTGATCCAAGCTTAATGCTGGATGTCACTAATCTGTAATCGCTCTCTGAGATGAAAGGCTGCATAGGTTATGCAGCCTTTTTTATGATGAAGGGGGACTACTTTCCTGCGGCTGGTAGAAAAGGGAGTACTCGTTGAGTCGATGCAGGCAAACGTATCCAACCCTCTTTACCTATCTGATCAAGCGTAATTTGAACTTTTCCATCAATAATGGGTAGCCTTTCTCCACTACTCAACGTTACCTGCCCGTGTATGTCCTTCGCAAACTCTAACGTCACACCGGCAACGTGGGGAGTAAACCAACGAGCAAACATGCCACCTAACTCTTGCAATAAACTTTGCATTTGAGGTAAAAGACGTTCAAGCTCTTGGTAATCAACCCGCCCTTCTAATGGCTGTCGAGCCATTACCACAACAGAGAAATCACAACGTTGATCACTGGGCGTATTTACAAAAACCAATGGATTAGCTTGACGTAAATGGTTATCGAGTGGCAGTAATAGCTCATGAGTCTCATTCGAAGACAACAATTCATAATGCGCTTCCTTTTCCATCCATGCCTTTTCAATAGTACAACGCTGTTTACTTTCGGCATTAACAAAAAAGATGCCGACTTTCACATCAGGATACTGTTCTTTCGTGTTGTGTTTTAGCTGAGAAAACAGTTTTGAATAGGTAAACATATACTCTTGTGCTTGCGTAGGGAGCGAAGCTCCCAAAGATAGGCAAGTTAAGAGAAGCGCTATCGGTAACCTCATGTTGTTATTCACTCTGCCAGTAAGATTGGTTATGACGCATCATAGCTTGTAAATCATTAACATAATCTTCACCACGTTCCGAGTATTTCAGTAAACCATGACTCAATGCTAGGGCGGTGTCGACACTAAAAAGATCAGCATCATGCTGACGTAGCTGGAACCGGATTTCTCTAAGATCGTGATACGCCGCATTCCGGTTTACATTCATAAAATAGCGATGGATAGATTCTTGTACCGATGTGAACTTTGCCACTTCATGGCTCATCCCTTCGCTACGAGCTAAAGGAATGAGACCACAACCTTGAGAGTAACACCATTGCCCAAAATAATTATTCGCATCTCGAGCAAAACGTGAGGTTCCCCAAGCTGATTCATTGGCAGCTTGAGTTAACACCAGCGCTTCTGGTAATACATCGACTCGGTGTAGCATAGCGTTAAACCATGCTTCTGCTTGTTCTTCTTCCCACTCAACACCATACATTTCCTCTAGTTGAATGATTTGGCTTTGAGCATGAGCAGACAATCTCCCTTTGAACCATGCTTCTTGTAAAAGAGTAAGTTGTTCTCTTTCCTTTAAAATTCGAGCATTTTCAAACTCAATACCTGGTTTTAGATAAGAAAAGAAAGCGTGTTTTTTTTCTGATATGTCAGTCATCATACGAAAGTCTGGTGCTGTCGATACCGCCTGCCCCTTTAAACCCATATCGAAATCATCAGATTTTTGATAAAAATAAATACTCATACATGCAATGAAAACGGCAGCAAGAGCAATAAGAATAACTTTACGCATTGAACACCTGTGAATTTGAATCATTATCGTCTTTATTGTCGGGTCTGTGAGTGGCAATAATTTTTAAACGAATACCAAACATATTTCGGTAAATGATTCCTTTAACATGAAAAAAGAACGGCAACACAAAAATAAGCCCGATGCCATAAAATAAGACAGCAGCCACAAACATCAACATGAGCAAAGCATAGATCCCGGCCAATGGGAGTAGCTTTTTATTAACGGCTCGCAATGAAATCCATAACGATTGAATGGGAGGAACACGTTTTTCACAGATAAGAAGAATCGCGCTACTGAATGCTAACGAAAAATACATAGACAACAATGGAAAGATCATTCCAGCAATGCCTTGTAATAATAAACTGAGCAAAGTTGCCATTATGACAGGAATAGTAAATTGTAACCCTTTCGTTATTTGGCTAGTTTTGGTTTTTAGCCCTGCCGCATGGCTCATCGCCATCAAACTCACTCCCGCGTAAATTGGAGCGCTCACCACTTCGTAACTAAAATTAGCGATAAGAATGCCCTGTACCACCTCTTGAGGAAATGTATCCGCTTGTGTTAATGCAGTGAGAATCATGGAAGGATCGCCAATCATCAACTTTAGTGCAATAAAGAAAATAACAACCTGAATGATGATCAGCATGACAATAGCGGGCGAGAAAGAGAGAAAATGCTTTAATGTACAATCCCAAGCTTCCCTAAGCACCTCCCCCATTTTTAGTTGATATTGCCCCGAAAGGGCTTGATCAACCGTTCCGCCTAAGTTGAAGTCTTTTTCTAAATTATTACTCATAGTTTGCCCTAGGTTGGCTGGTCAAAACACGAACATACCAAAATGAAAAATATTTGGTCATTATACTGAAATACGGCGCAGTCTAAAATCTCAATCCCAAACTCTGCTTGCTTTATGTTTTACACGGTCAATAATTAACCGATTGAAAGCGTTGGATCTAAGCAAAACGACGATGTTAAAGATTATTGGCATTTCTATGCAAAAATTTTTCTGTTTCAAGAGGTGAAAATACTTTGATTTCAGAGTTTATGGTAATTATGATGCGCCCTTTAATAGAGCATAACCAAATTTCTTATTGATGGCTGAATATTCATTCTATGAATGGTCATTATCGACTTATTTGGTTGTATCACTACAATATATTTTATATCACACTCCGATGCGCGGCTTCCTGACCTTCTACTGTGATTACATCCATGATGCATTCAACAGGATAAGGAGTAGGATAAGCGTATAACGACTACAAGTGGGAGAAAAACAGACGTTGAACAAACAACACTCGGTAGGAAAGCCAGTTATTCGTCTATCTGGCATTAGCAAAAGCTTTGATGGAAAAGAGATTATCTCTCACCTGAATTTAGATGTAAATCACGGTGAATTCTTAACCATTCTTGGCCCATCAGGGTGTGGTAAAACCACCGTATTACGAATGATCGCGGGTTTTGAAACCGTCGATAAAGGTCAGATCCTACTTGATAATCAAGATGTTACTCAAGTACCTGCCGAACAGAGGTATGTGAATACGGTTTTCCAAAGTTATGCTTTATTTCCTCATATGACGGTGTTCGAAAATGTGGCATTTGGTTTGCGTATGCAGAAAGTACCTAAAGCTGATATCGAACCTCGAGTGATGGAAGCACTGCGTATGGTGCGTTTGGAACAAATGGCGCAACGTAAGCCCCATCAGTTATCTGGTGGTCAGCAGCAACGCATTGCGATTGCTCGTGCTGTAGTGAATAAACCCAAAGTTCTACTGCTTGATGAATCCTTATCTGCCCTTGACTACAAACTACGCAAGCAGATGCAAATTGAACTTAAGCAGTTACAACGTCAATTAGGTATTACTTTTATTTTCGTTACTCACGATCAAGAAGAAGCCTTATCCATGTCAGATCGTATTATTGTGATGCGTGACGGGGTGATTGAACAAGATGGTTCTCCACGTGAAATTTATGAAGAACCTAAGAATCTCTTTGTGGCTCGTTTTATTGGTGAAATCAACGTATTCAATGCAGAAGTGCAAGAACGCATTGATGACAAGCGGATACAAGTCGATATCGATAGTGTTCCGGCAGTTGTTTATTACGATCAAGCGGTAGAAAAAGGCGAAAAGCTGCAAGTCCTTCTTCGCCCAGAAGATCTCCGTATCGAAGAAATTAAAGAGTCAGAGACCCGAGGCATTGTCGGCCACGTTACCGACCGCACCTATAAAGGGATGACACTTGAGTCCATTGTTGAGCTCGATTCGGGTATGCGGGTATTGGTGAGTGAATTCTTCAACGAAGATGATCCAGACGTAGACCACTCTATCGGCCAAAAAGTCGCTATTACTTGGGTTGAAAGTTGGGAGGTAGTCCTCAATGATAAGCAACAAGATTAATCTGCAAAATTCGATTATTGCTTTAATTGTTGGTTGGCTAGCTCTCTTTGTTCTTGTCCCTAACCTAATGATTATTGCGACGAGTTTTCTCACTCGTGATGAGTCGAATTTGATCGACTTTACTTTCACGTTTGACAACTATTTACGCTTGATGGATCCCTTGTATGCCAAAGTCATGTTGCACTCGTTTTATATGGCGATTGTAGCAACACTGATTTGCTTAGTTGTTGGTTACCCTTTTGCTTATATCGTAGCGAAAATGCCAGAAAAATGGCGACCCATCATGTTATTTTTGATCATAGTACCGTTTTGGACAAACTCACTGATCCGTACTTACGGGTTAAAAGTTGTGCTAGGAACACAGGGAATTTTAAATAAGTTTCTACTGGGTGTGGGTATCATTGATGCACCATTACGTATTATGTACACAGAAGCGGCGGTCATGATTGGTCTTGTTTATATCTTACTACCATTTATGATTTTGCCTCTCTATTCTGCTATCGAAAAACTCGATAATACCTATATTGAAGCGGCACGAGATCTCGGTGCGAATAAGTTACAAACACTGATTCGGGTTGTTCTCCCCTTGACGATGCCTGGAATTATTGGCGGTTGCTTACTGGTTCTCCTTCCTGCATTGGGAATGTTCTACATTTCCGATCTGCTTGGTGGAGCGAAAAACTTGTTGATCGGTAACGTCATTAAGAGCCAAGTGCTGAATGCTCGGGATTGGCCATTTGGGGCTGCAACCAGTATTGCCCTGACGATAGCGATGGCCATTATGCTGTACGCTTACTATCGCGCTGGAAAATTATTAAATAGAAAAGTGGAGCTAGACTAATGGGAAGAACAGTTAGATTTAGCTTTATGAGTTTGGTATATCTCTTTTTATACCTTCCAATCATAGTGCTGATCGTCAACTCTTTTAACGACAACCGATTCGGAATTCGTTGGGGTGGCTTTACCACCAAGTGGTATCACGCTTTAGTTAATAACGATAGCCTGATGCAGGCGGCATGGCATTCTATTAATATCGCGGTTTTTTCAGCGACGGCGGCCACGATCATTGGCAGTTTAACCGCTGTTGCTCTATTTCGTTACCAGTTTAAAGGTAAAAAAATGGTCAATGGCATGCTGTTTGTGGTCATGATGTCGCCGGATATCGTTATGGCTATCTCCCTATTAGCCCTCTTTTTAGTGTTAGGAGCACAACTTGGCTTTTTCACGCTTTTAATCGCTCACATTACGTTTTGTTTACCGTTTGTTGTTATTACGGTTTACAGCCGTCTTAACGGCTTCGATGTAAAAATGTTAGAAGCCGCCAAAGATTTAGGGGCAAGTGAGTGGGTGATTTTGAAAAAAATCATTCTTCCTTTAGCAAAACCGGCCGTAGCCGCAGGTTGGCTATTGAGCTTTACCCTATCTTTAGATGATGTGATCATTAGTTCCTTTGTGACTGGCCCTACCTATGAAATCCTGCCATTGAAGATTTACTCTATGGTTCGGGTTGGCATTTCACCTGAAGTGAATGCGCTTGCTACTGTGATGTTAGTAGTTTCTTTATTACTTGTTATCACATCACAGTTGTTAGCAAGGGAAAAAGTGAAGTAATATTTAAGACGATATAACACGGAACAGAATGGCGCTGGTCATTCTGTTTTTCTATACAACGCCCCTTATGGGCAACGTTTGGTTTGGAGCTAACGTCAATGAAAAAATGGGCTACTTTATTAGCTGGTAGTGCATGTGCGCTCTCTCTGTTATCGAATACAGCTGTCGCGCAGGATAAAGAATTGGTATTTATGAACTGGGGGCCATACATTAATAGTGGCATTCTGGAACAGTTTACTAAGGAAACCGGTATTAAAGTTATCTATTCCACTTATGAGTCAAATGAAACTTTATATGCCAAGCTAAAAACCCATAACCAAGGCTATGATCTTGTTGTGCCTTCTACCTATTTTGTGTCAAAAATGCGCGATGAAGGAATGCTACAGAAGATCGATAAATCAAAGTTAAGCAACTTTGCTAACTTAGATGCTAACTATCTCAATAAGCCTTACGATCCAAACAACGATTACTCAATTCCTCATGTCGTGGCGATTACTGGTCTTGCGGTCAATACCGACATGTATGATCCCAACGACTTTCAAAGTTGGGGCGACTTGTGGAAGCCGGAATTAGCCAGCCAACTGATGTTGATGGATGATACTCGTGAAGTTTTCCATATTGCGCTACGCAAACTGGGGTACTCTGGTAACACAACGGATGATAAACAGATTGATGAAGCTTATGCAGAATTGCGTAACCTTATGAAAAATGTCCTGCTTTTCAATTCTGACAACCCAGCGGCTCCTTATCTTTCTGGAGAAGTTGGCCTTGGAATGCTATGGAATGGTTCAGCGGCTGCGGCTCAAAAAGAAGGATTACCCATTAAACTGGTATTCCCGAAAGAAGGCGGCATTGGTTGGGTTGACAACTTTGCTATCACCTCTGGTGCAAAGAATGTCGAAGCGGCTCATAAAATGATCGACTTTTTATTACGCCCTGAGATAGCAGAGCAGATCTCACGAGATACGGGATACCTCACCGGGGTTGCCCAATCCAATGCTAAATTTAAAGACATTGAACCCCTCTTCCCTTCACAAGAAGATTTGGATCGTGTTGAATGGCAAGCCGCCGTTGGAGATAAAACCGTGAAGTATGAAGACTACTTCATGAAGCTAAAAGCGGGCCAATAAGCTAAACGTTATTGATAAATAGGCAGCATAAGCTGCCTATTTTTTTGTGATCTGCTATACTTCGCCGCTGATTAGCTTAACCTTTTGCCTAATTTAGGCTCTTGCTACAAAGAATACGGAACTGTAATGAAGAAAAGTAAACTGTATGCTGGCGCTTTATGCGCAGCTGCGCTATTCACCTCCTCAGTAATGGCTAGCGACACTGAACTCTATTTCTACAACTGGTCTGAATATATTCCTAGTGAAGTTCTGGAGAACTTTAGCAAAGAGACAGGAATCAAAGTCATTTATTCGACCTATGAATCGAATGAGAGCATGTATGCGAAATTAAAAACACAAGGTACAGGCTATGACTTAGTGGTCCCTTCTACCTACTTTGTTTCTAAAATGCGCAAAGAAGAAATGTTACGTCATATCGACAAATCTAAACTGAGTCACTTTGCCGATTTAGACTCTAACTTTTTAAATAAGCCCTTTGACCCTGATAATAACTACTCCATTCCCTATATTTGGGGGGCAACCGGTATCGGTATTAATACCGACATGTTAGACAAACGCTCGATTAAAAACTGGGCGGACCTATGGGATACTAAATGGGAAGGCCAACTGATGTTAATGGATGACTCTCGTGAAGTTTTCCACATGGCACTCAGTAAATTGGGGTATTCACCTAACACAACCGATCCACAAGAGATCGAAGCGGCTTACCGTGAATTAACCAAGTTGATGCCCAACGTATTGGTATTTAACTCAGATTTTCCTGCTAACCCATTCTTAGCTGGAGAAGTCTCTTTAGGAATGCTGTGGAACGGCTCCGCTTATATGGCACGCCAGGAAGGTGCATCTATTGATATCATTTGGCCTGAAAAAGGCGCTATTTTCTGGATGGATAGCCTCGCCATTCCTGCGGGTGCAAAAAACGTTGAAGCCGCCCATAAAATGATCGATTTCTTATTGCGCCCAGAAAATGCAGCAAAAATTGCGTTAGAAATTGGCTATCCAACACCCGTAAAAACCGCTCATAAGCTCTTACCCGAAGACTTTGCTAACGATCCCAGTATCTTCCCACCTCAGTCGGTCATGGATAGTGGTGAATGGCAAGACGAAGTCGGTGAAGCCAGTGTTCTTTACGACGAATACTTCCAACGCCTAAAAGTAAAATAAATAATAGGCCTTGGAAGAAAATAAAAAAACAGCGATATCACATCGCTGTTTTTTTATTACTGAATACGTCATTTCCACCATGTAAAAGCAACCTATCAGTAATCAACCCATTCCTAACAAGTTATCAAAAATGACGTCGGTAAACTTAAGCAAGTTTAGGTTCAGTTTGTAAGGCTAATAATTCCTGCACTAAGCGAGGGACTTCTACACTGGCTTTGCCATAACGTTTTTCTGCAAATTCGCTTTCGACAGCACTGGGTTCAAGGTTAATTTCTATGGTATGTGCACCATGCATTTTAGCGTCATGCACAAATCCAGCAGCAGGGTAAACAACCCCTGAAGTACCAATAGAAATAAAGAGATCGGCTTGCTCTAATGCGCTATAGATTTCGCCCATACGCAGTGGCATTTCACCGAACCAAACAATGTGTGGGCGTAACTGGTGCGGAATTTGGCAGCAGTGACACAGATCCCCAGTGTTCAAATCGTCTTTTTGTTCTATCACTTGGTTAGAGATGCTACAGCGTGCTTTTAAGAGTTCACCATGCATGTGGATGACATTGTGGCTTCCTCCTCGTTCATGAAGGTTATCAATATTCTGCGTAATGATGGTGACTTGACCATGAAGTTTCTGTGCGAGCTCTCCCAAGGCAAAGTGAGCCGCATTGGGTTGTATGGTCTCAGACTGTAACTTTCGACGGCGTTGATTATAAAACGCTTGTACAAGTTCAGGATCTCGCTCAAACCCTTCTGGTGTAGCGACTTCCTCAATTCGATGGTTTTCCCATAAACCATCTTGAGCTCGGAACGTTTGGATACCTGATTCGGCAGAAATTCCCGCTCCCGTTAGTACCACAATATTTTGATAGGGAAAATTCATACCATCTTCCTTCTTCTGTCTATGATATTAGAACCAGCTTAGCATTGATAAACACCGGCCCCTAGTTTTCAGGGGTAGACAATGGTCGAACATTTGTCTATTCACCTCACGTTTATGAGTGAAAACACCCAGATATACTGGGTGTTTCAAAGAGGTCATTACCGGAATCTATGCCATTTTTTTCACTGATTGACTATAGGTTTGGCCCCTTTGACGGCTGATGGGGAATATTGGCTTGAAGCTGTTTCATGCCTTGTATCATCCGAAAAATCCACAGAGTGATAGCCCCGACGGCCATCAATGCCCCGAGATAAGGAATTCCATGACCTATCGCAGCAAGCCAAGCATTACTAAACCAATAACGATTCACGCCCATGATCACCCCATTGGCGGTCGCCACAGTGACAATCAACACCACAAAGAAGGTGAGGAAAAGAAAAAAGCTTCGAATTAACCCATAATAATGGGAATTGGCGACCTCTCCATCTTGGTCTTTATCAAGTCGATATCCGGCATAGATAATGGCAATGACACCCGATAATAAACAAGTGAGCGGAGTTAATAAGCTGGCGATGTAAACGAACCAGACCGACTTATTCTTATTGGCGAGTAACATCACTCTCCCCTCCCTTCTGGTTAGCGGGTTCGATATTTCCTTGTGCTTTCATCTCTTCATACCATAGATCGTGATGTTCTTTCGCCCACGTTTCATCGACTTTTCCAGTCACCATCCCTTCAAGCGCCCCTTCCATACCAAATAGCCCTATATAGATGTGGAAAATAAACCCACAAATCAGAATCAGTGCAGAAAACATATGGATTAGGTTAGAGAGCTCCATGTCTCGTCGAGTTTGGCCAAAAATAGGGAAATCAAGGATAAGCCCACTGATCGCGGCAAACGTTCCAAAGACAATTAATAACCAGTAGATGGCCTTTTCTCCGCCATTCGAAAAGCCCGCAGAAGGATGGGTTCCTTTATATTTTCCAACCATTCCCCCCAATTTAAGAAACCACTGAATATCCACCTTATTCAACAACGATTTTCGCCACCATTTCAGTAATACAAATACCAATAAAATAAAGAATAAAGGTCCAACATAATTGTGGTATTGCTTGGCGGCATAAATCACCATTGCCCACCAATCCGTTGGCATATAGGGTTTGAGGAAATGTTTACCATAAACCAGCATCAAGCCACTGAATGCTAATGTGAGGAAAGTAAAAGCCATACTCCAATGCAAAGCTCGATCTAAGCGAGACCAACGGGTTAGTTTTCTCCCTGTTCTTGGTTTACTGAGCATTAATGGCCCTAATAGCCAATAGGCCATCACTACCATAGCGATACTACCAAAAATGGCGATCGCTCCGGCTGGTGACATCCATTTCTCTTTTAGAATAAACCAAGTTTCTCCCGGTGTACTGATCAATATGCCATGTTCAGGAGAAGTAGAAGTGGTATATCCTTCTTGCCCTTGTCGAACTTGCCGCCAGTAATCAGCGCCCGCTAACTGAGTCATCTCTCTTTGCGCAACATCAGAGGACGCTTCTTTATGGGCCAGTGCGGAGAAAGAAAATAAGCCCAATAAGGCCACCAGCAGGGGGAGCATTCTATATTTAGCGCGCAATATCCCGTATCGCATAACTCATTAGCTCCTTGTTGCATCAAAGGCGAGATCTTCACCATTTGTCCAACCTGCCTCTTTTGCCCCACGCTCAACAACACGCTGACGGAAAATATCTGAGACTTTCTGTGCATCACCAGCCAGTAACGCTTTGGTTGAACATAACGAGGCGCACATCGGTAATTTCCCTTCCGCGATACGATTCGCACCATATTTACGGCGTTCTTCTTCTGAGCCGGGTTCAGTTTCTGGCCCTCCGGCACAAAAAGTACATTTATCCATTTTTCCGCGTTCACCAAATGCCGCTTGTTTAGGAAATTGCGGAGCCCCGAATGGGCAGGCAAAGAGGCAGTAACCGCAGCCAATACAGAGATCTTTGTTATGCAGTACGATGCCATCTTCCGTATGTACGAAGCAATCGGCAGGACAAACCGCCATGCAAGGCGCATCCGTACAATGCATACAAGCCACAGAAATGGAGTTTTCACCCGGTTCGCCATCATTGAGTGTGACAACGCGGCGGCGTTGAATCCCCCACTCTAACGCATCGTCATTTTCGTTTTTACAAGCCGTGACACACCCATTACACTCAATACAGCGCTTGGTATCACAAAGGAATTTCATTCTAGCCATTTGTTCGCTCCTTACGCTTTGCGAATGTTACAAAGAGTCACTTTGGTTTCTTGCATCTGAGTCACCGGATCATAGCCATAGGTAGTTGCAATGTTGGCTGATTCACCTATTACATATGGATCAGTGCCTTCTGGATATTTATGGCGTAGATCTTCACCTTGGAACTTGCCCCCAAAATGGAAAGGAATAAAAGCCATTCCCGGTTTCACCCGACGAGTAACCATGGCTTTGACATGAATACGCCCTTTCTCTGCGCCTTCAACCCACACCATGTCGCCATCTTTGAAACCAAGATCGTTGGCATCTTTCGGGTTCACTTCAACAAACATCTCTTGTTGTAGCTCAGCCAACCAAGGGTTAGAGCGGGTTTCCTCACCCCCACCTTCGTATTCAACCAAACGACCAGAAGTTAGGATAATAGGATACTCGACGGATCTGTCTTGTGCCTGAATCGATTTATACAGTGTTGGCATGCGGAAAATAGCGTCTTTATCATCCCACGTCGGGTAATCAGCAATCAGATCTCGGCGTGGGGTATAAAGGGGTTCACGGTGCAGGGGAACACGATCAGGGAAAGTCCAAACAATGGCTCGCGCTTTTGCATTACCAAAGGGAATACATCCATGCTTAATGGCCACTCGCTGGATACCACCAGATAAGTCTGTTTTCCAGTTCTTACCTTCTGCGGCTACTTTTTCAACCTCAGTGAGATCATCCCACCAACCCAGATGCTTCAGAAGTTTGTCAGTAAATTCTGGGTAACCATCTTCAATTTCACTGCCTTGAGAAAAGCTGTCCTCTGCCAGTAATGATTGACCTTCAAATTCAACGCCATAACGAGCTCGGAATGTCCCACCACCAAGGGCAACGGGTTTGGAGGTATCGTAAAGAATATGTGTTCCTGG
Organism: Vibrio cincinnatiensis DSM 19608; assembly: GCF_900167345.1. Taxonomy (GTDB): domain Bacteria; phylum Pseudomonadota; class Gammaproteobacteria; order Enterobacterales; family Vibrionaceae; genus Vibrio; species Vibrio cincinnatiensis. The sequence goes on along the minus strand of NZ_FUXB01000014.1, from coordinate 82,746 downwards.
ATGCTTCAACTCTGGGGTTCCCCAACATGGCCAAGGTAAACCATAAGTTTCACCATGAATAGGCCCACCCTCTGCTTCCAACGTCGTTTTATGGAAAGTATGCCAGTTCTGTTGATGGGCTTTTAAACGCTCTGGACTTTGGCCGGTATAACCAATGGTCCACATCCCTTTATTGAATTCTCGGGTAATGTCTTCAATTAAAGGTTGATCGTTCTCGATATGAATATGTTTAAAGAGCTGCTCAGCAAAACCCAATTTCTTACTGAGTAGATACATAATTTCATGGTCAGGTTTCGACTCAAACAGAGGTTCAATCACTTGATCTCGCCATTGAATAGAACGGTTTGATGCCGTCACACTGCCATAAGTTTCAAATTGTGTAGTCGCAGGGAGTAGATACACACCATCACTGCGTTCATTCATTACGGCGGCGACGGTTGGATACGGGTCAACAATTACCATCATATCCAGCTTTTGCATCGCCTTTTTCATTTCAACGCCGCGAGTTTGAGAGTTAACGGCATGGCCCCAATAGAACATCGCGCGGATATTTTCTCGTTGCTGAATATTGTCTTTATTCTCCAGTACGCCATCTATCCAGCGAGAAACCGGAATACCAAAGGTATTCATTGGCTTACTGCCACCATAAGTGCCATTATCAAATCGATTTGCAATCCAATCGAAATCTAAATCCCATACTTGGGCCCAATGACGCCAAGCGCCTTCAGCTACACCATAATAGCCAGGAAGAGAATCGGCCAAGACCCCTAAATCCGTTGCGCCTTGCACGTTATCATGCCCACGGAAAATATTGGCACCGCCCCCTGCTTTACCTAAATTCCCCAGAGCCAACTCAAGCACACAGTAAGCTCGCGTATTGTTATTACCTGTGGTGTGTTGTGTGCCACCCATGCACCAAACCACACAACCAGGACGATGCTCAGAGAGTAATTTCGCGGTTTGATAAACATCCGCTTCACTCACCCCGGTTACACGCTCAACTTCTTTTGGATTCCACTTCGCCACTTCTTGGCGAATTTCATCCATACCAAAAACTCGCTGGCGAATAAATGCTTTATCTTCCCATTGATTGTTGAATACATGCCAAAGCACACCCCAAATAAAGGCGACATCGGTTCCGGGGCGTAGAGAGACGTAGTGATCGGCTTTCGCTGCGGTGCGAGTTCGACGAGGGTCGGCCACCACAATCTTACAATTGTTTTTTTCTTTAGCGATCAAGATATGCTGCATTGCTACAGGATGTGCTTCAGCTGGATTGGAACCAATAAAGAGTATCGATTTACAGTTATGCATATCATTAAATGAGTTAGTCATCGCCCCGTAGCCCCAAGTATTTGCAACTCCGGCAACCGTCGTTGAGTGACAGATACGCGCTTGGTGATCGACGTTATTGGTTCCCCATAAGGAAGCCATTTTTCTAAAGAGATAAGCTTGCTCATTGCTGTGTTTAGCACTACCTAACCAATAGACGGAATCTGGACCCGATTGCTGACGAATTTTTAGAACTTCATCACCGATTTCATTAATGGCCTGCTCCCAAGAAAGGCGCTTCCATTTCCCCCCTTCCAGTTTCATTGGGTATTTTAAGCGCCTTTCACCATGACCATGTTCACGCAATGCTGCCCCTTTAGCACAGTGACCACCGGCATTAAAAGGGTGATCAAAAGCCGGTTCTTGCCCAGTCCATACGCCATTTTGTACTTCAGCGTAAATCCCACAACCCACAGAACAATGAGAACAAATGGTTCGTTTAATTTCTGTTTTTACATCATGCTTAACCGTGTTTGCTTGGGCTTTTTTGATCATGCTAGGAGCAAAAAGGGCAGATCCAGCGACGACACCACCCACAGCGAGTGAACTATTTTTCATGAAAGATCGGCGGCTAAGGCCTAATGTATTAGGCTGTTTTTCTATCTGCTCAGAACGTTTCGTCAGTTTCATCACGCTCTCCTATAAAGTGTCGTAATAATCGCGGATATGCTGAGTTTCGTGATATCCTTTTTTGAGTTTTGGCTGACTTTCAGGCTGTGGCTCAGCAGCCACAGCGGATTGCCCTACTGTGGCAATGACGCCTCCGGCGACGGTAGCAGCGGCCAAACTTTTAAGCATATCTCGTCTGCTGGTATTGGTAGGTTGTTCTTTTTTCATTCTTTGCTTCCTTTTCCCGTTCTCAGTGGCGAAGGTGTCGTCCGCCATGAGCTGGTCTGCTGGCCGTTATCTGATACGGCTCATTACTTAACTAAATTCTTTACCCGCATGGTGTGAGTATTGTGTTTACTCATACTCATTGATGGCGTCATTGCGATTTGTTCTCGTCGGAAAAAAGCCTGCATTAACGCCCCAATCGAGCGATAAAAATAGGCATGTTGAGCCTGTTCAATTTGTGTCGCTAGCTTTTCAAACCAAGGGGTAATATGTCGATGAAAGAAAACTTGTTGCTGATCAGAGGTTTCGGTGATTAACAAGGCCATACATTCACACAATGCCGAGATATGATCTTCCGGTTCTTTTACCGCTTCATTGCGTGACAAGCCAAGTTCTGCCATATGCTGACGAAGCTCAGCCAGTGGCTTTTCCATTAAAGAGCCAGTAATGTGCCACGAGGCAAAAGGCACGACTTCGCCACGGCCAATACCAATAAAGACAGTTTGGTACTCTTCTTCTAATTGATTGAGGTTGGCTTGACGCGCCGCATCGACCACATTCTGCCATGCCTGACTCATTGCCCCCCCCTTCTCTTCAACCGCTAATTCCGCCAGAAAGGCTTTCTGTTCTTGGTTAGGAGCACGGCGAAATAATGAAGCTAAAAGAAGATAAATTTCTGCGCGCATTGCATCTGCTTGTTCCATCATCACGACCTTAATAATTGAGTTGTTGCTCAGGGTTTTCTGCCATTGATTCAAAAATATCGATCACTCGGCAGTCTTCACACATGGCAATGCGGTTAATCGCTGTTTGATCGGAAAAGTGAGAGTGACCACGTAACTTATCTTGTAGCATTGAGATCATCGACTGCGGAGCAAAAGCCTTTTGACAACGTAGGCAGCGAGCCGGCTCTTCCTGATGTAAAACCAGAGCAGACTGGCGCTCTTTTGCATCCCAGTTAATTCTTGGTGTGGCGGTTAACGCCTTCTCTGGGCAAGCAGAAATGCATAACCCACACTGCACACAATCTTGCTCAATAAAATGTAATGAAGGGATATCACCACTATGGTGTAGAGCACGAGTAGGACAAACGGCCACACAGCTCATACATAGAGTGCAATCCTGAGTAGCACATTCAATACGGCCAAAAGGGGCTGAATGAGTAAGTGGTAAGGTTTCAGGCGGCTGTGGTAATAATTCTACGAATGCATCTAAAGCTTGGTATAAGCGTTGACGTTTATTCCCCGAAAGTTCACCTAATCGCAATCCAAAATCAAGGTCATATAATGTGGGAGCGCTTTCACGCAAAGATTCTAAATAAAGAATATCGATGGTTTCTTTGGCTATCCCCAATGATTCGAGCAAGGCTTGGGCTAATGCGACTTCTTGATTCAGAACTCGCAATATCGTTTCAGGCATATGACGGCTGGCCGCGAACAAGACTTGAGTCGCCCCATTCACTAATGCAGCAAACCAAGTATCCATTCCCACCGAAGGAAGTTCTTCCAAAAATACGGGAATCACATTATCCGGTAACGCTCGTAACGCCATAAGGTTGTATTTTTCGTGGCGTTCACTGCAAAAGAGTACAACCGGTTTTTCACCTTGAGCTTGGAAATAGTGTTTGAGTAACCGCTCAATAAATTTTTGGGTATCCGTTGGGTTTGGCAACGCATAGTGAATCGCTTCGGTTGGACACGCCGTCGCACATGTCCCAATACCTTGGCATAGATAAGGGTTAATCTGTATATGATGCCCTGTTTGTGGCGACCCCTCACTTGATAATGCGCCCGCAGGACAAGCATCGACACAACGTTCACATCCTTTCACGCCACGGGAACTATGTGCGCATAAATCGGTATCAAGACGGAAATATTTCGGTTTGTCAAAAGTCCCCATTAAGGTCGGAATGGTCTCTAAAGTTTCGGCGAGTTTGGTTTCGCCTCTACCCACAGGAAAATAGCCCGGTACAGGGACTTCTTCATTCATCACCCCACTTAATGATAGATCCAGAACAATATCAAAGTGATCTTGCGAAATCGCGGCATGGGCTAAGTTACCTTGTTGACCATCATTATTCACTTGAACCTGAAAAGCACCAAGATAACCACTGATCTCAACGGCATCGGCATAATATAGGGATGGCGAGTTACCCGCTTCACCATCAATGGAAAGCAAAGTGAGAGAATTCATGGATGACAACTGCTGAGCAGAACGCTCAATGAGGCTCGTTGGCCCAATAATCAAGGTATGTCCCCCACTTTGATAACTGACCGTGGGCGGAATTAAGTTATTGAGCTCTACCGTATTTTGTAGCGCATACCAACGCGCTTGCCCAGCAAGTGACGTGGCTTGTTGTAGATAGTCATTTAACATTGCTCATTTCCATGTATAAGCAGGCTCGTTGGCCTGCCCTTAGTTATTACATGGATTTAGCAAATAGCGTTCCAACTAAAAACTATCTATAACACTATGATTTATATTAATTTTTAAACGTTACACCGACGAGAAATAAGAACTGAGACATTTTGTCGCACTAGGATATCGAACACTAGGTCAAAATGTCCCTAATGATCATGTGACATTCTGTCCATCTCTCTCCTCGTTCGAGGATAACGGAGAAACTGATGATGAATCCTCATCTTTTTCCTGCGGATAAGCCACTGTGTTATCACAAGGAGCCTGAGTAAGAGCCTTAGGGGAAGCTTGTGAATCATCAAACCATTCTCTTAATGATTGTGAGAGCTCATTCGTTAAATTCGTTTGGCTATGGTAATCGTCATCGTAGTCATCCAATCGATCACGCTCGTTAAATTCACCATTGAAAAAAAGAGTACGTAGTGCGCTTTTCTTTATCTCTTTTGACGCTTGTGAGAGTAATAGAGCAGAGAGTGTCTCTTCATTCGGTGGACTTGATACGGGTTCACGCAAAGCTTCTATCGTTTCCCTCACTTCATCCTCTTCAATCGGCAGCGGCGAAAAAAGATTATTTTCAAGCGTCGATGGTAAAGAGTTTTCTTCTTCCGCTTGATGTAATTTGCGTTTGGACCACCGATGGAAAAAAGAATCAGTAGCCACTGGCTCTCCCCGCGCCCTTGCGCTTTTTAGTGCGAAATTCTAACAACTCACCTTCCCGGCCGATATACGCTTCCATCCAAGCTTGTACGGCAAGGGGCATTGGCGCAGAAAGCACAACATAGTCACCATCCATATAGCGAGCAGCGACATTTTGTGAAGCGGTGATACGAACTAATTTCGGTTCTGGCTCAGTGATGTTTTCTAAGATAACAAACAGTTTGGGCTCCCGAGAACTAAGGTTAAAACGATAATCTGTCCGTTCATCTCTAAATAATTCCAGTTTAAACCAAGCAATATGGGAAGAAGTTGGCGCTAAATCAAACCCGGTTAACTGCCATTGCATCGTTAACCAGCGTCCCGCTTTGACTTCTTGTAAAACAAGTTGGCAACCCATCGGCCATTGAACGTCGGTTTTGAGTGGCCTCTCTGTGGGTGATGGTTTCACGGACATCGTCATCCAGTACCTCATGTAAATAACAAGAAATGAGTATAATAGGGAAAGTAGCAATTATTGAGCCACACTACGCAAAAGGCATCGAGAGTCATCATGGAATGATATTTGCCTTAACTTCGCATACGATGAATTACCCCAGTAAACACCCAAAACAGAATAGATAGGAATCAACAGTGCCCAACACATTTTCAATTATTAAACCGAGTGAAAATCCTCAGCAAACCATGGATGTGGTTGTGTACGATCAATATGGTGAACCACTCAATAAATCTATCGCCTGTGAACGCCCTTTAACGGTGTTGTTAAACTGGAAAGAAGTGGTCACATTGATGACGCTTGGCTCACGCCCAGAAGCGCTAGTGCTTGGCTATTTAAAAAATCAAAGCTTTATTTCTAAGCGAGACAAACTGCAATCGGTCATTATTGATTGGCAAACCCACTCAGCGGCGGTACTTACTGAAGAAAACATTGAACGGGTTGAGTCCGCACTCAAGAAAAAAACCGTGACCTCTGGTTGTGGTCAAGGAACGATGTATGGCAATGTCATGCAGCAACTTGAAGGGTATCAAGTGCCGCAAACTCGCCTGAAACAATCGCAAATTTACGCTGCTTTAGAGGCGCTAACTCACTACAATGATACTTACCGTAAAGCTGGAGCGGTACACGGTTGTGCTATTTGTCAGGCTGATCAGGTGATCTCATTTGTTGAAGATGTTGGCCGTCATAATGCTGTCGATACTTTAGCTGGGGAGTTGTGGTTAAAAGGTGACACTGGTGCAGATAAAATCTTCTATACCACGGGGCGTTTAACCTCAGAGATGGTGATTAAAGTAGCGCAGATGGGAATTCCCGTTCTACTTTCACGCTCTGGTGTCACTCAAATGGGGTTAGATCTCGCTAATCAATTTGGCATTACCACCATTGCTCGAGCAAAAGGATTGCGGTTCGAAATTTACAGCGGTGCAGAAAAAATTGATTTTGATGTAAAAGGAAATCAATAAGCGCTCAACAAGCATTCGCTCTTAGTGAAGGCCGAATGCTTTGCTAATCAGGTTTTATCGGTATTAACTGGCCTTGGTGATCAGTAAGTGGCTATCAGCTTTCTCGGGTAAATAAATACTAAATATACTGCCTTCACCGTACACTGACTGAACTCGAATTTCACCTCCGACACGGCTTAATAAGCTTTGTGAAACGGAAAGTCCAAGACCAGTTCCTTCTCTTCTCGTGGTATAAAAAGGATCAAAAATACGGGTTAAATGTTCAGGTTTAATCCCACACCCTTCATCTTGAACATGAATCACTGAACCAAGGATCTGTTCTGCTTCAATCCAATCTTCGCTACGAATCGTTAGCTTCCCGTGCCCTTGCATCGCATGAATCGCATTCATTTGTAAATTCACCAAAATTTGCAGTAAATGGTGGCGGTTCACTTCGACTGAGCACTGAGCTTGTAACTGAGTAATAAACTCAACGTCTCGTTTCTTACTCCCCGCTTTGACTAAGGTCATACTCTCTTCGATGATTGGGTTGACATGCTGCCAAGTGACTTCATCTTGAACACCACCATGACGGCTGTATTGCAATAAGCTGCGGGTAATGTGACGAATCCGATCCACTTGCAGTAAAATGGCCTCAATTTCTTCGTTGACACGTTCTGCCTCTTCTCCCAACTCAAAGCGGATTAATTCTGTATTGCCCAAAATAACCGCCGTGGGGTTATTGATTTCATGAGCGATCCCTGCGGTTAATTCGCCAAGTGCGGCCAGCTTTTCATGCGTAACCAGTTTATTTCTCGTCTGATTTAGAAGCTGGATATGATGCTCTAGTTGCTGTGTTTTTTCGTGCAAACTGGCCGTTCTGGAATGGACTTTTTCTTCAAGTTCTTGAGCAGCATGCTGAATCTGCTCGTTGCGCTGCTGTAATAGATCCAGCATGGTATCGAACTGTTTCGCCAGTTGGGCAAGTTCATGTTTTTCATCTAGCCCAAGTGAGCCAATTCGCTGATTTTTGCCTAGCTGTACTAGTTTTACCACTCGATGAATACGTTCAATGGGACGGAAAAGATCTCGTGATCCTCGGTAGACAAAAAGCCCTGAAACCATCAGTAAAATGAGCGTCATACTGCCCATTTCAACAATGTTAGTAAGGTAGGTTTGAATAAAAGGCCACAGTAAATACCCCGTATAGATCATCCCAACAACTTGATTGTATTGATCTCGAATCGGCTGATAAGCACTAATGTACCAAGCATCATAAACATAAGCTTTGTCTACCCACAGCTGGCCTTGCTGCAATACCTGCGCGGCAACTTCAGGAGAGACACGAGTACCAATGGCTCTACCCGCTTGAGCATGGCTGTCTAACGGAACATTGGTGCTTACCCGTAAATCATCCAGAAAAAGGGTTACCGTTCCGGTTTGCCCCAAAATATTCGACTTGGTGGGATAGATTAAATCACGGAGTTGATCAACTAACCGAGTACTGTTATTGAGCAGCAATCCCCCATCTAAAAAGCCGATGCTCCTCTGTTGATCATCTCTTACGGGGATGACCGTTCGGCTAACTAAACCTCGTGGCTCTATTTCACGGTGACGAAGAATGGGGATTTGGGCTCGCATTGCTAGCGAAGAGTCCAACTGCTTCAGTTCGGGTTCACTGAGAATATCAAAAAAAGACTCTTGGCGAGTCAGGTCTAAATAACGAAACTGCTGTTCTAACGTATCGACAGCATGAAAAGAAAGAAAATCCAGTTCATAGCGTTTTTTCTGCTGCTGAACCCACTCGGTGAAGGTTTCATGATAGAGATCACCTTGCTTGATCTTTTGACGAAAATCGTAAGAATCGGCAAAAGCATGAACATACCCCGCTTGTTTTTGCTGAAGTAAAGTAATGCTATTTTGTGCAACCCCTAACCGTTCTGAAACATCGACTAGTGCACTTTGCCATGTGTAATGCAAAGACCAATAAAGGCTAATCGCAATGAGAGCAATCAGTGTAAAGCCGATTGGCAGGGAAGTTAAAATAAGTAAACGATAACGAACCATGGTTTTGAATCGATGCTGCCACTTCTGCCACCAGAAATCCTCATTGCATGATTTGTTCATCATTTTCCCATTCTTTGAATTTGCGTTCTAAGGTTTTGCGAGCGACCCCCAAATCTCGAGCCGCCGCCGATTTATTTCCTTGATGCAGAGAAACGACCTGCTCAATGTGCGCTTTTTCTACCTGCTTTAAACGCCAATGGTTTGGGTAGCCATGGGACACCGAGCTTGAGTTTTCATCTAATGTCGTCGAGCCGGAAATGGTTAAAGGTGACATTGTCACATCAGATGGGACAAGTAGGTTTTCTTTCTCATGCCAGTAATGCGCCAATGGCTTCCCCAGCAATAAGCTACGCTCAATCAGATTTTTCAGCTCTCGAATATTTCCCGGCCAGTCGTAATTATGCAGTGCTAAAATATCCTCATGGGCCCATTTAGGAGGGCGAATCGCAAGTTCGGCGCAGAGTTTTTGGGTAAAGAAAGGGACCAACGCTTGAAGATCTATTTTTCGTTGACGTAAAGGACTAACATCAATTTTTAATACGTTCAGTCGGTAATAAAGATCGGCACGAAAGCGCCCTTCTTCAACTTCTTGATGTAAATTACGGTTGGTCGCAGCCACAACTCTAGCATCAATTGGCAACTCTTTTTCAGAGCCCACCGGACGAATGGCTTTCTGCTCTAACACTCGCAATAGTGCAGATTGCATGTTCAGCGGCATTTCACCAATCTCATCTAAAAATAGTGTGCCGCCATTGGCAACTCGAAATAATCCTTCTCGATGTTTCTTCGCCCCCGTAAATGCACCCTGGGTATGTCCAAATAACTCACTTTCTAATAATTCAGGGGCTATCGCACCGCAGTTAACTGGTACAAATGGCCCTTGGCGCTGGCTAGCTTCATGAATGCTACGGGCGACCAGCTCTTTCCCAGTACCTGATTCGCCTTCAATTAATACGGAAGCTCTTGAGGGCGCAAATTGCACAATCAACTGCTTAAGCTGCTCCGTTTGTTCTGACTGACCTAAAATTTGAGTGGTACTGTGGCGTTGAAAATCACGCTGTAATGCATATTGCATACGCTGATTTAAGCGCTTATCCATGCACCGCTCAACGGCCTGCAACATTTGATCAAGGTTAAACGGTTTAAGGATAAAATCGGCGGCGCCAAGTTTTAATGCTTGAATTGCCGTCTCTAAATCTGCATAACCGGTCATAAAAATAACGTCAGGTTTTTGATCAGGGTCGATAAAAATTGTTTCCCATTCAATCCCTGAACGTCCAGGAAGGTTAATGTCTAGAATGATGAGGTCATAATGCGTTGTCGCGCGTAATCGTTCTGCTTCATCAATACAGCCCGCACAGTCAACTTTCGAAAACCATTTACTTAATGCCTTTTGTAAAATGGACTGCATACCGACTTCATCATCCACCACTAATACGGAAAAAGCTTGATAATGCTGAGGTTGTTTATTGTGGGTTAAATAAGACATATTGCTCTCTGTCGATCTCATATGGACATTATGACCCAATAGGTAAGATAAGCCATTAGGTTAAGTTGGGACATTTTGTCTTAGTGGCGTGAAATTGTCACGGTTTCACTCCACTCTTCATGGTTATTCTTTGTTTTTACATGAAAATTGTCGTAAAGATCTTGGCATTGAGTTTGCTATTCCTACGTCGCTCCTTTCTTTTCAATCATAACGGACAGATAGAATGAAAAAGTTATTCGTGCGCCTGATGGCAAGTTGCCTACTGTTAAGTAGTAGTTATGCCTTAAGCGCTGCTGACACCCCTCGCATTCGCTTAGCCACCACAACCAGTACCTACCACTCCGGTTTGTTGGACTATCTTCTTCCTGAATTTAAAAAAGATTCAGGCTACACCGTGGATGTCATTGCCACTGGTACGGGAAAAGCGTTAAAAATGGGTGAAAATGGCGATGTGGATCTCGTGATGACTCATGCTCCAGAAGCGGAAGCCCTTTTTGTTGAACAAGGCCATGGAGTATTGCCCCGTAAGCTGATGTATAACGATTTTATTCTTGTTGGCCCGAAAACTGACCCAGCCCATGTGGCAACCCAACCCAATGTGCAACAAGCTTTTGCTCACATAGCGGCAAGCCAAACGCCGTTTATTTCCCGTGGTGATGATTCCGGAACCCATAAGAAGGAGCTGAATATTTGGGAGAAGAGTCAAATAAAAACCGATTTTTCAGGTTACCGTTCAGTAGGGCAAGGAATGGGGCCAACCCTAAATATGGCTTCAGAAATGCAAGCTTATACGTTAACAGACCGTGGAACTTGGCTGGCTTATCAAACCAAACTGGATCTCGTCATGCTATATGAAGGTGATGCACTACTTTTTAATCCATATCAAGTGATTCTAGTTAATCCTGAGCGTTACCCTAGCATTAATTATCAGGGGGCAAAAATCTTCAGTGATTGGTTAGTGACCTCTAAAGGCCAAGCATTAATCAACGCCTTTCAACTTCAGGGGCAAGCACTCTTTGTGGCCAATGCGAATGAGTAATTATTGATGAGTCTTTGGCAAACCACCTTAGAAGCCTTAGCCTTATTACTCAGCTTTGATGCTGAGCTATGGGAGATCGTGGCGGTCTCCTTTAGTGTCTCTTTAGCGGCGGTTGGGCTTGTTTTACTGCCGGCGATTTCACTTGCTTTTCTCTTTGCTTACAGTCACTTTCGAGGAAAGTGGCTACTGTTGTCATTAATCAATACCCTGCAAGCGGTCCCAACGGTTGTGATTGGTCTGCTGCTTTATATGTTGCTATCGCGCTCTGGCCCACTGGGTGATTGGCAAATGTTATTTACGCAAAAAGCCATGATTCTAGGGCAAATGCTGATCGGTTTTCCTATTTTAGTCTCCATGATGCACGGTGCACTGCAATCCAGCGATCGACGTTCGGTTGAAACCGCCATGACATTAGGAGTATCCGTACCACGTATTGCGATAACAATGGTTTGGGAAACGCGCTTTCCCCTCTGTGCGGCTATCATTGCTGGATTTTCACGGATTGTCACTGAAGTGGGTTGTTCGATGATGGTGGGAGGCAACATTATGGGGTTAACGCGCAACATTCCTACCGCCATTGCGATGGAAAGTCAAAAAGGCGCTTTTGCTCAAGGCGTCGCACTTGGCATTGTCCTACTTTGTTTAGCACTGCTGCTCAACTTCTTACTCTCAAGTCTACGTGGTAAAGGTTATCTACGAACCTAATTTAAAACGATAGAAAGGATATTCCATGTCGATAAAACTTACTGCCAGTCAGCTATCTATGCGTTTTAATGAACGAGGCTTATTTCATATCTCGTCGTTAGAGCTTGGCCCTAATGATGCGGTCTACCTTAAGGGCGATAATGGCGTTGGAAAAACCACACTACTCAAAATTCTTGCGGGTTTGTTAACACCAACCACTGGCGTTGTCTCCCATCATCAAGTGTGGTGGCAACGTATATTGCGCAGTCGAGCCCATAAACATGTTGTCTATCTACACCAAACCCCTTATTTATTTGATGATACCGTTTATCGTAATGTTGCTTATGGCATTCGTTTCTCTCCTTTGCCAGCGAAAGAAAAACGCAGCAAGGTCATCAATGCATTGCGTATGGTTGGCTTAGAAAGCTTGGCAAATGAACATATCTCGGTCTTATCGGGTGGAGAAAAACAGCGCGTTGCCATGGCGAGAGCTTGGATCTTAAGCCCTTCGATTTTATTAATGGATGAGCCGAGCGCTTCATTAGATCAGGAATCTATCGATAGATTGGTTATAATGGCGAAAGATTTATTGAACCGTGGATCCAGTTTAGTGATCACCAGTCACCAAACCAATGCACTAACCGATTTATGTCATAAACAGTGGTGGATCAAAGACCACCAGTTAGTTGAATCGCCGTTACTGCATGTCATCCCCGAACCATCAGAGACCATTTATGTTACTTCCATCTCAAACTAGTTGGGTTATTTTAGCAGGCGGACAAGCAAGCCGCATGGGGGGGAATGATAAAGGGTTGATCATGCTTAATGAAAAACCACTGATTGAACATGTTCTTGAGCGGCTTTCCCCTCAAGCCGAACATGTGTTGATCAACGCCAACCGCAACCACGCCTTTTATGCTCAATACGCCCCTGTGATTAGCGATCTCTTTGAGCGCTACCCAGGCCCACTTGGTGGTATTCATGCCGGTTTAACCTATGCGCAAACCGACTGGGTCGGTTTTATACCCTGTGACAGCCCCTTACTGAGTGATAATTTTGTCACACGTTTTTGCAATGCGGTTAGTACAGAGAGTGAAATATTAGTGGCTCATGATGGTCATCATCTACAACCCGTTTTTACCCTTTTTCATCGTCGAGTCTTACCTAAATTAGAAGCGTTTTTAATGCGTGGCGATCGTAAAATTATTTTGCTCTACGATGAGTGCCATACAGAGTATGTCGATTTTAGTGATAGCCCATCCTGTTTTTTCAATTTGAACACCCCCCAAGAACTCGCCCAATTTGGAGCATTACACTCATGAATACTCAGCGTCCAGCCCTTCCCTTGCTCGGTTTTGCCGCTTATTCAGGAACAGGTAAAACCACCTTACTTGAAGCCTTACTACCTAAGTTAACCCATGCTGGACTGCGTATTGGGGTACTAAAACATGCTCACCATGATTTTGATGTTGACATTCCCGGCAAAGACAGTTATCGCCTACGTAAGGCAGGAGCCTCACAAATGCTGGTTGCTTCTCGTAACCGATATGCTTTGATGACTGAAACTCCGGATTCAGAAACTGAATTCAATGAATTACTGCAATGCTTTGACAGCCAACAGCTAGATTTAATTTTAGTCGAAGGATGTAAAAATATTGCTTTCCCTAAAATTGAGTTACACCGAGCAGAAGTCGGGAAACCTTGGTTATACTTAAATGACCCCAATATTATTGCTATTGCAGCAGACGAGCCTGTCGAAACCGCCCTTCCCCAGATGTCTATCAATGATTTAGAGGCCATTGGGCAGTTTATTTTAGACTATGTAAAAAGCGATTCGGGTCAGCCTTCAACAACGGTCTGCTGCGATACGCTTTCTCCGGCTTTTCTTTCTGTCAGTCAAGGAATTGAGAGAATCCTAGCAGCCGTTAATCCTATTCACGAGCAAGAAAAGGTTGCCATCAAAGATGCTTATGGGCGCGTACTTGCTTGCCCTATTACCTCTCCGATTTCAGTTCCTGCCTATCGCAACTCAGCCATGGATGGGTACGCGATTCGTAGTGATGATCTTGGACGTTCACACTACACGCTCGTGGGAGAGATCTTAGCGGGACACCCCTATTCACAACCACTCGCATTAGGGGAAAGCGTAAAAATCATGACCGGCGCCCCAATGCCAGATAACGCAGATACTGTCGTCATGCGAGAGCAAGCCGTTGAAAGCCATTTGTCTGTTTCTTTTACAACGAAAACCATTACAGCGGGGCAAAATGTTCGCCAAGCGGGCGAAGATCTCGCCCAAGGTCAAATGGTCTTTCATTCTGGCCAACGGATACAGTCAGCAGAAATGGGCATGCTTGCTTCTCTGGGAATGAGCCATGTTCATATCATACGACCTCTCAAAGTGGCCATTTTTTCAACGGGTGATGAAGTACAACCCCCTGGCACCTCACCCTCCGATCATACTATTTACGATTCCAATCGCTTTTCATTAATCGGACTACTCTCCCAACTGGGTTGTGAGGTAGTTGATCTCGGTATTATCGAAGATAATGAAGATAAAATGATAACCACATTACAGCAAGCAACCCAACAAGCGGATGTGGTCATGACCTCTGGTGGGGTATCTGTGGGTGATGCAGATTTTATTAAATCAGCCCTCGAAAAGCTTGGTCAGGTCGATTTTTGGCGGATTAATATGCGCCCGGGCCGTCCGTTAGCCTTTGGCCGCATTGGTCATTGCCCCTTCTTTGGGTTGCCAGGAAACCCTGTGGCTGTCATGGTATCGTTTATCAACTTTGTTGAACCTGCCTTGCGAAAGATGCAAGGTGAGAGTGATTGGCAACCATTAAAAGTTCGAGCGATCGCTACTGAAGAGTTACGATCACGCCATGGAAGAACAGAATTTAGCCGTGGTATTTACTCCACGAATGCATCGGGACAACTTGTCGTGAAAACGACAGGAAAACAAGGTTCTGGAATCTTACGTTCCATGAGCCAAGCCAACTGTTTAATTGAGATTGAACCCGCCGTTGATAAGGTTAGTGTCGGTGAAAGCGTGACAATCATCCCACTTCAAGGCAGAATTTAGCCCATTAATAAGAGCAAATAGAGAACCCCATGGCTCGTACCATTATTTACAGCTACAAAGATGAACAGAAAACATTAACGTTTTCTTATGAAAAACACCGCAATATTCATGAAGCCGTTGCTGAAGCAGAAGGGATTGATCTTTCCGAGTATCTGAAGATGGAATTACAGCTAGAAGCCGTCTCAGATACGAAAGCGGTCCGTAATTATCGAGACAACTATTTTAAGAAATTAGGCTTTGGACTGATAACGTTGCAAGCAAAAGAAAATCATGGTGTCGGTAAAAAGCCAAAAGCTTAAATTAGGATCTAGCATTCGTTCACAAAAAAGGCTTACTGCTTAGTAAGCCTTTTACCTTTACAAATACCAATTACTTAATATTCAAGAAAGCCGCACCGCGAACGCCACCAGAATCACCATGTTTAGCTTTAATGATTGTTGGACATTTTGCGACAGACAATAGATGTTTGGGAATCCGCTTTGGCATTTCTTGATAGATCAGATCAAAATTAGACAAGCCACCACCTAATACCACAACATGCGGATCGTTCGCGGTAAATAAATTCGCAAAGCAGATGGCTAATAACTCCATAAAGCGCTCAACGTGCTCCATCGCTTTCGCTTCCCCTTGCTGATAAGCCGTAATAATATCGATCGCCGCTTTCTTTTCAGCAAAGTAGTGTTCATAAATCAGTTCAAAACCACGGCCAGACAAATAGTTATCAAGACAACCTTTGTTACCACAACCACAGCTTAATAAGGGCGCTTTTTCACTGCCAAGATGAAACCAAGCATCAATCGGCAGACGCATATGTCCCATTTCCCCCGCGACATGGTTACGGCCAGAGAAAATTTTTCCATCATAGACTAAACCGCCACCAAAACCTGTTCCAAGGATTAACCCCATGACAGAAGGCGCTTCTTTCAGATCTTCATCCCATGCTTCAGAGAGCGCAAAACAGTTCGCATCGTTTTCAATTTTCACGCTGCGCCCAACTTTTGCTTCAAGATCTGCACGTAAAGGCTTTCCTTTCGCCGCCGGAACGTTAACGGTTAAAACGGTACCGTCATCAGCATCTTCCATACCCGGTAAGCCAAGGCCAATTTTTCCTTCTACACCAAATTGAGCATCATACTTTGCTATCAAGCCAGCAATGGTATCCACTAGCAGGGCATAATCATCCGTGGGTGTCGGTACTCGTTCGGTGGCAACACGCTGTAAATTTTCATCAAAAGCGCCAAACTCAATTTTTGTGCCGCCGACATCAAAGCCATAATACATGCTCATCTCTCCTTAAAAATACCCAGCCTTGGGTTAAATCATCAAAAAATAAAAACGGCAATATTATCCATATTGCTCAGTAACCTGTCCGTGACCAACCCCGAGTTTATTCTTTTCTCGATAGGGTTTACATCTGAAAACCTCACCATACGTCGATATAGCGAGTCACGTCACTTTACACGGTTTGTTGATACGCTTGCCATCTCTTAAGTGCCGGTCTATCAAGCACGGGTTTAAGCCGAGATTTCCCCAATAAGTAGCTTTCTTTAAAGGCTTCAAACCAGATGCGCAATGCTTCTGCCCCTTTTTCCTCACCACATAATGACAGCACTAAACTTGCCACTTCTGCGGTGGCCAAATATTGTTCATTACTGGCTTTTCGCATCAAATAACTCGATAACTGCTCAGGCTCAATAGACAATATTGGAAGCGAAGCAAGGTAAGTAGAACGACGAAAAATGCGTTTGGCTTCACGCCAGCTGCCATCAATAAAAATCAATAACGGCTTTTTATTACCGTCACTAAACTTAGGCAGTGCGCTCAGTTGACGAGCTCTATCTTGCTCTGTTTGCGCAGGGAAAACCAGTACAGGGAAAAAAGCGGGATCGGAGATCAAAGCTAACATCTGAGGATCAGGCTCCGTACGATGCCATTGATACACATAAGTTTCTTTGACCGTATCCGCAATCAATCGCCCAGTATTGCTGGGTTTAAAGACTTCGTTTTCAGACACCAGCAGCATAACCGCAACGGCTGTCTCAATATCTGGCTGGTATTCACATAAACAGTGTTCACAAGGGACATGACAAAATGAACAACGCGCTATTTTTGAGCCGCGGGCTAAAAAAGGTTTGGTTGATCGTTGCAAGCGATCCTGATACAAACGGTGAAAAGCGTGAATTCTCATAACCATCACGGAAAATAAAAATAAGCGGCGATTCTACCGCTCTGCTCTTCCACTGGCTAGTTTTTTAAGAAAATGGCCCATCGACCAAAGCTTCAACGCCGATACAAGCAGAAATAAGGCTCCGCTGATTCAATCATTTAGGTAGGAAAATGAAGAGACATTATTATTTCAGTCTATTAACCCTGTTTATGACTATTGGGTGTACGACCCAGCCCAATTATTCCCCCAAACATCAAACTTGGCAGCAACCTTCACAATGGCCAGAAACATCGCTATTTTCCGTCTATCAACAGTGGCAAGGGGTTCCTTACCGTCTTGGCGGTACGAACAAAGCAGGAATTGATTGTTCTGCGTTTGTACAAATTGCATTTCAAGAAGCGTGGCAACACTCGTTACCAAGAACGACGCGCTTACAGAGCCAGCAAGGCCAAGTGATTCGTTATCAAGATGCTCAGTATGGTGATTTGGTTTTTTTCAAGACATCCCGTTCAACCCGCCATGTTGGGATCTACTTAGGTAATCAATATTTTATGCATGCATCCACCTCACAGGGTGTGATCATATCGAGGCTGGATAACCCTTATTGGGCATCTAAACTATGGCAATTCAGGCGGATAGAAAACCCGCCAGCGGTGGTGATGAATAATCCGACAGAAGTGAGGAGGTAAATTATCAAAACTCAGTCATATTTGCTCACGGCAGAGTCAAACAGATTTTTTACCAACGCAATATATTCATCTAGAAATAAGATCTGATCATTGGTCGCTGGTTTTGACCAAACGCCAGCCAGTACTTCACCTAAATCATCCACCACAAGATCCGCCTCTTTCAGTAACTGAAAGCGTACACTTGAATGCAGTTCAGGGTTTTGCTCGAATATGGCCATAATATTACTGGCAACCATATCAGTAATGACATCTTCAACACTCTCTTTGCCCGTGTAACCATCACGAGTAAAAATGTCCATGTTCATCGCTAAATGTTCAATTAGAGCTGAATAACCGTCGGTATCTACAACCACTTTTTTTCTCCGCTTTACCGCTTACTGCCAGAATCAACGTTCTCTTAAGTAATACTAAGCCATGAACGACCTTTTTCACAGATTTATGCGACAGAATCTTTGAAGACAAACTGTTTTCTCGACCAAACAAGAACAGTTACTCACAGTCAGATTCTTTTATGTCCCATTGACGCGGTTCTCTATAAGAAACATCATTATTGCATCTCAAACTCAGTGTACAAGGAAAAGTGTATTTAAGGCCCACTTAGAAAGTTGATAATTATCACATTTATATGTTTTAGGGCGACGGAATCAACAATTAGATGAAATTATGTGCATTAGCATCGGAAATCTTTTATTCGATCGCCTACACTAGATATACGTTAATAGGGATGGGAAGATCGCTATGTGGCAAGCTATTGCGCAACAACTTTCAGAGACCTTATCAATCCACTATCGTATCGTTGAAAAAGAGAGATTAGAAGGTGGCGAACTTCACGACTGCTATGTAATTTCCGATGACGCTGAACGCTACTTTGTGAAGGTTAACCAACGTGATTTTATCCATCACTATGAGCTGGAAGCTGATAACTTGAGGCTTTTGGCTGAAAGTCAGTCCATCACGGTTCCCATTCCTATACTCGTTGGGACAACCAAAAACCACGCTTTTATTATCCTCAACTACCTACCGACTAAACCTCTCGATGATCCCGAACAGAGTTATCTGTTTGGACAACAGTTAGCAAAGCTCCACCAGTGGGGTGAACAAAAAGAATATGGATTTGATGTAGAAAATCATTTAGGCACCGTAATACAACCTAACCCTTGGCATAAGAAATGGGGGCTCTTTTTTGCTGAGCAACGTATTGGCTGGCAACTGCAATTGCTCAAAGAAAAAGGGATAGCTCTGGTTGATATTGATGAATTTGTCGAGTTGATCAAACAAAAACTTGGCCCACATATGCCAAGGCCAGCATTACTGCATGGCGCCTTGTGGTCCAGTAATGTCGCTCAATCCGTGACAGGCCCTATCGGTTATGATCCCGCTTGTTATTGGGGGGACAGAGAGTGTGATCTCGCGGCCACAGAACTATTTGGTGGATTTAAACCCGAGTTTTATCAAGGTTATGAGAGTGTCTATCCTCTAGATACTCGCTATGAAGAACGAAAGCACATCTATAACCTTTACCTAATACTCAATTACTGCAACCATTTTGGTGGCCACTATTTAGCCCAAGCAGATGCAATGATCAAAAACATACTGGCTAATTAACCTCTTGTTTTTCGTTGAGTAAGAGTGAAGCGTGTATATACCCATAGGGCTTCACTCTTACTAAATTTATTTTTTTAGCTTTACAGCCGTACCAAAAGCAAGGACTTCTGATGAACCGTCAGTAATCGCACTGGTAGTTAACCGTACAGCAACAACGGCATCAGCACCTAGGAGCCTTGCTTCCGTCAATAATCGCTCAATAGCGACATTGCGGGCTTCAGTTAACATTTCGGTGTAACCTCTTAATTCCCCCCCGACTAAACCTTTTAAATTCGCCATAATATCTCGGCCAACGTGCTTAGATTGAACAACATTGCCCATCACAACCCCTAAAATATCGACAATTTCCTGTCCAGGGATAGTTTCTGTCGTCGTATATATCATTGATATGATCTCTTAATGATTTGAATATTTACCGAATTCTATGTTCTTCTTCAAAATTTGCACTTAATTTTCCACTTTAAGTAACTTACCTGCTTACTATTAGTTTATCTCCCACAGAAGTAAGGAAAGAGAGATGAAAAATTTTACGGAAAGAACGGCGCTGTGCCCTCATTGTGGACATTCTATTCGTATCACTTTAGATGCGAGTAATGGCAGCCAAGAATTTTATGATGACTGTCCCGCTTGCTGTCACGCGATACATTTAAATATGACGGTTAATGAGCTAAAAAACACCGTCGAGCTTAGTATCGATGCTGATGATGAACAAATATTTTAGTGTTGAAATGATACTTAGAGCAGAGAATAAGAGCTAATGCCGTTCACTTAAGGTGAGCGGCATTAGAGAAGAACTCTCCACTTTTTTATTGCCCTAACGTTGAATATTAAGAGCTAACCCCATTAAATCACTGCTTGACGGACCTTGGCAGATATCCATTCACTTACGACTACCGTTGCCAAGACGACTAAAATAATCAAGGTGACTTGAGGCCAAGCGAGGACATTTAAACTCGATTGTAATTGCATGCCGATGCCTCCAGCCCCAACTAAACCTAAGATGGCACTTTCGCGGATATTAATATCCCAACGAAAAACACTAATCCCAAAGAATGTCGGTAGAACTTGCGGCACAATCGCATAATTTAATACTTGAACTCGACTTGCTCCTGTAGACGTAATGGCCTCAACTTGAGTGAGGTCGGTTTCTTCAATCGCTTCATACAATAATTTACCGACAAAACCGATTGAGCGTAGTGCAATGGCCAAAATACCAGCCAGTAGACCAGGACCAAGAATCGAAACCAGTAGCAATGCCCAGATCAAAGAGTTAATTGAGCGGGAAGCGACGATGATAAACAACGCAATCGGCCTCACCAATACTCTAGAGGGCGTGGTATTACTGGCGGCCAAAAATGCCAGTGGTGTAGCTAAAATGACACCCAATAAGGTACCTAAGGTTGCCATATTGAGCGTGTCCCACAATGGTGACCACAAGCGCTCCATATAAGACCAACGGGGAGGAAAGGCTCTGTCTATTAAATCAGCAGCGGTTTGAGGAGCATCGTAGACAAACACCCACATGGTATGTTCTGTCATGATATTCCAGCAATAAATAAACAAAGCCAGCAGTAACATCCAACCCACCCAAAGTAATAATTGAGCCTTTGGCGTACGATATTGCCAAGTTAGACTTGAGTTGAGAGGATTCATTTCACGTATTTCCGTAGATAGCCAGAAGCATATTCACTGAGCATCACAATAGCAATAATCAGTAAGAGAATGGCTCCAGCGCTGTCATATTCGTAGCGCGAGAGAGAAGTATTTAGAGTGGCACCAATGCCACCGGCCCCAACAATTCCGATTACAGCACTCTCACGAAAGTTAATATCGAGTCGGTATAAACACAACCCAAGTAGACGTGGTAATACCTGAGGCTGAATAGCGTAATTCACTCGCTGCAGCCAAGAGGCTCCAGTGGCTTGGATTGCCTCGATCGGTGTCGGATCTATCCCTTCTATTTCTTCGGCCAGCAATTTACCGATAAAACCCATCGTGGCGAAAGTTAAGGTCAAAAAGCCAGCAAAAGCACCAAAGCCAAATAAAGCGACGAAAAAGATTGCGACGATAATTTCTTGTAAAGAGCGGCTAAGGGCAATAAAAGCGCGACAAATCATATAAACCCAAGTTGGGCTTAAGTTGCGAGCGGCGCCAAGCCCAACTGGAATCGCTAAAGCAATACCTACCACTGTGGAAGTTAAAGTCATGGTTAAACTTTCGACCATTCCAGCGGAAATATCTCGCCAGCGAGTGGAAAAATCAGGCTGTAAGAAGCCGGCGATAAAGCGCTGTGCCCGCTCTAAACCTTCATAAATACGTAGCCAGTTAATCTCTATACTGCCAATAGCGAGCCATAAATAGGCCAGACAAAAAAGACCCATTATCCATCGCCAAATGCTACTTTTAATGATCTGCGGTGGTTTACTCCATTGAGTTGAATAAGGTGCTTGATTCATGCATTCACCAATGAACGATGAGCTTGATAGGTTTGTTCGGTATCAAAGGATGATTCGGGTTGGCGCATGCTGGTCCAATCCTCTTCACCGTAAATTCGGGTCAATACACTTTCTGTCAGTTGTTGTGGAGAGCCATCAAACACGACTTCACCCGCTTTCAGACCAATAATGCGGTCAGTAAACTGCTGGGCGAGGACGACATCGTGAATATTAATAATCGCAGGTAAGCCACGTTCATTACACATTTCAACTAATAAACGCATCACTTGGCGACTGGTTTTAGGATCTAAGCTAGCGGTTGGCTCATCAATCAAGAGCAGTTCTGGATCTTGAGCTAAGGCACGAGCGATACCGACTCGTTGGCGCTGTCCACCTGATAGGGCGTCAGCTCTTTTATCGGCATGTTGTATTAAACCAACGCGATCTAAGAGTCGATAAGCGTTGCTAATGTCTTGCCCCGGATATTGCCGCCAAAAACTACGCCAAAACGAAACATAACCTAATCGCCCTGAAAGGACGTTTTCCATCACCGTTAAGCGATCCACGAGGGCATATTCTTGAAATATCATGCCAATTTTGCGTCGGGCTTGTCGTAACTGAGTTTGAGAAAGCTGATTGACCGTTAAATTATTTAGAGTAATTTCCCCATCGCTGGGTTCGACTAAACGGTTGATACAGCGAATTAAGGTTGATTTTCCTGCCCCAGAAGGGCCAATTAAGCCAACAACTTGTCCTTTGGGAACACTGAATGAAACATTATTGAGGGCCTTATCACCGGTTTGATAAGTTTTGGTTAATCCATTGATGGTCAACATGAATCCACGCCTTGATAATAAAAAACGCAAGATGAATCAGTATCATCTTGCGTTTCAGGGTTAACGACAGGTGTATTGAACACCCATGGCTCGATCGATTTCACGTACCACAGACCAGTGTTCTTTGAAGGTAATAGGAATAAACTGTGCTTCACCCGACTGAGAGAATTCTTTTTCCATCGCTGTACCTTTCCAATCAAAACTGAAAAAGGCTTGGCGGATTTTTTCTTGTAAATCAGGGTGTAGGTTGTAAACCACGCCATAACCTGTGGTAGGGAAGCTATCAGATTTAAAGATCGTGTTATAGCTGTCTACGTTAATCACGTTTCTTGCGATCATGCGCTTGGCAACAGAATTAGCAATAGCAGCGGCATCGTAGTCGCGGTTAACCACGCCTAAAATGGAGTTATCGTGAGCGCCCGAGAAGGCCGGGGTATAATCTTTACCTGCGGTTAATTGGTAACTCGCTTCAAGTAGCGCTTGTGGCGCTTTAAATCCCGAGTTAGAGGTTTCTGCAGTAAATGCTAAGGTGCGACCACGCAGATCTTCAATTTTTTCTATTCCAGAGCTTGGGTAGGTAATAATTTCCATTTCATAACCGTAGCTGCCGTCTTCTCTAGCCATCATCGCAAAAGGACGAAATCCTGCACACGCTACCGCTAATGGGTTTGAACCAGTATTAAATCCCGCAATATGTAAACGTCCTGAACGCATGGCTTCAATTTGCGCAGCGTTAGAATTGACCGGAAAAAATTGAACACGTTTACCTGTTATTTTCGCCATGTGGTCTAAAAACGGTTTCCAGACATCCGCGTAAACCGCAGGATCTTCGACTGGCGTATAAGCAAAAATCAGAGTTGATGGGTTTATCCATGCTGATGAGTTAGTGGGAATATCTGCGACCAGATCACCATCATTATCTTTATAACGGGAGTCGAGAGAGAATTGTGCGTGAGCAAGTGGTGTGGCGATTAACGCCAGTGCAACGCATTGAGCTAGCAGTTTCATTGATAAAACCTCAGGTTGTCATCCTTAAACAAGTCCGTACACGGTAGAAGGTGAAGGTGACTTTTATGTGAATACATCATTAAGGCTTAATGACAATCATTATTTTTGGTGATGAATAATGAGTGAAAAAATGGATCTACGCTTACTTTTGACGGGGGATGCTGAGATGCTCACAAAGGTCGTCCTTTCTTAGCGTCACAGTATCAGTGCGCATAAGCACTATTGATGCAGGAGGTCTGCGAGTGTTTCAACGTGATTGGGTTTATAGCTGTTGATGATGTCGAGGGCTTGAGAAACGTGCATAAAAAAATCCGATAAACAAAATGTATCGGATTCTTACATACAGGTAGGATCAGGCAACTGATCTGCCGATTAAAGTCTTAACTGATCGGCACTAGGAATAAGAGCCCTCTTATTCCCCATCCGTTTGACATGGTCCATGAACAAGCTTTTAAGCTCATTTGTCACCAAACTTAGCCATCAAGACACGCTCAACCGTATCAATAATCGCTTGAGTTTGAGGGTCATATTCAACATTCACTTTATCTCCGACCTGACGTCGTCCAAATAATGTGCGCTGTAACGTTTCTGGGATAAGGTGAACATTAAAACGATTTTTTTCTACTTGTCCAATGGTCAATGAGCAACCATCAAGACCAATATAGCCTTTCGTTAGCACATACTTCATTGAGTCAGTCGGCAATTCAAACCAAAGTGTTTTATTATGCTCTGATTCAATAATCTCAACTAATGTTGCCATGTCACTGATATGGCCAGACATGGAGTGACCACCGATTTCATCACCGAATTTTGCTGCACGCTCGATATTCACTTCATCACCAACTTGAAGCGCTCCCAAATTGGTGACCGCCAATGTTTCTTGCATTAAATCAAAAGCGGCCCGTTGACCATCAATTTGAGTCACTGTCAGGCAACACCCATTATGAGCCACAGAAGCACCAAGGGTTAAACCCTCGCTAAGCCCTTGAGGAAATTCAATAATATGTGTCTGAAATTGTGTTTTTCTATCCATCGAGACAATTTTCGCCGTCCCTTGTACAATACCTGTAAACATTTTGTGATTCCGATAGATTTTCGTGGTGCTTAGTGTGACATTTCTTTATCATTCTCTCTAGTACTACATAATATTATGGCATTTTCATTAGCTATATAACCAAACCCTGAGCCTTTTCTATGGTTCAGCGCGTCGTTTTTGCGGAGAAAACAGTGCAACGTTATAAAAAAGAAGCGTCGACGCTAATTAAATTAGCGACGCCGGTATTAATTGCCTCTATTGCACAAACCGGGATGGGTTTTGTCGACACGGTGATGGCAGGCGGGGTGAGTGCAACCGATATGGCCGCAGTCTCTATCGCAGCAAGTATCTGGTTACCTTCTATTTTATTTGGTATAGGCCTACTGATGGCGCTGGTCCCTGTTGTTGCACAGCTAAATGGTTCGGGCCGACAAGAACGTATTCCATTTGAAATCCAACAGGGAATAAGCCTAGCGTTATGGATCTCTATCCCCATTATTCTGGTTCTATTCCAAACAAAAACCATTTTAGGTTTGATGGATGTGGAAGCATTGATGGCTGAAAAAACCATTGGTTATATGCACGCTGTGATGTTTGCTGTCCCTGCTTTCCTTCTTTTCCAGACCTTACGCAGCTTTACCGATGGAATGTCACTGACCAAACCTGCCATGGTTATTGGCTTTTTAGGTTTACTTTTTAACATTCCGCTAAACTGGATTTTTGTTTATGGCAAATTTGGCGCACCAGCACTGGGTGGCGTAGGGTGTGGTGTCGCAACCACCATCGTTTACTGGTTAATGTTCCTCATGTTGCTCTTTTATGTGATCACCTCGAACCGACTCGCTCGTATTCAGCTATTCGCGGCCTTCCATCCGCCTCAATGGCAAGCTCAGCGCCGCTTATTCAAGCTCGGTTTTCCGGTAGCTGCCGCACTCTTTTTCGAGGTCACGCTTTTTGCAGCAGTAGCGTTACTGGTCGCACCATTAGGTCCATTGGTCGTAGCTGCACATCAAGTGGCTTTAAGCTTCTCTTCACTGGTTTTTGTTTTACCCATGAGCATTGGCGCGGCAGTTTCTATACGCGTTGGGCATACCCTGGGCGAAGAAAACTTACGAGGCGCAGCGGTTGCGTCCAATGTGGGATTGCTTGTGGGGGTTGTCGCCTCCTTATTTACCGCAACGTTTACTATTTGGTTCCGAGAAGAGATCGCTTTACTTTATACTCATAACCCTGAAGTGATTACCATGGCGATGCAATTGTTGATTTTAGCGGGTATTTATCAGTGTGTGGATGCCATTCAAGTTGTTGCAGCAGGAGCTCTACGTGGCTATAAAGATATGGCAGCCATTTTCAACCGCACCTTTATTGCTTATTGGATATTAGGTCTGCCAACGGGTTATCTATTAGCCATGACAGATTGGATCGTCGAGCCAATGGGTGCCAGTGGCTTTTGGATTGGTTTCATTGTTGGGCTAAGCTCGGCTGCGCTCATGCTAGGGTTACGATTATATTGGATGCAACACCAAGATGATGATATTCAAATGCACTATGCGACCAAATAATAGGCGGTATGATTAAGTAACGCCGCGATTATCCTCAATAAATCGCGGCATTGCTTAAAATAACGCTTAACGGAAGGTAAAAGTCTCAGTGTAGGCACAAGATTCTTTAACTCGCATAAAGCGAGCAAAACGCGGCTTACCTGAATCCGTCTCCCCATTAAATCGATAGGTGATCACACAACCGATTTCTGGTGGTTGTTGGCGTAAAAAATCACTCAGCCCACTCCCTAACCCAAACTCAACACCCTCTTCATTACGTACTATCAGTGATCCAACCATATTCTGATATTTACCTTTTCCCATCCTATACCCTATAACTCGCGCTTCACTATCTTGGTGTATTTTAAGTTTTAACAAATCGTCACTTCTTCCCGCCGTATAGAAAGAGGTTATTTTTCTGAGCATTAACCCCTCACCTCCTGAAGCAAAAATCTGCTCAAGATCGTTAAGTAGTACCGCTTCTGATGTAATGGGATGATGTTGAATGTATTGAATGTGTTCTTGAGAAATGGCAGATGTAAGTGCAATTAATCTTTGATAACGCATTGGATAATGCCCCTCGAAAGTCGGCAAATCAAATAACATGAACCTTATCTGCTGCCATGCTACATCGGATGGATGGTGATCCAGTACGGTTTGTTGAACCAGAGAAAATCGTCCTCTACCGGCCCAAAGCTCCCCTTCTACGGGGTACTCAGGTAACCCAGCGGTAAACCATTTCGGAGCATAAATCGGATGACCTGTGCGGGTAACTAACTGTGTGCCATTCCATAGAGCCCGAATTCCATCTAATTTTTCACTTTGCCAGTATTGCTCCAGCTCTACCCCCTCCCGATACTCATTGGCCTGAAGAAGTGGTATCCGTTGAGCCTGAACATCAGCCGCATATATTGGAGTTGCAGCCAATAGTGACAGCGTGATGAGTGAGAGTTTTAAATGCACGTTTCTTTTCCTCTTCTGACTGAATGTCTGGTGATACATAAGGAAAAGTATGTGAAATCATGCGGCGATGATCTTATGATTTATGATACGCCACGAGCCTTCTCTCACCAGATAAGACTTGTTTGTTCCTCAATCATTGAATAACTGTGTCACTGTTCACGATCTTCTTGGTAGCGAGCATCTAAACCCGCAAGAACGGATTGATAATTATTGATATCACAAGTAAATATAATGATCTTGTCAAATAAACTCATATTTTTTCTCCATAGATTGTAAATACTGCTTCCCGGCATTTAGGCCCATCTGATACCCCTGCTGCAATAGCGGTTTTTTCATCGTTAACCGTTTCACCGCAAAATTTTCAGGCGGGGCAATAACCTCAATATTGGCATCTTTTGGGGGATGATGAATAAATTGTAGAGATCCATTGTATTTTTCTGCCCGATGTACAACGGAATTAGCGACTTGCGGATAACGAGCAAAAAGCTTTTTCATCATCCACTCACTTTTGGGTTTATTCATGGTATAGCTCAGAGGATGAGATAAGATCACTGTAATATCACGGGCTCCACGCCGATATACTTCTTTGACTGGGATAGAGTCAGCTACACCACCATCGGTATAACACCCACCAGAAAA
The DNA here is from genome assembly GCF_900167345.1 of Vibrio cincinnatiensis DSM 19608. Taxonomy (GTDB): domain Bacteria; phylum Pseudomonadota; class Gammaproteobacteria; order Enterobacterales; family Vibrionaceae; genus Vibrio; species Vibrio cincinnatiensis. The sequence continues at coordinate 54,782 of NZ_FUXB01000014.1, read as the reverse complement.
ACATGGCGTATTTTTATACACCAAAGGGAGCGCTGAGGTAGCTTCAATGGCCGTTACAAAGTTCTCCCGTGTGACTTGATAGTAATCGGCTTTACCTGTGTTAATGTTTGTTGCCGCAGCAAAGAAAGGAACCGATGAAAATAAACGCTCTTCATCAATAGGATAATGCTCATTCGCTTCATCGATAAGCCATCGGACATCAACGAGACTTCCCCCCCGTAAAAATCTCCCCGGATTATAAAAACGTTTGCTGGTAGCCAGTTCGGTAATCACTTGATAGCTACGTTTGGGTTGATGAGCTAAATAACCGACTAAGTTAGAGGCCCCCGCAGATACGCCCATAACAAAATCAAAAGGGCGGTAGTTTTGTTCCATAAATGCGTCTAACACCCCACTGGCAAAAATGCCGCGCATGGCTCCCCCTTCTACAACCAGTGCTTTTTTACCTGACACCATCGCCTCCTCTTTATCTATGATTCGATCTTATGAAAACCGAGCATCGCTCTACTGCATGAATCAGTTAGAGCAAGAATAGAGAGAAAAGAAATAAACCGCTAATGGGTTTTAGTTATTGATCAAATAGGAAAGAATGGCGCAAACCCAATAAGTTGCGCCTTTTTATCATTAAGACGTTTGCCGAGCGTTGATCGCCCTAAGCTGAGAGAGGAAATTAACCCACCCTTTACTTTCTTGAGAAGGCTCTAGATGATGCGCTTTCTTTGCTTGTGCTAAGGCATCATCCAGTTTATTAAGCTTATATAGGACTCTCGCTCTGGCAAGGGCCATCTCTGGTTGGCGTTGCTGACCTTTGACTTGCTCTAAAGAAGCTAATGCTTGTTGATACTCCCCTTGCTGGCTCTGCAGTAATGCCACATTCCAGTAATATTGACTTTCTCTCTTAGCGGCGATCAACCAAGTTTCAATGGCTTTATCCCACTCTTTCGCTCTTTGCCAATAAGTTGCACGCTCAGTGATCAGGTCAAGATCACTGTTTGTCGTCGCTAGCTGCTCGAGTAATTGCGCCGCTCGTTCTGGAATGCCATTTTGAGCATACAATTGGGCTAACAATCTCAATTCTTGCTGACTAAGCTCAACACCTTGTAATTTAGCCAGCCCTAAGCTGTTTAACGCTTCTTTTTGCTGACCAGTGCGAAGTTCAAGGCTCACCAACTGCAACCACCAACTACTTTTCGTGGGCTCTAACGTAATTAATCGTTTCAGTGTATCAATCGCAGGAGACCAACGTTCTAATTGTAATTGGGCCCCTAACTTGACGGATAATGGGGTGATCTCATCAGGGCGTTTAAAGCGTTCATAATGCGCCATCGCCTCTAAGGTTTTTTTCCATTGCTGTAACTGGTAATGAACCTGAGCAATTCTTAGCCACAATTCATGCGCTTTTTGATCGGCAGGAACCTGTTTAGTGAGCTGATAATAATGAGACAATGCTTGTTGATATTGTTGATCCATCAATAAAAGATCAGCCAACATGCGTCTGGTTGTCCAGCCCTGTTCATCCTGTAACTCACCGCTATTGACAGCATTATTCAGTGATTTTATCGCCGGTTTTAGCTGTTCATTTTGCCAGTAAAACACGCCCAACATTCGGGCTAAATAAGCCTTATCATAAGCGCGACTGAATTGGGTTTCCTCTAATAAACGAATCGCCTCGCCAAAGCGCTCTTCTTGAGCAAACTGGTTTGCTTGCAAGGCTTTATTTGCAGCATAAGGGCTAAGCTCAGTCGCTAATGATGAAGTTGAACCCAGCAACATGAGGTAAAGGATAAATCGTCTGATCATTTGGCTAACTTAAACTCCAGTTTTACTGTTTGACCAGGCTGAGTAACTGCACTGCCATCTAACAGTTTGGGCTGATATTTCCAACTCCGTAATGCTTGCATCGCTTCGCGCTCAAACATTCGTCTTGGGTTGGCGTCGAGCACTTCAATCTCAGTGGGTCTGCCGGTTTCATCGATGGTAAAACGCAAGACAACGTAACCTTCAATATTACGTTGTAAAGCGCGAGCAGGATACGTCGGCTCAACACGATACAGAGGTAAGGCTTGCTGATTGGCACCAAAATCACCAAAGGTTGGGGCGTTAATCGCAATGCCATTAATGGCCGTATCCAGCCCCAATGATGGTACACTGGTTGGAGTTAACGTATTGGCTACCGAACTTTGCTGTTTAGAAACAGGCGCTTTCGGCGGTGGCTCCGGAGCCTTGGGTTGCTCGGGAACCGCACGTTGACGACGCTGTACTTCTTGCTCTTGCTCAACCATCACCATATTAAAACTCAGTGACTGATTCTGTTGGGGCGAACGCAGACCATCGTTATTCACCATCCAAGCCATAAACGCAAATAAACCGACGGAAATCGCCGCAGCGAAAGGCGTGGCGAGTAATAAACGCATCATCCGCGTTTCTCCGCCGCTAAGGCTATATTTTTTACACCAGCGCCTTTTGCCGCATCCATCACTTTTACCACCGTCCCATTATAGGCATGTTCATCAGCCTGAATGACCAGTGAGGCTTCCGGTTGTTCAAGCAATAAATGTTCTAATGTGGCTTGTACTCTTTCCGCATCAATTTGTCTTTTATCAATGTAGATATCATTGGCGGCCGTAATGGCCACAAAAATACCGGCATCTTTTTGCGCAGCCACATTTGCTGCCGATGGTCTATTCACTTCAACGCCGGATTCTCGGACAAAAGAGCTGGTGACAATGAAGAAAATCAGCATGATAAAAACAATATCTAACATCGAAGTGAGATCCACTTGCGCTTCTTCTTGATTCGATGAACGTCGACCCAGTCTCATCACTGACTCCTTAATGATTTTTCAAGTTTTAGTTCACACAGACGGCAGGTTTTCGCAAGGCGAGCATAAATGAACATACCGGCTAAAGCGGCAACCATACCGGCCATGGTGGGTAATGTGGCCAATGAAATACCTGAAGCCATCAGTTTTGGATTACTACTGCCTTGTGTTGCCATCACATCAAAAACAGAGATCATGCCAGTGACTGTGCCTAATAATCCCAGCATGGGGCAAATCGCTACCAATACTTTAATAATGTTTAAGTATTGGGTGAGTTGAATATGCGCTTGCCCTATCCATCTAGAACGGATGGCGTGCGCATACCAAGAGTGATGGTCACTACGTTGATGCCACTGCTCAATCCACTGCTTACGCTGTTTCGGGAAAGTAAAAGCCAAGTAAAGAATGCGTTCAATGACCAACAACCAACAAATGGCAACAACCACAGCCAACCACCAAAGGACGGTTCCCCCTTGCGCCATAAACTCCGAAAGAGGCAGAAATAGGCTTTCAAAAGAAAAGAATCTATCAGCTTGGTTCATATTGATTCCTTACGCAGCATGACTGACGGCTTTGTTCATATCAGCATTCATACTTTCACGCTCGGCTTGTTCAGCGACCAAACCAATGCCTTGTTTTTCTAAGATAGTACGAATATTTTCCGCCTGTGAACTGAGCATATTGTGCGCTAGCAATAAAGGCATGGCGGCAACAAGCCCTAAAACGGTTGTGACTAGCGCCATGGAGATCCCCCCAGCCATCACTTTAGGATCACCATTACCAAACTGAGTAATGACCTGAAAAGTTTCAATCATCCCTGTTACAGTACCGAGTAGTCCTAACATTGGGGCTAATGCAGCCAGCAGCTTGAGCATGGAAAGCCCTTTTTCCAACCCAGTTTGTTCATCGACCACCGCTTCTAATAAACGCAGCTCTAATGCTTCGACACTACGCGTTTGTTCTTTGTTATAGACCGAAAGCACACGACCGAGCGGATTGTTGCCAACCTGATGTGGATTTTTCAATTGCTGCTGGATTTTTTGCCGAGCCACGGCAAGCGTGATACCACGATAGATCGCTATAATCAAACCTACACCCAGTAAGAGTAGGATAATGTTACCTATCACCCCTCCCGCTTCGAGTCGTTGTTTCATGGTTGGTGCAAAAGCCAGCTGTTCTAATAACAAACCACGAGAGGGATCAAGCAGTACGTTTTCCATATTGCCTTGTTGTAGCGCTTGTAAAGAAGAGTAGCGAGGGCCATTATCCGGTTGCTGTTGATACGCAACCGCATCCTGGCGCTGGGAATTCCAACTCACATATCCTTGCTCGGTCACAAGCCCTAATGCCCCTAAACGAATCGCCTCCACTTGCTGCTGGCGACCTTCCCCATCAATAAACGCAACGGAGCTGTGGCTCACTTCACCACTGGCGGTGATCTGTTCTTCCATCGCTTGCCATAAGCCGAGGAGTTGTTTCATCGACGGAAGCGACTTCGCAGCAACAATCGTGTCAACAAGAGCGGCATAATGTTGGCGATCCACTCCCGTTACTGAAGTCATTTGAGTGGCTTGTAACTCTTTTGCATTTTGACGAACAACACCAAATATTTCGCCTAAACTCCCGGTTTCTAGGCGTAATTTTTCTTCTAAGCGAGCGAGGCTATTTTCATTTTTGCTAAAGCGAGCAGACAGTTTATCCGCTTCCTCTTGCAATCGATCACGTTGAGCAAGAAGTGCATTTCTTTGCTCTCTCAGTGACTGTTCTGTTTTTATAAATGTCGATTCACGTTGGCTGTCATGCGAACGTTGAACTCGATTTTCACTCTGCGCTTTTTCAACTAGCCCGGTTGTAGCAAAAGCCGGTGAAATGAAAGCGGCCGCCAGCCCTAACATAGAAACACAATGGGTCAGTTTCATTGTTTCACCTCCGCTGCTGTAAGTGATACCGGTAAATTAAGTAGCGTAGGTGCAATTTGTTGATAGGCCAATTGATAAGCCGTATCAATGTCACCTTTCATTTTTGAAGGCAGAGTTTGCCACTGCTTCATGTTTTGATTCCAAGACCAATAACGCGTGCCATTAAGATTGCGAGCGACTAAAGACACTCGACCTAAATAGAGGATATCCGCTTCAATGCGATCATTTTCTGTGAGCGTGATGGTATCTTGATAAACACCAAGCTTTGAGCCATAGTCCATTTCAATTTGATAAGCTTCTAAAATACGACGATACTTTTCGGCATCACTGACATCTGCGCGAGGCATCAAAGCTTTCAAGCGAGCTAAGCGTTCTTGACGGGCAGAAAGACGAATCGGCTTATCTTGATCGATAATGGTTTCTAATCCATCAATCATCCGATACATCAAAGGTACAATACCTTGCCGGGTTTGGTGGACTTCAGTAATTTGTTCTTCAAGACTGACCATTTCACTTTCTTGGCTAACCACCAAAGATGATAGGTGATCTCGATAAATAGTGAGATTATTCACTTCTTCATTCAGGCGCTCAATTTCCGATTGTAAGGCTAAAGTTTGCGCTGAACTTTTATCGATTTTTTTCTGACTTGTTGCTGAATGGCTATTCGTGCGGTTTTGTATCGCTTTAGCGTCATCCAGTGTACTTGCGTTAGAAGGCAGCACGAACACCGCTGAAAGCAGTATTAGGCTGGATTTTATCAAATTCATCATCATCATCTGTTACCACGAAAGAATGGTGACATGTTATTGATAAAAACTCTCATTATCAACTGTATTTTCGGTAGATCACTATTTTTCAGCCATCTCTCATACCAAGCTCTTCACTTCTCGCACCAAAATATGTTTGACGATTCCTGATAATGGGCTGATTTGTCGAACGGCCCCCAAGGCAATGGCTTCTTTTGGCATGCCAAACACTACACAGGTGGCTTCATCTTGAGCAATCGTCATCGCCCCTACATCAAATAAGGTTTTTAACCCTCTCGCCCCATCATCCCCCATCCCCGTCATGATGATTCCCAGTGCATTTTTCCCGGCTTGCTGAGCCGCTGAGCGAAACAAGACATCCACCGAGGGTTTGTGACGGTTTACCGGTGGTCCATCAAACACTTCAACTTTATATTGCGCTCCACTTCGAACCAACTTAGTGTGCTTTCCACCTGGTGCAATCAAAGCACTTCCTGCTAATACACGATCTCCCGTTTTGACTTCACTCACGGTAATTTGGCACAAGCTATTTAATCGTTCAGCAAACATTGCGGTAAATTTTTCTGGCATATGCTGAACAATCACGATGCCCGGTGCATGGGCTGGCAAGTGAGTTAATACATACTCTAATGCTTGTGTTCCCCCAGTTGAGGTTCCAATCACGACAATTTTTTCGCTGCTTAGCAATGAATTAATGGAGGAAGGAGAACCAGCAGAAACGAATGCCGGAGGTTGAAGAGTATGAGAAGGTCGAAGAGTGAATAAATTTTTTAATTGTGCTTTGGCTGCCGTACGAACCGCTTGCAACACTTGGTTGCTACTCTCTTCAAGAAATCCTTTCAAGCCCATTTTAGGTTTTGTAATGATCGTTAACGCCCCGGCTTGTAAGGCCTCTAAGGTAATTTGTGCGCCTTGTTCAGTGAGTGTCGAACAAATAATCACGGGAGTAGGACGCTCTGCCATGAGTTTTTTGAGAAAAGTGATGCCATCCATCCTTGGCATTTCCACATCCAGAATGATCACATCCGGCCATGTTTGCTGCATTCGCTTCATCGCAAAAATAGGATCGGCCGCTGCTGGTAATAATTCAATATCCGGCTGCCCTAATAATATTTGGCTAAGTACTTGCCTAACGACAGCGGAGTCATCAACAATTAACACTTTTATCTTTTTAGATGTCATCGTACTTCCCTCATTTATTTTTTATCAGCCGTGTTTCTGCCTCAATCGTCACGCTGGGGTAGCACTAAACTTTTTGGTAAATAGAAGGAGAGAGCAGTTTCAAGGAAGAACGAACCGACTGAAGCGTTTCAGCATGTCCAATAAATAAGTATCCGCCGACATTCAGTTGGCGCTGAATATTCTCAATCACCCGTTGCTTAGAATGTGCATCAAAGTAAATCATGACATTACGGAGCAAAATGAGATCAAAGTGACCAAAACGCGCTAAGTTATCTTGTAAATTAACCGATTGAAAATTCACTTTCTCGCGCAATGTTCGGCTCACTTTAAAACCATTGGCTTTATCTCCAACCCCTTTAAGACAATATTTCTGTAGATAATGAAGAGGAATATTGGTGCTTCTGCTGAGGGGATAAACACCACGACGAGCAATATCCAATACACGGCTACTAATATCCGTTGCTAAAATTTGCCAAGGCTGATAACAGTGCTCCATTAATAACATCGCCAGTGAATAAGCTTCTTCTCCAGAGGAACTAGCCGCACTCCAGCAGCGGAGAGGTTTTTCAATGTACTCCGGAATCACGGACTGTTGAATAAAGGAAAAATGCGCCTCTTCACGAAAAAAGTAAGTTTCATTAGTCGTAAGTAAATCAATGACCACTTGTTGTTCTGCTTTTTTGCTAGCACTTGGGGCAGATAAGGCAAAAAAATCAAAATAGTCATTCCAATCAGACAATCCAAGCTGCTGAAGACGAGCGCTCAACCGCCCTATCACCAATGATTTTTTGCCGTCATTGAGGTAAATACCGGCTTTTTCATACAACCAACGTTGGTAGCGAACAAATGTCTGATCAGAGAGATTCTGAGGCAGAGAACATTCTCGAGAAACCGATTCAAGAAACGGCATAAAACACTCTCCTCTCTAACTCGCCACTAATTCATTGGTCACCATGGCTAACTCCTCTACAGAAAGAACTTTATCTTCAGCAAGAATGATGACGAAGTTATCTTGCAACTGCCCCATCGCTCGAATGAAATCGATACGTATTTGGCAACTAAAAGAAGGAGCAGCCCTGAGATCTGCACTAGGGATATCAAGCACTTCAGAGACACTATCCACCAAGACACCTAGGTCTTGACGCTGATTTTCCGTTTCCACTTCAATAATCACGATACAAGATCGTTTCGTGATTGGTTGTACTTCAATATTAAAGCGATGAGCAAGATTAATCACCGGAACCACTTCACCACGAAGGTTGATAACACCTTGAATAAATTTAGGCATTCTAGGAATGGGGGTGATTTTCCCATATTCCAAAATCTCTTTGACATTTAAGATGGCAAACGCATACATTTCACCATTGAGTAAAAACGTCAAATATTGCTGATCATTGTTTTGCTTCTCACCATTGACCGTTACAGCTGCTACACTCATGTCTGCCTCCTAGAAACGAACATAATCCGCATCGTCATCATCCTTTAGTGATGCAACGTGCTGTGGTTTTAACTGCTTGTTGGTTTTTTTCTCGGTTGGAATATCACGAGAATTTTCTGTAGTAAAAAAAGTCATTAATTGTTGCAACTGCTGAGCTTGACTACTCATTTCCTCAGAGGTCGAGGCGAGTTCTTCTGATGCGGAAGCGCTTTGCTGAGTCACGCTATTTAACTGTTCCATTGCCTGATTGATTTGCGAAGCACCTGTCGCTTGTTCCATGGATGCCGCATTTATTTCTTGGACTAAATCGGCCGTTTTTTGGATAGAAGGGACAATTTCTTCCAACAACATTCCGGCTTGTTCTGCTAGTGCCACACTATTTTTAGCCACCTCGCCAATTTCTTGCGAAGCCACTTGGCTACGTTCAGCCAGTTTGCGTACTTCAGCGGCAACCACCGCAAACCCTTTGCCATGTTCACCAGCTCTGGCCGCTTCAATCGCTGCATTTAATGCCAATAAATTGGTTTGATAAGCAATGTCATCAATAATACTGATTTTTTCCGCTATCGATTTCATTGCCGCCACTGTTTTAGTTACTGCATCCCCACCTTCTTTAGCTTCTTGTGCTGCTTTACTGGCAATACCATTGGTTACTTTGGCATTTTCAGTATTTTGGGCAATAGAAGCAGACATCTGCTCTATGGATGATGTCGTCTCTTCCACACTAGCGGCCTGTTCACTCGCCCCTTGGCTTAAATTTTGCGCGGTTGCAGAAACTTGCTCTGAAGCAGAGGCTAACGCATTACTCGCTCCATTAACTTCGCCAACAATTTGCGAAATTTTTCTAACCATCTGCTGCATGGCGTTCAGTAGCCGCCCCATTTCGTCTTTACTTGTTACTTCAATACTTGCGGTCAAATCCCCTTCAGCCAATCGTTGAGATAATCTGACAGCGCTTTCCAAAGGAACACATATTCCTCGAATAAGAGCAATACCAAACCCCAGCGCTAATAAGAGGCCAATGACAATGGATGAGATAGAAACCATTCGCAACGTCGCATAGAGAACGGTTTCTCTTTGGTACTCATTAGCCGATTCTTGAATTTGTAGTTCAATTAATTGATCAAGCACTTGCGCCACAGGTGTATAAAGAGGACGAACTTTCTGCGCGGCGAGCAAGGTGGCCGTAGCGATATCATTCGCTTGCAATGCAACCAAGGTCGGCTCAATCGCTTGAGTAACAAAAGCTTGGTTATCCCGTTCAAACTGAGCAACCAAACGAGATTCTTCCGGTGTTAACGTTGTACTGGCATATTGTGTCCAAATAGTATCAATTTGCTTTAGATTATTTTCTACTAACGTAATTTGCGCGGTGATATTTTCTTGATCGTCATAAAGCTGAGCAAACGCTAATGCGATACGGTTATTTAAAAATCGGGCTTTAATATCTCCTAACTGACCAATAGGGATAGTTCTGTCTTGATAAACACTTTGTAGTCCATCAACCATTTTCCCCATGCCATGTAATCCTGCGGCTCCAACACCGATTAATAAAAAGCCTAATAGTCCAATTAATAAACTGAGCTTAATTTTTACTGAGAGATCCTTAAACATTGCCAGATTCCTTACTTAGGTGATGACCATCATGTTCTTACTCTGATAGAAATAGTTTTCTGTACTTTCACGCCACAGCCTTATGCTAGTAAGCGGTCAATCTTTGATATTCTTGCTGAATGATTTGTTGCGTTAGCGTCGGAATGTCTAAAATAAGGGCAATATCGCCATTACCTAAGATAGTTGAACCGCTGATCCCTTTGATATTGCTAAAAATAGGGCCTAACGGTTTAATCACCGTCTGTAATTCCCCCAGTAATCGATCAACAATTAATCCCGCCATCTGCCCCCCAGTTTGTACAACAACCACATTTTGTCTTCGAGGTGCGCCAAGGTTTAAATTGAACTGTTTACGTAAGTCGATGAGCGGTAAAACATGCCCTCTTAAATTGAGGTGATGGCTCACTTTTTCCTTCGTTTTTTCCAGACGATGATTCAGCTCCACACACTCTTTGACAGAATCTAGCGGCACCACAAACTCTTCTTGCCCCACTTCCACCAAAAAACCGTCAATAATCGCTAAGGTCAGCGGTAGAATTAATCTCATGGTGGTTCCCACTAACACGTCACTCTCTATTTCAATCCGACCTCGTAGTTCATGAATATTTCGACGGACAACATCCATTCCCACCCCTCGCCCAGAGAGATTTGAAACTTCTTTTGCCATAGAGAAACCCGGTTCAAATATCAGTTGGTAGATTTCCTCTCGGCTAAGCACACTCTGTTCATCAATTAAGCCTCTTTCCACCGCTTTATGACGCAGTTTTTCTGTATCTAGCCCCTTTCCATCATCGCTGATCTCTAACACAATATTTCCTGAATCATGATAAGCATTTAAGGTGATATTCCCTGTACTCGGTTTGCCACATGCTTTTCGCTGTTCAGGAGATTCAATACCATGATCCATGGCGTTACGAATAAGATGCATTAAGGGGTCACCAATTTTTTCAATTACAGATTTGTCTAGCTCGGTTTCCGCACCATGAATGGTTAGTTGAATTTCTTTCCCTAATTCTTTCGATACATCTCTCACCACACGTTGAAAACGTATAAAGGTGGTCCCAACAGGCACCATTCTGAGTTTGAGTGCCGCATCTCTGACTTCTTCTAATAACCCATTTAGACATGACACAGATTCTTGCATTGCACTATCAGCATAATGACTGGCCTGTAAAGCGCATCCAGCACCTGCCGTTACCAGCTCTCCAATAAGATTAATCAGTGTATCCAGCTTTTCAGCATCAACTCGTAAGCTTTGTGAATCACGATGGTTTGTATCTCTAAGCGCTTTAGGCGTCCTGTTTTTTTCTTTTTCATTCGATAAAGCCGTGACAGGCGATGTTGGATCTAGCGTCATCACCACCGTTGGCTGACATGGACCTAATTCAGATAGGCCACAATAATGAAGATGCGATGGGTTGCACGGGCTTCGTTGTTGCAACGTTGCCATACATTCAGGGGTATACTGTTCTGCGGTAAAAACCCAGACGTCACCTTCATCACGAATGAATTCGAAGACTTCCTCTATTTCAGTGACCGATGCGTGGGTGACCAAAGATAACTGCCAAGCTAAGTAGTGGTTTTCTGGATCAAATGCTTGCCATTCATCTGGGAGCCTACTGTCATCTAGAACAATGTTCTCGATTTCCCCAAACTTTGCCAAATAGGAGAAAAAAGAGAGCGGGTCCATGCCATCTTGTAAAGCGGTCATTGGAAATCGGATAAAAAGGAAGTAAGTGGATAATGATGTTGCACTGGGAGAATGAGCGTTTGTCGGTTCAATATTCTCCTCTTCAATCGTATTCGTCCCCGAAAAGGGCGTGAGATGCTGATCAAGTTCGGCCATTAAGAGTGTACTGATTTGTGCATTATCTTGATGATCAACTTGCTGATATTGCGCTTCATCTAATAGACGCAGCATATGATCTCGACATCGAAACAATAAGCCAATGACCTCATCAGAAAGTGATGATGGCGTTGTTCTTAATTGCTCTAATAAGCTTTCCACTTTATGGGTAAAGTGGACAATCGAATCTAAATTAAAAATACCGGCTGAACCTTTTACCGTATGAGCAGCTCGGAAAATCGCGTTGAGCCTTTCTGAAAGATCATCGTGATTCCCCGCTTCCAACTCGAGTAGATCAAGTTCCATCGCCTCAAGTAACTCGCGGCTTTCGGTATAATAAGTCTCTAAAGCAGCTAACAGCATCGTATCCATCGCCATACGCTTATCCTTATTCTAGATTTGATTGCACCACCAACCGACTCACCATGTTATTGGCCCCTAATGTCTCAATCACTTGGTGCAGTAATGGGTTATCCCCTTTCAGTACACAGCGTTGCTGTTGCTGCCCTTTCACCTTATTAATCATCAGCAATAGTTGAAGGATACTAGTATCTAGGTCGGTAACCTGATCAATATCGAGCACTAACTCACAGTTTTTTTCAATCCAAGGAGTAAGAAATTCATACAATGCCTGTCCTTGATAAATGGTTAATTCACCAGACAAAGCAATCTGAACCTGCTCGGCATTTTCTTTGAGTAGCTGCATGCATCACCTCCTAGGCTGGCATCAATTTATTCACAGCAGCTAACATTTGCTCAGGAACGAAAGGTTTCACCACCCACGCTTTCGCCCCAGCTAGGCGTCCCTGATCTTTTTTGGTGGCTTCAGATTCTGTCGTCAACATAATCACGGGGGTAAACTTGGTAGAAGGCTGTTTCTTCAGTTCTTTGAGTAACGTAATACCATCCATATTGGGCATATTGACATCACTGATCACTAAATGAATTTTGACACCCTGAATTTTTCGCAAAGCATCGATACCATCTATGGCTTCAATGGTTTGGTATCCAGCACTTTTTAGAGACAAGCTCACCACTTGCCGAATAGCAGCGGAATCATCCACGACTAAAATGGTTTTACTCATGTTCAAACCTCCTTGTTGGTGGCTTCAATTACTTAGAAAAAGGTAATATCTGATTGAACGGATTTTTCCTCATTCGAGGGGTGATTTTTTCCTCCATGAACGTGATGCTGCTCTACCATGGTGTAGCTAGCTTTCATCTTTTCAAGCCATTTTTTGGGAGAGAGCTGTCCGACCACTGGGTGGTTACGATCCTGCTGAGCAAGCGCAATGGACTCACTCAATTCCTGCAAGTTAAGGCTAATTTGCTCTAAAATTTGGCTTACTCTGTCTTGAAACTGCAAACGAATGATGACGAGGGTTACCGTCTCTTTAACTTGGTGGGTTTCTTCGGTTAACCTTTGAGTTTGCCCTTCTAAGGTATGCAGCATATGCTGAAAATGGCTCATTACTTCATCCACACACTGCTCAGTATGGTTCATCTGATCATTTTCATCCTTATTGACTTGATGCACCATGTCACAAGCCTTCTCTATCGCTAAATTGATCGTATTAACTTGTTCGGTCATATGGTTAGCGGTTTCTCTGGATTGGTGGGATAAACTTCGAACTTCATCAGCAACAACGGCAAACCCTCTTCCGGCTTCCCCAGCTCGCGCCGATTCAATGGCCGCATTCAGCGCTAGTAAGTTAGTTTTCTCGGCAATACCCACCACATCACTCGCCATTTTTTTCAGTGCGCTGGTGTATTGAGCCAAATTTCTCATTTCACCGAGTACTTGTTGGCGTAATACTTGCCCTGAACGTAATGCTTCTACCGCACCATTGAGCATGATTCGACATTGATTGATCTCTTGTGGAATCGAGTGATCTTGTGTTTGTTCTCCTGTTTCCTTTAATGATAAGGCATGAGAAAGTCGTTCAACCAACTGGGTGAATTGCTCACTCAACTCAGCCACCGACTCCGTTAAGTGATGATTTGCAGAATCAATATGCCGAGACCAAATAGGCAAAGACTCAATAAAAAGAGGTTCAAGAGAATGAAAAGATTCCAGCTCTGACTCTTGTTGTGAGGAAAAATGTTCAATTTGCTTTTTTTGCAATTTGACTGTCTGAATATACGCTTCGTAATTCCAAGCGGCATAGCTAAGGCTAAGTATTGAAGCCACAAAAAGAGTGACACTGGTTGACAGTGAGAGATCCGAGTAAACCATTCCTATGCCGGACAAGACGAGCACAGGCATAAACAGAGGGATAAGCCTAATCACTAACATTGATCATTTTCCTATGCCTAACGGACGTTATTCTAATAATTAGATTTGGCTACATTCTTAATCTTTGAAATGCCTATATGAGAATTAATGAATATAAGCCTATTTTAAAAAGTAGCAGTCAGGTATCGAGTAGGCAAATGGACGAATAAAATAATATTTAATCTATTAATAACGTCACAGAAGGACTAAAGGCAATCCTCTCCCTAGTATGAATGACAAATGAAGCGGTTGTTCCACTCCCCACCACTTTCGTCCGAGGCTATCTCATCCGACATTCGCCGTGTAAAAATCAAGATAAACCACACCGCCTAGTGACATAAATCTTTCATTACAATGCAACGGAATAGCCACGGATGTGACACATTTTGCCGCCACCATAGCATCAAACGAAACAAGAACAGCCTCGTTCGAAACTCACTAAGGGAAATAAAAATGAATAAGCTATGGTTAGCGAGCCTACTGTCGGTCTCCTTTTCAGGCACTAGCTTCGCCGCTACCAATATTACTTGGTGGCATGCAATGGGTGGGCAGCTAGGAGAAACGGTCAATAAACTGGCGACTGATTTTAATGCCTCACAAAATGACTATCAGGTTACTCCTATTTACAAAGGGGAATACACTGAGACGTTAACCGCCGGCATTGCCGCTTTTCGTGCAGGACAATCCCCGAATATCTTACAAGTGTTTGATGCGGGCGCAGCAACCATCATGAATGCTCCGGGTGTGGCGAAGCCCGTGCAAGATATTATGATTGACTCGGGTTACTCCTTTCATTCCCAAGACTATCTGGCGGGAGTTCGTAACTTCTATGCGGACAATAATGGAAAAATGGTAGGAATGCCCTTTAACAGTTCAACCCCTGTGCTGTATTACAATAAAGATATTCTCAAGAAAGTCGGAGGTGATGCTCCACAAACCTACGAACAGCTTGAAGCGCTGGCCGTCAAACTCAAATCACAAGGGTATGCGGCATTTTCACAGTCTCTCACGCCTTGGATCATGTTCGAAAACTTCAAATCTCGTCATAACCTTCCACTCTCTGATCAGCAGAATGGTTATCAAGCACTGTCTTCAACCGTTATGGTGAATACTCCAGATATGTTAATGCATGTTGGGAAATTGAAAGAGTGGTCAGACAAAGGCTATTTTAAATATTACGGCAGCAATTGGGATGCAAACCAAACCCCCTTTGAGCGTCAAGAAGTCGCAATGTGGATGGGTTCATCAGGTTCTTTCGGGGGTTTACGTAGTCGCGTCAATTTTGATTTTGGCACCACTTATTTACCTTACTGGCAATCCTTAAATAAAAACGGCACGCATACCTTTATTGGTGGCGCAGCTCTGTTTGCTTTAAATGGCCATTCAAAAGCGGAAGACAAAGCCGTTGCCGCCTTCTTTGCTTACTTAACACGCCCAGAAGTTCAAATGTATTGGCATCAAACCACGGGCTATGTTCCTGTCACCAATGCCGCTTATGAAATGACAAAAGCGTCAGGCTATTACCGTGATCACCCCGATGCTGAAGTCGGTGTAAAACAACTCAGTTTACCTTCCGGGGAATGGACCAAAGGGTATCGCTTAGGTTATTACCCACAAATTCGAGAAGTGATGCATCGTGAATTCGACAATATCTTCGCGGGGCGTTCTTCTGTTAAAGAAAGCTTAAATAAAGTGAAAACTGAAAGTGAGAGGCTGCTTAACCGCTTTGCTCGCACTATGCAGTGATATTGATTGCCCCGCAGAGCTCTCTGTGGGGTTATTCCTGATGGCTTATTAATGGAAAAACTTGTGGAACGTCGACAACAATTTCTACACTCGCCTTTGCCTTATCTCTTGCTGGCACCGCAGATCGTGATCATTGCAATTTTCTTTATTTACCCAGCGGCCAAAGCGATTTATCTCTCTTTTATGTTAGAAGATCCTTGGGGAATATCCTCGACTTTTGTTTGGTTTGAAAACTATCAGATGCTTTTTCAATCCAAAGAATACTTATCATCACTCGGTTTTACTGTGCTGTTTTCCATCTTGGTGTCTTTTTTGTCTCTCGCTATCGCTCTATTACTGGCGGTCAAAGCCGATAATATTATTCACGGCCAAGGCTCATATAAGGTGACATTAACGTGGGTTTACGCTGTAGCCCCTGCTGTCGCAGGGATCATCGGTGGCTTTTTGTTTAATCCGCACATCGGTATTTTGACCGAGCTTTTTGCTCAGCTTGGTTGGCAATTCAGTGTGCAAACCGACCCTGTTGATGCCACTGTTGCGCTGATTTTGGTCTCTGTCTGGAAACAAGTCGCAGTGAATTTCGTCTATTTTCTGGCGGGGCTGCAATCTATCTCTTACGCGGTTAAAGAAGCCGCTACATTAGACTGCATCAGTGATACGAAACGTTTTTGGACCATCACCTTCCCTCTGTTAGCGCCAACGGGTTTTTTCCTACTGGTAATTAACCTCACCTACGCCTTTTTTGACACCTTCGGTGTTATCGACACCATGACCAATGGTGGCCCTGGTGGGAGTACAACCTCTTTAGTTTATAAAGTGTATCGGGATGGTTTTGTCGGTGCCGATTTAGGCGGAAGTTCCGCACAATCGGTGGTGTTGTTAGTGTTAGTTCTCACGCTGACCTTCATTCAATTTCGATTTGTTGAAAAACGTGTCCACTACTAAACACAGGGCTTGATCATGAAAAGTAATAAATTATCAGACCACTTGATACTGATCGCAGGTGCTTTGTTTATGCTGATCCCCATCTGGTTGATTTTCGCCAGCTCAACCCATCATCCAAACACCATTATCAGTGAAGGGCTGCAATGGGGGTTAGGTCATCACACCGCAGCCATTTACGAAGAGGCATGGAATAAAAGTTTAGGTTTCGCTGGAAATGTTACCGCGAGTACGATGATCGCAAACTCTATGATTATGGGGTTGGGATTTGCTATTGGTAAAATCATTATCTCCATAATGGCCGCCTTTGCCCTCGTCTATTTTCGCCTCCCCTATGCCACGGCTTGGTTTTGGCTGATTTTTGTGACCTTACTTTTACCTTTAGAAGTACGGATTATTCCTTCTTATGAAGTCGTCTCCAGCCTAGGGATGCTCAACAGTTACACCGGGTTAATTCTACCTTTGATCGCATCGGCAACCGCGACCTTCTTTTTCCGTCAATTTTTTAAAACCATTCCCGATGAGCTCATGGAGGCCGCACAGCTTGATAATGCAGGGCCGATTCGCTTTTTCATCGACATCTTACTCCCCCTATCCAAAACCATGATGGCCGCCATTTTCATCATTATGTTTGTGGTGGGATGGAATCAATATTTATGGCCAATCATGATGACCACTGATGAACACTACAACACCATCGTGATGGGCATAAAACAAATTCTGAATAACATCAATGAAACCAATTTACCGCGTTATGACTACGCTTTTGCCATGGTCATATTAGCCATGCTTCCGCCCGTTTTGGTGGTCGTTATCTTCCAACGTTGGTTTGTCAAAGGACTCATCGAAAGTGAAAAATAATACCGCAATTCATTTAGTACCAAGCACTCCCGCTCAGGAACCCAATAACATGATGCTTGAAATTAAACAACTGGTCAAAACCTACGAAAATGGTCACCGTGCCGTAAAAGGTGTGGATCTTTCTATCCAACAAGGTGAGTTTATCGTACTTGTTGGCCCATCCGGTTGTGGAAAATCATCGATTTTACGATCAATTGCAGGGCTAGAGCCCATCTCTGATGGTGAGATTCATTTGGCAGGCCGACGCGTCGATACAGAAAAACCCGCCAAACGAGATATTGCGATGGTGTTTCAGAACTATGCACTTTACCCACATATGAGTGTGTACGATAACCTCGCTTATGGATTAAAAAATCGCGGTGTCGATAAGAAAACCATTGAAGAAAAGATTCATCACGTTGCCAAAACCCTCAAAATTGAAGAGTATTTATCCCGTAAACCATCCAAGCTTTCGGGAGGACAACGGCAACGAGTCGCCATGGGCCGAGCGATTGTTCGAGATCCTCAACTCTTTTTATTTGACGAACCGCTATCTAATTTGGATGCCGCACTGCGCGCTCATATGCGGCTAGAAATCAAGAAACTGCAACGTAAATTAGGGGTCACCAGTGTTTACGTTACCCATGATCAAGTAGAGGCGATGACACTGGCTGATCGTATTGTCGTTCTCAAACAAGGCAATATTGAACAAATCGGTACTCCTTCGGAGGTTTATCACCAACCAGCCAGTACCTTTGTTGCCAGTTTTATCGGAAGTCCGGCCATGAACTTTCTTCCCGCTCAGCTAAAAAATGGTCACTTACACATTGCCGGCCAACACGTTTATCTTCCCCAATACCAAGGGCTTAGTGCACAGTCATTAACCTTAGGGATTCGCCCTGAACATGCGGAACTGACTCATGTTCAAGATAAGCTGGCCCTAGCTTTAAAGATTCATGTTATCGAGCCATTAGGGCCAAATCAATTAGTGCACGGACACATTATCGGGTTAGATACTCAAGCTGGCTTTATTGCCGTCACCCCTGAAATGCCATTAAACCTGCATGAACCCCTCACCTTATCAATCGCCCTTGACCACTTGCACCTCTTTGATGAGCAAGGCAAGCGTTTGTGTCCAACCTCTCTTACAAAACGTGCCATTGCATAAGGATTGATGTGAGCTTATCGACCCGACAAAAACAAATTCTAGAATACTTGCAACAAGCACACGGTGTTCTATCCAGCACATTACTATCAAAACATTTTGATGTTTCTGTGCAAACCATTCGCAAAGATATGAATGATCTCAGTGACAAAGGAATGGTGCGCCGAGTGCATGGGGGGATATCCCTGCCGAGCGCCAATGATAATCTCTCTTTTACCAATCGTGAGCTTATTCATTTATCCGCTAAACAAAGCATTGCTCAAAAAGTGGTGAGCGAACTGCCTGAAGGCTGTAGCATTTTTCTAGGTATTGGAACCACGCCAAAACATGTGGCTCATGCTTTATTAGATCATCCAGGGTTAACGGTAGTCACCAATAACCTCAATGCGGCCTTAATATTGAGCCGAAACCCCAATATTTCTGTTCATTTAGCTGGTGGAGCCGTCCGCCCTTCGGATGAAGATACGGTTGGAGAGTCCGCCACTGACTTTTATCGTCGATTTAATCTTAAAATTGGTATTTTTGGTGTAGGCGGGCTTAATGATAAAGGGCAATTGCTGGATTTCACGCCAGAAGAAGCGTGTTTAACTCGAGCTATTATTGAGCAAAGTCAGCAATGTTGGTTAGTGGCAGACAAAAGTAAATTAGGACGTTATGCTCCCGTAGTTAGTGGTAAACTGTCTGAAATACAACGTCTATTTGTAGATCAGGTGACGGCAGATCTCACTCGGTTAACTCACCATCACCACATCGAAATGGTCGTTCCTTCATCAACGATGTTAACAGCTTAAGGATGCATTATGTCTCCTATTATTGTCGGCCACCGAGGTGTGGCCGGAAGCCATCCCGAAAATACCCGAGTTAGCGTACAAGCGGCGATTGATTTGGGACTGTCTTGGGTAGAAATTGATGTTCAACCAACCAAAGATAACATTTTGGTTGTCTGCCATGATCATACCATTAACCGCTGTAGTAATGGGAAAGGACGGGTTGATGCCTACACGTTAGCCGAGCTACGTCAATTTGATTTTGGTGGTTGGTTCCAACCTCAATTTAGTGGTGAATCCATTATGACACTGCAAGAGCTGCTGGAACTGTCGGCCGCTCACCAACTAGGGCTCAATATTGAAGTCAAAGTGGATAAGCATGACGTGGCTCAAGTCGCTAGCCAGCTTAAAGTACAACTGGATCGTAGCCCCTTATCCCAAGAAAAACTGCTGCTTTCTAGTTTTAGCCATGACATTATCCGCGAACTGCATCAACACTGCCCAGGATACAGGCTCGGCGTACTGAGTGAGCGTCTTTCTCACAAAGACAAGGATGTACTGCATGAAGTCAATGCTTTTAGTGCCAACCTCAACTATCGCTGGATAACCCAAAAACATATTGATTATTTGCGGGAGCATGGCTATCAAATTTGGTGCTATACCGTCAATGAGCCAAGTGCATTTGCTCATCTCAAACAGGTGGATGCGATTTTTTCAGATTGGCCAAGCCGATTCATCGATTGAGAATAACGCTACCACGACTCCTGCATTGAGATCAGTGGTAGCGACGTTCAATATTCAATCGTTCCAAGCATTTAAACACGATTTTCTTAAAAAGATTACTCAAAAAATAGGTATGCTTTTTCGCATCAACTACCATATGTTCACCAGAATAAGCAAACGTATGTAGGCCGTCAGCATAAGGGCTCACTCCGGTTAACTCACGAACGACCGACTCCTGATACTGTGTGGGCGTCAACCGCTCAATTTTGATCACCAACAAGCTTTTTCCATACCCTCCCACCCCATTTTGTCCAAACCGATAAAGTTGATGATGATCCCGCAAAATGGCGCCTCCATTACGGCCACCTAAGCGGTGACAACAAATGGGAGACTGAGGATGCTCAGAAAAAACGCCCGTCAATGCTTCTGAGACGAATAAACGTTGAGTATATGGATCTTGCGCCGATGAGGTGAATAAATACCAATAGCCATCCTCTTGAACAATAGAAGTATCCACAAAATCCTTACCTTCAATCAAATGCCGCTGCCAGATAAACCTTTGCTTCTGATCATCAAATTGGTAAAGAGAGACCGCGTTTAGATCACTCGTTTCTGGGATTAAGTAGATTTCCCCATCATGTTCAAAAACTAATGGATAAGATTTATGGCCTTTGACTCGATTCACCTCATCAAAAAAAGGATATTCTTGTCCATTAAGGTCATAGCATCTCAGTTTCCCTTTAGCAGAGAAGTAATTAAAAATTTCACAAGCAAGATAAGGCTTCCCCTTGAGGGAGAAGAGAAAAGGATCGGCAACAAAATCATATTGATGACAAGGAAACCATGTCACTTGCTCAGAACGAATACCCCGTTGAAAAACCTCAGCTAAGGTCTGATCAACCACTCCGATGCGCCACTGTTCTAGCTCAAATAACTTTCGGTATAGTGTTTTCATCGCATCTAACACGGTAATGCTCTCATTACATTCAGTCCCAACAATGTGTGACCCACCTCTAAAAATTATCGCTGATTATGCAATTAGACGAGTGGGTATGCAATGAATAGTGTTGAAGGAAACTGAGATATTCCTGAGCAGAGAGCGCTTCTAGCCTGACTCACTGCCATTTCCTCCAATTTCCTCGCCGGTAGATATATAAAATCTGGCATTCTATTCATTTATTAGGCTTTTTATTCGTGGGTTCATCCACTATACTGCGCAACCTATACACAAAACGTATCATTTTTAAGAACTCGGAACAAAAAAATGAAAAAGGGATTGCAAAATAGTAAAAAACGATGGCTTCTAAAAGTGTTCATCACTTGCCTTTTGCCTTTCCCTCTCCTCTTTATTTATGCTTATTGCTCTAGTTTAGACAGTATTCAACATCAGTTACACAATATCGCCAATGCCTATGCTGCCCGTATTGAAACGTTAATATTCGATCTGCACAGTGAGAACAAGAAAGCTCTGTATGGCAGCAAGAATTGCGATCAAATCCAAGAGGAACTGCTATTTGAAAGCTTACTTCGTGAAATGTTTATCATAGAAAACCAACAGATTGTTTGCTCTTCCAAGCGAGGAGAAATGCAATCTGATGTCAGCCAATACTATCCAGATGGTATTGTGACGACAAAAGAGCGTTTCTTTGACTTGCCGAATAACTCATGGAAACGCACCTTACTCGTCATCGATTCTGATAAACACACCCCCTATCGAGGGGCGGTGTCGGTTGTGGACCAAAAATATATAGAAGCCTACTTGGGTTATCAGGCTGACAACCGAATTGAAAAGCTGATTGTTAAAGTTGGCGATGACTATTACCCGCCAAACAGCCATTTTGTAACGCAGCGTCACAGTGTGTTAGTTTCCTCTCCTCAACAGCGTTTCTCCTTACAAGTTGTTGCCAGTAATCAATTTGCTTCTGAGCAAATCACTTTTTATCTTTTAAGTGCTATCCCGGTGTTTTTCGCGCTCTCTCTGTTGATTTTCTCCATTATTTACTTTCAAAACCGAAGAACCAGTCTGTTAGATGATTTGAAAAAAGGGCTAGAACGACATGAATTATTTTTGGTTTATCAACCCATTGTCATGACAGATTCAGGAGAAATTCATGGCTATGAAGCCCTCATTCGTTGGGTTAACCCTAAGTTAGGCTTTATTACCCCAGATAGCTTTATCCCCATAGCAGAAGAATATGGTTTGATTAATAAACTCACCGATTATGTGTTGAAACAGGTCGAGCAAGATATTTCTTCTTTCCCAACGGCGCTGGGTCTGCATATCGGTATTAATGTTCCACCCAGTTATTTATCATCTCAAAATCATATTAAGCGATTGATTAAGTGCTCAAACACCCTCTCTGAAAAAGGGCTCCAACTCACGGTTGAGATAACAGAGCGTCAACTCTTGGATGAACAAGGCAAACAAGTGCTCAAGCCACTACGCAACGCAGGAATTATTATCGCTATCGATGATTTTGGTACAGGGCGTACTGCACTCTCTGTATTGCAAGATATTACCTTCGACTGCCTAAAAATCGATAAATGCTTTACCGATACCATAGGTGTGGATTCCATTAATGCCCCTGTCTTAAATAGCATTATTGAGCTCGCCCATCAGTTAAATGTTGAAATCATTGCCGAAGGCATTGAACACGCTTATCAGGCTGAATACCTAAAAGCAAAAGGAGTAAAATTACACCAAGGTTATTACTATGCGAAGCCTCTTTGTCTCAAAGAATTGTTTGCTTGTTCGCCAACCTTATCCTCTAAACATTAGCAGGTTCTCTTATTCAAAAACTGACCAACCCTTAGTAAAAGCGTAAACGTCATAATTAAAATAGGATAATAAAAGACTTGTACCAATAACGATGCGATACCACTTGATGAAACGAAATGAGCAAGCAAAGAGAGTAACTGGCTGGTCAGCAATAAGATAATAGCGATCAAAATAAGAAACGGGCGACTGACCTCGGTTTGTTCTTTATGGCCGGTAACCACCAAGAGAGAGACCGCAATAAGCACCAATAGCCAGGCTAAAAAAATAGGGTGAGACCAAAGATAGACAAATAAGGCGGCACACAAGGTCATTGAAAACCAAACCTTATGCGAACATAGTAGCTGATTAATATTCACCTCGGGTTGGCTATAAAATCGCACAATATGCCAAGTAACCAAAAGCCCTAATACCCCTCCCACTAACATATCCGTGATGAACGCACGACCTAAATAAAACTGAGCAAAACCGAGCCCTAAAATAGAGAAAGCACCAAGGATCGTTGTGCTGTTGATTTGTACTTGGTCTTTTTCTAATAACCAAAGCACCACCAAGCTTGTCCAAACGGCAATCGACAAATTTGGGAAGCCAAAACCATAATGCGCGACTTTCAGAACATCTGGCGCATACGCGTACGGACCGGGTAAAGAAAAACCTTGCTGCGCGACTAAGCACAGCAAAGAAGTGGTGGCGACAGAAAAAAAAGCCTTATAACAGAATACCTTTCCATTTTTCCAATACAGCCAAGGAAAAAGCGCAATACCGAGCAACGGAGACGCTAAGCTCGCAATCAACACCCATATTGAATCAAAACCACTTTTGACGGAATGCGGCCATGCTGCCGACCAATATTGCACACTGCGCATCCAACCTAACTCAAGTTGATGAAAAGAAGGGGCCGCTTTAATCAATTCATCAACCGTTCGGGTTGACTGGTGAGTGGCCTTGGTAAAAAACTCTCCAATGAATGACCATTGTTCGGGATAGCGATATTGGCTAGCCGAGATACGAGAAGGATGAATGAGCATAGCATCCGATACTTCCACCCCATAATCGGGCGCAAACCATAACGGTAATACCTCTCCACCTAACGCGTTGACATAACGAAATTTAACAATCTCTGAATCACTGACACAATCAAAAACAATCGCCGTCGGCGTTTCTCCCAGCCGTTCACCCACGGTGACAACCAGCCCCGTTTCTTCCCACGTTTCACGTTGAGCCGCTTGCTCTGGCGTCTCCCCTTTTTCGATAGTGCCTCCTGGCAGTGATAGTTTTTGGGTGATGATCTCATGAGTGATCACCATTTTATCGTTTGCCCGAATGAGACATAAAGCCCCTCGAGGAGCCTCTGAAGCAAAAGCCTCAGAGGTATAGGTAAAGGTGACAAGGAAAAAGATAACGCTCAATAAAGACCATGACCAATCCATTTGATAACACTTATTTTCTTTCTGGCTCATGACTCTTCTCATGATAAATCGCAGTGATAGGGTGAGTTTTACTGGTCATGTGGCACAGATTTACGTAACCAATGGATATGATGGACAAACCCTGTCGCTTGATAAAGCTGCAGCGCTGCTTGATTAAACGCCCAGACTTCAACAAAAATCTCTTTCACCCCATAAAGAATAAACGTCTTTTCTAAATGAAGAAGCAACTCACGGGCAACCCCTTGTTGACGATAAACAGGATCAACATAAAGTTCATCAAGGCTTCCCATTAGAATAGGTTTACTGACGGTTGAAATCAGCTCACAAAAATGTCCAGTGATAAAACCAATAATTTTTTCATCGCGTTTCGCTACGTAGACCAAACATTGAGGATCATCAAGATAACGAGCAATACTCTTTTCTTGTTCTATTTCTTGTGCTGTTTTGAAGTATTCTGGAGAAGATTGGTGATGCTCATCATGTAGCTCGTACATTAATTGATTAAGCTGTTCTAAATCACTCAATTGAGCGGAAGCTAGCACAAAAGAAGACATTGTTGTCATATTAATTAAGATATCGTGCTGCAATTCTATCGGAATGGCGAATGAAAGAACACCACCATATGCTCCAGATAGCGTAAAGATCGAAGGAGTGATGAAAATATCGCCATCCATGGCGAAGCAAAAGGAAATACCACATGTGATAAGCTGATAAGTAGCCAAAACGCAAGTAAAGGCTCAACGAAAACAAGGGAAAGCCCGCTCATGCTCATCGAGCCAGTCACATGAAACGAGGAAGTCACCTCGATTTTTCAGTCACCATCAAGGCATCTTTACTCAAACGACTGAGTGTCAATAACACGGCACATAAAGCTAATAAGCTCATGCCGATATACACCAAGCTAAACCCTTGAGCCAGAATAGGATAACTAGCATCACCTAATTTCCCCCCTTGCTCACTAACAATCACTTCTTGTGGAACACGCCAATAAAACAGAGCAGAACAAAATGCCACGCCTAATGCCCCACCCAATTCACGTCCAAAGTTATACAGTGACATACCAATGCCGCGATCTCGTGCAGGAAGTACACTTTGAACAACCACACTCAGCGCAGGTAGGGTTAAGCCAAGTCCTATCCCCGCAAAACCCAGGGCAAATTTCACCCATACATCGTAATGAATCTGCCATAATCCTGCCATTGCCAAGACAAAACCAAGCGTGACTTGCAACTTATAACGTCCATGCTTTGAAACAAGCTTCCCTCCCACATAAGCCCCCGCCGTGATACAAAACATAAATACCACCATGATGGTACCACTTTGCGATGGCGAGAAACCTTTCTGCCATTGAAGCTGTAGCGGCAAATAGACTAGCAGTGCAAACATCAACATCTGTGAGCCCATAATGAGCACAATCGATATTAAGTAGTTTGGCAAACGAGCCAACCTAGCGGGAAGAATGGGATCACTCACCTGCCTTTCCACCACAATTAATCCCAACACACTGACAAGGAGGATGAATGCCCCCCACCCACTTGGCATAAAGGAATGTGAAGAAAGCAGTAATAACAACATGGTCGTGGCTATCATCAGTAAGCCTGCTCCCATCCAGTCAAAACGACTCTGTCGGCGTCGATTAAGGTGGCGCAGATATCGATTAACCATAAACAGCGCTAGCACGCCTAAAGGTAAGTTGATGCCAAAAACCCAACGCCAGGTCAAATGCTCAGCAAAATACCCACCCAATAAAGGCCCCGCAATACTCGATACTGCATAAACCGCCGAGATATAGCCTTGATATTTTCCGACTTCACGCGGAGGAATCGAATCGGCAATAACAGTAAAAGCCAAAGCAATTAACCCACCCCCTCCGACACCTTGAATAACGCGAGCACCAATTAAGGTAGGTAGATCAAACGCAAAGGTACATAGCGCAGAACCCAGCATAAAGATAAGAATGCTGGTATTAAGCATACGAACACGACCAAACAGATCGCTTAACTTACCATAGACGGGTAATACAGCCGTCGCAGATAATAAATAAGCAGTGATCACCCAAGTGAGTGATTCGCCCGCAGATAATTCTTCCCCAATTAAAGCCAGAGGTGTCGTTACAATACTTTTCTCCAATGAACCTAAAGCAATCACCAGCGCCACACTAGCAAAAATAATTTTGGGCTTATCGGTATAGGTTGAGTCGCTTGGCATATTCCCCTCTAGGCTAATAAAATGAGATAGACCCAACAAGATACCCTAATCGCAATATCTCTAAAATAGGATAGAATGGGATAGTTAATTGCAATAATGGGATGAAGAATGAAACTTGATGATCTTGCACTTTTTCTCGCGGTCGTTCGCTGTGGTAGCTTTACCCTAGCGGCAAAGCAAAAAACAATTTCTAGCAGTACCTTAAGTCGGCGAATCCAGCAACTTGAACAAGATATTGGCAGTATTTTATTGATTCGTAACAGTAAAGAAATCGTTTTGACAAAAGAAGGAGAGCATCTGTTTGATACTTATGCTGAACTTTTTGCCGAACTGGAAAACAAACAAGATCAAGCCCTGCGGGCGAAGCGTGAATACCGGGGAGATATAGTGATCAACGCACCGATTATTCCTATTCGTCATCAACTCAGCCCACTCGCCTTAGAATTTTGTCAACAGCACCCTAAAGTCAATATCAACATTCAAGTCGGAGCCGGTATGGATTATTTCACACGACACGATCTCGATATTGCTCTACGCTTTGGCCCGCAACCTCAATCTGAATGGGTAGCCAGAAAACTGGCCAGTAATCCTTCTCTATTATGCGCTTCGGCAGCCTACGCTCACTCGCTCAACCTTCAGCACCCTGAACAGTTACTTAGCTTACCGTTACTCACACTTAATACTAAACAGGCATGGGTATTTTTACATACCCAGAGTGGCGAACGATTTCAGTTTATGCCAAAACCTAGGCTTGGCTCTGAAGAACTGGATACCATCATCAATGCGACACTGATGGATATGGGCGTAGCTCGATTACCCAAAGGGTTGATTACCCAAGAAGTGAACCTCGGTAAATTGGTCCCATTACTCCCAGAATGGCAAATGGAAGGGGCTGATGTGTACTTGTTACATCCTCAACGGCGTTTTTTACCCGAAAGAACACAAGCGTTGATTGACTATATTATTACCCACTGGTCAAGAGTTGCCTTCAGCCACTGGTTAACATAACGAAATCGTGATGAATGAGAAACCCTCAGTATCGGTAGAGAAAACCAATACTGAGGAGAAAAAGCGTTAAGCCATGTCTTTATAAAAAGTGAAAGGTCGCATTAAAAGAGAGCACTTTAACATCGTGCTTATCAAGCGTATATCGATGGTAACCCGCCCCAATAGAGAAAGGCCCCATCACATGATATTCAGCACCGATACCGTACATTACATCGATACCATCATCATCTTTTCGTCCACCGATTTCAGTTTTCCAAGAGTGGACACCACCGCGGGCATAAACATGTAAAGGTCCAAGATCGATGCTAGGTTTTAATGCAGCATACATGGTTGATGCCGAAGTTTTAAGACCGCCGACTTTAAAGTCACCAAAGTCACTATAGCCACCTTCAACAGCAAAAAAAGGCAGAATACCCGTACCCACGTGGAAGTTGTAAGCGGTGCTGGTATCACCACGATAGTCTGACTGCCCCACAGAAGCTCCCGCATAAATCAGTGCATCTGCCATCGCCGTTGAAGATGCACCAATCAATGCCAGTGCAAGAAGAGTTTTTTTCATAATAAACCTTTTATCATTATAAGGCTGCATCATGCTAGCCTATTTCTATCCTAATAACTTGAAGTGGCACAAGTAAGCATAGCACCCTCTCTTGCTGCTTCAAGTTAGGAGGATACACCACCTTCGACAAATTATAGAGTCATCCCCTAGTGACCTCAAGAAACAAGGTCCCTAAAAGATACATTTATCATTAAACACACCATAAGTACCACTAGCAGGCATCTATCGCCTGTATTATCCGCTTATCCGAAATCGGGTAAGGTGTGCCTAATTGCTGAGCAAAATAGCTGACTCTCAATTCTTCAATCATCCAACGGATGTCTTTCACCGCATCAGGGACCACGCCCCCTTTCGGTATCTTATTGAGCAAAGCTTTATAACTATGGCTAACCGATTCAATTTTTAACATATGAAGTCGATCTTTATTCGGATCAATCGGTAACTTTTCCATTCTCCGTTCAATCGCTTTCATATAGCGCAATATATCAGGCAAGCGTTGATAACCACACTCTGTCGCAAAGCCTTTAAAAATTAGCCCTTCCATTTGAGCTTTGATATCTGATAGTGCAAATGCCATCGTAAAATCGATTTTTCCTTTAAGCCGCTTATTAATGTTGTAAGCCGTCGTTAAAATCGTTTCCACTTGCTGAGCAATCGCAACAACCGTATCCCCTAGTTCAGCCCGAACGTGTTCTTTTAAGGCTTCAAAAGCTTCCGGTTGCCAAACAAGTCCACCTTGCTCTTCAATCAGCTTATCAACGCCACAAGCAATGCAGTCGTCAATCAGGTCTAATACCTTGCCATAAGGATTAAAATATAATCCCAGTTTAGATTTATTAGGCAAATTCGCGTGCAAATACTTGATCGGTGAAGGGACGTTAAGCAAAATTAATCGCCGTTGTCCAGCTTGCATCGCTCGCTGCTGCTCATGCTCGGTTTCAAATAACTTGATCTCGATGCTCTCTTTATTATCCACTAATGCGGGATAAGCCTTAACGTCAAAGCCTCCTCGCTTTTGTTGATATACCTGAGGCAACGCCCCAAATGACCAAGTATGTAAGTTTTTCTGCTCAATATCGTCATCCGCCACTTGTGAAAGGGTTTGTTGCACTTTCTCTTTCAAAGCCTCTTTAAGTGCATATAAATCTTTGCTCTCATTTAATTTGCGATGGCGATGATCAACAACGCGGTACGTCACTTTTAAGTGATCTGGAACTTGTGCCCAGTTCCAATCTTCACGTTGAATCGCTACGCCTGTCATCCGGCGCAGCTCTTTCTCTAATGCATCGAGCAGAGGTAACTCCATTGGGGTAACTCGTGCTAGAAATGCGTCGGTATAGTTAGGCGCAGGCACAAAATTTTTACGTAACGTTTTAGGTAATGACTTAATTAAGCTCACCACCAATTCATGACGTAATCCCGGAATTTGCCAGTCAAAGCCCGCCGCTTCAATTTGGTTAAGGATAGGCAGTGGGATATGAACCGTGACGCCGTCACTGTCCTCTCCCGGTTCAAACTGGTAACTCAATTTCAACTTAATGCCATTTTGATACCAGAAGTTAGGGTAATCGAGCTCAGTCACATGGCTGGCATCCCCTTTAAAGAGCATCTCTTTTTCAAAACTGAGTAAGTCTGGCTGAGTTTGGCGAGTTTTTTTCCACCACGCATCAAAATGACGACCAGAAACGACTTCCGTTCCCACTCGCTGATCGTAAAATTGGAACAGCTCTTCATCATCAACCAAAATATCTCGGCGACGAGATTTATGTTCTAATTCTTCGACTTCCAACAACAGTGAACGGTTTTGTTTGAAAAACGCATGTTTTGTTTCCCAATCGCCTTCCACCAGAGCACTACGGATAAAAATTTCTCGGCTTAAAGTCGCATCAATATGACCATAATTGACTAACCGCTTTGCCACAATGGGAATGCCGTACAACATCACTTTTTCATAAGCCATCACCGCGGCTTGTTTTTTCGACCAATGGGGCTCGCTATAACTGCGTTTAATCAAATGTTTTGCTAAAGGCTCAATCCATTCTGGTTGAATTTTCGCCACCATTCTTGCCCACAGTTTCGACGTTTCCACCAATTCTGCACTCATCACCCATTTGGGCTGTTTTTTAAAGAGTCCTGAGGCGGGGAAAATATGGAAACGGGCATTACGCGACCCTTGGTAATCATTTTTTTCTGCATCTTTGCTACCAATATGTGACAGCAAACCCACCAAAATTGCGCTATGTACCGCTTGATAACTACCGGGCTCGTCGTTAAGTTTATAATCCATTTCTCGCATCGCTTGATGGATTTGGAAGTAAACATCTTGCCACTCTCGAACCCGTAAATAATTGAGGTAGTCTTGCTTACACTGACGACGAAACGGATTACTGCTTAGTGCTTTTTGTTGCTGCTGAAGGTAGTTCCACAGATTAACCAAGGTTAAAAAGTCGGATTCTTCATCAACAAAGCGCCGATGTTTTTCATCAGAGGCTTGTTGCTTGTCGCTCGGCCACTCCCGAGGATCTTGAATAGATAATGCCGAAGCAATGACCATTACCTCTTTCAAACAGCCTAAGTGTGGCGCTTCGAGTACCATCCGAGCTAAACGAGGGTCAATAGGTAAACGAGCGAGCTTACGCCCCATTTCAGTTAAGCGTTTTTTGGGATCAATGGCATCAATATTGATTGCGCCTAATTCTTCCAATAGGCGCACGCCATCTTGAATATTGCGTTTATCGGGAGCTTCAACAAAAGGGAATGCATCAATGTCACCTAAGCCAAGGGCAGTCATTTGTAAAATGACTGAGGCCAGATTAGTTCGCAGAATCTCAGGATCGGTAAATTCCGGACGGGAAAGAAAATCCTCTTCCGAATAAAGGCGAATACAAACCCCCGCTTCTACACGCCCACAGCGACCTTTTCGTTGATTCGCACTGGCTTGAGAAATGGGTTCTATGGGTAAGCGTTGCACTTTTGTTCGGTAGCTATAACGGCTTATCCTGGCCGTACCCGGGTCAATCACATATTTAATCCCCGGAACGGTTAACGAAGTTTCCGCCACATTGGTGGCAAGAACAATACGTCGCCCCGTGTGTGGCTGAAAAATCTTATTCTGTTCTCCAGCGGATAAGCGAGCATACAAAGGCACAATTTCCGTATCTCGTAAGTGACGTTTTGAGAGCGCATCAGCCGTATCACGAATCTCCCGCTCTCCATTCATGAAGATCAAAATATCGCCCAAACCTTCAGCGCACAGTTCATCTACCGCATCAAAAATGCTTTCCAATTGATCACGGTCGCTATCATCATCACCAACTAAGGGGCGATAGCGGGTATCCACTGGATAAGTTCGGCCAGAGACTTCAATGATGGGGGCGTTAGAAAAATGCTTGGAAAAGCGTTCAGGATCAATCGTCGCCGAGGTGATAATCACTTTTAAATCTGGGCGACGAGGCAAGAGTTGTTTGAGATACCCAAGAATGAAATCAATATTTAAACTGCGCTCATGGGCTTCATCAATAATAATGGTGTCATACTGATTGAGATAACGATCATGCTGAATTTCTGCCAGCAAAATACCGTCAGTCATCAGTTTGATTTGGGTTTTATCTGAAATTTGATCATTAAAACGGACTTTATACCCCACAAAACCGCCCAGTTCTGTTTCCATCTCTTGAGCAATTCGAGTTGCCACCGAACGAGCCGCTAAGCGGCGTGGCTGAGTATGACCGATTAACCCATATTTTCCACGCCCGAGCTCGGCACAAATTTTAGGTAACTGAGTGGTTTTGCCCGACCCCGTTTCCCCCGCAACAATCACGACTTGATGGTCAGCAATGGCTTTCGCTATTTCATCACGTTTTTGACTGACAGGTAAAAGTTCAGGGTAATCAATCGTCATCTTTTGCTCCATGCGCTGCTGAACCACCAACATAGAGCGGGCAATATCTAAAGCGATTTCATCAAATACCGCATGACGAGCCGATTCTTTACGGATTTTACTCGCCCCCACAATCCGCTTATTGAGTCGAAAACGGTCTTTGATTAAGCATTGTTTGAGGGCTTGTTGCAGTGAGTGAGCGCTGTTTGCTTCGCTACGCGCTTCTGAGTGAGGCTGTGACTGAGTCAAAGCGTTACCTATTCTTATTTGTCTATAATACTGTGCGAATTGTATCACAGAGTTATCGTCAAGTGACCTCTTCACCTTTAGGTCTCCACAGGTGATTTTTTATCTTCAAATTTTTTGAATGAGTTAAGCAAATTTACCGACTTATATTACCCAGACGTAGGGCTTACTATAGCCACATCAACATGATGACAGAGCATCACGCCGTCAACGTGCTCAAACAGAAAAGGAAAAAAACATGTCTCGTATACTTGCTCTAAAATCCAGCATCCTTGGTGAATATTCTCAATCAAGTAAATTACTGGATGCTTATTTAAGCCAATTTGATACCGACGATCTACAGATTCGTGACTTAGCCGCAAACCCGCTCCCAGTGCTGGACTTTTCTGTCGCAACGGCACTTCGTGCAACGGAAGACCTTTCAGAAGAACAACAAAAGGTCGTCGAGTTATCTGACACGTTAATTGCTGAAATCAATGCCGCAGATACGATCGTGATTGCCGCGCCAATGTATAACTTCACGATACCAACACAACTCAAAAACTGGTTTGACTTAATTGCTCGTGCTGGGGTGACGTTTAAATATACTGAAGCAGGTGTACAAGGGTTGATTACAGGTAAAAAAGTGGTTGTGATCACCACCCGTGGTGGCATTCATAAAGACAGTGCAACAGATAACGTAACGCCTTATTTAAAAACCATTTTAGGCTTTGTCGGTATGACCGATGTTCAATTTGCTTATGCAGAAGCACTAAATATGGGTGAAGATTCCGCGTCAAAAGGCATTGAATCAGCAAAATCCCAATTGACTGAAATCGTGTTGTAATTGGCGACCAGAGGGTATGGAAACATACCCTCTCTTCCTGCCTGAATTGAGAAAAACACCGTAACACCCTCGGAGGGCCAACATTCAAGCCGGGCACCACCTCTTAATAATCCACCCACTTGATAATTATTTCCCTCTTATGCTTGATTGATGATAGAAAGCTTAGTTTTCTTTGCCATTGGCCGCTAGAATAACCCTAGGTATGACTAAATAGACAAGACTGTGAAAGCTTCTGAACTCAAACAACGATTAGATGATCTCCCCAGCGACTGTGACCCAGACATTGTTATGGGTGAGCTTTGGCTACCTGAACAATTAGTCGGTACTCAGTTGGATGGCGAACTGCTATTTTTGCAGTTTGACAATGCACCACAAGAAGAGGAAGGAGAAGAAGAAGGCCGCGGATTTGTCGAGCATGAACTTGAACTCATCCGCTATCAACTTGCGCAAATACTACGCGAAGAGAGCCTACAACGAGAAAAAGTTGAAGCTTTACTGGCCTTGCTTCTTGCCGCCCATGAACATACCAGCGCAGAGTTTATCGAGATGATAGGTGAACATATCTAAAACAGTGTTGATAAAGAGCCTCTTCTTAAAGCTTGAAAAATGGGAACTGAGTCTCAATAAAACTATCCAATAGACAAAAAGACACTGAAAGCAAAGGCAAGACGACCATGTTTAACACAATCACTACCCTTTTTAAGCAATTACTTGATGGGCAAGATCTCAGCCAGCAAGCACCTAGCCCAAACTTTGCAATGGCTTGTTTACTCAGCGAAGTCGCCGGAGCCGATCACCAAATTAGCTCAACCGAACGCCAAGCTAAACGGGCACTGCTAGAGCGGTTACTAGGTATTAATGCCGAAGAAGCACAACAGCTAGTGACTCAATCAGAACAGCAGATTCGTCAGTCGGCATCACTCTACGAATACACTTCTCAACTCCGTAGTTTAAGCCAAGAAACACGTTTTGATCTGATTAAAGCCATGTGGGAGGTGGCTCATAGTGATGGTGATATTGATCCGCTAGAAGATGCGGTGATTCGTAAAACGGCAGAACTCCTTTACGTCGATCACAGCCAGTTTATCCGTGCAAAATTACTGGTTGTCGATCAACAAACCAACCGTTAATACGGTTTCATTCTGTTTACAACATGGTAAGTGCTAATTTGGCAAGGTTATAGGCATCGACATACCCTGAATGCTGACGACCTTCCCATACTATCCCTTTCGCTTCTTGAGCGGCTCGATGCCCTATACGCTTGTCTTTCATTCGGTGCTGGATCCGGTAAAGTGTCGCTAAATTTAAACATTCTTGAAAAGGCATGGCTAACCCTTTGCTTTTACACTCTTTATATAAGATGCGATCATCTCTTCCCCAACAAGCGTAGATCTTATTGTTGCCCCCAAAATTTTTCACCATCGATTGCAGAACGTCAGCTAATGGTCGCCCCTGTTTGGCGATTTTACGCGGTGTGATCCCCGTTAATTCAACACAAAAAGCCGATATCTCATCATTCACTGGTTTGACATAATATTGGGCACGCTTGACTATTTTATTAGCGGTCAGGTCAATTTCTGCTAAACCAATTTCAATGATTTCGCCTGTTGTGCCTAAGCCATTTTCGTTCCAACAGCACATTTCTAAGTCAAAACACACCACTCGGTTATGATTCATGCCTCTATCCAGCTTATTTGACCAAACATAAAGCGCGCCATCTTACCGAACTTTTAGTGAAAATTCGACGATCAAGCGGTGAATTACTCTTCAATCGAAACACTATTCCGCCCTCTTGCTTTACTTTTGTACACTTGTGCATCAACTTTTTGCAATAGTTCTTGCTCGGTGTAGGCGTTATTCACCACCGCCCCAATACTGAGCGATAAGGTTATCTCATGGCCGTTATATTCAAACTGGCTTTTTTCGATTAATTGCCGTAACTGCTCAAGGTATTCATACAAAGAAACGTTATCTGTGATGGAACACAAAATGACAAATTCATCCCCACCCGTACGAACAAATACGTCTTTAATATTTAAGTGCGTCTTCACTACCTGAACGACATCGAGCAGAATTTTGTCTCCTGCTAAATGGCTGTAGTTATCATTGATTTGCTTAAAATAATCGATATCAAAGCTCACCAGAGAAAACGCTTTTTTATCCCGAATATAAAGAGGAAAAAGTCGGTTAAATGCTCGACGATTATATATCCCCGTTAAGCTGTCATGCTCTACCAAAAACTTTAACTCGGCCGTTCGTTTTTCGAGCATCTCATTAAGAACAGCTTTTTCACGAGTTAATAAAAGAGTCACCACACCAAGTAGTAAACTAATAATGACGCCACCACTGCCTAAACCAAACAGTACCCAACGATCATTGGAAGTTAACGCTTCTGGTAAATGAAATTCAACCACCCATTGTCGATTGGGTAAATTAATGACCCTGCTAACCTTCATTCTCCCCTCGTCTCGCCAATTAGGGCTTGAGTAAAGCAAGCTGTCTGTATCGTTATCCAACCCCTTATCAATCACACGCATCATGAAGAGCTCACTCGATACCGTTGCCTTAATCAAGCGTTTAACATAGGTAGACAATCGAATAACACCGACCACCATGCCTGAGAGGGTTTCATTTTGAAGATCAAACACCGGGTAATAAATAAGTAATCCATCATGGGTAGAGAACTCCCGCTGATCATCTTTCAGCAGGCGAATCTTATCGGATACCCCCGGTTGCTTTGAGATCAAGATCATCGACAGTATCTTTTGGAAACGAGGATGTGAGGAATAAAACCCCAGCAGTGATCGATTGGTGGCAGTATGCGGATAAATATTATCGACAACATACATAGGCCGATCGTTGAGATGATACCCCGGTAGAATGACGTTGTTATCCATCTGTGTATAAAGATAAAAATTGGGATAACGGATACGCATCATGTCAACATAAGCCGGATAGTCCTTTTTATCTACTCTTCTTAACCACTGTAAACCAATCAAACTTTCGGAATCTTGCAAAATTTTCTCAGCAAAGAAGTGGAAGTTTTCCTGCCCTTGTAGAGAGGTAGACCGCATGAAATTCGCGCTCGAACCAATCAAATGAATATCATTGTCAATATACTGCTGTATTAGAAGAGTCTGACGAGTGGCTAAATTATTAAACAAAACCGAGCTGTAACTTTGCTGGACAAAATACGCAATAGAAACAATAAACCCAGTCACCACCAAGTTCGCCAGCATAACCAATAAAGGAAGACGTTTTTTTATCGTATCGGGCATCTTTCCGCCTTAACTAAATTTTGCAGTGTTTTTACCGACTCTCTTCGGCTGCGTCAATACAACTCACTCGATTTCCCTTGATGTAGCGCAAAACAAACGGGGTTCATAACCAAATATTGACAATAAAAACGAATTTTTCACGAAACCCATGATCCATTTGATTAAAAGTTCAACTAACAAATAAACGAGTGGAGATAAGCGTGTATTTATCCATGTGATCACCCTTGAATATGGTAGTATCAGCCCCAAGTTTTTACCTAATTCTGACTATTGAAGATAAAAGAACCTCTCTTTTATCGTTGATTATGGACACGACAGAGAATTCATCATGAACTTCGATTTAGCTATGATTCCCACCACCTTCGATATGCTTCATGCCGGCCTTGCCGCATCCACACTACTTCTACTGATTGTCTCTATCAGCAGAAAGTCCAAGATCGTAGAAAAAGTCATTGAAAAACCCGTTGAAAAAATCATTGAGGTTGAGAAACCGGTAGAGAAAATTGTTGAGGTTGAAAAGATCGTTGAAGTAGAGAAAGTGATTGAAAAAGTGGTTGAAGTCCAATCTCAATTGGCAACCGCGGCAACCGATTCTGCCATGCAATTGCTGTCCATTATGCAGCAAGAAGCTCGGCTCATTGATTTTTTACAAGAAGACCTTACCACCTTTTCTGATGAAGAGGTTGGCGCAGCCGCACGCGTGATTCATTCCGGCGGTCAAAAAGTCCTCAAAGAGTATCTCACTCTTACACCAATCCGAATGGAAGAAGAAGAGAGCCGGATTACTATTGAAGAAGGCTTTAACCCTCAAACCATCCGCTTAGTAGGAAATGTTACCGGACACGCCCCTTTTACTGGAACCTTAATTCATAAAGGCTGGAAAGCAACGGCAATGAATCTACCTCAATTAGCCGAACATCATGATGTCTCTGTTATTGCTCCTGCCGAGGTAGAGTTGTAATGAACAATCTAACCCCAGAAGTCACTCAAACCAGTGCAAAATTTAGTGTCGGTATTGACTTAGGAACAACTCACTGCGTGATGTCATATATTGATACTCAAGATGAACAAGCTCGAGTGCAAGTGCTGCCCATTCCACAATTAACCGCACCAGGAACGGTAGAGTCGCGCTCTCAGTTGGCCTCTTTTCTCTATCAGCCTCATGAACACGAAATGAACACCTCAGCCCGCGTGCTGCCGTGGACGAACGAACCGAAAGCTTTAGTGGGTGCGATTGCGCGTAATCTTGGGGCGAAAACTCCGATTCGCTTAGTCGCTAGTGCCAAATCTTGGTTATGTCATGGCGGTGTCAATCGCCGTGATGCCTTCCTACCAGCAGGAAGCCCAGAAGAAGTTGAGAAAATCTCACCACTTAAAGCAACAGAGTTTTATCTTGAGCATCTGCAAGCTGCGTGGAATCACGCGCATCCTAGCGCACCGTTAGCAGAGCAAGACGTGACCATCACAGTGCCAGCCTCGTTTGATCCTGCGGCTCGTGATTTAACCGCAGAAGCGGCCAGAAATGTGGGTTTTGTACACCTGACTCTGTTAGAAGAACCTCAAGCTGCCCTCTATAACTGGATTGATAACAGTCATGAACAGTGGCGTCATCAAGTGAGTGTGGGTGATATTGTTCTAGTGGTGGATATTGGTGGTGGAACCACCGATCTTTCTTTAGTTGAAGTCACGGAAGAAGAAGGCAACCTGAGCTTAAAGCGTATCGCTGTCGGTGAACATATTCTGCTCGGGGGTGACAATATGGATCTTGCCCTCGCTTACCATTTAAAAATAAAGCTGGCAAAAGAAGGGAAAACGTTACAACCATGGCAAATTCAAGCCATGACCCATGCTTGTCGAGATGCCAAAGAGGCATTACTTAATGACCCCGAATTGTCCTCCGTTCCTATCGTAGTACCAAGCCGAGGTTCTAAACTGCTCGGCACAACGTTGAAAACGGAATTGACCCAGCAAGAAGTGCAGCAAATCTTGGTTGACGGTTTCTTTCCTACAGTAACGATTGATCAACATCCACAACAACGCAACCGGGGGGCATTAACACAAATGGGCCTCCCTTATGCACAAGATGCAGGGATCACCCGTCATATTGCCGCCTTTTTATCCAAACAAGCGATGGCTCAAGATGAAGCCATGCCTAGTGATGAATTCAACCCATTTGTGGGGGGGATTCCGGGTATGGAACATGAGTCAACGAGTTCAATGAATAATTTCATCAAGCCCAGCGTGCTGTTATTTAATGGCGGGGTACTGAAATCCTCCCTATTAGCAAACCGCCTTGAACAAACCATTAATGGCTGGTTAACACATGCCAATGTTCAAGTGGCAAAACGCTTAACGGGCGTTGATCTTGATCTTGCGGTTGCCTGCGGGGCCGCTTACTACGGTCAGGTTCGTCAAGGCCAAGGTGTTCGTATCCGTGGTGGAATTGCTTCCAGTTACTATGTCGGTATTGAAAGTGCGATGCCAGCGATTCCAGGTATGGCTCCTCCTATGGAAGCGCTGTGTGTGGCTCCTTTTGGTATGGAAGAAGGTTCCAGTGTTGATGTGCCGAGCCAAGCATTTGGTCTGGTGATTGGCCAACCCGTGAATTTCCAATTTTTTGGTTCAACAGTACGCC
Source organism: Vibrio cincinnatiensis DSM 19608 (assembly GCF_900167345.1). Lineage (GTDB taxonomy): Bacteria > Pseudomonadota > Gammaproteobacteria > Enterobacterales > Vibrionaceae > Vibrio > Vibrio cincinnatiensis. The sequence continues at coordinate 15,891 of NZ_FUXB01000014.1, read as the reverse complement.
GAGAAGATAAAGCAGGCGTGCATCTTGACTACTGGAATGACGGAGAGCTAGAAGAATTACCAGAAATTCAAGTCACACTTCCTGTCTCAGAAGGGCGTCGTGAAGGTGACGTCGTGCCCGTCACTCTCGCGGCTCGAGTAACGGAATTAGGCACGCTCTACTTAGAAGCCATTGCTGCTGATAATGGTCAAAAATGGCATGTTGAGTTTGATGTTCGTGAAGAGAGCTCATCTCCGATTCAACACTAAAATAACCGTTTCCCACACGACTTGATGCTTAACGGTTGGTATTGTTGATAAGCCGCCCCTCATCACAGATAGCGTGATTGGGGCGAACCAACTTTACCCATATTCCTTCATAAGTCGAACAGGGAAATACCGCTTCTTCACCCATGTCGCTCTTTAACTGATGAAAGGTATGTCTTATGGGCTCTCCTCGTTTTCTGGTTGGTATTGACTTAGGCACAACGAATACCGTCGTCGCCTTCTGTGAAATCACTGACAATTTGTCACAATCTGAAATCACCTTGTTTCCTATTGATCAATTAGTGGGTCCCGGTGAAGTCGTCAGAAAGCCATTACTGCCTTCTTTTCGTTACCACCCAGCACACGGGCAAGTTTCTAGTGCTGATCTCACTTTACCTTGGAAACATCAGGCGGTTGATGGGGATATTGACCCCGTCATTATCGGTGAGTGGGCACGAGAGTTAGGCTCGAAAGTCGCAGGACGTCAAGTATCGAGTGCCAAAAGTTGGCTATCGCACCAATCGGTGGATCGCACTGCAAATGTATTACCGTGGGCAGGCGCTAATGATGTTGAAAAAGTCTCCCCCGTCATTGCCAGTGCCAGTTATCTTAATCACATTCGCCAAGCATGGAACTATCGCCATCCCAGTGATCCATTAGAAAATCAAGAAGTCGTCGTGACAGTGCCAGCCTCTTTCGATGAAACCGCTCGCAAACTGACCATTGAAGCCGCGGCATTGGCTGGGCTAAAAAAAATACGGCTGTTAGAAGAACCACAAGCCGTTTGCTACGATTGGTACGCCCGACATCAGAAAACAGCACACCAAGAGCTACAAACCCTACCTCTCATCTTGGTCTGCGATATAGGGGGAGGAACAACAGACCTAAGTTTGATCGAAGCACAGTTTCAACAAGGTGAATTAGCACTCAATCGTATTGGTGTCGGTGAACATTTAATGCTCGGGGGAGATAACCTTGACCTCGCATTAGCTCATCTCGCAGAGCAGCGACTAAACCAAACCCAAAAATTGAATGCGGCCAACTTAACCAAACTCATCCAACAAACTCGTAAGGCGAAAGAGAATCTGCTGACGGCGAATGCACCACAAGAGGTAAAAATTACGATGCTGGGTAGCGGCTCGAAACTCTTGGGCGGCACAAAAAGCATTCCACTGAGTCAGCAAGACGTTCATCGCATAGCGCTGGATGGATTCTTTCCTTTAACGGATTTTTCACAACGCCCTGATAAAAGGCGAAGTGCGGTGGTCGAATTTGGCCTACCTTATGCGGCCGATCCCGCGATAAGCAAACATATTGCTGAATTTCTCCATCAACATCAGCCTGTGTCTATAGCAGCGCTTGGCCATAAAGAGCCTAATCAACCTGCGATACCGGTTGGCCTATTACTCAATGGCGGAGTTTTCAATAGTGAACGGATCACAAAACGCCTGTTACAACTGCTAGAAAACTGGCGACAATCACCCATTACCTTACTCGATAACCCACATCCTGACTGGTCAGTAGCCCTTGGTGCTGTCGCCTTTGCTAAAGCTCGCCGAGGTGCGCAACTGAAAATTGGCGGAGGCGCTGCCCGCTCTTATTTTCTGCATCTACAAGAAAAAAATAAAATGGGTAATGCGCTTTGCCTTCTTGCCAAAGGGACGGAGGAAGGACAAGAAATCCGCTTAACCGGACGACGATTCTCATTAACGCTAGGAGAGCCAGTTCGTTTTAACTTACTCACCTCAACACATGACACAATAGCGCAAGATACCGCAATTCAAAATGGCGTCGTGGTCAAGGTGGATCCGGATATATTTACACCGCTTCCTCCCTATATTGTGGCCTTAGATAGTGAAGGGGCAACGCTTGAGGCAAACCAAAAAGAACGGGTTACCGTTCAGCTTGCCTGCCAATTAACCGAAGTCGGGACCTTAAAACTTGAATGTGTCAGCATCGACGATGATCAAAAGCGCTGGGCTTTAGAGTTTGAGGTACGTCACCAAAAGGCACTGGAAACGGAGCCTGCCGCACTCTCCCCTCACCTAGTGGAGTGTCAATCACTGATCTCACGCCTCTACAGTGGTAATAAAAAAAGCAGTGAAGGCCATGAGATTAAAACACTCACCAAAGATCTTGAAAAAAGGTTAGGAAAACGCGATGAGTGGGACTTCATTACCCTACGTCAACTTTTTGATACCTTAGCACAAGGACGTAAACGTCGCCGCCGCTCAAAACAACATGAAAAAAATTGGCTACGCTTAGCCGGTTTTACCCTCCGCCCCGGTTTTGGTGATGCCACGGACTCATGGCGAATCGAACAAATGTGGGGGCTTTATCAGCAAGGCATTCAATTTCAAAATCATCAAGGCTGGAGTGACTGGTGGGTTTTCTGGCGTCGTATTGCCGGTGGACTCAATCAAGAGCAGCAAGAAACGATTCTAGCGGATATCGCTAAATACCTTCATCCGGGAGCAACAAAAAACCCACAGACAGCAAAAGCGGCTCAAGAGATGGGATATGAAGCTATGGTTCGCCTTGCGGCCTCTCTTGAGCATTTAGAGGTAGAAGATAAGATTCTGTTAACGCAGTGGTTTTTAAATAAAGCTTACCATCAGCACCAATTTGAACAAGCCCACTGGTGGGCAGTCGGACGGCTAGCCTCTCGTACTCCGCTTTACGCTAGCCAACACACGGTGATTCCACGAGACATCGTCGAACAATGGTTACCGAAACTGCTTGAACAAGATTGGCAACGTGAACCAATGATCGCTTTTGCATGTGTGATGATTTGCCGTAAGACTGGAGATAGAACGCTGGATATTCGAGACGATATTCGCCAACAAGTCACAGAGAAGTTAAAACAGTGTAAAGCACCGACATCATGGATCCATCTGATGGACAGCCGTGGTGAACTATCAGCCGGTGAATCAAAACGAATGTTTGGCGATACTTTGCCAAGTGGGCTCATCTTATTAAGCCATTAAAAGTTATTTGGGCATGGGGGCCGATTCAGTGTAGAATAGCTCCCCCGCGCTCGATATATTATAAAAATCGTCCACGAGTGTGCGCTGTTTGGCTAGGTCAGTATTAACGTATTTCAAAACCCGATTATAACCATACTGGGTAAGATGTATTTGTCGTTAAATAGACTTACTGGATCATCGTATTACTATGACTCAAGATAAATTTATACATGTATTCCGTCTACCGGGGTCGATCCAAGTGCGTATTGCAAAATGGCAAGCGACTTTTCGAGGGACATCGGATATTGTTTTACATGAAGCTCTAACCGTACGTAATAAGCAATATAAGAAAAATGCGTTCTTACCAAAAGGCTGGTGCCTAACACCCTTTTCGGAGCAAGATATTTCTATCACACATCACGGCCGCTATATTCAAACGACGATGCTGACGATGATAGATAGAAAAGTAGCCTACAAACGAGTGTATCTCTCTCGGCTTCCGCTTGAACAAGCAGAACCAGCTTTACGAGCCTTTAAACAAGAATGGATGAAACAGTACAATTTGGTGGTCAACGCGTATAATCAAACAAAAAAGAAAGAGTTTATGCGTTATGCTTATGAAGAAGTTGACACGCTTTACCCTTCAATCCCTAAAGGCCATTTTGATAAAACGTTGTGGAACCAGTTAGTTCGCTCTAAACTTGGTCACATCAAAAAGCCAACAAATCCTTACTACGTGGTTAAAGCTGATTTTTAACTCATCATTAAGCTTTCACTCATGAGTAGGTATAAGAATGCGACATCTGTGCTACGCCAATAAAAATAGCCAGAAGCAATCATAGTGGCTAACACTAGGATCCCGACCACAATAAACCTTCTCAGTCCGAACAGTCTATTTTTCATCTCTATCACCCCTACGCCCATGGATGGGAGGGTTTACCCCCTTTCCTTCCATTGATTTATCCCATTCACTTAACACGTTAATTCAGGGAGGATAAATCAATATTACTTATAGTTTAGCCAGTAATACTCAAAGAGAATATGGAAAATAAAGCGGCAAGATGAAAATAACCATTCAAACAACGAAAAATATGGACGAAGCTATACTTCCTCTTTTTCATCGAGGCATTAAAGACTTTTACGCCCCATTATTGATATAGGGGCGTAAAATGCTCAGTGTTTTATACCAGAAGGGTTGTAGCTAAATTCCGTTTGCTTATAAATATCGGCCAGCTTTTTATCTTTTGCAGATTTGGTTTTACGCCGACGTTTAGGCTCAAACTCTTGTTCGACCTGCTTTAGGGTTTCTTCATGATTTTTTGCTGACTCCATAAATTCTGGATCAGACATCGCCTGTTGGCGCAGGCGGTTAACTCGTTCTAATGTCTCCCACAACATAGATGACCTCCTTTACCACTGGTTATATATCCAGCATAGTGCAGTTGGTTTCTTTGTCAAGTAAAAACACTGTTTTTACATACAGGGAAATGAGTTATTTATCGTGACAGACTTCTGCTATTACTTATTTCTACTGGATTGCTTAGTAAGCAACGACTTCGTCCACACGGTTTTGTCTGCCAAATATTGCTCCAACCCCGCTTTTCTCAAATCACAAGAGGGACAAGCCCCACACCCATCGCCCATGATTCCGTTATAACAAGTTAAGGTTTCATGGCGGATCAATTCCAAAGCTTGATACTGATCAGCCAGTGCCCATGTTTCGGCTTTATTGAGCCACATTAAAGGTGTACGAATATCTAATGCTCTCGCCATCCCTTGAATAAGGGCCTGATTCATCGCTTTGACAAATTCATCTCGGCAATCAGGATAGCCAGAAAAATCGGTTTCACAGACGCCGGTAATGATAGTGTCAGCACCGATTTGGTAAGCATAAATACCGGCTAAAGTTAAAAAGAGGATATTTCGCCCAGGCACAAAAGAGTTGGGTAAGCCATTATCTTGCTGTTCATGCGAAACAGGAATTTCATCACGCGTCAAAGAGCTAACTGCCAGCTCATTGAGCAAAGTGACATCCATCACTTTATGCGCTTTGACGCCTAATTTCGCTGATAATTTTTTCGCCACCTCAATTTCTAGACGATGGCGCTGGCCATAATCAAAGGTAATGGCATGAACTTCGTCGTACTCTTTTAGCGCTTGAACGAGACAGGTCGTTGAATCTTGTCCACCACTGAACACCACAACAGCTTTGTTCATATTGACATCCTCTACGCGATATTTAGATATTTATGGGTTTGAATGGATAGCCGCCAGTTGCGGGCAATACAAGCTTCAATGCATAATTGCGTCGCTCGTGGCTTTTGGCTCAGTGGTTGTAAAGCGATGACCGTCGATTCGGGTAGCGGAACTTGGTTTAATAAAGCCTCTAGCTGCTCGATATCTTTTTCTGTTCCCACTGGGTGTTTAATTTCATTAGCTCGCAGTAACGCCGACGTTAACACAGGTAATTTGCCTTTCATGGCAATTTTCGGTGAGACGGTCACCCAAGTATGCTCACTGGCTCGAACCTCAAAAGTACCACTGGTTTCAATTTGACATTGACAGCCGATAGCTTCAAACGCCTGCGTCAAGGGTAAAAGATCATAAAAGCACGGCTCTCCGCCCGTAATAACAATATGTTTGGCTGAATAACCTTGTCGATGATATTGCAAAATAATTTCATCAGCAGACACCGAACACCATGTCGGGCTATCACCTTGCTTTACGATGATTTGCTCCATACTGCGCTGATCTTGCTCGAACGCCTGCCAAGTCTGTTTAGTATCGCACCAAGCACAACCAACCGGGCAATATTGCAAGCGAACAAAGACAGCGGGAACCCCAGTAAAGACGCCTTCGCCTTGAATGGTCTCAAATATTTCGTTTACTTTATACAAGGTCAACGGCCTAATCTATCGTTATCAATTTCAGGTCGCAGACCTTAATAGATGCGCTTCGTTAGGTCAATTTAAAACCGAGCGGATAAAAGAAAAAAACAGCTTCATAATTTGAGCCAGTGCTTGATTGTTGTACAAGGTTACTTTTAGTTTTCATAGAAAACGCGTATCTTGTCATGTTTTAATTGGTCTGATTCCATCACTTTAGGTAACACATGTATAAATTGATCGCTCTTGATATGGATGGCACCCTGCTTAATAGCCAGAAACAGATTTCACCACGTACCAAACAGGCCATTGCAAAAGCTCGGGAACAAGGAATTCACATCGTTCTTGCTTCTGGACGTCCGCTGGCTGGTATGCGCAGTAAACTGGAAGAGTTAAACCTCACTTCACAGGATGACTACGTTCTCCACTACAATGGCTCCGTAGTACAGAACGTGGGGACCGGTGATATCATTTATCAGCAGATCATTGATGGTCGCTCAGCGAAAATGGTCGCTCGCTTAGCCAAAGAGCTCGGGGTGAATGCTCATGCTTTCAGCCAAACTCATGGGCTAATCACCCCTAAAATCAGCCAATACACTGAAGTCGAAGCCACGATTAATGATTTGGCCATTACCGAGATGGATTTTGAACAATTAGAAGATGATCATCCGATTATCAAAGCGATGATGGTTGCCGAACCTGAAGCATTAACCGCCGCCATCCGTCAGTTACCGTCTTCATTACATCAAGACTATACCATTGTACAAAGTGCAGCCTTTTTCCTCGAATTTCTAAATCCAAACAGCAATAAGGGCATCGGGGTCAAAGCGATAGCCGACCATTTGGGGATTCATGCCAAAGAGGTGATTTGTATGGGGGATGCAGAAAATGATCACCATATGTTGCAGTATGCTGGGCTTGGTATTGCAATGGCCAATGCCATGGAAGCAACGAAAAAAATTGCCGACCATATTACCTTGAGCAATGATGAAGATGGCGTTGCGGTCGCTATTGAACAATTTGCTCTACGCTAACCGTATTCACAGATAGGGTAACGCCGTTTCGTTACCCTTCTCTCCCTTGTTTTAATACCCGTTCTTGCCCTTGTAGTAATAGATAGTCATGCTTGCCAGAAGGAACCATCACCACGACGCTTTGTTGCGCTTGTTTAGCCACCCCTAAACGTTCATTCAGTTGCCCGGGGTGAGTAAAACTTTCTCGCTCAGCATCACGGCGGCAGAGATCAATATACTCATAGGGACAGGCTTGCTCGAACAACACCAATTCCGCTTGCTGCATATAACGCAATGCTTTCAAGGGTAAGAGCTCGACATCTGTGTCATATTCTATCCAAACGACTTCGCCACGTTCGTTGATTTCTTCCGTGAGAGCCGCTCGATAACACGTTTCCAAGGCTTCACGACTCGTCGCATTTTTCACGGTGTTTTGCGCAAAAAAATGTTCCCAAAATTTACGTCTGAGATTGACGGTAGGTAAATATTCTTTAATCGAATTACGTTTAGAGGCACCAAAATCGGCCAATAGTGCGAGGTTGTGTGGTAGAACCGTTTCTAATGTTTCTCGAACATTACGAATTAATACCGGAGAAGCGCCGCCGCTGGAAATCGCTATCTGAATTCGCCCCCTCTCCAAGATGGAAGGGGTAATAAAATCACAATAAGGTTGGTCATCCACCACATTCACTAAAATACCAGCCGCAGTCGCATCACGATAAACTTGATGATTAAGTTCAGGGTTATCGGTGGTCGCCCACACCTGACGATACTCTTTCGTGACAAACTGTGAAGAATAAAAATTTTTCACCCACTGGCAACGCCCTTGTTCCACCCACACCTGAATCGGTGAGGCGATTTGCGGAGAAACCACCGTAACATGAGCGCCAGCACGCAGCAGGGTTTCAATTTTTCGACATGCCACCTCACCACCACCGACGACTAATACCGCTTTATTCAATAAATCAAGAAACAAGGGGAAATAACGCATTATATCTCTACCTTTTACACCATTTAGAAGATGCTACCAAAAAAGGTGCATCAAAAGAGAATATCACCAGATGGTAAATAATTTTTCACCAAATTTACCTAGGTTTATAGTTTTTTATTTCAAATAATAACCACAAATTAAATAATGAAAACAAGAGTAAGGCATTTCCATTTCCTCTGCTCTGTTGCACCAAGATCGTTCTCCGTTGCACTATTTACAAGTAAATAACATTTAGCCATGCTTATCTCAGGTCAAGCATTAATGTGATTGTCATATACCCCTTTAAAAGCACATTAATGACTAAGAATAAAAGATTGACCATTAACACTCGCTTATCACCATGGAACAGACAGGAAAATAATCATGGCATATAAATTGACACTTATCGCGGCAACCATTGTTGCCTCCACCTTTACCATAAATAGTGCACAAGCCGCTAGTGGTACTTTAAATAAAGTATTAACTCAAGGAACTTTAAGTTGTGGGGTAAGTACAGGGTTACCCGGTTTTTCTAACCCCAATGCAAGGGGTGAATGGGAAGGTATTGATGTGGAATATTGCCAAGCCGTTGCCGCAGCAGTATTGGGAGATAAAACGAAAGTGAAGTATGTTCCCCTTACCGCCAAAGAACGATTTACAGCTTTACAATCTGGTGAAGTGGATATTCTGTCACGCAATACCACATGGACGTTACATCGTGATACCGCGCTTGGCCTGACTTTTGTTGGTACCAATTACTATGACGGCCAAGGTTTTATGGTCAAAAAAGAACTGGGAATCCATAGTGCCAAAGAGCTTGATGGGGCTTCGGTATGTGTTCAAGCAGGCACAACGACTGAGCTAAACCTAGCCGATTACTTTAGAACGCAAGGTATGAGCTACAAACCGGTTGTTTTTGATACTACCGCTCAGACGGCCCGTGGTTTTGATTCTGGACGCTGTGATGTTTTAACAGATGATCTTTCCGGCTTATATGCACTTCGACTGAATCTCTCTAAACCAGACTCTGCAACGGTGCTTCCAGAAGTCATCTCTAAAGAGCCACTTGGGCCCGTGGTTCGTCAAGATGATGATCGCTGGTTCAATATCGCCAAGTGGACCCTTTTTGCCATGATCAATGCCGAAGAATATGGCATTACTTCTGCCAATGCCGATCAAATGCTTAAATCTGAAAACCCTGATGTGAAGCGTATTCTTGGTGTTGATGGCCCGAAAGGACAAGCTCTTGGTCTTCGTGATGATTGGGGATATCAAATCATCAAGCAAGTGGGTAACTATGGAGAAAGTTTCGAGCGAACGGTCGGAAAAGGTTCCCCATTACAAATTGCTCGTGGTGCCAACGCGCTCTGGAATGCAGGTGGCTTTATGTACGCACCCCCTATTCGCTAATCTTAAAAGCAAGCAGTAACCCAATAAGGGTTACTGCTCATCTCTTGTGGGGAATTTCCCCCGCCCCGTTATTTATTATCGATTTTGAGGTTATCATTGTATGAAACCTGAGCCCCTTGCTGCGCTTAAAATAAGCGACAATACAGATAAAATCAGGCTTACACATAGAAAAATCCGTTTTATCTATAACCCAACCGTTCGCTCTTTTTTATTTCAGTTGCTTGCGGTCATCGCACTGATTTTTTTGTTCTATACCATAATCAACAACACACTTTCCAATCTCAATGCCCGAGGCATCGCCACGGGATTCAGCTTTTTGGATCAACCTGCTGGATTTGGCATAGGTTTATCTTTAATTGATTATAATGAAAGCCATTCTTATGGACGAACATTCATTGTCGGTTTACTCAATACAGGATTAGTTTCGCTATTAGGCATTTTCTTCGCAACCGTGTTAGGGTTTATGATAGGAATTGCCCGCCTCTCCTCAAATTGGCTGGTGAATCGATTAGCGGCACTTTATGTGGAAACCTTCCGTAATATTCCCCTACTATTACAAATTTTCTTCTGGTATTTCGCGGTATTACAAGCCCTACCCTCCCCAAGGGAGAGCCTGAGTTTGGGCGGAGCCGTATTTCTAAATGTTCGTGGTTTATTCTTACCTTCCATCACCTTTGAACCCCAAAGTCTATGGGTTTTGATTGCGTTCACTCTGGGTCTATTTGGCACAGTAGGCATCATACTTTGGAGAAAAAAACGATCCCAAAAAACCGCTCAATCACGTCTTATCTTTCGCGTCGTGTTAGCAATGAGCCTTGGGTTACCACTGCTGGCTTACGGGTTATCTGGGATGCCTATTTCATTTCAATATCCTGAATTACGGGGCTTTAATTACCGCGGTGGTGTAAGCATCATCCCAGAATTGGTCGCTCTATTAATTGCATTGAGCATCTATACCGCTGCATTTATTGCTGAGACTGTTCGCTCTGGTATTAATGGGATAAGCCAAGGTCAAACAGAAGCCGCAATGGCACTGGGTTTACCTAGAAGTAAAACTCTGAAATTGGTCATCATTCCCCAAGCCATGCGAATCATTGTGCCACCACTCACCAGTCAGTACCTCAATTTGACCAAGAACTCATCATTAGCCATGGCGATCGGTTATCCCGATCTCGTTTCCGTTTTTGCTGGAACCACTCTCAACCAAACTGGGCAAGCCATCGAAATCATCGCTATGACGATGGGGGTTTATCTGGCGCTCAGTTTGTTGACCTCTGCATTAATGAATATTTATAACCGCAAAGTTGCTCTAGTGGAGAAATAATGATGACTACCTATCCATTTCAGCCCAATACTTCCCCACGTCGTCAATTAGAGACAAGCATCCATTGGCTCAAGAAAAACCTGTTTAATGGGCCGCTCAGCACCCTATTTACCCTGCTATTAGGTTACTTTGCTTTCAGTGCCGCTTGGACACTGCTCGATTGGTCTTTTATAAATGCAGATTGGGTCGGTTCAACTCGTGATGACTGTCGCAGTGATGGTGCTTGTTGGGTGTTTATCTCTGTTCGTTGGGAACAATTCATGTATGGATTTTATCCACAAGCAGGGCTGTGGAGGCCCCGTCTCTTTTTTGCCTCACTGGCAATTCTGATCCTGCTATTGGCTTATGAGAAAACGCCAAAGAAAGCAGGAATCTGGACCTTCTTTATTACCGTCTATCCTTGCCTTATCGCTACTCTTCTCTATGGAGGTGTCTTTGGGTTAGAAGTGGTGGAAACTCACCGCTGGGGCGGGCTACTCATTACCTTAGTCATTGCCTTAGTGGGCATCATCGCTTCACTACCAATAGGGATATTACTCGCACTCGGACGGCGCTCTAACATGCCCATCATCCGCAGTTTATCCACCATCTATATTGAAGTCTGGCGAGGTGTACCACTCATCACCATCCTCTTTATGGCTTCTGTTATGTTACCGCTGTTTTTATCTCATGGAACAGAAATAGACAAACTGGTTCGTGCTTTACTGGGCGTGATCATGTTTAGCTCAGCCTATATGGCAGAAGTGATTCGAGGCGGATTACAAGCCATTCCCAAAGGGCAGTATGAAGCCGCTGATGCTTTGGGGTTTAGTTACTGGAAAACAATGGGCCTCGTCATTCTTCCTCAAGCATTGAAAGTGAGCATTCCTTCTATTGTGAATACTTTTATCAGCCTCTTCAAAGATACCAGCCTGGTGTTAATCATCGGCATGTTTGATGTGCTGGGAATTGGACAATCAGCAAACACCGATCCTGAATGGTTAGGCTTCGCCACCGAAAGCTATGTTTTTGTCGCTTTTGTTTTCTGGCTGTTTTGTTTTGGGATGTCTCGCTACTCCATTTGGCTTGAGAAAAAGCTGCATACTGGTCATAAACACTAAATAAAGAATAAAGGATTCAAACCATGATGACACAACACCACCCAGTCATTGATATTCAAAACATGAATAAATGGTACGGTGATTTTCACGTACTGAAGAATATTAACTTGAATGTAAAAAAGGGAGAACGCATTGTAATTTGTGGGCCCTCAGGATCAGGAAAATCTACGATGATCCGCTGCATTAATCGACTCGAAGAACACCAGCAAGGGAAAATTTTCGTGTCAGGTCATGAGCTGACCGAAGATTTAAAAGATATTGAAACCGTAAGGCGAGAAGTGGGAATGTGTTTTCAGCACTTTAATCTTTTTCCTCATTTAACCGTATTAGAAAACTGCACCCTAGCCCCTATTTGGGTCAAAAAGATACCGAAAGAGGAAGCAGAAGCGGAAGCCATGAAATATTTGCAGCGGGTAAAAATTCCAGATCAAGCGGATAAATATCCCGGTCAGCTATCCGGAGGGCAACAACAACGCGTCGCTATCGCTCGTTCATTATGTATGAACCCTCAGATAATGTTGTTTGATGAACCCACCTCCGCCCTTGACCCAGAAATGGTGCGTGAAGTCCTAGATGTAATGACTGAACTAGCCCAAGAAGGTATGACCATGCTTTGTGTTACCCACGAGATGGGCTTTGCTAAAGAAGTGGCGGATCGCGTTATCTTTATGGATGGAGGAGAAATTATTGAAGAAAATACGCCTCATAATTTCTTTCATCATCCTCAGTCAGAGCGAACACAAAACTTTTTAGCACAAATTCTTCATCACTAGGTGTTCTACAGAGAAAGCTGGTAATATTGCGTTACAACTTGTTCACACATAACCCTTTTAATTGGATTATGATTCTGAGAAAGGAAAAGGCAGGTATGGGATTGAAATTGGAAACTTTTTCCCCCATAACTGTCTATATAAATATCACCACCTTCTATGAGGAAGAGTATGAATAGTCCTATGTATTCGCGCACCTCGTCTTATGACAGTGCTCTACAAACCAACAAAGTGCTCAGAAACACCTATGCGCTGCTTTCTATGACTTTACTATGGTCAGCCGTCGTGGCAGGAATTTCTATGGCAATGAACCTGCCAAGACCGGGTTTACTGATCATGTTAGTCGGGTTTTATGGCCTACTGTTTTTGACAGAGAAAAACCGTAACAACGGTTTAGGCCTCGTCTTTACCTTCTTGTTTACTGGATTTTTAGGTTACACCGTAGGCCCCATTCTCAACATGTATATTGGCGCAGGAATGGGCGATATCGTTCTCACCGCGCTAGGAGGAACGGCACTCGCCTTTATGGGCGCTTCTGCTTATGCTCTAACAACAAAACGTGACCTCTCTTTCTTAGGTGGCATGTTGATGGCGGGCTTTGTTGTGTTATTGGTGGGTATGGTTGCCAATATTTTCCTACAAATGCCTATGCTCTATTTGGCGATGAGCGGAATGTTTGTATTGTTTTCAACAGGCGCTATCTTGCTTACAACACAACAAATTGTACGTGGCGGAGAAACAAACTATATTTCTGCCACAGTGACTCTGTATGTCTCAATTTACAACCTGTTTATCAGCTTACTGAGCATTCTTGGTATTATGCGCGACTAATTAATTCCTCGCCATTTACTTCATTCTTACTAAGCCCGAAAGCCCTTTTCGGGCTTTTATTTTTCCTTGAGCTTCTTCTTTCTCTCCATTACTCTATGCCCTCTTTCGGTTTAGGCAACTCACTATGTTTGAATATAACGGTAAAACCGTCGAAACAGATTCACAAGGCTATTTACTCGATCACACCATATGGGAAGAAGGTATGATTGAACCACTTGCTAAAGAAGAAGGCATTGTTCTGAGTGATGCTCACTTAGAAGTTGTACATTTTGTTCGCCAATTTTATTTGGAGTTCAACACCTCACCCGCTATCCGAATGTTAGTCAAAGCGATGGAAAAAGCACACGGCCCTGAAAAAGGAAACAGCAAGTATCTCTTTAAACTCTTCCCCAAAGGCCCAGCGAAACAAGCGACTAAACTCGCAGGGTTACCCAAGCCTGCGAAATGCTTGTAAGTCAGCATAGCTACACCGCTAAAGAATTTGAAACCCCTGATAATACGCTTCAAGCATAATTATACTGCGCTCAACCTGATCCACTTGAGCGCTTTTAGGGCCTTTCTGTAGCCATTCGAAAAATGCCTTGATCTTAGTCTGGTCACCACAAGCCACCACTTCAACATCACCACTATTTAAATTCTTCGCATACCCCGTTAGCCCTAACTTGAGCGCTTGATGTGCCGTGTGGTAACGAAACCCAACCCCTTGAACCATCCCTGAGACGATAAATTTGTCACACTGTACTGTCATGGTGTTCTCCTTAATGGATACGCTTAGTATCGTAACCATGGTTTATAATAATATATAGCAGTGATGATCCTTGTTTGCATTTCATCATCAGTTACATGACAATACGCGCCCTTTTTTCTGAAACATGTATGTAGCCCTATGACTCCTGCAATCTATTTGGTCAAAGACCGTGACAAATCTCTACGCCGCCGTCATCCTTGGATTTTTTCCCGTGGTATCAGCAAAGTAGAAGGCGCTCCACAGTTAGGAGAAACCGTTGATGTTTATAGCCATAGTGGCCAATGGTTAGCAAAAGCGGCCTACTCTCCTCATTCACAGATTCGAGCTCGAGTATGGAGCTTTGACAATCAAACAATCGACACTCATTTCTTCATTAACCGTATTGAGAAAGCCCAGCAGTTACGAGAGGAGTTCATCTTACGTGACGGCGTCACTGGATATCGGTTAATTGCTGCAGAATCAGATGGTTTACCTGGGATCACCATCGACAAATATCAACAGTATCTGGTTTGCCAGTTACTCAGTGCAGGTGCGGAATACCACAAAGATAACCTTATAGCAGCGCTCAAACACTGCTTTCCTGACTGCTCGATTTACGAGCGTTCCGATGTCGCCGTACGAAAGAAAGAGGGATTAGAAGAACGAGTGGGAATACTCCATGGAGAAATGCCGCCTGAGTCTGTGGTTATCGAAGAAAATGGAGTCAAAATCAGTGTGGACATCGTAGGTGGGCACAAAACTGGTTTCTACCTTGATCAACGCGACAGCCGCTATCAATCTATGAAATATGTGAAAGATAAAGAGGTACTTAACTGTTTCTCTTACACAGGTGGCTTTGGGCTATATGCTTTGAAAGGTGGAGCGAAGCGGGTGATCAATGCTGACGTATCACAACCAGCCCTTGATACCGCTAAGCTAAATGCAACAATCAATGAATTTGATATCAGTAAAAAACGGGCCGTTTTTTTAAACGCAGATGTCTTCAAACTGCTACGGGAATATCGAGATCAAGGCACACAATTTGATGTGGTCATTATGGATCCCCCTAAATTTGCTGATTCTAAAGCTCAGCTTTCTGGTGCTTGCCGTGGATATAAAGACATTAATATGCTGGCAATGCAGATACTCAAACCCGGCGGAACGTTACTCACCTACTCTTGTTCGGGTTTGATGGACCAAGTTCTATTTCAGAAAATTATTGCCGATGCAGCGCTGGATGCACAACGGGAGGTCAAATTTATCGAACGTTTTGAACAAGCGGCTGATCACCCTGTTGATTCCGCCTACCCGGAAGGATTTTATTTAAAAGGCTTTGATGTGATGGACGCACCTCCCTTCTAGCGTCGTTGTGCCAAACTAATAGTACAACCATTAAGAGCAGGAGTAACAAGTATGTCTATTAAAGTTGTCGGTATTGATATAGCGAAAAATCTCTTCCAAGTGTGTGTTCTGGGTACAAATGGACAAATTTTATCAAACAGAAAGGTAAAGCGAGATAAGCTTCTCGATACTGTCCGCCAACTACCAGAGCAAACTGCTCTAGCAATGGAGTCATGTGCAACTTCTCATCATTGGGGCAGAATATTTCAAGAGCTAGGATATACAGTGGCTCTTATTCCAGCTCAGCAT
>NZ_FUXB01000035.1 GCF_900167345.1 Vibrio cincinnatiensis DSM 19608 | reverse complement strand
GAAATAGGAAGCACTCAGCGTTGGGCTACGTGAGTCCCGTCGAGTTCGAAAGTGTGTAGTTATGTTGTGTCCACTTTTCGTGGGGTACACTAGTGTCTGTGTGTGAGCTACTCAAGGAGGTTAAATGGAAAAGAGAAATAGAAAAGTTGGATCGATCAAGGTAGAGCTCCTGACAAAATCTAGAGAATCAATGCTTGCCGCGGTACAAATATTCAACAATCCAAATGTGCAATTTAAATCTGAGAGTTTTATTGTTCTATCAAACATCGCTTGGACTTATTTACTTCATGCATATTACCGTTCGAAGAATATTGAATATCGATATTATGATAAACGTGGACAAAAAAAGATGTATCATAAAACAAAAAAGGGAGCATTTAAGTATTGGGAGTTGGAACGATGTTTGGATGATAAGTTATGCCCAATTGATAAAGTTGCAAAGTCAAATTTAAAATTTCTAATTGGTCTTCGTCATGAGATAGAACATCAAATGACGACTCGAATAGACGATTATTTAAGTGCTAGATTCCAAGCGTGTTGCTTAAATTACAACGAATATGTGAAATCACTATTCGAAGATAAACTAGGTATCGATAAGCATCTTTCATTCTCCTTACAGTTCTCATCAATTAAAGAAGAACACGTTAATCAACTGAGAAAATTCACGGATCTTCCTGAGCATATATCTGCTTACATAAATGCTTTTGACACCGATTTACCTCAAAATGAATATAATGACCTCAGGTATTCATATAGGGTTTTATATGTCCCCAAATCAGTTAATCACAAAGGTCAAGCAGATAAAGTTATCGAGTTTATTCCAGCAAATTCACCTGAAGCAGAAAAACTAAATAAAGAGTATGTTCTCATCAAAGAGAAAGAAAAACAGAAGTACCTACCTAATGAAATAGTTAAAGTTGTTAACGATATGGGGTATAAGAAATTCAAGATTCACCATCATGTAGATTTGTGGAAGTCTAAGAATGCAAAAGATAAAGCAAAGAATTTTGGAGTTCAGGTTTCCAAATCATGGTACTGGTACGATACATGGCTAAATGAGGTTAAAGCACATTGTGCAGAAAATTCAATAAAATATGGGAAAAACACATAACAAACGCTTTAAGAGGGACAGCCAACGCGCGGCATTTTTACTATGCGTTGGTTTTTGTGGTTACGGTGTCATGCGGAAAGTTAGTAGTAGCGTTGGCTGCCCCTTAAGCGGGCGTTATGTTTTTTATCACGTTTTGGGGCTATAATCGGTCAAACCTTTATTGATAGTAGGTGTGATATGAATCGAAAAGTTGAAGCTTACGGCGTTGATGCTGTTGAAAGACCGAAAATTAAGGCTAGCAAAAAGCTTGATTTGACTGGTGATGCTGGTCGTCAAATTGTGAAGTCTGAAACAAAACTTGCTTTGCGTACCCATCAGAAGACATTCACTAAATTGGCTGATATGTAATGGATATCATCTGTTTTCCTTTTGAACGAGTGATCGAAATTAATGCTTTCATCCTAAAAACAGAACCAGGAATGAAAGGGGCAGTTGATATTCCTAAGCTTCAAGGGGCGCTAGGTCGAATCGATAATGCGATCGTTTATGAAGGACTGGATGATGTTTTCGAAATCGCAGCTAAATACACTGCTTGTATAGCGGTTTCACATGCGCTACCAGATGCCAACAAACGCACAGGTTTGGCTGTGGCACTTGAATATTTATCACTTAACGATTTTGAGCTTACGCAGGAAAACGATTTACTTGCGGATGCAGTTCGAGATCTTGTTATCGGCATTATCAACGAAACAGATTTTGCCGACATTCTCTACGCACAATACGCAAAAGAACAAAATTCAGTTCTCTAAACATAACAAGGCGTTAAAGAGGGATTCGCAACGCGTAGCATTTTCATTATGCATTGATTTTATTGGTTTTTAGTGCAATGCGGTGAGTTGGTAGTTGCGTTGCTCACCCCTTAACGCGGCGTTATGTGTTTTTGAGCATACAAAAGGAGATTTGTAGTGAAGGTTTATGGAGATATCCAATCTGGTAACTGTTACAAGGTTAAGCTTTTGCTTTCTTTTTTGGGCATTGAGCATGAGTGGTGTGACGTTAATATTTTAAAAGGTGATACAAAAACGGCTGAGTTTTTATCAATTAACCCAAACGGTAAAATACCGGTTGTTGTTTTGGATGATGGCCGCTGTTTGTCAGAATCGAACGCAATTCTTGGTTATTTTGCGGATGGGACGGCGTTGATCCCTAGTGATAAATATGAAAAGGCTAAAATGTACGAGTGGTTGTTCTTTGAACAATACAGCCATGAGCCATTTATCGCTGTGGCACGTTTTATCCAAAAATATCAAGGTATGCCAGATTCCAGGTTGGAAGAGTATTATTCTTTACAACCTGGTGGTAATAAAGCTTTATCAATAATGGACAGTCGATTGGCTGAAACAGATTATCTTGTTGGTTGCCAATTAACGATCGCTGATATTGCTCTGTACGCTTATACACATGTTGCTGACGAAGGTGGTTTTAATTTATCTCATTATCCCAATATCCAATCGTGGTGCGAAAGGATCAAAGGACAAAAAAATTACGTTGGTATGATTTAAGCCAACACATAACAAAGCGTTCAAGAGGGATTCGCAACGTGTAGCATTTTCGTTATGCGTTGATTTTATTAGTTTTTAGTGCAATGCGATGAGTTTGTGGCTGCGTTGCTCACCCCTTAACGCGGCGTTATGTGCTTAAAATATAAAGGTGAATATGGCAGTTTTAGAAATTCTTACAGCACCAGATCCAAGGCTTAAGATTACAGCAGAGAAAGTGCAGGATATTGAATCGGTTCAGAAATTAATCGATGATATGTTGGAAACCCTATATTCAACTGATAATGGTATAGGTCTAGCTTCAGTTCAAGTGGGTCGTAAAGAAGCGGTTGTTATTATTGATCTTTCAGATAATCGAGATCAGCCATTGATATTGATTAATCCTGAAGTAGTGAGTGGTAGCAATAAAGCTTTAGGTCAAGAGGGGTGTCTTTCAGTTCCAGATTATTATGCTGAGGTGGAACGTTATACATCAGTTGTGGTATCGGCGTTAGATCGAACAGGTCAGAAAATCACGATCGAAAGTGATGATTTTCTGGCTATCGTTATGCAGCATGAAATTGACCATCTTTCTGGTAATTTATTCATTGATTATCTTTCACCGTTAAAGCGTCAAATGGCGATGAAAAAGGTGAAAAAGTACGTCAAATCGCACTCTCAACCACGCACATAACAAACGGTTAAAGAGGGATTCGCAACGCGTGGCATTTTTGTTTTGCGTTGATTTCAGTGGTTACGGTATTGTGCGGTGAGTTGGTAGTTGTGTTGCTCACCCCTTAACCAGGCGTTATGACGCACGAGGAAATTTATGATATCGAGAGTTTTAATTTTATTGCTGTTTGTTCTACTTGGCTTTGCGCTAGGGTTGTTGTTTAGCGATTTGTTAGAGTGGGAGAAATTTATTGGTGCAATAGCTATTAGTGTTTCTGCCCTATGTGCCACAGTAATTGCTACTGCAAATATAAAGCAGTCGCGTAAGCATGAAACTATAAAAAGAACGATGGATGCTATCAATAATAAACCTCAACAAAGTAAAGAGCTTGGGGTTTTACGTAATAGGATGAACTCCATTATTTGCAAGAGCGAGCTTTGGGACAAACCTCTTACACATGAGCATCTGGCACCTGTAATTGCCAAGCTTAAGCTTGGTGAAAGTATCCTCGCTAGAGAATGGCTCATGTATCTCAAGAATTTGGCAATTGGTGTAGATGCGGGGCTATATGATAAGGAACTGATTGAGCAACATCTTGGTTACTTGCCCTTAAATGTGTGGCGTGATTTTTGGCCTATCGCTAAACATCAAGAAATACAACTCGCTATAGCTAATGATACGTTTCATTCATGTGCTTATAAAGAATATGAAGTCGTCGAAAATTGGGTAACTAAACTGGCAAATGGAACAGACATTACTCGTCAAAAGCCTGCAAAAGAATACAATGAAATTGACCATCTGTTAGAAGCGTCATAACAAGCAATTTAAGAGGGATTCACAACGCTTGGCATTTTTTCTTCTACCTCAAATTTAGTGTTTATGGCACAATGCGTTAGGTTGGGTGGAGGCGTTGTTCACCCCTTAATTGGGCGTTATGTAACCGTAGAGAAAAGACCACAATATATTGAAAGTTAAAGTGTTTTTATGGTTTCTTTACTTTGAATTTAGTTTCTACTTTGTATATTCGATACTTTCAACTGATTGTTTTAATTGGTTATTCATGCGGTTTTAAAGTCAGTTTTATTCATGTTGATTTGGTTTTCGTCTTTTTGTTCTTCGAGTTTTCAGTCTTTTCTCAATGGTAAAGTGAGTTTGCGATAAGTTTGGTGGCAGTCATTTTTTCTTTGAACTAGGGCTCGCAGTTTCTTCGTTGCCACGCAAATTCTACTGGGTTACTGCTAACTTTTCATGTAAGTTAAACGATATTTGGCAATGTTGTTCTTTGTAATGCTTTGAAATGATTAGTAAAGTTACATAACAAAGCATTCAAGAGGGACAATCAACGCGTGGCAGTTTTGGTTTGGATGAGCATTTGAGGTTAAGGCTGGCTAGTTTGAGCGCAGTTGTTCGCGTTGCTTGCCCCTTAATGCGGCGTTATG
>NZ_FUXB01000015.1 GCF_900167345.1 Vibrio cincinnatiensis DSM 19608 | reverse complement strand
CGGGTTCGAGTCCCGTCCGCTCCGCCACTGACATGAATCCCTAGTAGCGATACTAGGGATTTTTTGCTGTCTGAGGGAAAAATTCTCCACTGGATCATTATTCATCTCAGAACTATCTTATTTATCTATTCTACGTACGACGTTCATTCTAGCTCTTTCTCTTATTCTCTTGGCTTTTCTGTGCTTTTTTGCTTTGTTATTTGAGGGGTAGAGGTCATTTTAGACGGCGATTATGAAGTTTTGCGATTGGCGACGAAGTGGCTATAGGGTGACCGGTAATAAAAAAGCCGATGCTAGGCATCGGCTCTGAAAATGAGCGGTTCTTTAAACTATACGTACTGAGCGACTTTGGCTTTTAAGGCCTGTTTGTCTGCATCAGATAGGAAGGCCAGTTCCAGACCATTGATCTGCGCCTGATGGATCTGCTCTTGGCTCAACCCTGCTTGAGGTGCGGCGACTTCATACTCGTAAGGAAGCTCAATGCCCTCTACCGCAGGATCGTCGGTATTGAGGCAGGCCACTACACCATGCTCTAAAAAACGCTTGAGAGGATGCTGTACCAAGCTTTCTACCGTACTGGTTTGAATGTTGGAGGTTAGGCATGACTCAATACCAATACGATGCTTCGCTAAATAATCCATTAGTTTTGGGTCGTGGATGGCTTTTACTCCATGCCCTATACGGGTTGCTCCTAGCTCTTGTATTGCTTGCCACATACTTTCTGGACCTGCCGCTTCTCCAGCATGAACGGTGACGTGTAAATTGGCATTTCGGACTTGTGTAAAATGTTCGATAAAGCGATCGCCTGGTTGTCCTAACTCATCACCAGCAAGGTCTACAGCGACAAAGTGTTCCTTTTGGCTAAGGATAGCATCGAGTTCGTGTTGACAAGCTTGGAAGCCAAATGTTCGGCTCATAATGCCGATCAAATTCACTGAAACACCAAAATCGCGGATACCAGCTTTAACGCCATCAATAACGGCTTCAACGACACCATGAAGAGGTAGTTGATGTTTCATCGCCATATAGTAGGGAGAGAAGCGTAATTCTGCATAATCGATTTGAGCGTTAACTAAATCTTCTACATTTTCATAGGCAACACGTCGACAGGCATTAAGATCGCCTAATACAGCGACTCCCCAATCGAGTTTAGCAAGAAAGGCAACCAATGAGGGTTCGGCTTCTACTATTTGCACGTAAGGTGTTAATGCCTCGATATTATCAGCTGGCAGGGCTATATTGAATTCTTTACCTAACTCGAGAATAGTTTGGGTCCGGATGTTTCCATCTAGATGGCGATGTAGATCAGTCAATGGGATATTTTTCGTTATCATTATCTTCTTCCAAGTCGAAATCGGTATTAAGTATAAAAATCAAAATTCGCCCTGTCAGTATGAGTTATCGATAAATGGCACTATTTGACCGCTCTCTTTTTACTCATTACGGATTATGTTGATGAATATTACATCAATAAAGTTCTTTGAGTTTACGAGTTAGTGTATTACGTCCCCAACCTAAAACTTTTGCCGCATCTTGTTTATGACCATTGGTATGATTTAAAGCGGCTTCTAACAAAATACGTTCAAATTCGGGCTGAGCATGAGTAAGGAGCTCCGTTTCACCTGCTTCTAGTGCTGTTTTTGCCCAACTTTCTAACTGTTTTTTCCAGCTAACGACATTCTCCGTCTCAAACGGTTTTCTTTCATTTAACAGTTCAGGAGGAAAATCACTCGGTAACACTTCTGTGCCACTTGCCATGACCGTTAGCCAGCGGCACATATTTTCTAGTTGTCTGACATTTCCCGGCCATTCTAAACGGTTCAGTATCTCAATACTTTTTGGGTGTAAGGTTTTCATCTCAACCCCAAGCTCTTTTGCTGCGAGTGCGAGGAAGTGTTTCGTCAATTTTTCAATGTCTTGACGACGTTCTCGAAGTGCCGGAATTTGAATGCGAATAACATTGAGGCGATGAAAGAGATCTTCACGAAACTTACCTTGATGAACGAGTTTCTCAAGATGTTGGTGTGTGGCGGCGACAATACGGACATCGACTTTTATCGCTGAATGACCACCCACACGATAGAATTGACCATCAGCTAAAACACGAAGTAAGCGGGTTTGTATATCAAGCGGCATATCACCGATTTCATCTAAGAAAAGTGTGCCACCGTTTGCTTGCTCAAATCGACCTTGTCGAACACTATTCGCTCCCGTAAATGCTCCTTTCTCGTGACCAAACAGTTCAGACTCAATTAAGTCTTTGGGAATTGCTGCCATATTTAACGCAATGAAAGGTTTTTGAGCTCTTGGGCTATGCCGATGTAAAGCATGGGCAACCAGTTCTTTCCCTGTTCCCGATTCACCATTAATTAATACCGAAATGGAGGAGCGAGACAGACGGCCAATGGCTCGGAAAACCTCTTGCATTGCTGGTGCTTCCCCTATGATTTCTGGTGAGTTATAGGGAGGTAGCTGCTGTTTTGATTGTTCTTTACGTTGTTCTTGTCCATGGGCAATGGCCCGTTCAGCTAAAGCGACGGCTTCATCCACATCAAACGGTTTGGCTAAGTACTCAAAAGCCCCTTTTTGATAGGCATTGACGGCTGCATCAAGGTCTGAATGAGCGGTCATGATGATGACGGGAAGCTCAGGTGTACGTGAATGGACTTGATTGAGTAGCTCAATACCATCAATACCGGGCATGCGAATATCAGAAATTAACACATCGGGAGTTTCTCGTTCTAACGCCATGAGAACGCTTTCAGCATCGGTAAAGGTTTCACATTTTATGTTGGCTGATGATAAGGTCTTTTCCATCACCCAACGTATGGAGCTGTCATCATCGACAACCCAGACATATCCTTTACTCATTCTTTCCTCTCCTAACTGCAGCCGATTCTTTTAGCGGTGATCAAATTGGCAAATAAATGGTGAATGTTGTTCTTCCAGGCCAGCTTTCTACCTCAATTTTTCCATTGTGTTGGTCTATTAGGTTTTGTGAAATGGACAACCCAAGCCCAGTACCACCTTCTCGACCACTCACCATAGGATAAAAGAGCGTATCTTGTAGCTCGACTGGAATACCGGGTCCATTATCAATAATTTCAATTCTGGCGACTAATTTATGGCGATGACCATGAATGTTAGCTTGGTGCACTGTTCTGGTGCGTAGTGTGATTTGCCCCTGAGGCTGCTGAGATAAAATTTGTGCAGCATTACTGACGATATTGAGTAGCGCTTGTTCTATTTGATCGGTATCGATCATTAACTCAGGTAGGCTTGGGTCATAATCCCGTTCAATAAATAACGTGTTCTTGGTGTCAAGCTCTACGAGTTGGCGAACTTTTTCTAAGATGACGTGCAAGTTTTCTCGTTTCTTCTTACCTGGTTTTTGCGGACCAAGTAGGCGGTCGACGAGTGTTCTCAATCGATCAGCTTGTTCGATAATGATTTGAGTATATTCTGTCAAACTTTGGTCTGGTAGCGTCCGTTCAAGTAGTTGAGCGGCACCGCGTAAGCCACCCAGAGGATTTTTTATTTCATGGGCAAGGCTTCGTACCAATAGCTTCGCAGCTTGTTGTTGTGCGTGCTGGTTGAGCTCTTGGGTAAGGCGGCGCTGCTGGCCAACTTTTCGCATTTCAACCAACAGCATTAACTCTTTCTTCCATGATAATGGGCTGACCGTCACTTCTAACATTAATGGCTTACCATCGACGACAAAAGTGACATCACTGTCGGTAATGCTCTGCCCGCTTTGTAATGGCTGAGATAAGAGTGCTAAATCCATCGAGGCATGCTGAACAAGTTTGGATAAGGGTTGATCAATAATGCGTTTCGCACTTTGAGCAAAAAGTTGTTCAGCCGCGGGGTTGGCGTAACGCACGCATAATGTTTCATCCAGCATTAAAGTGGCGGTTACAATATTGTTTAATATCGTGGCACTTAATTCAGCAGTCACAAGGCACCTTGCTCTTATTTATGATTGCACCTATTTGGTGCATAACCTTAAACCAGTATGGCGCAACGGGGCATAAAGACAAAGTGTGATTGCCAATTAGCGAGGATTTTCTCGCTTAACTTGCTAATTTACTGAGGCTCGATGTAAATGTACCGTTACTGGTTTTGATAATGCAATAACCTTGCCGTTTACTACCGCTTGAATCATAAAGAGATGCGTGCCTCTATCAATATTTTTGAGTTCCCATTCTGGAAGAGTGGTTGGAGCGCCATAAGGTTTACCATTGACGAATAACTGTAAGTGCTCACTGACCTGTAAGTTTCGATTCAATCGACTCACTATATGAATTTCCCCTTTGTTACTTCGAATGGTTTGTTCCTGAGTTGGATGGATAATATCGATGTTTAAATCGGGCAAAGGGGCCTTATTATTCTTGGTTGCAAGTTGTGTTGATGGGGGATCGATAGGTTCTGGTTCTTCAAATTTGGGGGCTGGTGCTGAAGCATTATGATCAGGGAGGGAGACTGATTGAGCGACTGGGCTTTGTGGAAAATCACTAAAGTGGATAACACCATTTTCATCTTCCCAGATATACGCATTACTAGCATAAAGATTACAGTTATACAGGGAAGTCAGCAACATCGAGATTATGGGAAACCATTTCATAACTCACCTCAATATGAGCACGTTAAGTCAGGGGAGAAATAAGACGGGAGAGAGTCCTAATATGTAATCATCATGTTAAATTGAAGAGGAGCTAAACACCAATAGAGAAAAGGCCCGCCTGCGAGGCGAGCCTAAAATTATTGTGCAAAAAGTGGGTGTTTTACACGAAGTGAGACTTATACCGAGTAATACAGTTCAAACTCTAACGGATGAACGGCCATATTGACACGTTCAACGTCTTTTGACTTCAACTTAATGTAAGAATCGATGAAATCATCAGAGAAAACACCACCAGCGGTGAGGAACTCACGATCTTCATTCAGGTTCTGCAGAGCTTGTTGTAGAGACTCAGAAACGGTTGGGATTTCTGCCGCTTCTTCTGCTGGAAGGTCGTATAGATCTTTATCCATCGCATCTCCAGGGTGAATCTTATTCTTGATTCCATCAAGGCCAGCCATTAGTAGAGCGGCGAAAGCTAGGTATGGGTTTGCGGCTGGATCGGGGAAGCGGACTTCAACACGACGAGCTTTAGCACTGGGTACGATAGGAATACGGATAGAGGCGCTACGGTTACGAGCCGAGTAGGCAAGCATTACTGGAGCTTCAAATCCAGGAACTAAGCGCTTATAAGAGTTTGTAGATGGGTTGGTGAAAGCATTCAGTGCGCGAGCGTGTTTGATCACACCACCGATATAGTAAAGTGCTGTTTCAGACAAACCGCCGTATTTGTCGCCTGCAAATAAGTTGACACCATCTTTTGCAAGAGATTGGTGGACGTGCATACCACTACCGTTATCGCCAACCAGTGGTTTAGGCATGAAGGTTGCTGTCTTGCCAAATGCATGAGCAACGTTATGAACGACATATTTGTAGATCTGAATTTCGTCTGCTTTGGCTGTCAATGTATTGAAACGTGTTGCGATTTCATTCTGGCCTGCTGTAGCGACCTCGTGGTGATGTGCTTCAACAACTAGTCCCATTTCTTCCATGATCAAACACATGGCTGAACGGATATCCTGAGAAGAGTCAACGGGTGCGACTGGGAAATAACCCCCTTTTACGCCAGGACGGTGACCTTTGTTGCCTTCTTCATAGTCGGAACCTGTGTTCCAAGCAGCTTCGACATCATCAATTTTGAAGAAAGAGCCCGACATATCTGTTGAAAATTTTACATCATCAAATAGGAAGAATTCAGGTTCTGGCCCAACAAGAACGGTATCCGCAATACCGGTAGAACGCATGTAATCTTCAGCACGTTTTGCGATAGAACGTGGGTCACGATCATAACCTTGCATCGTTGCTGGCTCTAGAATGTCACAGCGGATGTTGAGAGTTGCGTCTTCTGTGAATGGGTCAAGCACAGCAGATGACGCGTCAGGCATCATTACCATGTCTGATTCATTGATACCTTTCCAGCCAGCAACGGATGAACCATCGAACATTTTTCCTTCTTCGAAGAAGTCGGCATCGATTTGGTGAGCAGGAATGGAGATATGCTGCTCTTTACCTTTTGTGTCTGTGAAGCGTAGGTCAACAAACTTAACTTCGTTTTCTTGGATCAGCGATAGTACGTTTTCTACTGACATCTTGGATAACCTCCAGTGTTAATAAAGCGGTTTGGGCTCGAATCAAAATGAAACCAGCATAGATTAATGGCTTTACTGTGACTTAATCGATGCTATTTCTTTACAGCGATAATCGTGCCAACTTATTAATGTCCATAAATTCAATGAATTACATTGCCTTGTTTTATTTTGGTGCTTTCGATTGCACCAAAATGATCACTCAGTGCACCAATCTGGTGCTTTTGCGCCTTTTGTATGCACCAGCTTCTCGCAAAGAGGCTTCATTCAGCCGACTATTTTGGATCTTGTCAATCTGCATTTTCTATTTGTGATTAAGGTTTGTATTCAATGAAATCACCGACTAGTCTGTAATTAAGAGGAAATTGGGCGGGATAGATCACATTTTTCTAGGTTTTTCTTCAAAATCTGGTACATTATTGACCATTTTTTTAACTAAAATTTAGGCTACGTTTTTGCACTCCCGCAAAAATGGGCTCTTTGTGTAATAAGTGAAGCAAAACTCCATGGCTACTCCACAGATTGAAAAACTAAGAAATATTGCGATCATCGCGCACGTTGACCACGGTAAAACGACCTTGGTGGATAAACTACTCCAGCAGTCGGGTACATTAGAGTCTCGCGGTGATCTCGAAGAGCGAGTCATGGACTCGAACGATATAGAAAAAGAGCGTGGCATCACCATCTTGGCGAAAAATACTGCCATTAACTGGAATGACTACCGCATTAACATCGTAGATACCCCAGGACACGCTGATTTCGGTGGTGAGGTTGAGCGTATCATGTCTATGGTGGACTGTGTGTGCTTAATTGTTGACGCGGTTGATGGCCCAATGCCACAAACGCGTTTCGTGACGCAAAAAGCCTTTGCTCACGGTCTGAAACCGATTGTAGTTATTAACAAAATCGACCGCCCGGGTGCTCGTCCTGATTGGGTTATGGATCAAGTATTTGACTTATTTGATAACCTAGGAGCCAGTGATGAGCAACTGGATTTCCAAGTCGTTTATGCATCAGCTCTGAACGGTTGGGCAACGCTGGAAGAAGGTACCACGGGCGAAAACATGGAACCGCTGTTCCAAGCTATCGTCGATAATGTTGAGCCTCCACAAGTTGATCTTGATGGCCCACTACAGATGCAAATTTCTCAGCTTGATTACAGCTCATACGTTGGTGTTATTGGTGTGGGCCGTGTTACGCGTGGTACGGTGAAAGCAAACCAACAAGTCAGCATTATTTCTGCCGATGGCAAAAAACGTAATGGTAAGGTTGGAACGGTACTGGGTTATCTAGGTCTACAACGTTCAGAAACTGAGCAAGCAACAGCGGGTGATATCGTTGCGATTACAGGTCTTGGTGAGTTGAAAATCTCTGATACCATCTGTGATGTCAATGCCGTTGAAGCGCTGAAACCACTGAGTGTTGATGAACCGACTGTGACCATGACATTCCAAGTGAATACTTCACCCTTTGCCGGTAAAGAAGGTAAATTTGTTACTTCACGTAATATTCTTGAGCGTCTAGAAAAAGAATTAGTACACAACGTGGCGCTGCGTGTAGAACAAACTGATGATCCGGATAAATTCCGTGTTTCTGGCCGTGGTGAACTGCATCTTTCTATCTTGATTGAAAATATGCGTCGTGAAGGTTTCGAACTGGCGGTTTCTCGTCCTGAAGTTATTTTGAAGGAAGAAAATGGTCAACTGATGGAACCGTTTGAAACCGTGACTATTGATGTAATGGAAGAGCACCAAGGTGGCATTATGGAGAAAATCGGTTTGCGTAAAGGTGAACTGAAAGATATGTCTCCAGATGGTAAAGGTCGTGTACGTCTTGATTTCGTTATGCCTTCACGTGGTTTGATTGGTTTCCAAACCGAGTTTATGACTCTGACGTCTGGTTCCGGTCTGCTTTATCATACGTTTGATCACTATGGCCCACATAAAGGTGGTGATATTGGTCAGCGTATGAATGGTGTTTTAATCTCAAATGCTACGGGTAAAGCTCTGACTTACGCTCTGTTTAATCTGCAAGAGCGTGGCCGTCTGTTTACCGAGCATGCGGATGAAGTGTATGAAGGCCAGATCGTGGGGATTCATAACCGTTCAAATGATTTAACGGTTAACTGTCTGAAAGGCAAGCAACTGACTAACGTTCGAGCTTCTGGTACGGATGAAGCGCAAGTCTTAACTCCGCCGATTAAATATACTCTTGAGCAAGCTTTAGAGTTTATCGATGATGATGAACTGGTTGAAGTCACGCCAAAGAGTATTCGTATTCGTAAGAAACATCTAACAGAAAACGATCGTAAACGTGCGGCACGCGATAATAAATAATCATTAAACTGGATTATTCCGCCCTTAGCTGTAATGGTTAAGGGCTTTTTTATTTTTTAAGAAAAGCAAAATTATCTTGATTAGGTGTTTTTGTCATTTTTTCAGTAGAATTATTAGACGGATGAGGAATCAAAGGGGGAGAACGTTTGCAATTAGAGCCTTTTATTAAATGTAGCCTGAGCTTTATTCGCTACTTATTCAATCGAATGGCGCATGACCGAATCAATATTAATGCAGGGTATCTGGCTTATATTACTCTGTTATCGCTTGTGCCGATGCTGACGGTGCTATTGTCCATTCTTTCCTCATTTACCATTTTTGATAATGTGGGGGAGGTGATCCAGGATTTTGTGATCACTCATTTTGTACCCGCTGCTGGAGATGCCGTCAGCCAAGCATTACTTGAGTTTGTCACCAATACAGGAAAAATGACGGCCGTTGGTGGTGCTTTTTTATTTATTGCTGCATTGATGCTCATCTCTAACATTGATAAAAACTTGAACTACATTTGGCGTGTGCGAAATAAACGGCGACCTGTCTTTTCTTTCTCCATGTATTGGATGATCTTAACTTTAGGCCCAATATTGGTTGGCACTAGCATTGCTGTTACCTCTTATATTACATCGTTAAAAGTGCTGGATAGCGAAGCGCTGAGCGGAGCTTTTAATTTTTTCTTACGTAGGCTCCCTTTTCTTCTTTCTTTGTTTGCTTTTATTGGGCTTTATGTCTTAGTCCCCAATAAAAAGGTTCGTTTTGTTCATGCCTTATCCGGTGCGTTTGTTGCGGCCATTTTATTTGAGTTAAGTAAAAAAGCCTTTGCATTTTACATTACTCAATTTCCCTCTTATCAGTTGATCTATGGTGCCTTAGCGGCGATCCCGATTTTGTTTGTTTGGGTTTATTTATGTTGGTTAATTGTTTTAATTGGAGCTGAAGTCACCGCCGCTCTTGGTGAAAGTGAACAGTGGAGGCGAACGTTGAACGTGATAGACTCTTCTATCAAATTAGAAAAAAAGCAAGGAGAGAGCGACAGTGATCGCGTTGATTCAACGAGTAAGTGAAGCCTCTGTGAAGGTTGATGGGCAAGTTGTTGGGCAAATTGAGCGGGGCTTATTAGTTTTACTCGGTGTTGAGCGAGACGACACTGAAGCGAAAGCTAAACGTCTCGTTGAACGGGTGAGTCGTTATCGAGTGTTTGAAGATGATGCAGGAAAAATGAATCTAAGCGTGAAAGATATCGGTGGAAGCCTGCTCGTGGTTTCTCAATTTACCTTGCCAGCGGATACGAAAAAAGGAACAAGGGCCGGTTTTTCTCGAGGTGCATCCCCTCAGCAAGCGGAGTATCTGTATAATTATTTTTCGGATTTATGTGCAACGATATTACCCACGGAGTGTGGACGTTTTGCGCAAGATATGAAAGTGTCACTCATTAATGATGGCCCGGTTACTTTTTGGTTACAGGCCTAATAGGTACGTAATTTCGTACTTTTTGGAAGGGAATCTATGTTCAAACTTATTACGCCGAAGACGGAGAATCAGCTCAATAAGTATTACTATTTTCGTTGGCAGATGCTACGTGAACCTTGGCAGATGCCGATTGGTTCAGAACGAGATGAATATGATTCCATGAGTCATCACCGCATGATCGTTGATGGGAGAGGGCGACCCATGGCGATTGGCCGTTTATATATCACTCCAGATTGTGAGGGGCAAATTCGTTATATGGCGGTGAAATCAAGCCGTCGTAATAAAGGGATGGGATCATTATTATTAATTGCACTGGAATCGCTCGCTCGACAAGATGGGGCAAAACGGCTCGTCTGTAATTCTCGTGAAGATGCGATCGCATTTTATGCGAAAAATGGCTTTGAACGACGTGGAGCTCTAACCGATGAACGTGGGCCGGTACGTCATCAACAAATGGTTAAACCGCTCGATCCGATGGCGAATGTGATTCGCAAACCAGAATGGTGTAGTGAGTTACAGGAGCGCTGGGCGACTCATATTCCGATTAGTGAAAAAATGGGTATTAAAGTACAGCAATACACTGGATATCAGTTTCAGTGTAGTGCTCAGCTTAACCCTAATTTAAATCCTCATAATACGCTGTTTGCAGGCTCTGCGTTCACATTAGCGACCTTAACTGGCTGGGGGATGGCTTGGCTGCTGATGCGGGAGCGAGATCTACATGGTGACATTGTACTGGTTGATAGTCGGATTCGTTACCGTCATCCTGTGGTTCATAATCCGGTGGCGTCAACGTCCCTAGATGGGATGAGCGGGGATTTAGATCGATTAGCGGCTGGGCGTAAAGCTCGTATTGTGGTGAAGGTGGATATTCACAGTGGAGATACCGAAGCGGTGGAGTTTATTGGCACCTATATGTTGATCCCCGACTATCTCAATATTATTGAGCAGGCTCGTCTTATTGGATAATAGAACAGCGGTGATCTACTTTATTTTGTTGCTGATTACGCCACAAATCAAACAAGATATGTTGGCACTTTTGCATTAGGTTAAGCTCTAACTTTCCTTGCTGGGGGGTGAGTAAATCTAAAGTACCGGAGAGTGTTGCTGATAAGGCTGGCCCCTGTAATGTCGATTCAGGGAGTGTGATTCGACCTCGGTCGGCTTGGAGCCGGAGATCATCAAGCTGAAAGGGCTGAATCGTGAGAGTATCGTGTTGCTGAAAAGAGAGTAGCCCAGAGTGTAAGCTTGCCTGCATATCACCAGTTAAAGAGTGACTCAGCATGGCATAATCACGAGTTAAACCTCGAAGTCGTAGTTCTATATCCGCTAAGCCCTCGACCTTAAAAGGTAGTGTTAGCCAAGCATTAAGAGGCTTTAATGGTAGGCTGTCTGTGTGAAGGTCGATGTACCATGGAGCGCTGGGTTGAGTAAAATTCCAACCGGCAACGAGGTCGATATAGCCTTGCGCTAAAGGGAAGAAAGCGCGCTTTAACTGCCAGTCTCCTTGTTGACTTTGCATTTCTATGATGCCTTGTGTCGCAATCAGATCCGCCACACTGGCACTATTGGCACTGAGGTTTAACTGGCCATTCCATAACCCCCAGTGGCCTTGCTTCATCACTTCCAACTGATGCCCTTCAATATTCAGTCCCGATAGTTGCCAAACCGGGGGCGTCGTCAGTTGAATGATCTGTAGATTATGAGCTCGGAGTTGATTGAAGGTAATACCTTGAATCTGATTGAATATGGTTGGCCATGTCGGAGTGGGAACGGGTTCATCAAGCCACTTAATCCCGCTGAGTGTGAGTTGATCAACGTTGAGGTGGGTGGGAGAAAACCGCCCTGCAAAGTGTACATAGCCTTGGAGTAGTTGTGAGTTAAAGCTATGGATAGTCGCTTGCTGTTGGGCTAAAGTGAGCTGAAGAGCGGGTTCTATCCAAGCGAGTTGTTGCCATTCGATTTTATCGGCGTTCAGTGACAGATAAGCCCCTTCTTGCTGCCATACTGAGTAGTGCAAGTTCACATTCTCAATAGATAGGCTAATGTTTTCCATCACTATGTCATGGAAAGAGAGATGGCTCTGTAAGACATCCAAGCTATTAATATGCTGTAGATATGGCTCAATCATTGGCCACCAAGAATGTAGAGAATCAACGGTTTTTTCCGTCACGTTGAGCTGGCTGATGGTTGTGTTGATCAGTGACCAACCCGTAGAGTATTGCTCTGCTTGCCCTGAAATTTGAGCTCCATTCCATTCAAATGAAGCGCCATAAAGGGTGCTGTCTTGCGGTTGATAGTTTGCATCAATGAGCAGTGAATTGATGGCCTCGCCTTGCCAATAAAATTGTTCTGCACTGAGTTGTATTTCACCATAAGGAAGCCATTGTTCTTTTTCGAGCCATAGCGGCCGATGAATTTGTACATTGACACCACGGGCGATCAAACCATGATGAGCAAAATCAATATTATGTAGAGCAAGGTGAGCAATTTCCCATTGTGTTGGAAGGGGATAATCTGGCAATCCAGAAGCAAAATTTCCACCATCAATTAATAGGCTATCAACTTGCCACTTCCCATGTTTGATGAATCGAGGGTTTAACCAAATATCGAGTTGTTGAAGGGGAAGCGTCTTTTTATCCAGCATAATGGTTGGGTTAGAAAAACGAAAATGTAGAGGGTAGTGGTATTCAACTTGGCTAAAAGTAAAGAATTCGGGCCATAGACGAGCAGTTAACCACTGAGCGCTTGGCGTTAAATATCGAGTATGCAATAGAGCCACCGTGAGTAACATAACCATCAATAGTAATGTGCAGCATCCTATCCCTAAGGCGACGAATTTTTTCATTTTTCCCTAATATTTATTTCACCTAGACAGATCCGCAACCAGCTTGGAGCAAATCGCATTTTGCTTCAACTAAAAAAGCCCCTCAATGAGGGGCTTTGCTGGTGAGTTATCACAATTAATCTAATTGTGGTCCTGCTGCAACCAGAGCTTTACCTTCTGCGTTGTCAGTATATTTCTCAAAGTTGTTGATGAAACGAGACGCGAGATCTTTGGCTTTGCTTTCCCACTGTAGTGGATCCACATACGTGTCACGAGGGTCAAGAATCGCCGGATCAACCCCAGGTAAAGAGGTAGGAATTTCCAAATTAAAGATTGGAATTTGTTTCGTTTCGGCCTGCTCAATAGAACCATCGAGAATCGCATCGATGATACCTCGGGTATCTTTGATTGAGATACGTTTACCTGAACCATTCCAGCCGGTATTGACCAGATAAGCTTCAGCTCCCACAGCTTCCATACGCTTCACTAACACTTCTGCATACTGTGTGGGGTGCAGGGTCAAGAATGCAGCGCCAAAACACGCTGAGAAGGTTGGTGTTGGCTCGGTAATACCTCGTTCAGTCCCTGCCAATTTGGCTGTAAAGCCTGATAGGAAGTGATACTTCGTCTGCTCTGCCGTGAGCTTAGAAACGGGGGGTAATACGCCAAAAGCGTCCGCAGATAGGAAGATCACTTTGTTCGCATGTCCGCCTTTAGACACGGGTTTCACGATATTTTCGATATGATAAATCGGGTAAGAGACACGTGTATTTTCGGTTTTCGAACCGTCATCAAAGTCAATCGAACCATCACCACGAACGGTGACGTTTTCTAGTAGTGCATCACGGCGGATAGCATTATAAATATCGGGTTCTGCTTCTTTAGAAAGTTTGATGGTTTTTGCGTAGCAGCCACCTTCAAAGTTAAAGACACCGTCATCATCCCAGCCATGCTCATCATCACCAATCAAGGCGCGTTTGGGATCGGTGGAAAGCGTCGTTTTCCCTGTACCAGACAAACCGAAGAAAATCGCCACATCGCCGTCTTTGCCCATATTGGCTGAACAGTGCATAGAGGCAATCCCTTGTAATGGCAGGAAGTAGTTCATCATTGCGAACATTCCTTTCTTCATTTCGCCGCCATACCAAGTTCCACCAATCAGTTGCATTTTTTCTGTCAGGTTAAAGACAGTGAAGTTCTCGGAATTCAGCCCTTGTTCTTGCCACTTGTCATTGGTGCATTTTGCCCCATTCATGACGACAAAGTCAGGGATAAAGTTGGCTAATTCCTCTTCTGATGGACGAATAAACATGTTTTTTACAAAGTGAGCTTGCCATGCCACTTCAGTAATAAACCGTACGCATAAGCGAGTATCTGCGTTAGCGCCACAGTAGCCATCAACGACAAATAAACGTTTGTTTGATAGTTGTTTACCTACCAGTGACTTTAGTTCATTCCAGACCGCTTGGGTGATCGGTTTGTTGTCGTTTTTCGCTTGTTCAGATGTCCACCATAGGGTGTCACGAGTGGTATCATCTTTAACAATAAATTTATCTTTTGGTGAGCGACCGGTAAAAATACCAGTATCCACAGCAACTGCACCCAGTTCAGTGACGACGCCTTTTTCGTAGCCTTCTAAATCTGTGCGAGTTTCTTCTGCGTATAACAAGTCATAACTGGGGTTGCGGATAATGTCTACCGCATCAGTAATGCCATATTGGGTAAGATCTAATTGTGCAGCCTTGTTTTGTTCCATAACGGTCATAGGTGCTCCTTAATAAGAATTTTGTAGGGATTTTGTATAAATGTTTGTAATTGTTATCTGCTCACCATGCTAGCAACGGGGTCGGTAAAAAACAGGGAGCTAGTTCAAAGATTGTCCATGCTTTGTTTGAGGTTTTATGTAACCCGTCACAGATATTAGCTTCTCTATTCTATCTCGTGCACAAAGCCTTGTGCTAGACCCAAAGATTAATATTAGCAAGAAAATAAGTATGGCGTACGGTGTTGGTAATTGTTGATTTTTCTGGATTTTAGAGTGAAAAAACAGCCAGTGATGCGCTGGCTGTAAGGAGGTTTTTTCGTGCTTGTTAAGCTGAGAAAATTAATGGAGCGTTGGTCGATCGGATGATTGGTTTTCAAACAATTCTGCTACTTGAGCACTATCAAAAGAGTAGGTTGTTCCGCAATAGTCACAGTGCAAAGCCACAACGCCTTCTTCCGCTAAAATGGTGTTTATTTGCTCTTTATCGATAGCGATAATTGCAGAAGCACTGCGATCACGAGAACAACCACATTTGAATTCAACGGCTTGTGGCGTGAACAACTGAACCTTTTCTTGGTTATAGAGGCGGTATAACAGTTCATTGGCGGCTAGACTAAATAGCTCTTCATCTTTCACGGTGTTGGTGAGTTGTTCTAAGTGTTCGAAATCATTTTCTGTGCCCGTACCATCCGGCATCACTTGCAGTAACATGCCTGCAGCATGAGGTTTTCCTGCATGCTCTCCCGTTCGAATCCATAAACGAGTGTTCAACTGTTCAGAACGTAAAAAATAGCCTTCTAGAACTTGAGCGAGGCTATCGCCTTCTAATCCCACGACCCCTTGGTAACGCTCACCTTTTTTCGGTTCAATGGTAATGACTAAATGCCCTTTCCCCATTAATTGATGGAAGTTGGCCTCTTCTTCAATTTCTCCTTGCCAGCGAGCCACACCTCGGACTTTCTGTTGGTTATCACCGTTGATAACAACGAGAGAAACTGGGCCATCACCTTGCAGTTGTAAGGTGATGGAACCTTCAAATTTCAATGTTGCAGTCAATAGAGTTGTTGCAACCAACAACTCACCAAGCAGGGTTTGTATTGGTTTAGGATAGGCTTGGCTGGTGATGATCTGTTGGAATACGTCATCCAATTGAACCAGTTCACCACGCACTGACAAATCTTCAAATAGATAGCGGTGTAATTGGTTATTGGCCATGGTTTGTGTTGTCATAAGGAGTTATCCGGCTAATTTATTGATGTTTGAACTTGAGAAGATCGCGGCGCTGTTTCTTATCTGGACGTCGTTCAGGGCTCGGGTTATGAGCATTAAGTTTACGAACCAGTGCTTGACGTTCACGTTTAGCGATACTTTCATTGGTTTCTCGATAAAGGGTTTGAGCTTCAGGGGCTCCTCGTCTTTGCTCTGATAGTTGTTCCACGATAATGGTTTTTTCTTCATTGCCTTGACGCAGGGTAATGGTCGCTCCAATTTCAACGATTTTACTGGGTTTGCTGCGTTGTCCATTATAGTGGACTTTCCCGCCATCAACCATATTTCGCGCCACCGAGCGAGTTTTATAAAATCTTGCGGCCCATAGCCATTTATCCAGTCGAATCACTGGGGAAGGGGAACTCATATTGAAAAACTACCTCTAATGGTTCTAGCTGCGCTCGGTTCTCTTTTTTGCTTGCAGTCAATGATCGATTTGCGAAGATGAGAGAGACGCAGGGTTTTCAACACAATGGTGACCATTTCGTCTTTTTTCAAGTGAATTGCCACACTTATCACAAGAAAATTCAGGCATCTGTCGCACCGATTATCGTGCTCATGTATATTAACTGTTTGAATTAAAAGTTATACCGTAGCGTCATTTATATTAATGAAACATCATTAGGGATACAGGGTGAAACGAATGGACTTGAACCGATGGAGCGTAAATGGAAGTTGGTCCTTATTCTTACGTTGGCAGTCACCATTAAGTCAGGCATTAACGATCGTCGGAATTGTATTATCAGCTTGGTTGGTTGGTCAGAGTATCTGGTTGATTTTACAGCCTAAACCTAGCCTTACTTTATGGGCCTCGACAGCCGTTCCCCCGGTATCATCCCCTTCTCGTCTTAATATTCAGTCGCTACAAAATAGTGAGCTATTTGGTCGTTATACTGTACAAACTGCTTCTCCGGTCACAACCGTAGTAAAAGTAGATGCACCGCCGACTCGTCTTAACTTAACATTGGTGGGCGTGGTTGCCAGTACGGATCAACCACGTAGCCTTGCGGTGATCGCTAATCGAGGGCAGCAGAATACTTATGGCTTGAATGAGGAAATTGAGGGAACTCGAGCAGTATTAAAAGCGGTGTTTGTTGACCGAGTGATTATTGATAATTCAGGGCGAGATGAAACCTTGATGCTTGAAGGCCGAGACTATCAAACCTCTACGATTCAGACGCTAGAGCGTCCCGTGGCGGTTAATTCATCGGTGGAAGACAAACTGACTGCTATTCGAGATGAAATTAACCGTAGCCCTCAAGAAGTCTTTAAATATGTTTCTCTATCACAGGTCAAACAGGACGAGAGCGTCATTGGCTATCGGGTAAGCCCAGGGAAAGACCCTGCATTATTTGAAGCCGTTGGGTTGCAAGCCGGTGATATTGCCATTCAACTGAATGGATTAGATTTAACCGATCCTAGTGTCATGACTCAGGTATTTGAATCGGTATCGGATCTGACAGAACTTAACCTTACGGTAGAGCGTGATGGACAATCACATGATATCTATATTCAATTTTAATAGCCAAGTGGCAGTAATTAATCAGGGAGTGTTGTGTGAAGCATTGGCTTAATAAAAGTGCATGGCTGCTAGTTGGAAGTTTACTTGCTTCACCCATCGCTTTCGCAAATGAAGCATTTAGTGCCAGTTTTAAAGGCACAGATATTCAAGAATTTATTAATATTGTTGGTCGAAATCTTGAGAAAACCATCATCGTTGATCCGTCAGTGCGAGGAAAGATTGATGTTCGTAGCTATGACACATTAAGTGGTGAACAATATTACAGCTTCTTTTTGAATGTGTTGGAAGTTTATGGTTTTGCTGTGGTTGAGATGGATAACGGCGTCTTGAAGGTGATTCGGGCTAAAGATGCTAAAACTTCAGCCATCCCCGTTTTAGGGAATGACGACCGGGCGAATGGCGACCATGTGATTACTCAAGTGGTGACAGTTAAAAATGTCTCGGTACGTGAATTATCGCCGCTACTGCGTCAATTGATCGATAACGCTGGGGCAGGTAACGTGGTTCACTATGATCCGGCCAATATTATTTTGATCACGGGACGTGCGGCGGTGGTGAATCGTTTAGCCGATATCATTCGCCGAGTTGATCAAGCGGGTGATAAAGATATTGAAATTGTAGAGCTGAAAAATGCGTCTGCCTCAGAGATGGTTCGCATTGTTGAAGCACTGAGTAAAGCCAGTGACGCTAAAAATACCCCTGAATTTTTACAGCCGAAATTTGTTGCTGATGAGCGAACAAACTCTATTTTAATTTCAGGCGATCCCAAAGTTCGAGAGCGCATGAGGCGTTTAATTCGCCAGCTTGATGTTGAGATGGCGACACGAGGCAACAACCGCGTTGTCTATTTAAAATATGCAAAAGCTGAAAATTTAGTGAGTGTACTGAAAGGCGTTTCAGATAATCTGCAATCGGATAAGCAAACGGGCCAAAGGAGCACTTCATCACCCAGCGGAAATGTTGTGATTGCGGCTCACGCCGATACCAATTCGATTGTCATTACTGCACCTCAAGACATTATGAGTGCTTTATTGGATGTGATAGCGCAATTGGATATCCGCCGTGCTCAAGTATTAATTGAAGCTTTAATCGTTGAAATGGCAGAAGGCGATGGCATTAATCTTGGGGTTCAATGGGGATCACTCAAAGATGGTACTGTAATTCAATACGGCAATACGGGTGCTCAGATTGGTCAGGTGATGGTGGGATTAGAGGAAACGAAAGATACCACGACCACGAGTACTTATACTTATACGGATGCGAATGGCAATATTCAAACTCGTCCTATCACCAGTACCACATCAGGAAGCTACTCTACACTTGCATCGGCGCTATCGGGCATTAATGGCGCAGCCGTTGGCATTATGATGGGAGACTGGACGGCGCTGATTAGTGCCGTATCAAGCACCTCTAGCACCAATATTCTTTCCTCACCCAGTATTACCGTGATGGATAACGGTGAAGCCTCATTTATTGTTGGTGAAGAAGTTCCTGTTCTCACTGGTTCCACTGCAGGCTCAAATAATGACAACCCCTTCCAAACGGTAGAACGTAAAGAGGTAGGTATTAAATTAAAAGTGGTGCCTCAAATCAATGAAGGGGATTCTGTTCAACTATCGATAGAACAAGAAGTGTCGAATGTCTTGGGGGCGAATGGCGCAGTTGATGTACGCTTTGCCAAGCGTCAGCTCAATACATCGGTAATGGTACAAGATGGGCAGATGTTGGTACTTGGGGGGTTAATTGATGAACGCACTGCAGAAAGTGAATCCAAAGTACCACTGCTGGGCGATATTCCCCTTTTAGGGTATCTTTTCCGCTCAACCAGTACTCAAGTAGAAAAGAAAAACTTAATGGTCTTTATCAAACCAACCATTATTCGTGATGGTATGACGGCCGATGGTATTACTCAACGCAAATATAACTATATCCGTGCCGAGCAACTGTTTAAAGCCGATCAAGGGTTGAAGTTGATGGATAATAGCCATATTCCTGTGTTGCCTCAATTTGGTGAAGAGCGTCGTCATGCCCCAGAAATTCAAGCCTTTTTGGATCAAATGGGCATACAGCAATGAGTATCGATGTCCCCGAGACGCTGACAACCCGTCGATTGCCTTTTAGTTTTGCAAATCGTCATAAACTGGTGCTGGAATGGGATCGCGCGCAAGAGCAAGCAACGCTTTACTACGTTACACCTATCGCATTCATGGCCTTAGTTGAGGTTCAACGGGTGTTAAGAAGCCCATTGACCTTGGTCGAGTTAAATGACGCTGTGTTTGATGCCAAATTGACCGAAGTCTACCAACGAGATTCTTCAGAAGCGCGTCAGTTGATGGAAGATATTGGCGCCGATAGTGACGATTTCTTTTCCTTGGCAGAAGAGCTCCCACAAAGCGAAGATCTACTGGAATCTGAAGATGATGCCCCCATCATTAAATTGATCAATGCCATGTTAGGGGAAGCGATCAAAGAAGGTGCATCGGATATTCACATTGAAACCTTTGAAAAAACACTCTCGATTCGTTTTCGAGTCGATGGGGTTTTACGAGAAGTGTTATCACCTAGCCGTAAACTCTCTCCCTTGTTGGTTTCTCGTGTCAAAGTCATGGCTAAGCTCGATATTGCTGAAAAGCGAGTACCACAAGATGGGCGAATCTCATTACGTATTGGGGGGCGCTCTGTCGATGTTCGTGTCTCAACCATGCCGTCTTCCCATGGTGAGCGTGTTGTGATGCGTTTGCTGGATAAAAATGCCACACGGCTAGAGTTACACAGTTTAGGCATGACGACACAAAACCAGAAAAATTTCCGTCATTTAATTGAACGCCCTCATGGTATTTTGCTGGTTACCGGACCAACGGGATCAGGGAAATCAACCACGTTATATGCTGGTTTACAAGAACTTAACAGTAGTGAGCGCAACATTCTCACGGTTGAGGATCCTATTGAGTTTGATATTGATGGTATTGGCCAGACGCAGGTGAACACCAAAGTGGATATGACTTTTGCTCGTGGTTTGCGAGCCATTCTCCGTCAAGACCCAGATGTGGTGATGGTCGGCGAGATTCGTGATCTCGAAACCGCTCAAATTGCAGTCCAAGCTTCGCTAACCGGG
Source organism: Vibrio cincinnatiensis DSM 19608 (assembly GCF_900167345.1). GTDB lineage: Bacteria > Pseudomonadota > Gammaproteobacteria > Enterobacterales > Vibrionaceae > Vibrio > Vibrio cincinnatiensis. Next base: position 83,025 of record NZ_FUXB01000015.1, on the reverse strand, counting down.
CACTTAGTGATGTCCACCTTGCATACCAACACCGCGATTGGTGCGGTAACTCGTCTACGTGATATGGGGATCGAACCCTTTCTTATTTCCTCTTCATTATTAGGCGTTCTTGCTCAGCGTTTGGTGCGTACGTTATGTCCCGATTGCAAACAGCCTTACGAGGCAGATAAAGAGCAGAAGAAATGGTTTAAGTTGGGGAAAAAAGAGCCATTGACGCTGTATCGTGCTCATGGGTGTGAAAAATGTAATTTTAAAGGCTACCGCGGGCGTACGGGGATCCATGAGCTCATGTTGGTGGATGAAGAGGTTCAAGCATTAATTCATCGGGAGGCCGGCGAGCAAGCTATTGAACAAGCCATTCGCAGTAAAACGCCCAGTATCCGTGAAGATGGTTTAGATAAAGTTCGCCAAGGCATCACTTCTTTGGAAGAGGTGATGCGTGTGACTAAGGAGTCCTAATGGCGGCATTTGAGTACAAGGCACTGGATGCAAAAGGCAAACAAAAGAAAGGCATTATGGAGGGCGATCATGCTCGCCAGGTACGTCAGCGATTAAAAGAGCAAGGAATGATTCCTGTTGAAGTGCAGGAAACCCAAGCTAAGTCAGCCAAAAATAGACAAACCAGTTGGGTAAAACCAAGAGGGATCAGCACGCCAGATCTCGCTTTACTCACTCGCCAACTTTCCACCTTAGTACAATCAGGTATGCCACTCGAAGAGTGTTTGAGAGCCGTTTCAGAGCAATCTGAGAAACCTAAAATTCGCAATATGATGGCGGCGGTTCGATCCAAAGTGACGGAAGGGTATACCTTGGCTGATAGTTTAGCTGACTACCCGCATATCTTCGATGATCTCTTTCGCTCTATGGTGGCGGCGGGAGAGAAGTCTGGGCATCTCGATGCCATTTTACAGCGGCTGGCTGATTATGCTGAAAATCGCCAAAAGATGCGTTCGAAATTGCTGCAAGCCTTGCTGTATCCGATTGTCTTAGTGGTCTTTGCCATCGGTATTGTTGCCTTTTTGCTGGCGGCGGTGGTGCCGAAGATTATCGGCCAATTTGTACAAATGGGCCAAGCCTTACCTGCGTCGACGCAATTTTTACTCTCAGCAAGTGATTTTATCCAGCAGTGGGGAGTGACTGTGTTACTGCTGATATTGGTACTGATCTATTTCATCAAATGGTTGCTTAGCAAACCCAGCATTCGTCTCTATTGGCATCAAAAACTACTTCATCTCCCCATGGTGGGGAAAATAGCACGAGGCTTGAATACCTCACGTTTTGCTCGGACGTTATCCATTTGTACCTCAAGTGCTATTCCCATTCTTGAGGGAATGCGTGTTGCGGTGGATGTGATGACTAATCAGTATGTCAAACAGCAAGTATTACTGGCGGTCGATAATGTTCGAGAAGGCTCTAGCCTGCGTAAAGCACTGACTCAAACCAAGCTGTTTCCACCGATGATGTTGCATATGATCGCCAGTGGTGAGCAAAGTGGTGAGCTCGAAAGCATGCTTACACGGGCGGCCGATAACCAAGATGCAAGTTTTGAGTCCACCATCAATATTGCATTAGGTATTTTTACGCCAGTGTTGATTGCGTTAATGGCGGGCTTAGTTTTATTTATTGTGATGGCCACGTTAATGCCAATCTTAGAAATGAATAATTTAATGAGCCGTTAGTCGGTGAATGATGAAAAGAGCAAGATGGGAGTAACTATGAAGAAAAGAGCAAATAGACAATCAGGCTTTACTCTGCTGGAAGTGATGGTTGTGGTGGTGATTTTAGGAATTCTTGCCAGTGTGGTTGTTCCTAATCTACTGGGAAATAAAGATAAAGCCGATCAGCAAAAAGCCATTACCGATATTGTGGCGCTAGAAAATGCGTTGGACATGTATCGGTTGGATAACAGTGTCTACCCAACGACGGATCAAGGGTTAGAAGCCTTAGTGAGTAAACCCTCTAATCCTGAACCGAGAAATTACCGTGCTGATGGCTACATTCGTCGGTTACCCAAAGATCCATGGGGAAATGATTACCAATATTTAAGCCCTGGTGAGCATGGTCGTGTTGATGTCTTTACCTTAGGTGCTGATGGCCAAGAAGGGGGTGAGGGAGCAAATGCCGACATTGGTAACTGGAATCTACAAGATTTTCAGTAAACGTTGTGAACAAACAGATGGATCTTGATGACAATGGTATTGGGTGATGTGGAATGAGATGGCAACGCGGTTTTACGTTACTCGAAATTATGCTGGTGTTAGTGCTGCTCTCACTCAGTGCCGTTGTTGTGATTGCGACTTTACCCACCACTCAACATAGTGAAGCAGAGAAAAGTGCGCAAAGTCTTTTTCAACGTTTGCAGTTACTGAATGAAGAAGCGTTATTAAGCGGTTTAGATTTTGGATTGCGAGTAGATGAAAAAAATCACCGTCTTACCTTTTTGCAATTTACGCAAAAAGGGTGGCAACCAATAGACAAAATTGGTTTTGCTGCGCAGTTACCGTTAGATGACCGACTCGGCCTCCAATTTTCGGTTGGTGGTGGTGCTTGGCAGGACAAAGACAGGCTATTTATTCCCGGATCTTTATTTGATGAACAAATGTTTGCGGAATACCAAGAACAAAAAGCGCCGCCAACTCCCCAAGTTTTTATTTTATCGAGTGGTGAGGTAACGCCGTTTCATCTCTCTGTTTATCCTCTCCAGCAAAGTATGGCGAGTGGCTGGCAAGTTGTGGTGGAAGAAAATGGACAAATTCATTTACTTGCACCGGGAGAGTCAGATGATAAAGCATAAATTTGGGTTTACTTTATTGGAGGTCTTAATTGCCCTCGCTATTTTTTCCACGGCAGCAATCAGTGTGATTCGGGCCGTGACTCAACATATCAATACCATCAGCTATTTAGAAGAGAAAACGTTTGCTGCCATGGTTGCTGATAACCAGATGGCGAAAGTACACCTGAACGCAAAGTTGGCTGCCCAGAGTGAGGGGCACGAAGAATTGGCAGGGAGAACTTGGTATTGGCGAGTATCACCGGTCAAAACATCGAATACTATTTTGGCCGCTTTTGATGTCAGTGTTGCTGCGGAGGCAAAAACCTCCCCGATTATCACGGTAAGAAGCTATGTGGCGAAGTAAAGCACAAGGCGGTTTTACCTTAATTGAAGTTTTGGTCGCTATGGCTATTTTTGCCAGCCTGAGTGTGGCTGCTTATCAGGTGCTGTATCAAGTGCAGCAAAGCAATCAAGTCTCAGCCCAGCGAGAGGCTCGATTGAGCGAGTTACAGCGCGCAATGGTTATTATGGATACAGATTTTCGTCAAATGGCGTTGCGTGCTTTTCGTAGCCAAGGGGAATCGGCCTCTGCCCAACTGTTGCAGTGGCAGGATTATCTTCTGGATTCAGATACCAAAGGTCTTCGTTTTACACGCCTTGGTTGGCATAACCCTCAGCAACAATTTCCACGCGGAGAAGTGTTGAAGGTCGGCTATCGGATAAAAGATCAACGATTAGAACGGGTATGGTGGCGCTATCCTGATACACCTGCGGGTCAAGAGCCCATCATCGCACCTTTATTACGTGATGTTGAAGCGTGGTCGATCCGCTTTTATCTCAATGGGCAATGGTCTGAAACATGGGAAGCCGAACAAGCTCTGCCTCAAGCCATTTCAGTCGGTTTAACCTTAAAGGATTATGGAAAAATTGAGCGTATTTATTTGTTAACGGGCGGTGCATTGGGAGAGGCGAATGCGTTGTCATTATAACCAGCGTGGTGTGGCACTCATCATCGTTTTATTGCTATTGGCTGTTATGGTTTCTATTGCGGCAACCATGTCGCAACGGATGTTCAGCCAGTTTCAACGCGCTAATCATCAAGTGGGTTATCAACAAGCCTATTGGTATTCGATTGGGGTTGAAGCATTGGCAAAAGTGGCGATTGAACAGAGTTACAAAGACAACGATACCATTAACTTGAATCAGCCTTGGGCACAAAGCCAACGGACGTACCCGCTCGATTATGGACAAGTTACGGGGCATCTCATCGATAAACAAGCCTGCTTTAATGTGAATGTTTTTTCTGGGCTTCCACCGAGTAATGATAGTGCTCCGCCGTATGTCTATCGAGTTTGGCGATCTTTGCTCGATGAGTTAGACGTTGAAAATCACCAGGCTGAAACGATAGCCGATGCAACATGGGATTTTATTGATGCCGATGATCTGGTGAATCGAACCAATGGAGCGGAAGATGCGTTATATGAATCTATGGCTCCTGCTTATTTGGCTCCGAATGGGTTATTAGTGGATAGCAGTGAATTGAGAGCAGTCTATCAGGTGAGTGGTGACGTGATGTCTCAACTTACTTCTTATGTGTGTGCGCTCCCCAATCAAGATTGGCGGCTCAATATCAATACCCTTGCGCCAGAGCAAGCTAAATTACTGGTTGCGATGTTTAGCCCGTACTTGAATGAATCAAATGCCAAAGATGTATTAGAATCTCGCCCTTTTGATGGGTGGGAAAGCGTAGACAGTTTTTTAGCCGAGTCACCCATTGCGGCAGTCGAAAAGGCTCGTCGTGAAGAAGCTCGAGCTTACTTAGCTGTGGATAGCCAGTATTTTGAATTGGATGCGCAGGTAAAGGTGGATTCGTCACAAGTACGAATTCGTAGCCTGTTTTATAGTAGTAATAAAAAGGATGCAACGGTGATACGCCGTCGCTATGGAGGAGTCAGTGAGCGAGAGCTTAATCGTTCGGCTGAGTAGTCAACAACATGTGACCATTCCGTGGTTTATCTGGTCTTCTTCACAGCAGGAAGTGCTAGAGTATGGAGAACTGGCTAGTTGGCAACAACTTGAACAGTTGGCCCCGAAGGCGGCACAGCGTTCAACCGTGGTTTTATTAGCGAGCAGTGATGTGCTATTAACCGAAGTGACGATTCCATCTGGAGCTAGCCGCCAATTTTCATCTATTTTGCCTTATTTACTGGAGGATGAATTAGCTCAGGATGTGGACGAGTTGCATTTTTCTCTCTTGGATAAACAAGGTGATCACGCTTTTGTCGCGGTCATGGATCGACTTTGGCTACAATCGATATTAGATCGCCTTGAGCAATGCGGTTTTTCGGTAAAACGTGTTGTCCCTGATGTTTTTTCCATCCCCGTTAATCATGAAGGATTGAGTGCGTTGCAGATGGGGCAGCATTGGCTGATTCGCAAAGGAGAGTATGCGGGTGTTGGCATAGATAAAGAGTGGTTAACGTGGTTTTGTCATACTGAGTGGGTGAAAGGAACGGATAAACCGCTTTCTCTGATCGCTTATACGCCTTTACCGAAGGTGCCTTTAGTTGAAGATCAAGCTTGGGGGGAGAATCTTGAACATCCCTTGAACTCGCTGCTGTGTAAAGAGATTTTCCGTCATAAAATCAATGTGTTGACCGGAAGTTTTAAACCTAAATCCTCATGGCTCAAGTATGGGCTTATCTGGCGAAAAACCATGATTTCTGCTGTTGTCTTGCTGATGATTGTTATGGCGACACAAGGATTAAAAATTCACCAAGATAGTCTTACCGCACAAGTTTATCGTAGTGAAAGCGAACGTATTTTCAGAACCCTCTTCCCGGATAAACAACGTATCCCTACGGTGAGCTATTTAAAGCGACAAATGAGTGATGAAGTAAATAGGCTATCTGGTGGAAAGCAAGGGGAAACGGTACTCAACTGGCTTAACCTGTTGCCCGCAAGTATCGGGCAAGTTAAAGGTATGGAGATTCAAAGCTTACGTTTCGATGCCAATCGTGGAGAGCTTCGAGTGGAAGTGAGTGGCCCAGATTTTCAAACTTTTGAGCAGGCCAGAGTGACATTGACCCCCCATTTTTCTGTTGAACAGGGACAATTAAGTCGGAATGCAGAACGAGTATTAGGGTCATTTGTACTTAAACCAGTGTCAGGGCATGATGAATGAAACAGAAACTAACATCTTTCGTACTCTGGTGGCAGGGCATTAGTCTGCGTGAGCAGCAACTCTTGTTAATTGGAGGGGGGGCAGTATTGCTCGGTTTGCTTTACTGGGGGATTTTTGCTCCGCTGAGTCAGCAGAGTGCGGCAGCTAAAGTGCACATGAATAGTGAAAAGCAACTGCTTCAGTGGGTAGAGAGTACTGCCGATCAAATCGTGAGTTTGCGTCAGCAAGGGGGGGGCGTTTACTCAACCCAGCCTTTAAATCAGGTTATCGCTTCGTCGACGGGACAGTTTAAGATTGAGCTGGTTAGAGTTCAACCGCGTGGTGATCGAATGCAAGTTTGGATTCAACCGGTCCCTTTCTCTCAATTGATTGCGTGGTTGGCGCATTTGAAAGAGCGGCAAGGGATTGATGTTGAGTTTATGGATCTTGAACGGGGAAAAGTTTCAGGCGTGGTTGAAGTTAGGCGTTTGCAGTTCAAACGGGTAGGATGAAATGAAACCAATCGTGGGTTATATCAGTTTATTTATATTGGTGATGCTCGTCAGTGCGGTCGTGCATTTACCTGCTCAGATTGCTTTGTCGCATCTTCCTCTTCCCTCGCATCTGTCCGTACAAGGGGTAAGCGGAACGGTATGGAATGGCAGTGCAAAGCAGGTTCATTGGCAGCAGAAAAATTGGGGAGAGGTAAAGTGGCAATGGGAAGGGGCTGCTTTGTTAAAGGCGAAAGCGCAGCTTCATGTGCGTTTTGGGCGAGGAAGCGATCAAAACGTGCAAGGAAAAGGGGTGGTGGGATACGATTTTTCTGGCCCATTTGTTCAGAATATGGTGGTTTCTCTACCCATTAAGCAGGTGCAGCCTTACTTAACGCTTCCTGTCCCCGTGACTTTACAAGGGCAAATAGAGCTTACACTACGAGATTACCGCTATCAGTCTCCTTGGTGTGTTCAGGGGGAAGGCGTACTGGCTTGGACGGAAAGTGAAATCGGGACGCCATTGGGAGCATTGGCGTTGGGGCCTGTTATGGCTGATATTTCCTGCCAGGAAAATGTGCTGAAGATACACGGTAGTCAACAGAATACGCAGATGAGCAGTGAATTCTCGGCCAAGATACAAGACGATCATCGTTTCAGTGCTCAAGCTTGGTTTAAACCGGGTGTTGATTTTCCCACAAGCTTGGAACAACAGTTGAAATATTTACCGACCCCTGATGGGTTAGGTCGCTATTCATTTAATCAGCAAGGGCGTTTCTAGTAGGGCAGGGCGAGATGCCCTGCTTCAGTCAATTTTTACCCGTTAAGATTTCATGCCAAGGTAAATCCGCATCCCCCAGAACAATGAAATTGGGGTTTTCTAGTGTATCCCGTTCATTATAAGAGAGAGGGTCGAGCTGAGTATCGAGAATTCGTCCTCCGGCTTCCTCCACAATACATTGTGTTGCTGCGGTATCCCATTCACCGGTTGGGCCCAGCCTTAGGTAACAGTCAACGGCCCCTTCTGCCACTAAGCAGGCTTTGAGTGCTGCTGAACCAAGGGGGACTAACTCATAGTTCCACTGTGCACTCAAACATTGCGTGATTTGGTTAATATCTTGTCGGCGGCTAATCGCAATAGCGATAGATTGACCGGGAAGCTCATGTTTATGGCTATGAATTCTCAAGCTTTCTGACATGTCTGGAATTTTCCATGCCCCTTTGCCTTTGTAGGCGTAGTAGGTCACGCCAGAAACAGGTCCATAGACCACGCCCATGACGGGTTGATGGTGTTCAACTAGAGCAATGACGGTGGCAAAGTCACCGCTGCGAGCAATAAACTCTTGGGTACCATCTAAAGGGTCGACTAACCAGTATCGTTGCCAAGTTTCACGGGTGGTTAAACTGATATCAGCCGCTTCTTCTGATAACACGGGAATATCGGGGGTGAGCTCTTTTAACCGCTCTGTCACCAGTTTGTGTGCTGCAAGATCGGCACTGGTGACCGGCGTATCGTCTATTTTTGTAAAGGCTTCATAGGATTTATTTTCATAAATATCCAGAATAAGCTGGCCTGCAGAGCGCGCAATGCTGATCACTTCAGGTAATAAATGAGCAAGATCTTTGACCGTTGGCATACGCTTTCCTATCGCTGAATGTGAGGGGCAGATAAACAACGGAGAGTAAGCAGGAGTGCACTAATACTGCGAGCCTCACTAAAATCAAGGTGAGTCAGTAAATCTTCTGCTTGAGCTAAAGGCCAGCGTACGATATCTAATGGTTCCGGCTCGTCACCCTCTAACTGTTCTGAGTATAGCCCCTGAGCAATAAAAAGGGTCATTCGACTGGAAAAATAAGACGGTGCCAGAACAACTTCTTTTAATGGTGTGAGTTGGGTCGCTCCCATGCCGATTTCTTCTTTTAATTCACGATTTGCCGCTTCGGTCGGTGATTCTCCGGGGTCGATTAAACCTTTGGGAAAGCCGAGTTCATACTGCTCTGTCCCGACGGCGTATTCCCGAACTAATAAAATATCCCCTTGTTCAGTAATTGGAACCATCATAACGGCATTTCGCCCACTGGGTTTCATGCGCTCATAGGTTCGTTCTTCCCCATTTGAGAAGCGGAGATCGAGCGACTCTATCGAAAAAAGCTGAGATTGAGCAACGGTGCGCTGCATCAAAATCTCCGGTGGGGTTTTAGAGGACATCGGCGAACTCCTTCATAGACAACTCTTTCTTAATATATGAGAAAAAAAGGCCTGTGAGAATAAAAAAAGCTGATGCTAGGCATCAGCTTATCGGCAAAACTCGTATTAGTAATAAGAGTGCTCACCTCGGTCATGTTCAGTAGAGTCTCGTACAGCCGTGAGCTCCCCTTCAAATTGAGCAAGCAGTTCTTTTTCAATCCCTTCTTTTAGCGTGACATCAACCATTGAACAACCATTACAACCGCCGCCAAACTGCACTAAGGCAATGCCATCATCGGTAATATCGATCAAACTAACATGGCCACCATGTCCGGCAAGTTGAGGGTTAACTTGTGTCTGAATCGCGTATTCAACACGGGCCATGAGAGGAGCATCATCCGCGACTTTACGCATTTTAGCGTTAGGGGCTTTAAGCGTGAGTTGCGATCCCATTTTGTCGGTAACAAAATCAATTTCTGCCTCTTCAAGAAAAGGAAGGCTGAGTTCATCAACATAGGCTGAAAAACCGCTAAAGGCGATTTCCGTATCGGTAGCTTCTACCGCTTCTGGTGGGCAGTAAGAGACGCCACATTCTGCATTCTGTGTTCCTGGATTAACCACAAACACACGAATATTCGTTCCTTCAGGCTGCTGAGCCAGAAGTTTAGCGAAGTGGGATTGGGCAGATTCTGTAATAGTAATAGTATTTGACACGACGAATACCTGAGTAATTTTGTAGGCTATTTAGTCACCATTCTACTCCTGTCACGCAGAGGATCCAGCCCTTTTTTATGATCGAGGTATTAAGGGATCGCTCGGCTCAGGAGTGCGGCATAGACAGTAAATATCAATCCTTTCGATGCCGACTTCAAGTAGTAAATAGCATAATTGTCGCATGGTACTGCCTGTGGTGACTACATCATCGACAATCGCAATATGTGAATGTTCAGGAAGCTGTTTAATCTGAAATGCGGCTTTTAAATTATGTTCTCGTTGTTGCTTGGTCAATGATTGTTGGGCGGGTGTTGCTAACCGGCGCGCAAAGATCGTTGGGGAAAAATGACAGCCGAGTTGCTTTGCTAATCCTTGCGCTAATAACTCACTTTGATTAAAGCCTCTGTACCATTGGCGGCGCCAGTGAAGCGGAACAGAGGTGATTAAAGGGGCGGGGTGTTGTATTTGCTGAGCAAGGCGGGCGGCGAGGTGACGTGCTTGCCAGAATTGGCGTTGATATTTGAATTGGTGAATGGTGTGGCTGAGCGGAAATTGATAGTCACCAATGCAAAAGAGACGCTGCCAAGGAGGGGAAGAGTGTAAACAGTGGCCGCATACATCAGTGGCGGTTACACTGGGAAGTCCACAGCGTGGGCAGCGCTGTATGGGAGAAAACCAAGATTGGCAAGCGGAGCAGACACCATATTGCGCTTGATGATCTAAAGGAAGGTGACATAAAGTACAGGCTGGAGCTAACCAAGTGCTTATTTTCTTAAGAGAAGCGATAAAATAAGGGGGCATTCGTTGGCCTTAAAGAGGGGAAACCATCTCTATTTTGCCGTTTTAGTGGGTGAACAAGGCTGGTTTTGGTAGGAGAAAAGGTGAGCATGACAACAGATCTCTATTGGCAAGTCAAAGGTGAAGGACCCGATCTGGTGCTTGTTCATGGTTGGGGAATGAATGGAGCGGTGTGGGAACAAGCCTGTGAGCAATTACAGGATAAATTTCGAGTTCATATGGTGGATCTTCCTGGTTATGGGCACAGTGCAGAGTTTTGTGCTGACGATCTCGCTCAGATAGCGCAGGCATTAGTGAAGCAAGCACCTCGAAAAGCGGTTTGGGTGGGCTGGTCATTAGGGGGATTGGTCGCTACTTATATGGCACTGAACTACCCAGATTATGTGGTCAAGCTGATTACCGTTGCCTCTTCTCCCAAATTTGCGGCAGCAGAGCAAGAATATCCCACGTGGCGAGGAATTAAACCTCATGTGCTCACGGCTTTTACTGAGCAACTATTGACCGATTTTCATCCGACAGTAGAACGCTTTTTAGCCCTACAAGCAATGGGTAGCCCTTCGGCACGGCAAGATATTAAGCGATTAAAGCAAGCGATTTTATCTCGTCCTGCCCCCAATCCCACCGCGTTATTGTCTGGGTTAAAAATCTTAGCCAATACGGATTTGCGCCCACAACTGGCCCAGCTTTCGACGCCTACTTTGCGATTATATGGGCGATTGGATGGCTTAGTCCCCGTTAAAATTGCGCAAGAATTAAACGACTTGATGCCAGAAAGTGGCGTGCATATTTTTCCACTCTCAGCCCACGCCCCATTTTTGACCGAGCTGGATGATTTCTGTCAGCAAATCATTCAGTTTGCAAATAATGTGTAAATTTTGTTTCCAACCCGTAAATTAGCCCTAAATTTTTTCTTTGGTTGGCCGATAGTTAAGCTAACCCGAAAGCGTTAAAGCGCATGAGGGACGGGCGATGCTGAGGAGGTTTCGGCTATGATCGTGTCACCAGCAAATGTGAGTGTGCCACTTATCGCCCCATCAGTGAATGTGCAGACAGAGCAAGCGTCGAGAGATAATCGTATTCGTGCGCCTGTGACGGCAACCGTAGAGCTGACCAAATCTCAGGCTGAGCGTAACATCAAAGCAGACGATAAGCGGCGTAAACAATCGGCTTGGGATCCTGCGGAACATCCTGGCTATGAGAAGGAAAGTGAACAAGAGGCGATGGCGTTGTTACGTGAGGAATCGCGTAGTGAGTTAGATCGATTGTTTGATTTACTCGCCTTAGCCTCTTATAGCGAAGAGCAAGGTAAAGGTTATGCGATGCGCTTTCGATTGCCAAAGCGAATCATTGATGCTGCGATAGCTGAGGGCAGAATGGCTCGTCGGCGTACCGTGATCAAATTCTATTACGGGCACGCTGTCGCACCCAATACGCCATCAGATGTGATAGCGGTCTTGTAGTTATCATCAAGCTTGTGATGATAAAAGACAAAAATCCCCACAGACCAACGTCTGTGGGGATTTTCTTTTTTGTCTAACGGCGTTTCTGTATGCCGCTATTTCTTCGCTTTTGCAAAAGCGGCAGCAAAGGCACCGCTCATTGCGCCACTTTGATGACTCTCTTCATGGCGACGTGCCATTTTTTCCGGTCGCGGAGATGAAAGACGAGCAGAGCGTGCTGCACTTTGCCCAGGTTCATCGGTTAAGCGCATAGAAAGGGCAATTCGCTTACGCTGTGTATCGACTTCCATCACTTTCACTTTGACGATATCGCCCGCTTTTACTACTTCTCTTGGGTCGGAGATAAATCGATCCGTCAGCGCTGAAATATGAACCAATCCATCTTGATGAACACCAATATCCACAAAAGCACCAAAGTTGGCGACATTGGAGACGACCCCTTCGAGCACCATCCCAACTTCTAGATCTGCCACACTGTTGACACCCTCTGCAAAGGTTGCCGTTTTAAATTCAGGACGAGGGTCTCGCCCCGGTTTATCCAGCTCTTTAATGATGTCAGTAATGGTGGGAATACCGAAAAGATCGTTGGTGTAATCCACGGCACGTAGAGAACGTAAGAATTCACTATTACCGATTAGCGATTTGATCTCTTGGCTGTTTTTTTCTGCAATGGCTTTGACTACCGGATAAGCTTCAGGGTGCACAGCGGAAGCATCTAGTGGGTTTTTCCCATCCATAATACGTAAGAATCCTGCGCATTGCTCAAAGGCTTTCGGCCCAAGACGAGGCACTTTTTTCAAGGTGCTACGGCTATCAAAGCGACCATTGTCATCACGATAATCAACGATATTCTGAGCTAAGGTGGTTGATAGCCCCGCGACACGAGTCAATAGTGCTGCCGATGCTGTATTGACATCAACACCAACGGCGTTCACACAATCTTCCACTACGGCATCGAGGCGTTTTGCCAACAATGCTTGACTCACATCATGTTGATATTGACCTACCCCAATGGATTTAGGATCAATTTTGACTAACTCAGCTAAGGGATCTTGCAGGCGGCGAGCAATGGAGACGGCACCTCGTAGTGAGACATCCATATTAGGGAATTCTTTTGCCGCCAGTTCTGAGGCGGAATAAACGGAGGCTCCGGCTTCGCTGACCATGATTTTTTGAACGTTGAGATTTCCACGTTTGATTAAATCAGCCGCAAAACTGTCCGTCTCTCTTGAAGCCGTACCATTTCCGATGGCGATCAAATCAACGTGATGTTTTTTGACCAATGCGGCGACCGTTTGCATGGCGCGATCGTATTGATTTTGTGGCTGATGCGGATAAATGGTATCGGTGGCGAGTACTTTTCCTGTTGCATCAACAACGGCGACTTTACAGCCGGTACGTAGCCCAGGATCGAGCCCCAGCGTTGCTCTAGGGCCAGCAGGCGCCGCCATTAATAGGTCTTTAAGGTTGGTGGCAAAAACCTCTATGGCTTCGATTTCCGCTCGCTCTTTCATCGCTCCCATCAATTCGGTTTCCATATGCATAGAAACTTTAATTCGCCATGCCCAACTGATCACTTGTTTACGCCAAGAATCCGCCGGTGCTTGGCTAAGTGGTAAACCATAATGCTCCGCAATCAAGGTTTCACAATAGGAGTGGCGAAGCGTCTCTTCTTGTTCTGGGTCAGCATTGAGGCTTAGCGTTAAAAAGCCTTCATTGCGACCGCGCAGCATGGCTAATGCTCGATGGGAAGGCACTTTGCTGATCGGCTCTCGATGCGCAAAATAATCTTTAAACTTCTCTCCCTCTTGCTCTTTACCACTGACAACCAATGAAACAATTTCTGCGTAGCGCTGAAGGTATTGACGTATTTTGGCCAGTAGGTCGGCATCTTCGGCAATTCGCTCCATAATGATAGCCCGTGCACCATCAAGAGCGGCTTTGGTATCGGTGATACCTTTATCTGGGGATAAGTAACGGTTTGCTTCTTGATCGGGGTCGACATCGGCTTGTTGCCATAAACGGTCGGCCAAAGGTTCAAGCCCAGCTTCAATAGCAATTTGTCCTTTGGTTCGGCGCTTGGGTTTATAAGGGAGGTAGAGATCTTCTAAGCGCGTTTTACTATCTGCAGTGAGAATCGCTTGTTCTAATTGGGTTGTTAATTTGCCTTGTTCTTGAATGGATTTGAGGATGGATTGGCGACGATCATCCATCTCTCGTAAGTAAGTAAGCCGGCTATCTAAATGACGCAGTTGCGTGTCATCTAAACCGCCCGTTACCTCTTTACGGTAACGGGCGATAAAGGGAACGGTATTACCGTCATCAATTAGGGTTACAGCGGCGATCACTTGTTCGGAGCGAACATTCAACTCCTCCGCAATTTGTTGGCAGATAGCTTGGCTCATCCGTAGTCTCTCTGTCTATCAATGATATACGGATTGTACGTAGCCAATTATCTGCTGCAACGTCTTTTATGCCATTGCTTAGTATTACGAACGATTTTTAACGAAACTCAGACAAGCGGAGTAAAAAATAAAGCCGTAACCCAGAAGCTCTAACCCTTCTTGTAGGGCATTTTTGAAGCCGTGCTCATAGGCATCCCCCATGATTCCGATCCAAAATAGACTGCCACTGCCAAACACTCGGCTAAAGATAAGCAGAATTAACAGGCCAATTAACAAAAAGGGATAGGCTTTGGTTTGAGTAAAATCGGCCATCGGTTTCAGTACTGTACCTTGGCAACGAAATTTGGCATAACCGATGGAGAATAGTGCACAAAATAATGCGGGAATAACCCAAAAGCCATGCCAAAGAAGATCAAAAAACTGGTCAAGTTCACGAATCACAATGCATAAGAAAAAACCTGCCACAAGGGTATAGAAACCACGGGCTTGTGGTAACTTGTAGGCCAGTTTTGTAAATAATAGTGCACTGATTAGAGCAAACAGTTCTTGGGTAATTTCGGTCGCTCCAATTTCTGGTACACCGTGTTGGAAAATGTTGAGATCCACATAGACCATGATGGGAGCCAGTAACGTTAAGAAAGTCAGTAATAGAGCTTCGAGAATATGTCGTTGAACCGTCTGCCAAGCGGTAAGCTGTCTCATTGGGATATCCTAGTTATGGGGGAAAAGTGATTGATTATTATATGAACGCTGTTTTTAATTTCAAGTTTTTGTGTGACTCTTATCACGAAAATAAATTATTTTAATTTTTGTAATTATCTTGTCATTGAGGTAGATAGTGAAAACTAAGCTTATTACGCGTGCTGGTTACCAGCAACTTAAGCAGGAACATGACCATTTATGGCATGAAAAACGCCCTGAAGTTACCAAGATTGTGACGTGGGCGGCCAGCCTGGGTGATCGTTCAGAAAATGCGGATTACACGTTTAATAAGCGTTTATTGCGCCAAATTGATCGTCGAGTCCGTTACTTACGTAAATTATTGCCAGAGTTGACGATAGTGGATTACTCTCCTCAGCAGGAAGGTCGAGTCTTCTTTGGGGCTTGGGTTGAAATAGAGAATGAAGCGGGAGAAACAAAAACCTTACGCATTGTTGGCCCTGAAGAGATTTATGGTGAAGCGAAAGGGTATATTTCTATTGATTCTCCGATGGCTCGGGCGTTATTAAAAAAGCAAGTAGATGAAGAAGTCACCGTAAAAACCCCAACTGGTGATAAACTCTGGTTTATTAATGCTATTCGTTATGAAAAGAGCTAATCAGCCAATGATATGAGCTGGGGCTAGGAAGTGTATGCAAAAGAAAATAAGACCTACCTTGCAAGACATTGCCGATCAGGTTGGTATTACCAAGATGACCGTATCGCGTTATTTACGTGATCCCAGTTCGGTGGCTGAAAAGACGCAAAAAAAAATCGCACAAGTGATTGAACAACTGGGCTATATCCATAATCGAGTTCCGTCCATTATGTCTAAGTCTTCCAGTCGGGCGATTGGTATTATTCTTCCTTCACTGTCGAATCAGGTGTTTGCTCATCTGGTGCAAGGCATCGAAGAAGTGACTCAAGCGGCGGGCTACGATACCTTGATTGCTCATACTGGGTATAATGCGCAAGCGGAGGAAGAAAAAATTGCCGCTTTTCTTTCTTATCGGGTGGATGCGTTGATTTTAACGGAAACCAACCATACTGAACGTTCTTTACAGATGCTCAAATCAGCGGGAATTCCGGTCGTGGAGACGATGGAGATTCCGGCGAGCCCCATTGATATGGCGGTTGGACTGGATCATGAACAGATCTCCTATGAAGTGATACAGAAAATGATCGCTCGCGGCCGGCAAAAAATTATTTATCTTGGGGCGCGATTAGATACTCGAACCCAGTTACGGATGCAAGGCTATCGGCGAGCGATGGAAGAAGCGGAGCTATTGCCTATTCAGGTCTCCACTGGGGAACACTCGAGCTTTACTTTGGGCGGGGAGCTATTACAGCAGGCGCTGGAGCAATACCCAGATATGGATGCGATTTTCTGTACCAATGATGATTTAGCGATTGGTGCCATGATGTACTGTTCTCATCATGGTATTGCGGTGCCCCAGCAAATTGCGGTGGTGGGATATAATGCGCTGGATATTGGTCAGGCGATTATTCCTAAATTAACCAGTGTTGAAACCCCTCGTTTTGCCATTGGTAAAAAAAGTGCCGAGCTATTGCTAGCGGCACTTTCTGGTCAAACGGTTGAACCCAAAGTCTATGATTTAGGTTATCGACTGACTCCTGGTGAAAGCTGGTAATCAAGGCTTGAGTGGAGCAAAGAGGAAGGTGGCTCCTTGATCGGCGGGGGTCACGTGTTGACGGGCAATCGTAAACAGTTCACGCCCCCAGCTCTGCTGTTCTTGCTCCGTGAATGGAGCGCTAGGTTGACGGCCTGCTAACTCTTCTAAACAGATCAACTCCCCATGCTGAGCATCTAACCGTAATCGATCACCGTTGCGGAGCAGCCCGATAGCACCGCCACGTAACGCTTCTGGAGAGACATGTATCGCTGCCGGAATTTTTCCTGAAGCGCCAGATAAACGTCCATCGGTCACTAACGCAACTTTATAACCGGCTTTTTGTACGTTACCGAGAATCGGCATTAATTTATGCAGCTCTGGCATACCATTGGCGGCGGGACCACTATAACGAACCACGACAATGCAGTCTTGATTCAGCTTTCCGGCCTGATACGCGGCTTCGACATCATGTTGTGAATCAAACACTTTAGCGGGCGCTTCAATATAGTGATGATCGCTTTTGACTGCTGAAATCTTAATCACCGCTTGCCCAAGATTTCCTTTTAGTACCTTGATCCCACCGCTGGTTTGAAACCGATGATTTTGCGCCGCGATCACTTGTGGGTCTTGGCTATCTTGGCAGGCTTGCCAGTGTAGCTGTCCATCAATCAGAGTCGGGCGTGTTAATTGATCACTAAATTGACCAAAGGCAGGTGTTGCATCAGTGTGTAATAGATGCCGTTCATGTAAACGCGTCATTAGCATAGGAACGCCGCCTGCTTGTTCGAAGGCATTGATATCTGCGCTGCCGTTCGGGTACACATTGGCAAGCAGAGGAACCACTTGAGATAAATCACTGATGTCTTGCCAAGTGAGAATCAAGCCAGCGGCACGGGCGAGTGCTACCAAATGAATCGTGTGGTTAGTGCTGCCTCCAGAAGCTAATAGAGCGACTAACCCGTTGACGACGCTTTTTTCTGTCACGACGTGGCTGAGAGGGCGATAGTTAGGCGTTCCCGGAGCCATTGTCGCAATCATTTTGGCGGCATAGTCGGTTAGCGCGTGGCGAAGCGGAGTATTGGGTGGCACAAACGCTGACCCAGGGAGCATTAATCCCATCGCTTCAAAGACTAATTGATTGGTGTTGGCCGTGCCATAAAAGGTGCAGGTACCCGGTGAGTGATAAGAGCTGCACTCCATGTTAAGTAAGGCTTCTCGGCCGACTTGTCCTGCGCTGTATTTTTGTCGAATATCGACTTTCTCTTCATTGCTGATCCCGGTTGACATCGGACCCGCAGGAATAAAGGCGGTGGGAAGGTGCGCGTAACTGAGCGCTCCCATCAATTGCCCTGGAGCAATTTTGTCACAGATCCCGAGGAGCAGAGTACCATCAAACATATTGTGGCTAAGTGACATCGCGGTTGCTTGAGCAATCAGATCGCGGGAAAACAGTGACATATCCATGCCCGGTTGACCTTGGGTTACGCCATCGCACATGGCGGGGACGCCGCCCGCGACCTGTGCCGTGTGGCCACAAGTGTTGAGCGCTGTTTTAATTCGCTCAGGATAGTCCAGATAGACTTGATGGGCGCTGAGCATATCATTATAGGCGGTGATGATCGCCACGTTGGATTTGGTTAGATCAAGAATATGGGACTTTTCACTTTGGCAGGAGGCGGCAATAGCATGGGCCAAATTGCCACAAGATAGGCTTGCTTTTCCTTTACCTTGTGCTCGTTGCTGCTCTGTGCGAGTTAAAAATTCATGGCGTAATGTTTGGCTTCGAGCCGCGATTCGGTCTGTAACCTCTAGCACCGTTTTATCTATCATGGCTAGGCCTCCCGTTGTTGTAGCGCGGAGATCGCCCGTTCAACGACATGGTCAATATCACCGGCAATACTGATAGTGAGAACATCGGTTTCTTCTGCACTAGGACGTTGTAAGGTGGCAAACTGGCTCTCTAACATATCAATTTTCATAAAATGCCCCTGACGTGCTCTCATTCGTTCGATGATGAGATCTTTATCTCCATCGAGAAAGAGGAAGGTGACATTTTGATTGCCGTCTCGGATCTGATCTCGATATGCTTTTTTGAGTGCAGAGCAGACGATGATGCCTTGTTCACTTTTATTTTCTAAACTGAATGCCGCGTCTCGGATACGTTCTAGCCAAGGAGCCCGGTCATGATCATTCAATGGCTCACCATGGCGCATTTTTTCAATATTGGCGCGAGGATGGAGATCATCACCATCAATAAATTTGGCACCAAGGCATTGGGCGATCAACGCACCAATGGTACTTTTCCCGCATCCACTGACACCCATTACAATAATGCTATTACCCGTCATAGCGACTCCTTAATACGAGATCTGAGCCAGATCTCAATTTTGAACTTTGCCGTAAGAATTGACTTTATCTTAGTGCTGTTATCGGTAACATGTTACCCGTAACTTTTAGATTTGTGAACTAAGACACAAACATCCTATCCTTGATAAAGGTGAACAAAATGGAACAACTCGCACATAGCCCTACCTATCTATTATTGATAGCTGCCTGCGCCATCCTTGCTTTGTTGGTGCTCATTATGAAGTTAAAAGTCCACGCTTTTGCCTCGCTGACTTTAGTTAGCTTTGGTACTGCCCTAGCGACGGGCATTCCAGCTGAAAAAGTGGTCCCCAGTATGATGTCGGGATTTGGCGGCACGTTAGCCTCGGTTGCTTTATTGGTTGGCCTTGGTGCCATGATTGGTAAAATTTTAGAAGTCACCGGTGGAGCAAAAGTGCTCGCTGATACGTTAATTGGCCGGTTTGGTGAGCAGAAAGCGCCATTGGCACTTGGCGTTGCCTCACTGCTATTCGGCTTCCCCATTTTTTTTGATGCTGGCTTAATCGTTATGATGCCGATTTTGTTTAGTGTTGCTAAACGGTTTGGTGGCTCACCACTTAAGTATGCTTTACCAGCGGCTGGGGCATTTGCCGTCATGCACGCTTTCGTACCCCCTCATCCAGGCCCCGTTGCTGCTGCTGAGCTACTTGGGGCAGACATTGGTTTATTGCTTGTGATTGGTTTGCTGGTCGCTATTCCTACTTGGTACTTAGGCGCTTATCTGTTTGGTTTATATTGCGGCGAAAAATTCAACATTCCACTCTCAAAAGCGTTTTTAAACACGGAGGTGATGTTTAAAGATAAATCAGATCTGCCGAAATTCTCGACCGTACTGCTGATTTTAGTTTTACCGGTATTATTAATTTTTATGGATACAGGCCTTAATACCTTGGCCGTGGCAGGGATGATTGATGGTCAACATCCTGTTGTCGAATTTTTACGTATGTTGGGTAAAACTCCGATAGCGCTGCTTATTACGTTATTGGTTTGCTTATTTACCTTTGCAGGCAAGTACGGTATGGGTAAATTGGAAAAACTGTGTACCGATGCCCTAGCCCCTATTTGCGCGGTTATTTTGGTGACCGGGGCGGGCGGTATGTTTGGTGGCGTTTTGCGTTCGAGTGGTATCGGTCAAGCGTTGGCGGATGTTCTTGCCCATACCGGGATGCCAGTGATTGTGGCTGCTTTTGTTATCTCAACGTGTTTGCGCGTTGCGCAAGGTTCTGCCACTGTCGCTCTGACCACGACGGCCGCGCTGATGGCTCCTATCGTATCGCAAACCACAGGTTTGTCTGAACTCGACTTATGTTTTATCGTGATTGCGATTGCTGGTGGTGCAACGGTATTGTCACACTTTAACGACTCAGGATTCTGGCTCGTCTCTCGCTTACTTGAGATGGATGAGAAAACCACGCTCAAAACATGGACAGTAATGGAAACTCTGCTTGGTAGTATCGCCTTTATTATTGTAGCGACACTAAGCTTTATTTTGTAAGGTTTATCTATGATGACATTAGAACAACGACTTACTGAGATAAAAATTGTCCCAGTCATTGCAATTAACGATACCCAACAGGCGGTTCCATTAGCCAACGTGTTGGTAGAGAATGGCTTGCCTTGCGCTGAAGTCACTTTCCGTACTGAAGCCGCAGAAGAATCGATTCGTCTGATGCGCGAAGCCTACCCAGAAATGCTGATTGGTGCGGGAACTGTCTTGACGACAGAACAGGTGGATAAAGCGATAAAAGCAGGAGCGGATTTCATTGTGAGCCCAGGCTTTAATCCCACGATCGTAAAGTATTGCCAACAGCGAGGTGTGGCGATTGTACCAGGCATAAATAACCCTAGTTTAGTTGAACAGGCCATGGAAATGGGTCTCAAAACCGTGAAATTCTTCCCCGCAGAACCTTCCGGTGGGGTGGCGATGTTAAAATCACTGTCTGCGGTTTACCCTGTCAAATTTATGCCAACGGGAGGGATTC
Source organism: Vibrio cincinnatiensis DSM 19608 (assembly GCF_900167345.1). Lineage (GTDB taxonomy): Bacteria > Pseudomonadota > Gammaproteobacteria > Enterobacterales > Vibrionaceae > Vibrio > Vibrio cincinnatiensis. Next base: position 62,333 of record NZ_FUXB01000015.1, on the reverse strand, counting down.
ATCCGGGTAATGTGCAAGATTACCTCGCCCTAAAATCTGTGATTGCCTGCGGGGGAACTTGGATGGTTCCCAGCGATCTTATGGATAAAGGGGACTGGGATTCTTTAGCAACGCTGATACGTGAACTATAACAGTGAAGCCAACCGAAAAGGTTGGCTTTTTGCTTTCTGCTACGTTGAAAGCTTTTTTACTAAATAATCTACGCTATGATATTGATAAGTAATAAATGCTAACAATTCTTTGAATTGTTCACCGAGGAACGGTGTTACATTTTGATGGATTTCCCTGTTTGGGTGTCTTCTCTTTTTCGTGGGATCTGTGAACATGCAAGAAAACTATAAAATATTAGTGGTTGATGATGATGCACGATTACGTGCACTGTTGGAGCGTTACTTATCTGAGCAAGGTTTCCAAGTCCGCAGTGTGGCAAATAGTGAACAGATGGATCGCTTACTCACGCGTGAAACGTTTCATTTGATGGTGTTAGACCTAATGCTGCCGGGTGAAGATGGCCTTTCTATTTGTCGCCGCTTGAGAAATGCCAACAATTCAATTCCTATTTTGATGCTCACTGCGAAAGGGGATGAAATTGATCGTATCGTTGGTTTAGAAGTGGGAGCCGATGATTACTTGCCAAAACCGTTTAATCCACGTGAATTATTGGCTCGTATTAAAGCTGTCTTGCGTCGCCAAGTGGTTGAAGCTCCGGGAGCGCCTAGTGCTGATGACACCATCGTTGAATTTGGTGAGTTTCGTCTGAATTTAGGTACACGGGAAATGTTTCGTGGTGAAGAGCCCATGCCGTTAACTTCGGGGGAGTTTGCCGTTCTCAAAGCGTTGGTGACCAATGCTCGTGAGCCGCTGTCTCGAGATAAATTGATGAATATGGCGCGTGGCCGAGAGTATTCTGCTATGGAGCGTTCCATTGATGTACAGATCTCTCGTTTACGACGGATGCTGGAAATCGATCCGAGTAAACCTCGTTACATTCAAACCGTCTGGGGTTTAGGTTACGTCTTTGTTCCAGATGGAAAGGCTGCCAGTTAAATGATGAAAGCCAGTGAATCATAGTATGATGGCTGGCTTATGCTTCAACCTTTTTCCTCGTTTACCTTCTTGATGTAGGTGCACCATGCGCATTCGCAGCTCCTTTACCCAAACTATTTTACTCTTTTTTACTCTACTGATTGCTAGCCAAGCCTATTCCTATTACGCATTAATTAACTATGCCATTATTCCTAGTTTGCAGCAGTTTAATAAAATCCTCAGCCATGAAATCAGCTTGATGTTGGATGATTCCTTTGCGCATGTGGAAAATGAGCTGGGCACCTCGATGCGTTTACGGGTACTCGAAAAGTTGGGAGTAGAGTTATTTAATGAAGAGGGGCCTGCCGGGGAAGAATTTCAGCGAGCGATCAGTATTGATTTGATGAGCGAAGAGATGACCGAAGAACTTGGCTCTGTTACCGAAGTGCGTATGGGGGTTGGGGAAGAAAGTTATCTCTTATGGATGAAGATTGAATTGTTGCCGGGGAAAATATTACGCATCCCCCTTTCTGAATTGCGAGAAGAAGATTTTGCACCGCTATTTCGTAATAGCATTGTGATGGCAATTCTAATCTTGGTGGGGGGCTGGCTCTTTATTCGCTTACAAAATCGTCCGTTGAGCACGTTAGAAAAAGCGGCCTTATCGGTTGGGCGAGGTGAGATTCCTCCTCCTATTCCCGAAAAAGGCGCGAGTGAAATTCGAGCGGTAACTCGTGCTTTTAATCAGATGTCGCAAGGAATCCAAGCATTAGAAGAAGATCGTGCCCTATTAATGGCTGGCATTAGTCATGATTTACGAACACCATTGACCCGCATTCGCTTAGCAACGGAAATGATGTCTCCGGAAGACAGCTATTTAGCTGAGGGGATCATCGGTGATACTGAAGAGTGTAATGAGATAATCAGTCAGTTTATGGATTATTTGAAACCGGTAGATAAGCAAACCTTTCAGCATGTCAACTTGAATGAAATCGCCAGCGACATTGCCTCTTCGGAAGGGGGATATGAAGTTAAGATCGAGGTTGAATTACAGCCATTAATTGAGCCGGCTTTTGGTAATCCTATTGCGATTAAACGGGCGGTAACGAATTTAGTGGTTAATGCACTTCGCTATGGTAATGGCTGGGTGAAAATGACCACGGGGATTACGGCGGATAAAAGTATGGTGTGGGTCTGTGTTGAAGATAATGGACCGGGGATAGAGCCGAGCCAAGTCAATAAAGTGTTTGAACCCTTTATTCGTGGAGATACGGCTCGCGGAAGTGAAGGTACCGGGCTAGGGCTTGCCATCGTCAAGCGGATTGTGAGTCAGCATCATGGTTCCGTTGTGCTCAATAATCGTGCAGAAGGCGGATTGAAAATTCAAATCAGTTTTCCAACAAGATAACGCTACTCTTCTACTGGGTGTGGGAATTTATCTCTGCTTTCCGCCGTTTTGAAAACCGTCATTCCCGTGTAGACGCAATGCTGTTCGTTTAAGGAAAATGAATAACTTGAACGATCAGCATTGCACCTGCGTGGGGATAACCAGTAGTAAAGCTGGATGCGTAACAAAAGGATGACGAAGCATAAAGAGAAGATAATAGCGAGTGTTGGTTTTACCCTTATTCTCTTTCTAATACCTGCTCAGTGGTTTCTTCTTCATGCATTGAGCGATGCTCTGGTAATAGTAAATTCAGAAGAATTGCAGTAATGCCTCCGGCAGCAACACCCGATGAGAAAATACTCTTAATAAATTCAGGCATAAACTGAAGAATTTCTGGTTTTTGGGCAATCCCTAGACCCATTGAAAATGACAATGCCATAATTAAAATGGCTCGTCTGTCTAGCTCAACGCGAGAAATAATTCTTACCCCTGCGGCGGCAATGGTGCCAAACATAACGATGGTTGCACCGCCGAGTACAGGCTCAGGAATGAGTTGTACAAAACTCGCCACGCCGGGGAATAAGCCAAGCAGGATCAGCATGCCAGCAATAAAGTAACCCACATAACGGCTGGCGACACCGGTCAGCAAAATCACGCCGTTATTTTGGCTGAAGGTCGAATTGGGAAAACTGTTAAACACGGCGGCCAGTGCAGAGTTCAGGCCATCCGCCAATACGCCACCCTTAATCCGTTTCATATAGACGGGGCCTTTAACGGGTTCACCAGAGACTTCTGAGGTGGCGGTAATGTCTCCAATGGCTTCTAACGCCGTAATAAGGAAAATCAGTACCAGAGGAATAAATAAAGACCAGTCAAAGCTCAAACCATATTGCATCGGGATCGGAAGCGCGATCAAACCGCTCTGCGGTTTTTGGCTGGTATCCACCATTCCCATCAAATAGGCCATCACATACCCCACCACCATAGCGATCACAATTGAGGCGACACGGACGTAAGGGTTTCGGGCACGGTTTAGGATCACGATCAGAGCTAAGACGGTTCCTGCTAGTGCCAATTTATCTAAGCTACCGAAAGAGCCATCGTTTAAGGCGGCGTAACCGCCACCCATAGAAACAAGGCCGACTTGCACTAAGGTTAAGCCAATTAAGGTCACCACAATTCCGGATACCAACGGGGTAATAATGCGTTGTGCAAATTCAAGGACGCGAGAGAGTAAGATTTCAGCAAAGGAGGCAACCAGAATAGTGCCAAAAATGGCTGCCATCATGGTGGAGATATCCGCTCCTCCCGCCTTTAACGCTAAGCCTGCACCAATAATGGGGCCTAAGAAGTTAAAACTGGTGCCTTGAATAGAGAGTAAACCTGAGCCAATCGGACCGAAGGTTCGGATTTGAATAAAAGAAGATAGACCAGAAGCAAACAGCGACATACTAATGATGGTGTTGGTTTGATCGGCTGGCACTCCTAGTGATTGACAGATGATCAATGATGGCGTGATAACTGCAACAAACATAGCGAGTAAGTGCTGTAATGCTGCAAAAAGCGTTTGAGGTAGAGGTGGTCGATCGTTTAACTGATAGATTAAATCCGGTTGACGCGAAGCGTGTGGCTGACTCATGTTGATTTCCTAATAATGTCTGGCTGAGTGCGCTGAATGGGCAGTAACCATCGAGTTGAGTGTTTACCTGTGATTGCTGTTAGTCAGGCTCAACTCTAAATGCTGATAACCATAAGGTTATTTTGGGCGGCGATTATAGAGGTTTTTATCAAAAAAGCAAACGATTGCCCATGCTGGGAAATGACTTTTTTGTACTCATAAATAAAAGAGAAGAGTGGCTTAGGGAAAGATTAAGCTTTAGCGTAAACGTCGCGTTCTCCTAACCAGCGCTCAATGATCGCTTTAGCATTGACGGGGTAGTGATCGTGAATATGACGAGCAAGACGTTGTACTTCTGGAATTAGCCGTTGATCGCGGACTAAATCAGCAATTTTAAAATCGGCCAAACCAGTCTGTTTAGTGCCAAGCAGTTCGCCGGGACCTCGGATTTCTAAGTCACGTTGTGCGATAACAAATCCATCATTACTTTCTCGCAATACCCCAAGGCGTTTTTGGGCTGTTTTTGAGAGTGGCGCATGGTAGAGCAAAACGCAGTGACTGGCGACAGATCCTCGCCCGACTCGGCCGCGTAGCTGATGCAGTTGTGCCAAACCTAAACGTTCAGGGTTTTCAATGATCATTAAGCTGGCATTGGGGACGTCGACCCCGACCTCGATAACCGTGGTGGCGACCAACAGGTGCAATTGGTTATCTTTAAAGGCTTGCATCACTTGCTGTTTTTCTGTGGGTTTCATTCGCCCATGCACTAGCCCTATGTTAAGTTCGGGTAATTGTTGTTGTAACTCTTGTGCGGTGTCAGCGGCCGCTTGGGCTTCTAGCACTTCTGATTCGTCGATTAAGGTACAAACCCAATACGCTTGCTTCTGTTCATTAAGGCAAGCGTGGCGCACTCGCTCAATGATGTCTGCTCGTTTGGTATCAGGAATGGCCACCGTTTGAATGGGGGTTCGCCCGGGAGGCAGTTCATCAATGACAGAGGTTTCTAAATCCGCATAGGCCGTCATGGCTAAGGTGCGTGGAATCGGTGTCGCTGTCATGATCAGCTGATGTGGATAAGCACCTTGTTTAGCCCCTTTTTCTCGCAGCTCAAGGCGTTGGTGGACGCCAAAGCGGTGTTGTTCATCAATGATGACTAAGGCGAGGTGATGGAACTCGACCTGCTCTTGAAAGAGCGCGTGCGTACCCACCACCATTTTCGCTTCTCCACTAGCAATACGGGCCAGTTCCGCTTGTTTTGCCTTGCCTTTGAGTTTCCCCGCCAGCCAACCAACAGATATTCCCATCGATTCAAACCACTGACTAAAGTTCAGAGCATGTTGTTCCGCCAGCAGTTCGGTCGGAGCCATGAGTGCGACCTGATAGCCGTGTTCAATGGCTCTGACAGCGGCTAAGGCGGCGACTAAGGTTTTTCCTGAACCGACATCCCCTTGTACTAACCGCATCATTGGATGCGGTTTAGCGAGATCCGCTTCTATTTCACTGACTACCCGAGACTGAGCGTGTGTTGGGCTAAACGGCAGCAGTGCCAATAGTTGATGTTTTAATTGATGACATTCCGCTAAGGGGAGGGCGACATCCTGCTGTCCTTTACTGCGTACTGCTAGCATGGATAAATTTTGTGCTAATAATTCTTCCATAATTAACCGAAGCTGGGCAGGGTGGCGTCCCTCATCAAAGAGTGTGAGATCAATGCCTGCCGAAGGTCGATGAATGGTGTGCAGCGCTTGGGCGAGAGTCAGTTGATTGGGGTACAACCCCGAGGGTAATAGATCGTTCACGGCCGCTTTATCGAGCAAACTTAATGCTTGGTCAGTAAGATTACGCAGAGTGGTTTGTCGTAATCCTTCCGTCGTGGGGTATACGGGGGTTAAGTGGGTTTCTGTTACGCTCTCTTGAGTGGAGGCAAAAAATTGGTAGTCGGGATGGATAATTTCTAATCCCTGATTACCTCGCTTAATTTCACCGTAGGCATAAATCGGTTTGCCTTCAGTAAAGTTATTTTTCATCGCTGCCGTGAAGTTAAAGAAGCGTAAGGTGAGCGTGCCATTTCCATCACTGATTTTGACCGTAAGCATCTTTCGGCGACCAAAATGGGTATCCACCGTCATCACCTTGCCTTGTACTGCTGCCCATAAGCCGGGATGGAGTTTGATGATGGGATAAATACGAGTGCGATCTTCATAACGCAGTGGTAGATGGAAAAGCAGATCTTGTACTGTGTTTAATCCAACTTTAGCCAATTTTTCAGCGACTTTAGCGCCGACACCAGAGAGTGACGTTAATGGAATTGCTGAAAGAAGTTGTGACATAAGATCAACCACAGAGTTAGGCTCAATGGGCTTTATTCAACCATTGAGCTGTGTATTTGTACAGGGAAATTATCCGCGTTGCATCGCGTTCCACCAATTTAGGTCGGCGATAATCTGACCTTGTTCATCTAAGGTGGGATAGGGAAGCCCTTTGCGCTTGGCGACTTTCGCTAATACTGGATGGCCTCGCTCAAATAAAATGCGCTGAATAGTCTGCTCTGGGAGCGGGCTTTGTTCACGTTGATACATTCCGGTTTGTTGCCGTTGCCGTTGTGCTTCATACAAAATGAGCGCACAGGCGACCGATACGTTGAGCGACTGCACCATCCCGACCATGGGTATCACAATCTCTTGATCGGCTAGGGCTAATGCTTGTTGAGAAATGCCCGTTTTTTCACTCCCGACAACGATGGCGGTGGGTTGGGTATAGTCAATTTCTCGAAAATCTACGGCATATTCAGACAGATTGGTGACCAATACTTGCATGCCTTGTGCTTTTAGGTGGGTAATGGCCTCTTGAGTACTATTGTGGGTTTCTACTTCCACCCAATTGCGAGCACCGGCTGACGTATGGGTGAGAGTTCGCATTTGTTCATTAGGCCAGATTGCGTGGATCTGATGTAGCCCGACCGCATCTGCGGTTCGAATGACGGCAGAAACATTATTCGGTTTATGGACCTCTTCCAAACAGACGGTTAAATCGGGTTGGCGAGCTTTAAGCACCTCTTGAATACGTTGGTAACGGTCTAAATTCATAGTAAGTTTGCATCATCTATTTTCTCTGTCTCAAAGCGAACTTAACCACTTGGGTGGTACTTTGACACATGGGTCAATAAAAAAGCCCTTGCGCTAGTCAAGGGCTCCATCTGTAGTCGGGTTAGTACTTTCTGCGCCGCACTTTGAGCGTATTAGGCATCACACGAATTTTCCGCATAATCCCCGCTAAATGAACGCGATCTTTGGTGGTGAGCAATACCGTAACCGTATATAAACGTCCATCTCGTTCTTCCGTCGATAGGCCATGAATATTGGAACCAGTATTAGAAATCACATTGGTCAAATCTGCCAAGGCACCTTGGCGGTTATTCATATCCACTCTTAACTCGGTAATGAACTCTTGTTCGTAATCTTTCGTCCACTCGACCGCCATGTATTTATCGGGTTCTTTTTGATACCCGCGAACATTAGGGCAGGTTTCTCGGTGCACGACCAATCCACGTCCAGGGGAGACATGAGCGATAATGGAATCATCAGGAATCGGATGACAACAGTTGGCAAAGGTTAATAAAATGCCTTCTGCACCACGAATCGGTAGTTTTTTCTTCGGTGTACTATCTTTATTGGTGCTCTCAGTTAATTCATCCGCATCGCCTAATAAACGACGGGCGATGACAATACTCATTAACTCACCTAACCCGATGGCGGCAAGCAAGTCATTCTCACTCGTGAGTTTAAGATCCGTTAAAACATGCTCGATATTTTCTTGGCTAATATCGCTCAGAGAGAGATCGCCTAAAGCGTGATTGAGTAAGCGACGACCTAAAGTGATCGATTCTTCTCTCCGCATGGTTTTTAACACTTGGCGAATTTTAGTTCTGGCTCTTGATGTCACCACATAGTTTAGCCAAGCGGCATTTGGCCTTGCCCCTGGTGCACTGATGATTTCGACCGTTTGACCATTTTTTAGGGACTTACTGAGAGGGTACGGAGTGCGATCTACACGTGCACCAACGCAGGTATTGCCCACATCGGTATGAACGGCATAGGCAAAGTCGACCGCGGTTGCTCCAACAGGCAGCTCAACAATACGTCCTTTGGGGGTGAAAACATAGATCTCATCAGGGAAGAGATCGGATTTTACATTTTCAATAAATTCAAAAGAATTACCGGCACTTTGTTGCAGTTCCAACAAGCTTTGCATCCAACGTTGTGCTTTGACTTGCGCTGTTGTGCCGCCGCGCTCACCGTTGCTTTTATAAGACCAGTGTGCCGCGACCCCTTTGTCTGCCATTTGATCCATATCTTCGGTACGGATCTGAACTTCAACGGGAACGCCATGCGGCCCAACCATGGAAGTATGCAGAGATTGATAGCCATTGGCCTTGGGGACGGCAATATAATCTTTAACTCGATTCGGGCGAGGCTTATACAAACTGTGTACTTGGCCTAATACTCGATAACACGTATCGGCGGTATCCACGATGACCCGAAACGCATAAATATCCATAATGGTATGAAAACGCTGCTCTTTGGTTTTCATCTTGTTGTAAATGGAGTAGAGATTTTTTTCACGCCCAACCACTCGTGCAGGCAACCCAACTTCATGCAGACGACCTTCGATTTCACTATGGATTCGTTGAATCATCTCTTTGCGGTTGCCTCGTGCTGCTTTGACCACTTCTTTCAGAACGCGATAGCGGTTGGGATATAAAGCTTCAAACCCCAGCTCTTCCAGCTCAGTTTTGATATTGTGGATGCCTAACCGGTGGGCCAGTGGGGCGTAGATTTCTAACGTTTCCCGAGCTATCCGACGCTTTTTATCAGGGCGCAGTGCCCCTAAGGTGCGCATATTATGTGTACGGTCAGAGAGCTTGATTAAAATAACGCGAATGTCTTGCACCATGGCAAGCACCATTTTTCGAAAGTTTTCCGCTTGCGCTTCTTTACGATCACGAAATTTAAGTTTATCCAGCTTCGAAACACCATCAACCAATTCAGCGACAGCTGTGCCAAATTTGATTTCTAGTTCTTCTTTGGTGGCTGGTGTGTCTTCAATGACATCGTGGAGAAGGGCGGCTTGTAGCGTTTCTAAATCCAAACGCATTTCTGCCAGAATTCGAGCAACGGCAACCGGGTGGATAATATAAGGTTCCCCGCTGGAGCGGGTTTGCCCTTCATGGGCATCTCTTGCCACGATATAAGATTGGCGAAGAGCCTCTATTTGAGGCTCTGAGAGATATTCCTGGGCAACATCTTTGAGGCTATCGAATAGATACAAATTTCAGGCCCGAATGTTGAGTCATTCCTGATACAGAATCAGCGGCTATGCACGATGCTGCTAACGGCAGCTAATTCTGCGGCTTCTTGCTCTTGTTGCTCTTGGCGTTCACGAGCATCCAGTACGTCTTTCGTGATAAGGCCTTCTTCGATTTCGCGTAGGGCGATAACCGTGGCTTTATCGTTCTCTTCTGGCACTAGAGAGTCTTTACCGCCAGTTTGCATTTGACGAGCGCGGCGAGCCGCAATCAGAACTAAGTCGAAACGGTTGCCAACTTTTTCAACAGCGTCTTGAACAGTTACGCGTGCCATGAGAACTCCAAATAGTTAACTAAAATATGATTGACGAGAAAGTATACAACCTAACGCTAATAGATACTAGCGACAGGCGATGACTAATGTATTATTACAGAATTACTCCGCTAAAAGAGCGGTGAGCATACTGCTATATTTAGCAGCTTGCTTATCTTGCTTCAATCTTTCCGCACGCAAGATGGCTTTAAAATCGACCAACGCTGCATCGAAATCATCATTGATAATGACATAATCGTATTCGCGGTAGTGGGATATTTCTGAACGAGCTTCACTCATTCGTTTAGCGATGATCTCTTCACTATCTTGACCGCGAGTGTTTAGCCTGCGTTCTAGTTCTTCTTTTGAAGGCGGAAGAATAAATACGCTTCTGGCTTGTGGCATTTGCTCTCGGATTTGGCGAGCGCCTTGCCAATCAATATCTAGGAAAACATCAATGCCTTTACTGAGCATCTCTTCAATCCACACTCGAGACGTCCCATAGTAGTTGCCAAAAACTTCGGCATACTCAAGAAATTCGCCTTTTTCAATCAGGGTTTCAAAATGGGCTTTTTCCACAAAATGGTAGTGTACACCGTCTTGCTCACCCGGGCGCATATTGCGTGTGGTGTGGGAGATCGAAACCTTCATGGCGTAGGTGGGATTTTGTTCCAATAACGCCGCGATCAGGCTCGATTTTCCTGCGCCACTTGGTGCAGAGACAATATAAAGAGTACCTTTACCCATGTGTTTGATTCCACTTTTGGTTGGGAGATAAGTGAAAAACTACGCTTCCACTACGCTAAAGCTAGCACTGACCAAGTGATATTGACACAGAAAGTGGTTATTTTGGTCAGAAAAATGGAGGCGAAGGTTAGCATGATCTTCAGGATCTTCTCAAGTAAAAGCTGAGTATATTGCTGTGTTGCTGAAATAAGAGTCAAACGTTTGCGTTAACTTAAGGGCTTGCAGGGGGATTGGGTTAAGGTATAATCGCCGCCCTTGATGGAGATGTTCTCGATCTCCTGTGTGATTAATCAGTGACAGCTTCGGCTTCGATTTGGGTTCCCTCACCCCCAAACCAAACTAAAAAGGTTCAATATGAGTCAATTTACCCCAGCGCAGCAGCGCAAAGCCCTTACTTGTTTAGTTCTCTTCCATTTAGTGATTATTGCTTCCAGTAATTACTTAGTACAGCTTCCCTTTACTATCGCTGGTTTTCATACCACGTGGGGGGCTTTTACTTTCCCATTCATTTTTTTGGCAACGGATTTAACGGTGCGAATTTTTGGTGCGGGACTGGCTCGAAAAATTATTTTTTGGGTGATGCTGCCAGCTTTAGTCGTTTCTTATCTGCTTTCTGTGGTGTTCTTTGAAGGGCAATTTCAAGGTGTTGCGCCACTGAGCGATTTCAACTTGTTTGTTGCTCGAATCGCCGCCGCCAGTTTTATGGCTTATTTATTAGGCCAGATCATGGATGTCCATGTGTTTAACCGTTTACGACAGATGAAACAGTGGTGGGTCGCGCCGACTGCTTCTACCTTATTAGGTAATGCGTTAGATACGGTGGCTTTTTTTGCTATTGCTTTTTATCAAAGCCCGGATCCCTTTATGGCGCAGCACTGGACAGAGATTGCGCTGGTGGATTACAGCTTTAAACTGATCATTAGCTTAGGTTTGTTTGTGCCTATGTATGGGGTGCTGCTAAATTACCTGATTGGTAAACTGACCTTAGTGACCCCGGCATTATCATCACAGCAAGTGCCCAGTAACTAAAGTCGAAATAATCAAAAAGCCCAGAGGGTTTCTGGGCTTTTGGGTTGTAAAACGACGATATCTTTAGTGATTATGCGCCGCCCCCGCCCCTTTAGGATAGCGAATGGACTCTACCATTTCTTGCACATCATTAGGAACTTCAGCCGTAAATTTATTAACCACAATTGCTACCACGAAGTTGAGGCACATACCGAGTGTACCAATCCCTTCGGGGCTGATCCCAAACCACCAATTATCCGGCGTGCTAGCGGCTGGGTTGATGAATTTGAAGTAAATAATATAGGCGGCAGTAAAAATAACCCCCACAATCATGCCACTCACTGCTCCCTCTTTATTCATCTTCTTATAGAAGATTCCTAATATAATGGCAGGGAAGAACGAGGCGGCCGCTAAGCCAAAGGCAAAGGCCACCACTTCGGCGACAAAGCCCGGTGGATTGATGCCCAGATAACCGGCCCCCACAATGGCGACGGCTGAGGCAAGTCGCGCAGCCAGCAGTTCTTGTTTATCCGTCATGTTGGGTTTAAAGCCTTTTTTGAGTAAGTCATGAGATATCGCTGTAGATATGACTAACAGTAGCCCTGCTGCGGTTGACAGTGCAGCAGCCAAGCCCCCTGCCGCCAGTAGAGCGACAACCCAGTTAGGGAGTTTAGCGAGCTCTGGTGAGGCGAGAACAATAATGTCAGGACTGATTCGCATTTCATTACGTTCATCTCCAGAATAAAACATTTTGCCATCACCGTTTTTATCTTCCCAATGGACTAATCCCGTACTTTCCCAGTTGTGATACCAACTGGGTGCTTCTGCCGCAGGAACCCCTTGCATGTCTGGGCCATTGATGGTGTCTATCATGTTGACTCGCGCAAAGGCGGCGACAGCCGGAGCCGTGGTATATAAAAAGGCGATAAACAGCAGTGCCCAACCGGCAGAAATCCGCGCATCGGAAACTTTAGGCACGGTAAAAAAGCGGATGATCACATGAGGAAGCCCTGCCGTTCCGACCATTAAGGCCGCACAAATGAAGAAAACATCAACCATACTCTTAGTGCCGTCAGTATAGGCGGTAAATCCTAGCTCTTGGGTGAGTCCGTCTAAGCGAGTGAGTAAGTACTCATCACTGCCAGAGAGGGTTGAGCCAAAACCGAGTTGTGGGATAGGGTTGCTCGTCATCATCAGTGAGGTAAAAATGGCTGGCACCATAAAGGCAAAAATTAAGACACAATATTGAGCAACTTGGGTATAGGTAATGCCTTTCATTCCCCCCATGACGGCGTAGAAAAAGACAATCGCCATCCCGATGATAATACCTAAGTTAATATCAACCTCTAAGAAACGAGCAAAAACGACACCGACTCCTCGCATTTGACCCGCCACATAGGTGAAGGAGACAAAAATAGCACAGAATACCGCCACCATTCTGGCGGTGCGAGAATAGTAACGATCACCAATAAAATCGGGTACCGTGAACTTACCAAATTTACGAAGGTAAGGGGCAAGACAAAGCGCAAGTAAAACATAGCCGCCCGTCCAGCCCATTAGATAGACCGTTCCGTCATAGCCGACAAAAGAGATGATTCCCGCCATGGAGATAAATGAGGCCGCAGACATCCAGTCCGCCGCGGTTGCCATACCATTGGCTACAGGGTGGACACCGCCTCCAGCAACGTAAAATTCACTGGTTGATCCTGCTCTCGCCCAGATTGCGATGCCGATATACAACGCAAAAGTAATACCGACCAGAATAAAGGTCCAAGTTTGAATATCCATATTATCTACCCTTCTTAGTCTTCCTGTACTTGGTATTTTTTATCAAGCGCGTTCATGCGCCAGACGTAAATAAAGATTAAGGCGACAAAGGTGTAGATTGATCCTTGTTGTGCAAACCAAAATCCCAGTTTAAAACCGCCGAATTGAATATTATTGAGAGCATCAACAAATAAAATACCGGCACCGTAAGAGACGAGAAACCATGCAGCAAGCAGTGATCCCATAATGGTTAAGTTCTCTTTCCAATAGGCTTGTGCATGTTTCGTTGATTCGAACGCCATGGCCTTCTCCTTCGCTATTGCGATGTTTGTGTTAAATAATTGTTACTCGATTAGGTTAGCAGGGTTTCAATGTGGGATCTGTGCAACTTTAGTCTGGCGGGTGTAATTAATATTGCTTTAATTTTCAATTGATTGAGGTTTTGTTTTGCTTTTCTTGGTTGTTGTGTATTTGTTAATTTAGCCAAAAGTATAATAACTACCTAGGAGTGAAGAGTCAGTCAGATCACGACTGCCTTCATCTTGTTGGAGGGGAAAAGGAGGAAAGTCAGGAATTGTTTACATAAAGTTTTCGTTAAGATGCTATGAATTAGTGCACAATACATCGTTAAATCATATTAACATGTTTACTAACATAGTGAGCTTGTGCACAGAAGAATAGGGAGGGTGAGTGGACGCAATAACAATTAACAGCTTTTTTCTGGTTGGTGCATTACTGATCGCATTAAGTGTGTTGCTAAGTCCCGTTTCTTCTAAATTGGGCATTCCGATTCTATTAATGTTTCTGGCTGTTGGCATGTTAGCGGGAGAAGATGGGATTGGTGGTATTATTTTTGATAATTATCCGCTCGCTTATTTGGTTAGTAACCTTGCCCTTGCCATTATTTTATTGGATGGGGGCATGCGCACTCGCGTTGCGAGTTTCCGTGTGGCTTTCTGGCCTTCCATATCGTTGGCAACCTTGGGTGTGGCGCTAACCACGATTTTAACGGGATTAATGGCGACGTTGCTGTTTGAATTATCCCTGTTACAAGGAATATTAGTGGGAGCGATTGTCGGTTCAACCGATGCGGCGGCGGTTTTCTCTTTGCTTAAAGGTCGTAACTTAAACGAACGCGTGGGTTCTACACTCGAAATTGAATCGGGAACCAATGACCCGATGGCAGTGTTTTTGACGGTCACTTTGATCAGTGTGCTGGGCAATCAAGGCGTGGATCTGAGCGCGGGTTTCTTAGCGATGAGTTTTCTTCAGCAATTTGGTATTGGGGCATTGCTTGGATTAGTTGGGGGCTGGCTGCTCTGGAAACTGATTAATAAAACTCAGCTTCCAGAGGGGCTCTATTCTATTCTTACTGTGAGTGGTGGGCTGATTATTTTTGCGCTTTCTAATACCTTAGGGGGAAGTGGTATTCTGTCTATCTACATGGTGGGGCTTCTGCTGGGGAATCGCCCAACGCGTAGCCGCCATTCCATTCTTAACGTGTTGGATGGTATGACATGGCTTGCTCAAATCGGTATGTTCTTAGTTCTCGGATTATTGGTTACTCCTTCTAACTTAATGGACATTATGCTTCCGGGGTTAGCGTTGGCATTTGGCATGATTTTCTTTGCTCGTCCCATCTCGGTTTGGATTGGCTTATTACCTTTTAAAAGCTTCACTGCTCGTGAGAAATGGTTTACCTCTTGGGTTGGGTTAAGAGGAGCCGTTCCGATTATTTTAGCTGTATTTCCAATGATGGCGGGGCTGCCAGAAGCGCAGCTCTATTTTAACCTAGCTTTTTTCGTGGTCATGGTTTCTCTGGTGGTGCAGGGCGGAACGCTGACAAAAGCCATGAGTTTAGCGAAAGTCGAGCTTCCACCGAAACCGGAACCCATTTACCGTACGGGGGTGGAAGCTTTTCCGACCAGTGAATGGGAACTTTTTGTTTATACGTTAAAGCAAGATAAGTGGTGTATTGGTGAGCCGTTGCGGAATTTATTTATGCCAGAAGGGACTCGGATCGCTGCCGTTTTTCGTCAGCAGCAACTCTTACACCCGTCAGGTAGCACTCAGTTGCAAGAAGGGGATATTCTTTGTGTATTAGGTCAGGAAAAAGATCTCCAAGCGTTGAGTCAGCTGTTTAGTGAAGCACCAGAAAAAGCTTCTTTAGCGCGTTTCTTTGGCGATTTCTTCTTAGATGTTGACGCTCAATTAATGGATATTGCTCCACTTTATGGCTTAGATCTTAGCGCGATAGATCAAAATATGACGTTGAAAGAGTTGGTCACTGAGCATTTAGGGGGAACCCCAGTATTAGGTGACCAGTTTGAGTGTTATGGCTTACATTGGATTGTCGCCGATGTGGTTGACTGGCAGGTGACCAAAGTTGGTTTACGTTTACCGCCTGAAGAGCAAAAGGAGCCTGAGGCGCATTAATTATTCATGGACTTGTTTGAGTAAAATCACTGCTTGAGTGCGATTTTTTACCCCAAGTTTACGGAAAATGGCCGTCATATGCGCTTTTATGGTGGCTTCTGAAACGTGAAGTTCGTAGGCAATTTGTTTATTGAGCAGCCCGTCGGATAACATGCCTAACACTTTATACTGTTGCGGTGTTAAGGCGGCTATTTTCTCAGCAACATCATCACAGGCGGCATGATTCACAATCAAGCCTTCTGGGAAATAGGGATCACCATTGAGAACTTGATTAAGAGCACTGATTAGCGTGCGCATATCGCTGGATTTAGGAATAAAGCCAAAAGCACCATGAGTTTTTACTTGTGAAACGATGGTGGGTTCTTCATTAGCGGAAATGACGACGATAGGTAATTCTGGATATTCTGAACGTAGTTGAATGAGGCCAGACATCCCATTGGCGCCAGGCATTTTCAAATCCAGTAGCAACAAGTCGGGCTCATTTTGTTTGCTGAGTAGAGTGAGCAAGGCATCAAGGCTATCGGCTTCTAGCAAGTTGGCTCCACTGACGGCCATATGCACCGACTGAAATAATGCATTACGAAATAACGGATGATCATCAGCAATAATAATGGTGTAGGTTGAGTCCATAATGTTAAACACTTTTAAATATTTAGTTATGGAAATTATTGTCCTCTTTAACCACAGGGACAATCGCTAGACATAAAAACTCTGAACTGTATCCCTCTTTTTCGTTATTCACGGTAAAACAGCAGCGCCAAATCGGCTAATACCCATTTGGCGCTGAATTTATTTTCTCTATTGTAAAGGACTATTGAGCAGTCAGTTTTTCAAATACCGCAACAGACCAAGCAGGAACAGAGAGTTTGTCACTGGTAATCTCTGCGTTATAACCAATAGAGTCAGTGTTCGCATTTGCCTGAACAGTGTGAAGTGTATAACCGCTAGCATCGAAGTGAGCAAAGTTAGTTAAATCATCAGGTGAAGCATTAATGACTACCACTATTCCTTCGCGTTTTTCGTCAATAGTGGCATCAAACAGCGAGTCGCTATTATCGATGCTCATCACGATAACGCCTGCAATCTGATCGACACCGGTATTATGGAATTTCACTCGTGAAATGATTTCTGAGCCTTTACCTAGCGTAAATAGACCAGAAGAGGCACGCAGTTGAGCCAGTTCATGAAAATAACGATTCATGGCTTCAATCTGTTCTTTCGCTGGTTTGGCATTGGTATCGGATCCAGCAATGACTTCCTTAATAATATTCCAGTTATCGCCATCTTTATCCTGACGAGGTAAGCCAATATCCCAGTTGTGACTGTCCATGGTGAAGTCAACGCGGTTATACCAGTCACCGGAGTCATAAGAATCTCGTTGCATCGATTTAGAACGCAGTAGCTCACTGCCCATATGGATGAAAGGAACCCCTTGCCCGAGCATCGCGGTGGATAAACTCACCGCTTGCATACGAACTCGAGTATCAACCGGAACAGAATAATCAATTTTATATTGGTTATTATCCCACAGCGTTTGGTTATCGTGTTTGGATACGTAGTTTTGAATCTCCCACGCATCTTGTGCATAACCCGCATCTTGTCCGTTATAATTAAGCTCAGAACCTTTGATGAGGTTGCCTTTGCTATCGGTAAATTCAAACGCTTTTAAGTTCCCCGCCATGCCTAAGCGAACTAAATCGGCAAGGTGTAAAGCATCAGCACGGTTGGGTGTTGATGCTTTATCGTTAGGCTGAACAAAAATCCCATTACCAAAACCTTGTTTGCTACGTAAGTCGTCTCCACCATCAAATGGTCCCCCACCGCGTACCGCATCTCGTAGACGGTCAGAGAATGAACCAATACCTGTTCCAGCTAAGTTCGATTGGGAGGCTTGAATGAACATGCGATCGCTCGCTACTTCGCCAAAGTCCCAGCCTTCCCCATAGAAGTAAACGTCAGGGTTAATACTTTTCGCTACCTCTAAGGTGTTAAGCATTTGATCTAAAGGATGGTGCCCCATTAAGTCCCAGCGGAAAGCATCAATTTTGTACTCTTTTGTCCAAGTTTTAATGGAGTCATCAATCAGCTTGGCAAACATACGGTTTTCTGGCGCGGTATTGGAGCAGCAGGTCGAATTTTCGACTTGTCCTGAAAATTCATTGAGTCGTTGATAGTACCAAGGGACGATACGGTCTAGCACCGACTTATCTGATACTCCCGCTTCGTTAGTATGGTTATACACGACATCAACGACAACATTCATTCCGATGTCGTTTTTGATTGCCATCACCATTTCACGAAACTCTTTAATACGGGTTAAACCATCTGGATCGGTCGAATAAGAACCTTCAGGCACCGTGTAATGGAATGGATCGTACCCCCAGTTAAAACTATCCACATCACGGACAAACCCATTCAAACGTTGTACGGCTTGAGTCTGCTTATCATCACTTTGCAAGGCCTTAAAGACCGCCGAAATGGTGTCACCGCTTGAGCAGTAACTGCCAAAGGCCACATCATTTTTCACATTAGGTTGTAATGTGCAGAGTTTGCTAAAGGGTTGATCAATATCGGCGACTTTATCTTTATCTTCATTGATCGTGGCAATATCAAACACTGGGAGTAAGTGTAGATGGGTCACACCTGACTCTGCTAATGCTTTCAGGTGCTTGACGGGAACCGAATCTGACTCGGTGAAAGCTAAGAATTTGCCTTTATTGGTCGTGCTATCATCTAATGCCGAAAAATCACGCACATGAGCTTCATACAAGACGAATTGAGCTGGGTTATCTTGCTGATGGGGGGCATTAAGGCTCTCCCAGCCACTAGGGGTTACCTCTGAGTGAGAAAGGTCCACCACTTGGCTGTATTCCGAGTTGATGGCTAAGCTCAGTGAGTAAGGGTCAGTGACTTCATAGGTTTCTACGGTATTGGTTGCAGGGTGATAAACCGTGACTTGATAACGATAGAAATCCCCGTGTTTTAGATCGGTATCAATCGCTGACCAGCTACCTGAAGCGGTATCAAAACTCATCGAAATGGCGGTTTGCGCTTGTTTATCCGCACTATAGGGGATCAACTTGACGGATTGCGCAGTCGGAGCCCAGAGGCGGAATGTGGTTGTGTTACCATTGATTAATGCCCCATATGCTAGCTGACTGGCAGCATCGGCATAGAGTGAATCTAAAGCACTGGCCAGTTGGACTTCGGTCGCTTGAATGGCCCCACTACTATCGCTAGCGACTAACCAGAGTTGTCCTTTTAGTAATTGCTGGAGTTCTGATTCGGTGTAGTCAAAGCTAAAGCCAACAAAGTTGTCTTTTAGGTGAGGTTTCTTCGTCTGCCAGTTTGTGGAAGCGGCGCTGTCTGAGGTGAACTCTTTGTCAAAACCTGAGACGGTTTTGGTGGTTGAATCAAAGCTGAGTGTCCCTTGTTCTGAGTAGTAGAGTGCGACTGAGGTTGCCTCTTTATTTCCAATTAATAAGGTATTGCTATCGGAAAAAATAGCGCTCGCCCCGCTAAGTTCAACTTGATTTTGGGGTAAGTTTGCCAGTGGCTGATAAAAGACTTTGTTAGTGCCTTTAAACACCATACCAATAGGGCCAATGGCACCTTGTTTGGCAAATTCAAATTTTAGATCAGCGGTTTGATAACCGACGGAATTTTTAGGGATTATATTGATACAGTCATCATTGCCATTCGTTTCTATATCCCAATAGGCACCATAGGTATTACTGTAAGCGGTGGGTTTGAGAGCCGTCTCCCAGTTCACAGGTGCGCCTGCATAGCTTGTACACGAGTCATTATTCCAAACATACAGTGAAAAATCATGTTCATCACCATCTTGTTTGCTACTAAGGTAAATACGCACGGTATTGGTGGGTAGATCATCTTTAGCGATTAACTCAGGGTAAACGGCAGCGACGCCTTGTTGGGTATAGACGGAAGAATCCTCTCCTAACTGAGTTAGGTCAATTTTGGCATCGAAATCGCCCAAGGGTTTATCGTTACCAAAGTGAGGGATCATATTGATACATTGTGACGCATCTTGAGTATAGGGTAGCTGCCAGTAAGCACCGTAGGTCGCATCAATGCCATTAGGAATGAGCCCATCATTCCAGTCGGTATCATTCCCTCCATATGCAAGGCAACTTCCTCCATTCCATACATGTAGAGTGAGTCCTTGATAGAGGTCACTATCGCTGCTTTGGTTGCTGAGTGTGGGATCGGCTTTATAAAAAACGGTGACGGTTTGTGTTTCTGTTGATGCGGTATCGTCGGATGAGGAATTACATCCGACCAGTAGGCTACCTGCCAAAATGGGTAGCATTGCTTTGCTTAATGCTGAAAGGTTAGGTTTGTTCACGTTCTAAGTCCCTGATTTTATATCTAATTAGTGAAGGTTTTTAATTGAAAACATCATCTTATTAGCGAATGTGTAAATCCACTCCGTATGCTAGGGACAAGCAACCTGTACAAAATGTGAGCCGTGGCGGTAAAGATTTTTTAGAACGATAAAAATCACAATCTAGGATTCATGGTCACGATTGGTAGGTTGAATGGTCTTGAAAAAGCGCACATTTTGCAGGATGAGAAGGGGGGAGGAGCAAGGATATATTGGGGGGAGTTATCTTATTTGTAGAAAATATGTTTTCTTGGTAATGAGCAGGGGTTTCTTATGGTTACAGTAAACCAGATGCTGTGTCACAAAAAAAGAAGAGATATTTAACGAGGGAAATAAAGGGGGCAGATAAACAGAACGAGACTTATCTGCCAACGAAATTAAAGTTGAAATTGCTTTAAGTGTGTAAGAAAGCGATCTTCAGGCATAAAGCCACTGATTCTCGCTTGAGGTATTCTTTGACCTTGTGCATCCCAAAAATCAATCGTGGGGAGCCCCAGCACTTGGAGTTCCTGTAATAGCTCAATATCTTGAGATTGATTTTTCGTCACATCCGCTTGCAGTAAGACAAAGCTTTGTAGTTTGCTTTCAACCGTAGGCTGATGAAAGGTATATTTTTCAAACTCTTTACATGCCACGCACCAGTCGGCATAAAAATCTAACATAACGGGTTTTCCGGCGGCTTTTGCCAATGCCAGTTGTGCTTCTAACTCTTCAATATTATGAATACGTTGAAACAGAGAGGCTGTTTGCTGTGTGGGTTGCCCAGCAGGGTTAAACCAGTGGTTGAGCAACGGTTGAGCGGAAGCCAACAAACCGAGAATAGCGACAATACCCAGCAAACTCTGTTTCCATCCGGCAAAAGTAAGGGTGTTTTTGATGTGATATAACCAGCCAAAAGCGGCTAAGCCGAGTAAGGACCATAGCATGGTTGACCAAAAGGAGGGGAGAATACGCTCTAGTAAAAAAATCGGGGCGGCTAGTAAGACAAAGCCAAACAGTACCTTGACTCGATTCATCCATTCCCCGGCTTTGGGAAGCAGTCTATTTCCAAATACCGCAACCAATATTAGTGGAATGCCCATTCCTAATGCCAAGGCATAGAGAGCGAGAGCTCCTGTTATGAGATCACCACTCTGTGCAACGTACAGCAATGCTCCTGACAGGGGGGCTGTGGTACACGGTGAGCAGACGAGACCAGAAATCACTCCCATAAGAAAGACACCACTTAATCGTCCGCCTTGTTGCTGCTGGCTGATTTGGTTGAGCTTGGTTTGCAGTGAGCTAGGAAGTTGTAAGTTATATAAGCCAAACATCGAGAGGGCGAGGAAGATAAAAAGCAGGCTCAATATAGAGAGAACATAAGGGTGTTGAAGTGCTGCCTGAAATTGTAATCCCGCAGAGGCCACAACTAACCCCAGCAGAGTGTAAGTGACCGCCATCCCTTGTACGTAAACAAAACTTAGCCATAAAGCTCGACGATGGGAGAGCGCTCCCCCCCCGAGTACAATACTGGTCAGAATAGGATACATCGGCAATACACAAGGGGTAAAAGCAAGACCAATTCCTAATAATAAAAACAGCAGCGGAGTCCAACGACTGTGAGCTAACTGCTCAGTCAGCGATCGGGATGAAGAGCCTGAAACGGCGCTTTTTGACGCTGCTGTGGGAAGGGGTTGGGTGGCCTCTTGATGGTCGAAAGGTTCAATTCGAACGATTCGAGTTTCTGGCGGATAGCAGAACCCCGCTTTGGCGCAGCCTTGGTATTCGATAATTAATTGTGCCCCAGCTTGATAATCGCTTAATGGCAGGACAAGAGAGAGCGGAGAGTCATAAATGATCACATCGCCAAAAAACTCGTCCTGATAAGGCAGGCCCTCAGGTAAGGAGTATTCTCCCAATTGTGCTTTTTCAACGTGAATGCTCAATCTCTCTTGATAGAGGTAATACCCCTCTTTTATTTGCCAATCGAGAAACAGCTGATTGTTTTGCTGAAAATAGGCAAATGGAAAGGCATGATCAACCGAGACAAAGCGGTTGGGATTATTCAAGTCGAAGCTACTTTTGGCATTCAATGCAGCAAACAAAGGAGAGCTTGTGAGGCTGGTTAACACGAATAACAGAGAAAGAAATAAACGCATCATCACACAGATTGAGTCGGTCAAAAACGTTACTATATACGAGGTCTCGCTCAAGATACAGCCAAGGGCTTATCTTAATATTTTCTTACAAATTAGTTAGAAAATAACCGATTGTCAGATACACTGTTCGTTTTGCGATTTTACGCAGGTCGCTTTCTTTGAACTATTGATAATAAAAAGGTTAGGAACGATGCAAGGTATCCTCACTATCCAGTCACATGTTTCTTTTGGCCATGCGGGTAACAGCAGTGCTGTTTTTCCCATGCAACGGATGGGGTTTGAAGTGTGGCCGATTCACACCGTACAGTTTTCTAACCATACGCAGTATCCACAAGGCTGGACCGGACGAGCGTTCACAGCCGATGATATTCGAGAATTAGTGCGTGGGTTAGCCAATATTGGCGCGTTAGAAAAATGCCAAGCGGTACTGACGGGCTACCAAGGTAGTGCAGAACAGTGTTTAGCGGTAGAAGAGACCGTTCAGCAAGTTAAACAAGCCAATCGGGAGGCATTGTATGTTTGCGATCCCGTGATGTCTGCGCCAGATAAAGGGTGCATCGTCGCGCCTGGGATTAGTGAATACCTATTGACCCGGTTGATGCCGATGGCCGATGTCATTGTTCCTAATCAGTTTGAGCTGAGTCAGTTTGCTGAGACGGAAATTCAAAGCTTGGATGATGCGCTGCTTGCTTGTCAACGAGCGTTGGCCAAAGGACCGAACATGGTGTTAGTGAAACATTTATACTGTTTATCAGACACTGAGTTTCATATGTTGTTAGCAACGCATGAGGGGTTCTTTTTAGCCAAACGGCCTCAATTTGAATTTTCTCGATCACCGGTGGGCGTCGGGGATTTGATCTCTGCGGTGTTTACCGCAGGGTTACTCAAAGGTTGGAGTCCTAAACAGGCTTTTCAGCATTGTCATGATGCTTGTTATGGAATATTGGCGGCTACTTATCAGGCCGAAGAATGGGAGCTACAAACCATCGCTGCCCAGCAAGAATTTGTACAACCCAGTCGACATTTGCCCTTGGAAGAAATTAGGCAGGTCAATGCTGCTTAATGGGTAAATCAGTCCATATCCTGAGCATAAAAAAGCCGCGTGGGGGTGAACCCACGCGGCTTTTTTACCAGTATGACCGACTCATTAGAGCAAAATATTGGAAAGGAGTAGACCGAAACCAATACTAAATACCATGCTTAATAAGCCCGGCATCATAAAGCTGTGGTTAAAGATGTACTTACCGATCCGAGTGGTGCCGGTCCGGTCAAAGTCAATCGACGCAATGATGGGACCGTAGTTTGGAATAAAGAAATAACCGTTAACTGCAACAAACACAGCAATGATGATTGCAGGTGGCAGGCCAAGTGTAATCGCAACCGGTACTAACACGGCGGTGGTTGCACCTTGGCTGTTGACCATCACAGAAAGAGCAAACAGAGCGAAGGCAAATGTCCATGGAGCGACTTCAACCAAGCCTGATACGGCTTCTTTGACCATATCGCTGTGACCCGCAATAAAGGTATCACCGAGCCAAGCAATCCCGAAAATCGCTACGATAGCCCGCATCCCCGCGTGGAATACAGAGCCTTGGCTAATCGCATTTCCATCAGGTTTACAGGTTAAGATAATAAGAGCAGCAATTGACAGCATCACGATTTCAATCGTATGGGCCATACCCATAGGTGAACCATCAAAATGAGGACGTAAGCTTGGAATTGCTCCCATAAACACAACGATGATCGCGCCAAATAGGAAAAGTGAGACCGATTTTTTCGCTTGTGGGGTAATTTCAATGTCTTCTACTTTGACTTCTTGTTCCATTTCAGCACGGAATTCAGGATCTTGTAGACGGCGTTGATATTCTGGATCATCTTTTAGCTCTTTACCGATCTTGTTGACAAAGATATAGGCACAAGCCAAGCCAAGGAAAGTACTTGGAATGGTCACCATGAGTACATCACCTAAGGTAATGCCTTGGGGTTCCAAAAACGCAACCAAAGCAACGACCGCCGCAGCGATTGGGCTGGCGACAATTGCAAACTGAGATGCGATAACGGCCATACCTAATGGACGCTCAGGGCGAATACCACTACGACGGCTGACTTCAGCGATAACGGGTAATACTGAGTATGCCACGTGTCCTGTGCCTGCCATCATCGTAAAGAAGTAGGTGACCAAAGGAGCGATAAACGTGATTTGGCGAGGGTTTTTACGCAGAATGTTGCTAGCAATTTTGATCAAATAATCAAGGCCGCCTGCTGCTTGCATTGAGGCTGCGGCAGCAACCACTGCCATGATCATTAGCATCACATCAATGGGGGGACTGGTTGGACGTAAACCAAATACGAAGCTGAGAATAGCGAGACCAATTCCCCCCATCACACCAAGTCCGATACCACCAATCCTTGCACCAATTAGGATACATCCTAATACGATAAGGAACTCAATTATGAACATCTTATACTCCTAAAGATTATGATTAATTCCTACTCCCTTATATTGGCTTACTAGCGAGTGTCGTTGTTGCAACTCACCATCATGACCAAGGGAAACTCATTAACGACAGCGAAAAAAATGATTATGCCATGATATAGGATAATTTTTTCTCATTTTTTAACCGTCAGAAAGTAAGAAGGCTCTGTGAATCAGAGCCTTCGGGTATCACTTACGATTATTCGTAGCGTTTTGCTTTATATTGAGGATGCATTAGGTTTTCAACAGAGAAGATATCATCTAATTCTTCTGCGCTGAGCAACCCACGTTCAAGAACCACTTCACGAACACTCTTACCGGTTTCAGCACAGATCTTACCGACGATATCGCCTTCATGGTGGCCGATATAAGGGTTTAGATAGGTCACGATACCGATAGAGTTGAAGACATAATTTTCACAGATCTCTTTATTGACCGTAATACCATCCACACACTTGTCGCGTAAGTTCACGCAAGCATTAGAAAGTAAAGAAATGGATTCAAACATAGCTTGTGCAATGACAGGTTCCATAACGTTTAGCTGTAATTGGCCCGCTTCTGCTGCATAAGTAATCGTGTTGTCGTTACCAAAGACTTTAAAGCACACTTGGTTAACCACTTCAGGAATCACAGGGTTAACTTTTGCTGGCATGATAGAAGAACCCGCTTGCAATTCTGGCAAGTTGATTTCATTTAAGCCAGCGCGTGGGCCGGAAGAAAGCAGACGTAAATCATTACAGATTTTAGACAGTTTCATGGCTAGGCGTTTCAGTGCACCATGGGTCATTACATATGCTCCACAGTCAGACGTCGCTTCGATTAAATCTTCTGCAGGAACGACCTCAAGGCCGGTTACGGCCGCTAAGTGTTTCACTGATGCTGCTTGATAGCCCGGCGCTGTATTTAAGCCAGTACCAATCGCTGTTGCACCAAGGTTCACTTCCAGTAGCAATTTTGAGGTGTATTGCAAAGCACGAATTTCTTCATTAAGCGTGACAGCCCAAGCGTGGAACTCTTGACCAACCGTCATCGGAACCGCATCTTGTAATTGGGTACGACCCATTTTAAGTACATCTTTGTACTCTGCGGCTTTGAGTTCGAAAGCCCCTTTAATATACTCAACCGATTCAATCAGTTTAAGTACGCTGTTATAAACGGCAATTCGGAAGCCAGTTGGATAAGCACAGTTGGTTGACTGGCTTTTATTGACGTGATCATTTGGGTTAATGAACTCGTATTGGCCTTTTTCTTTGCCCATCAGTTCTAATGCAACGTTCGCAATCACTTCGTTGGTATTCATGTTAACAGAAGTACCAGCGCCACCTTGGAAGACGTCTGATGGGAATTGATCCATACATTTTCCGGTGTCTAAAATCAGATCACACGCTTGGATGATGTAGTTTGCTACCTCTTTGGGAATAACCCCTAGCTCTTTGTTGGCTAATGCTGCGGCTTTTTTGGTCATCACCATACCGCGTACAAATTCAGGGACATCGGAAATAGTGACATTAGAAATGTTAAAGTTTTCAATTGCACGTAGTGTATGGATGCCATAGTAAGCATCCGCAGGAACATGACGTTGACCTAATAAATCTTCTTCAATTCGCGTTGCTTTAGAGGTGGTAATAGAGGCATCAGATAGGGTAGCCATAACAGGATCCTTAAGATAATAATTCTAACTTTAGAGTGATAATACTTAGCCACATCTGCCTTAAGAATCCATTCATCAGAATTTGGGGCTGAAAAAATCGGTCCTGACTTCTTCGAGGCATAATACTTGAGTGGTATATAAAAAATAGGAACTGGATCACTTTTTTTACTAATAAAGTGAAAAGATTTACCGGATATTCCTCGCTGGTCTCAGTCTGTGCATGAAAGGGAAAATATGTTCGCTAATCGATTGAAAATATGAATGATTCGCCTTAATGATTGTCGGCGATCTTCAAGGCGATAGGTGAGCGTATAAGACAAATAAAATGGAAAAGTTGCACTCCTTCTTGCATCACGTTACCGTTGCAGATTCTGCGATAAGGTTGATCCATCATGGTTGATGTGACTTCACGTGGTGGTCTCTTTTTTGCCTGTCGAGTTAACCGTTTAGGTGTCGAGTATTTGAGTTAAGGAGCGATGGTGTTTCCTATTTTGCTGGTGGCATTTATTACTTTGCCGATTATTGAAATTGCCGTATTTATTCAATTGGGCAGCGTTATTGGGCTGTGGCCGACCATCGCTTTTGTGCTGTTAACCGCGGTGGTGGGTGCTTCATTGGTTCGTAGTCAGGGAATCTTAACCTTAGCGGCAGTGCAACGGCGTATGGAACAAGGTGAGCTTCCTGCACAACAGATCATGGAAGGCGTTATGCTTGCTGTGGCGGGGTTATTGCTGATCACGCCGGGCTTTGTGACGGATACACTGGGTTTGGTGTTACTGCTACCGATTCCTCGCGCACGATTCGCTACCTATTTGATGAGCAAGGTAATCGTCAGCCAGATGAACAGCACCTCTTTTTCTCATTCGAACTCAGCCTTTCATCATACTCAGCAAGGTAAAACCTTTGAAGGTGAGTTTCAGCGTAAAGATGACAAGGATGATGATTCCTCGCCACGGCTTCATTAGCGCTCTTATTGGTAGTGGATAAGCAAAGAATGCATCACTGAAAATTATTTTTCAGTTTCAGAAGAAAACATTTGCTTATTACTGGATAAGCCCCTATAGTGTTCTGGCTCTATAGTTAAGAGTTATTAATGAAATCAAAAGTAAAAGTAAATTCTTAGTATCCCATCGTAAAAGTTGTTGTTCTAATATTTCCCTTACCTGATTCGTTACATTAAATAATTCATGCTAAAGCGAATTGGCGCATCAGCGCATCATTCAATGAATTTTATAAAATAAGGGACAAATTATGTCTAACAAAGCAACTGGCACAGTAAAATGGTTTAACGAAACTAAAGGTTTTGGTTTCCTATCTCAAGACAACGGCGGCGCAGATGTATTCGTACATTTCAATGCTATCGCTTCTGAAGGTTTTAAAACTCTTATTGAAGGCCAAAAAGTATCTTTCATCGTTGAAAATGGTCAAAAAGGTTTACAAGCTGCTCAAGTTGTAACTCTATAATAGACTGATACTTATCAGAATATATAAAAGGTCGCTTAGGCGACCTTTTTGCTTTTCTCATGTTTCTCTAGTTTGTGTATAAATGTTGATGACTCAGGCGCATTATTGAGCGCCGGTAAACCCCATTTGTCGCCATGCTTCAAAAGCAATGATCGCCACAGCGTTAGATAAATTGAGGCTTCGAGCTTCAGGCATCATCGGAATACGAATACGTTGTTTCATAGGCAGGCTTTCAATCAGATCGGCAGGTAACCCTCGCGTTTCTGGGCCAAACAGCAAGACATCCCCAGCTTGAAACTGTGCATCAACATGATGCCCAGTCGTTTTTGTGGTGCACGCAAAAATACGATAACTGCCTCGTGTTGCGAGATAATCGAGAAACGCTTGATAGTTTTTATGGCGCGTCACTCTCGTTAAATCATGATAGTCCAACCCAGCTCGGCGAACTTTTTTCTCTTCCAAATCGAAGCCTAAAGGTTCAATCAGATGTAAATTCGCCCCACAGTTAGCCGATAATCGGATGATGTTACCGGTATTGGGAGCAATTTCTGGTTCATAAAGAGCAATATCAAACATGGTGTACTACTTTTTTAAGTGGAGTCGATGATTATACCTGACTCAAGGTTGGAGCGGTAATGTCACTTTAACTTTCAGCCCTCCGAGTTGGCTACGGCTGGCGATCACTTGGCCGCTGTGCTGGCGAATGGCGTTTTCGGTAATGGTTAAGCCTAATCCTGTACCACCACTGTGCCTATCTCGAGCGGTTGACACTCGGTAGAAGGGGCGGAAAATATCCTTGAGTTCCTCATCAGGAACACCCGGGCCATTGTCTTCAACGGTGATAGTGAGTTGTTGAGAGGTGGCGGTAAAACGCACTTCAATGAGATCAGTACTGTAGCTAATGGCATTTCGAACTATATTTTCCAAAGCGCTCATCAATAATTTGGGGCTTCCAGAGATGAGCCGTTCAGGTATAGGATTTCGAAGGAGCGTTTTGTGCATTTGTTCTGCTTCAAATTGTGCATCGTCTAAGATTTCTTCCCATAAGCTGCTTAATGGCTGTATCTCTCGGCTAAGGTGACTATTTGTTTGTGTTCGAGAAAGTTCAAGTAGCTCACCTATCATGCATTCTAGCCGCTGCGCTTCGGTGTCAATGCGTTCCAACTCACTGCTTTGCCCTTGTTTTCTGACTGCTAATGCGTTGGCCATGCGTAGGCGAGTTAAAGGCGAACGCAACTCATGGGAAATGTCTGAGAGTAGTCGTTGTTGACCGGAAATGATGAGATTGACCGCTTCCACCATTTGGTTAAAGCTGCGTCCTGCCTGACGAAATTCGGTCGTTCCGCGTTCGAGATCTGGATCGACAACAAACTCTCCTCTGGCGACACGTTGTGCCGCAGAAGCAAAACGCTGGGCTGGTTGGCTTAACGCCCAAGCGAGCCAAAGTAATAATGGGGTACTGATTAGCATCACAGACAGTAAAAGGTGCAACGGTTTATCAAATAAACGCAGCAAGAAAGGTGGCGGCTCATCCCAACGTAACCCCATATAGAGCAATAAATCTTGCTGTGCGAGTTGAATAGGGACCGGGCCTGAAATCATATACCGTCCATATAAACGCTGTTGAGGTTTATCTACCGATTCAATGCTTGTTGTGAAATTTCTTAGCGCCTTGAGTTTAAAATCTTCATGCCGCTTAGTGGTGAGGATATTCCCCTCTTGATCGGCGATAAAAAACCGAGGGCGAGTATCATTATGCAGATTTCCCATTGGTTCAAGCTGGGCAATGATACGAGATAATTGGGTTTGATGGCGAAAACGCTCTTCAATGAGCTGTTTAGAATTGAGCATTCGCTGATGGGTGCTCGCGGGTAAATCTCGAGATTTTCTGGGATCGAGATGTGGCAAGGAGAGAACGGCGATAATCACCAGTAGCATGGTTAGCCAGAAAATAGCAAAAATACGGCCATATAAATTATTTAGTCTAGGGAGACGCATTAATCCTCCTGCACCATTAAGTAACCTCGCCCCCGTAACGTTTTGATTCGTGGTTTATTATCCGCTCGTTCAGGCAGCTTTTTACGTAAATTTGAGACATGCATATCAATGGCTCGGTCAAAGGCCGCGAGACGTTTACCTAATACATCAAGACTGAGTGCTTCTTTAGTGACTGTTTCGCCTGGGTGCTGTACAAAATGGGCCAGTAGGGCAAATTCCGTACTGGTTAAATCTAATAACTGCCCCTGGCAATAGGCTTCTTGTTTTCCAGGGTAAAGCTGTAAGTCTTGGCATTCGATAACATCAGACGATTTATTGGTTAACGAAGTTTGTGTCCGGCGTAAAATAGCGCGAATACGGGCAAGCAGTTCTCTGTCACTAAAGGGTTTAGGGAGATAGTCATCGGCGCCCAATTCTAAACCGATCACCCTATCAATTTCTTCCCCTTTTGCCGTGAGCATAAGCACCGGAGTCTGCCAATGCTCACGCAGTCTTTTCAGTGTTTCCATACCATTTAATTTTGGCATCATGACATCAAGCAAAATCAGGTCGATACTGTCATCGAGCACTTCAAGTCCAGAGAGCCCATCATTGGCTTCTGATACTTCGAACCCTTCATAGCTCAGCACTTCTTTAAGCAAACTGGTCAGTTCTGTATCGTCATCAATCAGAAGAATATGTGCCATAACCGCCTCTTTATTGGTCTTGGATTAGCGATAGTTTACTGTGAAAGTAAAGAAAGCAGCAGCAGAGAGGTCACTCTTTACGATTCTTTACGCTCTCTAAACACCACTTTACCTATCAGGGTCTATTCTACACTTAACGACGACATAAGCAGACCTTCTTATCGTGCCTGGTTTTCTTACGAGATGAGTAATGAAATGGCAGGACGATAATCAGTAATAGAGGAAATGATGATGAATATGACAAGAAAAATGGTGTTAGCGGCGGCGGTATTCCCGTTAGTATTCGGTACTGCCAGTGCTTTTGCCTATGGTGGTAAAGGTAAACCTAACCACGATGGTATGTGTGGTATGCATAATGACCGTGCGATGGCAAGAGAGCTTAAGTTAACGCCAGAGCAGCAAGAGCAAATGAAAACACTGCGTGATCAGCATCGTCAAGCCATGCAAGAAAAGCGAAAATCTGGCCCTCGAGATGACATGCGTTCGTTACGTGACCAAGAACGTAACTTGATGCTTGCCCCAGATTTTGATCAGGCCGCCGCGACGGAATTGGCAAAACAGATGGTGGACATGCAAGTTGAGCGTCGGGTTGAAATGATGAAACATCGTCATCAGATGATGAATATTTTGACGGATGATCAGAAAGAACAACTACAAACATTGCAGCAAGAATGTATGGATGAAAACTGGCAGAAAGGCCCAAGAGGAAGCGGTGAGGGGCCTCGTGGCAATAATGATGGTGCAAAAGGTAAAGGTCGTTCTTAATTAAGAGAAAGCCGAGTTGATTTAACAAAGGCAGCACTTAGTGTGCTGCCTTTGTCTATTCTGTTCTGCTCAGTGGGTATTTTTGCCGTTCATCGCTCTTGCTTGGTTTCATTTGGGGAAGGGGAAATCTGCTGTTTACGTTACTTAATGTGTATAATTGGCCTTTTGTATTTTGTGACGGTGAGAAGCAATGAAAAAGGAATACGCACGTTTAGTGACACTCGCGGCCTGGACGGCAACCATTGTTGCGAGTTTCTTATTGCTGGTAAAAATAGCCGCTTGGTGGGTTACTGGTTCGGTTAGTTTATTGGCCTCCGTGGTCGATTCTTTGCTCGATATTGCCGCTTCAGCCGTCAATTTAATTGTGGTTCGTTATGCCCTGCAACCTGCTGATCGAGAACATGCTTTTGGGCATGGTAAAGCGGAGTCATTGGCGGCGTTAGCTCAAGCGATGTTTATCTCAGGCTCTGCCTGCTTCTTAATTTTGAATGGTGTTGAGCGTTTTTTCCGGCCCCATGATTTGCAGTCACCGGAATACGGTATTTATGTCAGTTTGTTTGCTATGTTGGTCACTTTAGGTTTAGTGATGTTTCAGCGCTACGTAGTGAAAAAAACGGCAAGCCAAGCCATCGCCGCGGACTCACTTCACTATCAAACCGATCTTTACATGAATGCGGCCATCATTGTGGCGTTAGGGTTAAGCTGGTTTGGGCTCAAACAAGCGGATGCTATCTTTGCTATCGGTATCGGTGTTTACATTCTTTATAGCGCTTTTCATATGGCGTATCAGGCTGTGCAAACCTTGTTGGATAGAAAACTGCCCGATGAGGAGTTGGCTCAGATTCATACGGTTTCTCTATCCGTTGACGGGGTATTAGGGGTGCATCAACTGCGTACCCGAATGGCAGGGCCAGTTCGATTTATCCAACTGCACCTTGAGTTAGAAGATCGAATTCCTCTGATTGAGGCTCACCACATTTCCGATCAAGTAGAAGAAAAACTACGTAAAACGTTTCCCGGTGCCGATGTCTTGATTCATCAAGATCCTTATTCTGTGGTATTGGAGATGGAGAAAAAACAAAAACATCACAGTTGGTAAGGAAAGATAGCCGGAGTTTGACTATCTTTTATTCAATAAAACTAAAAAACACGATCCTGATGTGAATCAACAAAGCCTTTTTTCAAAACTGTAATACTCTTACAGAAGTAGTAAAGTTACAAAATAGGCTCAAATAACAGTAGTATTCCTGCTTGGGCAAGGTAACATAACGCACAGTTTAAACAGATTTTGTTGCTCTTCTTGTCGTTAGTGAGCAACGTTAAAAATGAGTATTAAATTCTCAAAAAATCGAGGGTGAGCATGATTAAGAATATCGGTGTTTTGACAAGTGGTGGTGATGCACCAGGCATGAATGCTGCAATTCGCGGCGTTGTTCGTACGGCATTAGGTGCTGGCTTGGGTGTTTATGGCATTTATGATGGTTATCTTGGCTTATACCAAGATAATATCAAACAGCTAGACCGCTACAGTGTTTCAGATGTGATCAATAAAGGGGGAACTTTCTTAGGTTCGGCTCGTTTCCCTGAGTTTCGTGATGAAGAAGTTCGTAAAAAAGCCATTGAGAATCTAAAGAAACACAACATCGATGCTCTGGTCGTGATCGGTGGTGATGGCTCTTATATGGGAGCTAAAAAGCTGACTGAAATGGGTTTCCCATGTGTGGGTGTACCGGGTACGATCGATAACGATATTGCTGGTACGGATTACACCATTGGCTATCTTTCTGCGATCAATACTGTGATTGATGCGATTGACCGCCTACGTGACACCTCTTCTTCTCACCAGCGTATTTCGATTGTAGAAATCATGGGTCGTCATTGTGGTGATCTGACTCTGATGTCTGCGATTGCAGGTGGCTGTGAATATGTGATTACACCGGAAACGGGTTTGGACATGCAGCAATTGATCTCCAATATTCAAGATGGGATCACTAAAGGCAAAAAACACGCAATCATTGCGCTCACTGAGCTAATGACCGATGCAAGCCAGTTGGCGAAAGAGATTGAGAAAGCGACTGGTCGTGAGACTCGTGCCACCGTTTTAGGCCATATTCAACGTGGTGGTCGCCCAACCGCATTTGACCGTATTCTTGCTTCTCGTATGGGTAACTACGCGGTTCATTTATTACTCGATGGGCATGGCGGTCGCTGTGTCGGTATTCAAAAAGAAGAACTGGTTCACCACGATATCATTGAAGCGATTGAAACCATGAAACGCCCTGTGCGCCAAGATCTATTCAAAGTTGCAGAAGAGTTGTTCTAATTAACACTCTTTATGTGTGATGAATCGAAAAAGACCGCCGCCGCGGTCTTTTTTATACCTGTTGGGCAACCTTGTTATATTACAAAATGATTTCTCGGACTTCCGGATCTTTTCGCTCTAAGTAGTGCGTGGATTTGATGCGGCGAATCGTGCGGCAGCGACCACGAATCAACAAGGTTTCGGTGGTGGCTATGTTACCTTGACGAGTGATCCCTTCCAGTAGATCTCCTTTGGTGATCCCTGTGGCGGCAAAAATAACATTATCACTGCGTGCCATCTCTTCTAAGCAGAGTACCTTATTTGCCTCAACGCCCATTTCTTGGCAACGAGCCAGTTCTTTTGCACCCCAAATACGGTTATCTTCCGTTTCCCCTTTAACTTGGTGACGAGGTAGGAGACGGCCATGCATATCACCGTCTAAAGCGCGGATAGCCGCCGCAGAGACAACCCCTTCTGGTGCACCACCGATACAATACATCGCATCGACTTCGCTGTCTGGCATACAAGTGAGGATGGATGCGGCCACATCACCATCTGGCACAGCAAACACTCGAACCCCCATGTTTTGCATGTCTCTGATCACTTGGTCATGGCGAGGTTTTGCTAAGGTAATGACGGTTAGCTGATTGAGAGGTTTATTCAGAGCACTGGCAATATTGGTCAGGTTTTCAGCCAGCGGTTTATTTAAGTCAATACAGCCTTTCGCGCCAGGGCCCACCACTAGCTTTTCCATATACATGTCAGGGGCTTTTAAAAAGCTGTCTTTTTCTCCAGCGGCCAGAACCGCTAGAGCATTGGATTGCCCCATTGCTGTCATTCGGGTACCTTCAATAGGATCAACAGCAATATCTACTTCATCGCCACCTAGCCCTACTTTCTCACCAATATAGAGCATTGGGGCTTCATCAATTTCACCTTCCCCAATAACAATTTCACCTTTGATTTCGGTTTTATTCAGTAAGGCCCGCATGACCTCAACGGCGGCACCATCGGCGGTATTTTTATCACCACGGCCAAGCCATTTATAGCCAGCTAAAGCCGCGCCTTCGGTTACTCGAGAAAAGGCCATTGCTAAATCGCGTTTCATGATCACTCCAAGCAGAGATTAGAAAGAGGGGAAAAATTTGCGCGAATTTTAGCATACTAATAAGAAAACGTTTGCTATTTACGAAGGCTGAGAGTTGCATTGGATCAAATTCAAGTATAAAAAATCCCTGTCCCAAGTTTTTTTGTCACGGAAAGGCATGAATGTGCGTATCTTGTAAAATTATGTCTTTTTTTTAACCAAATGGTGAGAAAGATCGAATATAGTGAGTGTTTCTCTGCGCTTGGCTGAGTAGAATGGAGCGATAAAGTGAAGATCCTTCACTCAACTGAATCAATAAAGGGTAAGTGCCATGTCTTTTGAAGTACTAGAGCAACTAGAAGCAAAAATTCAAACGGCGGTTGATACAATCGCCTTACTGCAAATGGAAGTTGAAGAGCTAAAAGAAGAAAAACAAAAATTAGCGGAAGAAGCGAATGAGCTAAAATCAAGCCGCGAAGCTCTAGAACAGAAAGCGCAGCAAATGGAACAAGAACATGCACAGTGGCAAGAGCGCATTCGCAGCCTACTGGGTAAAATGGAAGAGGTTGAGTAAGGTCACTTTGACTTTAACAGACTGAATCAATAAAAAACGCCGCATCTAAGAGCGGCGTTTTTTATATCGAGAATTTATAGAGTAGGGCGAACGCCGAGCGTGTGGCAAAGTGCATAAGTCATTTCGGCGCGGTTTAGGGTATAGAAGTGGAAATCTTTCACCCCTTCACGGCTCAGAATGCGAATCATATCGATGGCTTGGCTAGCTCCAACTAATTGACGAGTGACAGGATCGTCATCCAAACCATCAAATTGTTTCGCCATCCACTGCGGTACTTTGACATGGTTTTGCGCGGCAAAGCGAGAGGCTTGCTTAAAATTCGAAACGGGTAAAATACCCGGTACAATTTCTACATCAATGCCAGCGGCGACACAGCGATCTCTAAATCGTAAATAGCTTTCTACATCAAAGAAGAACTGAGTGATGGCTCGGTTTGCGCCGGCTTCGACTTTTCGTTTTAGGTTGAGAAGATCGGCTTGGGCACTTTTTGCTTCAGGGTGCACTTCTGGAAAGGCCGCAACGGAGATATCAAAATCATGACGAGATTTGAGCAGAGTAACCAGATCCGAGGCATACATTTCCGGTTTCCCTCCCCCAGGAGGAATATCGCCACGAAGGGCAACAATACTTTGGATACCATTGCGCCAATAGTCATCGGCAATGGCAACGAGCTCATCTCGAGTGGCATCAATACAGGTAAGGTGAGGGGCAGCAATGAGCCCGGTTTGCTCTTTAATGGTTTTAATAATGGAATGCGTTCTATCTCGCTCACCAGAGTTGGCACCATAAGTCACAGAGACAAATTTCGGTTTCAGATTTTTTAGTCGATGAACAGAGTTCCACAAGGTTTCTTCCATTTGCGGTGAGCTGGGCGGAAAAAATTCAAAAGAGACATTGATGTCTGAAACTTCAGCAATGCTCTGATTTAAAGAGTCGATATGACTGGCGTGTGTGTATCCCATTTTTCTCTCCCTGTGGCCAATGCCCCAACGCGAACAGTAATAATTTGCGTATAGACGTCCATATGTCTGTAGGATGTATTGAATTGATTTTAATGTCAACATTAGCATCATGAAGATTATTCATCTTGATCGTGAGGTTATTTCAAGCGGAGTGAATCCGTAATTCGATCATTCATGAAGGCATAATGAGTCTAACTTAGCGTGGAGTGACGAGTTTGTCTCTGTGTTTAAAAAAGAAAAAAGCTCACTATGATTCGTGAGCTTAAAGGTTATCGGACTGTAAAAGGTGCTAGAGCAAGCTTGCCAGCAAGTTGATATCAGATTGAATGGCCCCTGCGGTGACTTCTCGTCCGGCTCCTGGGCCTCGAATCACCAGTGGATTATCTCGATACCACTTACTTTCAATCGCAAAAATGTTGTCACAAGGCAGCAGGTTGGCTAAAGGATGTTCGCGTTCTAAAGCTTCGACTCCAACCGTGGCTTTGCCATTTTTCTCTAGCCTTGCCACATAACGCAGTACTTTCTCTTCTCGCTGCGCACGAGCGAGACGTTCGGCTAGGTTTTGATTGAGCTGCTGGCTTTGATCTAAAAAATCATCCAGTGATAGTGGTTGTAGATTCTCTGGAACCAGAGATTCTACTTTGATGTGCTGAGGTTCAATGTCCAGCCCGGATTCCCTCGCTAAAATCACCAATTTACGCATCACATCCGAACCATCGAGATCATGACGAGGATCGGGCTCCGTTAGCCCTTGTTGCCAAGCTAGATCGACTAATTCATGAAAAGGAACCGATCCGTCATATTGTTGAAATAACCAAGAGAGAGTGCCTGAGAAAATCCCCGAAAGTGCGGTGATTTCATCCCCACTTTCGCGTAGATCTCGCACGGTATGATTGATCGGCAAACCCGCCCCGACGGTTGCATTATAAAGCCAATGACGACCAATTTTGCTAAAGGCATCTTTGACTTGTTGGTAGTATTCGCTATTGGCTGAACCCGCGACTTTATTGGCTGAGATCAGGTGCAGCCCTTGTTGAGCAATCTCTAAATATCGATAAGCAAGCTCTTCACTGGCGGTTACATCCAGCACGATGACTTCATCATAGCCAGATAAGTGGCCTAATTGTGTTAACCACGTTTGTCCATCATTAGGTTGGGCTTCATCTTGATAATAATCATGGACTTTGCTGGCATCTATCCCTTGTTCATTAAACCAATAGGTTTGACTGTCAATAACTGCAACGAGCTCAAAATTCATACCGTAGCGCTTTTCCAGCTCGATTTTTTGTTCTGCAAACAGTGTTAACCAGCTTGAACCAATATTGCCTTTACCACATAAAGCTATCGCCACGCGTTTTTGTGCTTGGAACAGTTGGGTATGTAGTTCAATCACGCGTTGATTCAATGGGGTACTGCGTAGTATGGCGACCAAGCTGAGTTCCGATTCTGCCGCACTGATAAACTCGACGGGCGCATTTTTTAGCTGTTGATAAAAACCAAAGCTGTGCTGGGCATTACGGGTAACACCGGCTCCGACCGCAGCCAACAAGCTATACCCTTCTTTGAGCCGGCTTTCGGTTGCTAAAGCGGAGTCTTGTAAATAGGTAAAGACTTCACTGGCCATTTCTCGGGTATAGGCAAGGCGCAATTGGTGTTGGTCAGCCTGAATGTCAAAAGCCAGAGGTTCAAGCTGAGCGCGTTGTAGCCGCGCTTGAATATCTTGTTGGAGGCGTTGGAAGCCTTGTCCTGAGGGTAATTGCAATTCAATCAGTAATACATCATCTAATGACGTAATTATTTTTGCCCCTCGTCCCGAAGCCAAAATACGTTCAATATGGGTTGATCCCGATTCCGGCTGATAGCTGCAGCGTAAGTATAAGTCCATCGCACTTTGTGCCACAGGCTGCAAGGTTCGACTATGTAAAACAGGAGCAGCGAGGCGTGCCAGTTCATTGGCTTCATCTAAGCGTAGTAGTGGCAGTAGGCAGGCATTTTCAACAATTCGGGGGTCGGCACTATAGACTCCCGCCACATCACTCCAAATCGTTACGCGGGAAACGTTCGCTAAAGCGCCGATGACCGTGGCAGAGTAGTCGGAGCCATTTCGTCCGAGTAATACGGTGTCGCCCTGCGTATTTTGTGCCATGAATCCGGTGATCACGATGCGGTGCTGTGCATGTTGCGCGAGCACTTCTTTAAGTAATGGGTAGGATCGAGATCGGTCGACTTCGGGCTGTGGGCCGCTTTCTGCACGTAGAAAAGCGCGGGCATCTTGGGCAACAGCGGGAAGCTGATGCTGATTTAATAATGCGGCTAATAAGCGTGCGGACCACACTTCACCATGACCAAGAACAGCGGCTCGTGCTGAACTAGAAAGAGGGGGGGGTAATTCGCCCAGTGCTGAACACTCATGGTGGAGTTTTTCCAATAAGGTTATTGCCAGATCTTCAGGTAGTAGGTCTTCAATCAGCTTGCTCTGGTATTGACGTAACGACTGCAATAATTCATGAGCGATGCGGCCATCGGTTTCTAGATGTTCTAAAAAGGCGATCAATCGGTTGGTGGTTTTTCCTGCGGCTGAGACAACAATCAGATCTTCGGCTTGTGAATACGTTTTAAGAATACTGATGACTCTTTGGTAGCAAGCGGCATCGGCGAGGCTACTTCCTCCAAATTTATGCAGTTGTCTCTCCATTAACAGCTCTCCTGTACTTGCTTAAAGGCTTGATCCAGATCCGCAATTAAATCTGCCACATCTTCTAAGCCAACCGATAAACGTAATAATTGTTCTGAAACGCCTGCTTTCGCTAATGCTTCTTCACCCATGGCTCGATGAGTCATGGAGGCGGGATGACAGACTAAGCTCTCCACTCCACCCAGTGATTCGGCTAATGAGAAAAGAGCAAGATGACCGACGAAAGCTTTGAGTTGATCAAATGAGCCTGCAAAATCAAAACTGAGCATTGAACCAAAGCCTGTTTGTTGTTTTTTGGCGATAGCATGACCTGGATGAGAGGTTAAACTGGGATGATAGATGGTGGCGACTAAAGGTTGGCTTTGTAAATAAGCCAGAATATGTTGAGCACTCTCTTCATGCACCCGCATTCTTGCTGCCAAAGTGCGTAACCCACGCAGTGTCATGTAACTATCAAACGGGGTACCGGTGGAGCCGAGGCAGTTGCCCCACCAAGCGAGTTCTTGCGCGTGTTGGCTTGTTTTACTGATAATAACCCCACCGATGACATCTGAATGACCATTGAGGTATTTGGTGGTGGAGTGAATCACGAAATCTGCCCCTAAAGTGAGGGGTCTTTGGTAAATCGGCGTGAGGAAGGTATTGTCGACCGCGACTAAGGTACCCACTGATTTGGTTTGCTGACAAATGTGAGCAATGTCAACCACCCGAACTAATGGGTTGGACGGCGTTTCGATGAGCAGCAGCTTAGGGTTGAGCGCTAATGCATCAGTCAAAGCTTGCGGATCGGATTGGTCGATGAATAATACTTTGAAATCGCCTTTTTTTGCTCGAGAGTTGAGCAGCCGATAGGTGCCACCATAACAATCATGCGGTGCGATAATCCACTCTTGAGGGGTAAGAAAGGTGGAGATCCACAGGTTAATCGCCGATGTGCCGCAGTTGGTTACGATGGCATCTTCACCGCATTCTAATTCAGATAAGGCTTGTTCAAGTAGTCCTCGGTTTGGGTTACCTGAGCGTGTATAGTCATAAGTGGGTACTTCACCAAATGCAGGAAAGCCATAGTTGGTTGATAAATAAATAGGGGGAACAACGGCGTGGTATTGAGTGTCTGATTCAATACCGGTTCGAACCGCAATGGTGGCTGACTTGCGAATGGTCATAACTGTTTCCTTTCCTGATGAACGTCCGATACGGGAGTGAATACGTTAATTCACGCAACTTATCTCATAGTTGTGGTTATGAATAACGTTATCTTCTTATCTTAACGATGAGTTTTATACTTTACGCATCAAAAAACGAGACGTCAATACTTCTAGATGTCTATATGTCTTTGCTTATGGCAGTAAATCCCGCTAAAATTAGGGTCTTTGATTATTTAGACTCGAATTCAAACAACGAAGGTGCGTAATGGCAGACTGGAATGGCGAATATATTAGCCCATATGCGGAGCATGGGAAAAAAAGTGAGCAGGTAAAAAAAATCACGGTATCAATTCCGCTAAAGGTATTAAAAGTACTAACAGATGAACGTACTCGTCGTCAAATCAATAACTTACGCCATGCAACCAATAGTGAGTTATTGT
The DNA here is from genome assembly GCF_900167345.1 of Vibrio cincinnatiensis DSM 19608. Classification (GTDB taxonomy): domain Bacteria; phylum Pseudomonadota; class Gammaproteobacteria; order Enterobacterales; family Vibrionaceae; genus Vibrio; species Vibrio cincinnatiensis. Next base: position 21,935 of record NZ_FUXB01000015.1, on the reverse strand, counting down.
GTGAAGCCTTTTTGCATGCCTACACAGGTCAACCTTTACCAACCGATGAAGACTTACGCAAAGATCGCCCAGACGATATTCCTACCGAAGCAAAAGCATTAATGACGGCGATGGGAATTGAATTCGAAGCCTATGACGAATAAGTACCAATAAAAAACCTAGCATCGCTAGGTTTTTTATTATGGTCAGATAACCCTGTTGAGGTTTAGCCTTGCATGTAGTTTTCTGGCATATCGATACGTGCAACCCCAGAATCGACCGCTGCTTGGGCTACCGCTCTTGCAACGCGAGACAATAAGCGTGGATCCATCGGTTTAGGAATGATGTATTCCGCGCTAAAGCTGAGTTTTTCTACCCCCGCCGCTTGCAGTACCGCTTCTGGTACGGGTTCTTTCGCTAATTGGCGAATGGCTTCGACCGCAGCCAGCTTCATCTCATCATTAATTTCGCTGGCTCGCACATCCAGTGCTCCCCGGAAAATAAATGGGAAGCAGAGTACATTATTCACTTGGTTTGGATAATCACTACGACCTGTCCCCATGATCAAATCATCACGAATCTGATGCGCTAATTCTGGTTTAATTTCTGGATCGGGGTTAGAGCAAGCAAAAATAACCGGTTTGTCTGCCATTAATTTTAATGCTTCAGGTGGCAATAAGTTTGGACCTGAGACACCAAGGAATAAATCGGCACCCGCAATGACATCTTCAAGCGTACGCTTATCGGTGTTGTTGGCAAATAACGCTTTATATTCATTGAGATCATCTCGACGGGTATGAATGACCCCTTTGCGATCCAACATATAAATTTTTTCGCGCATGGCGCCGCATTTTATCAAGAGTTCCATACAGGCGACGGCTGCTGCGCCAGCCCCTAAGCAGACAATGATACAATCTTTGAGCGCTTTACCTTGCAACTCAATCGCGTTGAGCATTCCCGCTGCGGTGACAATTGCCGTGCCGTGCTGGTCATCATGAAAAACAGGCACGTCACAACGTTCGATCAGGCGGCGTTCAATTTCAAAGCAGTCTGGTGCTTTAATATCTTCTAAGTTAATACCGCCAAAAGAATCAGCGATATTGGCAACGGTATCGACAAACTCATCAATCGTGCGGTGTTTTACTTCTATATCAATCGAATCTAGATTAGCAAAACGCTTAAACAGGAGTGCTTTTCCTTCCATAACCGGTTTAGAAGCCATTGGGCCAAGGTTACCTAAACCAAGGATGGCGGTTCCATTTGAGATAACGGCAACCATATTGCCTTTTCCGGTGTATTTGTAGACGTTGTCAGCATTTTGCGCTATTTCACGTACGGGTTCAGCAACGCCTGGGCTGTAAGCTAGCGCAAGATCGGCCGCTGAATCCGCAGGCTTAGTCAATGCTATCGCAATTTTTCCTGGTGTGGGGTACGTGTGATAATCAAGGGCACGCTGACGGAACGCTTCTTCCGGAGAAAGGTCTTGATGATGGTCTTCAGACATAGGGGCAGTTCTCTTATTGTTTTGTTAACGAACGCTTCATTCTAAAGGATGTTAGCCAGACTGCCTAGGCAGGATTGTTGTCAAAATGAACAAAGGCTGCTTGATTTCATCTGATAAGACCAGCTTTAACCAGTGATTGTTTGGCTAGATAGACTGATATGTAGTGAATGAGGGAGTGAAAGAGGAAAAAGGTAGAGAATAAGAACAAAAAGGACGCCGTAGCGTCCTTGGGTAATCTTTGCTCGAAGTAGCGATTACTTTTTGCTTGATAGTGCGCCAAAACGTTTGTTGAAGCGATCAACGCGGCCACCAGTATCAACGATACGTTGTTTACCAGTGTAGAATGGGTGGCATTTGTCACAAACGTCAAGGTAGATGCTTTCTTTGCCAAGAGTAGATTGGAAAGTGAAAGCGTTGCCGCAAGAGCAAGTTGCGCTAACTTCTTTGTATTCTGGGTGGATACCAGCTTTCATGGGATAACCTCAAATGTAGGCCGTGTCGCTATCCGAATCTTTGCCGGACACCACACGTAATGTTAATGATACTGTTCAGATGCCAGAAGATACCAAGCATCTTTAAGGCGCGATATAGTAATGAATCCTCGCTGTAGGATCAACAGGTTTCGGCGCTATTTTCACCACTTTTGTTAGTCGAATTTCTTTGCGTCATCCAGTAGACTGTCTTTTCTGCTCCTTTTTGACAGCTGACGGATAGTTATGCGCCCAACCATTGCTCGTGTTGCTTTACCTGTACCTCTTGATAAGCAATTCGACTATTTGATCCCTTCCCACCTCTTTCCATTGGTTGGAGGGCGAGTGTTAGTGCCTTTTGGCCCTCAAACCTTAGTGGGAATTGTCACTGCGTTGGTGTCTGAGTCCGATTTCCCGCTGACACAACTCAAGTCGATTCAATCGGTATTGGATGTTCAACCACTTTGGCCAGATAAGCTGTACGCACTACTTCAGTGGTGCAGTCAGTTTTACCAATACCCGCTTGGCGAAACGTTAGCGAATTCGTTGCCGAGCGCTTTGCGCAAAGGGAAAGTGGCCGAATTTGCGGTTAGCAAAGAGTGGCGCTTAACTGAACTGGGGCGAAACCAATTTATGCTAGGGTTTGGTCGTGCGTTTAAGCAAGCGCAAGTGATGAATTTACTGCAAGCGGGCCCACTCTCTCATCACATGTTGTTAGATGAAGGGGTGAGCAGTAACACGCTCAATGCTCTGCGGGACAAGCAGTGGATTGACGTTAAAGAGCAAGCACCACAATGTGAGCCTTGGCCTGAACACATTGAAGCGAACGTTGAGAAACCACAGTTAAATCAAGAACAGGCGATTGCGATTGCCACGGTCAATAGTCAAGTGGGGTTTGCTTGTTACCTTTTACAAGGGGTAACGGGAGCGGGCAAAACGGAAGTTTACCTTAATTTGATTAAGCCTGTGTTGGAGCAGGGTAAACAAGCGTTGGTGCTTGTTCCCGAAATCGGGCTAACTCCGCAAACTATCCAGCGCTTTCGTCAGCGTTTTACCGTTCCGGTTGTGGTCATTCATTCTGGACTGAATGAAACCGAGCGTCTTAATGCATGGTTGTCGGCGCGAGATAAAGCGGCGGGAATCATCATTGGTACGCGCTCTGCCTTGCTGACGCCTTTTTCGGATCTTGGCATTATCATCGTTGATGAAGAGCATGACACCTCTTATAAACAGCAAGATAGCTTGCGCTATCATGCGCGAGATGTGGCAGTGATGCGGGCAAACCTTGAGCAAGTGGCGATTGTTTTAGGGAGCGCTACTCCGGCCTTGGAAACATTACATAATGCGTTGATTGGTAAATACCACCACCTGCAATTAACCCAGCGGGCGGGAGTGGCACTGCCGACGAAAAACCGAGTGTTGGACATTAAAGGTGAGTATCTAGAAAGTGGCTTATCTGCGCCTTTGATTGCTGAAATGCGTCGTCACTTATCGCAAGGGAATCAAGTCCTGCTGTTTTTGAATCGGCGAGGATTTTCCCCCGCACTCATGTGTCATGAGTGCGGCTGGATTGCGGATTGTCAGCGTTGCGACGCTTACTATACTTATCATCAATACAGTAACGAAATTCGTTGCCACCACTGTGGTTCGCAAAGAGCGGCTATTCAGCAATGTCAGCATTGTGGTTCCACTCACCTTGTTACCGTTGGGGTAGGTACTGAGCAGCTTGAACAACAGCTGGCCCAAGTTTTTCCTGACTATCGAACCATTCGTATTGACCGAGACAGCACGCGTCGTAAAGGCAGTTTAGAGTCAGCTTTAACGGCTATTCGTGATAATCAGTATCAAATATTGATTGGGACGCAGATGCTGGCGAAAGGCCATCATTTCCCTAACGTTACTTTAGTCGCTCTACTGGATGTCGATGGTTCACTCTACAGCAGTGATTTTCGTGCTGCTGAACGTTTAGCTCAGCTATTTATTCAAGTTGCGGGGCGTGCAGGGCGCGCCAGCAAACCAGGGGAAGTCGTGTTACAAACGCATCATCCAGAGCATCGCTTGCTGCAAGCTTTGCTGCATAAAGGGTATGACGATTTTGCGCATACCGCCTTAGCTGAGCGGCAAATGGCTCAGCTTCCCCCTTACACCTATTTAACGCTATTTCGTGCAGAAGCGAACCAATCCGCTATGGTTGAAACTTTTCTAAGGCAAGTTCGAGAAACATTGCAAGTCCATCCACTGTTTGCGCAAGGTGCGGCCGTGTTGGGGCCCACGCCTGCACCATTGGCGAAGCGAGCGGGGAAATACCGTTGGCAGTTGCTCTTACAAACGCCAACCCGCAGCATGATGCAAGCTTTGTTGACCAGTTCAAAATCCGCTATTCAGTTATTACCTTTAGCCAGTAAAGTTCGTTGGAGTATGGATATTGAACCTCAGGATTTAAGTTGAGGCTAGCCGGTATCACTTATCTTGGGATAAATTGAAAACTCTTTGAACGTGACTGGTATCACACTTGTAATGCAAAATTTGTTAATTAAGCCGTAACTTTCTCTACAGAAAACAATACACTATCAGCATGATAGTGTCAGTGAATCGTTTTCGTGAATCCTTGTGAAACTGAGCTTGTGAGATGGCGGAGCATCATTATTGTTACTGAACGCCATTTTACACGCTTGCGACGAATGAATATCGAAAGGCTGGCCAAAGGATGAAGAACATAGAGAGGATAAACTGAACATGGCGACAATGAAGGATGTTGCCCAGCTTGCTGGTGTCTCTACCGCTACGGTATCTCGAGCGTTGATGAACCCAGAAAAAGTCTCCACATCAACTCGTAAACGAGTGGAAGAGGCGGTTTTGGAAGCTGGCTATTCCCCTAATTCTTTAGCGCGTAATTTGCGACGTAATGAATCCAAAACCATTGTGGCAATTGTTCCTGATATTTGCGATCCGTATTATACCGAGATCATCCGTGGCATTGAAGATGCCGCGATGGAACATGGTTACCTCGTATTATTGGGAGATAGTGGCCAACAGCGAAAAAGAGAAAGTTCCTTTGTCAATTTGGTGTTCACCAAACAAGCGGACGGGATGTTATTGCTGGGGGCTGACTTACCTTTTGATGTCAGTAAATCAGAACAAAAAAATCTGCCCCCCATGGTGATGGCATGTGAGTATGCTCCTGAACTTGAATTGCCGACGGTGCATATTGATAACCTGACCTCTGCGTTTGAAGCGGTTAACTATTTAACTCAAATGGGCCATAAACGTATCGCTCAGATCAGTGGTCCAGAAGGGGCTGTTTTGTGTGAATTTCGTCAGCAAGGATATCAGCAGGCGTTACGTCGAGCTGGTTTGACAAAAAATCCTAGTTACCATGTGGTGGGGGATTTTACCTTTGATTCTGGTGCTAAAGCCGTTCGTCAGCTATTGGCTTTATCTGAGCCGCCGACCGCAATTTTCTGTCATAACGATGCAATGGCCATTGGTGCCATGCAAGAAGCCAAACGATTGGGGTTACGTGTTCCACAAGATTTATCGGTAGTGGGATTTGATGACATTCAGTTTGCCCAATATTGCGATCCACCGCTAACCACCATTTCACAGCCTCGTTATGAGATTGGCCGTCAAGCCATGTTAATGATGTTAGAACTACTGCGTGGGCATGATGTGAGAGCAGGTTCTCGCTTGTTGGAAACGCATTTAGTTGTGAGAGAAAGTGCGGCACCACCAAGAATCTTATAGTAAGAGGTTTAAGGTTTACTGCAATGTTGTACAAACATTTACGTTTTTGCTGACATTTTGATGCTGTTATCTGCACGCAAACTACATTACCATGTGGGCAAAGTTGTCAACCTTTGAATTTGTCTGTGGCGAATAAAGATTATGTAAGGCGTGGTCGTAGCCCAAAAAAGCCGACCAGAAAAGCTCCTCCCCGCCGTAAACCTTGGCGTAGTGGGTTGCTGGCACTCATTCTATTGAGTGGGTTTATCTACGGTTTGTATCGGTTGAGCTTGGCACCAGAGCCTGCCGCACCGAAAAGCACTGCGGTGTCGACAAGCAAACCGAAGGTAACACCGACCGAAAGAATCCCTCCGCCACCTACAGAGAAATGGGATTATGTTGAGTCGTTACCGAATCGTGAGATTGAGGTGATCGCCAAAGAGCAAGAGGTTTCAGAGATTCCATACATTATGCAGTGTGGAGCTTATAAGACGCTGCAACAGGCAGAAGCACGTAAGTTGGATATCGCTTTTCAAGGCTTGAATAGCAAAATTCGTAAGAAAGAAGACAGTAGCTGGTATCGAGTCGTTTTAGGGCCTTATACGTTTAAGCGTGAGGCAGAACGTGATCGACATAAATTGCAGCGCGCTAAAATTGAGCCTTGCGCCATTTGGAAAGAACAGCAATAAAATCAATCAGTATGAGAAGGCAAAACCCTAGGGTGATGCCTTCTTTTTTATCCACCCTAGAGTCGAATAGCGCTTTGCGGCTATTTAAATCTCACTGAGATTCGGCCGTCATATGCTTGCCAATCAGCGTTAAGGGCTCGATCTCATCATGAGAAACAAGGTTTTTCCCTTGAAATGTTTTCTTCTTATCCTCATATACTCTCTAACATCCTAGTGAAAAGCATAAAGAGGTCCTCACGTGACTACCATCGTATCTGTACGTCGTAATAATAAAGTGGTCATTGCCGGAGATGGGCAAGTCTCATTGGGCAATACCGTCATGAAAGGCAATGCGCGTAAAGTCCGTCGGTTATACAACAATAAAGTTCTCGCGGGATTCGCTGGTGGCACTGCGGATGCTTTTACTTTATTTGAACGCTTTGAAAGCAAATTACAAATGCACCAAGGCCATTTGACCAAAGCTGCGGTAGAACTGGCGAAAGATTGGCGAAGTGATCGTGCTTTGCGCCGCTTAGAGGCGATTTTGGCCGTTGCGGATGAAACTGCATCGTTGATTATTACTGGTAATGGTGATGTGGTTCAGCCAGAACACGATTTGATTGCTATTGGCTCAGGCGGTAACTTTGCTCAGGCTGCGGCTATTGCTTTATTAGAAAATACCGAGCTAGATGCAAGAGCGATTGCTGAAAAGGCACTCAATATTGCCGGGGATATCTGCGTATTTACCAACCATCAACACACCATTGAAGAGCTAGAAATTCCTCAAGCGTTGATCGCTCAGGAAAACCAATAATTCGGTGCCTACCGAAAGCGAATGTTAAGGAATCGATCATGTCAGAAATGACTCCTCGTGAGATTGTTCACGAATTAAACCGTCATATTATCGGTCAAGATAAAGCCAAACGTGCGGTAGCCATTGCTCTGCGTAACCGTTGGCGACGTATGCAGCTTGATGAAAGTTTACGTGTTGAAGTGACCCCTAAGAATATTTTGATGATTGGCCCAACTGGGGTTGGTAAAACGGAGATTGCTCGCCGTCTGGCGAAATTGGCGAATGCCCCTTTTATTAAAGTGGAAGCGACCAAATTTACCGAAGTGGGGTATGTGGGTAAGGAAGTGGAAACCATCATCCGTGATTTAACCGATGTTGCCGTAAAACTGACTCATCAACAAGCCATGGAAAAAGTGAAATTCCGAGCGGAAGAGCTGGCAGAAGAGCGAGTGCTCGATGCGTTGCTACCACCTGCTCGTGATGCTTGGGGACAATCAGAGCAGAGTGATGAGTCTTCTACTACTCGCCAAGTTTTTCGAAAAAAACTGCGTGAAGGCAAGCTAGATGATAAAGAGATTGAAATCAATGTCGCGGTACCACAAATGGGGGTTGAGATCATGGCTCCTCCCGGTATGGAAGAGATGACCAACCAGCTACAAGGTTTATTCCAAAACCTCGCGGGTGATACTAAGAAAAAACGCAAGTTGAAAATTAAAGATGCGTTGAAAGCGTTAGTGGAAGAAGAAGCGGCGAAATTGGTCAATCAGGAAGAGTTAAAAGATCAGGCCATCTACAACGTGGAAAACAATGGTATCGTCTTTATTGATGAAATCGACAAAATTTGTAAGCGCGGTGAAAGTTCTGGCCCTGATGTTTCTCGTGAAGGGGTGCAGCGTGATCTTCTGCCGTTGATTGAAGGCAGCACCGTTTCGACTAAGCATGGTATGGTCAAAACCGATCACATTTTATTCATTGCTTCTGGGGCTTTCCAAGTAGCTAAACCCTCAGACCTGATCCCTGAATTACAAGGGCGTCTTCCCATTCGAGTTGAGTTAGAGGCGCTCTCTAGCAATGATTTCAAACGTATTTTGACTGAACCCAAAGCGTCTTTGACTGAGCAATATATCGCCTTGATGAAAACAGAAAATGTGCAAATTGCTTTTACTGAAGATGGCATTAAACAAATTGCCGATGCTGCGTGGCAAGTAAATGAAAGTACGGAGAATATCGGAGCCCGTCGTTTGCATACGGTGATGGAACGCTTGATGGATGACATCTCTTATGATGCAACAGAAAAGTCGGGAAGTGAGTTCACGATTGACGCCGCTTATGTTCGCAGTCGTTTAAGTGAATTGGTTGAAGACGAAGATTTAAGCCGCTTTATCTTGTAATTTCTTAGCCCACCTTGATCTGGTGGGCTTTTTTATCTGCCTCATTTACGCGTATACTGGGCCTCCATGTTCGGTCATATATTATCGTTATGAATAATTCTTTACGTATTTGGGTGGATGCTGCAAGGCCAAAAACGCTTCCTCTCGCGCTGGTTTCTATTTTTACTGGTACTGCCTTAGCATTTTCATCTGGGCATTTTTCTGTGCCAGTGACTTTGTTGGCGTTATTAACGGCGACGTTACTGCAAATTCTGTCGAATTTAGCCAATGATTATGGCGATGCGGTAAAAGGGACCGATAACGAAAAACGTCTGGGGCCGATGCGGGCGATTCAGTCGGGCGCGGTCTCTTTGGTGGATATGAAACAGGCGATGGTCATCAATATCGTGTTGACGATTTTTGCTGGTCTGGCGTTGGTATTTTATTCGCTAGAGAGCTTGCACAGTATTCTTGCTTTTATTGGCTTAGGGATTTTAGCCATGCTGGCGGCTGTGGCTTACACCGTCGGTAATAAACCGTATGGTTACGTTGGGTTGGGTGACCTCTCCGTATTCCTCTTTTTTGGTTTACTTGGGGTTTCTGGCAGTTATTTTCTGCATACTGGCCACATTGAGTGGAGCCTCTTTTTGCCATCACTTGGCTGTGGTTTATTGGCCGTAGCCGTACTCAATGTTAATAATATGCGCGACATTGAAAATGATGCGGAATGTGGCAAACGTACGATTCCAGTTCGTTTGGGGCAACAACGTGCTAAAACGTACCATTTCTTACTGCTGTCGGGGGCGGTGCTTTCGTTTGCCAGTTATTTACTGATGCAAGATAAGCCGCTTTGGATAAGTCTACCCTTCCTGTTGAGTGTCATTGTTGTTCTGCAACATGGCCGTGCGGTATGGGCAACCAATAAACCTGCGCAGATAGCTCCGATGCTTCCGGTTGTGGTGAAATGTTCTCTGATCACCAACCTTTTATTTGTTGGAGTGGTGATAGCTCAAACTCTCACCAGTTAATTTGCGTTCTATCATTGCATTGACTTACTGACACTATATACTCGTGGGATAACGGTTCGTTAAGAGAGTAAAGCTATGGAATACAACACCTCTGCGCTATGCGATATCTATCTCGATCAAGTTGATGTGGTAGAACCCATGTTTAGCAATTTTGGAGGCTGCGCATCCTTCGCTGGACAAGTGACTACCATTAAATGTTTTGAAGACAACGGCTTAATCCGCGAAGTATTGGAGCAAGACGGTGTCGGACGTATTTTACTGATTGATGGTGGTGGCTCTTTACGCCGTGCATTAATCGATGCAGAACTTGCGGCGATAGCTGAAGAAAACGAATGGGAAGGCATTGTCGTTTACGGCAGCGTCCGTGAAGTGGATGAACTTGAAGAGATGAGCATTGGCATTCAGGCTCTGGCCTCGATACCTGTTGGCGCAATCTCTCTTGGTATTGGTGAAGTGGATGTGGCGGTAAACTTTGCTGGTGTCACTTTCTTACCGGAAGATTATCTGTATGCAGACAACACGGGCATTATTCTTTCACCTGAGCCCCTTAATGTGGACTTAGAGGTGGATGTTGAGTTAGAAGAACTGTAATACTTCCCACATAAATCGCGTGTTTACTGAAACCAAGCCGATGTTCTGCATCGGCTTGGTTTTTTTCGGCTTGGTTTTTTTTATTGTGTGATGATATATCGTCGTCGCAGCCACAGCGCATAAAGATAGCCCAATGTTCCACCACAAACATTCCCTAATGCTATCCCAATAAACAGCCCCTCGACGCCATACCAATGTGAGCCAAGCCAAGCGGAGGGCAAAGTAAAAATAAAGAGACGCATAAAACTCCACTGAAAGGCTTTAATCGGTAAGTGCAGGGCATTCAACGCCGAAACCAGCATCATGACAATACCTTGGAAGCCATAACTGATTGGCACGACTAACAAATAGTGCCAGAGCAAATCACGTACGGCCTGTTCTTGAGAGAATAACGCTGCCAGTGGAATGCTGAGCGGCACCATCATAATAAAGATCATCATTTGAAACAGAATGGAAAAACGCATGCCAAGAAATAAACCAGCAAAGCTGCGTTTAGGTTGTTTGGCGCCCAAGTTTTGTGCCATAAATGGAGTTAAGGCAGAAGTGAGAGACATCAATACTAATAGTAGTATCGACTCAATACGCTGAGCCGCTCCAAAGGCTGCAACTGCGGTTGTTCCATGTTGAGAAAGAATGATCATCAAGAGTGCACCGCTGATGGGGGTCATGGCGCTGGAAAATGCGGCGGGAGTTGCAATACGTAAGATTTGTAACCAATCTTGGTAGATGAGAGCAAATTGGGGGACAGCTAATAGTTTTTCTCGCTTAACTAAAATATACAACGAGCAAACTAGAGCTCCAAACCATGAACAGGCACTAGCGATAGCTGCTCCCTGAATACCCAACGCAGGTATTGGCCCATAGCCAAAGATAAGCAAGGGATCTAACCCCCCATTGATGATTCCGGCGAGTAACATAATTTTAGCTGGAGTTTTGGTATCTCCTGTGGCTCGAATTGCGCTGCTGCCTGCCATGGGGATAACCAATAACGGAATCGTAAAATACCAAATTTGCATGTATTGCTTGATGAGTGGGATAAGTTCCGTTTGTGCGCCGAGTAACGGAAAAAGTATATCGATGGTGATTACCCCAAGCATAGCAGCCAACATCACTAAGCTCACGGCTAACAAGAGCCCGTGGCTACTTAAGCGAGCGGCTTGTTGAGTCTCTCCTCGGCCTAAGGCTCGTCCGATACAAGTTGATAAACCAACGCCTATTCCCATGGTGATGCAGTTCAAGCCGAATGTCACAGGGAAGGTATAGCTGATCGCGGCTAAAGATTGAGTGCCAAGTAGGGAGATAAAAAAAGTATCCACGAGGTTAAACATGAGCACCGCGACCATGCCAACCGTCATAGGAAGCGTCATCTGACGTAATACTTGAGGGATAGGAGCGGATAATAAGCCGTGTTTATCATGCATAGCGGACAACAAGGTAAAGAATGAAGGGATAAGGATACTTGATCTTATGAAAGGGGACTAGGGCGAAACCCTCTTTCATACTTTCTACGCCAGAGGCACTTTGGGAAGGTGGATGTGGGGAAATAATAAGGCCAGCAATGCTGGCCTTATTCACCATAACCTAAAGCGGTTTATGCATTTTTCATTTTTGCTGCTGCTTTAGCGATAGCGGCAAAGCTTTTCGCATCCAGAGATGCACCACCAACCAAGGCACCATCGATGTCTGGTTGTGAGAAATACGCTTCCGCATTTTCAGGTTTTACGCTGCCACCGTATTGGATGATCACTTGCTCTGCGACTGCGGCATCTTTGGCTGCGATAAGCGCACGGATAGAGGCGTGAATGCGTTGTGCATCGTCTGCGGTTGCGGCTTTACCTGTACCGATTGCCCAGATGGGTTCATAAGCGATGATCGCGCCATTGAATGCTTCAACACCACATGCGTCGATGACTGCATTGATTTGGCGAGCACATACCGCTTCGGTTTCACCCGCTTCGTTTTGCGCTTCGGTTTCACCAATACAGAAAACCGGGGTTAGGCCATTCTCTTTTAGGAATGCAAATTTTTTCGCAACGAACTCATCGGATTCATTGTGGTAATCACGACGCTCAGAGTGGCCGATGATGATGTGAGAAGCGCCGAAATCTTTCAGCATTGCTGGAGACATATCACCTGTGAATGCACCACTGTTGTTTAGGTCAGTGTTTTGTGCACCAAGAATCATCTTGTTACCGCCTTCTTTAATTAGGCGCTCAGCAAGATCTAGGTAAAGTGCTGGTGGGGCAACGGCCACATCAACGCCAGTCACACCTTCTAATTCTGCATTAAGACCCGTGAGCAGCTCAGTCACCATTGCTTTGCTGCCATTTAGTTTCCAGTTACCCATCACTACAGGACGACGCATAGGAATATCTCCAATTTCAATTGATAAAAAAAATCGACTGGCGAAGAATATAACAGATAAAATCGCGTAGATCATGACTATGGTCATGACTTTCTAGGATCCTATTTTCTCTATTGCGTAGCTTGAGCCGTGATTCGTTAGACAGAATCATCGTGTAAGGCGCTGACTTTTTGTCTCACTTGGGTATAGTGAAGGCTGGTGAATAAACAAGGAGTCAGTGATGCCTAATCTTGTATTGGAGTATTCGAACTCGGTGGAAGAGCGAGTGAATATTCAAGGTTTATTGGAAGATATACATCAAATTGCGCTTCAAAGCGGGTTGTTTGAAGCATCTTCGGTCAAATCTCGCACGCTACGTTGCCATCATTGGCTCATTGGCGAGCTGGGAAACAGTGCGGATTTTATCCATCTTAATGTCGAATTACTGGATGGGCGAACGGAGTCGCAAAAACAACGGTTAGCGCAGCAACTCATTAACGTTCTTTCAGAGCAAGCCAGTCAAGTCTATTCTTTAACCGTGAATATTCGTGACATGGACAGAGCGAGTTTTCAAAAAATCACTCATTAGATTATAGAAGCACTGTATTTCATCAATCGTAGGTAGGAAACGTAATGCCATTACAGCAACTCCTTTTTTCTTTTCATGGGCGAATTGGTCGCCAAACTTTTTGGATTTGGAATGGGTGCTACTACCTCTTTATTGCCATCTTTATTTTAACGGCAAACCGTTGGTTTCCCCACTGGGCTCCTTCGTTATTACCTTTGGTTATGTTGATGATCTTGCTACCTGATCTCGCTGTCACGGCCAAACGTTGGCATGACAGAGACAAATCGAGTTGGTGGCTATTGCTCAACCTTCCTCTTATTTTAGGCAGAATGAGCGTTCCTGTGGGAGAGGCAAGCCTTGCGACTTCACCCAGTTGGTTTGATAGCTTTCTTGCTTTAGCTGCGCTTAGCTGTGGAAGTTGGATTTTAGTTGAGTGTGGCTTTCTTGCGGGGACACAAGGGGATAATCGATTTGGTAAAAATCCCGTGTCGCGTTAACGCCAATGCGTGCTTCGGGGGCGAAAAGGGATGATATCTGCATTCGGCCTCTCGTCCATTTCACCTTCTAAGACGTCACGAAATCGAACCATCTGTAATCTGAGTTCTCGCATCAATGTGACATTGGCATGGGTGGGATTTTTACATTGACTGAGTACTCGATCAATATGGCTTTGTTGTGCTCGAAGCCTATCCTGCATCGTGGAAGATGAAGCATCAATGAGGGCGTTACACAAGCTCTGCTTCAATTGAACAAAGGCCTGTTGGTCTTGTTGTGCAAGCGATACCAGCTCATCAAATGAGGGAAGTGCTTGTGAGGTGTCAGGGGGAGTCATCCTTCTCTCCTTGCAATCAATAACGTGGTAGAAACTGGAAACCATTGATCTGAGTATAGGTGAGGTCGGCGACTTAAACTGGAAGGAGTATCGATATTCTTAATAATAAGAAAAGGTCGAACTGTGTGGGGAAATTTACTTTGTGGTCAACGGATGTGGTGTAATTCGATAGGCGCAGCGATGTTGCCCCGAGATAATGTGTTCGCTTCGTTCAATCACACAGTCCTCTCCCAGTAGCTGTTGGAAAATATTGAGCTCTGACAGGCACAACGCTGGGCAGCGTTTTGCTGCTTTACAGATAGGGCAATGGTTTTCAAACAGCATAAACCCGGATTCAGTATGTTCTAACTCGGCCATATAACCTTCTTGCTCTCGCAATTTCACTAAGGTTTGTAATTTACTGGTTAATGAATGGCAGGCGTGTAAGGCTGAACGATAATAAGAGAGTGTTTGTATTTCACGCTCAGCGGTAACTTGGGCTAACCCTTCTTGGCCAAAAAGATGTTCAACCGCTTCAATGACCTGAATGGTTAGTTCTCCATGGCGATCGGCAAATTGGTTATGGCCCTTCTGGGTGAGTGACCAGTGGCGAGTCGGGCGTCCGACTTTTACCTTCACATCATAAAAATCGAGAATGCCGTCTTGTTCTAAGCTTTGCAAATGCTGACGAGCGCCCATCGTGGTTATTCCCAAATCGTTGGCGAGCTGCTTAGCGGTAACCGCGCCTTCACGCTTGATGGTGTGTAATATTCGCTCGATGGTCTTCATGATCTTCCTCTTAATGCTGTGACTATTATGGTTAAACCGTTTAATAAAGCAAAGAATTTACAATCTTGTTACGGAGTCGTCTCGCTCTTCTCAAGATAACTTCCCAATAAATTTGTTAATTAGATCACGTTTTTTTTGCGTTTCCCCCTTGGGTTATGGGATTGTCTCCCCCACATATCACTCACAAGCTGGTCAATCAGCGTTTTATTAACCAAACGGAAATCAATTCAGGAGAGAGGACCGATGAATATTCGTCCATTACATGATCGAGTTATCGTTGAACGCCAAGAAGTTGAATCAAAATCTGCTGGTGGCATTGTTCTCACTGGTTCAGCGGCTGAGAAATCCACTCGCGGTACCGTACTTGCCGTAGGCAAAGGTCGTATTCTGGAAAATGGCACCGTGCTGCCCTTAGATGTAAAAATCGGTGATACGGTCATTTTTGCCGAAGGTTATGGTACTAAGACCGAAAAAATCGACGGTAAAGAAGTTTTAATCTTGTCTGAAAATGACATTTTGGCAATCGTTGAGTAATTGCTCACAGCAAACTAATCGATAAAAAACGCATTCTAGAGGAAATACATAATGGCTGCTAAAGACGTAAAATTTGGTAATGACGCTCGAGTAAAAATGCTAGAAGGGGTTAACGTTCTAGCGGATGCAGTAAAAGTGACATTGGGCCCTAAAGGTCGTAACGTCGTATTAGATAAATCTTTTGGTGCTCCTGTGATCACCAAAGATGGGGTTTCTGTGGCTCGTGAAATTGAACTGGAAGATAAATTCCAGAACATGGGCGCACAAATGGTTAAAGAAGTGGCTTCGCAAGCGAACGATGCTGCGGGTGACGGTACGACAACCGCAACGGTTTTGGCGCAATCTATTGTCAATGAAGGCCTAAAAGCGGTAGCGGCGGGCATGAACCCAATGGACCTAAAACGCGGTATTGATAAAGCCGTATTAGCCGCTGTGGAAGAGCTAAAAGCGCTGTCGGTTCCCTGTGCAGATACCAAAGCGATTGCTCAGGTCGGTACTATCTCAGCAAACTCAGATTTAAGTGTGGGTAACATCATTGCTGAAGCGATGGAAAAAGTAGGCCGTGATGGTGTTATTACGGTTGAAGAAGGTCAAGCGTTACAAGATGAGCTCGATGTCGTTGAAGGTATGCAGTTCGACCGTGGTTACTTATCTCCTTACTTCATTAACAACCAAGAAGCTGGAAGTGTGGATCTAGAAAACCCATTCATCCTATTGGTGGACAAAAAAGTTTCTAACATCCGTGAACTGCTGCCTGTACTAGAAGGCGTGGCCAAAGCCTCTCGTCCATTGCTGATCGTTGCTGAAGATGTGGAAGGTGAAGCTTTAGCGACACTGGTTGTCAACAACATGCGTGGTATCGTAAAAGTTGCGGCAGTGAAAGCTCCCGGTTTTGGTGACCGCCGTAAAGCCATGCTACAAGATATCGCTGTCTTAACTGGTGGTACGGTTATCTCTGAAGAGATCGGTCTGGAGCTAGAAAAAGCCGCTCTGGAAGATCTTGGTCAAGCGAAACGTGTCACGATCACCAAAGAAAATACCACCATTATCGATGGTGCCGGTGAAGAAGAGGCGATTAAAGGTCGTGTGACGCAAATTCGTCAACAAATCGAAGAAGCAACGTCTGACTACGATAAAGAAAAACTGCAAGAGCGCGTGGCGAAATTGGCTGGCGGTGTGGCTGTTATCAAAGTGGGCGCCGCGACTGAAGTTGAAATGAAAGAGAAAAAAGATCGCGTAGAAGATGCATTGCATGCAACGCGTGCTGCGGTTGAAGAAGGTGTCGTTGCGGGTGGTGGTGTAGCATTAATCCGCGCAGCCTCCAAACTGACTGAGCTAACGGGCGATAACGAAGAGCAAAACGTCGGTATTCGTGTTGCATTGCGTGCGATGGAAGCTCCGATTCGTCAAATTGCGAAAAACGCCGGTGATGAAGATTCTGTCGTGGCTAACAATGTAAAAGCGGGTGAAGGTAACTACGGTTATAACGCGGCTACGGGTGAATACGGCGACATGATCGATATGGGTATTTTGGATCCAACCAAAGTGACTCGTAGCGCGCTACAATTTGCGGCATCGATTGCTGGCTTGATGATCACCACAGAAGCGATGGTCACTGACCTACCAAAGAAAGATGCGCCAGCGATGCCTGATATGGGCGGAATGGGTGGCATGGGCGGCATGATGTGATGCGGGCTTAGCCTCTACCTCTTAAAAAACCGGAGTTTTTACTCCGGTTTTTTTATGGCAAAAAAATGGCTAGCTAAGTGGGCTTAAGTTTTGCACACTAAATTGACGTATCTAAGGAAGGAATAGCATGCATATTCAAAAACTTAAACATCATACCGTCTCGGTGGATTTGAGTATTGACCAGTGGACTTTGGCGGCAGGGCAGCATTGGGGTATTTTTTCCACTCACAGTCATGCGGCCTCTTTACTCGTTAAGATACTCAGTGGGGAGATCCCCCCACAACAGGGAGAAATAACGGAGCTTCCGGAGGGGGTTGCTTGTGTTTCTCTTCATGAGCAACAGCGCTTGCTGGATTTTGAGTTAGAGAACGATGAAACGGATTTTATGGATCAGATGGATTATGGTTCAACCGTAGAAGAGTTAGTGATGAATGCGGGATGTGAGAGTGATGTTCTTGATGAATTACTGGCTAAAACAGACTTGTTGGCGATTCGTCGACGGGGCTTTCGTCAATTATCAACCGGAGAAACTCGTCGTGTGATGCTAGCACGGGCCATAGCATGCAAACCGCAGTTGCTGATCTTGGACGAACCCTATTCAGGTTTGGATGCTGCACATCGAAGATTACTTACCCAGTTACTGAATGAACTTGCTCAATCTTTGTCACTGTTGATCGTCACCTCTCGTGAAGAAGAACTGCCCCCCTTCATTACCCATGTTGCTCTGTTTGATGAGCAAAAACTGACGCAGACACTGACGCGTGATGCTTGGTTAACCCATCCGGTGATGGCACAAATGAAAGCATTGTCACAGGAGAAAAGTGAGGCGATGCTAGCCTTACTTCATGCCCATCAAACGCCTCATCCATACCCTAATCCTCTGGTGGTGATGAACGAGGTTTCTGTAGAGTATGTGGATGCGCCTATTTTTCATGGGGTGAGTTGGCAGATTGAGCAGGGGCAACATTGGCAGATTCGTGGACCGAATGGGTGTGGTAAAAGTACTTTATTGGGGTTGATCTTGGGGGATCATCCACAATGTTACAGTAACGATATCACGGTACTTGGCATGAAACGGGGCAGCGGAGAAAGCATTTGGGATGTAAAACGGCATATTGGCGTCGTTTCATCGGCTTTGCATCTCCAATATCGGGTTAACTGTAGCGCACTGGAAGTGCTGGTGTCGGGTTTTTATGACTCAATTGGTCTTTATCAACAACCCAGTAAAAAAGAAATTTTGTTGGCGCGTGAGTGGTTGAGTATTCTGGAGATGAGTGAGTTTGAAAAGGTCGGTTTCCGTCAACTGGATTATGGTCAGCAGAGATTATTACTGATTGGACGAGCTTTGATCAAACAGCCTGCATTATTGATTCTTGATGAGCCTTATCAAGGGCTTGACTATCTTAATCGTAAGTTGATCTTCCATGCTCTCAATCGAATAGCTTCTAACCAATTGAGTCAGTTGTTGTATGTGACTCACTATGATGAAGATTCGTTAGAGGCCATTCATCACTTTGTTGATTTTGTCGGACCGGATGAACGCGGTTATCAGGTCCAGATACACCAAGCATCGCCAGCAGGGGCGTGTGAGTCGCGTCAATGAAGACGCGCTCTTCGTACTTAGTGACGACGACGTAACCTCTGATGAACGCCTCGACGCAGGCTTTGAAAGGTATTTTCGACTTTATCTACCCCATAGAGCACACTTAATGCTAGCAAGGTGATGACGACCGATTGTCTCCAATAACCTAGGCCAATCATTAATCCTAGTGCCGCCAGTACCCAGATCACCGCCGCAGAGGTAACACCATGAATTTTTCCATCTTGAGTCATCATTACCCCAGCACCTAAAAAACCGACACCGGTAATGATTTGTCCTAGTACGCGAGCTTGATCCAGTGTATTGGGCGAAAGAGAAACCGCCATCGCCATAAAACAGTAAGTACCGGAAATGATTAAGATAGACGTTCGAATGCCGACGGGTTTTCCTCGGGTTTGCCGTTCCACACCAACCAGTAACCCATTCAGCGCACAGCAAAAGAGGGCTGGCCAACGAAAAGGGCCAAGGTCTAATAATACATCTAAGCTCACCACGTTCTTCTCCGGAAAATGACTAGGGAAGCGAGCAGTATGCCTTAGCCATTGACGATGTAAATGGCGAATACCCATAAGGGAAGATAAAAAATTTTTAGCGTGACGATAGGTCAAAACAGGGCGTTACTCTAGGTGTAAGTCCAACGGTGTTTTACTGGGGCGACCACCGATTTCACGGGTCAGTTTCGGCACCAGATAACCGGAGACTTGCTCTATAACGCCTGACATGATGGATCTTGCTTGTTCATCGCTGACGTAGAAATGAGCCGCGCCTTGCACTTTATCCAGTACGTGTAAGTAGTAAGGCAGAATGCCGGCATCAAACAGTGCTTCACTCAAGGCAACCTGAGCTTCAATAGAATCGTTCACTCCTTTAAGGAGTACACCTTGATTGAGTAGTGTGACATTAACGGCGCGTAATCGAGCCAGTTGCTGTTTGAGTTCAAGGTTAATTTCATTAGCATGGTTGATGTGAGTGACCAATAACACTTGTAAAGTGGTGTTGGCAAATAGCGCAACTAACTCATCGGTAATGCGTGCAGGAATGACGACGGGTAAGCGAGAGTGAATACGAAGCCGTTTAATATGTGGAATGGTGGCAATACGTTCGAGCAGCCAAGTAAGTTCGTGATCTTTCGCCATTAAAGGATCGCCGCCAGAGAGGATCACTTCATTCAACTCGGAGTGCTGAGCAATATAATCTAAGCTTTGCTGCCAGGCATGTTTATTACCTTTGTTTTCTTGGTAAGGGAAATGGCGACGAAAACAGTAGCGGCAGTTAATCGCACAACCGCCTTTGACGATCAGTAAGCAACGGTTACGGTATTTATGTAATAAACCTGGAATCGGATTTTTTTGTTCTGCTAAGGGATCGGTTGAATAGCCTTCATGCACCTCAAACTCGGCACTGAGCGGTAACACTTGGCGCAGTAGGGGATCGTGTGGGTTGCCCTTCTCCATGCGCTCAACAAAACTGAGCGGCACCCGCTGGGCAAACAAGTCACGAGCTTGGAAGCCGGCTTGCCAAGGGGTGGGATCAATGTCAAGCTGTGTGAGTAATTGACCCGGATCCGATATCCCATTTGCTAGCTGTTGTAGCCAGTTTTGCTCAACAGATTGGACTTTTCGGGTTATTATGTGCGGCATTGAATTTAACTCGAAGAATGTAAGAGGAAATAATGGCTACTGTTAGCACGAATGAATTTAAAGGCGGTCTCAAAATTATGCTTGATAACGAGCCTTGTGTCATTCTCGAAAACGAGTTTGTTAAACCAGGTAAAGGTCAAGCGTTCAACCGAGTACGAATCCGTAAACTACTTTCTGGCAAAGTACTCGAGAAAACCTTTAAGTCAGGTGATAGCGTAGAAGTTGCAGATGTTATCGATATCGATCTTGATTATCTGTACAACGATGGTGAATTCTATCACTTTATGAACAACGAAACCTTTGAGCAAATTGCAGCAGACCTTAAAGCGGTTGGTGATAATGCTAAGTGGTTGGTTGAAAATACAACCTGTACATTGACCCTGTGGAATGGTAACCCAATTTCGGTAACACCACCAAACTTCGTTGAATTGGAAGTGACGGAAACCGATCCTGGCTTGAAAGGGGATACGCAAGGAACAGGCGGTAAACCCGCGACATTATCAACCGGTGCTGTGGTTCGTGTTCCGCTCTTTATTGCGGTTGGTGAAGTCATCAAAGTCGACACTCGTAGCAGTGAATACGTTAGCCGCGTAAAATAATCTAATCAGCCTCTATAACTCATAGGGGCTTGATAGATTGAAGACATAATAAAAAGAGCCAGCATACGCTGGCTCTTTTCGTTTCTATCCATTAACACTTGGGTTAAATCAGGAAGATAAACACCACGGATAAGATAGAAATTAATGCTGCAAATGCATAGCACGCAATTTTACCCGCAAGCCCAGTATGGAATTTTAGGTCATGCATGCCATGGTGCAAACGGTGCATCGCATGCCACATCGGTAATGAAAGGGTCGCAATGATAAACAGTGCACCAATAATACTGGTGGCAAATTCAGCCACTCGCTCGTAGCTCATGGCTTCTGCATCAATAATCCCCAGAGGAACAAGAATGCCAAGCACAAGAATGGTGACCGGGGTAATCATAGCAAACCAAGTGCCGCCCGCCCCAAATAGGCTCCACCATACAGGTTCATCTGAACGTTTTGGATGGGTATTAATCACAATAAGCTCCTTACACCACGATGAGAACGATCAGTGAAATCACGGCCACGGCCACCCACTGAGTCAAAACGATGATTCTTTTATCCAGCAATTTACCTTTGATTCGAATCGGCACCACTTGTGGCAACATATTGAAGAAGGTTTGAGCATGGAACAGGCTCCCTGCTAGCGCCACAATATTGATAGCCACAACCAGTGGGTTGGCCATAAAGGCCAGCCAGCCATTCCAAGCTTCTGGCCCTTTGACCAGAGCGCCCAAGCCTACGGTTAAAAATAAGGTAAAGAGAATGAGCGGAAGTACGGTCGCTTCACGCACCATGTAGAAACGGTAGAACGGGTGATCTTTCCACCAAGTACGTTTCATTTCACGTACATACGGTTTACGGTTAGTCATCCTTATGCCTCCACTTTCTTAGGTGAACCGTCAGGTTTTAACATGGCAATCACAAAGTCCATTGACGACTCCACTTTGCCTTGGTTAACCGCAGCGGCGGGGTCAACGTGTTTTGGACACACTTCTGAGCAGTAACCCACAAAGGTACAGCCCCAAGCGCCATTTTCACCATTGATCAGCGCCATACGTTCCGCTTTACCGTTATCACGGCTATCAAGGTTGTAACGGTGCGCCAGTGTTAATGCTGCTGGGCCGATGAACTCAGGATTTAAGCCAAACTGAGGACACGCGGCATAGCACAAACCACAGTTAATACAGCCAGCAAATTGCTTATAGCGAGCCATCTGCTCTGGGGTTTGCAGGTTGGTCCCGTCT
>NZ_FUXB01000012.1 GCF_900167345.1 Vibrio cincinnatiensis DSM 19608 | reverse complement strand
AAAGCTATTATCGTTCCAACAGAACGATAATGAATTGACTGTGCCAAAATCAAGTAAACTTGATTCTGATTGGTCACTCAGTTCATCGATAAATCTTTTTGATTATCATCAACGAGTGCCCACACAGATTGATTGGTTTAAATTGTTAAAGAGCGTTCTTACCGTTTGGCTTACACCGTATCGGAAGAGGCGGTAATTTTAGCGAGATAAACGTCGGTGTCAAACACTTTTTTACGTTTATTTTTGAGGTGTTACCCTTGTAAAATTACCTGCTGTTTGGGTTGGCACTGAGGCACTTTCCCGTGACAGCGAGGCGGCATTATAGAGATCGACATCACATTGGCAAGTGTTTTTTTCTATTTTTTTCTGACTAATATTCTTTGATGAAAAAAACAACATGCCACAACTAAAAACATTTCTTTTATTTACATTTTTGCAAATTTTTCACTAAATAAAGTGACTTTATCCCAGTTAGTGTATTCCACTTCTTTTGATGTATCCGTTTCACCCCCCGTTAAATACATGATGAATCGAATCATCATTTTGTCGAAAAAACGGTAGCGTGGGTAGTAAAGTGCTCCAGCAAACACACCGATTAAGTTAGGGTGCCAAGCTGATTTTTTCAAAAAGGTCTGAATATAGACACTGCCTTCTGGTGTATCTTTCTTTTGTTCTTCTTTACGAGCCGTCAAATTCACACAAATAAAAGCGGCCTTAACCTGTTTTAATTGTATTGAATGACACTCGATAAACTCATACAGTTTTCGATTAAGATGGCCATATCGAATAGAGGCTCCAATCAACACTTTGTCATAAGCCAATAAGTCTATAGAGTTGCATTGATGAAGATCTCGAATATCACACATCGCTGGATTCAGCGTTTCTGCAATAAATTGGAGTATCTTTTGTGTTTGCCCTTCCCTTGAGGAATACAACATCAGTACCTTCACAAGATCATCCTCAGCTACGCCAAAAGGTTGGCGTTAACAATATTAATAAAGTGAAAATTTCTAGCCGTCCAAATAGCATAGAGACCACTAAAATCCATTTAGCTGCATCATTGATATCACCAAAATGTGCAGCCACTTCGCCTAAACCGGGCCCTAAGTTATTAAGGGTTGCAGCAACGGCAGAAAACGCGCTCAGTTCATCCATCCCTGTAAAAATTAAAGCCAGCATGCAGACAACAAAAACCAATGCATAGGCGGAAAAAAAACCCCATACCGCATCTACAACACGTTGTGGCAATGCACTACCACCTAATTTAATGGGATAGATGGCTCTTGGGTGGACGAGTCGTTTCATTTCTCTAGCACCTTGCAAGGTAAGTAAGAAGATTCGAATAACCTTCATTCCCCCCCCAGTAGAACCCGCACATCCGCCAATAAATGATGAAAAGAGCAGTAACACTGGCAAAAAAAGCGGCCACTCTGAAAAACTGGTGGTCGTAAATCCAGCTGTTGTGGATATGGATACGGTTTGAAAGAGAGTAACGTCAAAGGCTTCATATAAAGAATCGTAATTATGGTGTTTGAGAATCACCAAAAAACAGATCAAAAATAACAGACTCTGAATGACTAAAAATGCTCGAAATTCTCTATCCGCCCAATAGTATTTAGGATGGATGCCCCCGCTAGTGAAAGCCGCATAATGCAAGGTGAAGTTACAAGCTGAAATCAGCAGGAAAATGACGGTGATTAAATTTATCGCATAACTATTAAAATAACCCATGCTGGCATCATAGGTTGAAAAGCCACCAATCGCTATGGTTGAAAAACTGTGGCAAATAGCATCAAACAAACTCATTCCCGCAAACCAAAAAGCTGCAGCACAAGCGATGGTTAAACTTAAATAAATGTACCAAAGTGCTTTAGCCGTTTCGGCGATCCTTGGAGTCACTTTATTATCTTTGACTGGGCCAGGAATTTCAGCGCGGTAGAGCTGCATTCCTCCGATTCCTAATACAGGGAGGATAGCAACCGCAAGAACAATGATCCCCATCCCACCAAACCATTGCAAAAATTGGCGATAAAATAAAATGGCTTTTGGTAAATGATCGA
Source organism: Vibrio cincinnatiensis DSM 19608 (assembly GCF_900167345.1). Taxonomy (GTDB): domain Bacteria; phylum Pseudomonadota; class Gammaproteobacteria; order Enterobacterales; family Vibrionaceae; genus Vibrio; species Vibrio cincinnatiensis. Next base: position 133,346 of record NZ_FUXB01000012.1, on the reverse strand, counting down.
GCCCAACAATAACCGTAGCACCCGTTGTGGTTAAAGCAGAGAATGATTCAAAAAAAGCATCGGGAACGGAAACATTCGGATTATCCGCTAATAGAAAAGGAAGAGCACCGGCACTACCAATCACCGTCCAAAATAAGACGACAATTAAAAAACCATCTCGAGCTTTAAGTTCATGTTTATGATGCCGATTAGGAAACCAAAGTAGAGCCCCTAAAAACAGCAAAACAAAAAAAGTAGAAACAAAAGGAACGCCCGCCCCATCCCCATAGATCAAAGCGACCGTTGCGGGTATCAGCATAGACACACTAAATAGGGCAAGAAGTAGCCCTACGATTCGAATAATAGAACGAAATTGCATGACAAAATAACGAAGCTTGGCTTCTAATTTCCTAAGTATGATCTATGTGAGTAACAAGAATTTTCGCACTACTCTTGTTGGTGATATTTTGAGTAAAAATGCCCACTTCTATACATGGTAATTCAATAACCATCTGTACCATTCCACCATATTGAGCCTCAATTTGTACGGCATCATACTGTCCCATTATTGACTGAACCAGAGTAAGTAAACTGTAGTCTAGCGTTAGCGATAATTTTGTGGTGATTTTTTTCTCATTTATTTGAAGCCGCTTAAGTGCTTGTTGAACACCACCACCATACGCTTTAACCAGCCCACCTGTTCCTAAGCGAATACCGCCATAATACCGTGTGACAACGGCCGTAATTTCTCCAATCCCAGATCCTGATAGTTGCGCCAACATCGGTTTTCCCGCTGTGCCTGATGGTTCACCATCGTCACTAAACCCCCACAGTGTGGAGTTCTCTGGTCGGCCAGCAATAAAAGCCGAACAGTTATGCCTCGCATCCACATGTTGCTCTTTAATTGCAGCAATAAAAGCTTTAGCGGCATCAACACTGGGAGTATGAGCTAAGTACGTGATAAAGCGACTCTTCTTGATTTCTTCTTCAAATAAAATAGGGGCCGCAGGAATTGAATAGGGCTGAAGATTCATCTCTTAATCGTCAACGGTAAAAGGGCGACCAGTGTATCACGAACCTCAAAAGGAGTTTAGGATTGGTGATGAACGCACAATGTTAAACACTTGTTTAAAAAATGTATTGAAAATAATTCATCCTCGGTACAAACTAACTCTACTGGTCTAACCAGAATATGAAGACAACAAAAACTCTCACACACAATCACCGATTGTATGTCACGGAGATAGACAATGATTTACCAAGCCAAAACCCTACAGGTAAAAGAATTACAGGATGGTATCGTAGAGTTAAGTTTTTGCTCTCCAGAGTCCGTCAACAAACTTGATCTTGCAACTTTGACTTCACTGAATGAAGCATTAGATGCCCTATATTCCTATTCTGAGCTCAAAGGGCTCATTCTCACATCAAATAAATCAGCCTTTATTGTCGGCGCAGATATTACTGAATTTTTAGGTTTATTCGAACTGCCTGATGAAGAGCTTGATCAATGGTTGCGTTTTGCGAATAACATCTTCAATAAGCTCGAAGATCTACCCGTTCCAACACTATCAGCGCTCACAGGTTTTACCCTTGGTGGCGGTTGTGAGTGTGTCCTTGCAACCGATTTTCGTATTGGTGATCACACCACTAGTATTGGGCTGCCAGAAACGAAACTGGGCATTATGCCTGGGTTTGGGGGGACGGTCCGGCTACCACGCTTGATTGGCGCTGACAGCGCAATGGAAATCATTACCCAAGGTAAAGTCTGTCGAGCAGAAGAAGCTCTAAAACTGGGCTTACTCGATGCCATTGTGGATAGTGATCGATTACATGAATCAGCCCTTGCAACAATCAAACAAGCCATAAATGAAAAAATAGATTGGCTAACACGCCGTAAGCAAAAAACTACTTCGCTGACATTAAGTAAAATTGAAGCCATGATGAGCTTTACCATGGCAAAAGGTGTCGTTGCTCAAGTTGCTGGTCAACATTATCCAGCTCCGATGATCTCGGTTATCGCTATAGAACAGGCTGCAAACTATGCTAGAGATGAAGCATTAGCCATTGAACGCCAACATTTTATTCAACTTGCTAAATCAACAGAAGCGAAAGCATTGGTTGGGCTATTTCTTAATGACCAACATATAAAAGGGTTAGCTAAACAGTCTGCCAAATCTGCCCGCCAAGAGACGCAACGTGCAGCGGTTTTAGGTGCAGGAATTATGGGTGGCGGCATTGCTTATCAATCGGCAACCAAAGGCGTCCCCGTGTTGATGAAGGACATTGCCCAAGGTTCTCTCGATTTAGGCATGGCTGAAGCCTCTAAGTTACTGAACAAGCAACTGGAGCGTGGCAAAATCAACGGTTTTAAAATGGCTGAAATTCTCGCCTCTATCACCCCAAGCTTACATTATGCGGGTATAGATCAGGCTGATGTGATTGTTGAAGCAGTGGTCGAGAATCCTAAAGTTAAAGCGGCGGTATTGAGTGAAGTTGAAAGCCAAGTTTCGGATAACACCATCATCACGTCCAATACGTCTACTATTCCCATTAATTTGCTCGCCAAGTCACTGAAACGTCAAGAAAATTTCTGTGGCATGCACTTTTTCAATCCCGTTCATCGTATGCCGCTTGTAGAAATTATTCGGGGCGAGAAAACCTCTGACGACACCATTAATCGTGTTGTTGCTTATGCAGCTAAAATGGGTAAGTCCCCCATCGTTGTGAACGACTGCCCTGGATTTTTTGTTAACCGCGTTTTATTCCCTTATTTTGGTGGGTTTAGTCTACTGCTGCGGGATGGTGCTGACTTCACTCAAGTAGATAAAGTGATGGAACGTCAATTTGGTTGGCCAATGGGGCCAGCTTATCTATTGGATGTGGTCGGACTTGATACGGCTCATCATGCCCAAGCCGTTATGGCGGAAGGTTTTCCTGAGCGAATGGGAAAACAAGGTCGAGATGCTATTGATGTGTTATATGAAGCAAATAAATTGGGCCAAAAAAATGGCCAAGGCTTTTACTGCTACTCGATAGATAAAAAAGGCAAGCCTAAAAAACGATTCTCTGATGATATTTTACCTCTTCTCGCTGACGTTTGTGCGAGCACTCAGACTTTTGAAGCTCAAACCATCATTGAACGAATGATGATTCCGATGATTAATGAAGTTGTGCTTTGTCTACAAGAAGGAATCATTGCTTCACCTCAAGAAGCCGATATGGCACTCGTCTATGGGGTAGGTTTCCCTCCTTTTCGGGGTGGAGTGTTCCGTTATCTAGATACGCTAGGGTTAGATAACTACATCACAATGGCGAAACAACATCAGCATTTAGGGGCTATGTATCATTTGCCACCACTACTGCTGGATATGGCTGAAAAAGGGCAATCTTTTTACCCCACTCAAAAGCCTATTTCGCTCTAACCCCGTAAGCATGGAAAAGGAATGACAAAATGAAGAATGTAGTGATTGTTGATTGCCTTCGTACCCCAATGGGTCGCTCCAAAGGCGGGGCTTTTCGTCACCAGCGAGCCGAAGATCTCTCAGCACATTTAATGAAAGGAATTTTAGCACGTAACCCACAAGTGAACCCCCAAGAGATCGAAGATATTTATTGGGGCTGTGTACAGCAAACGCTAGAACAAGGCTTTAATATTGCGCGTAATGCTGCATTACTAGCGGGTTTACCTATTAACATTGGGGCTGTTACCGTCAACCGATTGTGTGGCTCATCCATGCAAGCGCTGCACGATGCGACTCGTGCCATTATGGTTGGAGATGCTGATATTTGTTTAGTCGGTGGCGTTGAACACATGGGACATGTTCCCATGAACCATGGTGTGGATTTTCATCCTAAGCTATCCAAACAGGTTGCAAAAGCTGCAGGTATGATGGGGCTGACAGCTGAAATGCTGGGGAAAATGCATGGCATTAGCCGTGAGCAGCAAGATACCTTTGCCGTACGCTCTCATCAACGGGCACAAGCCGCGACGCTGGAAGGACGGTTTAAAAATGAGATATTACCAACAGAAGGCCATGCCGCCGATGGAACACTCTTCACGTTAGATTACGATGAAGTCATTCGCCCAGAAACAACCCTTGAAGGGTTAGCACAGTTGCGCCCCGTCTTTGACCCAGCCAATGGCACGGTTACGGCGGGTTCATCTTCTGCTCTTTCAGATGGAGCTTCTGCGATGTTGGTGATGAGTGAAGCGAAAGCCAAAGCACTTGGATTAACCATTCGAGCCAAAGTAAAATCGATGGCGGTCTCTGGTTGTGATCCCTCCATCATGGGCTATGGCCCAGTTCCAGCCACGCAAAAAGCCTTGAAACGTGCAGGACTTACCATGAATGACATTGATCTCGTTGAATTGAATGAAGCATTTGCAGCTCAATCACTGCCTTGTGCTAAGGATCTTGGTTTAATGGAGGTATTGGATGAAAAGGTTAACCTCAATGGAGGAGCGATAGCCTTAGGCCATCCGCTGGGTTGCTCTGGAACACGCATTTCCACAACTTTAATCAATTTGATGGAAGCCAATGACGTGAAATATGGGCTTGCTACCATGTGTATTGGACTTGGCCAAGGTATTGCCACCATTTTTGAACGCCCATAAATAGTGAGTCTCGGAGCCAGCAACAATGCTGGCTCTTTCTTTTCAGCTTATGAGGTTTGCAGCCAATCTCGATGTAATTGATCACTATCCCCCAAGTAATTGACCATCCATTCTATCAATCTATGATTATCATCTTTTCGCCACACTAAACAACACTGACTCAATGGAGCGTTGTCTGGTAAAATTCTTTCTACTAACTGACCAGAAGCCAGCAAAGGCTGAGCCATATGGCTAGGCATAAATCCAACACCTAACCCTTGCTTTAAACACTCTTTAGCACTGTACCAATTCGGTAGCAGTAAACGTCTTTGTTTTGAGTAATGTCCGGTATGACGTTTGGGTAAGACACTAGAGGTGTCATCCAAACAGATCGCAGGATACTGACTGACGAATTCTTCGGTTAATAACTCAACCTGCGCACAAGGATGATCGGGAGCCATCACAAAAATCCACTCCAACATACCCATATCACGCACTTCAAAGTCACCACCAACAGGCACCGCAGAGGTTGCACCAACAACAATATCCGCTCGCCCTTGTGCAATCGCTTCCCAAGAACCATTAAAGACTTCCATATTGATCTGTAACTCAGCAAAATCAAACGTTTGATAGAAATCTTCCACCAATGGCTTTATTCGTTCTAATTTCACCACATTATCAAGAGTCAACTTAAGTGTTCTTTGCCAACCATGTGCGGCTCGTTTCGTTTGTGCTTTAATTTCCTCCATTTGTCGTAATAGTTGCCGAGCTTCCACCATAAACAGCTCTCCCGCAACAGTCAGCTCAACCTTTCTGGGTAATCGACGAAATAAAACTACCCCCAATTCTGTTTCCACTTGCCGAACACTATAGCTGATCGCAGAAGGTACTTTATGCAAAACCTCTGCAGCAGCGGTAAAACTGCCTAACCGAGCCACTGTATCTAGCATTTCTAATGATGTTTTTGAAAACATAGCACCTACACCAATCAAATATTTTGCACGATAACTAATAATTTTCGCGTTTCATTTAAAGAACAATAAAAAATATAATAAATATCCTTATATATCCTAGCTATCAATAACAGATATAAAGAAAAAATGAATTAATTTTTTTGATTGGAATAAAAATGAACATCTCAACTTTACAGCTATTTTATCTTTCAGCACTTTCGATGCTCGGTTTCATTGCGACCGACATGTATCTCCCTGCTTTTAAACTCATGGAGCATGATTTTGCGACCGGACCAGAGCAAATTGCTCTTTCTCTGACCGTTTTTTTAATGGGAATGGCAATTGGACAGCTATTGTGGGGGCTAGCTTCAGATAAGTTCGGTCACCGAAATACGCTGATTGTTGGATTATTTGTTTTTACCTTAGCTTCATGTGGGCTCGCTTTCAGCGAACAAGTTTGGCAACTGCTCGGGTTACGCTTTATTCAAGCCATCGGCGTTTGTGCTCCTGCTGTTATCTGGCAAGCAATGGTGATCAAACGCTACCCAAGCCATATCAGCCAACAGATTTTCGCTACCATTATGCCGCTAGTCGCCCTCTCTCCCGCGTTAGCACCTCAATTAGGTGTGTTACTTACTCATCACCTCGGCTGGCATAGTATCTTTATTGTGCTCACCATACTGGGTATCATTTTAATGGTAAGTACTCGCTTACAAGAAAATATCATCGCGGAAGCAAAAACCACCTCCATTAAGCAAGACATAACGTTTTTATTCAGTTGCCGAGCTTATTTAGGCAATGTATTGATGTTTGCTTGTGCTTCTGCCGCTTTCTTTGCTTATTTAACCGGAATGCCAGAAATTATGGCTCAGCTTGGTTACGAAGCGAAAGATATTGGGATGAGTTTTATTCCACAGACCATCGCTTTTATGGCGGGTGGATACTTAGGTAAACGTTATGTGAATAAATATGGGGACGCTCAAGTACTCAAGCAGCTTCTGGCTCTGTTTACGGTATCCAGTGTATCTATCTTCATCGCATCACAATGGACTCTGACTTCTATCTGGCCGATTCTTACCCCCTTCTGTTTAATTGCCGTCGCTAATGGTGCTTTATATCCCATCGTTGTTAACCGAGCACTCTCCAGCGCAAAACAGAGCCCAGCAACGGCGGCAGGGTTACAAAATAGCTTACAAATTTGTGTGGCAAGCCTAGCCAGTGCCCTTGTTGCCACCCTTGCAAGCCAAGCTCAAATGGTTACAGGCATCGCTATTATGATTTGCATGCTTGGCCTATGGGTTGGCTATATTGTTACCAATAAGCATTTAAGCCAACACTTCACAACACCTGACAATTCTCGCGTGGTACAAGATAAATAGCCTTAAAATAGCCAATAGCCAGCATGACGCTGGCTATTGGTACAAAAAAACACTTATTTTTTTACTGGTCGCTGCCAACCTGAAATTTTCTTTTCTTTCACGCGAGTGATAACTAACTCACCTTGAGCCACATTTTTGGTAAGTGTCGTTCCCGCACCAATCGTAGCACCATCAGCGATGGTCACTGGCGCAACTAATTGGCTATCAGAGCCCACAAACACATCATCCCCAATAATAGTTTTAAATTTGTTTGCACCATCATAGTTGCAGGTGATCACACCCGCACCGATATTCACTCGCTGACCAATTTCGGCATCACCCAAATAAGTTAAATGGTTCGCTTTTGAACCTTCACCTAAACGAGCATTTTTCATTTCAACAAAGTTGCCAACATGGGCATCATTATGTAATTCAGCCCCTGGGCGTAAACGAGTAAAAGGACCTACCGTACAGTTTTCGCCAACGGTTGCTCCTTCAATCACACTGTAAGGACGAATAATGGTATTGTCGTCAATTTCACAGTCTTTCAAAATAGATCCTGCACCAATGGTAACATTATTACCGATCGATACCTGACCTTCGATTAATACATTCACATCGATTTCAACATCAGTACCACACTGTAATTCGCCACGAAGATCAAAGCGAGCGGGATCACGTAACATCACCCCTTGTTCCAGCAGTTTATTCGCTTGTCGAGCTTGAAAAGCTCGCTCTAATCGAGCTAATTGAATACGATCATTAACCCCTTCTACTTCAATTGAACTGACAGGATGTACCGCTTCAACCGCACGGCCTTCATCGTGGGCAGCCGCAATCACATCCGTCAGGTAATATTCACCTTGAGCATTGTTATTGTTCAACCCCGCTAACCAACGCTTTAAGTCCCCTCCTGTGGCGACCATCACTCCGGTATTAATTTCTTTAATGAGCTTTTGTTCTTCTGTCGCATCTTTTTGCTCAACAATCGCAACCACTGGGCCATTTTTACGAACAATACGCCCATAGCCTGTTGGGTTATCTAGCACAACCGTCAATAAGGCAATGCCTCCTGTGGGCTGCGCTTCTAGTAAACTTTCTATGGTTTGTTCTGAAATAAGTGGAACATCACCATATAAAATTAAGATTTTTTCATCATCTCTAAAATGCTCTGATGCCTGGTCAACTGCATGACCAGTACCAAGCTGTTCCGCTTGCAGTACCCAATTAACAGGTTCATCCAAGAGCACTTGTTGCATCTGATCTCCACCATGCCCATAAACAAGGTGAATATTATGTGCGCCTAATCCGTGACAGGTATCGATCACATGTTTGGCCATGGGTTTACCAGCTAATGTATGCAGTACTTTCGGAATATTGGAGTGCATACGAGTGCCTTTGCCAGCGGCGAGAATCACTGCGCTAAATTTCATGAGTTACCTATGACGTTGTAAAATATAAGCCGCATTCTAGCGGGTAACACTGTGTGTGTTAATTTTTAGCGATTAATTTCCGGTAAAAAATAAGCAAAAAGGCGACCAAAGGCCGCCTTTAACTATTACGTACTGAAGATTATCAGCGACGCTTTCTTGTCAGCTCAATGACTCGTAGCTGAGCAATCGCTTTAGCCAATTCACTCGATGCTTGTGCGAAGTTAACATCCCCGTGATGTTCATTCAGCATTTCTTCTGCCGCACGTTTTGCTTCTTCAGCTTTCGCTTCATCTAGCTCTTCTGCGCGGATAGCCGTATCTGCCAAAATCGTGACATCATTAGGTTGAACTTCAAGTATGCCACCAGAAAGGTAGATAATTTCTTCCTCTCCCTTAATGGTCACAATACGCACCATACCCGGTCTGACAAAAGTCAGTAAAGGCATGTGCCCCGCCAGAACACCTAAATCTCCGCTTTCACCCGAGACTTGAATAGTGCGTGCTAAGCCGGAAAAAATCCGCTTTTCAGCACTGACTACATCCAAGTTAAAGGTTACTGATGCTGTCATAAAGCCTCCTTGGAGATTTGAGCGTTATAGCTTTTTGGCATTCTCTATCGCATCGTCAATCGTACCGCAGTACATGAACGCTTGCTCAGGAATGTCGTCATAATCACCGGCTAATAAGCCTTTAAAGCCACGTAAAGTCTCTTTAAGTGGTACATAAATACCTGGGTCACCCGTAAAGACTTCAGCAACGTGGTAAGGTTGAGTTAAGAAACGCTCAATCTTACGAGCTCGAGCCACCAATTGCTTATCAGATTCAGACAATTCGTCCATACCAAGAATGGCAATGATGTCTTTCAGCTCTTTATAACGCTGTAGCGTAGACTGAACGCCACGGGCTACATCGTAATGATCTTGACCCACAACAAGGGGATCCAACATACGAGAAGTAGAATCCAATGGGTCAACCGCTGGGTATAAACCCATCGCAGCGATGTTACGGTTAAGTACCACCGTGGCATCCAAGTGAGCAAACGTCGTTGCTGGTGATGGGTCAGTTAAGTCATCCGCTGGTACGTATACGGCCTGAACCGATGTAATCGAACCGGTTTTGGTTGAGGTGATACGTTCTTGTAGAACCCCCATCTCTTCCGCTAGCGTTGGCTGGTAACCTACCGCTGAAGGCATACGACCAAGCAGTGCTGATACTTCTGTTCCCGCTAGGGTATAACGATAGATGTTATCGATAAACAGCAGTACGTCACGGCCTTCATCACGGAATTTTTCCGCCATAGTCAAACCCGTCAAAGCAACACGTAAGCGGTTACCTGGTGGTTCATTCATCTGGCCATAAACCATGGCCACTTTTGACTCTTCAGGTTTTTCAATGTTAACAACACCCGCTTCCTGCATTTCATGGTAGAAGTCGTTACCCTCACGAGTACGCTCACCAACCCCAGCAAATACGGAAAGACCTGAGTGTTGTAGTGCGATGTTGTTGATAAGTTCCATCATGTTAACGGTCTTACCTACACCAGCACCACCAAATAGACCGATTTTACCACCTTTAGCAAACGGACAGATTAAGTCAATGACTTTAACTCCCGTTTCAAGCAGTTCCGTCACATTGGATTGTTCTTCATAGCTTGGAGCCGCACGGTGGATAGAATAAACATCTTCTGCACCGATTTCTCCACGCTCATCAATCGCATCACCTAACACGTTCATGATACGACCAAGGGTTTTCATCCCTACTGGTACTGATATCGGAGCACCAGTATTTTCTACTGCCATTCCACGACGTAAACCATCTGAGCTACCCATCACGATACAGCGAACAATACCGCCGCCTAGCTGCTGCTGAACTTCAAGAACAAGACGTTCTTTTGAGTCCTGAACATTCAGTGCATCATAAACACTAGGCACTGAGCTCTGGGGAAACTCTACGTCGACTACCGCACCGATGATCTGTACGATCTTACCTGTAGCCATCGTTAATCCTCTAGTCTGTTAATTACCTTTGTTAAACCGCCGCAGCGCCACCAACAATCTCTGATAACTCTTGGGTAATCGCCGTTTGACGGGCTTTGTTATACACCAGCTGTAAGTCATCAATCAGATTACCAGCGTTATCTGATGCTGCTCTCATTGCTACCATCCGAGCAGACATTTCACACGCCAAGTTCTCAACTACCGCTTGGTAGACTTGTGCTTCGATATAGCGAGTCATCAATGTATTGAGAAGTTTTTTCTGATCAGATTCAAACATATAACTCCAAGCATGTTTAAATTCCGATTCATCTTGCGCTTTCGGCAAAGGTAACAATTGATCCATCTTTGGTTGTTGAGTCATCGAGTTTACAAACTCGTTAAATGATAAGTACAAACGATCAATTTCACCTTTATGATACTTAGTCAGCATCACACTGATAGAACCGATTAAATCGTCTAACTCAGGTTCGTCTCCGATACCTGTTTTTTGTGCTACGATTTTTGCACCTATGCTACGAAAGTAAGAGCTGCCCTTACTTCCGATAACTGCAATTTCAATCTCACTACCACGGTTTGCATACTCATTCATATGAGCAACGGCTTTTTTAAACATGTTAATGTTTAAACCACCACACAAACCGCGATCCGTTGAAACGATAATATACCCAACACGTTTAGCTTCACGTTCTTCTAAGTAAGGGTGTTTATACTCCAAAGTACCGTTTGCTAAATGACCAATGACTTTACGAATTATTTTTGAATATGGGCGAGGTCCTTCCATTGCATCTTGCGTTCGACGCATTTTAGAAGCCGCAACCATCTCCATTGCTTTAGTAATCTTTTGAGTGCTTTTCACACTCCCAATCTTACTGCGAATCTCTTTTGTATTGGCCATCGTTACTCTCCGTTAATTACAATTTTGGTTGTAATTACCAAGTCTGAGTTGCTTTGAAATCTTCCACCAATTTTTTCAGTTTGGCTTCGATCTCATCGTTATAAGCACCCGTCTTGTCAATTTCCGCTTTAAACTCAGCGTATTGAGAATGAGCATACGACAGAAGTGAAGATTCAAAATCCAACACTTTATTCAATTCAATGTCGTTCAAATATCCACGTTCAGCAGCAAAAATGACCAGCGCCTGATCAAAGACCGACATTGGTGCATACTGCTTTTGCTTCATCAATTCAGTCACTTTTTGACCATGATTAAGCTGGCGTTTTGTTGCTTCATCCAAATCAGAAGCAAACTGAGCAAACGCAGCAAGTTCACGATAGGCCGCCAGAGCAGTACGGATACCACCAGAAAGCTTTTTGATAATTTTAGTCTGCGCTGCACCACCAACCCGAGAAACAGAAATACCAGGATCAACCGCTGGGCGAACACCTGCGTTAAACAGTTCTGTTTGTAGGAAGATTTGACCATCAGTAATCGAGATTACGTTGGTTGGTACGAAGGCAGAAACGTCACCCGCTTGAGTTTCAATGATAGGTAGCGCAGTCAAAGAACCCGTTTTACCTTTCACTTCCCCCTGAGTAAAACGTTCTACATACTCTTCGCTGACACGAGCGGCACGCTCAAGCAGACGCGAGTGAAGGTAGAAAACGTCACCAGGGAAAGCTTCACGGCCCGGTGGGCGACGTAACAATAGTGAAATTTGACGATAAGCTACCGCTTGTTTTGATAGGTCATCATAAACAATCAGTGCATCTTCACCACGATCGCGGAAGAACTCACCCATCGCACAACCTGAATAAGGTGCGAGGTATTGTAGAGCAGCAGACTCAGAAGCAGAAGCAACCACAACAATGGTGTTTTTCAATGCGCCATGTTCTTCTAATTTACGTACTACGTTGGCAATCGTTGAGGCTTTTTGACCAATCGCTACATAAATAGAATAGATACCAGAATCTTTCTGGTTAATGATGGCGTCAATCGCTAAGGCTGTTTTACCGGTCTGACGGTCACCGATAATCAACTCACGTTGACCACGACCGATAGGAATCATCGCATCGACAGATTTATAACCAGTCTGAACGGGTTGGTCGACCGATTTACGATCGATAACCCCAGGTGCAATCACTTCGACAGGAGAGGTTAATTTTGCATCGATTGGGCCTTTACCATCGATAGGTTCACCCAAAGTATTAACGACACGTCCCAATAGTTCAGGACCGACGGGAACTTCAAGAATACGTCCGGTTCCGGTCACTTTCATGCCTTCACTCAGATCTGCATAGGGCCCCATTACAACAGCACCGACAGAGTCACGCTCTAAGTTCAGTGCCAATGCATAGCGACCACCCGGTAGTTCAATCATTTCACCTTGCATCACGTCCGCTAGGCCGTGGATACGGATGATACCATCGCTTACCGATACGATAGTACCTTCATTGCGAGCATCAGAAACAACGTTGAAACCTTCAATTCGCTTTCTGATGATTTCGCTGATTTCCGTGGAATTAAGTTGCATTGCTCCAATTCCCCTAATTAAGACTTCATCACGTCTTTCAGACGATTAATACGGCCCAGTAACGAGTTGTCGAGGATAGTATCCCCCACTCGAATAACAGCTCCGCCAATAAGATTGCTGTCAACTTGGCAATTCAGCTTCACTTTACAGTCATAGCGTTTTTCTAAGTGACGGGTTAAAGTTTCAACCTGTTCATCGCTTAACTCGTAAGAGGTCACTACGTTCACTTCTTTTGTACCAGAAGATTCATTAGCGAACTTTTGAAACTGCTGAGATATATCGCCAAGCACCGCCATTCGACGATTTTCCATCAACACTCGTAAGAAATTACACATAGGTTGATCGAACTGCTCACCCGCTACATCCGCATAAACCTGCAATAATTGCTCAGGTTGTAAGCTAAACGCAGCTGACGATAATTCAGGTACCAACGACATTGTTTTCGCTAGTTCAAGCATTGCTGACCATTGATCAACCACACGGTGTTCACTAGCGTAACTAAATGCAGCCTTAGCGTATGGACGAGCGATCGTTGTCAAATCCGACATACAAATGCCCTCCGTTATAGCTTCGCAGATATACTATCAAGTATGTCTTGGTTAGCTGCCTGATCGACGGTGCGTTGAACAATTTTCTCAGCAGCCAATAAAGCCAGAGAAGACACGTCTTTTTGCAGCTCATTACGAGCACGCATCATTTGTGCTTCTATTTCAGCCTTACCTTGAGCCAAGACAAGCTCACGCTCGTGTGCCGCTTCTTTACGAGCTTCGTCTAAAATTTGAGCTTTGCGTTTGTTGGCTTGCTCAATAATGACTAGCGCCTCTTGTTTTGCACTTTTTAGCTGGTCTGCTGCATTACTTTTAGCCAAATTTAGGGCCTTATCAGCACGCTCAGCAGAAGCTAAACCGTCAGCAATTTTTTTCTGACGTTCTTCGATGGCTCTCATCAAAGGAGGCCATACAAACTTCATGCAGAACCAAACAAAGAGCAAAAATGCAATGGTTTGGCCCAACAGAGTTGCATTGATATTCACACTAACTCTCCTTTATTTTGCTTCTGTTTACCCAATCAATTCTGGGCGAGACAAAAAGGACCAGTTATGCAAACAGCATATACATTGCGATACCAACACCAATCATAGGAACCGCATCAAGAAGGCCGGCGATGATAAACATGTTAGTTTGTAGTACAGGGGCCATTTCAGGTTGACGAGCAACAGATTCTAGGAATTTACCACCTAGGATTGCAAAGCCAAAAGCAGTCGCTAGAGCACACATACCTAGTAGTAGAGCAACAACGAAATAAGTTTCCATAATAAAAATCTCCAGTTTTCTTGGGTTGTTTACATAAAGAGTTTAGTGAGAGTCATTACTTGCCATGCTGAGATAGACTATCGTCAACATCATAAAAATAAAGGCTTGCAGAGTAATAACCAGTACATGGAAGATGGCCCAAATGACATGAGCGACAACGCCTAAGCCACCGAGTACGAAACCTGCACCGTAAGTGATAGCGATCAGAATGAAGATCAACTCACCGGCGTACATGTTACCGTACAGACGTAGCGAAAGGGATACCGGTTTTGCCAAAAATGACACCGTCTCAAGAACTAAGTTGAAAGGAATCAATGCCCAATGGTTAATTGGATGTAGGGTGAATGCTTTAACAAACCCCTTAAATCCTTGGTATTTGATATAATAAGCAATTACCAAAATCATAACCCCAATAGCCATAGCCAAGGTAATATTCAAGTTAACCGTAGGGAGAATCTTGAAATATTCAACACCTGCCAATGTCATTGCGGTAGGGACATAATCCACCGGCACTAAGTCCATTAGGTTCATCAGGAAAATCCAGACGAAAATGGTTAATGCGAGTGGTGCGACCAACTTATCCTTGCCATGAAAAGTTCCTTTGACTAAGCCGTCAACTTGCTCAATGAGCATTTCGACAAAGCATTGCCATTTACCTGGAACTCCCGTGGTTGCATTTTTCCCAACACGATAAAACAACCACAAAAATAGCATGCCTAGACCTACTGAGAACAATAACGCATCCCAGTTTAACGTCCAAAATCCAGCATCAGCACAACCGTAGTTTGTGGTGATGTTGCCATCAACCAAGCAAACTTGAGCGCTTGTGAGGTGATGCTGAATATATTCCTTCGGAGTATCAGCCATGGTGGTTCCCATTTTTTGCGGTAAGTAGTATTGGTGCCACCCAAAAAACAAGGAGCGTTAATTTATAACCAGACATCATAGCACCAGGGTGCTGAACATCGGCTAAATTAAAAATTAACACAAACATGGTAATGGTTAACACCAGCTTCAAAGCCCACCCCATCATAATAAAACCAAGCAAAACGGTACCGTCTGCATTGGGTTTAGGGAGGAAGGCAAACAGTGTATAGACATAGTTACCAATCACCGCAATCGCTCCACCTTTCAAGATAAAACGAGCGGGATTGGGTCCCCAGTACATATACGTTACGCCTCCGATCAGCAGTAAGAACGCAAGCTGGAGGTGAACGATTCGAAATGCCGCCTTTGCTTGCCGACTCTGCGCTGCTATAAACATCAAAAGCACCTGTTTTCTGTATCACTCACCCAGTTGTATTAAGTTAAAAAAACTTTACAACTCGGTGAAAAAAGCTTCGAAATTATATATATGTATCGTAAAAACTCAACTTAAAGTGGGTGAACCAAGCCACAGAAAAGAGATTCTGTGAGCTATATTTACTGTGCAATCGTATCTAATTGTTTCAGTAAATGGGTCAACTGCTCTTGGTCGGTAAAATCAATAACAACTCGACCCTTTCCATTGGCCTGCAATTGTATCGCCATTGGTGCTTTGAGCCGCTGAGCTATGATACTCAATTGTTGTTCCACTTCTTCATCAAGGTTGAGTTTTTGTGGCTCTTTCTTTTCTTCGTTATTAAGCCAACGTTTAACCAACGCTTCTGCCTGACGGACAGTTAAATGTTTTTTAACCATGACTTCAGCACACGCGATCTGTTGCTCAGCAGGCAAAACTAATAAGGCACGAGCATGACCCATTTCAAGTTGCTTACTTTCAACCAACCGTTTTACCTCATCATGCAACTGATTAAGACGTATAAGGTTACTGACCGTTGCACGTGACTTACCAATCACATCGGCGACTTGTTGATGGGTCAGTTTAAATTCTTCTTGTAGCCGTTCTAGCGCTTGAGCTTCTTCAATAACGTTGAGATCTTCACGCTGAATATTTTCGATCAAAGCCATGGCTATCGCAGCGCGATCATCCACTCGTTTGATCAAACAGGGGACTTGCTTTAACCCGGCTTGTTTGGCTGCTCGCCAACGACGCTCACCGGCAATAATTTCAAAACCACCAAACTCTAATGGCCTAACCACAATGGGTTGAATGATACCTTGCGAGTGAATAGAGGCAGCAAGCTCCTCAAGTGCTTCTGGCGACATATCTTTACGCGGCTGATAAATACCGGGCTTAAGGCTGGTGATGGTCAGTTCAGTTAACTCCCCATCCGCAGACATCGCTTGGCTATGTGAAGCGACTTGCTGCTTTTCTCTCGCCATAGAGCTGGTAGCAAGTAAAGCATCTAACCCTTTTCCTAAGCCACGTTTAGACATGTAAGATTATTCCTTTTTTCGGTGTTATGCGGGGATTTCTTCACGGCGCAACATCTCGCCAGCTAAGGCGAGATAAGCTTTAGCTCCCGCTGAGTACTTATCATAATACATTGCTGGCTTACCATAACTAGGGGCCTCAGCAAGACGAACATTACGAGGAATGACAGTACGGTAAACTTTATTACCGAAGTGTTTTTTTAATTGATCGGAAACTTCATTCGCCAGTCGGTTACGGGGATCATACATGGTGCGCAATAAACCTTCGATCTTCAGGTTATCATTCACCACGGCCGCTAACTTACTGATGGTATCCATTAAGGCTGTTAATCCCTCTAACGCAAAGTACTCACATTGCATTGGCACCAGTACCGAGTCAGCTGCTGCCATCGCATTGATTGTAAGTAGATTTAAAGAGGGCGGGCAATCAATAAAGATGAAATCATAGTTATCACGAACTGCCGCGAGAGCATTTTTCAAGCGCACTTCCCGAGCAAAGACTTCCATTAATTTTATTTCAGCAGCAGTAACATCGCCATTGGCAGCGATTAAATCATAATGGCCGGATGTTTTACGACATACCACATCTTCAAATGGTGCTTCTTCAACCAGTAGCTCATATG
Organism: Vibrio cincinnatiensis DSM 19608; assembly: GCF_900167345.1. GTDB lineage: Bacteria > Pseudomonadota > Gammaproteobacteria > Enterobacterales > Vibrionaceae > Vibrio > Vibrio cincinnatiensis. The sequence goes on along the minus strand of NZ_FUXB01000012.1, from coordinate 116,310 downwards.
CTGTTGCATCGACTTGGTACTTATCAACCCCACTGGCCATTGTGGCATTGCCTTGTGGATCAAGATCGACCACCAATATTTTACGTTTAGTCGCAGCCATGGAAGCGGCTAAATTGATACAGGTTGTTGTTTTACCCACGCCACCTTTCTGGTTGGCGATTGCTACAATTTTACCCACGGTATGCCTCGCTATTATTCCTTGCGCGATAAGATTACAAGATGACGCTCACCTTCCAACTCTGGAACATTCAAAGCTTTGATGTCGGTCACATTACACCACACTGGAAGTCGGGCTATTTCTTCTTCCGGGTGCTGACCTTTAAGCGCTAAAAAGCGCCCCTGTTCAGCACAAGGCAAGTGTTGACACCACTCTACCATATCCAGCATAGAAGCAAAGGCTCGGCTAAGAACGCCATCAAACCCTTGCTCAGGTTGGTAATCTTCGACTCGACTTTGTACTGGAATAACATTATGGATCGCCAGTTCATGCATGACTTGTTTGATAAAGCGAATACGTTTTCCCAAACTATCAAGCAACACAAAATGTTTATCTGGATTCATGATAGCCAACGGAATACCTGGTAATCCTGGCCCAGTTCCAACATCGATAAAACGTTCTCCCACTAAGTGCGGGCTCACCACTATACTATCAAGGATATGTTTCACCAACATATCCATTGGGTCTCTAACGGAGGTTAAGTTATACGCTTTATTCCATTTATTCAGTAACTCGACATAACCGACCAATTGCTCTCGTTGGTGCTCAGAAACAAGAAGGTCGGTTTGCACAATCAGTGCATCGAGTCTGATTCTTAATGGATTCATTACTCAGCCTCTCCCTTTTTCAACAAGCCATGCTTTTTAAGGTGCACCAACAAAATAGAAATCGCGGCTGGAGTAATGCCAGAAATACGCGAGGCAATACCCACCGTTTCCGGCTTAGACGCATTCAGTTTAAGCACCACTTCATTGGATAAACCTTTAACGGTTTTATAATCCAGTTCCACCGGCAATTTAGTATGTTCATGACGTAAGGATTTTTCAATTTCATCTTGCTGACGTTGAATATACCCTTCGTATTTAACCTGTATTTCCACTTGCTCAGCCGCTTGAGGATCTTCTAACGCAGGAGCAAAGGCAGAAAGAGACGTTAACCGCTCATAAGTCATTTCTGGGCGACGCAGTAGATCTTCACCACTGGCTTCACGAGATATCGGTGTTTTCAATAACGCATTCAGCGCATCCACCTCTTTCGACTGAGGGTTCATCCATGTTTCGGTTAAACGCTGACGCTCTTTGTGCATATTGTCCACTTTCTGATTAAAGCGAACCCAACGCTCTTCGCTGATAAGCCCCAGTTCATGAGCTTTTTCGGTTAGACGTAAATCAGCGTTATCTTCGCGGAGCAGTAAGCGATATTCTGCACGAGAGGTGAACATACGGTAAGGTTCTTTTGTTCCCATAGTAGAAAGATCGTCGATTAACACGCCCATATAAGCTTGATCTCGGCGAGGGCTCCAACCTTCTTTCTCTTGACTGTACAGGCTGGCATTCAAGCCTGCCATTAAGCCTTGTGCTGCCGCTTCTTCATAACCAGTGGTACCGTTGATCTGCCCAGCAAAGAACAGACCATGCACAAATTTGGTTTCATAGGTCTGTTTTAAATCTCGAGGATCGAAGAAATCGTATTCAATCGCATACCCAGGGCGAACAATATGGGCATTTTCAAACCCTTTCATCGAACGAACAATTTGCACTTGAACATCAAAAGGCAAACTGGTTGAGATACCGTTTGGATACAATTCAGTGGTGGTTAACCCTTCAGGTTCGATAAAAATTTGATGGCTACTTTTATCAGCGAAACGCATTACTTTATCTTCGATTGAAGGGCAATAACGAGGGCCTATACCTTCAATGATCCCCGCATACATTGGGCTACGATCCAAGTTATTACGGATCACTTCGTGCGTTTTCTCGTTCGTGTGCGTGATAAAACAAGGGATCTGACGTGGGTGGTGTTCACGTTTGCCCATGAATGAAAATACAGGGGTAGGATTGTCACCGTGCTGTGTTTCCAACACTGAGAAATCAACACTATTGGCATCGATGCGTGGTGGCGTACCGGTTTTCAGACGATCCACTCGAAATGGCAGTTCTCGCAAACGCTGTGCTAATGCGATCGATGGAGGATCCCCAGCGCGTCCTCCGGAAAAGTTTTCTAATCCAATATGGATCTTGCCACCAAGGAAGGTACCAACCGTCAACACTACCGCTTTAGCGTGGAATTTGAGGCCCATTTGAGTGACCACACCACGTACATGATCGTTCTCGACGATAAGATCATCGGCGGCTTGCTGAAATAGCGTGAGGTTCGGGGTATTTTCCAATGTATGGCGAACATAAGCCTTGTAAAGCGCACGATCCGCCTGAGCTCGTGTGGCTCGAACCGCTGGACCTTTGGAAGCATTAAGTGTTCTAAATTGAATACCTGCATGGTCAATAGCTTCAGCCATTAATCCACCCATTGCATCCACTTCTTTCACTAAATGTCCTTTGCCAATTCCCCCAATTGCAGGGTTACAGGACATCTGCCCTAATGTATCAATATTATGGGTAAGAAGTAACGTACGCTGGCCTGTACGAGCGGCTGCGAGAGCGGCTTCCGTTCCTGCATGACCGCCACCAACCACAATGACGTCAAATGTTTCGTGATAAAGCATGAACGACCTCAGGTATTCATTGAGATAAACAAAAGAGCCGTATTCTACCTTCTTTCCAACAGCGAGAAAATCGCTTTTATGCTTTTTTCCAGAAAGCGGTAAATCAATTATATAAAGAAAGATCTTATATAGAGATCTTCTGTTAGATCTACTATTAGAGGGAAGGATCTCTGTGGATAAGTGATAAATGATCAATAAGATCATGTAACTGAATAGGATCAGAACATGTGATCATCAACTGATCAACCGGAGGATTAGCTGGGATCAAAAAGGGTACTTATACACAAATGAAATTATGATCAAAGTTATTCTATGAATAACTATAGGTTAATCACCGGATAAAAGAGTAGTTATATACAAGAGTTTAGGAGTCAAAAAAGAAAAAGCGGCCTAAGCCGCTTAAAAGAAAGGAGAGAAAAAGGCAAAGCGTTACTGAATACGCTCAATAAATGTATTAAGCCAGTTCTCTAAGGCTTCTTCAGGTACAGGATGTTGCTGAACATCAATGGTAAAACAATCAGTCAGTGGCATTGCACCAATATCAGCCAATAAATCGTGTGCGTGTTTACCTGCGGCACAAAAAGTATCATAGCTTGAGTCACCCAGAGCAATGACAGCATAACGAAGCTGTTGAGTATTTGGTGGTGTTTGTTGCAAAGCCGCAATAAAAGGCTGGATGTTATCTGGGTAATCACCGGCACCATGCGTGGAAGTGACAATAATCCAAATGCCTTGAGCTGGAATGTCCGACAACGTGGGGTGGTTATGGATATGGTTTTCAAGCTCAGCTTGCTGTAAAACATCACTGATGTGATCCCCTACATATTCAGCTCCGCCTAAGGTACTACCTGTAATTATATGGATCATATTGTTCACTTTACTTCCCAATACAAAATGAAGAAAAAATCCGCCCGAGTAGATCATCGGAACTGAATTCACCCGTAATTTCATTTAAGTGTTGCTGGGCAATGCGTAGCTCTTCCGCCAGAATTTCTCCGGCCATATAACCTTCCAGTTGCTGTTGCCCAATGGTAAGGTGCTTTGCGGCGCGCTCGAGTGCATCCAGATGGCGTCGACGAGCCATAAAGCCCCCTTCTTGATTTCCGGTAAAGCCCATGCATTCTTTTAGATGAGTTCGCAGAGCCTCGATACCTTGACCTGTTTTGGCTGAAAGACGAATCAAGGTGGGCTGATTTACGTGGCAAATCCCCAGTGGTTCACCCGTTTGATCCACTTTATTACGGATCACCGTCATGCCCATATGATCGGGAAGCTGATCAACAAAATCAGGCCAAATATCTTTGGGATCGGTGGCTGCTGTGGTGGTACCATCGACCATAAAGAGTACTCGATCGGCTTGTTTTATCTCTTCCCAAGCTCGCTCTATACCAATTCTTTCGACTTCATCCGAGGCTTCACGTAGACCAGCGGTATCGATAATATGCAGTGGCATCCCATCGATATGGATATGTTCACGCAGTACATCACGTGTCGTGCCTGCGATATCCGTCACTATGGCAGACTCTTTTCCCGATAACGCATTCAGTAGGCTAGATTTACCGGCATTGGGACGTCCTGCAATGACGACCTTCATTCCTTCTCGCATAATCGCGCCTTGATTGGCTTCTTTACGTACGGCATCTAGGTTATCAATAATGGCTTGTAAATCGGCAGAGACTTTTCCATCGGCAAGGAAATCGATTTCTTCTTCAGGAAAATCAATGGCGGCTTCGACATAAATGCGCAAATGAATCAGCGATTCGACGAGGGTATTAATTCGTTTTGAAAATTGCCCTTGCAGCGATTGAAGGGCTGACTTTGCTGCTTGTTCTGAGCTAGCATCTATCAAATCAGCAATGGCTTCAGCTTGGGTTAAATCCAACTTATCATTTAAGAATGCACGTTCAGAAAATTCACCTGGACGGGCAGGGCGAAGACCTGGGATGGAAAGAATACGTTTGATGAGCATATCCATGACAACTGGGCCTCCGTGGCCTTGTAGTTCAAGGACATCTTCACCAGTAAAGGAATGCGGATTCGGAAAATAGAGGGCAATGCCTTGGTCGAGCTCCACACCATTACTCTCTTTAAAGGACAAATATTCCGCGTAGCGAGGTTTGAGTTTTCTTCCTGTGACTTCTAAAGCGACTTGAGCGGCTTGGGGGCCAGAAACGCGAATAATGCCGACGCCGCCACGCCCTAAAGCGGTAGCTTGCGCGACAATCGTATCGGTAGCCATAACATTACCTATTTGATCGTTCATTGGCGATTATTGTAATCAGCCGATAATAAAAAGGCGACCTTTTGGTCGCCTTAAAGAATGAGATTTATGCTTACTTAGAGTGTAAGCCTCTCTTCTCCAATGACTTGTAAATCAGTGTTTGCTGAATTAGGGTCACAATATTCGACACCAACCAGTATAAAACTAGCCCAGAAGGGAAGAATAGGAAGAAGAACGTAAACATCACCGGCATGAAAGTCATGATCTTCTGTTGCATTGGATCTGTGACCGTATTCGGGCTCATCTTCTGAATTAAGAACATACTGGCACCCATCAACAGCGGTAAGATATAGTACGGATCTTGCGCTGATAAATCGTGGATCCAGCCGAAGAATGGCGAATGACGTAATTCAACCGACTCCATCAATGCCCAATACAAGGCAATAAAGATAGGCATTTGTAGAATAATGGGTAAACATCCACCTAGAGGGTTGACCTTCTCTTTCTTATACAGCTCCATCATCTCTTGGCTCATACGCTGACGGTCATCACCGATACGTTCACGCATGGCTTGCAATTTGGGTTGCAACATACGCATTTTAGCCATTGAGGTATATTGAGCTTTTGTGAGTGGATACATAGCTCCACGAACAATGAAAGTTAGGCAGATAATCGCTACCCCCCAGTTACTGACAAATCCTTGGATAAAGGAAAGTAGCATATGTAGAGGTTTTGCGATGAACCATAGCCAGCCGTAATCAACCACCAGATCAAGATTTGGTGCCGTAGCCGCCATTTCATTTTGCAGTTTTGGGCCGACCCACAAGCTGGTTTTAAATTGTGCGGCATTACCGTCAGCAATGGTTTTATTTGGAATACGAATACCAATATCGCCAAGGTTACCAATGACACGAGTGTAAAGATTGGTTCCTGGTTCATTACGGGGAATCCATGCGCTTGCAAAGTAGTGCTGAATCATCGCCGCCCATCCTTCTCCATTGGGAAGAGGAAGGGATAGGTTGCGTTCTTGCATATCTTTAAAGCTGTATTTCTTATATCGCGTATCTTCTGTAGAGTAAGCGCCGCCACGATAAGTTGGCATGGCAAGGCTACCCCCAGAATCAAGAAGGCTTTGACGAAGATGCGCATAGACACCCAGCGTGGCATTGCTACCTGAGTGGTTAATCACATCAAAGATGACATCAACAGCGTAGTTATTGCGTGTAACGACAAATGTTTTTTTGTATTCGATGCCATTGCTTTGGTAAGTCATCGGAATACGCAGCTCATCTTCACCATCGGCTAACTCAAAGCGATCACCATTCACGTGATAAGTTGGGCGGCTATTGCTGCTTAAATCAATTCCCTGAGGACCGATTAAACCACTTTGTGCAATAAACTGATGATTGGGTTCATTTTTTAATAGCACGAAAGGATTATCAGAATCCAACTCATCAGAATACTGGTTGAGTTTGGCACTGATGATATCCCCACCGACCGTATCGATAGACAGAGTCAGTACATCCGTGGTGACAGTAATCGTTTTAGCAGAAGCACTAGATTGCGAAGGTGCAGGATCGAACTCATCAGCAAAAGAGGGTGCAATTTGGTTACTGTTAGCTTGAGACTGTTCAATCGCTGGCTGAGCTGGGTTCTTTGCTGTTTGCCATTGCTGGAAAAGTAAGAAAGAAACGAGTGCTAAAGCGATTAACAGGATATTACGTTGAGAATCCATCGTTATTTATCTCTGTCTGGTTTTTTGACTGGTGGAACGGGGTCATATCCCCCTTCGTTCAAAGGGTGGCATTTTAATAGACGTTTGCCGGATAACCAACACCCTTTTACAAAACCGTGAGCTCGCAATGCTTCTAATGCATAAGTTGAGCAAGTCGGCGTAAATCGACAGCGAGGGCCGATGAGCGGACTGATAATCCATTGGTAGAGTTTAACTAACCCAATGGCTAACCACGTGAAGGGCGAGATAGGCGTTGCCATAATTTGTCGAACAAAGTAAACAATTCTTCATTGCTTAAATCTTGCGCGCTCTTTTTAGCGATCACAACAAAATCTTTGTTAGCAAGGCGATGTTGTGTGAGGCGAAAACTTTCACGAGCAAGACGTTTGAAGCGATTACGACCCACCGCCGTTTTAATTTGCTTTTTAGGGACAGCTAATCCTAAACGAGGATGTGAGAGGCAATTGTCGCGGGCAATGATAGTAAAATGAGGGGAGCCAGCACGATGCGCTTGCTGGAAGACGTTTTTATAATGCTCGGGAGTTAACAGACGTAACTCCCGATTGAACGCGTACGTATTCAAAATAATTCAGTCATTATTTTGATAGGCGCTTACGGCCTTTTGCACGACGTGCATTGATTACTTTACGACCGTTCGCTGTCGCCATGCGTGCACGGAAACCGTGAGTACGCTTGCGCTTTAGAACTGAAGGTTGAAAAGTGCGTTTAGACATTGTTATTACCTTTACTGATCAGTAGTTTTAGGTTCTTAAGTTAACCCGGCGTGGGTGTTTGTCTTCGAAAAGACGCCGACGCCTCTCAACAAAGAGGCGGAATTGTAATCACACTCACAAAAAGTGTCAATGACTAGGGTAGGGTAACGGATAGTTAATATCGTTATTAACTGGTCAGCACTACCTATTCTTTTTTCGGTCGGGCGATTATACGGAGTCTTGACTAAATCTCAAGGATCGTTCGTTGATCTCTTTATTAAACTTTTATTGGCGCGAGTTTTATCCCGAGCGATCCTGATTTAAGAACACAGCTTATACTGTGATATTCATAGTTTATAAACCGAGTAAAAGGATAAAAAAGAGCATGCCTTTTTTGGGGATAACTGACAATGATCATAGAATATGTGGATCATTATGTGGGTAAATAGGGAACTGAAGCGGTAGATCTTGGTAAGAACAGCAATTTAGTTGTGAATAACTTAGATCTTATTCAATGGTTTGTGGATCAATTACTGGCGATCTTACTTATCAACAGGTAGAATTGCCGGTCTTTATTAGCCATTAATTTTAGAGTGAGGGAACCGTGTCATCTTCGCTTTGGTTGCAGTGCTTGCAACAGCTTCAAGAAGAGCTACCAGCCGCAGAATTCAGCATGTGGGTTCGTCCGTTACAAGCGGAGCTCAATGACAATACTCTCACTTTATTTGCACCGAATCGGTTTGTGCTCGATTGGGTGCGAGATAAATACATCAACAATATCAACCGTTCGTTGACAGAATATTGTGGCCATAATGCACCGAGTTTGCGTTTTGAAATCGGCAGTCGTCGAATGGCTGCTCCAAAATCGGCACCGATTAGAACCGCGGCGGATGTTGCGGCGGAGTCTTCAGCGCCCGCTCAGCTTGCACAACGTAAGCCCGTGCATAAAACATGGGACGATGACGCTGTTACTGCGAATATTAACCACCGTTCAAACGTCAACCCTAAGCATAAATTTAATAATTTTGTAGAAGGTAAATCGAACCAGTTGGGATTAGCCGCTGCACGTCAAGTGGCCGATAATCCGGGGGCGGCGTATAACCCGCTCTTTTTATACGGCGGAACGGGGTTAGGTAAAACACACTTATTGCATGCGGTTGGGAATGCGATCGTTGATAACAAACCGAACGCTAAAGTGGTGTACATGCATTCAGAGCGTTTCGTGCAAGATATGGTGAAAGCCTTGCAAAATAACGCGATTGAAGAATTTAAACGTTACTATCGTAGCGTCGATGCGCTATTAATTGATGATATCCAATTCTTTGCCAATAAAGAGCGTTCCCAAGAAGAGTTTTTCCACACCTTTAATGCTTTGCTGGAAGGCAACCAACAGATCATTCTCACTTCAGATCGCTACCCGAAAGAGATCAACGGGGTTGAAGATCGTCTTAAATCTCGTTTTGGTTGGGGCCTAACGGTTGCCATTGAGCCGCCTGAATTAGAAACCCGTGTGGCAATCTTGATGAAAAAAGCGGAAGATCATCAAATTCACCTGCCCGATGAAGTGGCTTTTTTCATCGCAAAACGATTACGTTCCAATGTTCGTGAATTGGAAGGGGCGCTCAACCGCGTTATTGCGAATGCCAACTTTACTGGTCGCCCAATTACCATTGATTTTGTCCGTGAAGCGCTGCGCGATCTGCTTGCTTTGCAAGAAAAATTGGTCACCATTGATAATATTCAAAAAACGGTTGCTGAGTACTACAAAATCAAAGTGGCGGATCTCCTTTCTAAACGTCGTTCTCGTTCGGTAGCTCGTCCTCGGCAATTAGCGATGGCGTTATCCAAAGAGTTGACCAACCACAGCTTACCGGAAATTGGTGATGCTTTTGGGGGACGAGACCATACTACTGTACTGCACGCATGTCGGAAAATTGAACAGCTACGAGAAGAGAGCCATGATATTAAAGAAGATTACTCGAATTTGATTCGAACACTGTCTTCTTAATTTCTTCATCTGCTCGTATGATGTGATGTATGATTTTTACCCTGTTTACTCCCTATCGTTAGGTTAAGAGCACACTATGAAATTTACCATTGAACGCAGTCACTTTATTAAATCGTTACAACAGGTGTCTGGTACGCTGGGTGGGCGGGCTACCTTGCCGATTTTGGGAAATTTATTACTCAGTGTCGATAATAATCAGTTATCGATGACGGCGACGGATCTTGAGGTTGAGCTGATTAGTCGAGTTTCTCTGGAAGGGGATTTTGAAGCTGGGAGCATCACTGTTCCTGCCCGTAAATTCCTAGATATCTGTCGTGGTCTACCTGATGATGCCGTGATTACGGTATTACTGGAAGGGGATAGAGTTCAAGTCCGCTCAGGTCGTAGTCGCTTTTCTCTGGCAACCTTACCGGCCAGTGATTTTCCGAATATTGAAGATTGGCAGAGTGAAGTGGAAATTTCACTCACTCAAGCAGAATTGCGTGGCTTAGTGGAGAAAACCCAGTTTTCTATGGCGAATCAAGATGTTCGTTACTATTTAAATGGGATGTTGCTAGAAATTGATGGTCAGACTCTCCGTTCTGTTGCCACCGATGGTCACCGGATGGCTGTGTCACAAACCACGCTTGAGCAAGAATTTGCTAACAAACAGATTATTGTGCCTCGTAAAGGCATTTTAGAGTTAGTCAAGCTACTGGATGCACCAGAGCAGCCGGTGGTGTTGCAAATAGGCGCTTCCAACTTACGAGCTGAAGTGAATAACTTTGTCTTTACCTCTAAGTTAGTGGATGGCCGCTTCCCTGATTATCGCCGAGTCTTACCACAAAGCACCAATAAAACATTATTGGCGGGTTGTGATGAACTTCGTCAGGCTTTTTCTCGTGCGGCGATATTATCGAATGAAAAATTCCGAGGCGTTCGGGTGAATTTAGCGGATCAGCAAATGCGTATTACCGCCAATAACCCAGAGCAAGAAGAAGCGGAAGAAATGCTGGATGTTGATTTTACTGGTGAAGCCATTGAAATTGGCTTTAACGTCAGCTATGTGTTGGATGTTCTCAATACCTTGCGTTGTCATCAGGTGCGAATGTCAATGTCTGATGCTAATGCCAGTGCTTTAATCGAAAATGTCGATGATGACAGCGCCATGTATGTGGTGATGCCGATTCGTCTATAGAGAGCTTTTTGCCTTTATTATGCCTCTGACTCGCTTGGTTATTCAGCAATTTCGTAATATTAAAGCCTGTGATATCACCTTATCATCAGGCTTTAACTTTCTTATTGGCCCGAACGGCAGTGGCAAAACCAGCGTTCTTGAAGCAATTTATCTATTGGGACATGGGCGCTCATTTAAGAGTGCATTAACCGGACGAGTGATTCAGCACGACACCCCTGAACTGTTTGTGCATGGCCGTTTTTTGAACCCGGATCAATTTGAGCTACCCATTGGCATTAATAAGCAGCGTGATGGCTCAACAGAGGTTAAAATAGGCGGTCAGTCTGGACAAAAATTAGCACAACTGGCTCAGGTATTACCTTTGCAGTTGATACATCCAGAAGGGTTTGAATTATTAACCGATGGCCCTAAACAGCGGCGGGCCTTTATTGATTGGGGGGTTTTTCACTCCCAGCCGGCTTTTTTTGAGGCATGGGGGCGTTTTAAACGTCTGAATAAACAGCGTAATGCTTTATTGAAAACCGCCCGTAGCTATAAAGAGATCAGTTATTGGGATCAAGAGCTGGCTCAATTGGCTGAACATATTGATGCATGGCGTCAAACCTATGTCGACCAAATGAAAGTTGTGGCTGAAACCTTGTGCCAACATTTTTTGCCAGAGTTTGAGATAAGCCTGACTTATTATCGAGGCTGGGAAAAACAGACCGCCTATAAAGAGATTTTGCAAAATCACTTTGAACGCGATCAACTGCTTGGTTATACCTTCAGTGGTCCGAATAAAGCGGATTTAAAAATGAAAGTGAACGGAACGCCAGTAGAGGATGTTCTTTCACGTGGCCAGCTTAAGTTGATGGTTTGTGCACTGCGTGTCGCACAAGGTCAACATTTAACCGAGCTGACCGGGAAGCAATGCATCTACCTGATTGATGATTTTGCTTCCGAACTCGATAGCCAGCGTCGTAAGCGTCTTGCAGATTGCTTAAAAGCGACGGGGGCTCAAGTGTTTGTAAGTTCTATTACTGAAAGCCAAGTTGCTGACATGATCATGCCGAATAGCAAGATGTTTCATGTGGAACATGGCACAATAGGGCAAGGATAATTACTGAGAGAGTAACTCATGTCGAATAATTACGATTCATCGAGTATTAAGGTACTGAAGGGTCTAGACGCCGTGCGTAAGCGTCCAGGTATGTACATCGGCGACACAGATGATGGCACCGGTTTGCATCACATGGTTTTTGAGGTGGTGGATAACTCAATAGATGAAGCGTTAGCGGGTTACTGTAAAGATATCGTCGTTACCATACATGAAGATAACTCAGTATCGGTCAGTGATGATGGTCGTGGTATTCCTACCGAAATCCACACGGAAGAAAACGTTTCTGCAGCAGAAGTTATCATGACGGTTCTGCATGCTGGTGGTAAATTTGATGACAACTCTTATAAAGTCTCTGGTGGTTTACACGGCGTGGGGGTTTCGGTCGTCAACGCCCTTTCTGAAAAAGTACTTTTAACTATTCATCGTGGTGGAAAAACGCACACTCAAACGTACCGTCACGGGGTTCCTCAAGCTCCGTTAGCGGTGGTCGGAGAGACGGATCGCACCGGAACAACCTTACGTTTTTGGCCGAGTGCAGAAACTTTCACCAATATCGAATTCCACTATGAAATTCTGGCTAAGCGCTTACGCGAACTCTCTTTCTTAAACTCAGGGGTTTCGATTCGTCTGCAAGATGAGCGAGAAGCGGACAAACAAGATCACTTCATGTATGAAGGTGGTATTCAAGCATTTGTGACTCACCTTAACCGCAATAAAACGCCCATTCATGACAAAGTGTTCCACTTTAATCATGAGCGTGAAGATGGCATCTGTGTTGAAGTCGCCATGCAGTGGAACGATGGCTTCCAAGAAAACATCTACTGTTTTACCAACAATATCCCTCAACGCGATGGGGGAACACACTTAGCGGGGTTCCGTGCCGCGTTAACGCGTACTCTCAATACCTATATGGAAAAAGAAGGGTATAGCAAAAAAGCGAAAACCTCGACATCGGGTGATGATGCTCGTGAAGGCTTAACGGCGGTTGTCTCGGTCAAAGTGCCTGATCCTAAATTCTCTAGCCAAACCAAAGATAAATTGGTCTCTTCTGAAGTGAAAGCGGCGGTGGAATCGGCAATGGGTGAAAAACTTAACGATTTCCTAGCCGAGCATCCCTCTGAAGCTAAAACCGTGTGTAGTAAAATTATTGATGCAGCACGAGCCCGTGAAGCCGCCCGTAAAGCCCGTGAAATGACCCGTCGTAAAGGGGCGTTAGATCTGGCTGGTTTACCGGGTAAGCTGGCGGATTGCCAAGAAAAAGACCCTGCGCTCTCTGAACTGTATATTGTGGAAGGAGACTCAGCGGGCGGTTCAGCTAAACAAGGCCGTAACCGTAAGAATCAAGCGATTCTACCGCTGAAAGGTAAAATTCTGAACGTAGAGAAAGCGCGTTTCGATAAAATGCTCTCTTCTCAAGAGGTCGCCACGCTGATCACAGCATTAGGCTGTGGGATTGGTCGTGATGAATATAACCCAGACAAATTGCGTTATCACAACATCATCATCATGACCGATGCGGACGTCGATGGTTCTCACATCCGTACTTTGTTGTTGACTTTCTTCTATCGTCAAATGCCAGAGTTGATTGAACGGGGTTACATCTATATTGCTCAGCCTCCACTGTATAAAGTGAAAAAAGGTAAGCAAGAGCAGTATATTAAAGATGAAGATGCCATGACCCAGTATCAAATTGCTCTGGCGCTAGATAATGCTTCACTGCATGTTAATGATCATGCACCGGCCTTGGCGGGTGAGCCACTAGAGAAATTGGTTCAACAATACAATGCTGCAATCAAGCTCGTTGAGCGTATGAGTCGCCGCTATCCTTATGCCATGATTAACGAGTTTACCTATATGCCTCGTTTGATTGAGGAACAATGCCAAGATAAAGCTTTGGTTGAGGAATGGACTGAGCGTTTAGTGAATCAGCTTAATGCGAAAGAAGTTGGAGCGAGCCAATATCAGTTTGAAATTGAGCACAATGCTGAGCTTGGCGTTTACTCGCCTAAAATTATCGTGCGTACTCATGGCGTGACTTACGATTACTTAATTAGCATCGATCTGCTTAACTCAAGAGAATATAGCCGCTTGGCGGACCTCTTTGAAGCCTTAGATGGTTTATTGGAAGAAGGGGCCTATATTCAACGTGGTGAACGGACTCAATTGGTGTCTAGTTTCTCTTCTGCGCTAGAGTGGCTCATTAAAGAATCTCGCCGTGGCCTTGCAGTACAGCGCTACAAAGGGTTAGGTGAGATGAACCCTGATCAATTGTGGGAAACCACGATGGATCCTGACTCTCGTCGTATGATGCAAGTGACGATTGACGATGCTGTGGGAGCCGATGAGCTATTCACCACCCTGATGGGCGATCAAGTCGAACCTCGTCGTGCCTTTATTGAAAGTAATGCACTCAGAGTGGCAAACCTTGATATCTAGTTTTAGGTGATTAGCCGATGATTTAAGCAGCGCTTTAGCGCTGCTTTTTTTGTCATTAAAAACATTAAAATAAAGATTTTTATCTGATTTATCGACAAGATTGGCTTTAATGGCCAATATTATGTGGGATCTTGCGATTAACTGAGGTTTATCCATAAAAGACACCATTTCCTGTTGATCTGCCCTTTTGCTTTCTTTTTTTTAATCGCTATAGTCAACTGAGTTCATTTTTTAGAGGTGATGGTGGTGGTTACTTTCCTGGTTTAAACCGAGGGCTAGTGCTCTCGGGAAACGCTCAATATGAGTCCTTAATTTAGGGGAGGGAGTAGGAATCACTATGCTTTATCGTCTTTATCTATCATGGCTTCATGCGTTACGAATGTGGTGGCTCACCAGTGAGTTTGTTACTTATCAATCACCCATGATTTTACAGCAATTATTGGATCGGCAGGAGAAGTATAACCACGCTATTTGTTGCAATAGTGCACGTATTGGTTTGGGAGATACCGTTCATCTTATTGATTCAAAATATTATTATCCCTTTCAAGTCACCTTAGTTCCGGATCATCGCTGTGACCGTTCTGTGGGGTACATTGCGGTGGATTCGTATTTAGGTTCGGCGTTATTTGGCCGAGCCGAACAGGATTCGCTTGAGTTGATCATTTTAGGGCAACGACGCCGTTTTACTATCACTCAAGTGACCCGTAAATCTAATCTGTCAGCACGTGCCGATTTCACGTGTGGCTGTTTACTTTGTCAGTAGATAAGGAGAAACATTACATGAGTAAGAAAGACATGAAAAAACCGCAATTGAGCTTAAAGGAAAAGCGTAAATTGAAGCAGGAGAAAGTGGCCGATAATAGTGTAGAAAAAGCCCGTAAAAGCCGTAAATAAGCGTTCATGATCGAATTATAAAGTGCCTAAGCCTAATCGCAAGATTAGGCTTTTTGCGCTAAGGAAGCGAAAAAAAATATTTTTTCTCTTGAAAGTCATTTTATTGGCCTTATATCTGTTAATGAAGAGGATGCCGCTAGGGCCTCTGTTTTGAAATGACATACGCTTGATAAGAGGTTTGTCTTTCAGCCATTAACCATTTTGATGAGCTTAGTTCATAGGAATAAGTATCATCACTTAACGACCATCGTTAAGACTATTGCTTAAAATGAGGATAGGATCATGAGAACTGTAGACTTCACTCCTTTATACCGTAACGCGATTGGCTTTGACCGTTTATTGAATATGATGGAAGCGGGTAACGCGAAAAATGCTCAAGGGGGATACCCTCCTTATAACATTGAGCAACAAGAAGAAAATAAATACCGTATTACCATGGCGGTCGCTGGCTTTGCCGAACAAGAGCTTGAAATTACTCAGCAAGAAAACACCTTAATTGTCCGAGGTGAGCGTGCAGAGGAAGAGAATAAGAACTACATCTATCAAGGTATTGCTGAGCGCAATTTTGAACGCAAGTTCCAATTGGCCGATTATGTCAAAGTGATGGGCGCAGTATTAGAAAACGGTTTATTGCATGTTGATTTAGAACGAGAAATTCCGCAAGCCATGCAGCCTCGTAAAATCGAGATTAACAGAAATCACTTAATTGAAAATAATTAAGAAGGTTGGTTTACTCAGCCAATAATAGAGTGAAGAGAGCGCCATTGCGGCGCTCTTTTTTATTTATCCCTGCTGATAAGCACGTTCAATCTCTTCTGCAATGATCGCTATCCCTTTTTGCATCGCTTGATCTTCTTGTACATAATTCATGCGTAGGCATTGATGGGCATGTTGCCACTCTTGTTGCTGACCAATAAAGAAATATTCTCCCGGAACGATTAAAACGCCACGAGCTTTCAAACGTTGATACAACTCGAGCGTAGGAATTGGCAGTTCATCAAACCATAGCCACAAAAAGATAGCGCCTTCTGGTTTATGAATACGAAAACGAGGGTCGGTAATAGCTTGCCGCAGCAGTTCAACCGCTCTTTGAGATTTTTGCTGGTAGAAAGGTTGAATGACCTCTTGGCTTAGGCGCAGTAAATCCCCGTGTTCAATCATATGATGTGCTATTGCGGGGCCAAGGCTTCCCGGAGCTAAGCTAATAATACCATTCATATTGGTCAGAGCCTGAGTTATCGCTTCACTGGCAATAATGATTCCACAACGTACGCCCGGTAGGCCAAGTTTCGATAAGCTCATGCATAAAATCGTGTTTTCATTCCAAAATGGTTCAACATCGGTAAAGATGATGTTGGGAAAGGGGACGCCATAAGCATTATCAATGATCAGTGGAATTCCATTTTCTTGTGCCAATTGATCTAATTGACGAATTTCATCATCGGTCAGGACATTTCCGGTTGGGTTGGTTGGACGAGAGGCACAGATTGCAGCAATTGAATCATCCACCTTGAGCTGTTCAAAATCGATGTGGTACTTGAACATACCCTCTGCCAATGTCGTTATTTCTGGTCGATAAGAGATGAAAATATCTTCATCAATCCCCGCATCGCCATAACCAATGTATTCAGGAGCCAGTGGGAGCAGAATTTTCTTATGGGTACCATCCGGTTGTTGGCCAGCAAATAAGTTAAAAAGATAGAAAAAACCACTTTGGCTGCCGTTAGTCAGGCTGATGTTTTTTTCACTGATTGCCCATCCGTAGGTTTTTTTTAATAGTTTTGCTAGTGAGCGGATAAATTTATCTTTTCCCTGTGGACCATCATAGTTGGTTAGGGCGGAGAGTAACTCACCATTAGTGAGCATGGTGGCACTGGTTTGATGAAAGTAATCAAGCATGGCTGGAATCGCGGCCGGATTGCCGCCGCCTAGCATGATAGCCCCAGGAGTACGCAGGCCATCATTTAAATCATCCATGAGTTGGGTAATGCCTGAGTATTGATTAAATTTTTCACCAAATTTAGAGAATTCCATGTGCTGTAATACCTGATTGTGATTGCTATGATTATTTTTCTATCATTGACGAGCATGGCTACGTGAATGGGTGATATTGACCATACCGCAATGTACTGGTGAGGCAAAGAGTGAAATGTGAGGAATGAACAAAACGGGAATAAAAACAGGGTGGGAGCATGAGTTATAAATAAAAAAGGGAAGCATTTGGCTTCCCTTACGGTTTTTACGATGCAACGAAGTTATTCACCCGTATACACAATCAATACTTTGTCATCTTGGTATTGACGTTCAAAGGCATAATATCCCTCTTGTTGACGAGTGATATGCTTACCCTTTGCAACGGCTGGGTGGCGTTGGCGAAATTCACCCAGTTTTTGCCAGTGGTTGAGTAATTCTAGCCGTTCTCCTTCAATTGCCTCCCATGGCATCGATGAGCGAGTACCTTGGTGGGAGTCTGATCCTGTTGGTCCAAAATCACGAGCAATTTCATCACCGTAGTAGATCTGTACCGCGCCGGGTGCCAGCATTAATGCATTAGCGGCTCGTTTTTGATCATCAATGCTACGGCTCCGAGCGGCCCAGAATAGCGCGGTATCATGCGAAGAGAGGTAGCTGAGGACATTGAACTCAGGATCGTTGTTAATGCTCTCGGCATAGCGTTTATAGTCTCTATCAAGGTGAGCAAAGCATGTGAGTGCTTTAGGGGCCACTTCGGATTGGAACTCGAAGTTGATAATAGAATCGAACCCATGATCAAAATAAGGCGTTTTTACTACCCCATGAGCCCATACTTCTCCGGTCATCCAAAAAGGTAGATCATCTAAGGCTTTATCAGGATGGTTCTGTTTCCATTCAGCCAAAGCTTGGCTCGCACTTGTTTTGAGCTGATCCCATGCTTCCATTTCAACGTGTTTTGCGGTGTCGACTCTAAAGCCATCAATACCATACTCTCTTACCCAATCTGAGAGCCAAGTGATTAAATGTTCACGAGGCGTCTTTAATTCATCTTGTGCGCCAGTGTCTTTATTATGGAAAAAGTTGGGTAGCCCTGTTTTTTGGGTTGATTCCGTTTTGAGATCAGGCAGATAGTTTAATGACATGGTGATGTCGTTATACCCAGGGGTATCATAGTTACCGATATCGGTACGAATCCACGCTTTCCCCCACCATTTTTCCCAAGCTTGGCTATCTCGGTAGTTGATGTAATCATTAAAGCTGTGCCAGCTTTGCCCAGATTTAGGCTGCCAATCGGTCCATTTTTCACCCAAGATTTTCTTTGCTTCCTGATCATCTAGGTAAAGTTTACCAAACCCGAATGTTTGCATATCCGCCAGAGTGGCATAGCCAGTATGGTTCATCACCACATCCCAAATGATGCGAATACCTTTTTGGTGCGCAGTATCAACAAAGGTACGTAGCTCTTCTTCGGTGCCCATATTGGCATCAAGTTTGGTCCAGTCTTGATGATAATAACCGTGATAACCGTAATGTTTGAAATCGCCTTTATCACCACCGCCAACCCAACCGTGGATCTGCTCTAATGGTGAAGTAATCCAAATCGCGTTAACACCGAGTGATTCAATATAATCGAGTTTTTTTGTTAAACCGGCTAAATCACCGCCGTGGAAGGTTGCTATCTCTTGCTGATTATCTTTGCTACGTCCATAACTGTGGTCATTTTCTGGGTTGCCATTATAAAAACGGTCCGTCATGACAAAATAGACAATCGCATTATCCCAGCTAAAAGGCGCGAGTGGTGCCGCTTCTACCTCTTCCAGCAATAAGAGGCCTTGGCTCGTCGTTCCGGGTTGCAGCGTGATATGACCATCATTGACCGTAGTAGTTTGCCCTGTTAGTGCATCTCGTATTACGCTGCCATTGGCAAAGGTTTGACTCACATTGATCGTTTTTGGGGTGTCACTCGCCACTGGGCAAGTTGACATAAAGTTGGATGTTGCACTCGTTTGTGGCTTGATTTTAACCATCAGCTGATTGGTTTTCGGGTTCAGCTCAAATTGGTATGTGTTGGCTCTAAAAATTCTAAGAGGGATGGCGGATTCTTGTGCGCAATTGTCCATATTGAGCGGTTGGTTAAATTTAATTCGTTCCTCGTCACTTAATGCAAAGTGCGTTCCGCAGGTTTGTGCCGCATCCGAAATGGAAAGGGTATAGCTCCCTTTATCTATCTTTTGTTCGGCAATGAGTAAGCCTTGCGCGTTAGGCTTAAACGCGGTTTTTTGGTTATCGATGGTCAGCAACAGAGCCTCTTCTGGAAGCTGGCTACAAGCGCTGAGTACCCCGATAGAGAGTGCAAGAATGGTTTTTTTCATGATGTCCTTCTCCCGAATGAAATAGCTTATTTATAACAAAATAGGCCCTATACAATCCGAGCGGTTGACCACTTAGCAAGTGATTCTTGCCTCTACAAAAAGTAATCGTGTTCACAAAATTGCAATAAGAAAGAACTCGTATCGGAAAGAGCAATCCATCGAGGGCCTTTTCATTTTCAAAGATGATATACGCTCCCTATTTGGGGTTGATTTTTGGGCTCATCGAGCGTAGCCTCAATTATGGTGATGATGTTCCACCAAGCACGTTGTGCTAAACCGCTTTAAAGCTGATGACGTCTGTATATATGCAATAGTAATAAGAGTTTAACTCTTGTTGTGTGTATTTATGCAGCGCATCAACCGCTAAATTCTTTTACTCATTGCAGTCCTATACCTCAATTAGGAGTTAAGCAATGATCTACACCTCTGAAGTTCAGTCTATGTGCCCTATTGCTCAGGGACATGTTCACCCCTCTGCCCCTATTCCCGTTGAAGGTCAATGGGTATCACCGAAAGAGGTGATTATGCTTTCTGGTGTGAGCCATGGGGTTGGAACGTGTGCTCCGCAGCAAGGGGCAGCAAAACTTACCCTAAATGTTAAATCTGGCATTATTGAAGAAGCATTGATCGAAACGATTGGTTGCTCAGGCATGACACACTCAGCCGCGATGGCTTCTGAAATATTGGTGGGTAAAACGCTGTTAGAAGCGATGAATACCGATTTAGTGTGTGATGCCATTAATGTCGCAATGCGTGAAATTTTTTTGCAGTTTGCTTATGGGCGTACTCAAACCGCTTTTTCTGAAGGGGGATTACCCATTGGTGCTGGTTTAGAAGATCTGGGTAAAGGCTTGCGTAGTGCGGTAGGAACGCACTATGGCACAAAGCAAAAAGGGCCGAGATATTTGGAAATGGCCGAAGGGTATATTCAATCTTTAGCTCTTGACGAACAGGATGAAATTATCGGTTATCAATACGTTAACTTAGGAAAAATGATGCTTTTAATTCAAGAGGGAGAGGCTGCCGATAAGGCATTACAAGCCGCTTCAGGAACTTATGGTCGATTTGATGAAGCTCGGAAAATCATTAACCCACGTCAGCAATAGTGGTTGATCCTATTGATAAAGCGATAAATTATTGAGGAGGCGAAGATGCCTAAATTTGAAAATTATGATCGTCGTGAGAAGAAAATACAGCAAACGCTTAACCAGTATGGGTGGCATTCTCTTGAGGAAGCGGAGCAATTTTGTCTAGCACATCATGTTGACCCTAGGGCGATGGTTAGAGAAACCCAAACGATAGCTTTTGATAATGCTCAGTGGGCTTATGCACTGGGTGCGGCGATTGCTTTAAAAAAAGGGGCAAAAACAGCGAGTCTCGCTGCGGATGATATTGGTGAAGGTTTACAGGCGTTTTGTATTCCCGGCTCTGTTGCTGAGCAGCGACAAGTAGGTTTAGGGCATGGGCACCTTGCTGCTCGCTTGCTTAATGAGCAGACCCAGTGTTTCTGTTTTCTAGCGGGTCATGAATCCTTTGCGGCGGCAGAAGGGGCAATAAAAATTGCGTTGAATGCTAATAAAGTGCGAAAGCAGCCATTAAAAGTCATTTTAAATGGGTTAGGAAAAGATGCGGCGTATTTAATCTCTCGGGTGAATGGCTTTACCTATATTCAAACTCAGTTTGATTATACTTCAGGTGAATTACAAGAAGTGCTTCGTAAGCGGTTTTCTTCCTCTGCACGAGGGGAGATTCTTTGCTATGGCGCAGATGATGTTCGTGAAGGTGTCGCTATTATGCATCGAGAAAACGTGGATGTTTCTATTACTGGAAATTCGACCAACCCAACGCGTTTTCAGCATCCGGTCGCGGGGATTTATAAAAAAGAACGGATGGAGTGCAATCAACCGTATTTTTCTGTGGCTTCCGGGGGAGGAACCGGTCGAACCTTACACCCTGATAACGTCGGGGCTGGGCCTGCCTCTTATGGCATGACGGATACCATGGGAAGAATGCACAGTGATGCCCAGTTTGCTGGTTCTTCTTCAGTTCCTGCGCATGTGGAAATGATGGGGTTAATTGGCATGGGCAATAATCCTATGGTCGGAGCAACCGTAGCGATAGCCGTTGCGATTGAGCAATCTTACTGAGTGATGGTCACTGCACACATTGCGTTAACCAATGTGTGCAGCTTTATTTATGTTGAGTTGAGGCATTGAACGTAAGATTGCCGTTCATCACGATTGATGTGGATGGTTTTATAAAGGAAAGTGACTCCTGTAACCTTTTATTTTTATGGATAAAAGTAAGGGAAGTACCTGCTCAATTTTATCTGTCATCGTTATTTATCTTGACCGATGTAGATAAAAGAGCTTTCTTTCTCTTTAAGCATTCAGTGCTAAACTGAACCCACTTTTTGTATGCATAACTATTGAGAGTGTATCTTTTGTATTCGAGATCTTTAGAGCATTTACCGCACGTTTTATTCCAAACGTTGCGTTGGACATTACTTGTGACCCCAGTTGCCATTCTGGTTGGTCTGATGAATGCTTTTTTCTTATGGGCCTTAGAGGCTGCCACTCAGGCGAGAATTGAACATTCCTTTTTACTCTACCTCTTACCTTTTGCTGGGCTAGTACTGGTCTTTATCTATCGTCAGTGGGGAAGCGTCTCTGAACGTGGTAATAATTTGATTATTGAACAGGTACATAATTCAGATCAAAAAATTCCATTTCGTATGAGTGTTTTTGTCTTGCTGGCAACGGTCGTGACCCATCTATTTGGGGGCTCGGCAGGGAGGGAGGGAACCGCAGTACAAATCGGCGGGGCGGTTTCTGCTTGGTTTAGTCGCGTTTTTCATCTTGATGACTCAGATCATCGATCGATTCTTGTTGCTGGGATTGCGGCCGGATTTGGATCGGTTTTTGGTACCCCTTTTGCTGGTGCTATTTTTGCGGTAGAAGTGTTAGCGGTTGGCCGCATTAAATACCAAGCTTTATTACCCGCGCTGATCGCCGCCATTTTAGCGGATGTGGTTTGTAGTGCCGTTGGTGCCCATCATACGCATTACAATATTGGCTTCGCAGAATTTAATACCTTATTTCAAAATCCGATTTCTATTGATTTTATCCTCACAGGGAAAATTCTTGTGGCGGGAGTTCTCTTTGGGTTGGCTGGCTTATTGTTTAGTGAATTGACGGCTGGGCTAAAAATTTTCTTCACTCGATGGTTACGCAACCCTTATACGATAGTGTTTGTGGGGGGAGTCTTGATCATCCTCTTGGCGACGCTGATCGGTAATCATGATTACCTTGGATTGGGGGTTTACCCTAGCCGAGAAGGTGGTGTCAGTATTACTTCTGCATTTGAAGTGGGGGGGGCTGAGTGGAACAGTTGGATTATCAAACTTCTTTTAACGGCCATAACATTAGCGGCTGGATTTAAAGGGGGAGAGGTCACGCCATTATTTTTTATTGGGGCCACATTAGGTAATTTTCTTGCTTGGTTATTTGGTGCGCCGGTTGAATTATTTGCCGCTTTAGGATTTTTGGCGGTTTTTGCGGCGGCCGCCAACACCCCGTTAGCTTGTATTATTATGGGGGTTGAACTCTTTGGTGCCGATCATTTGATCTATTTTGCATTAGTTTGTTTTATTGCTTATTACGCGAGTGGCCATTCTGGTATTTATGGGTCACAGAAAATTGCGGTAGCAAAGCGGTTATACCCTTATCAACCAGAACGTATTGCTGAAACGCTTGGGCAAGTGATGAGCAGCAAAAAAAAGGATAAAGATTAACCATTTTAACGTTGAGTTCACATTGCTTAATTTGATGAATATTGTATCCTAAGCCTCACTTGTCGGAGTGCCATAAGGCTGAGACCGTTAATTCGGGATCCGTTGAACCTGATCAGGCTAGAACCTGCGAAGGGAACAAGAGAAGACAATCTGGATGTCTATCTATCCTTCTATTCATCCATCTCCTATTTGTCATCCCCTCTTGTCGCATCTTTCCGCCAAGCATTTATCCCTAATTGTTAACCAAGGAAAATGCTATGTCGATTCGTAAACAAGCGAGACTGGAAGCTAAACAGTTTATTGAAACCCTCTCTGTACAACCGTATCCCAATTCGAAAAAAGTGTATGTCACCGGTTCTCGGCAGGATATTCGTGTTCCCATACGTGAGATTTCACTGGCCGATAGCCTGATTGGTGGCACAAAACAAGCGCCGATTTTTTCCAGCAATGCCCCGATTCCTGTCTATGATACTTCTGGTGTATATACCGATCCCGATTATGTGATTGATTTACAAAAAGGTTTACCTAAGCTACGCGAAACATGGATTGAAGAACGGCAAGATACGGAAATCTTGCCTGAAATGAGTTCACACTTTGCTCGTGAACGTTTAGCCGATGAAACCCTTGATGAACTGCGTTATGGGAATTTACCCGAAATTCGCCGTGCGAAAACAGGGCAACGAGTGACTCAGCTTCACTATGCGCGGCAAGGGATCATTACGCCAGAGATGGAGTTTATCGCTTTACGTGAGAATATGGGGCGTCGTCACTATCAGGATGAGCAATTGAACCGCCAGCATCCTGGACAAAACTTTGGCGCCTATTTACCCAAAGAGATCACCCCTGAGTTTGTTCGTCAGGAAGTGGCTGAAGGGCGAGCCATCATTCCATGTAATATTAACCACCCAGAATCGGAGCCGATGATTATTGGCCGCAACTTTCTGGTGAAAGTGAACGCCAATATTGGTAACTCTTCCGTTAGCTCTTCGATTGAAGAAGAGGTAGAAAAGCTGGTGTGGTCGACTCGCTGGGGAGGCGATACGGTGATGGACCTCTCCACAGGGCGAAATATTCATGAAACTCGGGAGTGGATTTTACGCAATAGTCCGGTTCCAATTGGTACAGTGCCTATGTATCAAGCCTTAGAAAAAGTGAATGGGATTGCTGAAAATCTGACTTGGCAAGTCATGCGCGATACCTTGCTTGAGCAAGCCGAACAAGGAGTCGATTACTTTACCATTCATGCTGGGGTGTTATTACGCTATGTTCCCATGACCGCCAAACGAGTAACAGGAATTGTCTCTCGTGGTGGTTCTATCATCGCTAAATGGTGCTTAGCACACCATCAAGAAAACTTCCTCTATACCCATTTTCGAGAAATCTGTGAAATCTGTGCGCAATACGATGTGGCGTTATCGCTGGGAGATGGGCTGCGTCCCGGGTCGATTGCCGATGCCAATGATGAAGCACAATTTGCCGAGTTACATACCCTAGGTGAACTGACAAAAATTGCTTGGGAATATGATGTTCAGGTGATGATCGAAGGGCCGGGACATGTGCCGATGCATATGATTAAAGCCAATATGGATGAGCAGCTTGAGTATTGCCATGAAGCGCCATTTTATACCCTTGGTCCTTTAACCACGGATATTGCACCGGGCTATGACCACATTACTTCTGGTATTGGGGCGGCGATGATCGGTTGGTTTGGGTGTGCCATGCTCTGTTATGTAACCCCGAAAGAACACTTAGGCTTACCCAATAAAGAAGATGTTAAAACGGGTTTAATTACCTACAAACTTGCCGCCCATGCCGCTGATTTAGCAAAAGGTCACCCGGGTGCGCAGCTCCGTGATAATGCGTTATCGAAAGCTCGTTTTGAGTTCCGTTGGGAAGACCAGTTTAACTTGTCACTTGATCCCGTAACGGCCAAAGCTTTCCATGATGAAACTTTACCGCAAGAATCGGGCAAAGTGGCTCACTTTTGTTCTATGTGTGGCCCTAAATTTTGTTCAATGAAAATCTCTCAAGAGGTACGGGAATACGCCAATAATCCGCAGCAGGTTGCGGCTGATCAAGCCATTTCCGTCACCCTGTTGGATGATCCATTACAAGGCATGGCGAAAAAATCACAGGAATTTCGTGCGGCGGGATCAGAGTTATACCATCCTGCTGTTAGTACTGAGGAGTAAGCTTGTGAAGTTACTGATCCCCTCGCATTGTATTGCGCTGACGGGAGAGGTGCAGCAAGTTTTACGGCTTGCTCAGCAACAAGGATTTGCGATTGAATCGGTGGTGTTGGGTGTAAGCCCAACGCCATCGTTGCAGCTTGTTGCTGATACCACTTCCTCTTTCTCTTGCGATCTCTTTGCTCATATTGATCAACCCCAAGGTGCGAATGAGCGTGTGATACGTTATTTTTCATCCACTTCAAACCCAGAAGTGGACGAGAATAGCATTACTATTGGTGGCCATGTCCAAGGTAAAGTCGCTGATTTTTGGCAACAACAAGGGGTTCACTATGGGCTCACCTCTGTTTCGGTTTTGGAGCCGCCACAAGCGTGGCGACACCTTGCTTGGTTAATGGCGGCATTGAGTTTGGATTTCCCTCTGCATGATGCCTTGACACTTGCGCGAGCTGCATTAAAGGTTTCACGTGAAACATGGCCGACCGAGTATCAAGATTTTCCGGTTCCTTATTTATTTTCTGCCAATGCCTTTCGAACACTCGCATTTCCACCATTACAGAAGGAGAGTTTAGGGCTATACCCTGTGGTGGATGATGTTGGTTGGGTTGATAGATTACTGCAACTTGGGGTTAAAACCGTTCAGTTGAGAATTAAACATCCGCAGCAACTGAACTTAGAACCGCAAATTATCCAAGCCATTGCATTAGGGCGGCAGTATCAGGCGCAAGTGTTTATTAATGACTATTGGCAATTGGCGATAAAACATGGCGCATTTGGCGTCCATCTTGGGCAAGAGGATTTACAAACGGCCGATATTCAAGCGCTTGCCAAGGCTGATATTCGCTTAGGGTTATCCAGCCATGGCTACTTTGAATTGCTTTATGCTCAGCAGTTTCAGCCCAGCTATATTGCCCTTGGGCATATCTTTCCCACCACCACGAAACAAATGCCTTCTAAGCCGCAAGGCTTAGTTCGCTTGGCTTTGTATCAACAGTTACTCAACACCATGCCTTATGGAGAAAAGCAAGGCATGCCAAGTGTTGCTATTGGGGGAATTGATTTGAGTAATATCCAGTCCGTTGTGAATTGTGGTGTTACCAGTGTCGCTGTGGTGCGCGCGGTGACTCAAGCCGCTGATACCCAGTTAGCGGTTCAACAGTTACAAGCGAGTTTCTCCCAAAACTTAAATTTGACGCTTGGATCAGTGAGTCATCCATCGGAGGTCACGGATGTTATCGGATAAACAATTTTTGCGTTATCAGCGACAAATTTGCTTAAACGAAGTGGGTGAGCAAGGACAAGCATATTTGCTTAACCGCAGCGTATTACTGATTGGGTGTGGTGGATTAGGAAATGCCGCGGCACTGTATTTGGCTGCTGCGGGTGTGGGTAAATTAGTTCTTGCGGATGATGATCTTGTTGAAGAGTCAAATCTGGCTCGGCAAATCGGTTTTAGAACGCCGCAGATCGGAATGGCGAAAGTCTCAGCATTGGCAGAGTCTTTGGCACAATTAAATCCTGAATGCAAAATTCGCCCAGTGAATCGGCGGATGGATAAATCGTTATTAACCTTAGAGGCGGCGTTGGCTGATGTGGTGTTGGATTGCAGTGATAATTTTTTGACTCGTCATAGCATCAACCAAGTGTGCTATGAGCAAGGTGTCCCATTGATTTCAGGCTCTGCCATTGGTTGGCAAGGGCAGCTCATTGGCTTTGATTTTACTCAGCCAAATTCAGGCTGTTATGCCTGTTTTGCTCCACAAGAGCAGCAAATGAGTCAACGCTGTTCTGATAGCGGAGTGATGGGGCCTGTGGTGGGAACGATAGGTAACTTACAAGCGTTATTGGCATTACAGGCGTTAATGAAGATGGATAACGTTCCTTTTTCTCAGTTCCACCAGTTTGATGGACGGCATTTGAGTTGGCAGCAGTGGCTGCTCACGCCTGACCCCGATTGTTCCATTTGTTCATCACACCTAAATCATCGAGCATCCGCTCATGTTCAGCAAAAGGAGGGCTTATGACGGTGGTGATTACCATTAACCAGCAGCCACAGCAGGTGGCTCAAGGGCGAACGTTGCAGCAAATACAAGAGGAGTTGCAACTTCCCACCCTAGGCTGTGTTTTTGCCATTAATGACAACATTATTCCTAAAGGATTATGGGCAAAAACCTATTTGAATGACGGCGACCAAATCTCTCTTTTTCAAGCCATCGCAGGAGGCTAAACATGTTGAGTATAGCAGGAAAAACCTTTCAATCTCGCTTACTGACTGGTACGGGTAAGTTTGCAAATAGCCATGTTATGGCTCAAGCGATCCAAGCGAGTGAATCACAACTGGTGACGATGGCATTAAAAAGGGTCGATTTAAAAAGCCGTGAAGATGACATTCTTGCGCCGCTGATTCAGGCGGGGGTCAATTTACTGCCCAATACTTCAGGAGCGAAAACTGCACGTGAGGCGATTTATGCTGCGCAACTGGCTCGTGAAGCTTTGGAAACGAACTGGTTGAAATTAGAAATTCATCCCGATCCTAAATATCTGATGCCCGATCCCATCGAAACACTGCAAGCGGCAGAGCAACTGGTTAAGCAGGGGTTTACCGTGCTGCCGTATTGTCATGCTGACCCCGTGCTCTGTAAACGGTTAGAAGAAGTGGGGTGCGCAGCAGTAATGCCGCTTGCTGCTCCTATTGGCAGTAACCAAGGGTTAATCAGCAGACGATTTTTGGAAATCATCATCGAGCAAGCGCAAGTACCGGTCATTATTGATGCGGGAATTGGTGCGCCTTCGGACGCGCTATTAGCGATGGAAATGGGTGCGGATGCGGTGCTGGTCAATACGGCCATTGCTACTGCGGCAAATCCCGTCTTGATGGCAAAAGCGTTTAAACAAGCGGTTGAGACTGGGCGGTTAGCCTATCAAGCTGGGGTAGCTGGGCAAAAGTTACAGGCCGTGGCTTCCAGTCCGTTCACCGCTTTTTTGGATGAAGAATGATGAGCTTTATTGAACGATTTAACCAACTGGATTGGGATGACATCAAGCTCTCTGTACAGAGTAAAACCCGTGTAGATGTTGAACGTGCACTGTCAAAATCGGTCAGAAACTTAGCCGATTTTCAGGCATTAATTTCTCCTGCGGCAGAGCCTTATCTAGAGCAGATGGCACAGCTTTCTTACGCGGCTACACGTCAGCGTTTTGGTCATACCATGTCGTTGTATGTGCCGCTTTATCTCTCGAATTTGTGTTCTAACGCGTGTACCTATTGTGGATTTTCGATGGAAAATCGCATTAAACGTAAAACGTTGAACGAACAAGAAGTAACACAGGAGATAGCAGCGATTAAGTCCATGCGGTTTGATAGTGTTTTGCTGGTTACGGGGGAGCATGAAACCAAAGTTGGCATGCACTATTTCCGGCAAATGCTTCCGCTCATTAAGCCTCATTTTCATTATTTGGCCATGGAAGTGCAGCCGTTAGAGCAGCAAGACTATGCTGAACTCAAAACACTCGGTTTAGATGCGGTCATGGTGTATCAAGAGACCTACCATCCTTCGACTTACGCCGAGCATCATTTGCGTGGCAAGAAGATGGATTTTGAGTTTCGCTTAACCACACCGGATCGACTGGCCAAGGCGGGGATGGATAAAATTGGGTTAGGGGCATTGATTGGGTTAGAAGATTGGCGAACCGATGCATTTTATGTCGCGGCCCATCTCGACTACTTGGAGAAAACTTACTGGAAAAGTCGTTATTCGATTTCATTCCCTCGCTTACGCCCCTGTACGGGAGGTTTGCAGCCTAAATCGATTATGTCCGATAAGCAGTTAATCCAATTAATTTGTGCTTTCCGCTTATTCAGTCCGCAAGTGGAACTCTCTCTTTCCACCCGTGAATCGGCTAAGTTTCGTGATCATGCGGCATTATTGGGTATTACCAGTATGTCGGCGGCATCAAAAACTCAGCCCGGAGGGTATGCTGACCCTAAGGTTGAGCTAGAACAATTTGCGATCAGTGATGAGCGTAGCGCAGTAGAGGTCGAATCGGCGATTAAAGCGAATGGATTAGCTGCGGTGTGGCATGATTGGCATGAGGTCTATTCCGGTGTTTCACGTGAAACAAACGGCTCTGCATCATCTATTTCATCTTCATCGTCGTAGAGTCATTCCGCCATAGAGAGTAAAACGTTATCATCATCGACGAGAGACGATAGATAATAGATAAATGTGAGAAGAAAAAAACAGAGGGACGACAATGGCGTCGACCTCTGTTTTTATTTATATCGGTTTCACTTCGAGTCATTCCATTACCGATTCTCGCTCGATGACTTGTTGGCGGATTCGGAGACTAACGATGTGAAATGGGTTGTGTCGCTTTTTCTAACCAGGCTTTCACTTCTCCGGTAACCAGTGGGCCAACCTCTTGCCAAACTTGTTGATGATACTGATTTAACCAAGTGAGTTCTGGTTTAGTTAAGCGATTGACATCAATGGCTCGGGTATCAATTGGGCAGCGAGTGAGAGATTCAAATCCGAGCATAGGGTGGTCACCTTGCGTTGTTATCTCAACCACCAATTCAAGGTTTTCAATACGAATACCAAATTGCTCGGCGCGATAATATCCAGGCTCATTTGAGAGCACCATACCCGGACGCAGCGCAACAGGGTTATACACTTTACTGATCCGCTGTGGACCTTCATGAACGCTGAGGAAGTGACCAACACCGTGTCCGGTACCATGGTCGTAATCGTATCCTTCAGCCCATAAATATTGACGAGCCAGCACATCCAGTTGGTGGCCACAAGTCCCATGTGGAAAGCGAGCGCGAGCTAGGGCGATGTGTCCTTTGAGAACCAAGGTAAATTGACGCTTCATTTCTTCGCTTGGTTCGCCGATGGCGATCGTGCGAGTGATATCGGTGGTGCCATCTAAATACTGACCGCCAGAATCGACCAAGTATAAGCTGTTATTATTGAGCTGCCCCGGCTCGGGTTGATTTTGATGGTTATAGTGACACATGGCTGCATTACTACCCGCCGCTGAGATAGTGTCAAAACTGAGATCGACGAGAGTGGAGTCTTCTGCCCGAAACGCATGTAATTTCTCTGCCAGCTGTGCTTCGTTATGGAATTTTCCGGCCGAGACTTCGCTGTCTAACCAGCAAAGAAATTTTGCCATCGCAACACCATCTCTAATATGGCACGCTTTCATGCCCGCGATTTCGGTTGCATTTTTGGCCGCTTTACTCAGTAAGCAAGGGTCCGCTTCATTAATCAGCTCGGCGCCCGCATTTTGTAGTACAAGCGTAAACCAAGCATTACTGGTGCTAGGATCGAGCATCACTCGCTGTCCTACCAATGTTTCTAGTTTGGCTTGGAGCTGTTCTGGTGGTAAAACTCGAACACCGGTGCCGACATGTTCGGCAAATCCGCTGACGATTCGATTGCTTTCTAAGAAGAAATCGACACTGGCATCATCATAAATGATGGCATGTGAAAGCAGAACGGGCAGGCGTGCGACATCGAGCCCACGGATATTGAGTAACCAGCAGATAGAATCGAGCTCAGTCAGGATGGCACAGTTTGCTTTCTTTTCTCGCAAAATTTCAGCAATCGTCTGTCGTTTGGTTTGGCTATTGATTCCAACATATTCTTCATCCATTAAACGCATGTCCGAAACCATGGGAACGGGGCGATCTTGCCATAATTGATCAATGGGGTTTTCGGTCAGAGCGACTAGTTGTAACTCACCCGCTAAGGTTTGCTGGGCGCTTTGTAGCCAACTCGCTCGGTGCATGCGCGGGTCATAGCCGACTTTGCTGCCTGCAGGAAGGTGGCTAACGAGCCAGTGCAAATAAGGGGATTCAATGAAATGTTGATAGCTAAAGAGTTCGTTTGATACCTGTTTAGTGACTTGAACCGTATAGCGCCCATCAACAAAGATTGCGGCTTTATCGGCTGTCACGACAGCGGCACCAGCAGAGCCTGTAAAACCTGTTAGCCACTGTAATCGCTCATTATGAGCTGGGATGTACTCTCCCAAATATTCATCTTCGTGGGGGATAATGAGGGCATCTAAGTGTTGTTGCGCTAACCAATCACGAAGTTTGGCCATGCGTTGAGTGTAGGGGTGTGACATGGAGGTTTCCTTGTTAACGGTCCTTGATGATATTGCGATTTTATAAGCTACTCCTTTTCACTAAGGCGTGCAAATGTCCTCCTTTTTTATACCCTTCCTACTTAAAGCTGCAGGGGTGTTGGCTACGTTCGTTCACCCCAATCACATAGCCTGTCTATGCTCATGGGGATTCACTCACTTGCCGCCTACCTGCAACTCCAAGTTGTTTGGGTATAGGTGCTGCTGGCTGTTAACTTTCTGCGCAACGATAATGGCTGTTTTTCTTATTAAGATTAAGATCGGTGTTTAAATCAACGTAAATGCAGTGTTTTACGCTGAATGATCTGCCGTAGCCAAGTTAAGGCGGGATCATTTTCTCGGTCTCGATGCCAAAAAAGTGTGTAAGCCATCGGTGGAAATTGTAGTGGTAAGGGCAAGACCACCAAGTCCATTTGACGAGCGACTAAGTGGGTAAAGTGACTCGGCGCAGTAAACACAAAATCCGTATAAGTACAAAGGCTGGCTGCACTATTAAAATCAGGCACGGTAATAGCGATATCTCTCTCGTGGCCTAAATCGGCCAATCGGTAATCCAATAACCAGCGATCGTTACCATCACAACGAACTTGGACATGACGCAAAGCTAGGTAGCTCTCTAAGTTCCAAGTTTGGTTAAGGACGGGATGATTTTTTCGGACCACACACATCTGAGTATCTCGGTACACCTCCTGCTCACATATGTCACTCGGAGGCTGCATCGTCAGTTTTGCATCATGAATATCAATATCTTTTCCGGTGATGCCTAAATCAAGTTCTCCAAGCTGCAATTGTTTGAACGTTTGTTCACTCCATGTGTGAGTGCTGATATTGAGATTAGGCCCTTGACTAAAAATCGCGGGTAAGAAGTGCGGCAAAATCAGCGGATAGACACTTTCTACGGCTGCGATATGAAATCGGTATTCACTCGTTTGAGGGGAGAATTGTTCTGGTTGAGTAATCAGTTCTAATTGATTGACTAAGATATCGAGTTTAGGTTTGAGGAACAGCATTTTAGGCGTCGCTCTTAGGCCATGAGAGCTACGGATGAATAGGGGATCTGAAAATTGTTCGCGCAGTTTCGCTAGCGATTTGCTCACCGCCGACTGGCTTAAAAAAAGTCGTTGAGCGGTGCGGGTGACACTTAACTCCTCACTCAGGACTTTTAGGCACACCAATAAATTGAGATCAATACGTGCCAGTTTTTCTATATTCATGCTGTTTTTCCAATTAGGAATAATGAGCATGATTATATGCCATTTTTATTCATATCAAGATAGCCCTATGATTCAGGTATTCAACGTTGAAATAAAAAATGGGTAAAGAGAGTGAAGGTGAATACACAGGTGAGTGAGCGGCAGCAGCAAATGGGATTACTGATCTTATTAGTCTTATTTAGTCCGCTGGCGATTGATATTTATCTGCCTGCATTACCACAAATCGCTCAATCGTTTCACGTGGAACATGCGTTTGCCCAAGATACGATAACTTGGTTTTTGTTTGCGATGGGTATAGGGCAACTCTTTGCTGGCCCATTAGCTGACAAACTTGGACGTCGAACGGTTGCATTAGGAGGGATAGGTATCTATGCATTGAGCGCTTTATTGGCGTGGAGCGCTCAAAATATTGAATGGATGCTGATGGCTCGTCTGCTACAAGGCTTAGGTGCATGTGCAACATCGGTAGCAGCCTTTGCAACCGTTCGAGATCTTTTTGGCCCAGAACGTAGCGGCAAAATGATCAGCTATTTAAATGGTGCTATCTGTTTTATTCCTGCCTTAGCACCGATTCTGGGAAGTTGGCTAACACAGCAATTTGGTTGGCGAGCAAACTTTAGCTTTATGGCTGGCTTTGCCGCTATCGTCGGTTTGTTGATCTGGTTACGAATGAAAGAAACCAACCCGAGTACAGAAAAACAGGCGGTGTTTAAGCTCGCTCGTTACTGGTCGGTGCTGAAAACACCGTCTTTCTTATTTCATGCTGCTTTATGCTTGTTTGCTATGGCAGTGATTTTGGCTTATGTCACTTCAGCGCCTCTCGTCTTGATGGAACGCTTAGGGCTTACCATGAATCAGTTTACCTTCTGGTTTGGGTTGAATGCATTGGTAAATATTGTGGCTTGCCTCTCGGCTCCTCGTGTTATGGAAAGGGTTGGTACTCATCGTACATTAGTATTGGGCATTAGTTCTTTATTATTAGCCGGCTGTTTAATGATAGCGATTGCTCACATACAAACTGCTTGGGCCTTTATGTTACCGATTTTTGTTTCATCGATAGGGTTTGCTTGGATATTAGGGGCGGCGGCGGGTAAAGCGTTAGCACCATTTGGAGACAAAGCGGGCACGGCGGCGGCACTATTGGGATTGTTCCAAATGAGTGGTTCTGGTGCATTGGTGGGTACACTGCAACGATTGAGTTTTGAACCACAAATGTTGATTGCTTTACATATGTGGCTGGTGGCTCCCGGTCTACTTATTCTCTTTTCTAAAGCTGGTCGTCGTTGGCATCAGTGGGCACTCAACACCTAATAAACCGAATAAAATAGACGATGTTAGCTATTTTCTAATCGGTTTAAGGCGTGTATATTGTCCACTCTTACATTTTTGCATGATATTTTGGAATTACGATACGATGTCAATGACCACTTATGAAATGGCTCGCATTTGGGAACAGCTTGATGAGTCACCTGAAAAGGTGATGTTTGGCAAGTTACTTAATGAACTGGGCAACCAAAGTAGTGAACGTATTCGTAGTGCAGCCAAACAAGTGCCTGTGCCGGTGTTACGCGACTTGGTCTACCAGTTTCAACAAGTGATAGAGTCTCGAAAACATGAGCAAGTGGAACAAATGGCTCAAGATCTTGCCGCACAAGGCATCTCTGCTGAAGATTTATTGAGATTCCTCAATAAATCATCACACCTTTGATTTTGACCGGATGAAACCCCAACGTTAGTTTGGGGTTTACTTGTTTATGGATTGACATTGCGATTAATGGGATTTTGCAGCGAAATCAACGTTTCGGTTGATTGTACTTCATCAATGGCTTGCAGCTTATCAATCAACACGAACTGTAGCTCTTCAATGGATTTACACATCAACTTGACGAAAATATTGTATGCGCCAGTGGTGTAATAAGCTTCAACCACTTCTTCCAACGCGTTGAGTTTGGCGAGTGCTGAGTGGTAATCTCGCGCGGCATTAAGATTGATTCCGATAAAACAGCAAACGTCATACCCCAGCTTTTTGGTGTTTACCACGACTTCTGTGCGCTGAATAATATCGGCCGCTTTCATTTTCTCAATTCGCACATGTATGGTTGCGGGGCTGACGTTAAATTGCTTCGCCATTTCCGCATAGGGCGTTCGGGCGTCATCCATTAATATTTTTAATATGGCGCGATCCAGATCGTCCAATTTTGTTGAAGCTGCTTGCATGGTTAGTCCTGAGCGATAGGCTGATAAATAAAGTATTGAGACGAAACCTCATGCTCATTAGATAACATGAATACTTCCCTCTGCCAAGGCATCGTTCATGCCCATGGAAACTTCACTCAAATAACCGATCCCCGTGATTGTTCCGTGTGAAAATATCGCTGTTAGAATGAAAATCCGCTACACTAGCGCTCGTTTTTATATCCCTCTTTGGAGACTCTCTTTTGCAGCTACAGTTACTATGTGAAGCCCCTGAGCGTGCTGAACAATTGGCACTGATTGCCCAACGTTGGCAATTAACACACTGTGAAAGCAGTCTGTTTGCTTTAGTCTTGACCGCTGAACGGTTAGAGCTGCGTAAAGTTGACGAACCGAAATTAGGCGCGATTTATGTCGATTGGGTCAATGGCGCGGTGGCCCATCGACGAAAATTTGGTGGCGGTAAAGGCCAAGCGATAGCAAAGGCTGCTGGGCTGAATAAAGGAAAACTCCCTAGCGTGTTAGATGCCACGGCTGGGTTGGGGCGTGATGCGTTTGTGCTGGCTT
Organism: Vibrio cincinnatiensis DSM 19608; assembly: GCF_900167345.1. Lineage (GTDB taxonomy): Bacteria > Pseudomonadota > Gammaproteobacteria > Enterobacterales > Vibrionaceae > Vibrio > Vibrio cincinnatiensis. The sequence continues at coordinate 80,849 of NZ_FUXB01000012.1, read as the reverse complement.
CACTGGGGTGTCACGTACAGATGGTGGAGCGACACCCTGTGGTTGCTGCTCTGCTGGATGATGGTTTACAACGAGCCAAACAAGACAGTGAAATTGGTGTATGGGTGAGTGAACGAGTGACCTTACTGCATGCCTCAAGCCATGATGCTCTGCAAAAGTTAGCGGCTGATGAGCATTTCTGTCAGCCAGAGGTGGTATATCTTGACCCAATGTATCCCCACCCAGAAAATAAGAAAAAAACCGCCTTGGTGAAAAAAGAGATGCGGGTTTTTCAATCGTTAGTGGGTGCGGATAATGATGCCGATGGCTTACTTGCTCCTGCTTTACAGCTGGCCGGTAAACGTGTCGTAGTAAAACGGCCAGATTATGCACCATGGTTAGCAGAGCAAAAACCCAGTATGGCGATTGAAACTAAAAAAAACCGATTTGATGTTTATGTGATTGCAGCAATGTAAGAGCAAAACGCACCGTGGGGGAACGGAAATCTCACTTGCCATTCTCGTGCGCTTAAGTTATATCTAACTAAGAATTATTCTTATTGTTATTTATGGTTGCCTTTTTATGGTCAAGCGCTTATGTAAGCTCAATCGTCACGAGATTCGTACATCAATGGGAGAGATCCAACAATGGGTGATGGAACCGAACTATGTCTGTGGTGCTTGTGCTCGCAGTTCGGCTGATAAAAGTCACTTATGTAAACCACAAGCATTAAAAACGCAAAGCCCTCAGCGCCTGACGACGTCGTTATCAGCCACCACACCGGGGATAGAGGAGCCGTCATTCATCTTGACGAAAAAAATGCTGAAAAAGCAGAAGAAATATCAGAAAAAGCTAGCGAAGGTGTTAAAAAAACAACGCAAGCTAATGAAAAAGCAACAAGCATTACAAGGAAAGTTTACTGAACTCAATTTAGCCCTGCCAATAGAGGATCGCCATTTCGCTCAGTTTCACTAACCCTGTTCCGTTTAAGGTTGATGCTGGGTTTTATGACAAGAATGGCGCTCAACCAGCCGTTTAATCCAAGTTTCATTGAGCCAGAGTGATAACATGATAATTCCCCCACCCACAGACAAACGGAGTAAATCGACGTCTCGGTTCCAGATAACAATATTGATGATCAACCCAGCGGGAACCAGTGCATTATTCATAATGGCTAACGCTCCAGCGTTGACCTGACAAGCTCCTTTATTCCACGCAAAATAGCCCAAACCTGAAGCAATCAAACCAAGGTAGATTAATATTCCCCATTGTAAGGTACTGCTTGGTAGCTGCTGAGGATTGCCTAGTAAGAGAAAAGCGATGCTGGCCACCAGAAATGCACCAAGATAGAAATAGCCAAATAACGCATGTTGAGGGAGTGAGATGGGTTCTTTTTCCATCACGTATTTATAGCCAACCTGACCAATAGCAAAGCAAAGGTTCGCCCCTTGGACAACCATGAAACCAAGAAAAAAGTGCTCATTAATACCCGTAAACTTAATCCATATTGCGCCGATCACCGCAATGGCGGCCGTGACTAAGTACCAAGGTGAGAAATGCCCTTTGAGTAAGTCGTACAATAAAGTGACATAAATCGGTGTTAATACGGTAAACAGTAAAACCTCGGGAACCGATAGCAGCAAAAAAGATTGGTAATAGAAGCAATACATCAGCCCTAATTGAATACCGCCAATGGCCATGAGTTTGGCCATCAACGCTTTAGGAACTTGCTTAATTTGTAGAAAAGGTAAAAAGACGATGCAAGCAAGCGCGACTCGCATCCAAACCGCAAACCAAGCATCAACCTGACCCGCGAGATAAACGCCGATCAGGCTGAAGGAAAAAGCCCATAATAGAGTAACTGCAGATAAGTAAATCATAATACTGGTCAGTGAATGAAAACTTTCTGCAGTCTAGCGGACTTTTTGCTTATCGTCAGTCGTTGAGTGGTACAACCAACATATCAACAGGTGAGCAGTTAATCAGTTGGCGAGTGGATGAGAGAATCTTACTCCAAAAATCCTGATGGTGCCCACAGACCACAAGGTCGATATTAAACTCATTAATGGTTTCGCACAGCTCATTGCTAAAATCACCACTTCCCACGAGAGTATGATGGATGGGGTGATTAGCGTAATCGGCGAGTTCTTGTAACTGTTTTTGCGAACTTTCCATGGAATGATGTTGAGTTTCTGCCAAGTTAATATCAATAAGTCCGGTATACAGTTCTGCGTAGTTCACATCAATGTGGATGAAAGAAATTTCAGCATTGAGTGGTTTGGCAAGAGCCACCGCTTTATCGATCAAAATTTTGCTGTCTTCAGAAAGATCGACCGCAACTAAAATATGTTGATAACTCATTAGGCTACCTCCTTATCGATAACTGTCTATAAGATTAGCACTTCGTATGAATCTTTTTTGCCAGCGTGATCTCATATCCACAGAGCGTCGCTACGGTGGTCTCACAATAGTGAAGGATCGTGATATAGTGAAAATCGTCACTATGAATAATCAGGAGTTATGAATGCTTTCATCTGCAATGGTTGAACAATTGAATGATCAAATTAACCTCGAATTTTTCTCATCCAATCTATACTTACAAATGAGTGCTTGGTGTGAAGATAAAGGATTTGAAGGAGCGGCTGAGTTTCTACGTGCTCACGCAGTCGAAGAAATGCAACATATGCAGCGCTTATTTACCTATGTGAGCGAAACGGGTTCCATGCCTCTTATTGGTTCTATCGCTGCGCCAAAACACGATTTTGCAAGCTTAGGTGAAGTGTTTCGTGAAACGTATGAGCATGAGCAGATGATTACCCAACAGATTAATAAATTGGCTCATGTGGCATTCACATCACAAGATTACTCAACCTTTAACTTCCTTCAATGGTATGTCGCAGAACAGCACGAAGAAGAGAAGTTGTTTAAAGGGATTCTAGATAAGCTAGAACTGGTCGGTGAAGATGGAAAAGCGTTGTTCTTTATTGATAAAGATCTAGCGGCATTGGCAAAAGCAGGCTCATCTTCAGTAATGGATGCCCCCGCTGAATAATTTCAGCAGAAAGATGGACTAACACAAACGTCTTTTTCTCTGGGCAGACTTACCAAAGATGTAGGGAGGAAAAGATGATCAGTGGAGATACGATTCTTTTAGCACTTATGGTGGTGACGGGAATTAATATGGCTCGATATCTAACCGCACTTCGTTCACTTATCTACATTATGCGTGAAGCTCACCCCTTGCTTTATCAGCAAGTGGATGGCGGCGGTTTTTTTACCACTCATGGTAATGTCACCAAGCAAGTTCGCCTTTACCATTATTTAAAGAGCAAAGAATATCACCATCATCATGACCCAGTCTTTACTGGGAAATGTGACCGAGTCAGAGAGCTTTTTGTGCTTTGCTGCGCTTTGATTGCATTAACCTCTTTGGTTGCTTTTCTGCTTTGAAAGGTAGATTGGCAAGGTGATTGTTTGCCGTTAGAATATTGAACCTAGTGAGTAAGGATGTGCTGGTCGCACATCCTTTTTTATTGCAGTTGAGAGTCGGTCATGAATGAAAAAGTAGACGTAGTGGTGGTTGGAGCGGGGGCCGCGGGGCTAATGTGCGCAGCGCAAGCTGCTAAGCGTGGGCGTCGAGTGCTGCTGGTTGATCACGCCAAAAAGCCGGGCCGAAAAATTTTAATATCAGGGGGCGGTCGCTGCAATTTCACTAATTACGATGTCTCTGCGGCCAATTATTTATGCCGAAATCCTCATTTTGTAAAGTCAGCCTTATCGCAATACACCAACTGGGATTTTATATCCCTGGTCAGTAAATATGGTATTGAGTTTGAAGAGCGTGAACATGGGCAACTGTTCTGCCTCGATTCTGCTAAAGAGATCGTTCACTTGCTATTGGCTGAGTGCAACCACTCCAATTTGACTCAGCGCTATCAGGTGGAGATTCAAAAGATAGCAAAAACCGAGTCGGGTTTTTTCCTCAACACCTCGCAAGGCGACATTGAGTGTCAATCGCTGGTTGTCGCAACGGGGGGGCTTTCAATGCCAAAACTTGGGGCGACCCCTTTTGGCTATAAAATTGCAGAACAATTTTCATTACCGATATTACCAACCTGTGCCGGGTTGGTGCCTTTTACTTTACATGTCGCAGATAAAGAAGCTTTAGCTGAACTGTCTGGTATTGCGGTGCCGGTTGAGATTCAGGCTCAATGTGGCAAAAGTTTTAAAGAAGCGCTGTTATTTACGCATCGTGGTTTATCTGGGCCAGCGGTGTTGCAAATCTCGTCTTATTGGCAGCCCGGCCAAGCCATTACGATCAATTTATTGCCTAACATTGATGTCGACGCATGGCTGACAACAGCACGAGAAGAGCACCCTAACCAAACCCTGAAAACCACTTTAGCTCGGGTATTACCGAAACGGTTAGTAGAGGTGTTGTTAGAGCGTCAGCTCTTTGTCGATAAACCGCTGAAACAGTTTTCCACTAAAGCGCTGTTGAGTGTGGGAGAAGCGCTTGAGCAATGGACTCTTGTACCGAATGGCACAGAAGGTTATCGCACCGCAGAAGTGACACTCGGTGGGGTGGATACTGACGTTTTGTCATCGAAAACCATGGAATGCAAAATTGTCCCGGGTTTATTTTTTGTCGGCGAAGTGATGGATGTTACGGGCTGGCTCGGTGGCTATAACTTCCAATGGGCATGGTCGAGTGGTTTTGTGGCCGGGCAGTGGGTGTGAGTGAACCACAGTAAGGTCTCTTTTCCTTACTGTGGTATTTGACGTCATACGTGTATTTATAAACTGAATTTTTGTACCTGCTGTTGTAACGTTTCGGTATTAAGTTTCAACTGCTGGCTGACCGTATGGGAGTTTTGTAATGCGGTACGGATTTCTTCGGTCATATCTGCAATCATCTGCATATTTTGGTTAATTTCATCAGAGGTCAGCGATTGTTGCTCAGAAGCACAGGCAATTTGGGTACTCATATCGAAGATTTGATTGATGGCTTTCAATAAATCATTAATTTCTTCAACGGTTTCGTCTGCGTGTTGATTTAACATCGCCATCTCTTCTTGGCTTTCCCCCATCGCATGGCGGGCTAACTCTGAGTGATGGACGAGCTGATTGACGACGGATGTGATCTCTTCAGAACTTTCTGCTGAGCGAGAAGCTAAAGAACGAACCTCATCCGCAACGACTGCAAACCCTCTTCCTTGATCACCTGCTCGGGCGGCTTCAATTGAGGCATTCAGAGCAAGTAAATTCGTTTGCTCTGCAATGCCTTTAATTTCATTAATGATTTTGGTGATACCTTCACAATGGGTATTGAGATCTTCAACCACACGAGACGTTGTCGACATATTTTGAGCTAATTTATTTAATGTAATGACGGTGTTGGCCATACGTTCTTGGCTGCGAATGGCATTGGTTTGCCCTTGCTCCGCAGCGCTGTGTGTTTGAGACACTCGTTGAGCGACTTCATGTGAACTGGCATTCATCTCTGTCACTGCGGCTGCGACGGTCTCTGTTTTTTGGCTCTGTTGAACAATACGTTGAGTGGATTCATTCGTATGGTTAAACATCTCTTGAGTTATCGAACTGACGTGTGTGGCATTCTCGGTGACGGAGGTGACGAGCTCTTTTAGGCTTTGTTGCATTCGAGCCAGTGACGCGAGTAAGCTGGTTGCATGGGCTTGGCGTAAATCAATGGGTTGGGTTAAATCTCCGTTAGCAATGCGATTTGCTACATCAACCGCCTGTTTTAGCTCACCCCCTAATGCGTTCGCTAAGCGTTTGTAAAACTGCCAAGATACGAAGATTAGCAATGACATTGCGACGAAAATCATGGTTCCTGAGCCAGTAATAGCGGATTGTCTCACTTTTTCCGCTTCTTTAAAGGCATATTGTGCTAGCTGAGCTTGGTTATCAATGGCCTGTAGCCAAGGCATTCTAAAATCTTGCCATGCAGCGGCTTCACTTTCTCGAGTGATACGCATGGCTCCTTGAGCATCGCCAACAAGAGCCCGTTCCATCATGCGGTCGGCTTCGAGCATCCAGCGGTGTAGTTGCTGCAATATTTGATGGATTTCGGGGGAGCCTTCTTGTTCAAGACTAGGTAGGACGTCAAGTATCTCTTGTTTAGCTCTGTTATAGCTCAAGTGAGGTTGAGTGGCACTTGGGTTGGCAATTTTAGCTAAAATTGCCAAGCGTAACCCTAATCCTTCTTGAAATAACCTAACCATATTACGTTCTTCTGTGAGATCGGTTTCAATATGGTGAATTAATACCCCTGAACTTTTATTCATTAGGAAAAAAGTAATGCCGGATGTCGCTATCATTAATATTGCAACAGTAAGCATTTTTAATACGAGAGCTCGCTTCACATTCAGCATAACTTATCCTCCATGGAATTTAATATTTTCTTATTATCAGTAGATTAGCTTGAACATGAAGGAATGTATAGATGTCGATATTAAAAGTCACTTTCATAAGAGAGATACTATCTTATTGATTCGTTTTTATTATGGTGGCCTTAATTGTAATTGCTTTTTATAATGAATTTATCTTTTTGATTTTTAACTGATTGTTGAGTTAACGTTGGTGGGGTGTATTCAGTTTCTTTAATTTTACAGTGTTTTCTTTATGGTCTTTGAAAATAAATGGGTTGGTTGTGCTTTATTTTATATTTTACTGGGTGTCTTTTCTGGATGTTGTTTTTAAGAAACGATAATTAAATAGTATTTTGAATGTGAGTCGAGAGTTATTAATACATTCCCCTTTATTTAAAAATAAAGGGGAGAAATTAGTTGATTATTGATTTTTCTGTTTATAACGGTCAAAGATAACGGCGGCGAGTAAGATGACCCCTCGAACGACGTATTGAGCAAATGGCGACATGTTCAATAGGTTCATGGCGTTTTCCACTGTGCCTAAAATTAACACCCCAGCGATAACATAAGAGACTTTACCAATCCCACCTTTGAGCGATACCCCACCCAGTACACAAGCTGAAATCACCACTAACTCAAAACCGACGGAGGTCATGGGTTGGCCACTGGTCATCCGTGCGGCAAGAATGACACCGGCTAGGGCGGAGATAAAGCCAGAGATGGTGAAGATCAGCATTTTGGTTTTAACGACATTGACCCCTGCGAGACGTGCGGCTTCTTCATTCCCACCAATGGCCAGTGTGTTACGCCCATAAACGGTGCGGTTGAGTAAAAACGCAAATACAGCGAAGGTGATGAGGGTTAACCAAATCGGGGTTGGGATGCCAAAGATAGAGGAGTTACCTAGGGCGAAAAAGTGCTCTTCGGTAATGCCTACGGCTTTACCATCAGAAATGATATAACCTAATCCTCGGGCAATTTGCATGGTTGCTAAGGTGGTAATTAAGGCGTTAATTTGTAGTTTCGCAATCACGAATCCGTTGAGTAGCCCAAAGAAAATACCAGAGAGTAACCCTGCTCCAATGCCAAGGACGACGCTGCTGGTGGCGTTAATGGCAACGGCAGTGACAACGCCGGAACAAGCGATAACGGAGGCGACCGAAAGGTCGAGATCGCCACAGGCGAGGCAGAAGAGCATGGCACAGGCCACCATACCACTCATGGAAATGGCTAATCCTAATCCTTTCATATTGATGAAGGTGGCAAAGTAGGGGACAAAAAGGCTACAGAGTAAGAACAGCCCAGCAAAGACCATCAACATGCCAAATCGGTCCCAAATTTTGGCAAAATTCAATCCACTGGGTTTCTGTTCAGAATTGACCATTTTAGTCGAACTGGATAGAGACATAATGTTATTCCTTTAAGTATTTAAGCCGCCGCTTTATCTTTGCCTAACATGGCCAAACGAAGGGCTGTTTGCTCTTTAAATTCATCACGTTGTAATTCACCTGATACTGCGCCATCTTTCATCACCAGAAGGCGATCAGAGATTCCCAACACTTCGGGTAAATCGCTGGAAACGACTAAGACGGTAACGCCATTTTCAGCCAGCTTAAAAATCAGTTCATAAATTTCGGACTTGGCTCCTACGTCAATGCCACGGGTGGGTTCATCTAACAAAATCACACTCATATCGGTCGATAACCAACGACCAAGAATGACTTTTTGTTGGTTTCCTCCAGACAGTTTGCCAATAGGTTGGTCGAGTGAGGCGGATTTAACGTTCAGGGCTTGGTGTTGATATTGGGCATTTTTCGCTTCCCAACGAAAATCAATCAAACTACCCAGTTTGAGGTGCCAAGGGCGGGCACTGATGTTGGTATTTTCAGCAACCGACATAATGGGGATAATTCCATCGCTTTTACGATCTTCCGGACAAAGGGTGATACCCGCTCTGATGGCATCGCTGGGTTTGCGTACCTGAATTCGAATATCGTGTAGGTATAATTCACCCGCGGTGGTTTTTTCTGCGCCGAAAATCAGTCGAGTCAATTCGGTACGCCCGGCTCCGACCAGCCCAAACAAGCCGAGAATTTCCCCTTGGCGAATATCGAGTGAAACTGGGGCTGATAGGCCAGGGCCTTGAAAGTTTTCTATCCGTAAGCCACTTCTCCCCAGCTCTCGTGGGCGGTAGTTATAGATATCGTTAATTTCACGGCCTACCATCAGTTCGACTAATCGGTCATGAGTGAGTTGTGAGAGGTCGTCAAAGGTTTGTACATGGGTACCATCTTTAAAGATGGTGATGGCGTCGCACAGATCGAAGATCTCTTCCATACGGTGTGAGACGTAAAGAATGATTTTACCGTTATCACGCAATTCACGGATAACTTTAAATAAGTTTTGAATTTCCCGTTGCGAAAGGCTACTGGTTGGCTCATCAAAGGCAATGATTTGTGCATTACGGCTCAGTGCTTTTGCTATTTCCACCATTTGCCATTGGCCAATCGAAAACTCTTTGAGTGGGCGTGATGGGTCAAAATCTTCCCCTAGGCGTAATAACTGCGCTTTGGCTCGTTGGTTTAAGGTTTCGGTATCCACTCGGCCATTCTTGGTCGGTAGCTGGCCTAGATAAATGTTTTCCGCCACGCTTAATTCGGGGACCAGATTGAGCTCTTGGTAAATAATGGCAATCCCTTGTTCCAACGCCTCGTTGGTGGAGGAAAACGCGACATTTTCACCATTAATCACCATTCGACCATCGGTAGGTTGGTAGAGCCCGCTTAAGGTTTTGAGCAAGGTGGATTTACCTGCTCCATTTTCACCCATTAAAGCGTGGATGCTGCCAGCATTGGCGCGAAAGCTGATATTGTCGAGCGCTTTCACCCCAGGGAAGTGCTTGGAAATGTTGTGAAACTCTAGGTAAGAGGAGGTCATCGGCATCACATTTTCTCCGTGTCATTGAGAGGGTGACAGTGATCACCATCACCCTAAATGGGACTTACAATCCTTTTTTCTCGAGCTCTACTTTGAAGTTGTCACGTGTGATGAGTACCACATCAGTGACTTCAACAAACTTGCTAGGCTCAACCCCTTCTTTTACCCAATGGTAGAGAGAGGCAATACTCTTATAGCCGTGAACATCAGGGCTGGGCAGTAGCGATCCATAGAAACCGGTTGCCTGAGATTTTGCCAGTTCGTTGACGGCATCAACTCCGTTGATACCAATGCCGATGATGTTTTGAGCTGTGAATCCTTGCCCTTCAGTCGCTCGAACGCCACCTAATACCGTATTGTCATTCATGCCAACAATGAGCCACTGTTTCACCATAGGGTATTGGACCAGCAATGAGTTCGCGGCATCCAATGCACCAGGAATATCGTTGGTTTTGGTGGGAACTCGGTAAATTTGACCAGCAGGGAAGCCCGCTGCTTTGAGCGCAGAGATTGAACCATCAACACGGCGACGCGCGGTATCTAGCTCATCGGCGGTAATCGCCATCACGCCTGTGGTGGTAACATCCCAGCCCCGTTTTTGCATTTCGTTGTACAACTCTTGGCCTTGGCGTTCACCAATGGCGGTTGCTGCCATCATGACTAAAGGTACATCTGTCATGGGCTCGCCTTTCGCATTGAGGAATTGATCATCCACGGTAACGACTTTCAGATCGTAGCTTTTGGCTTTTGCCATAATGGCTGGTCCCAATTTCGGATCCGGAGTGCAGATGACAAACCCTTTCGCTCCTTGAGCGGCTAAAGTATCAATCGCATTGAGTGTTTTTTCACCATCCGGGACGGCCATTTTAACTAAGTCAAAGCCCAGATCTTTTGCGGCTTTTTCGGCAAAAGCCCATTCGGTTTGGAACCAAGGCTCTTCGGGTTGTTTAACCAGATAGCCCAATCGCATCTCATCTTTTGAACCAAAAAAAGCGTTAGCAGAAGCACTTAATAAAGTGAGTCCAGATAAGGCGATAGTAGAGAGTAAGGTTTTTAGTTTCATTGTTATTCCATCCGCTGGTAGGGGTTGTTTCGTTATCCATCTTTGTGCATCTCGATATAACTTGGAGTGACCCAAATCACACCAAAAAAATGTAGCTGTTTTGTCCATTTATTTGGCGAAACTGAACATGATGGGGATCCCAATTATTTCCGTTCTAATAATCACTTATCCAATTAAGCGTATTTTTTACCGATGAAAAGTCGATTTAATGAAAAATTTGCGGGTGAATTATATTTCTAACCGTAAGCACAAAATGAACGGTCTGACGTTTTTGTCCATATTTGTAGCAGGGTGGTTTATGGTTGAATGTCGGTGTGAGGGGTATAACAACATAACACTCATCGACATGGAGTTGTTATGAATCCTTTCATTACTCAACCTGCACATGTGATTGGTCTGGACTTTGGTTCAGATTCCGTGCGTGCTTTACTCGTGAACGCCATCAGTGGTGAAGAAGTCGCCTCTGGAGTCACTTATTATCCTCGTTGGATGCAAGGTTTGTATAACCAGCCGGAGCAATCCCAATTTCGTCATCACCCCAAAGATTATATTGAAGCCATGACTCAGGCGGTACGTGAGGCTCTGGCTGAGGTGCCGGATGATATCGCGCAGTCTGTCGTGGGTATTGGTGTTGATACCACTGGGTCTACTCCTGCACCTATTGACGCTGAGGGCAATGTATTAGCCTTGTTGCCCGAGTTCGAACACAACCCGCATGCCATGTTTATTTTGTGGAAAGACCACACCTCAGTCTCAAAAGCAGAACGAATTAATGAGCTCGCCCATAGCGGTGAATTTACAGATTACACCAAGTTTATTGGGGGTATTTACTCTTCTGAGTGGTTTTGGGCGAAAGCGGCTTGGGTGAGTGAGCAAGATGAAGCCATCGCGAACCATGCTTACAGTTGGGTCGAACTGTGTGACTGGATTCCAGCGCTGTTAAGTGGCAATCAGCATCCCAAAACGCTGCGCCGTGGTATTTGTGCCGCAGGCCATAAAGCAATGTGGCATGAAAGCTGGGGCGGATTGCCCGATCAAGCGTTTCTTTCTGCTATTTCTCCTACTTTAGATGGTATTCGTGAGCGGATGTTTGATGAGGTGTATACCGCTGAACAACGAGCGGGCAATTTATCTGCTGAGTGGGCGCAAAAATTAGGTTTGCCAGCAGGCATTGCCGTCGCCGTTGGAGAATTTGACTGCCATATGGGGGCGGTTGGCGCTGGTGCTGGGGCCCATGACTTGGTCAAAGTGATCGGTACTTCAACCTGCGACATTTTAATGGTGGATGCAGAAAAAGTGGGGGATCGCACCATTCATGGTATTTGCGGTCAGGTGAAGGGCAGTGCATTGCCTAACCTTATGGCGCTGGAAGCGGGGCAGTCGGCTTTTGGTGATATTTACGCTTGGTTTAAACGTGTCTTGCTTTGGCCTCTGGAAAGCTTAGCCAAAGAGTTACCGGAAGCAGAAACTACTCGGCAGATATTGGATAAAGCCTTGATTCCGCTACTAACTCAAGCTGCTGAAGGGTACGACTTTAACGCTCATTCACCTTTAGCGATGGATTGGCATAACGGTCGACGTACGCCTTATGCCAACCAGCGCCTCAAAGGTGCTTTGACGGATCTCAATTTAGGTTCGACGGCTCCAGCCCTGTTTGCGGCTTTAGTGGAGTCGACGGCTCATGGAGCAAAAGCGATTGTTGATTGCTTTGTTGACCAAGGTATGGAGGTGGAGCGAGTCATTGCGATTGGCGGCATTTCCCAAAAATCCCCCTATGTGATGCAGATGTGTGCCGATGTGATTGGGCGTGATATTGCCGTGGTTCATTCTGAGCAGTGTTGTGCGTTGGGCGCGGCTATTTTTGCCGCCGTGGCGGCGGGTATTTATGACGATGCACAGCAAGCCCAACAAGCCATGGCAAGCCCTATTCGTGAAGTGTATCAGCCAAATGATGCGGTGAAATCCATGCGTGCGAGCCGTTATCTCGGCTACCGTGAACTTGGCCAACATTTAGAACAAATGGCCGAATTCCATCAATCTCAGGAGCAATAATATGACAGCGCAAGCCGTAGGCAACTCGACCCATACACAGGCTCAGCGACTGCGTCAGCTACGTCATGAGGTGTGGAAAGCAAATTTAGATTTGCAGCGGCATAACCTGGTGACATTTACCTGGGGCAATGTCTCTGCCATTGACCGTGAGTCAGGGTTGGTGGTGATCAAGCCCAGTGGTGTCGCTTATGAAGATCTTTCGGCTGACAACATGGTAGTGGTTGATTTAGCCGGACAAGTGGTGGAGGGAGATTTGAATCCCTCTTCTGATACCGCCACCCATTTAGTGATGTATCACACCTATCCTGAGATTGGTGGCGTGGTTCATACCCATTCTCCGCATGCGACATCTTGGGCGCAAGCGGGTAAAGCTATTCCCGCTCTTGGCACCACGCATGCGGATTATTTTTACGGCAGTATTCCGTGTACCCGAGCGTTAACCAACGCTGAAATTGCCAGTGATTATGAACACAATACCGGTTTGGTTCTGGTCGAGACCATCGCAGAGCGCGATCCTATGACCATTCCCGGCATCATCGTCAAAGAACACGGCCCTTTTAGTTGGGGAAGGGATGCGCATCAGGCTGTACACAATGCCGTCGTGATGGAAGTGGTCGCCGCGATGGCGCTGCAAACACTACAAATTAATCCAGCGGTTCAATACATCAATCAAGCTCTGCTCGATAAGCACTATCTGCGCAAACATGGCGCAAATGCGTATTACGGGCAATCTGCAGCGAACAAAAAATCATTAAGGGAAAGCGATGAAAGTATTCAATGATAAACACGTATGGTTTGTAACGGGTTCTCAACACTTATACGGGCCAAAAGTTTTACAGCAAGTGGCGCAAGATAGTGCTCAGATCATCGCTGGGCTGAACAGCGCCAATGACATTTCTGTGCCGATGGTGGATAAAGGAACCGTAAAAACGGCGGATGAAATTCTTAACGTTTGTCGTGCGGCGAATAATGATCCGGACTGTTTGGGGCTTGTGTTGTGGATGCATACCTTCTCACCTGCAAAAATGTGGATCGCAGGTTTGTCACAGCTTAATAAACCTTTCTTACATTTACATACTCAGTTCAATGCGGCCCTACCGTGGGATTCGATCGATATGGACTTTATGAACCTCAACCAAAGTGCTCATGGTTGTCGTGAGTTTGGCTTTATCGGTACACGAATGGATATCGATCGCAAAGTGGTGGTTGGGCATTGGCAAAATCCACAAGTACATAAGCAAATAGACGATTGGTGCCGAGCCGCGGTGGGTGTAGCTGTTGGTCAACGTCTGAAAGTGGCTCGCTTTGGTGATAATATGCGCCAAGTTGCGGTAACGGAAGGGAATAAGGTTTCCGCACAAATCCAATTTGGCTACGAAGTGAATGCGTATGGCTTGGGTGAATTAACCGAAGCGGTTGAGTCAGTCTCTGATGCTGATGTGGCCTACCTGTTAGAGGAATACGCTTCACGGTATGAAATGAGTCCAATGCTGCTGAGTGATGCGACCACGTTAAAAATCATGCAGCGAGAAGCGCGTTTAGAAATGGGTATGGAGCGCTTTTTGACAGACGTTGGTGCCAGTGCTTTTACCAATACGTTTGAAAACTTGACGGGGCTAGGATCTTTACCTGGGTTGGCGACGCAACGCTTAATGGAAAAAGGCTTTGGTTATGGCGGTGAAGGTGACTGGAAAACCGCCGCGATGGTGCACATCATGAAGCAAATGGGCCAAGGTCGCCTAGGGGGAACGTCCTTTATGGAAGATTACACCTATCACTTCGACAGCACTGATCAGGTGCTGGGGGCGCATATGTTGGAAGTGTGTCCGAGTATTGCTGCAGCCAAGCCAAAGTTAGAAATTCATCAACATACCATTGGGTTACGCTGTGAGGTTCCTCGTTTGCTGTTTAGTGGTCAAAAAGGGCCATCGCTGAATGTTTCCGTGATTGATCTCGGTAATCGCTTTCGTATGTTGGTGAACTGTTTGAATACGGTTGAGCCACCACAAAGTCTGCCACACCTTCCTGTCGCCCATGCATTATGGGAACCCTTACCGAATTTGCAAACAGCGGCAGCGGCATGGATTCACGGTGGTGGCGCGCACCATAGTGCTTACAGTCAGTCTGTCAGTGTGGATATGCTAACGGATTACGCGGATATCTTAGGTATGGAAATGGTGCTGATTGACCAAGAAACGGAACTGCGTAAATTTAAATCGGACCTAAAAATGCAAAGTGTTTACTATCGCTTAGCTTCCGGCGTATAACAAGGGGATTGCCCTCTGTATGGCAGAGGGCATGACCAAAAGAGGGAAAGTATAGTGAAGGTAGAAGAGTCTTACTTGGCGGCAGGCTTCGATATTCATCATCAAGGGTGGACGCTGAAGGTGTCGGCTCACTCTCCCACCTCCTTTCAGCTACTGCATGGCCATGAATTATGTTATCAGGGCAAGCTGGAGTTGATTAATAATGGGGAGTTATTGGATGTTTCGCAGGCTGAGTGGAAATTTCGTCATCGCCCCGATCGCATCGAGCAGTGGTGTCAATGGCATCATGCCGATAAGCTGTCGCTCAATATGAATTACTATTTTCATCCGCAAGCGCTGGTTATTGAATACCTAGCACGCAACAGTATTCCCACTCGATTAGATATCCGACATGAAATTGAGCCATTTAACTCGGCTTTACAGGCTTTCCCTTCTCCTGCTTCATCCCAAACTGATGCTCAGACAATCGCTTGGTCGCGGTTACGTCATGGCCTTCCGAGTGACTTTATTCGTCAAGCAGCGAAAACCGATCTCTTTCGTGAAGCATTTTCCGCTACTCAGTGGATCGTATTAGGAAAAGTGTGAACTCAAAAATCGCAATACTGTCTGGCTCCCCTTACACTAATGCAAGAGAAAAACTGGTTAACTGTTGGTCTATGCAAAATACCGATCCTCTTAAACCGGGGTATAATTTTGACGCTCATTTGGTTGCGGGGCTAACACCGATCATTGAAGGTGATGAGCTGGATTACACCATTGATCGCCCCCACGGCATGAAAGGTTATATCATCAATATCACCAGTAAAGGTGAGGGCACGATTTTTTCTGGTGAGCAGATGTTTCATGTGAAACCTGGCGATTTATTGTTATTTCCGCCCAGTGCTGCGCACTTTTATCATCGCAAAACCGATTCTGCTTCTTGGTTTCATCGTTGGGTCTATTTCCGCCCCCGTGCTTTTTGGAATGACTGGCTCAGTTGGCAAGAAGAACGCAATGGCGTTTACTTAACGCGAGGTTTGGATAGCCAGATTGTTGAGCATATTGAAAACCTATTTGTGGATATTGAATATACCGCCAAGTCAGACCTCCCTTATCGTGACGATTTAGCCATTAACTTACTGGAACAGTTATTGATTCGTTGTAAAACCGTGCAGCCAGATGTCGTCAGTAAGCCGCTTGACCCGAGAATCATTCAAGCGATCAACTACATGACGCAAAATCTCAACCAAGATTTTACCCTAGAAGAGATTGCCGCTCATACTTGCCTTTCTCCATCGCGGCTTGGACATCTGTTTCGAGAGCAGATGAAAATGACCATTACTCAGTGGCGAGATGATCAGCGGATCAGCCGAGCTAAGCAACTGTTGGTCACCACACATTATTCCGTTAACCATATTGGGCGTATTGTTGGTTATTCTGATCCGCTCTATTTTTCCCGAGTGTTTAAGCGTAAGGCGGGCGTGAGCCCGAAACAGTATCGAGAACAGATCACCTGATCATCGAAATCATCCGGTTTCTAGAGTGGGCGTTGTTCCAACGAATCTTTTTTGATCTTGGTTTCGTGAGGAATAATGACGCGAAGAACTGGACATTTATCCAGTGTCACCCTACCATTTTCAGTCATGATCATCATCAGCGAATCTTTGACTATGCAATGGATTATTGAACACTCTTCCCTTCTTATTGGTATGTTAGCCGCTGCTGGGCTTTCTGGTGTTACGATCGCTGGGTGGATGAAGCAAAAAATGCGGCTACAGGTTGAATTGCTCCAGCAGCAATTAACCAGTGAAACGCATTGGCATGCTCAACAAACTGCTCAATTACAACACTCTTTGCAGCAAGCTCAACAAGAGCTGGATGAACTAGATCAGCAACGAGATAAAGCCGAATTCGAATTAAAACAAGCGCATGGCAAAGTGATGGCGGTGATGGAAAAGCTGCGTTATTTCGAAGCCATTAAGCAAGAACGCCAGCAGTATGCTGAGCAACTTAACCAGATGCGTGATTTGAAAACGCAACTTGAAGTGCAACTGCATGAGCAGCAGGCAAGGCATGAGCAACAACTGGCTGCAAGCCAAGACAAATTACAGTTATTAGAGCGGGCAGAAGAGCGGTTAAAGCAGCAGTTTGAGCAGCTCGCAAACCAAGTGTTTGAGCATAAGACGGCGAAAGTGGATGTGCAAAACAAACAGAGCTTGGAAGGTTTGCTTTCGCCGCTTAAAGAGCAGTTGGAAGGGTTTAAAAAACAAGTCAATGACAGCTTTAATCAGGAAGCCAAAGAACGTCACACCTTAGTGCATGAGTTGCGTAACTTGCAGCAGTTAAATGAACAGATGGCCAAAGAGGCATTGAACTTAACTCAAGCGTTGAAAGGGGACAATAAGCAGCAAGGGAACTGGGGCGAAGTAGTGCTTGCGCGAGTCTTGGCTGAATCGGGTTTACGAGAAGGGCATGAATATCAGACGCAAGTCAGCTTGCAAAATGAAGCGGGTAAGCGGTATCAACCCGATGTGATTGTTCATTTACCTCATGATAAACAGGTGGTGATTGACTCGAAAATGGCTTTAGTGGCTTATGAACGCTACTTTCATGCCGAGACTGACCCCGAACGAGATCAAGCATTGCGAGATCACTTGCTCGCTTTGCGTAACCACATCAAAGGGTTAAGCCAAAAAGATTATCATCAACTCAAGGGCTTACACTGTTTAGATTATGTACTGATGTTTATCCCAGTTGAACCTGCTTTTCAGGTCGCCATCCAAGCGGATCCAAGCTTAGTGAAAGATGCAATGGAACAGAATATTATTTTGGTTAGCCCAACCACTTTATTGGTTGCACTGCGCACCATTGATAATCTATGGCGTAATGAACGTCAGAACCAGAACGCTCAAATTATCGCGGAACGAGCCAGTAAGTTATACGATAAGCTGCGTTTATTTGTAGACGATATGCAAGGGTTGGGTGCGGCCTTAGATCGCGCAAATCAGAGTTATCAATCGGCGATGAATAAGTTCGCTACAGGGCGAGGCAATGCCATTCGTCAGGCTGAAAGTTTTAAACAGCTCGGGGTCGAAGTTAAGCGGTCGATAGCCAGTGAATGGATAGAAAAGTCACAGCGTGAGCCGGATACAGAATTTGCCTCTTTAGTAGAAAGACATCCCGCTGAGGATAAAGTAAACTAACCGCCCGCAGTTGCAGTTTTTGGTGTATGGCTGCCTAAGAGGAAAGAGAATGACGGATATCAGCGCACAAACAACCCCAGTAGTAGAAGACAACGAAACCACTCATTTTGGGTTTACCACGGTAGCTAAAGAGGAAAAGGTCACAAAAGTGGCTCAGGTTTTTCACTCTGTCGCAGCCAAATACGACATTATGAATGATTTAATGTCGGGAGGTATTCACCGCCTATGGAAGCGATTCACTATTGATTGTGCGGGCGCACGTCCCGGCCAGTGTATCCTTGATCTAGGCGGGGGAACGGGGGATCTTACCGCCAAGTTCTCTCGTATTGTCGGAGATAAAGGGCATGTCATTCTGGCGGATATTAACAACTCGATGCTGAATGTTGGGCGAGATAAATTGCGGGATCATGGCGTGGTTGGTAATGTTCATTATGTGCAAGCTAACGCAGAAGAACTGCCTTTCCCTGATAACTATTTCGACTGCATTACCATCAGTTTTTGCCTGCGCAATGTAACAGACAAAGATAAAGCCTTACGGTCGATGTTTCGTGTTTTAAAGCCGGGTGGACGTTTGTTGGTATTGGAATTTTCTAAACCCGTTTTAGACCCTCTCTCTAAAGTTTATGATGCTTATTCCTTCCATATCTTACCGAAAATGGGCCAATTGATTGCCAATGATGCGGACAGTTATCGCTATTTAGCCGAATCCATTCGTATGCATCCCGACCAAGAAACATTAAAAGGGATGATGGAAGAAGCAGGATTTGAGCAAACCCGTTATTACAACCTCACCGGTGGTATTGTTGCTCTGCATCGTGGTTATAAATTTTAAGGGTGACTTATGCCGTTTCAGCCACTGATCACTGCGGTAATGGAAACTGCACTGAATACCTTCATTCAGGACGATCCTGAACTGGGTCGTCGACTGGCCCGCTTGAAAGGGCAAGTGATTCAGGTCCATATCAAAGAACTTAATCAAACCTTCACCTTTGTGTTTAGCCAACAAATTGATGTGTTGGCGCAGTATGAAGGAGAAGCCGATTGCTACCTATCGGTTCACCTTTCGGTATTACCTGAGCTGCGTGAACAGGCCAATATTACTCAGTTGATTAAGCAAGATCGCCTAATGGTGCAAGGGGATATTCAGCTGGCGCAAAAATTTGCCCAATTGATTCAGGATTGTCAGCCAGATTTAGAAGAGTGGCTCTCTCGGGTCACAGGGGATGTGGTTGCCCATACTGTGGTACAAGGGGCTAAAAAGATGGGCCGCTTGGTGAATGATTGCGTGAATAGACAACAACATCATTGGGCCCAAATTTTAACGGAAGAGTGGCGTATTGCTCCTCCACCGTTAGAAGTGGCTTATTTTTGTGATCAAGTAGATGACGTAACCAGTCAGGCAGCGCGAGTGGAAGCCAGATTGAATCGGTTACTGGAAAAAATATGACTCTGGCAGAACTTAAACGCTTATACCGCATCATCAAAGTACAACTGGAATACGGTTTAGATGAGCTGTTACCTGTGCATCAGCTTACTAAAGCGCCGATTTTAGCTCGTAAATCTCTGTTTTGGATTCGCAATCAGCATGGTGATAAACCATTGGGGGAGCGATTACGGCTTGCCCTGCAAGAGTTGGGGCCAGTATGGATAAAGTTTGGGCAAATGATGTCTACGCGCCGCGATCTCTTTCCTCCTCATATCGCGGATCAATTAGCATTGCTGCAAGATAAGGTTGCCCCGTTTGATGGTAAGTTAGCCAAACAGCAGATGGAACAAGCGCTGGGTGGGCCACTTGAAACGTGGTTTGATGATTTTGATATTCAGCCGCTCGCCTCAGCCTCCATTGCGCAAGTGCATACGGCAAAGCTTAAGTCGAATGGGCGAGAAATCGTGTTGAAGGTGATTCGCCCAGATATTCGCCCGGTCATCGACGCGGATATTAAACTCATGTACCGTTTAGCCCGTATCATCGCCAAAGCGACGGAGGAGGCTCGCCGCCTAAAACCCGTTGAAGTGGTTCGTGAATATGAGAAAACCTTGCTCGATGAATTGGATCTTCGCCGTGAAGCGGCCAATGCCATTCAACTTAGACGTAACTTTGATCAGAGCGAAGAGCTCTATGTTCCAGAAGTGATCACAGACTTTAGTAATCAAACTGTCATGGTTTCTGAGCGAATATATGGCATTCAAGTTTCCGACCTAGCCACATTGCACGCCAATGGGACGAACATGAAATTATTGGCTGAACGCGGTGTCAGTGTTTTCTTTACGCAAGTGTTTCGAGACAGTTTTTTCCATGCAGACATGCACCCGGGGAATGTTTTTGTTAACCCCCAACATCCAGAAAACCCGCAATGGATTGGGTTAGATTGTGGCATTGTGGGCACCTTGAATGCTGAAGATAAGCGCTATTTGGCGGAAAACTTCTTAGCTTTCTTTAATCGAGATTATCGCAAAGTCGCCCAATTGCATGTGGATTCTGGTTGGGTGCCGTATGATACCAACATTGACGAATTTGAAGTGGCGATTCGTATTGTTTGTGAACCGATTTTTGCCAAACCTTTGTGTGAAATTTCTTTTGGTCACGTATTACTGAATCTGTTTAATACCGCAAGGCGTTTTCAGATGGAAGTTCAGCCGCAGTTGGTTTTATTACAGAAAACCTTGCTTTACGTAGAGGGCTTGGGTCGGCAACTTTATCCACAACTTGATTTGTGGAAAACGGCGAAACCGTTTTTAGAAAAGTGGATGATGCAACAGGTGGGGCCGCAAGCCGTCGTGAATGCGATTAAGCAGAAAGCACCACTTTGGGCTGAAAAATTGCCAGAGTTACCAGAGCTTCTCTATGATAGTTTAAAGCAAGGGAAAAACCTAAACATCCGAATGGAGCAGTTCTATCAAGGCTATCGGGCCTCGAAGCGACAGCAATCCATCGGGCAGTTTTTGTTTGGTGTTGGAGCAACTTTAGTCGTATGCTCAGCACTATTATTGACGGATTATCCATCATTCGCAGCAGGTAGCGCCTTTGCTGGTGCCGTCAGTTGGTGGTTAAGCTGGCGGGTCTACCGCCAATAAAGTAGATTGTTTTTGATAATCAATCATTGTGCAACATATAACCCGAGGTAAAAAGCATGGGTGGTATCAGTATTTGGCAACTTCTTATTATTGCCGTTATCGTCGTCCTATTGTTTGGTACGAAAAAGCTACGTGGTATAGGCAGCGATCTAGGCAGTGCAGTCAAAGGCTTTAAAAAAGCCATGGCAGAAGAAGAGGCAAGCAAACCCGAGCAAGATGCGGATTTTGAACCCAAAAACTTGCAACAAAAGAAAACTGAGCACTCAAGTGAGTCTCAGAAAGACAAAGAGCAGGCATAAATCGTGTTTGATATCGGTTTTTGGGAACTGATATTAATTTCGGTGGTAGCATTAGTGGTGCTTGGCCCTGAGCGGCTGCCTCATGCTATTCGGAGTGTTGCTAAATTTGTTGCTGCGGCGAAAGGGATGGCAAATAGCGTAAAAGATGAGCTGGCTCATGAGCTTAAAGTTCAGGAGTTGCAGGAACATTTACGTAAAGCTGAACAGTTAGGGATGAAAAACTTATCACCAGAGCTACAAGAATCTGTTGATCAGCTAAAGCAGGCAGCACAAGAGGTGCAGCGTCCTTATGCTTCGGCGACTGATACCGTAACGAAGAGCGATGCCTCTATAGGCTCATCAACGCTAGATAGTGATGAGCCACAGCCATCCTCCATCAAAATGGTCGAGTCTGAAGTCAAAGCGGCTAAACACCACACCGATTAATTCAGAGATTGTATTTATCAAGAGTGATGGTTTGAAACGGTCACTCTTTTTTCAACGCTTGTTGAGGTCACCATGTCATCCGTCGAACAGACTCAGCCGTTAATTAGCCATTTGCTCGAATTGCGTGATCGTCTTTTACGCAGTATTGCCGCGGTGATTCTAGTTTTTATCGGCTTAGTCTATTTTTCAAATCATATCTATGAGTTTGTCTCTCGGCCGTTGGTCGAGCGTTTACCCGAAGGGGCAACCATGATTGCCACCGATGTGGCGTCTCCCTTTTTTACCCCACTGAAATTGACGTTAATTGCGGCGGTGTTTTTATCGGTGCCCTACATTCTTTATCAAGTCTGGGCTTTTGTGGCTCCTGGTTTGTATAAGCATGAGCGTCGGCTCATCTTTCCGCTACTTATATCTAGCTCTCTGCTGTTTTATTGTGGGGTGGCTTTTGCCTATTTTGTGGTATTTCCACTGGTCTTTGGCTTTTTCACCGCCATTTCTTTAGGTGGTGTTGAGTTTGCAACCGATATTGCCAGCTATTTAGATTTTGTACTTGCATTATTTTTGGCCTTTGGGGTGGCGTTTGAAGTTCCAGTTGCGATTATTCTTCTGTGTTGGACAGGGGCGACCACCCCGAAAACCTTAGCGGCAAAACGTCCGTATATTGTGGTTGCAGCCTTTGTTGTCGGGATGTTACTCACCCCTCCAGATATCATTTCACAAACCTTGTTAGCGATTCCGATGTGTTTATTATTTGAAGTGGGGTTGTTTTTTGCTCGCTTCTACGGTCAAAGAGAGCGCACTGAAGAGCACGATGTGGAATAAGATAGGGTAAAGAAAGATCGGTTCAACCTATAGATTAAATAAATGTTTAGCATTTACGGTCGTCAGATCACTGACGTCTTGAAGCGAAAGCTCCCGTAATTCAGCAATACGTTGGGCCACCAAGCGCGTATAGGCGGGTTCGTTTCGTTTTCCTCTATGTGGTACTGGGGCGAGATAAGGGCAGTCCGTTTCTAGTATCACATAGTCGAGATCTAAATGTGGAATCACCTTATCCATACCGCTATTTTTAAAGGTACTCACGCCACCTAAACCAAGATGAAAGCCGAGGTCATTGATGGCTTGAGCTTGCATAATACTTCCACCAAAGCAATGAAAAACACCACGAAGTTGGCCATTTTGTTCTTGTTTGATCAGCGCTAATGTTTCTTCAGTCGAATCACGAGTATGGATAACCACAGGAAGGTTGAGATCTTTCGCCCAGTTTAACTGAGTAATCAAAGCCATTTCTTGCTCTGCACGGTAGGTTTTATCCCAGTAGAGATCAAGGCCAATTTCTCCCACAGCGATAAAGTCCCGCTGATTAAACCAGGCTTCAATAGAGGCAAGCGTTTGTTTGACTTCACTATTCACATAGCAGGGATGTAGCCCCATCATTGAACGGCATAACGTGGGATAGGCATCCTCTGTGGCGAGCATGGGAGCAATGGAGTCAAGATCGATATTGGGTAGCAATATCTGTTCAATCCCTTGCTCAATCGCACGTTGAATGACGAGATCTCTATCCTGATCAAATTCGCTGGCGTAGATATGGGCATGGGTATCAATCATGGTTTTTTCGCTTAATGAATAAAATTTAACTCTGGATAGGTAGTATACGCGAGCGTATGCAAGAGATCATTTCTGTATTTTCATCGATTGATCCTAGCGCAGAATAACCAGAGTGATATGATTTCATCCACATTTCCAATTATGTCCGTTATCGCAACATTTTTCGGAGCCGCGGGCCACCAATAAGGAGAGTCGAGTGTCAGTATCCATTCAAGGTCAATTTCCTGGACGTCGTTTACGTCGTGTACGTAAACATGATTTCAGCCGTCGTTTAGTGGCAGAAAATCAACTATCAGTAAACGATTTGATTTATCCGATGTTTATTCTTATGGGTAAAGATCGCCGAGAACCCGTTGAGTCAATGCCGGGGGTTGAACGCTTGTCTATCGACTTGCTACTGGAAGAGGCGCAGTATTTAGCCAAGTTAGGTATTCCTGCCATTGCGCTCTTTCCCGTGGTCACTCAGGATGCAAAAAGCCTCGATGCCTCAGAAGCTTATAATCCAGATGGGTTAGTGCAACGAGCGGTGAAGCTGCTGAAAGAGCATGTACCACAAATGGGGGTTATTACGGATGTGGCATTAGATCCGTTCACCACTCATGGTCAAGACGGCATTATTGATGAAACGGGTTATGTACTGAACGAAGAAACAACGGAAGTATTGATCAAACAAGCCCTATCCCATGCGGAAGCGGGCGCCGATGTGGTTGCCCCGTCTGATATGATGGACGGACGTATTGGTCGGATTCGTCAAGCATTAGAAGAAGCGGGATATATTCATACACAAATCATGGCCTATTCAGCAAAATACGCCTCTAGCTATTATGGGCCGTTTCGTGATGCGGTTGGCTCTGCCAATAATTTGAAAGGTGGCAACAAGAAAAATTACCAGATGGATCCCGCGAACAGTGATGAAGCTTTGCATGAAGTAGCAATGGACATCAATGAAGGGGCTGATATGGTAATGGTCAAGCCTGGAATGCCTTATTTGGATGTGGTTCGACGTGTCAAAACTGAGCTGAAAGTGCCAACATTTGCTTACCAAGTTTCTGGTGAATATGCGATGCATAGAGCAGCGATTGATCATGGCTGGCTAAAAGAGCGAGAAACGGTAATAGAGTCGTTGCTTTGTTTTAAACGTGCGGGCGCAGACGGTATTTTGACTTACTTTGCTAAGCAAGTGGCAGAGTGGTTACTGGAAGATCAAGCGCAAGCCGCACAACATTTACGCGAAAAGTAAATGGGGTCATTTAATGATTAAAGGCTGGCTGAATGTCAGCCTTTATTGATCCCGCCATTGCTTCCATCATTTTATATTTATCCAGTCATTGACCCCTTTTTAGATTGTCAACATGAATACCTTCTTTTACTAATATGCCTAATTTTAATCTTTTTCCTGATTAAATGATATTTCTTATCATTTACCTATTGACACTGAGATGATAATGATTATTATTAACCTTGTCTTAGGGGATAAACAACGTAACCCATCGGTTGCTTGCTCTTCTTGAGGAGGGCCTTCAGATTGTGGCTAGCAGCAGAGAGAAACGTTGATTTGTTCTTTTTGACACGACATTGCTCACATTGCTTCCAGTGTAATATTTAGCTTTATGGTAAGTTGATCATCTATTGAATTAGCTATGCCTGTTATTGCTAGGCGACATCTTAGGGTGTCGCTTTTTTTATGCTTGCAATTTATTGAACTAGATAGGGGAGGAATGAAGAGCCTCTTTATGAGTTAGAAGCTTTTCTTGTCAAAGTACGGTTGGGTAAAAGGCCAGCGAGTATCTTTTCCACAGCGCTCGATCGTAAAAGGATCATTGGTGTATTTGTCGATCTTGTTTAAATTACATTTAAAACAATAAGTTAAAAGTTGTTTTTTCCATTGGTGTGGTTTTTTTTAGCGCTGTGGATAAAATGTATAAACAGACTTATCCACAGAATGGTCGCTATTCAAATGGGGTTAAGAGAGCGCTCCATTGGATGAGTGAGAAAGGCTAGCATGGAAACCTGTCGGTAGTCGTGGCATCCTAAGCACTTATTGTTGCAGATCGGATAACAAAACTATGGCTCGTATCCCTGATAATCCTCTTATTTTGATTGATGGCTCTTCCTACTTATACCGCGCATTCCATGCCTATCCTGGCACAATGAGCAATGGTGAAATACCAACCAATGCCATTTATGGGGTAGTGAATATGGTACGAGCAATGATGCGTCAGTTTGCGTCTGATCGTATTGCCGTTATCTTTGATGCGAAAGGCAAAACTTTCCGCGATGAGATGTATGATCAATATAAAGCGAATCGCCCTCCCATGCCGGATGATCTCCGTTGCCAGATTGAACCCTTACACCAAATAATCCGAGCGATGGGGTTACCGCTGCTGTCGATTGAAGGGGTGGAAGCGGATGATGTGATAGGCACATTAGCTCATCAGGCCTCACAAGCGGGAATGCCGGTGCTGATTAGTACCGGTGATAAAGATATGGCTCAGCTGGTTGACGAGCATATTACTTTGATCAATACCATGACCAATGTGGTGATGGATCGTGAAGGAGTGATAGAAAAATTTGGTATTCCGCCAGAACTGATCATCGATTATCTCGCTTTAATGGGGGATAAAGTAGATAACATACCCGGTGTCCCTGGTGTGGGTGACAAAACGGCAACGGCTCTTTTGCAAGGTATCGGTGGTTTAAACGAGTTATATGATAACTTAGATAAAATTGCCGAATTAGGCTTCCGTGGCTCGAAAACCATGGCGAAAAAGCTAGAAGAGAATCGTGCTAATGCTCAGCTCTCTTATCAACTTGCGACAATTAAGCGCGATGTTGAACTGGTATACACGCCGGAGTCCTTACTCAAAACGACACCCGATCGGGATGCCTTAATGGCGCTGTATGGCAAACTTGCCTTTAAATCATGGCTGACGGAGCTATTAGAAGGGGGCTCTGGTGTCGTAGAAGCGGTAGAAAATAGAGGTTCGATGCCAGAGCGCTCTTCTTTAGCATCCAACACGATGAGTGAATCACCAGCAATAAAAATCGATCGCAGCCAGTACGAAACAATTTTAGATGAGCCGAGCTTTTATCGTTGGATGGAAAAACTGAAACAGGCCGAGGTTTTTGCTTTTGATACTGAAACCGATAGCCTTGATTATATGGTCGCTAATTTAGTCGGCTTATCCTTTGCGGTGGCAGAGGGTGAGGCGGCTTATGTACCTGTTGCGCATGATTATCTTGATGCGCCGCAGCAACTTGATCGTGATTGGGTTCTGGCTCAGTTAAAACCACTATTAGAAGATGCTCAGCAAGCAAAAGTGGGGCAAAACTTAAAATACGATGCGAGTGTATTAGCCCGTTATCGTATTACCATGCACGGTATTGCCCACGATACTATGTTGGCATCCTATGTGTATAACAGTGTGGGTGGCAAGCACGATATGGATAGCTTAGCTTTGCGTTTTCTACAGCACAGCTGCATTTCGTTTGAGCAAGTGGCGGGTAAAGGTAAAAATCAGCTGACCTTCAACCAAATAGAATTAGATCAAGCTTCTCCTTATGCGGCAGAGGATGCCGATGTCACTTTACGGTTGCATCATCGTTTACAAACATTATTAAGTGCAGATGAAAAACTCAACACAGTTTATCGTGAGATAGAAGTTCCATTGGTTCCGGTACTTTCTCGTATGGAACGGACAGGCGTGTTCATTGACGATCAATTACTCGGTATCCAGTCACAAGAAATTGCACAACGTTTGGTTGAGCTAGAACGTAAAGCGTATGATATTGCAGGGCAAGAGTTTAATTTAAGTTCTCCGAAGCAGCTACAAACCATTTTGTTTGAACAAATGAAGTTACCCGTGGTGAAAAAAACACCGTCAGGTACGCCTTCCACCAATGAAGAAGTGTTGCAAGAATTAGCGCTTGATTACCCGTTACCTGCTGTGATTCTCGAATATCGCGGCTTAGCGAAACTCAAATCCACTTATACCGATAAATTGCCAAAAATGATCAACCCTGAGACAGGGCGAGTTCATACCTCTTATCATCAAGCGGTCACGGCAACGGGGCGTTTATCCTCTACCGATCCAAACTTGCAGAACATCCCAATTCGTAATCAAGAAGGGCGTCGTATCCGTCAGGCTTTTATTGCACCATCAGGGTGGAAAATCATGGCGGTCGACTATTCACAGATTGAGTTGCGGATTATGGCGCATCTGTCGGACGACACCGCGTTGTTAGAAGCTTTCCAACAAGGTAAAGATATCCATGCTGCGACCGCTGCTGAAATATTGGGTATTGGTATTGAACAAGTAACGAGTGAGGAGCGTCGTCGAGCGAAAGCCGTCAACTTTGGGCTTATCTATGGTATGAGCGCTTTTGGATTAGCCAAACAGTTGGGGATTCCTCGTTTCGAAGCCCAACACTATATGGATAAATACTTTGAGCGTTATCCTGGCGTGATGCAATATATGGAAGAGACGCGTAGCACCGCTGCTGAGCAAGGGTATGTTGAAACCCTCTTTGGGCGTCGTCTCCATCTACCGGAGATTAAATCGCGCAATGGGATGCGACGTAAGGCGGCAGAGCGAGCTGCCATCAACGCACCCATGCAGGGCACGGCGGCTGACATCATTAAAAAAGCCATGCTATTGGTGGATAACTGGATCGAAACAGAAGGCCAAGGTCGAGTGAAATTACTAATGCAAGTGCATGATGAACTGGTATTTGAAGTGGAAGAGTCAGCTTTGTCCGAAATTGAAAGTAAAGTACAGGAATTGATGGAGTCAGCAGCAACGCTTAAGGTGCCTTTAGTGGCAGACTCAGGGCATGGAAATAACTGGGATGAGGCACATTAAACCTAAATAGTGCTTAAAACCCTCAAAAAGTATGAGCCAGCGCACGTTCGCTGGCTTTTTTTTACAAATAAAAAAGTAAACGCGTTTCAAATGGTTATGTTGTTTAACAAAAAATTAATGAAAAAAAACTACAAAAACAGTTTTCATTTCTGACCAATTGTTGTACATTTAATTCCGTAGGGTACAGAGGTAAGATGTTCTATCTTTCAGACCTTTTGTTTCACGTTATTGGATTAGGCTGATTCAGCCGCCCCAGTCACCTTTTGACTGGGGCGTTTTTTATTGGGCTCCATTTCGTTTTCCCTCATTTTCTTTTTCCAGTAGATCATCAAGATCGCTTCTTAATACTGTCCGTTTTTACCAAAATAAAATGGATGCTGCCGTCATTTCTGTAATTAAACATCAGTCACATTTCTCATTTTTTCTAGAAAAAAACTAAGTGATCTATTTGGTATTTCAAAGTTAACACTATGAATTTATTTGAAATATTACATTAATGGTAACCCGTGGAGAGATAAAGAGCATGGGCGAGGGTGGTTGTAATTTGGGCGCGTTTGAGGAATGCTAGGGGCATAATAATAATTACCTCCTATTTCTCTCCCGTTGCCCCACCAGGATGGTGGGGATTTTTATTTCTGATGGGGAATTTTTTCTGGCCTTTACTCAGAAGGAGCGTCTTGACTCTCTGCCTGTTGAGCGGCGAGTTGCTGTAACTGTGGCGCAAACCAATGATCGAGCTTTTGGCGTAGCGTATCCACACCAAGCCCGTTTAAGGATGAAAAAACATCAACAGAGACATCACCCCCAAACGTCATTGCTTGCTCTCTGACTTTCAGCAGTTGTGCTTTACGCGCTCCACTTTTTAATTTGTCGGCTTTGGTGAGCAGTACCTGCACCGGAATTGCGCACTCTACCGCCCAAATAACCAATTGTTGGTCGAGATCTTTCATCGGATGGCGAATATCCATCAAAACGACTAACCCTTTTAGGCAAGTACGCTGTTGCAAGTATTCTCCCAACGATTGCTGCCACTTTTTCTTCATTTCGAGTGGAACTTGAGCGAATCCATAACCGGGGAGGTCTACAATATGGCAGCCTTCGGTGACTTTAAATAGATTAATGAGCTGAGTTCGGCCGGGGGTTTTACTGGTTTTAGCTAAGCTCTTTTGGTTTGTTAACCGATTAAGAGAACTGGATTTTCCAGCATTGGAGCGTCCTGCAAACGCAATTTCGATACCTTCATCTTCAGGAAGATGGCGAATATCAGGTGCACTGGTAATGAAATGCGTGTTTTGGTAATGAATTTTTACGCTCACGGTTCTGTTAACTCCATCTCGACTTTTTTGTAGTCAATTGATTACTTTTTTGTGAATTTGTGTAAAATAAATGTGCTCTGAACGAGATTGCTCATTGTACCATGAGTGGTACTGGAAGCTTGATAATTATAAATGGAATGTCATGAAGAAATTAGCGCTAATCTTGAGTATTTTAGCCAGCGGCTCTGTATGGGCGCAAGGCAGTATTGAAGCGGGTAAGGCAAAGTCAGAAACCTGCGTTGCTTGCCACGGTGCCGATGGGAACGGAATAATCACCACTTATCCTAAGATTGCGGGCCAGCATGCAACTTACTTAGAGAAACAGTTGAAAGCTCTGAAATTGGGCATGGAGAGTGGTGGTAAGCAGGGGCGATATGATCCTGTCATGAGTGCGATGGCCATGCCATTGAGCGATCAGGATATGGCAGATCTGGCGGCATACTATGCCTCTTTACCGATTTCCGAGAATGCCACCCCCGAAGAGGTGGTTGATGCGGGAAGGGTGCTATATAGTGCTGGCGATCTCTCACGTGGTTTAACCGCCTGTATTGCTTGCCATGGTCCTCGTGGAAATGGAACCGAGCTTTCTGGTTTCCCCAAAATATCAGGTCAACATGCCGACTATATTAAGCTCCAATTGGAAAAGTTTCGTGATGATAGCCGCAATAACGATATGAATGCCATGATGCGTGATATTGCAAAAAAACTCACGGATGCTGATATTGATATTCTTTCGAAATATGTGGGTGGCTTGCATTAACGTTAGGTGACGCTTTCTTTCTGAGTAAAATATCCAGTTCTAACCCTTGCTCATCCGTTGCAGGGGTTTGTACTACTGCGGTTCTTTTCTTGTGACTATTTCATACTCATCACTCTATTTTTTTTCAATATTGTTGAAAATTTAACCTTATCCCCTCCACTCTATCGTTCATTTCTGGTATGTTGCGCATCCCCCAGTTGAGGAACGTTTGTATGCAGACTTGTACCTTGTGCCACAGTCATCATGTTGAGGCTTATTTTGAAGATAAGCATCGCAGCTATGTGCAATGTCAGGTGTGTCAATTGGTCTTTGTGCCTGCGGCTGAGCGCTTGAGTGCAGAGCGTGAAAAAGCGTTCTATGATTTACATGAAAATAATCCTAATGATTTAGGGTATCGACATTTTTTAGCACGGCTTTGTGAGCCAATGTTAGATAAACTCTCTTCTCAATCGGTTGGGTTAGATTTTGGTTGTGGTCCGGGGCCAACATTGTCGCTTATGTTGGCGGAATCGGGACACAGCGTTGCGTTGTATGATCACTTCTTCTATCCCCAGAAAGAGGTGCTCAATACTTGCTATGATTTTATGACTGCCAGCGAAGTGATTGAGCATTTGCATGATCCTTATACGGTTTGGCAGCAATGGCTGAATTTAGTTAAGCCCGGAGGCTGGATTGGTCTGATGACCAAGCTGGTAAAAAATGTGGATGCGTTTGCTGGATGGCACTACAAAAATGATCTCACTCATGTGAGCTTTTTTAGTCGTGAAACCTTTCAGTTTCTGGCCGAGCGGGATAAGCTCGAACTTGAATTTATCGGTAGTGATGTAATTTTACTGAGGAAACCCCAGTAATGTCTCGAGAAAATAAAACCAAAACAGGGATCAACGGTGACCTTGTTTTTGCTCGCAAACATAATCGTACAAATGCGGAAATTGAAGGTCGTGAACGCAAGAAACAGAAAAAGCGTAAAGGGCTAAAAAGTGGTAGTCGCCATTCAGAAGGCAGCACAGCGAGTGAACGTTTAGCGGCACAAATGCGTGATCCGCGGTTAGGCAGTAAGAAAAAAATTCCTCTTGTGGTCGAAACCAGTAAGAAAGCCAATAAGCAAGCTCGTCGCTTAGATGCAGAGCAAGAATTGAAGCAGTTGGAAAATGATGCTCAGTTGAATGTCCTGCTGGATCGGCTCGATAACGGTGAAAAGCTCGGTGCTGGTCTACAAAAATATGTGGATGAAAAACTGGATCGAATTGAGATCTTGATGAATCAACTGGGTTTATTGACTGATGAACAAGAGGATGAAGAGGAGGTTGAAGAAGCTCAAGCTCCCGTTAAGCCTACGCTGCGTAAATCGGCTTCGGATGACGAGTTATTAGCTCAGTTTGAAAAGTTGGATCTAGACGAGTACAAAGGATAAGACAAGCTCATGAATGTCACTTTATTCGCCGTTATGGGTGGTGCGATTATTCTTGCATTAGCAAGCTATGCCGCATACTTACTGTGGAAGTTGAGAAAGCAATCCCAATTACAACAGCAACATCAAGCGTTAGCCATAGAGAAACGTAACGCGAATATTTTTGATAGTGTCAATACACTTTGTCTAGCCGGTATTCAAGGCCAGTGCGATTTGTCAGAAATTGCAATTCGCGTTTACTGCATTATGGATTATGTACAGGGTACTCAGCGGGTTGACGTTGAACAAGCGTATCCCGCGCTGAGCGAATTGTATCATATTGTCAAAGATATGCCGCGAGGCGAAGCTCGTCAGCAAATGGCTAAGCAAGAGCGCATGCGGCAAAATCTTACCCGACAAAAAGCGGAAGTTCGCTTAAATGATGCCATTGTTTCTGAGCTTCAAATGCTCCAGAAACACGTTCAGCCATTGAGCCAGCAAATCCATATTCAAATGCTGTAATGGAGACCTACTCTAAAGGGGGAGTGATCCGGCTAGCAGTTTAGAATATTTTATCTGCAAATTGTCTTTTGCCACCCGACCTTATCGATGTCGTGTGGCAGAATAACGCGTTACAAATTCATAACGGAAAGAGTCACTATGTTGTCGCCAGTCGAACCCAGTCAGCAAATCGTGTGGGATCAAGCCATTCTAGACAAGTACAACTACTCAGGGCCTCGTTACACTTCCTATCCTACAGCGTTGGAATTTCATGAAGCATTTACCATTGCTGAATACGATATGGCTTGTGTTCGTTATCCTGAACGACCGCTTTCTCTCTATATTCATATCCCGTTTTGCCACAAGCTTTGTTACTACTGTGGCTGTAATAAAATTATTACCCGTCACTCTCACAAAGCCGATGAATATCTTGATGTTCTTGAGCATGAGATTCGCCAGCGAGCCTCACTATTACAAAACCGTCAGGTCTCTCAATTACATTTTGGTGGTGGTACGCCAACATTTTTGACCAATAAGCAAATCAGTCGCTTAATGAGCTTGCTGCGTGAAGAATTCCAGTTTCAGCCAGATGCGGAGATCAGCATTGAAGTTGATCCGCGTGAAATTGAACTGTCAGTGTTAGATCACCTCCATCATGAAGGCTTTAACCGGCTGAGTATTGGGGTTCAAGATTTTAATAAAGAAGTTCAGAAGCTGGTGAATCGTGAGCAAGATGAACAATTCATTCTTGATTTAGTTGCTCGAGCGAAAGAACTGGGTTTTCGTTCCACTAACCTTGATTTGATTTATGGCTTGCCTAAGCAAACGGTCGCCAGTTTTCATCAAACGTTAGAGCAAGTGGTACAAATGAAGCCCGGCCGCTTGTCGGTCTTTAACTATGCCCATATGCCGCAGTTGTTTGCTGCACAAGTAAAGATTAAGCAAGAAGAACTGCCTGCTGCTGAAGAAAAAATGGCGATTCTGCAAGACAGTATTCGCACATTAACCGCCGCAGGTTATCAATTTATAGGTATGGATCATTTTGCGCTACCTGATGATGAATTAGCGATGGCCCAACGCAAAGGTATTTTACATCGTAATTTTCAAGGTTATACCACACAAGGAAACTGTGATTTAGTGGGGTTTGGGGTGTCAGCGATTTCAATGGTTGGGGATGTGTATGCACAAAATCAGAAAGAGCTAAAACATTACTACCGCCAAGTGAATGAAATGCGACATGCTTTATGGAAGGGCGTCTCTCTTGATCGGGATGACTTACTGAGAAGGGAAGTTATCAAGCAGTTGATTTGTAATTTTAAACTCGATAAATCAGCGATTGAACAGCAGTTTTCGATTCAGTTTGATCACTATTTCCAACCGGATTTATCGCTGCTGAAAACGTTCATTGATGATCAACTGGTGGAAGTGGATAAGCACTCTATCCAAGTCACATTACGTGGCCGGTTGCTGATTCGTAATATCTGTATGTGCTTTGATAAGTACTTGCGCCAACGAGCTCGTCAGCAGCAGTTCTCTCGAGTTATATAGTCTAGTTTCTTTAAACCGCCTCCCATCGTATT
Source organism: Vibrio cincinnatiensis DSM 19608 (assembly GCF_900167345.1). GTDB lineage: Bacteria > Pseudomonadota > Gammaproteobacteria > Enterobacterales > Vibrionaceae > Vibrio > Vibrio cincinnatiensis. Next base: position 47,157 of record NZ_FUXB01000012.1, on the reverse strand, counting down.
AGGCGGGAGGCGATTAATTTCCTATCTTGGGTTAAAAAATTTAACCTGTTACTGTATTTTCGTCTCTTCCAGTAGGGATAACGCTTTTCGTGTTACATCATGCGCGGCTTGTGGGCGATGTTGTTTATCTAAAGCTTCCGCTAAATAAGCGTAATCCGATAAATCTGGACGAACCGATAAGGCTTTTTCTAGATGATGTTGTGCCTCTTCCCATTGTTGGTTACGTAGAAAAAGTTGGCCTAATGCACTGTGAATGTCAGCATTATTGCCGTCTTGGCGTAGTTGTTCTTGCAGTAAAACCATCACCGGATGGCGATCACTGAGGTTTAACTCGGGCAGTAGGGCATACAGCTCGGGTGCTGGGCGTTTTTTCAGCCCTTCTTTGATCAAGGTGAAGGCTTGATGATCAGCTTTACGTTTAATGAGCTGCTCGATGAGTGTCACCATGATAGCCGGTTCATGCTTAAGCTTTTTGGGCAGTCCAGACCAGTGCGCCAATACACCTTCGCTTCCTTTTTGGCTTGCCACCGTCACTAATTGGCCTTGCTGAGCTTTTAACGTGAGTTGTTCTGCTTCTGTGCGAGTGAGTTGTTGAGTTTTGACAAGCTTAGGAAGTAAATCAAGCAATGGCTGCCAGTGTTCAAGTTGCAGGTAAGCTTGTTTTAGCAGTTTAAGAATGATGAGATTGTCAGGGTAGTTAGTTTGCAATTGAGTGAGTGTTTGCAGAGCGGCAGACCAGTTTTGTTCACTTAACTGTTGCTTGGCTCGAGTTAATTCCACCACGAGGGTTGCGCCTTTTTGTTCAGCCGCTAAAGCCAAATAGTGATCGCGTTTCTGGGTATTTCCCATGCCGTGAGCGGCTTCTGCGGCGACCAGATAGCAAAGCTGTGGCATATCATGGTGGTTGGCCCAACGAGTGACCTTGCTTTCGGCTTGCTTCCAATCGCCTTCCAATAATTTCAGAATACCTTCATTGGTATAACGGCGTGAATGGCGCTGTTTACGAACACTGAACCAGTTCCAGGTCGTACTACTGGCTCGTAACAGTTTTTTGACCAGATATTCTAGGAAAAATAGCCCAGCGAGGGCCGCAATGATAAAGATAACTAACGTGGTTACACTCATTTCAAGGGTGGTGTTAGCAATAGAAATCAGTACATAGCCTTGTTGGCCAGCATATTGCGTTCCAGCAAATAACCCTAACCCTAAAACAAGAAAGAGAAACAAAAGACGAATCATTGGGCCTCCTCCTTCGTTGTCATGGTGGAGACAGAGCGGCGTAAACGTTCACGAATCACATCTGCCAAGGGTTGTTGGCTGGCAAGAGTCTGTGGGTAAATGACTTCAATCTTCTTGTCTGCCAGCGTGGTGAGGCTTTGATTAAAGGTTTTTACCTGATGGTCTTGTAAGTTAAAGAACATCTCTGACCATTGTTTTGCTGTGGTCAGAGTGGTGTGATACACCTCTTGTTGCTCACCATAAACCGCTTTGATAGCGGTTTCTAACTTCGCTTTGAGATTTTCTCGTAGGTAAAAGTGCTGTTGGGGAGAAAGTAAAGGAACCGCTTGTCCGTCTCGGACTCGGAAAGTAATAAAATTCTCACCAAATGCCTTTAATGAGGACATTAAATTACTTTGCCAATCGGCAATGTCTTTTGAAACAGAGACTTGCTCGGCTTGTGCTGTTTCAGGAAGAATGGCATTCGCTAGTGGTAGTTGGTCAACCCATTGTTGCAAGCTGATCAGTGTTAACACGAGCCCATCTTTATCAATGAAAGGAATCGCTTTCAGTTGGGTAATATCATGGGCCATGGCTTTGCGCAATGGCGTTAAGCTGGGGTCATTAAGTTCAGCAATGCGTTGATCGGCGCTTTCCATCAGTAAAGTGGCACTTTCCGCATCTTGTTCTAGGAATAATTTACGACCGGCTAATTTCACCAAATAATCCGCTTCAGCGAGGAGCCAATCGTTAGGGCGGCGTCCTGTGATATCCGCCACCGCTAATTGTAAACTTTCGATACTTTTGTGCTGTTGGCTAAGCTCCACTTCTGAGCGATTGGCTATTTCTGTGGCCGCATTGATCGCATCTTGTTTGGCTGTATCGAGATCGGTTCGCAAGCCTTGGCGAGCTTGATTAAGCTCTGTACGTAGTGCATCCAACTGAGCTTGATATAAGGTTTGTTGCTGTTGAAAATGCAAAGTAAGGCCACCGCTGAATAAAATCGTTAGCACGATGGCAATGGTGGCTAATTTTGTGCCTCGCTGAGTCGAAGATTTGGCCGACGTAGGCTGAGACGATGGCGGATTTTTGGGTTTCGATGGCGAAGTGGAAGAAGTGGAAGAAGTGGAAGAGGCCACTTTTTCCTGTTCCTGTTTTTTTTTCTCCGATTGGGGTGAGACATCAGAGGACGCCGAGAGGGCTGGTGCTATTTTTTCAGGTTCCTGCGGTGGATTATTTTTTTTATCTGTCATGGCTAGAGTCCTGTGTTAAGGCTGGAGAGCCGCCACGAGATCGTGGTTTGCTGCACTTCCTGTTATCACGATATGTTGAAAGCCTAAAGCGTGAGCTTCGCGGCCAATGCGTTCACTGGGTACCAGTAGACGCTGTTGATAGGCCCAATCTTTTGCATGGGCGGTCAATTGCGACATAAAAAACGTCAGTTGATGGAGGCTGGTGATCACCAAAGTATCCACCTTAGCTTGTTGCCAACGTGGTAAGGTCTCTTGTGCATGAAACGGCAGTTCAATACGACGATAGACTTCTCGACAACAGACCTGTGCTCCCCGCTGGGTAAGGGTTGTAGAAATTAGCTCCCGCCCACCATTGCCCCGCAGAATGACCATACGTTTTTGGCTAACTTCCTGCAAAACAGGCAGTTCCAAGAAATGCTCACTGTCGCTGATCTCTGGGTAGTGTACTGGTTGTTGGCATGCCTTGCTTAAAACTTGTGCGGTTTTTTGACCAATGGCAAGATAAATCGCACCCGTTGGCCAAGACAGCCCTTGTGATTGAAGGTATTGTTGGGTCAGATTCACCGCCGGTTGGCTCACCGCCATCATCATATCGTACTGAGCCAGTTCTGTACGGAGTTGTGTCAGTTCGTGGCCTTCAGCAATGGTAATTAATGGATGATGAAGTGCGTTATATCCCCGTTGAGTTAAGGCTTGGCAAAGTTCAATGCCGTCTTCACCGGGACGCGTGACCAATATTGCCATGGCTTACTCGTGTTCAGAATACAGCTTAGTTAAGATTTCCCGCGCTCCTTGGTCAAGCAGTTGATTGGCAAGTTCAATACCTAACTGTTCTGCTTGTTGACGAGGGCCGCGAATTTCACCACGGATAATGTGTGAACCGTCCGGTTCCCCCACTAAAGCTCGCAGCCAAATTTCTTCATTTTCTAAAACGGTATAACTACCAATGGGGACTTGGCACCCACCCTGTAAGGTTAAGTTCATGGCGCGTTCGCAGCGGACGCGATCAGCCGTATCGGCATGGTTGAGTGGCTCAAGCAGCGTTAGTAAGCGTTGATCGTCTAGACGGCACTCAATACCAACGGCTCCTTGCCCAACGGCAGGAAGCGATTGTTCGGGTTCTAGAAAGCGGGCAATGCGCTCTTCCAGTTTTAAGCGTTTGAGCCCAGCCGCAGCCAGTACGATAGCATCAAATTCTCCGGCATCCAGTTTTGCTAACCGAGTGCCGACATTACCGCGTAGATCTTTGATAAGAATGTCAGGCCGTGCTTCTTTGATCTGACATTGACGGCGCAAGCTGCACGTGCCCACAACGGCACCATGAGGAAGTTCATCAAGGGATGAATAGCGGTTAGAGACAAAAGCATCTCGAGGATCTTCACGTTCACAAATGGTGACTAAGCCTAATCCTTCCGGGAAATCGACGGGAACATCCTTCATTGAATGAACGGCTAAATCAGCACGATTTTCAAGCATGGCTAATTCCAGCTCTTTGACAAATAGGCCTTTGCCACCAACTTTTGCAAGAGGGGTATCGAGCAAGACATCTCCACGGGTGACCATAGTAACCAGCTCTACTTCAAGCCCAGGATGCGCTGCTTGTAAGGCGTCTTTGACAAAATGAGCTTGCCATAAGGCGAGTGGGCTTTGACGAGTAGCGATACGAATTGGCGTTGTGGTGGTCATAATCATCCCATAAAAACAGTCAACAGGATTAGTATCGTAACATTGTGGGAGAGAAAGTATTACTACTAGATTGTTCATAGACGATTTTGCCATTACATCAATGAATATTCGCTAAAATAATGTGATTGTCCTCTCGTTTGAAGAGTGGCTGAGTAAGAGCCTCTTTCACTTCAAAAGAAGCACTAGCGTCTTTGCTTTGCTTGAGTATATAGTTTGGTGGAATAGCCGGAAAATAAGACGGAATAACGCTATCATGGGGCGAAAGTTCGTTAACATGCTGATTTCTTCATGGCGATACAACTTTAGTCGACTGGCAAGGGCAGATAGCTTTACCAAACTCGATTAAAGTGTTAAATTGATCACGTTTTGTTGGCGCTTTCGCGTGAAACATAACCAAAGCGCGCATTAATGTTTCAACCAAGGAACCAACCTTGCAGGCTTACACAACGACCTTAATTCAACGATTAGACAATCTGAACCGGCAACGCACTGAGCGGGCGCTGGCGCTTATGGATTTACAAGGTCAGCGTGTTTTTCAGCTGATTCCTGCGCTTCTGCACTACAACCATCCGTTAATTCCTGGCTATTTAGATCAGCAAGTTCCCCATGGTATTCACTGTTTTGAGATGAATGCGGTTCAACAGCAATTAGTCGAAGATACCGAACTGGCGTTAGGTCAGCCGCTTCACTCCCCCAAACAGCCAATGATTTTAGGGCTCTACACCATGGGGAGTACATCATCCATCGGACAAAGCTCATCCAGTGATTTAGATATTTGGGTGTGTGTATCAGCCTCAATGGAGTGTGATGATCGAGAAAATTTAAGTAATAAGTGTTTGCTGATTACCGATTGGGCAAAAAGCCAAGGTATTGAAGCTAACTTCTTTATTATGGATGAGCAGCGTTTTCGGCATAACCGTTCCGATAAAATGACCGGTGAAAACTGTGGTTCCTCCCAGCATCTTCTATTGTTAGACGAGTTTTATCGCTCGGCGGTTCGTTTGGCCGGTAAGCGTTTACTATGGCAAATAGTGCCACCAGAGATGGAAGAGTGTTACGACGAGTATGTTGATCAGTTGTGTGCCAATCAATACATTGACTGCTCTCAGTGGATCGACTTTGGTCGTTTAAATCGTATTCCAGCCGAAGAGTATTTTGGTGCCAATTTATGGCAGTTATATAAGAGTATCGATTCACCCTATAAATCGGTACTTAAAGCCACCCTGTTAGAAGCCTATTCGTGGGAGTACCCACATACTCAACTATTAAGTATTGATACTAAACGCCGTTTTTTTGCCCATGAGCCGGATTTGTATGGGATGGACGCGTATTACTTGATGCTTAAAAAAGTGACTCGCTATCTGCTTCAGATTGGTGATCACGCTCGTCTGGATCTCGTGCGCCGCTGTTTTTATCTGAAAACCCATGAAAAATTATCACGTGAACCTCAAGCCGATTCAGTAGCGTGGCGACGCGAAGCATTAGGGCATATGGTGCATGAGTGGAAATGGGATTCGACGTTGTTGCAAGAATTAGATAACCGTCGCCATTGGAAAGTAGAGCAAGTCAAAATTGTGCATCATGCCTTACTTGATGCTTTAATGCTGAGTTATCGCAACCTGATTCAATTTGCCCGCCGTCATGATATTACCTCGGCTATCAGCCCGCAGGATATCTCGATATTAGCGCGTAAGCTGTATGCGGCGTTTGAGGTTCTGCCGGGTAAGGTCACCTTATTAAATCCCCAAATTTCACCGGATCTGCATGAAGCGGATTTAACCTTTATTGAGGTTCCGACTGGGCGTGTGAACCCTTCTGGCTGGTATCTCTATAAACAGCCTCCAGTTGCAAAACGAATGTTCAGTCAGCGTTATCTAGAGCGTAACGAATATTTGAGTAAATTGGTGGCTTGGGCTTTTTTTAATGGGTTGATCACCGAGTCGACGAATTTACATTCGGTGGTTCGCGGTGCGCACTTAGACATTGATAAGTTTTATCAGATGGTGAGTGATTTACGTAATACTTTCTCTCTTCATAAACGTCGCCCAACCATGATGGCGCTGGCCAGCCCTTGTGAAATTAGCCAACTAGCGATGTTTATTAACTTTGAAAATGATCCGACCGTGCAACTGGCCGGAAAATCGTTAAAAGTGGATTTAAAAACGCTGGATATTTTTAGTTTTGGCTGTGAGCAACAGTGTTTGGTTGGCAGTGTCGATCTGGTTTATCGTAATTCATGGCAAGAAGTGCGAACCCTGCATTTTAAAGGGGAAACCGCAATATTGGATGCGTTAAAGACCATCTTAGGCAAAATGCATCAAGACGCTTTACCACCAGAATCGGTGGATGTGTTTTGTTATAGCAAAAACTTACGCGGTGTTATGCGTAATCTGATCTATCAGCTCTTAGCCGAGTGCATTGATTTACGCCTTAAACCGGTTGAACAAGAAAAACGTCGTCGCTTTAAAGCATTACGAATCGGTAAACAGATGTACGGGCTGTTTTTTGAACGGCGAGGCGTTTCGGTACAGCGGTTAGAAAATTCGGTCGATTTTTATCGCAGCATCAGCAGTAATAAGCTGAAAGGCTCACCACTGCTGATGTTAGATAGAGAGCAGGATTACCAATTGCCAGAAGTGGTGGATGGGTTTGCCAGTGAAGGGCTTGTGCAGTTCTTTTTCGAAGACACCGAAAAAGGCTTTAATATTTATGTGTTGGATGAAGCAAACCGGATAGAGGTATATCACCAGTTTAGTGGTGAAAAAGATGAGATGATTGCCAGTGTAAATAGTTTTTACACCTCGGTGCGGGATGATAACCAAATCGCCTCTAAACTGATTAATTTTAACTTGCCACAGTATTATCAGATCATCCATCCAGAAGAGGGTGAAAGCTATGTGGTGCCTTACCGTAATGACTCCGCGCTGTATTCTCGCCCGTCTAAAGCGGTGAATGGCTATTAAGCTGATGGGCACTAAAAAGAGCACCGCTGTGCTCTTTTGGTGATCGTTGTGGGTTAAGGCCTTCGTTATTGCCAATCTATTATTTCATCGGCGTGTTTTTCGCATTCTTGCTTTACCATTTCCAGTAGCTCGACTCCAGTTTTAGAGCAAATCCACTGCTCCTCTTTCCACTGGAAATGAAACCCGCCAGATTTTGAGGCTAACCAAATCTCTTTCATGGGTTCTTGGCGGTTAATAATAATTTGGCTGCGGTCATCAAACTCTAACGTCATGACGTTACCGGATGTTTCATAATCAATATCGGCCCCAGCCTCATCAATGGCTTGTTCAATGCGTTGCATCTGACTATCCGCTTGTTGATGAAATTCAGTATCGTTCATCTTATCTATCCTATTGCTTTTCTTGATTGTGGTGCGATTATAGGAGGCATTGATTCAATAATCACGATATGCAAAATGAAAAAGTCCGTCACCGCACTGTTTTTGTTGTCTGTACTCGCTTTAGCAGGGTGTGGACAAACTGGCCCATTATACTTGCCTGATGATGCTCAGCAGAGTGAACAAAGTCAGTAGATTTAAGAATTAGATTAAGGGAAAGAATTTTGGATTACTTCAATTATCAGGAAGATGGTCAACTGTGGGCAGAAAACGTTGCTTTGTCCCATTTGGCTGAGCAATACGGCACCCCACTTTATGTCTATTCTAGAGCCACATTAGAACGACACTGGCATGCCTTTGACCGTTCTTTGGCTGGGCATCCTCATTTGGTTTGCTACGCCGTCAAAGCCAACTCTAACTTAGGTGTGCTCAATACCTTAGCCCGGTTAGGATCGGGATTTGATATTGTCTCTGGTGGTGAACTGGAGCGCGTTATCGCTGCGGGTGGCGATCCCAGTAAAGTGGTTTTCTCTGGGGTAGGTAAAACAGCCCAAGAGATGAAACGAGCATTAACACTGAACATTAAGTGTTTTAATGTTGAATCAGAGCCAGAGCTCGCGCGACTGAATGAAGTGGCGGGAGAGCTGGGTGTCAAAGCGCCCGTTTCTTTACGTATTAATCCTGATGTGGATGCAAAAACACACCCTTATATTTCTACTGGGTTACGTGATAATAAATTTGGTATTGCGTTTGAACGTGCGCCGGATGTTTACCGTTTAGCGCAAAGTTTACCCCATATTGATGTGCGTGGTATTGACTGCCATATCGGCTCACAATTGACGGAAATAACCCCTTTTATCGATGCGGCCGATCGTCTATTGGCTTTAATTGATTCATTGCAAGCCGAAGGCATTACGATTCAGCATCTTGATGTCGGCGGTGGGCTTGGCGTTGTTTACCGAGATGAGCAACCCCCTCAACCATCAGACTATGCTAAAGCACTGTTGGCGCGTTTAGAGAATCATCAGCACTTAGAGTTGATTTTTGAACCTGGGCGATCGATTGCCGCCAATGCGGGAGTGTTGCTCACACGGGTAGAGTTTCTTAAGCATACCGAACATAAAAACTTTGCCATTATTGATGCGGCGATGAATGATTTGATGCGCCCAGCTCTGTATCAAGCCTGGCAAAATATCGTGCCTGTTTCACCTCGTACAGGAGAGGCGGTTGCTTATGATTTGGTGGGGCCTGTGTGTGAAACGGGGGATTTCTTAGGGAAAGATCGTCGCTTAGTGTTAGAGCAAGGCGATCTGTTGGCGGTACGCTCGGCAGGTGCTTATGGCTTTGCGATGTCGTCTAACTACAATACCCGAACTCGCGCGGCAGAGGTGATGGTGGATGGTGACAAAACCTACCTCGTTCGTCAGCGTGAACCTCTTTCCAGCCTGTGGGCCTTGGAAAGTCTTTTGCCAGAGTAAAGTGATTCCTTATGCATTTCCATTTTTCTAAAATGCACGGTTTGGGTAATGATTTTATGGTCGTGGACTGCATTACCCAGAACGTTTTCTTCTCTCCAGAGCTGATTCGGCGTTTGGCGAATCGTCATACTGGCGTTGGCTTCGATCAACTGTTGGTGGTGGAAGCGCCTTATGATCCCGAAACGGATTTCCACTACCGCATTTTCAATGCGGATGGTAGTGAAGTTGAACAGTGCGGTAATGGGGCTCGTTGTTTTGCCCGTTTTGTGCGAATGAAAGGGTTGACCAATAAATATCAACTCAGTGTTAGCACTAAAAAAGGCAAAATTATTCTTTCCATTGAGGAAGATGATCAAATTACGGTCAATATGGGTGAGCCGGAGTTTGAACCGAGCAAGATTCCATTTCGCGCCAAACAGGCAGAAAAAACGTACATCATGCGTGTTGATGAGCAAACCTTATTTTGTGGGGCGGTCAGCATGGGGAACCCGCATGTTGTCACCGTCGTTGAAGATGTGACGACGGCAGATGTTCAAACGTTAGGGCCTTTACTGGAATCTCATGAGCGCTTTCCCGAGCGGGTTAATGCGGGTTTTATGCAAGTGATCGATCGCCAACACATTAAACTTCGTGTTTATGAACGAGGTTCGGGGGAAACTCAAGCATGCGGCAGTGGAGCTTGTGCGGCGGTTGCGGTTGGTATTGTTCAAGGTATTTTAGACCATACCGTAACCGTTCAACTGCCCGGTGGGCATTTAGAGATCCGCTGGCAAGGTCCGGGTAAACCTTTGTATATGACTGGGCCTGCTACTCATGTGTTTGATGGTCAATTATCTTGCTAAATTAAGGATGTGTTTTGTTACAACAACAGGCTGATGCTCTGACCGCTGAAGTGGTGGCCGAGTATTTACGAGATCACCCTGATTTTTTTCTCCACTACCCTCAGTTGGTTGAGTCATTGTCATTGCCTCGTTCCGATGCGGGAGCGGTTTCCCTTGTCCATATCCAGATGGCTCGACAACGGCAACGTATTGAGGAATTAGAAGAAGAAATCACGACGTTGATGTCGCTCGCGGCGAATAATGATCGAACCTTCCATGAATTTATGGCGTTGCAAGAAAAAGTGTTGCAGTGCAGTGGTTTGAGCGAGGTTTTCCGAGCCATTGAAGGCACAGCGCAACGGCTTGGGTTAACGGCCTATGTGCGTTTGATTGGCTCGCCGATGAGTGAGTATGCAATGACACAAGAGCAATGGCAGCGCTTTGCCACCAATCACTTCAATGGTAAGTCTGCTTATTTAGGGCGTTTGCGACAGGCCGATCGTCAACAACTGTTTGGTGAGCGTAGCTTGACGCCAGAAATGGGCTCTTATGTGATTCTGCCGCTAGGCGCTTCTCAGCCACAAGGGATTTTGGCCTTTGCGAGCCGTGATGGTGGGCATTTTCAACCTTGTATGGATACCTTATTTCTGCGTCATTTAGCTCTGGTGCTGTCTCATTTAATCGACTTACTCCCTTGGCAAGGTTATGAGCATGAACGAATCCATTCCCCCTCTGCCTAATGGGTTAACTCAGCCATTACTGCGTTTCTATGAATATTTACGCAGTGAGAAAGGGCTGAGTATCCACACTCAACGTAATTATCAGCAGCAGTTACAGGCAATGGCCGCGCATTTAAGCCAAATGGGGATCACTCAGTGGCAGCAAGTGGATGCCGCTTGGGTGCGTCAGCTTGCTAGTAAAGGCATGCGCGAGGGAATGAAAGCCAGTAGCCTGGCAACGCGTCTTTCTTCTCTGCGCAGTTTTTTCGATTTTCTGATTCTACGAGGTGAATTAGCCGCTAATCCTGCTAAAGGGGTCTCTGCACCCAGAAAGCAGCGCCCGTTACCGAAGAATTTGGATGTGGATGAAATGGCTCAGCTATTAGAGGTTGAGGCGGATGATCCACTCTCCATTCGTGATCGTGCCATTATGGAACTCATGTATGGTGCAGGGTTGCGGTTAGCAGAATTGGTGGCGATTAATGTTAAAGACATCAGTTTTAGCCGTGGCGAAATTCGGGTGATCGGTAAAGGGAACAAAGAGCGTAAAGCTCCGTTTTCAGGTCAGGCTAAAGAATGGGTCAGTCAATGGTTAACGGTGCGCCCGACGTTGTTAAAAGATGATGAACCCGCTCTGTTTATTTCCAAATTAGGTGGGCGTATCTCTCATCGTAATGTACAAAAACGATTGGCAGAATGGGGGCAGAAGCAGTCGGTGGCGAGCCATATCAGCCCGCATAAACTGCGTCACTCTTTTGCTACCCATATGCTGGAATCGAGCAATAATTTACGTGCCGTTCAGGAACTATTGGGGCATGAGAACATTTCGACGACACAAATCTATACCCATCTTGATTTTCAGCATCTTGCTCAGGTGTATGATCAAGCTCATCCACGAGCCAGAAAAAAAACCAAGGAGTAGGGATGCATTTTTATCGTCAGCTACAACCTATCCAAGCCATGACCTTTGATTTGGATGACACGTTATACGATAACCACCCAGTAATCCGGCATTTAGAGCAACAAATTGCTCAGTGGCTCTATCAGCATCACCCCGTGACAGCCACTCAATCCATGGCATGGTGGAACCAATTAAAGTGGCAGTTGGCTAGCGAAGATCCTTGGTTAAATCATGATGTAACACTATGGCGTTTTGAACAAATCAGACAAGGTTTACACCGGTTAGGTTATTCACCAAGTCAAGCTAAGCAAGCCGCCGAAGAGGCCATCGAAGAAGTCTTACGACTCAGAAATTTAGTCACCGTTCCGACATTAACTCACCAAGTGTTACGCTCGCTGGCACAGAAGAGGCCTTTGGTCGCAATAACCAACGGTAATGTGGATGTTGAGAAGATTGGTTTGAGTGACTATTTCCAACGGGTTTTGAAGGCGGGCCCGGATGGACGAGCTAAACCCTACCCCGATCTCTTTTGTAAGGCACGTCAGTTCCTGCAACTTCCTGCCTCAGCCATTTTGCATGTGGGCGATCATTTAGTGACGGATGTACAAGGAGCCAAAGAAAATGGGTTCCAAGCCTGTTGGTATAATGATCATGGTCACACATTACGTGCAAGTCGTGATGCAAAAGTTTTGCCGGATGTTGAGGTCAACAGTCTCTCACAACTAAGTGCACTGATTTATTGAATAAAGATTGTGATTTTTCAAGATAATCATTAACGTAGTTTTCAGATGGTATACGGTTTTATGCCGAGTGATGGCATAGTTGCAAGATGAGTTACAGGAAGTATGTTCACGACATCTTTATTCCTTTCTGAACATCAGTCGCTAAGTGACATAACATGGGATGTCGCCTCGTCTGATTCCGGCAATCAACTAATTCAACTGATTTCCAGTCAGCCGGTGGAAAACGTTCAGGTGTTAGCGGATCAGCTACTTACCCGATACCCTGATGCCCATCTGATTGGCTTTAGTGCTGACCAGATGATTCACCAAGGTGAAATTTGCCATGCGGGCACTTTGATTATGGTTAGTCATTTTGCTCATAGCCAGCTCACCACCGCCGTTCAAGTCAACACGGTGTCAGGCAAACAAGATACTGAACAGCTACTCGATAGCCTTTCTCTACAATCGAATACCCAATGTCTACTCTGTTTTGTTGCTCAAATGAAGATGGATGATCATGAGCGATTTCGTGCCTTTAATTATCTGGCTCCGGGGGTTCCGGTCGCGGGTGGGGCGGCAACTGAAACGCCTCATGGTGTCTGGGTATTGCACGGTCGGCAATTTTATGATGATGCGATGGTCTGTGTGGCGATGCATGGAGATAATCTGAATGTTCACACTGGCGCTTATACCGAATGGAATCCACTCGGACGTAGTTTCCGTGTCACGGCGGCCCAAGATAAAACGGTATGGAAGTTGGACGATACACCGATCCGTCAGGTATACAATCGCTACTTAGGGGATGGCCAGCATGTTCCATTAGAAATGCTGCATAATTTCCCGTTAATTAAAGGTGAGCTAGCGCTGCAAGATGTGTATGTTCCGCTGTATGAGGAGGAGAGCGGCTTAGTTTTTAATGAAGCTTTATCGGTGGGTGATGAAGTACGCTTCTGTTTTGACCATCCATCATTAACACTTGAGCAAGTTCAATTAGGCGCTGAACAACTGCGTCTTTTTCAGCCAGAACAGATCTTCGTGTATAACTGTACTTCTCGGCTAGATTTTATGGAAGACAATCAAGAGTTATTACCGTTTCAATCGGTGGCGTTGACCTCTGGGGGGTATTGTTCCGGGGAGCTATGGCACGATGGCCAGCTACAGCGAGTATTGCATCATAGCATGACCTATTTTGCCCTGCGTGAAGGAGAGCCAAACCCAGAGGTGCTTCCTCCCTTTCATTATGTTCGACATGATGAGTTAGCCCCACTATTTAGCTTGATTCGTAATGCGTTGGACGATTTGGACGAGATGAACCGCGATCTGTCACAAAAGATCCAAGATCAAGCTTCTTTGTTGACGGCGAGTTATCGAGTTGATCGTCGAACTGGGTTACCAAACCGCGTGGTTTTACGTGAAAAATTATTGCGTATGGCAAACCGTGAGCATTTGCTGGCATTAAAGTTAACCAACTTTAACCAAATCAATGAAAAGTATGGTTATCAAGTGGGCGATAAATTATTGCTCGATTTAACCGGCCATTTCCAAAGCTATCTTACTGAACACCTTCCTGAAAAAAGCGCTTTGTATGCGATTGGAGTTGGGGAGTGGGCTGCCATCTTAACTGTTGATGTTGGGGAAGAGATCATTCATCAAACTTTTTCCCAATTTGTTGAACAGCTTGAGCATGTCAATTTTGAGCCATTTGGATTGCCTGAAATTGATTATGTATCAGTTTCGCTTTGTGCGGGTTTAGTGAGCCGTAAAGAGTTTCCCGAGTTGGATGCTGATGATTTACTGCTCCGAGCCATCGAGGCGAGGCGCTATGCTTTTCATCGTAACCGTCATTTTTGTAGCGCGACACATTTGCGGACTCATGATCAACTCCGACAGCAGCGGCTTGGATGGTTATCATGTGTCAGTCGAGCGGTATTGGATGATAACGTATTGGTTTATGCGCAGCCGATTGTGCATGCGCACAGCCATCAACTCGCTTCTTACGAGTGCTTAGTTAGGATTGAAGATGAAGGAGAAATCATTTTACCCGGACGTTTTCTGCCCATCATTGAAGGGAGTCACCTCTATACGCGATTAAGTCGGCAGATGATTCATCGTACTTTTGAACTGATGCGAGATCGTCATGAAGATTTTTCCATTAATCTGTCACCACAAGATTTGATGAGTGAACGAACATTACAACGCCTTGAAACAGCGATTCAATCTTTGGCTCACCCTGCTCGAGTGGGGTTAGAAGTACTTGAGAATGAACAAATTAAAGACTATGGACGTATGATCGAGGTTTGTGACCATTTTCGCCGTTTAGGGGTGAGAATTATTGTGGATGATTTTGGCAGTGGTTATTCAAACATTGATGAGATCATCAAGTTGGAACCTCAGGTGATTAAACTCGATGGCAGCTTAATCCGAAATATCGACCAAGATAAGAAACAGCGAAAAATTGCTCAGCAACTGGTGAAATTATGTCAGGTGCTCAATGCCAAAACCGTGGCTGAATTTGTACACAATGAGGCGGTGTGCCAGATCAGTGAAGATATGGGGGTCGATTATTTGCAAGGCTTTTACCTAGGTCAGCCACAGAGTTTATGCTCTTTACTGAATATTCCACGTCAATCAAGGTAATTTACCAGTGCGTGGCCACTTTTATCCGCTTGCAGGGTATGCATGAAACGGTGGAGAAAAGTGTTTAACCGTTGTGCATTTTGGGGTTCATTTAGAGCGTTGAGTAAAGCGCTTCCCACTTCTAAGGTACATAAGTGTCCTACCTGTTGGTGACGTCTTAGCTGATAGCATGACTCACCTTGTGCGTTGATCTGCACATGAGGTATCGCTAACCAAGGGCTTTTACGCAACATCTTTTTAGCTTCCTGCCATGTACCATCGAGTACGATAAAATGCATTTTCTTGCCCATTCGTTGTGCATTTTGGTGTTCGAGCGTCACAGGAACACTTTGCTCACTGGGGTAGACCAAAACGGAATGATAATTTGGGCCGGCCATTCGCTGTAATAGGGCTTCGGGGGGTGACGTTCGTTGCCAAGTAAACACTGAGCAACTGGGCAGGGATTGAACTAGCCACCGCCCAGTGTTGGTCTCTCGTTGATATTCATTCTCATGGGTGAGTAGTGACAAAGACAACTCACTGGATAGCCGAGGGATAGCCGAGCATAAACATTGGTGGCGAAGGCCACACCCTGAACAAGCTTGCATTAAAGTTTGACCCCAGTTCGCGGTGATAACCCATCGGCAAACAACCGAACACCACTGATTTCATTGGCGTGAGCCGTCTTTGCTTTTTTAATACTGACTGGGTAGCTAATACCGTTATATTGCAGTTGGTGTGCCGTCACCGATTGCTCGGTATTGATAGGGAGCATCAGATCCTGCCAGCCATACTGTGAGCTTTTTCCTAACCGGAAGGGGGTCTGTACTCCATTGATACGGCTATTAAACTGCCACTCCCCATTTTTTTGCTCAAATATGAGCAAGGTGCATTGTGCTTCTTGGCACCAATCGAGCTGGACGAGCAGTTCGGGGTGTTGATTACCATTTAAATCATATTTTAACCAACGGTAATGTGTTTGGCTGGGGGTACTTTGATGCAGTGCAAAATATCGGCGTACAGCTTGGTCAACCTCTTCATCATACTCATCGCGGGAGTGAATGTGTTGGGTAGTTTCACTCAAGGTTATTTTTTCTGTTGCAGGGGGAGAACTTACTGGCTTAGCTTGGTAAAGGGTAATGCCACTATTGCTGATGGGGTACACCACATTGCCCACTTTTTCTTTGTCGGCATGGAGCTGATAACCATGACGAGTGAACACTCGCTCAGAGAGTAAATATTGCTGCTGATGTAAGGTCATGACCACTTGAACTTGATTTGGGTTGAGCTGTTGCCAGAACCCTTTTTCAACTAATTCTCGTTCATGGTTTAAATAACGGTAGCGAGTGGTCGCACTATGATCAGGGTTCAGTTCTAATGTCACTCCAAAGCCTTGCTGCTCGGTTGCGCTGGCAAAGTAGGTGCCTACCCACTCTTGTGTTGTATCGAGATTGCTGAGCACGGCGCAGCCTTGGTAGGTCTCACCGTTAAGCGTTAACGTTGAACGCCAACTGTATACATTCTGACTCATGCCATCGGTACAGGATTTTCTTTCCAACTTCAGATGACCTTGTTCAAACTGATACGTTCGGCGGTTGGCAGACAGTTGGCTACTTTGGATGGCCAGTACCTGTTTATTGCCACCGAATGGCTGAAATTCTAGCCCTTGTGGGGAAAACTGGATTGACCAAAACGGCTCATTGCCAAAGGCTCGAGTCGGTCTAGTAGGGTGTTGACACCCTTTATTATTCTCAGCACTTAATTGATTTACCTGCTGAACGACAAAACGGGCCATATAGTCGGCGTTAAATCCCGTTTGGCTTGGTGGCGTGAGATAACCAATCATTTCTCCATACAGTATTTGATAAGGGGATTGATTGAGCTTCAGAGCTTGTTGAGTCAGTTCGGGTGTCCAGTCTAACCAATATTGCTGGTTACTGCCGCAAGGGGTGAAAGAGCGAACTTCCGGTCCAACGACAACTTCCCCTCGCATAATAAAGGTTTGGGGAACGACCGTGGCTGGATTATCCAGCGTGGCATTGACTGGCACTATTTGGCTTTGGGTGGTCGGGGATGATGAACACGCTTGTAGAGCGAGTAGTGCGAGTATGGCTGCTGGGACGTTCAGCTGCTTCATGGTATCTCTTCCTCGTGACAAAAATGCAACGGACTTCGGGCATTATGGCATATCGTTGGTTTAAAACAGAACCAACGCCTGTTCTATTGACACTCTACGGACAGAAAAGGTTTCCTCTTGGGAAGGGGGCGCAATGATTAATTGGAAGAGACTGGACAGATCGAAGCAAGACGGTAATAGGGAGCAGTAAAGCGCCCGCAGGGAACCCCATCGCTCGGATGGGGGATAACAGGAAAGGGCCGCGGCTTATGCGTGACTGACTGACAGTTGTAGGTGATCTTGTAGATAGTGAGCGACCGCGTCATCAGCATTGCTACCAATGACTTCGTTATTGGGTAGCGCTCGTAGTACTTTTTCATGTGCCGTCTGCATGACTAAGCCTTTGCCAGCCATGGTGAGCATTTCAACATCATTCATTCCATCGCCAAATGCGATGCAATCAGCCAGTGACAATCCCAGTGACTCGGCGACAACCTGCAAAGCATCCCCTTTTGACACTCCCGCTCCCATCACTTCTAAACACCATGGTGTAGAAAAGGCGACGCTGACTTGTCCGGCAAAGCGTTGGTTGATCAGGGCTTCAATCTGTACGAGTTGTTCGTGATCTTTGCTTTCGTTGGTAAAGAAAATTTTTGCGACGCCGTCGGTGGGGGCATGATTCACATCGAAAACCTGATAGGTAAAGCCGGAATCTTTATGGAAGTTGCGAAGTACCTCATCTTCACGATTCAGTAACCATTCATCATTTCGGTACATATGAATGTAGATGGAATCATCGCCTTTGACTTGATCAATGATGGCCTGCACTTGTTCAGAAGGAACGTTCTTACTGTACATGACTTGGTTATGTTGATCGTGCACTCGTGCCCCGTTGGCGGTGATCATGTAGGCTGGAATCCCTGCGATTTCTCGAATTCCCGCAACATCGACATGATGACGGCCTGTCGCAAAAACGAAAGTAAAGCCTTGTTGATGAAGATCGTTGAGTGTCTGTTTGGAAAAGGCACTTAATTGATGATTGGGCGCTAACAGTGTGCCATCCAGATCGGAAGCCACAATACGAAATGGTACCGTTTTTTGTTCAGTGGTCATATAACCCTCGTTGTCGCAGGTAAGGTCGCCAAGTAAACGATCTTGGCCAAATAGTGTAAGGGATAATCCGTGAGAAAAAGAGGGTAAAAGTCTTAAGGTGCTTTTTCCCCTATTTCAATATTGGCGAATTAAAATGAGTGAATAGGGCATCTAATGCCTGATTTCGGTAGCGATCACTCTCAAACAGTAACTCATGTTTTGCACCATGAATAAGCTGAATCCGGCTATTAGGATTGGTTTTGGCGAGTTGAGCCATAAAACGAGTTTGAGAGGCATTGCTGACGATGGTATCGCATCCGGCCTGCATGAGTAAGGTCGGAATCGTTAACTGGTGGGTGTGTTTCAAGCAACGTCGGGCTGCTTTAAGCCCTTGCCACACCCAGCGAGTGCTTGGCCCACCCAATTTTAATGTTGGTTTTTGTTCATACAACTCACGAAACCACTGATAGCGAATCTCACTGTGGGTGAGTGGGTTAATGGCAAAGGGTTTTGCATAGTAAGGGCCATAACCGGGAGCATAGTGGGGAGTCCGATAGAGAAGTGTGAGTAAGCAAGAAATGGGTTCTACCATCGTCGATAGTGGCCAAGGAAGATGAATACCCAGCATCGGGGCGCTTAACGCAACCGCATCAAAAGGGTGTTCAGCATGGGTTTCTAGGTAACGGGTAGCAATGGTTCCCCCCATGGAGTGCGCCAATAAATAACGCTGTGCATAGCGCTGCAAAGGAAAATGAGGGACCAATTCTGCTAAATCACGGACATAATCGTCAAAGGTGTGAACATGGCCGATTTCTTTATCATTGAGCAGTCGATCCGATAGGCCCTGCCCTCGGTGATCAAAAGAGTAAATGTCATACCCTTGCTGAAAGAGATCATAAAACAGTTCCTGATATTTCCATACCGATTCGAGCCGTCCATTCACGACCACGATGGCTTTAGTATGTTGTGGTGCGGTCATTGAACACCAATATAATTGTGTGTTGTCTGATGTGTGGTAGTACGCCTGATGACTGTTCTGCTGCCACCATGGGGTAATCGTTTGTGATATCTGTTGTGGAAAATGGGTTTCTTGGCTGTATGTCTGTGGCATGAATTTATCTGATCTTTTTTACGGAGTTTGGCCCTCAGCGCCATGCTGAGCTTAGCTAGAATAAGCGAGTCGCTGAAAATTGCAACGAATAGAAAGCAGAGGCCGCGAGATCCCTAAATGGATATTGATTGAAGTTAAGAATTAGCGAAAAATAACCAGAGTTTGGTTTAGTGTTGAGCTATCGGTAAGGTATGATAGGCACTGCGTAAGATCTGAGAGTGATAGGGGTATAAAACAACCATGTTTGAGGGGGCGATGTATACCACCTATGTTGCAAGGCAACCGATTTTTAATGCTAAAAAGCATACACTCGGTTATGAGCTATTGTTTCGTGATGGGGAGCGAAATGCGTTTCCTAGCCAAATCGATTCTGACCGTGCAACGTATCGCTTAATTGTTGAGAACTTCCTCGCCGTGGGAACCAACCCTTCGATCGAATACTCCCGTTGTTTTATTAACTTCCCCTATAAAAGCTTGCTACGGCGCTTGCCTCTTACTTTGCCTAAAGAGCAAATTGTGGTGGAAGTGCTTGAAACTTGCCCTCCTAGTGATGAATTGTTTACCGTGATTCAAGAGTTAAGTTCGCGTGGTTACCTTATTGCGTTAGACGACTTTGTGTATAGCCCAGATTGGGAACGTTTCCTACCTTATGTGCATATTGTGAAACTCGACATTATTGAAATGGGAATTGAGCAAGCCTGCCATACTGTAGAGCAGCGACTGGCCTCGGGCAGTAAGCGACGATTTTTAGCCGAAAAGGTGGAAACACAAGAACAGTTTGATATGGCCCGCCGTGCGGGCTTTAGTTTCTTTCAAGGGTATTTTTTTAGTAAACCTCAACTCATTAAGCAGCGCTATCTCAGCCCTGAACAAGTAATTTCGATGCAGCTATTTCAAGAAGTGTGTCGGCCTAGTGTAGATTTTGAGCGAGTGGAACAGATCATAGCGCAAGATATTGCGTTATCTTATAAGTTGCTACGTTTTGTTAATCGACTTTCCCCTCGCTTGAGTGTACCTATTTCTTCCTTTCGTCAGGCTTTGGTCTATCTCGGACAAGATCAACTAAAAATCTTTGTTTCTTTGACCGTAGCCTCTTACATCTCGGTTAAAAAGCCACAAGAGCTTTATAATTTATCTCTACAGCGGGCGCAGTTCTGCCAGTTGATGGCTAAGCGCAGACCGTTTGATGAGCATAAAGAGCAGGCGTTCTTAATCGGACTATTTTCGGTACTGGATGCTTTATTAGATATGCCATTGGATAATCTGCTTGAGCAATTACCCGTCACTCAAGCGATCAAACAAGCTTTGAATAAGCGAGAGGGTCCATTTGGTGAGCTGCTAAGCTTAGAAGAGTGTTTTGAGAAGGCGGATTGGCAAGGGGTCGAAAAGCATTGTCAGGTATTGGGGCTTGCTGTGAGCGAGGTAACTCAAGAACTCAATGCGGCACAGGTTTGGAGCCAAGAGGTGAGGCGTGATTAATCGAAAAGCGGCTGACGGTAAGAGCCTGTCTTTGGGGAGCTTATACCGCCAGCCTAATCATTAATAATTATTCATTCATGGATATGGATTTATTGTAGCCAAGCATTCAGCATCCACACCAATTTTTCTTGTTCACGAATATAGTCACTCATTTGGGCACTTGTCCCTTCATCACCGACTTCAGCGGCTAGTGATAAAATAGTCCGTTGTTGAGCAATCAGTGAACTAAAACCATTCAATAAGCCTTGCATGGTGCTTTGAGCATCAGTGGCATTGGTATGTTCTTTAATCTCTGTTGTAGCGAGGTAATCACTAAAACTATGCAGAGGTTGCGCACCCAAGGTTAAGATACGTTCGGCCAATTCATCGATTTTGATTTGCAAATCAGTATAAATTTCTTCGAATTTAGCATGCAATTCAAAGAATTTTTTACCTTTAATGTTCCAGTGATAGCCACGAGTATTCATATAAAATACTTGATAGTTAGCCAATAAACGGTTCAACGATTGAGCGAGTTGTTGGCTTTGGTTGTTGTCTAGGCCGATCAGATTGGTTTTCATACACTCACCTCATTTAAGTTTTTTGAATTAAGTGGATTTCTTTGAAATCGTGTAAACATCATATGCCTCTCATGACCGACTTTAAAGGGGATTATGTGCATTGTTTCAATAGGTAATAACTATTAATCTTTGTCATAGAACAAGAGTTGACGTTGGGCTAGCGCTGTTTTTACACAAGCACCCATGAGATGGTTTATGGTCTCGGAAGATAAACAAGAGAAAGACTCATGACAAAGCGCGTAATTTTTTTTGATCTACTTCGCTGTGTGGCAGCGTTCGCGGTGATCACCATCCATGTTCTCGCACCTTATCGCTACGGATTAGGAGTGATTCCTGATGGCCAATGGATGACAGCGGTCACCCTCAATAGTGTGAGTCGCTGGGCTGTACCGGTATTCATTCTCATTTCTGGAGCCTTGATGCTCAGTGATCCTCGACCTTTTCAGTGGCGCTATTATCTACAGCGGCGGTTAGGTAAAGTTGTTATCCCTTTCTTAATTTGGTCGTTGTTCTATGCTTACCTTTCAGGTTGGAGTGCCCGAGGTTTTGACCTTGCAATGGTTTGGCGAAGCGTCGTGGCATTTCCTCAGCATGAAACCTATTACCACCTAGGGTTTTTCTATTACTTTATTCCCCTTTATTTCATTATTCCCGGTTTACATTGGTTGGTTCAACGAGTTGACGATGGGTTCTGGTATGTATGGGTGGGGGCATGGTTGCTAACCACATGGCTATATTTATGCGGTATTGAGGGGATTTGGAGCCAGCAGTGGTGGCTATTTAGTGGTTATTTACCTTTAGGTTACTTACTGTATCAAAAGTTACCCATGAATAAGCTCACGGTGTCTGTGGCCGTTGGGTTTGGCATTGCAGCGCTCGGGATAACTACGTATTCGGTTATCCATCTTAGTTTGCAAGAGGGCAGTTACACCGTCGGTCGTTGGTTATCCTATAAAACCGTGAATGTGGTTTGTGCGGCTGTGATGGTCTTTGTGGTTTGTCGAGCTTGGGCTGAAAAACTCCCGAATGCTTTGCAGACGTTTATTCGAGTCATCAGTCAGTACAGTTTAGGAATCTACTTACTGCACCCTATTTTTCTTTGGCCGATGAAAACCTATGGGTGGTATCAAGGCAATCCTCTTTGGGTTATCCCTCTGTGGGTTATGCTCAGTGGTGGTGGTGCATTAGCTGTCAGCTATTTACTCTCTCGCAGCGCTAAAACACGTTGGCTCCTTCCTTAGCGTGTTAATGCAAAATGGAGGAATTTGCGCCCTTGGTAGGTGAGTTCACCTTGATCTCCTGGGGTTAAGGCATGGAAATAGTGAGGGCCGACTTGGAACTCTCTTTTCGGGCCTAATGTCCCTTTTTGAACATAGATCCAGTATTCTTGATTTTCTTGGTCGGGTAATGGGTGTGATATTTCGATGATTTGTTTGTCTAAAATAGTGACCAAGGCGCGACGTTGTGGGGCATTTTCACCTTGCATATGGCGACGAAAAAATCGGCTAAATAGCCATAATCCAGCGATGAGTAAACTGATTAAGCTGAACAAGAGTAATAATAAAGGGGACATGGCTTACTCCAACGTAAAGGTTGTAGACAATCGTGAGTCGTATCTTATGAGCAGTTTGCTGCAATAATCGGTATAAGTTGTCATTATATAGCGATATTTTTCGGTTGATCTCACATTTCTCTATTGATATCAGGGTTTAATTGACAAGAGAGTAGCGCTTATCTTGATGAGTGGGTGAAAATACCCCAATAGCGTGAGTAGTTAAGCAAGGAGGCAGTAATGTCAGAGATAGAACAAGTTGTATTACGAACGCGAAGATTAGAAACCTTGCTTCGTCAGCAATATCATGCGCAAGGTAAGGGGTTACACCAACTGATTTCTAGTTGTGAAGAGCGTTTACCCCACAATATCATTAAAAAATTAAGATATGTTGCGACCATTCGCAATAAAATCGTGCATGAAGATCATTATCACTTAGAAGATAGGAACGCTTTTTTTAACCTTTGTCTGGAGTGTGAAAAAGAGCTGACGCCTCGTAGTGGCCGTTTTGTATGGCGAGTCGCACTCACTTTGGTGGCATTGATGACACTAGCAGCGATGCTTTTTTATTATATCCACTGGGATGAAGTATCAAAGTACCTTCCTAACTCTCTGTAAATTTACGGGCAAATGAATTTTTTTCGCAGGTAATTTCTAGTAGACAAATAAACAAAAAGGACGCGAATGCGTCCTTTTTGTTTATTTACAGATAGTTAGTAAAGTAACGGCAGTGTCATTAAGCCTACGATGACTGCAATCATTACCAATCCCTGTTTTTGAGATGAAGAAATCATAACACTGCTCCTCTGTTTGTTGTCTCATCCTGTGCTGTCAGAATAGCACTACTTTACAGCCTTGATCAAGGGGATCTATCTTAAGCTATTAAAAAAGACACTTTATGGTGACTTATCTTGATCTTTCATGAGAGTAAAGTATGAGTTATGGGCTGTTTGTTTCTTATTCTTTCTGTATTGTTTTAATTCGAATGTTTTTCAACTTGTTGATTTTTATTTGTATTTTTTAGTTAATTTAATGTTGGAATATTGTCCTTGTTATGGTTTTGGTGGGTGGTTGGCTTTGGTTGTCATTATTTGGTTAATTCTCATTTTTTAAGAAAGCCGACGTGGAGATTTGAGGGTGAATGTTTTTCTATTTCTGGTCAGAGGAGTATAATTTGGTCTTATTGTTATTTTTATAGGTGTTATTTTTATTAATCATTTACAGTTATTCATTTTTTAATAAATAATAAGTATTTTATTGTTTTTATTGGAATTTGATTTATTCGTTTTAAATTTATTTCTCTTGTATTACTTAATTATTTAGTGATTTAGTTGTTTAAAATGGTGTTTTTTATGATTTTTGCTCTCTATTGCTTCTGGGGAGGGGCGTGCATAAAGAACCGCTAACGTCTCGAATACCTTAGATTTGAAGTGAAGTTGATTCGCAATCCAGATCCAATTTTTGCAGTTCGTTTCTGGACTTCATTTCTGACAAGCCTACACTGGCGGCAGATTTCATAAGAGGTATCGGCATGTGGGGCTGGATTTCTGTCGCCTTATCGGGATTCATCAGCATTTCTGCGTTTGAAAACCATAAAGTTAAACAAGCATTGTTGTTTAAAAATATGACGCTAGCATTATTGTTTGCCATGCTCGTGGAGCAAGTCCCTGCTTGGTCTAGTGCGACAATTTGGGTGGCGTTGGGACTTATGGTGGCAATGTTGGCTGACAGTTTACATCTTCTCGATAAATGGCCGAAAGTTTGTTTTTTTGCGTTTTTAGCCGCGCAGCTTTGTTATAGCAAAGCATTTTGGATTCAGATTCCCGGAACCATTGTGTGGTGGCTACCTGCACTCTTGTTGGCAACGAGCATCGTGGCTTTTTTTCTTTTATTGCCTCAGCTTGATACTTTGATTTTTCCCGTGACCATCATGGGGGGGGTTCTTGTTCAATTGGCGTGGGCATCAGGGGAAGTGTGGCTTAAGTTACCTTCGTTGGCGTCGTTAGTGGGTTTTGTTGGTAGCCTGATTTTTATCTTATCGGCCTTATTATTGGCGATTCACGATTATCGGCACTCTTTGCCTTACGGCCAGTATTGGATTTCAGGTAGCTATCTACTTGCTCACGGACTTATTGTGGCTTCTGTACTTTAGCTATTATGGTTCACCCAATCACATCGTGTTTGAGTGATTGGGTTTTCGCGCTTTTGCTTCTACCTTAGGTGGCGAATAAACAGGCGGTAACAGACCTGTCCTGCTATCTTCTCTCGGTGTAATTGCCAAGATTCAGGGAAGGCCGTTAGTGCTAACTCTTTTTCACTTTCAACGTAAATCATCGCCTGTTCAGCCAACCAACCTTTCTCTTCCAGCAGATCGATGGTTTGTTTCAGTAATCCCTGACGAAAAGGGGGATCAATAAAGACAATGTCAAAAGGCTGTCCGTTTTGTTGAAGGTAGGCCACCGCATCGATATTGATGGCATGAATATTGGTTGCCTTTAAAGCCGCAATGTTTTGGTTGAGCTGAGCATAAGCGGTGGGATTTAATTCTAGCATGGTGACTTGCTCAGCTTGTCGAGAGGCGCATTCAAAGCCTAGCCCTCCAGAACCAGCAAAAACATCCAGACATTTTGCGTGAGCAATATCCTGCGCTAACCAATTAAATAAGGTTTCCTTTACCCTATCCGTGGTTGGACGGAGCCCTTGGGCATCATGAACCGGGAGTTTTCTCCCCCGCCAAAGGCCACTAATAATACGAACATGGCCGCTTGGTAAGCGTTTTTGTGATAGGGTTTGCTGGCGAGGTTTTCGCATAGATTTTTTGACCGCTAAATAAGTGTTATTATAGCCAATCTGCTGGTTTCTTAGCGAAAAGCAGAAAGCAGGATTAAATAGAGTGGCAAAGTGTACCAAGTGAAGCAAAAAATTTTCACTGCTTTGTCATTTTTCTTTCTCTGACCCGCAATAATTCGGTTAGAGAAACATTATCGCTTAGTCAGACTCAGGATATTCCCAAATGACGGAAAAAAAGAAGCGTGGCTTATTGTCATGGCTCGGTTTCGGTGATGAACAGCCGGATCAGAATGCATCAACCCCATTAGAAACAGAAGCGACACCGCCTAATGAATGGATCGAAGAGTCATTGCCCACTGAGGTTGAAAACCGTGAAGGGGAAGAACAGACTCTATTAGCCGAAGCCGAAGCCGAAGCCGAAGCCGAAGCCGAAGCCGAAGCCGAAGCCGAAGCCGAAGCCGAAGCCGAAGTGCCCGTTCCACGTATTCAAGAACAAGAAAAGCCCACAGAAAGTTTCTTTGTACGCTTAAAGCGTAGCCTTAGCCGTACCAAAGCTAATATCGGTTCTGGTTTCTTTGGGCTGTTTAAGGGCAAAAAAATTGATGATGATCTGTTTGAAGAGTTAGAAGAGCAACTCTTGATGGCCGATGTTGGGATGGAAACCACCCTAAAAATTATTGCCAATTTGACAGAAAAAGCAACGCGTCAGCAATTGCGCGATGGTGAAGCGCTTTATGCGCTACTTAAGCAAGAAATGGCCGAGATTCTGTCCCAAGTTGATCAACCTTTGGTGATCGATAAGCAAGTTGCGCCTTATGTCATTTTGATGGTTGGCGTGAATGGTGTTGGAAAAACCACCACCATTGGTAAACTGGCGAAACAGTTCCAAGCTCAAGGTAAGAAAGTGATGTTAGCCGCAGGCGATACTTTCCGAGCGGCAGCGGTGGAACAGCTGCAAGTGTGGGGGGAACGCAACCAAGTTCCTGTAATTGCGCAACATACAGGGGCAGACAGTGCCTCTGTCATTTATGATGCCATTGAAGCGGCAAAAGCTCGTGGTGTTGATGTGGTGATCGCAGATACTGCAGGGCGTTTGCAAAATAAAGCGAACTTGATGGAAGAGCTGAAAAAAATCGTCCGAGTTATGAAGAAAATCGATCCTCA
This sequence comes from Vibrio cincinnatiensis DSM 19608, assembly GCF_900167345.1. Taxonomy (GTDB): domain Bacteria; phylum Pseudomonadota; class Gammaproteobacteria; order Enterobacterales; family Vibrionaceae; genus Vibrio; species Vibrio cincinnatiensis. The sequence continues at coordinate 20,539 of NZ_FUXB01000012.1, read as the reverse complement.
AGCACCGCATGAAATCATGCTGACATTAGATGCAGGAACCGGACAAAATGCGATTAGCCAAGCGAAGCTCTTTAGTGACGCGGCACCGTTAACGGGTATTACTTTGACTAAATTGGATGGAACAGCAAAAGGGGGAGTGATCTTTGCGATTGCCGATCAATTCACGATTCCTATCCGTTATATCGGTGTTGGGGAGGGGATAGATGATTTACGTCCATTCTCAACCCAAGAATTTATTGATGCCTTATTTAGCCGAGACGAATAATACGCAGCGAGAGTTTCAGCAGTAACTTTAGCCTTAGCATGTGAGCAATCAAAATGATGTTCTCGTGTGTTTTATAGGGGAATAACGGGTGATTAAGTTTCAACAAGTCAGTAAAGCCTATCGCGGTGGTCGCCAAGCGCTTCAGAAAGTCGATTTTCATTTGCGTCGAGGAGAAATGGCTTTTTTAGGTGGGCATTCAGGAGCAGGGAAAAGTACCTTACTGAAATTGATTTGTGCCATTGAGCGGCCAACCGATGGTAAAGTCAGCTTCAATGGGCACGACATTACCCGTATTCCGAATAAAGACATTCCCTTCCTACGGCGTAATATCGGCATCGTTTTTCAAGATCATCGGCTGCTGATGGATCGCTCTGTTTTTGATAATGTCGCACTCCCGATGCGTATCGAGTCCATCTCTGAGCAAGAGGTAAAGCGGCGCGTCTCAGCGGCGTTAGATAAAACCGGTTTATTAGATAAAGCCCGTTGCTTACCCAGCCAGTTATCTGGTGGGGAACAGCAACGAGTAGGGATTGCTCGAGCCGTGGTTAACCGGCCGACGTTATTATTGGCCGATGAGCCGACTGGGAACTTAGACCCTGAATTGTCGAATCGTATTTTACGTTTGTTTGAGGAATTCAATCGAGCCGGCGTGACGATTTTACTCGCCACTCATGATATTAATTTGGTGCACTCTCGTCCCCAATATCGCCATATGGAACTCAACCAAGGTTTTTTGAGTGAGGTAGAAGAATATGGTCACTAAAATAAAATCAAACAAAGCCAAAGCCAGTAAACAGCGCGGGCAGCAGCGAGACTCATTTTTTGCTATTCATGTCAAACAGTCCAAAGCTGCCTTTGCGGCGCTATGGCAACGTCCACTTGGCAATATCCTTACTTTAGCGGTGATCTCGATGGCATTGGCACTGCCAGCCAGCTTGTATTTACTGACCAAAAATATCGCCTCGGTGGCGGTAAATGTAGCAAGCCCATCACAAATCAACCTGTATATTCAAGAGGGAACGCCTGAACCTCGAATTATGGTGTTGAAAGACCTGATTGAAAGCCGTCGTGAAGTGGCAACGGTTGAGTATATTTCGCCTCAACAAGGACTGGCTGAACTCAGCCAATATGCTGGCTTTGATCAAGCGATCAGCCTCTTGGATGAATACGCGTTACCTGCGGTATTGGTTATCTCGCCGAGTGTTGAAGATAACCAGATCATCAAGCAGCTTGCTCAGGCTTTGCGTCAAGAGGCGAACGTCACGGATGTTCGTTTAGATGAAGATTGGCTAGCTCGGTTGGATGCGATTCGACATCTCGCCGTCATTGTGGTGGTCAGCCTGTCATTATTAATGCTGTCATCAGTTTTTCTTATTGTGGGCAACACCTTACGTTTTAATGTCCAAGCCAATAAAGATGAAATTCAAACCATGAAGCTGATTGGGGCGACCGACAGTTATATTCTGCGACCTTATCTCTATTCTGGAATGTGGTTCGGTTTGTTAGGGGCATTATCGGCATGGTTAATGACGGCCTTGATTACCGTAGTGCTTAACGGCGCGGTTTCGACATTGGCTGCTTTGTACGATAGCCAGTTTCGACTGATTGGCCTTAACTGGGATGAATCGTTGCTGTTATTAATGCTGGGCACTTTTTTAGGTTGCATCGCCGCTCATCTTTCTGCTAAGCGGCATCTAAAAGAAATTGAACCTGTTTAAGTTTATTCGGTCTATTTATAGCAGGAAAATGACAGAGAAGATTTCTATTCACGGATCTTCAATTTTTCTTGAACAGAGATAAACTTATATAGAGTAAGAGGCTTTTTCTTGAGTCTTGCTGACAAATGATCGGCAATCAAGACTTGAAACCTGTTCATTTTGAGTTCAAGATTGATGGGTTAAAAATAACTCCAGATCAGAGATTGATGAGGATTTGAATGACTAACCAAGCGTATCCAATGGCTCTCGTTTCACAAGACAGCTTAGATAGCTATATCCGTTCAGTAAACAGCTATCCAATGCTGAGTGCTGAAGAGGAGCGTGAACTGGCTGAGCGATTACATTACTCAGGTGATTTAGAAGCGGCGAAAACTCTCATTTTATCGCATCTTCGATTTGTTGTTCATGTTGCTCGTGGTTACTCCGGTTATGGTTTGCCTATGGCTGACCTTGTCCAAGAGGGCAATATCGGCTTGATGAAAGCCGTAAAACGTTTCAATCCAGAAGTCGGTGTTCGGCTCGTTTCTTTCGCGGTTCACTGGATTAAAGCTGAAATCCATGAATATGTGTTACGTAACTGGCGTATTGTGAAAATTGCCACAACGAAAGCACAGCGTAAACTCTTCTTTAACCTACGTAAGTCGAAAAAACGCTTAGGTTGGTTTAACAATGGTGAAGTGGAAACCGTAGCCCGGGAACTGGGTGTTGAACCGTCAGAGGTTCGTGAAATGGAATCTCGTTTAGCCGCTCAAGATGCCACATTTGAGTTTTCAGCTGAAGATGATGATAACCCGAATGCCTATACAGCTCCGATGCTGTATTTAGAAGACAAACAGTCGGATATTGCTGAAAATATTGAAGCTCAAAACTGGGAAAACCACACAAACCAACGTTTGAGTTTTGCTCTGGCGAGCCTAGATGAACGAAGCCAACATATCGTCCGTTCTCGTTGGCTGGATGATCAAAAAGCCACCTTACAGGAGCTGGCTGATCAATACCAAGTGTCTGCTGAACGTATTCGTCAGCTAGAGAAAAATGCGATGAAAAAACTCAAAGAAGCGGTGGGTGAGTTTTAGGTTAACCTTTCTTCGCTGCGTCATATTCAGAAAGCCGGGATCGAGAGATCCCGGCTTTTTTATTGATCGATCTTAAATCCAGTTTCTGAGATGAGATTTTCTGTGGATAAGTCTGTGATAAATTTATTTACTAATTGTCATCAATAGGGGTAAATAAAGGGCTGAACGCTGTTTTTTATTTGGGGATATATTTTTGTTACTCACAGTAAAATAAAGATCATTACAAGATGTTGTGGATCTTATTTTTGTAATACCCTTTATCAACGCAATTCACAGAATTATCCACAGTTGATGGAAAAGCAGTCATCGGTGGATAACCTTAATCTCTCTGTGTACTTGTTCCATGTGAGTTAGGTTACAATGTGCGCTATAAAATAAAGGCTCAACGAGAAAAATTATGGACCAATTTCAGCATATTGATGTCATGGGAGCTCAACAATTACTGGAGCAGTTAACCGCAAGATTGGTGGATATCCGTGATCCGCAATCTTTTGCTCTCGCTCACCCCCCGCAGGCATTTCATTTGACTAACGATTCAATGATTACGTTTATGAATGAAACGGATTTTGAACAGCCTGTTTTAGTGCTTTGTTATCATGGCGTGAGTAGCCAAGGTGCTGCACAATACTTGATTAACCAAGGTTTCGAACAGGTGTATAGTATTGATGGCGGTTTTGAAGCTTGGCAACGGGCCGGTTTACCCATAGAGACGAGTTAATCCACAATGATAAAATTGATTACCCTAAATAATCCCCGCATGGCACAGTCTTTTATTGACTACATGGCTTCACGGCAGATCGATATACAGATGAATATCGAGGAGGGCGATCAATGTTCTTTATGGCTGGTGGATGAACAGCATTGGGTTGAAGCTGAAAGTGAATTGAAGCAGTTTTTACATTCCCCCCACGACAGAAAGTATCAAGCGGCTTCTTGGCACGTAGCAGAAACACGACGCCCTCAGTTTTCTTACGCCTCTCCCAGTCTGTTTTCATTAATCAAAGCCAAAGCAGGCCCTGTCACCTTATTCGTGATGCTGGTTTGTGGCGGTATTTTTGCCTTGCAGCTGTTTGGGTTCAATCAACAGGTTTTTTCGGCTTTGCATTTTCCAGCCTTGGCGGGACAGCAATGGCAGTTGTGGCGTTGGTTTAGTCACGCGTTACTGCATTTTTCTGTGTTACATATTGCCTTTAATTTACTGTGGTGGTGGCAGTTAGGGGGAGATATTGAAAGGCGATTGGGGAGTATGAAAGTGCTACAAATTTTTTTGATCTCCGCCGCTTTATCGGGTGCTGGACAATATTGGGTAGAAGGCGCAAATTTTGGCGGTTTGTCAGGCGTTGTGTATGCGTTAGTTGGCTATTTATGGATATTAGGTTGGCGCGCGCCAGAACTTGGATTAACGATGCCTAAATCCTTAATCGGTTTTATGCTGGTGTGGTTAATTTTGGGGTTCGTTCAGCCTTTCATGGCGATTGCTAATAGTGCCCATCTGGCTGGGCTGCTGAGTGGTTTACTGTTGGGAATGCTTGATATTGGGCGATTGAAAGCGTCTCATCAAAAGCATCAGTAGCCTGCTTTTGATGAGTGAGGCTGGGCGAATCTATTGATAGATATACTTAGTAAACAAGAGATCAGCGATGAGTGTACGCCCTGTTTCTGGCAATAGAATATTGTTTAATTGTTCAACTAAGGTTTTACGTAAGTTTTCTCTTCCAGCCAGAGATTTAATCGCATCCTCACTTTGTTTCCCGAGCAGTTCGACAACGGCATCTCGAATTAAGGGCTGATGTAGCTCGATCAAAGGAAGATCCATACTATTGGCGACCATGATATCAATTCTGACTTGGATATAGCCTAAGCGCTGGCCTTTAGTATAGAAGTTAGTGGTAAGATCGGGCTCAAGAGTAAAATAAGCCAATTGGGGTTTATTTTCTTCTGTTGCCTGAGTTGGGTAAGCCATTAGCAGGCCAAAGGCGAGCATTGTTGGGGCTAAATAACGTTTAAGCATATTTGTGCCTGTTCTTTATTCTGTTCACGATATTCGAATCGTCGGAGTCTTGTTACAATAGCGCATCTGATTGTAAATAAAATGCTTAATTAGAGCTTAAACACGAGTTGTGTCGCTGTATTCAAGCGTTATTGTATGATAGTTAAGCATGATATTGAATAATAGTATGAAGAGAATAACTCCACCCTATCTTTCTGCGTTACAGCAAGTAAATTGGATCATGCCGACAGCGTTTACTTATCCCAGTGACATTGCAAAATCTTGGCTATTAGAACAAGGCTCGTTATCTCACCTGATGGGGCTGTCTTGTCAAACATTGCAAGTGGATTTTTGTGAACATCATTGGGTGGATTCTGAGCAACTTGAGGTTGATGAATTTACATTATTATCCAAAGAATCTTGTTTACGACGACAAGTGATTTTATCAGGAGATGGTATTCCTTGGGTACTGGGTCGAACCTTAATCCCCCAATCTTCTTTGCAAGATCAATCTGTCGATTTGACTTTACAGGGGGAAATTCCTCTCGGGGTAACGGTTTTCAGTAGCGGTAATGTGTATCGTGATGCATTACAAGTGGGTTGGGCTCAGACTCCTCAAGGGCCACTTCTGGCTCGTCGTTCTCGTTTATGGATGAATAACAAACCAATGTTAGTGGCTGAATTATTTCTTCCGGATTGCCCGGTATACGCTAAGGAGAGTGTGTAAATGACCGTAGCAAAAGCTCACGCCTATTGGCAGCTAATGCGTATGAATCGGCCGATTGGCTCATTACTGTTATTATGGCCAACAGTATGGGCGCTGATTTTGGCAGCACAAGGGATACCAGACATGAAAGTGTTACTGGTTTTTATTGTCGGGGTTTTTTCCATGCGTTCGGCTGGCTGTGTGATTAATGACTTTGCGGATCGCCATGTGGATGGGCATGTCAAACGAACGGCTCAGCGTCCTCTTCCCGCGGGCATTGTGACCGCTCAAGAAGCGATTGTTCTTTTTGTTGGTTTGGTTTTACTGTCTTTTTTATTGGTTTTGACCATGAATCCACTGACGATCAAGCTCTCGTTCGCAGGGGTGGTGTTAGCGTTTATTTACCCTTTTATGAAGCGTTATACCCACCTTCCTCAGCTTTTTTTGGGTTTAGCGTTTAGCTGGTCTATTCCGATGGCTTGGGCTGCTCAAGCCAATGAATTACCTATGGTCGTTTGGTTTTTATTTGCCATTAATGTCATTTGGACCATTGCTTATGATACTCAATATGCGATGGTCGATCGGGATGATGACTTAGTGATTGGGGTGAAATCAACGGCTATCTTATTTGGTCGTTTTGATAAAATGATCATCGGTTTTTTACAACTTTTGACGGTCGTTTTGCTCATGATGCTCGGCTATTACTATCAATTAGGGCACAGTTATTACTGGGCGATTTTAATTGCCTGCGGCTTATTTGTTCATCAACAACACCTAATTCGGCACCGTGAGCGAATGCCTTGTTTTCAAGCCTTCCTGAATAATAACTACGTTGGTATGGTGGTTGCGGTGGGGCTATTCCTCTCTTTTTTATAATCTTATTTGCTTAAAATGATGAAGGCACCCTGACGGATGCCTTCATGTTTTCTTGGGCGTAGACTTTCGTTACCACTCAACTTGATAGATGCTTTCTTGAATGGTGAGTCGAACTTCTGGATACAGCATGGCATATAAAGCCTGCGCAAACTGCTCTGTTTGTTCTAAGTGGCAGTGTCCATCACTCTCAAGATAACCTTGCTGAGTTAATGTGATAAAGAGCGCGGTGAATACGCCTTTATCAAAAAACTCTGGCGCATTAATACCGTGTAACCGGCCTAGACGTTGAGCGATCTCTTGGCTTTTACTTTCTAAGTCGGTTTTATCTAAGTCAGGATTTGCCACCAGTAGGTTTAAAGCAATCGCATAACGCTGCAAGGTTTCTAGAATGGTTCTACCTAGCAGCATCAATACTTGCGTCTGTGCTTGATTAATCGTCACCACTCCGTCCTGTTGGCTGATCATTTGCTGAGATTCTAGTTCTGCAAGATAGTGTTCAACCACCTGACCGAGTTCCTCTTCTTGGTAACTTAAAAAAAGTTCTTGCTTAAGGAATGGGTAGACTTGTGCCACGTTATGTTGGATAGCCTCTACTGACATCTGCTGCTGACGGATCAGTATCTGCGCAATTAACGAAGGCAGAGCCAGCAGGTGAATAATATTGTTCCGATAGTAAGTCATCAGAATGGATTGATTGCGATCGAGGGAGATAATGTCTCCCATGGTATCGGTTTCCACTAAGAACTTATCCAACGATTCTGCATGTGAGACCAATTGTTCTGCACTTTCGTTCGGTACGGTGAAGGTCTTGGAATAAGGAACATGACGCAGAAGCGATAAATAGCACTCTATCTGCTTAACTAATTTATCTCTTGCCAACGCTCGTTGACGTGAAGCCAGCAAGGCTGTTGCACATAAGGTCATTGCATTTGTGGCGGCAGCATCGTTAATGTGAGTCATCATTTTAGTTGCCAGTTGATTAACCACAGGGTTCATCCATTGTGGTTTACTGGCTCCCATAGGGTCGATCGCCTGCGTCCACTCTGGTACTTGCTCATTCAGAAACTGATTGAGCGGAATGGGTTCACCAAAGTTGACGTAACCTTGCCCAAAGTTACGTAATTTACGCAAAGTGCGGAAAACTAATCCTGCATTCTCTTTTTCTTTACGCTTGCCCCGTAGCTCTTTTGCATAGGTGCTCACTTCCATGACGTGCTCATAACCGATATAGACTGGAACCAGAGTGACCGGTCGGTTAAGGCCACGTAGCATGGCCTGAATAGTCATAGCGAGCATACCGGTTTTTGCTTGGAGTAAACGCCCGGTTCTTGAACGTCCTCCTTCACTGAAATATTCCACGGAATACCCTTTTGCGAACAGTTCTGCCAAATATTCGCGGAAAATGGTGGAATAGAGCTTATTACCTTTAAAACTACGACGGATAAAAAAGGCACCACCACGGCGGAAAATAGGGCCCGCAGGGAAGAAGTTTAAGTTAATACCCGCTGCAATGTGAGGGGGAACCATACCTTCGTGATAAAGCACATACGAGAGTAACAGGTAGTCCATGTGGCTTCGATGGCAAGGTACATAAACAATTTCATGCCCATCTTGTGCCAGTTTTCGTACGGTGGCGGCGTTATTAATGTTTAAGCCTTGGTAGATGCGGTTCCACAGCCAGCCCAGAACTCGGTCACCTTTTTTGACTAAAGAATAGGAAAAGTCAGCCGCAATTTCATCGAGGATGCTATGGGCTTCTTTGCGTGCCTTTTCTATGGAAATTTTTTTACTGCTTGCTTCATCGGCAATGGCTTTCTCGATGGCAGGCGAATGCATTAACCGTGCAAATAATTGGTGGCGTTGTGGAAGATTTGGCCCTGAAGCCGCCAGTTTTTGTCGAGAAAAATGGATCCGAGCTACACGAGCTAATTTATGTGCAATGGAGCTATCGGTGCCATGGGCATCGGCCATATAGCGCAGAGAAACGACAGGGCTAAAGCGCACTAAGCAGTCTCGACCTGCCAGTACAACCGCTTTGGCTTTTTGTGGGCCATTTAACGCTTGCAAATAAGGTTTTTCACGCCCTTCTTTACCCGGTTTTCGTCCCCATAAGACACTGGCAGGAATCATCTGAACATCCAGCTCAGAATCGAGTTGATGTAGGCTAAGTAACTCGGTGAAAGTAGCGATGGATTCACTGGGAACATGATGATCATCTTGCAATAACGTCGGGCGAGATGAGATGAAAACATAGCGTTTTAGTGGGTGCCCATTGATCTCCAGCGGCTCTAAAGGATCCGGTAAGCCTGCTTGGAGAGCATGGGTCTGTAATGTGAGTAAATCAACATTAGAGCGAAATGGTAATGCATAGACGACAGGCTTATTAATGTCGATCGTCAAGTCATCAACGGGGTTTGATGGAATAGCGGTTCCCTTAACCAGTACCGAAAGCGGTAATTTCAGAAGGGAGCGTGAAAATGAGTGTCCAGAAGACATAAGAGTTCAAGGCCTCAAGAATACATACAAACACTTAAACGGTTCACTTTTATGCTGTTACTTGTGGGCAGCTCAAAAGGAAAGTGCTTAAGTCGGTGTCTTTTTTGAATCGCAAGAATACCAGAAACTGGTCAAACCTTTTAATAATATTGCTGAACATCAGGGCATTTTATCGAGGTTGCGATAATTTTTGTCGCTACTTTCTGAGAGAAAGAAGGCATTTTGGAGCAAAGGGAGGGTTGGAATGAATCAAAAAATCAGCAATCTGGATTGCTTTTCAATAATTACTGGATATACTCACAGTTAACTGTATAAAAAGACAGGTGAATTATGAAGCCGTTAACGCCACGCCAGCAACAAGTTTTTGATCTAATCAAAAGTAAAATTGAAGAAACCGGTATGCCTCCCACGCGAGCTGAAATTGCTCGAGAGCTGGGCTTTCGTTCTGCTAATGCGGCGGAAGAACACTTGAAAGCGCTTGCCCGCAAACAAGTGATTGAAATTATCCCAGGAGCATCACGTGGCCTTCGAATTTTGCTGGGAGCGAATGATGAGGCTCAGGAAGAAGGCTTGCCACTCATTGGCCGTGTCGCGGCCGGAGAGCCTATTCTAGCGCAAGAGCATGTTGAAGCACATTATCACGTTGATCCGAGCATGTTTCGCCCTCAAGCGGATTTTTTGCTACGTGTCCACGGTGAAAGTATGAAAAATATTGGAATTATGGATGGCGATCTTCTTGCTGTTCATAAAACTCAAGATGTTCGTAATGGGCAGGTGGTTGTCGCTCGGGTTGAGGATGATGTGACGGTCAAACGATTAGAACGTAAGGGCGCGAAAGTTTTTCTGCACGCAGAGAATGAAGCCTTTTCACCTATTGAGGTTGATCTCACTTGTCAGGAATTAGCCATTGAAGGGGTTGCTGTCGGTATTATTCGTAATACGGATTGGATGTAAGTGATTCCTCTATATAAATACGCTTGATAATCTAATTGATTTTCATTATCATCTTCTTTGTGGTGTCATAAGGAAGATGATCATGCCCTCTAAAAAGACAGATTCATCCGGTTATCAGGTTCCTCCTCGTTTGCTGCAACCACTTTGGTTACGTAGCCGAGAAAGCTTGGTTGATGATGGTTTGGTTTATGACCCCATGGCCACCAGTGCTTGTCAGCGTTGTCATTTAGCCCCTGAGTGTTTTGCGGGTGATATTCACCAAAAACAGCTGTTGCACGTCACCTTAACGCGCCTGTGTGATCAACAAGTTCACCACTTCCTTAAACATTACCCTGATGGTTGGATAGTCAATGTTGGTGCTGGGCTCGATACCCGTTTCTACCGCATTGATAACGGCCGTTGTCATTGGTTAGAAGTGGACGTGAGTGAGCATCTTCTCTGGCGGCAGAAGCTGTTTCATCGTAGTGAACGTTATCAGCATTGCTGCGGCAGTGTGGAGCGTATTGATTGGTTGGAATCTTTACCCGTTCCTGAAGCGACGCCTGTTTTTATTTTATGTGAGCAAGCGTTATTAGATTGCAATGCTCAGCAAGTCGCGTGTTTTATTCGTTCAATTGGGCTGCATTTTGCTCATGCGCAGGCTTGCATTATTTTAGCAGGCGATAAAACGGGTTCGCGCTTAGGGCAGAAAATGGGCTCGGGCATCTATCAACATGGGTTTGCTCATCCAGAACAAGCAGTATTACATTGTTTACCATGGGCCGACAAGGTTACCCTGTTTTCTCCTCTCGATCGTGATTGTGGCCGTTGGAAATTATGGCAACGTTTTATGAGTAAGATTGGTTACCTAAAACAGCGTTTTACCCCCGTCGCTGTCCTCATTCAATGGTAGTCCTTGCATAGCTGTCTCGGTTAATTTTCGTTACACTGTTGCCTTCCTTTATAGAGGGCTATGGTGTGCAATCTATCATTCAAACCTTGTCTAATCGTTCGCTTCATCGGCAGGTTTTACTGCTGTCTATTCCTATGGTGCTATCAAACATTACCATTCCGCTGCTAGGGCTGGTGGATGCTGCGGTGATCGGCCACTTACAGCATGCTTGGTATCTGGGTGGGGTAGCACTTGGTAGTACTTTGATTAGTGTCACGTTTTGGTTGTTGGGCTTTTTACGCATGTCAACGACGGGCTTAACGGCTCAGGCGTATGGTGCCGATAATTCTCAGTTATTAGCGCGAGTCTGGTTGCAGGGCGCTCTGATGGCATTGGGATTTGCAACGCTATTTTTACTTATTCATCGTGGGGTAGGCGAGGCTATTTTTTCTTTTAGCGATGCCAGTGAACAAGTCAAAACTTATGCACAGCAGTATTTTTTTATTCGAGCTTGGAGTGCACCAGCGGCACTCATGAATTTTGTTCTACTGGGGTGGTTGCTGGGAACGCAAAATGCTAAAGCTCCGATGTGGATGGTCATTATTACCAATCTCACCAATATTGGGTTGGATGTGTTGTTTGTGCTGGGATTTGGCTGGAAAGTACAAGGTGTCGCCGTTGCGTCTGTGATTGCCGACTATGTTGGAATGAGCTTTGGGCTGCTATGCGTTTGGCGATATTGGTGCGCGAAATCTTTGCCATCACCATGGTCTTTGTTGGCGAAAGCATCACAGGGGATGACCCGTTTTGTGCGCCTTAACCGTGATATTTTTCTTCGCTCGCTGTGTTTGCAAGCCGTGTTTAGCTTCATGACCTTCCAAGGGGCTGCATTTGGCGATCAAGTCGTGGCTGCCAATGCGGTATTAATGAGTTTTCTGATGATGATCTCTTATGGCATGGACGGTTTTGCTTATGCGATAGAAGCCATGGTCGGCAAGGCGATCGGAGCCAAGAGTCAGCAGCAACTTAAAGCGTCCATTATCGGTAGTACTTTCTGGAGCCTGCTGATTTGTTTTTTCTTAACTCTATTGTTTTGGGTTGCAGGGACATGGCTGATTAGCCTGATTACGAGTATTGAAGATGTACAGAAAACCGCTCAGATCTTCTTGCCTTGGTTAGTAGCGATGCCGTTAATTTCGATGTGGTGTTTTTTATTGGATGGTATTTTCATTGGGGCAACAAAAGGAAAGGAAATGCGTAATAGCATGTTCGTTGCTTCGCTTGGCTTTTTTCTCCTGTTCGCTCTACTTTCTGATTGGCAGAACCATGCTTTGTGGCTCTCAATGTTAGCTTTTATGGCGTTACGTGGAATGACATTAGGCTGGGCTTTGATGTGGCAGTGGCGACAAGGGCAGTTCTTTGCAAAAGGATAAACCACACTCCCCAAGCGATACTCGATCGTTTGGGGAGTTTTCGTTAAAAGAGCCGATTAAGGCCATTGAGCGCAGCAACGCGATACGCTTCTGCCATTGTGGGGTAGTTAAACGTAGTATTGACGAAATACTCAATGGTATTCGCTGCACCTTTTTGCTCCATTATCGCTTGTCCGATATGAATAATTTCTGCCGCTCGTTCGCCAAATACGTGAATACCTAAAATCTCCTTTGTTTCTCGATGAAATAAAATCTTTAAGCTTCCAATATCTTTACCTGAAATTTGCGCCCTAGCGAGGTGCTTAAAAGAGGAACGGCCAACTTCATAAGGAATTTTAGCGGCGGTGAGTTCTTGCTCGGTTTTTCCTACAGAGCTGATTTCCGGAATGGTATAAATTCCTGTTGGAATATCTTCAATCAGTTTATTACTGGCTTGCCCTTGCGTGATGGCTTGAGCGGTAAAGCGGCCTTGATCATAGGCTGCGCTGGCAAGGCTTGGATAACCGATCACATCACCAACAGCGTAGATATGTTCAATCTCCGTCTGGTAATTATGGTTAACGGCTAACTGGCCGCGTGAATCTGGGGTTAAGCCAACAGAAGAGAGATTCAGCAGGTCGGTATTTCCGGTTCGTCCATTGGCATACAATAGACAATCGGCTTTCATTTTTTTTCCAGACTGCAAGTACACAATGACGCCATCATCGGTACCTTCGATTTTTTGGTAGGTTTCATCGTTGCGAATCACGACGCCACTGTTCCAAAAATGATAAGAGAGTGCATCTGAAATCTCATTATCTAAAAACGCGAGTAATCGATCTCGCGTATTCACTAAATCCGTTTTCACCCCGAGACCTCGGAATATGGAAGCATATTCGCAGCCGATCACCCCTGCACCATAAATAATAATATGTTTGGGATCATGCTTGAGGTTGAGAATCGAATCACTGTCATAGATGCGAGGGTGGCCGAAGTCGACATCACTCGGTTGATAAGGGCGAGAACCTGTTGCAATCACAAATCTATCGGCTTGATACTGTTCCACACTGCCATCGTCTTTACTGACAGCGATAGTATGAGAATCAACAAATTGAGCGGTTCCAAAAATGAGTGTGCAGTGATTTCGGTCATAGAAGCCCTGGCGGAGCCGGGTCTGTTTATCGATCACCGATTTTGCATGGCTAAGAATGGAGGAAAAATTAGCAGAGAGGCTGGTGTTGTTTTTGCAAAAGAGTGGGTTATTGTTGAATTCAATAATTCGACTGACGGCATGACGTAATGCTTTTGATGGAATCGTTCCCCAATGTGTACATCCGCCGCCAACACTGCTCTCTTTCTCGATAATGGCGACATTCATCCCCGCTTTTGTTAAGCCCATGGCAGCCCCTTCTCCACCGGGGCCACTGCCGATTACGATAACGTCAAAGTGGTGATTCTGTGCCATAAGGGATCCTTGTTATCAATGATTAGCGATGCTGTAGCGAGATTGTAACGGATTGGTTCGCTAGGTAAATCTTATTACTTTCATAGAGTGCCAAGGATCACGTGCTTTAATTAAAAGGAGTCATCGATACCTATTCATTAAGTTAAGCCAGCCTATACCAAAGAAGAGGAGGGTGAGAGTCGACAAGACTTTGTCTTGCGTTATAGTATTGAGTCGACTTTTTCTTGATAGAGAACGGAACCAGTATGAAACCCACGGGAATTCGCGCACAACAAAAAGAAAAAACCCGCCGCTCGTTGATTGATGCTGCTTTTCGTCAATTGAGTGCAGATCGCAGCTTTTCCAATTTGAGCCTACGTGAGGTTGCCCGTGAAGCGGGAATCGCTCCTACTTCTTTTTATCGTCACTTCAAAGATATGGATGAGCTAGGATTAACTATGGTGGACGAAGGCGGTTTGTTATTACGTCAGTTAATGCGCCAAGCACGTCAGCGTATTGTCAAAGAAGGGAGCGTCATTCGTACGTCAGTTGAAACCTTTATGGAATTTATTGAAAGTAGCCCCAATGTTTTTCGTTTGTTACTGCGTGAACGCTCTGGGACCTCTTTTGAGTTTCGCGCCGCAGTGGTACGTGAAATTCAACATTTCTCAGCTGAATTGACTGAATATCTGATCAATACTGGCATGGGACGAGAGGAAGCGGCGATCCAAGCCGAAGCGTCAGTCACATTAGTTTTTAGTTCAGGTGCGCAAGCTCTGGATCTAGAACGACAAGCGCGTGATGAATTGTCAGAGCGACTGATTATGCAGTTGCGCATGATGGCAAAAGGAGCTCTTTGGTATCGCAAAGAGCGTGAACGTAATCGACTAAAAAATGGGATAGAGTAATGAGTAACGAAACATCACCTACTTCCAATAGTAAAACATTGCTACTTGCTCTGATTAGCGGCATGTGTGGCGATGCACTGTTATCATGGCTGACGATCAGCGAGGTCTCTTTTTCCATCTTTCCACTGATTGCTCTCGTGCTATCGGTACAAATGCTATACCAAGACTATTTACGCCATCCGGTAGCTGAAGATATTCCGTTGGTTGGTTTAGCCTGCTTTTTTGTTGGGGCTTTTGGTCACTCGGCGTTTATGAAGGCTCAATACCCCGACTCCGGATCAATCTTGTTCTCAGTGATTGTGGTACTAGGGCTTTTGTGGTGGATCGGTAAAAAGCTCGGCTTCATCGGACGCAAAAATTAACGAGCCTTACGGCTCGTTAATTTTTTATGCTTTACGCTCTAGCATTACACCCGCTTCCATGTGGTGGGTGTAAGGGAACTGATCAAACAGTGCAAAGCGAACCACGTTATGGGTTTGGCTTAGGACATCCAGATTTTCTTTTAATGTTTCTGGGTTACAAGAAATGTAGAGAATACGATCATAGCCTTGTACCATTTTGCAGGTATCTTTATCCATTCCTGATCGTGGTGGGTCGACAAAAATGGTGTTGCAATGATAGCTTTTTAGATCGACCCCAGCATCTTTCAAGCGGTTAAATTCACGTTTGCCTTCCATTGCTTGCGTAAACTCTTCGGCTGACATGCGGATAATTTGTACATTAGCTATTTTGTTTGCCGCAATATTGTACTGTGCTGATTCGACGGAAGGTTTGGCTAACTCTGTTGCTAAGACGCGGTCAAAGTTTTGTGCAAGCGCGAGAGAAAAATTACCATTACCACAGTAAAGTTCTAAGAGATCGCCTTGGCTGTCTTGAGTGCAGTCAACAGCCCATTCGAGCATCTTCTCGGCCACTTTTCCATTGGGCTGAGTAAAACTATTTTCGACTTGCTGATACAGGTAAGGTTGGCCGTTGACGTGCAGTTTTTCTATCACATACTCTCGGTCGAGTACGATTTTCATTTTGCGAGCGCGACCCATCAAATTAAGGTTGAACCCTTCATCATTCAATTGTTGCTTTAGCTTATTGGCTTCAATGGTCCATGCCTCGTCTAACTGACGGTGATAAAGCAGCGAAACTAACACTTCACCGCTGAGGGTGGAGAGGAAGTCCACTTGAAATAGTTTGCGACGTAAGGTGTCGTTTTTTTTCATTGCATCAAGCAGTAAGGGCATTAAATCATTAATGAGCCGACTGGCTGCGGGGAATTGGTCAACGCGATACTTTTCTCGTGTGGCTTGGTTAAACATAATGTAATACATCTCGTCGCCTTCATGCCAAACGCGAAATTCTGCACGCATACGGTAATGTTGCTGAGGTGATTCAAATACTTCCAGCTCAGGGACTTGGTAGGGCTGAAACATTTCAGTCAGACGGGTGATTTTCTCAGCCAGTTGTGCTGAATAGTGTTCCGGATTTACGTCAAGCGTCGCCATGGTATTACCTTTCAATGGGTGCATGTATTTCAAGAGCGCAGATTTTATTCAATCTACAACACATGTCCAGTTTTGTACGAAATAGAAAGAAAATACGGGTTAAATCATCCCTGGTTCACTTTCTGTACTAGACAATGGAGGCTTTGCTGAATACTATCCACGAAGCTGGTGATATTTGGCCGTCTAGGTTGCTAAATGTCTGAAAAGGGAATCTGGTGAAAATCCAGAACTGACGCGCAGCGGTAAGAGAGAACGAACACTCCATGAAGACACTGCTTTTAGTGGGAAGTCGAGTTAGTAGGTTTCATGCTCTTAAGTCCGAAGACCTGCCAGCAACTGAGTATAGCAGTGGTATCTCTGCTCAGTAGGATTTACGCGACTTAGGATAATATAATGAACAAATCTTTTCTTAGCGTGGCAATGATGTCACTGCTTCCTTATGCCTCTTTTTCCGTGGCGCAAACTCTCTCAGCCAATGAAACGATGGTCGTCACCGCTAACCGGTTTGAGCAAGTTCATGCTGATAATTTGTCACCTACGGTCGTGGTGACAAGAGAGGATATCACTCGGATGCAAGCCAAGAGTTTAGTGGATGTTTTTCGCACCTTACCAAGTATTGAAATTGCTCAATATGGAGGGCGTGGGCAAACCGCTTCGATTCATGTTCGAGGTGGAAGTTCCTCTCAGGTTTTAGTGTTGGTTGATGGTGTTCGTATGCCTAAAGCCATGATGGGAGAAGTTGACTTTAGCCAAGTACCGATAACGGGAATTGAACGTATAGAATATATTCGAGGTGCAAGAGCGACTATCTATGGCTCTGAGGCTATCTCTGGAGTGATCAATATTATCACTCGAGCTGATATCCGTGATTCAGCGATAAAAATTCATGCTGGGTTTGGTAGTCATCAATATCATGTTGCGGATCTCTCCCTTTCTCAGCCTGTGAGTGAAAATGGTCATATAAAGGCGGTGATAGGTTATGAAAAAACGGATGGCTTTAATGTTAAGCCAATGAGCGGTATTAATGATGGGGATGAGCATGGGTTTGAATCTTTTCATACTCAATTGGGCTATCAACATCATTGGCTGGAGTCCATTCAACTGTATCTAGGCGCTACGGCTTACAATAATGAATATGATTATGACCAGAGTAGTTATGCGAATGCAGGTTGGGGAATGCCTGATATTCACCTGAAAAAGACGGGGAGAGTCGAATATCGAGGCGTTAATGCTCATCTACGGATTAAAGAGCAACAGTGGGTTTCAGAATTTGGTGCAGCATATGGTAAGCAAGATAACTATGACTTTAATGCAAATTCGGCTAAGCGTTCTGGAGATTATGTTGAAATTGAACAAACTAACGCTTCATGGTTGAATTCCTATCAATTTATGTCTGGGTTTAGTTTGGGAGCTGGTGTCGATTTTCGTAGAGAAAAGCTCACGAAGGGTTATACCTATGGTTCTACCTATAATCCATCCGAGAATCCTCGTGATAATGTTGGAATAAGTATGCTTGCTCAATACCATCTCAATAATTGGACGGTTGAAGCGAGCGCGCGTTCTGATGATAACAGCCAGTATGGCCGATTTAATACTTGGCAAGCAGGAATCGGTTGGCAGTTTTTAACGGATTATAAATTGGTATTGAGTTATGGAACGGCTTTCCGAGCCCCTAGTTTTGTCGATTTATATTATCCAGGAGCAGAGGTTCCCACGTTAGAACCAGAAGAGTCGAAAAATATTGAAGTTTCTCTTACTTATGATTATGAGTGGTTTAATTGGGGGGTGGCGGCTTATCAAAACACGATTAACCATATGCTGATTTGGGATAATAATGCTGGAAGTTGGGGTGCGATGCAAAACATTGGTGAAGCTGAGATAAAAGGTCTTGAGTTTGCCTTAGGCCTTGAGTCTGGAGCGGTTCACCATCAATTTTATTTAGATTTTAAAGACCCGATAAATAAATCCGGAGAGGAAAATGAGCGGCTTGCTAACCGAGCCAAACGTAATTTTAAGTGGAATGCTTCTATCGATATAGAAGATTGGACGCTTGGCACACAGTATTTGTATCAAAGTGATCGACTTTCTAGTGGTACAACTTTAGGTGGGTATAGCTTGTGGAATTTAACGGCTGAGTATGCGTTCTCGTCTCAATTTCTTATTCAAGGAAAGGTTGATAACGTATTTAATAAAAAATATGAAATGTATTCAGGTTATGCTTCACCTGAAAGAGAATATACCCTTTCTTTGCGTTATCAGTTCTAATTTCAACACCGCCTACGGGCGGTTTTCTATTGAGGGTGACAGCTTTCATGGATGTGGCAATAAAGCAGTGTATACAATCTCATTAGCTGGAGAGTTGCCTAACGTGAAAGAGGGAGTATGATCGGTGCGTTTTGATTATTCGGTGTCCAGCATGTTGCAACAGTCTCAGCCCAATGTACTTATCTTTGATTCTGGTGTGGGGGGGTTATCTGTTTATCAAGAAATTCAAGCTAAACTTCCACAGCTGAACTATACCTACCTCTTTGATAATGCTGCCTATCCTTATGGAGAGTTAGCACAAGAGACATTACTACATCGTGTTGAAAGCTTGATTATCCCTTGGGCCGAGCAGCAAGCCTTTGATATTGTCGTTATCGCTTGTAATACCGCAAGTACTATAGTCTTGCCAAGTTTACGAGAAAAGCTTTCCATTCCCGTGGTTGGTGTCGTGCCTGCGATTAAACCCGCTTCCTCATTAGCAAATAAAGCCATTGGATTGATCGCTACACCGGCTACTGTCTCTCGTCAATATACCCATGATCTCATTCGTGATTTTTCTAGTAATAAAAGTGTCGAACTGCTGGGTTCAACCCGTTTGGTGGATATGGCCGAAGAAAAGTTACGAGGAAAACCGCTAAATTTAAATGAATTGGCCGCTATTCTAAGTCCACTAAAAGATAAAATAGATGTAGCTGTGCTTGGATGCACACACTTTCCCCTGATCAAAGAAGAAATTCAAAGCGTGCTCGGAAAGGATGTGATGCTGATTGATTCTGGGCAAGCCATTGCTCGTCGAGTTCAAAGCTTGCTGAGTATCAAAACAGGAGAAAAAACAGGTAAGGAATACGCTATATTTTCAAGTGCGCCTCCTTGGGAAGAAGGCGCGTTGAATGAAAAGTTGAGAGAATTAGGATTTTCCCCTATTCGTCCATTTCCTCTTCAGGATGTTTAGGATCATTGGCTATTCGAACTTTGAGTGTTCGCTGCATATAATCTGTCTCATTAAGCGCATCTATAGCGGTTTGGGCGTGAGGTGCTGAGATAACAACAAATCCAAACCCTCGTCGCTTACCTGTACGTTTATCTTTCATTAGGCGAACTGCAAAAACCTCACCGTATTTAGCAAAGAGATCTCGAACATGAGATTCATTCGCCTTATATGGTAGATTGCCCACGTACAAGGTTTTTGTTGCCTGTGATGAATCCTCTGAAGAAGAGGGGGTAGGTACTCCTTGCTCTGCATTATTTAGGCGTAACAAAATAATAGCCGAAAGCGCTACGCCTAGAACAAAACTCACAGATGAGTGAATCGTAAATAGAGAAAAAATGAATGCACCAAGAGCAGCCAGTGCAATGAGAGGTAATAATGATTTCTTTGAGTTCATATCAAAATACTACTTATCAGCATAAAAGTAAGAGGCGTATCTAACATTAACAAAATAGACACATGAATATTACGTATATGTGTCGTGTTTTTCCAATTTATTGCTGTGACTCCCCTCAAATGTTGGAATTTTATTCAAAATTTAAAAGTTTGATTGATTTTTAATCGGTCAAATAATTTATTTAAAAAAAGGCTTGTTATAATTAAATCTCACCCTATAATTCGCCCTCACTGACACGGCAGATGCCGCAAGGCTTCAGGTAGTGTTAGGAGAGGAAAAGCTTCTAAAAAAGAAAATTTGAAAAAGTGTTTGACTCTTTCAGTTATCTCGCTAGAATTCACCTCCGCTTCGAAGCTCTCATGAGTCTGGGAAGCACCGCTCTTTAACAATTTAAACCAATCAATCTGTGTGGGCACTCGTTGATGATAATCAAAAAGATTTATCGATGAACTGAGTGACCAATCAGAATCAAGTTTACTTGATTTTGGCACAGTCAATTCATTATCGTTCTGTTGGAACGATAATAGCTTTAATTTACTAAGGTAAGTTGAAGTCAGTATTCATTGAGCCGGTCGCAAGACCAAAAAAACTTTAATTGAAGAGTTTGATCATGGCTCAGATTGAACGCTGGCGGCAGGCCTAACACATGCAAGTCGAGCGGTAACAGAGAGAAGCTT
>NZ_FUXB01000017.1 GCF_900167345.1 Vibrio cincinnatiensis DSM 19608 | reverse complement strand
CCCGTGCGGGTGAACAAGGGCGCGGCTTTGCCGTCGTCGCGGATGAAGTCCGTGCTTTAGCCGGAAAAACTCAGCAATCTACCGGAGACATTGTCACTATTATTCAAAATCTCCAAACCTGTGCGGTTAAAGCTCGTGAAGCCACCGCACAAAGCAGTGAATTGATGGGCCAATGTGTTGAACAAAGTAATCAGACTCAGCAAGCCATTGAGAAAATCAGTACTCAAAGTGCACAAATTGCCGATATGACCATTCAGATTGCCAGTGCCTGTGGTGAACAAGATTCGGTCAGTGAGGAGTTAAGCCGTAACATTGAACGTATTAATGAATCGGCGAAACAAGTCGCAGAAGGCTCTGGTAGTGCAGCACAAGCCTGTGTTGAACTCAGTCAACTAGCGGCTCAGTTGCAAAATACGGTAAATCGCTTCCAAGTGTAAATACGGGGAGTTTTGGAACAAAAATGGCGGGATGATCCCGCCATTTTTTATTTGTGACTAAGGGGCGAGATCGACTTCAACCGGTAAGTAATGCTTAGGTTCTAAGTGTAACCATTCAGGCAAAACCGTCCCAATCGAAATTGAAGACCATGTCCCTGAAATAATGCCGAGAAACATCGCTGTCGCAAACCCTTGTAATGGCGCCCCCCCCATAAGCCATAGTGCCGCTACCGTAATCAGTGTTGTTCCCGACGTAACAAGAGTACGAGAAAAGGTCGCAATCACCGCTTGGTCAGTAATCATTGCCGTTGGGGTTTTCTGTTTAGCCACCAAGAGCTCACGAATGCGGTCTGCAATAATAATGGAATCATTGAGTGAATACCCTAATATCGCCAATATTGCTGCAAACACCGTTAGGTTAAATTCCATTTGTGTGATCGCAAAAAAACCAAGCACTAACACAACATCATGCACCAATGCGACCAGTGCTCCGCTGGCTAACCGCCATTCAAAACGAAATGAAAGATAACCCAAAATCGATAGACAACAAATCAGTAGTGCCAAACCACCTTGATCGACTAAATCATCCCCGACTTGTGAGCCCACCATACTGTTGCTGATCACTTGTACTGAAGAGGAAACCGTCTTTAATAAGGCTTGTACGTCAGGAGCGGTCTGTGACTCCTCAACCAGTGGATAACGAATCACCCAGCGACCTTCTTCTCCCGATTGGGTGAGCATGGTGGATTCGCCCAAAACCGGTTTAATCACCGCGAGCAGTTGATCGTGAGTCAATGATTTCTCTACGCTGACTTCGGTAACCATCCCCCCTGTAAAATCGAGGCCAAGATTCAAGCCTTTGACAAGAAAAGCGCCCAATGCCAGCACTGTCAGTGCAATAGAAACAAAACTGGTGATATATCGAATCCGACGAATGTGTGTTTTTAAATAGTTCACCATCATTACACCCTCACATCTCGGCGACGATCTCGTCCCCAAACCAAATTAATTAATGCCCGTGATGCAAAAACCCCAGTAAACATACTGGTCAACAATCCTAAACCCAGTGTCAATGCAAACCCTTGAATCGGCCCATTGCCAATCGAATACAGAACAACTGCAGTAATCATCGTCGTAATATTGGCATCCAAAATGGTGCTAAATGCACTACTAAAACCACTGTCTATCGCTTGGGCAAAATTTCGTCCCTCAGCCAATTTGTCTCGGATCCGTTCAAAAATCAGTACGTTAGTATCAACGGCCATCCCCACAGTAAGCACTAACCCTGCAATGCCGGGTAAGGTTAATACCGCTCCCGGTAACAGAGCGATCAGCCCCAGCAAGCACACCATGTTGGTGACCAAAGCCACGTTAGCAACCCAACCAAGGCGACGATACCATAACGCCATAAAGGTCAATGTCATGGCCATACCTAAAGCTAGTGCAGCAAACCCATTTTCAATGTTTTCTGCCCCTAATGAGGCACCAATGGTTCTTTCTTCA
Source organism: Vibrio cincinnatiensis DSM 19608 (assembly GCF_900167345.1). Taxonomy (GTDB): domain Bacteria; phylum Pseudomonadota; class Gammaproteobacteria; order Enterobacterales; family Vibrionaceae; genus Vibrio; species Vibrio cincinnatiensis. The sequence continues at coordinate 71,004 of NZ_FUXB01000017.1, read as the reverse complement.
ACAATCGTAACCGGAGCCGTCAATGATCCCGCCCTCAATAGCAGAGCAAGTTGCTGAGCTTCTTGATTAGAACCCGCCCCAGTGATGCGAAACTGACTCCCTAACTGAGATTGAATCGTCGCTACGCTGATCACTCGCTCACTGCGTTCCGTTTCTCCGTGGGCGTTCGTCTTATATTCTCGATACACGGTTGCCATCGGTTTGCCGATGTGTTTTGCAGAAAAGTCACTCATCACTTTTCCACCCGCGTGATCCAATGAAATATTGACTTCTGAAAAGCCCATCTTGTCCATGCCTGCCCGAGCATTAATAATATGGTCACCGGTTAATACGGGACGTTTATTTAAAATAACAGCCCGGCCCGAATTATCCTTTAAGATCACATCGTCTCGGGTGGCATTACTTTTCACTTCATAGAAAGCGAGGCTCGCTGTGGCGCCAATTACGTTTTTAGCTTGAGAAGGATCTTGTACACCGGGCAGTTCGATACGGATACTGTGTTCTCCTTGGCGCTGAACCAAAGCTTCGGTGATCCCGAGTTCTTCAATCCGATCCCGCATGATTTTTAAGTTTTGCTGCAAAGTGGCAGATTGAAACTCAAGCTTATTTTGTTTACTCGGTTGAACCGCGATTTGATCTGAGCTTTGCTTAACATCCCAACCTGCATAATTTTCTTTTATATATTGGTGGATCTGACGAAGCGAAGCGCTCGAATTAACCAATACGGTAAACCCATCATTACCGAGATGCTGAATACTGGCTCCTCGAATCGATTCACTACGAAGCATATCGCGCAGTTCATCCGTCAGCGCATCACGCTGCTCCTGGAAAGCCTTATCGACATCAACATTCAGGAGAAACTGCACCCCACCACGAAGGTCTAACCCCAATTTGATCGGATTAAGCCCTAACCGAGTCAACCAGTCTGGTGCCACAGAAACGTATGAAAAAGTAATGTTTTCGCCCTCGGTTACCATAGGGTCCAACACTTGACGCGCTTGAGCTTGCTCCGTTTCATTCCTGAAAACAAACGTTAGCGTATTATCTTTTTGGCGGATCTCCTGCGCCTCAATGGCTTGCTCTTGGAGCAAATGGTTAATGCTGACAATATTATTCAGTTGTTGGTTCGCCGGAGAATATTGAATTTGAATCGATGGCTGTTCGCCATACCAGGTTGGGATTGCACTTAACAGTAAAATACCAACCGAAATCACAAGAATGAGGTACTTCCACATCGGATAATGATTCATTAAACGAGCGGATGCTTTACTACTTTTTTTCTGCATAACTCTCTCCTCGGGCTTATCGCCGAGTTAAAACACTTAAGGAGTGACAATGTCACTGATAGAGAAAATTAAGCCGTAAAAAATTGACTATTAAGCGCCACATACATGGCATTCGTCTCTTTCCAACCAGAAAGACGATGAGCGGAGTGGAAATGTAGATACGGTAGCTCTGCCCATAATGCCACCGTCATCATTAATGATGATGCGTTGAGACAAGGTATGATAGCTAGCCCAGAGCGGTAAGCATCGGCATCATCCTCATCTTGCCAATGCATTTCACTCATAAGCCAGCGTGGAGAATACAGAATACCCTGCTGCTGCCCGATTCGAGGAGCTTCGGTGGTTGGGGATGAGTCCACCTCTAGTGAGGTGTTTCCTATTTCAGAATCAAGAGGTAACCGCTGAGAGAAAACAACCGCTTGTTGCCACTCTTGGCTGAGTATTTGTTGGTTAGTCTCTGAATAAGAGGCAGCCGTTTGACCCTGCATAGGTAGCAGAGCAGCAAACAACATGAACCAAAATAAACGCGCCCAACGACTCAACATAAGACAACCATAAGAAATAGGATGGCCCAGTGTAGGTCTGAGCAGAAAAGTACTCAAGTAAAATTTCGTGAGAACGGTGGGCCTACTGATAGAACACATGCCCATTTTGTACATTCAAATAAATTTTATTGGTCTGGTTATACCCTCCGCAGTAAATAAAATAGACGTCACTATCTTGATATCGGACGGATCGCATCCACCCCCCCAATTCTTTAAAATCGCGCGGAGCACAAGTGCCATCGGTCAGTAATTGATCTGTCTTTTCAATAAAAATCTCCTCGAATAACGGTAAATCATCGGAATCCGAGATATAGCTTAATACCGTTTTATATCGTTCTTCAGGAGTAATGATAGGCGCTTGTTCTGCAAGGCCTTGTAATGGGATCCATTCCGCGACTTCAGGGCCCCCTTCTTGATAAACAAAGTAAGGCGAAAGACGCCCCCACTCTGGCGTCTTTTCATAGAGATAAACTTTCTCACCTCGGTACAATAAACGGTGAACAAAAGCATCCATTTCAGGCCGCTCACGCACACCAACGGTTGCCGCCTCAACATAATAATTCATCACTTCAGGCTTGGTGACTCTACTCGTTTCTTCAGCCTGAGGGATCGCCCCCTCTTCAATGGCGCTAGCTGATTTCTTCTGCAACGCATCTTTATCTTTCTGCGCTTGTTCTTGATGGGGTTTGTAATAGAACAGATAGTAACCCGCACCAGCCCCCGCCAGACCCAACAACAGAATAAAGATCATCAGTAGTTTTTTCATTACGGTGCTATCCATATCTAAATAAAAGAGAACTTACAATGATGATATTCTATCAACGACATAAGATTACCTTTGTAGCGGCTTGAAAACAGTGAACTTTAAATTTTATTTACCATGAATGACGGATCACCCGATATCAGAAACCGGTGAGGATGGCTCTTATTGATTTATCCACTAACACCTAGTCAGCCCTTGCATTTACATTGTAAATTCCCATTCACTCCTCAGCTAATTTTTCTCTCCTCGACACTGCTTATATAGCGTGCAATTCTTTCTGTCATTTTGCTTCAATTTGGTGCAAATCGTCATCTTCACCTCCTTCATGACGATATGTTCAAATTGGCTTTTCTTGTAACCAGTTAATATCAAACAGGATAAAACAAACTGTACTTAGATTCTGACAACTTGGCGTGAAACTTGTACTTCATGATGAGTAACCACGACATTGCACAAAAAGAGGGAGAAGCCAGATGCAAGAGACACTAGCCATCGTACTAGCCGGAGGAATCGGCTCACGATTATCGCCACTCACTGATGGTCGAGCAAAACCCGCCGTTCCTTTTGGTGGTAAATATCGCATCATTGATTTTACTCTGACCAATTGTCTGCATTCTGGATTACGTCGAATTTTAGTGCTAACCCAATACAAATCTCATTCACTTCACAAACACCTTCGGGATGGCTGGTCTATCTTCAATCCAGAACTGGGCGAATACATTACCGCTATTCCACCACAAATGCGCAAAGGTGGAAAATGGTATGAAGGCACCGCCGATGCGCTTTATCACAACATGTGGTTACTTTCTCGTAGTGATGCGAAATACGTTGTGGTTCTCTCTGGTGACCACATCTACCGAATGGATTATGCGGCAATGCTTGAAGAGCATATTGAGAATAACGCAATTCTCACAATCGCTTGCATGGAAGTAAGCCAACAAGAGGCACAAGCTTTTGGTGTCCTTTCGACTGACGCTCACCACTGTATCCACCATTTTGTAGAAAAACCGGAAGAACCCGCGACACTTCCTCACTCCCCCAATCGCAGTTTAGCTTCTATGGGTGTCTATATTTTTAATATGGAAACCCTGCAGCAAGCTCTGATTGAGGACGCCGATTTAGATTCTTCTAGTCATGACTTTGGCAAGGATATTATTCCAAAACTCATTCCAACGGGTCAGGTTTTTGCCTATCCCTTTGGTAGCGAAAAAGGCCGCGTTGCCAAAGACTGCTACTGGCGCGACGTTGGCACCTTAGATTCCTTTTATGAAGCCAATATGGATTTGCTCGACCCCATACCACCGATGAACCTTTATCAACAAGATTGGGCAATTCGTACTTATGAACCGCAATTGCCTCCAGCCAGAACGGTGTCTTCTGCGACAGGCAATGAAGGGATTTTTATTAACTCCATCATCGCTAATGGCGTGATTAATTCTGGTGGTTCCGTGCAGCGTTCCATCATTTCCTCTGGTGTGCACATTGATGATGGTGCGACAGTAATGGATAGTATTTTGCTTGACGGTGTTGAAGTAGGTTCTGGGTGCCAGTTAGCACGCTGCATTGTTGATAAACATGTAAAAATTCCGCCAAATACTCATATCGGTATACACCATAATGAAGATAAACAGCGCTTTACCGTATCAGAGAAAGGAATTGTGGTCGTACCTGAAAATTATCAGTTTCAACGCCGGTAATATTACAAAAAAAGGCCGTGCTTAAGCGCGGCCTTTGACTCATTACCCATTTATGGGCAAGTCACTTCCTTCCAGAACCAATTGCTCTGGGTTGGGGACTCCCACACTCCAGGGCTATTTTGAGCAATGAAACATTGATTGTTATAGATCACCGTCGTGCCATTAGCGACTTGACTCACTCCCGGCTGCCATTGAACGACCGTGCCTGGCTGAGTTTCGCCACCATCACCTGGGTTACCTCCCCCGGTTCCGGATGAAAGATCGGCAAGAGGCAGATCCGGCTGCTCTGATTTAAAGGCATACTCCACTCCATTAATACGCACGGTATAGTTTGCTGGTCCGGAAATCGGTAAATAATAAACCATATCCAGCTCATAACTCTCTCCCGCAGGTAAGGCTTTCCATGCAGGTAATGAGAAAGCAACGCGATGCATGGTGCCATCAAGCCCACCAATATTATCAGCACGAGTATGGCCAGATGCGATCACTGATAGTCCGCCGCCTGATTGGTCTTTCGCATTGTCAGGCGCTGAAACAGGAATATCGAACTGGAACTCAGTACCTCCCGGCAGATCAACTCCTGTCTGGTTAGTAAAGGTTAATGTCGGATTAATGGGGTAGTTCTGATCCCCCACTTTAAAGCCATCAATCGCTACACGAATGTCAACCGTTTCTAACGGTATGGCTTTAGTCGCTAACCGATTACCGTAAGGGGTAGCCGTCTTAAATTTATCGAACATGGCTTTGGTCATGGTATTCCCCATATGATATTCACCATTACCGCTGGCACACGCTTGCTCTGACAGATCGACTTGGGCCCGTTGACCATGCTCATCAAGAATGTAGCAGTTGTAGTCACCCGCTAGCTCCCAGAACATAATACCGCCAATCTCTTTGTCGATTACATAATCGGCTTTAATATCAATTGACTGTTTATCTTCTGTAGAGAGGAATACTCGTTTATCTGCATTCCATAGCCAAGGCGCAATAGCTACGCTATCAAAATGACGCTGATATTGACCAACCCATGGTGCATTGTCAGGATTAAGCCCATAAGCGGCAAGGTAGGATCCCCAAATGCCTTTTTCAAGGTTTTTCGCATGCCACATGGGGTTAGAACCGGCCCCCATTTCATTGCCATTCGCGTCTAAGTCATGCCACATGTTATCTAAGCCAGTAGCACCATATCCGCAATTATTTTTCTCACCTTCCCCGGTTCCAGCTGGGCATTCGCTTTGATTTGGCAATGCCGCCCGTCCCCAAAGCCCATTTTCACCGCCTGTCACTCCTTGCCAGCCTCGAGTATAATAAGGCACACCAATATTAATACGCCCCGCAGGCATTGAGCCACGGAAGTAGTGGAAAGCCCAATCAGTATTGAGGTAACCCATTCCGCCATATTGAGAGGTCGTATAAACCCCCCATTGTGCTAGTTCTGAATCTTTGCCTGTATCATAAAGTGCGGCGTTATGGCCAACATGATCATTCCAAGCGCCATGCAAGTCATAGCTCATGATATTGACATAATCGAGATATTTAGTGACTTCCATCGTTTCCATACCACGCAATAGATAGGCAGAGGAAGGCGCAGCAATGGTGAGCATATAGTGAACCCCATCTTGTTCACTCGCAACATCTAACCGTTCACGTAATACTCGCATAAGTTCATGGTAAGAACGCATCAAATAAGGACGACGAGACTCAGCGAAGGCTTTATCGTCTGGGTTACCCGCTCCGGACATGGATGTGGGATATTCATAGTCAATGTCGAGTCCATCAAAGCGATACTGACGCATCATTTCAATGGCAGAATCAACGAAAGTGGAAATGGCTTGATGGTTAATCGAGCCATCGGCATTGGTTGTCATGGTATAGAAACCACCATCCGCCACACGTTCTCCATGTTCGTCAAAATGGCCGCCCGTTTCAGCCCAACCACCAATAGAGATCAGCGTCTTAACGCCATAACGCTCCTTATAAGTCGCCAATGCGCCAAAATGCCCTTTAAACCCTAATGAAGGATCAACCTCTACCCCATCCCATTCTTTACCTACCGCTGGGTTTTCTGGGTCAGTCACATTACCAATGTTGACTTTGCCATCAGAACCAATACTCACAAAAGCGTAGTTAATGTGGGTGAGATGCTGCCAAGGGATGTCTTTGACTAAATACGAGGTTTGGGGATCATCACTCGATCGCCAACTGGTGAAATAACCAATCACACGTCTGGGTTGACCACCCGCCATCATTTCTCGTCCATCATCATCGTAAATCGTACAATAAGGAACGTTGACGCCTTCGGTTTGATATAGTCCATCCGGCCGACAGGTACTGGCGATAGGGGCACGGTTAACCGTCAACGTTACCGTGGCTGAAGTAGAAACTGCCCCTTTATCATCCGTCGCTTTCGCAAATACCGCCAAAGCCCCTGCACGCTCGGTGGTATAATCATACGTATAAGGCGCTTCCGTTAAGCTTGCAACAAGACTTCCTCCGACAAAAAATTCCACTTTTTCAACTTGTCCATCCGCATCATCAGCAGTGGCCGAAAGTGTGACCCTTTCACCCTGTTCAACCGTACTGGTAGACAAAGCAACGTCAACCGTTGGCGCTTGATTTCCCGGTAGTGATGACTCTTCTACATTAATTGTCACACTGCTGATTTCACTGGCGAGATCTTTATCATCATAAGCGATGGCGCTGATCGTATGTGAACCAGCAACAGCCAGCCATGTGGCATGATAAGGCACTTGGGTCACCTGCGCCATAACGATGCCATCGATTAGAAAATCAACCCGTGAAATCTCGCCGTCACTGTCGCTAGCCTCCGCCGCCAGAGTGACTTCTTGGTCAGCCACAATGGACATCGTAGAGGAAGGCGAAGTCAACGAAATGGTGGGAGCAAGATTGCTCACTTCTCCTGTTGCACAAGTATCAAGAACCCGCCACTGGGCATAATCGCCAGAAAATTGGTCTGGGTTATTATTTTGTGTCCAATAATTGGCTTGATAGGCGATACCTTGATATTGAACCTGATCACCACCGTGATACACCGCCCCTGATTGCCAAGGGTTTAGTGCATCGCAATCCATGGCGGCATAGCTGTTAAACGCCATTAAACACGATGCGGTGAGCGTACTAAGAGTAAATAAACTCTTAGGTACGGTTACTTGCTTTAAGCGCATGATATTTTCCTTAAGTTGTTGTTTCCACGTTATTAAAGCCATCAGTCCTTACTCTGACAGCCTTAAAAATTGTGTAAAACTACTGTAGAACAGCCCAGTAATTTGGCACTCAGTAAAGTGTAAAACTTAAGAATCACTCGCAAACTACCCCTGCCACCTAACAAGGATCACAGGGTTATTTTGCAGCAAGCACTAACTTATTGATGATAAAATCAGCAAAAAAATTGCCCGTAATCAAAACGGGCAATAAATATAAGCATATAAAAAATGCCTATAAGGGGAGAACGATTATCAGATAAGGAGAAGGTGACGAAAAGAGTAAACTTTTTAGTTTCTCTTTCCTCTTTAACCATCCCTACCAAAGGTCACCATTCAGTCGGCCATTCCACGCCACTAACGATGAGGATCACACCCGAAGTAACCACCCTCAGGGCGTTTGGTTAAAATGACGTTTATACTCCCAGCTAAACGGTGATGGCGGCGATAGCCCCCTCTTGAGTTATCATGATTCTTACCCTTAACCTATTGTAGAAATAGGCAATAAATTTACAGAAATTGCTCTATAAGTACGACTATTAGTCTATTATTATGCATTCATCAGCGCAGTAACCCCACCATCGTAAGCCAAAATTAAGGCCTCTTCTTTGGTGGTTATCCTTACAATCAGAGGTGAAAGTAATGCAATTTACTTATGTTAATCCGACTCGAATTTATTTTGGTCAACAACAAATCTCGGCAATAACAAAAGCCATTTCACAAGATAAAAAAGTGCTGGTGATTTATGGTGGCGGCTCAATTAAACGCAACGGTGTGTATGATCAAGTCGCTGACGCATTAAAAAATCATACTTGGTTAGAATTTTCTGGCGTAGAAGCGAACCCAACGAAAGAAACCTTAGATAAAGCCGTCGCTATTGTTAAAGAACAAAATATCGACTTCATCCTTGCGGTTGGCGGTGGTTCAGTCATTGATGGTTCAAAATATGTTGCTGCAGCGGCTAAATACGACGGTGATGGCTGGGATATTATGCTCGGTAAACATGCGGTCACGGATGCCACACCTATCGGTGCGATTTTAACGCTGCCAGCAACAGGCTCTGAATCAAACTCAGGGGCGGTCATTACCAAGGCAGAAACCGCTGACAAGCTGGCATTTTTATCACCACATGTGCAACCTCAATTTGCCGTTATGGACCCGGATGTCATGAAAACGCTCCCAGAGCGCCAACTGATTAATGGCTTAGTTGATGCGTGGGTTCATACCTGTGAACAATATCTGACGATGCCAACTCAAGCCATGGTTCAAGATGGATATGCTGAAGCATTATTGAAAAACCTATTAGTCCTTGGTCGTGATTTTGAGCAGCGAGACAATGATGCTTGGCGCGCCAATTTAATGTGGACAGCAAACCAAGCACTGAATGGTTTAATTGGTAGTGGTGTTCCACAAGACTGGGCGACACATATGATTGGTCATGAATTGACTGCATTATGGCATGTTGACCATGCACGTTCTCTTGCGATTGTTCAGCCTTCTCTATTGCGTAACCAATTGGCGGTGAAAAAAGCCAAATTGGAACAAATGGGACAACATGTTTTTGGCCTTCCCTCTGGAGAAGATCTCGCCCTTCGCACGATTGATGCTATCGAAGCATTTTACCATCAATTAGGCGTTGAAACACACTTCTCAGCCCCTAATGTTACACCAGAACAAGCGGTGGAAAAGGTTGTTAATCAGCTGCAAGCACACGGCATGGTTGCCCTTGGCGAGCATCAAGCTATTACGTTACAGCAATCACGAGAAATTCTTTCTCAAGCATTGGTCTAAATTTTCTTCCGAGCGGCGCGAAAGCGCTGCTCTATATACCAACCTAAACTGTCCTTCCCTCAATATCATTTTATTTATTCGTTTTAGATCTCAGTTAGAGTTTCCACCCAAAGTCATTGAATAAGCGTATACTTTTGGTTATGAAAGGCAGAACAAATACACATTAGGAACGATTGTTATGAAAAAGACCACACGCACCATGGCGGCAAAGAAGCATGTTGCTCTAGTCGCTCACGATAACTATAAAGGTGAGCTGCTACGTTGGGTGGTAGAGAATAAAGAAAAACTACAACACCATGAATTGTATGCGACAGGCACGACAGGCCACATGCTGACGAAAGAAACGGGGCTTCCAATCACCAGTATGATCAGTGGCCCAATGGGAGGAGATCAGCAGCTTGGTGCAAAAATTGCCGAAGGGCTGATTGATGTATTGATCTTCTTCTGGGATCCCTTGAACTCCGTTCCCCATGATCCAGATGTAAAAGCACTACTGCGTATTGCCAGCGTATGGAATATTCCTGTAGCGACTAACCGTGCAACCGCAAAGTTTTTATTTAATTCCATCTTGATGGGACAAGAAGTTGATATTGAAATCCCGGATTATCATGCTTACCTTGCCGATCGCACTTAATTCCTATCTAAAGGTGTTTGAGTGACGTGCATATGAGAAGTATTAAACTCTCATACTAAAATGGCAGCAGCCTAACCGGCATGCTGCCATTGCTAAATTGAAATGCCCCATTCAAATTTACCCGATGACTCACCTAGAACGTTAGTTATCCTAATTAAACGAATGGAACGACTAAGGCTTATTATCAATTCCATACTGATTTAACTGTACATATATACACCTTTATCGCACAATTCTTAAAAAGAATTGGTATTCATAGGTGATGTACATGCTGAATCAATTAGAACGTGGAATCAAAGAGTTAGTCGAGAACTTCATAGCAGAAGGAAAACAATGTCCTTCGACTTTTGATATTGATAGTAGAAGGGCGGGTTACCTATCTAGTACTGATTTATCTGGCAGTAGCCCTGAGATGTTTGAAGAATTCATTGATGATCTTAACGGGGCGACACTAAAAGTCTACAAACCAAGTAACACAACCGGTTTACCCATTACCATCTACTTCCATGGTGGCTGTTTCATTAGCGGAGGATTTAAAACTCACGAACAGCAATTGAGACAGATAGCCAGTTTATCGAACAGTATCGTTATTTGTATTCAATATCGTTTAGCGCCTGAAAATGGTTATCCAGCAGCACATGACGATGTGTACAATGCCGTGCTTGCAATAAAGGAGCTAGGTAGCACTTACGGTGGCGATACGAACATGATTTATTTCGTTGGGGATAGCGCTGGTGGTCAGTTAGCCTTAACGACATCTTTGCGTTTAAAACAAAACCAAAACTGGCTTCCTCAAAAACAAATTTTGATTTACCCAATGCTGGATCCCTTCGGAAAATCTAAAAGTTACGTCGAAAACGGTACAGATTACATGATTACCGCGAATATGCTGCTTTCAGGATTTTCCATGTACACGACGGGTATGGGAAAAGAATTGATTACTCAAAACCCAGAGCTAAACCCACTCGAGTGTGCAGATTTTGAAGGACTGCCAGCAACTTACATTATTACCGCTGAATTTGATCCTTTAAGAGATGAAGGTGAGCAATGCTATAAACAATTACTCAATGCTGGCGTTGAAGCGTATTGTGAACGTTACTTAGGTGTTATCCACGGATTCCATCAGTTATCGGGAGTCAGTGCAAGTGCTCGGCGCTGTCTGCGTCATATTTCCGAAGAGATTAAGCAAACAACAAAATCGGTTAGCCGTTAATGACGAAAGACCGCTTAATGAACATGCTTTCAACCAATCTTGGCTGAAACACTTTTGCCCTCAAATCGGTTACCGATCGAAGTCCGACGCAGAGAGTGAAGCTTTATCCTCCTACCAATTTAAGTAGGAAAAAAGCAGTGCTTCCTTTTTCAAAAAGCACTGCTTTTTAGTGACTGACTAATACCCTTTTTGTAAAAAGGATGATGATACCGTCAACTGACAACCCGCTTCTTGCATCGCACTCCAAGCCGCTTCAACATCACCATCAATAAGGTTAACGCCACGGCAGGCATCTTGAATCACCCATGTTTTAAAGCCTAATGAAAGCGCATCTAACGCGGTGAATTTAACGCAATAATCGGTGGCTAACCCCGTGATATACAGTTCAGTCACCCCGATTTTTTGCAGATAGTCCGCTAATCCTGTGGATTGGTCGTGCTGATTATCAAAAAAGCCGCTATAGCTATCGATATCAGGGTGAGTTCCTTTATATATCACACGTTCAATGGCATCGAGATTGAGCCCAGTAATAAACTCAGCTCCGTAGGTTTCTTGTACGCAGTGATCAGGCCAAAGTATCTGCTCAATATCAGACAACTGTATCTTCTCTCCCGGCTGTTTTCCTTGTGTAGAAGCAAAGCTAGCGTGGCCTTCAGGGTGCCAGTCTTTAGTCGCAATCACATGGTCAAAATGGGGCATCAAAAGATTAATAACAGGAACAATCGCGTCACCATCGGGAACAGGTAATGCTCCATCTGGCGAAAAATCATTTTGTACATCAACTAAAATCAAGGCCTTACTCATCGGTTCCTTCCTTTATACATCATAAGGTTACTTTTGTTTGATAACCGGATAGTCATTATCGGCCAATAACTCTTGTACAAAACAAGAACCATTGCCGCTGTAAGTTACCCAGACTTTTTCTTTTGCTCTGGTCATTGCCACATAGAATAAACGACGTTCTTCTGCATAAGGAAACGCTTTTTCTGGCTGGCTGAGCGCACTATCCAGGTGAAGGCTTTTCACTCGCGCTGGGAACTGCCCTTCATTTACTGCCAGAATAATGACGTAATCCGCTTCTTTTCCTTTACTGGCATGGCAAGTCATAAATTCCAGCTTAAGAGATAAATAGCGCTGTTGCCAATCGGACAAGTGCTCAGGTCGATGATAATGATTACGTCCCAGTAATAAAACACGTTTCGTCGTATTGGCCTTACGATTTAATTGATCCAACACTTTTTCAACCTGATTACTGGCACAAAGGTGCACCGCTCGCTGTTTTTGAGTTTTAAAACTGTTGAGCGTTTTCGGTAGCTGCTGGGGATTTTTTTGCACAAAGGTATTCGCTACAGCTCCTATCTGATCATTAAACCGATAGGTGATATCTAAGTGATGAAGAGTTGAATGAGGGAATCGAGTCGAAAACTCCGTGGTTAGATTCACATCAGATCCAGCAAATTGATAAATAGATTGCCAATCATCTCCCACCGCAAATAAATTCGGACTGGCCGGCCTTTGCTCACACAAAGCTTGTATTAACTCTAACCGTTGTGGCGAAATATCTTGATACTCATCGACCATGATATATTTCCACGGCGCAGTAAATTTACCTTTACGTACATACTCAGCGGCTCGGCTAATCATCATATTAAAATCGATATGATGGCTTTCTTTTAGCATCTGTTGCCAAGCTTGAAAACATGGCCAACATAATGCAAGCTCACTGTTTAGCCGAGGATAGTCGGGATGATCGATGAGCTGCTGTTGAATCGCTTTCTTACCAAGCGCCAATTGTGCGAGTTGATCAAGTTGCCTTTCCAACCACGCAATCAGCTTAGGGTCTTCAACGTGGCTTCCTAGTTCATCATCTCCTGCAAGGTAAGCAATGGGCCATTGGATTAAGTGCTTTTGCCATCGTTTAAAATTCGTGGGTGTCATCCAGTGACGTTTAAGCCAATCCATACACCAAGCTTTCTTCTGTTTCTCATCTAGAGCCAGCGGAGAGAGAGCGACGTCCTGCCCTTCCACTTGGTGAATAATGTACAAACCCAGTTGATGGAACGTATTAACTCGTACATGGTCTGCGGCTAAACCAATGGTATTTTTTAAGCGTTGCGCCATCTCATTCGCGGCTTCTTTACCAAAAGCAATCAGTAACATCTCTTCTGCTTGAGCAAGGTGGCTCTGTAATAAATAAGCCACTCGAGCAGTCAGTACACTGGTTTTACCTGAACCTGCGCCAGCCAAGACTAAATTATGATCATCGTTAAGCAATACGGCTTGCTGTTGAGATAAGTTCAACGGCGAAGACTCCAACTGAGAAAAAAGCACCGTCCAGTTGTTTCGTTCAACCTCTAACCAATGCTGATTACGAGTCAATAAAGTTTGATTGGTCTCTAATAGCCAAGGTGTGAGTGAGCCCATGGCTTGGGGTAAATGGTTAATGGCCTCTTCTAAACTCATTCCCATTTTAGTAAGGTCACTAAACACTTGGCTAACCCACTGTTCAACGCGAGAATGCGGTAAAAAGGCCGGCAAATGGACGAGTTCATGTAATGCCTGTTGCCAAGCTGGCAGATGTGTCGATAACTCAACACATTGGCGATTGAACCATGTCTGATATGCAGACACGAGTTTATGCGCAAATTGGCGAGCTTGAGGCCAAGGTAGCCCTTGCACCAACCATGAGCGTTGGGTCATCTGTTCTGGATGAGCAAAAAATTGCAGTTCTGCCCATAACAACCCTCGGTGAACTTTCACCTGTCCATTCCACACCGTAAAAGGAATACGCTCTTCACTATGCAATGAGGTCAACACCAGACGTTCGTCTTCTAAACCAACGTGATGGTATTCATTAGCGATAAAAAATTGTGCAGTTTTGCTTGCACTTAGCTGCATATTGGAGACCCCATGGTTTTCACTGTCGAGCATCATAACCTAAACCACAATTGCAATGAAAAATTAATGTCAATATTTCATCTGTAACTGATGACTTTCTTATTTTCGATCAGGCTCTTAGATCAAAGATCTGTTACACTCAGCGTTTTCTTTCTGGCATTGACGGCAACCGTGAAAAGACTCAATCAAATCCGGCTCTATTGGGCGAATAAAACCATCAATTATAGCCTGCTGATCCTGATCACTTTATTAGGCGTGGTCATTCCCGCATGGCACTACAACTTAAATACGTGGATCACGCCGCTGATTTTAGGAGTCATTGCCGCAGCGCTTGCTGAACGTGATGACCGCTTCACGGGGCGCCTAAAGTCTATAATGCTCACCCTTGTTTGCTTTGCCATTGCTGCTTTTTCTATCGAAATCCTCTTCAAAATGCCCTTACTCTTTGCCATTGGGCTATTTAGTTCAACCTTTATTTTTATTATGTTGGGTGCAATAGGAGCTCGTTATGCCAGCATCGCCTTCGCATCTCTGCTCATTGCCATCTATACCATGCTGGGAGCCCATCAAAGCACCAATATCTGGTTTCAACCCCTTTTACTGCTGAGTGGCAGTGCTTGGTATTATTTCTTATCTATGCTGTGGTACGCATTTTGGCCAATGCAACCCGTGCAACAAAGTTTAGCAACCGTATTTCTCCAACTAGGCCAGTATCTTGATGCTAAGTCACAACTCTTTTATCCCGTCTCAAATTTAGTGCCTCAGCCCTATCGAATTGCTGAAGCTAATTTAAATGCAGCGACTGTCAATGCCCTAAACCAATGTAAAGCCACCTTACTGACTCGGGCCAAGCGCGGGCATGTTGACAGCGCGAGTGACCGTTTCTTAAGCTTATATTTCTTAGCTCAAGACATTCATGAACGCGCCAGTTCAAGCCACTATCGATATCAAGAACTTGCTGAACATTTTGGCCGCACCGATGTCCTCTTTCGATTTAAGCACTTGCTGCACGCTCAAGCTCAAGCTTGTCGTGATATTGCACTATCCATTCGCTTGGGGCTTCCTTATCAGCACCGCGGTGACTCTATTCTTGCGTTAGATGAATTATTACTATCATTAACTTATTTACAAGAACAACAACGCCCAGAATGGAAACGTTTATTAGCTCAGTTAGGGTATTTATTCAATAATTTAGCTACTGTTGAAAAACAGTTAAACAACGTAAGTAACCCTGATGTTCATAAATCGGAAGATGATGTTCTGCATGACACTGAAGCGCATTCACTAAAATCCATGTGGCAGCGATTAAAAGCGAACCTCACACCAGACTCATTGCTCTTTCGTCATGCGGTCCGTATGTCCATTGCGCTGACAACAGGATATGCCATTTTACAAGGTTTAGGGTTAGAACGAGGTTACTGGATACTGCTGACCACCCTATTCGTCTGTCAGCCAAACTACGCAGCCACGCGGCAAAAACTTGTCTCACGAGTTATCGGGACTCTCGCCGGGCTCTTGATTGGCGTTCCCTTATTAACCTTATTTCCGTCACAAGAGAGCCAACTGGTCTTTATTGTTATCTCTGGAGTCATGTTTTTTGCTTTTCGTCTTAACAACTATAGCTATGCGACGGGCTTTATCACTTTATTGGTTCTTTTCTGCTTTAACCAATTGGGAGAAGGCTATGCCGTGGTATTACCTCGCCTCGCCGATACCTTAATTGGCTGTATTTTAGCTGTGGCTGCCGTCATTTTGATTTTACCTGACTGGCAATCTAAACGGCTCCATAAAGTCATGGCCGAAGCCATTGAAGCCAACAAGCACTATTTAGCACAAATCATTGGCCAATATCGAGTCGGCAAAAAAGACAACCTAAGCTACCGAATTGCAAGACGTGATGCCCATAACCAAGATGCCGCCCTTTCCGCGGCCGTAAGTAACATGTTAGCGGAGCCCGGCAAATACCGAACAGCTACCGATGAGAGCTTTCGGTTTTTAACGCTTAACCATGCGTTATTAAGCTATATTTCCGCATTAGGTGCGCATCGGACGAGAATTGATGATGAACATGTTCATCAACTGGTGCTTGATTCACATCGAGTGATTCACCAGCATTTAGAGGTACTTTATCAGCAATTATTTACCCACTGTGATGAATGTGATACCAGCAGCATTGATGATGCAGGGCTAGAAAAACGATTAGCAGAATGGAGAGAAGAAGATGACGGTTCTGCACGCATGGTACTGCAACAGCTACACCTTATTTTTCGCATGCTACCGGAATTACACTCTCTCGCCAGCAAATTTGCTGTACGTGTAAACTAAATTAACCGCTCACCGTTCAGAAAAGCGAATAAGTGCTATTGACCAAGGAGGAAGAAAGAAAGAAAGAAAGGAAGGAAGAGCGCCTTGCTATTTTCCTCAACACTTGCGCTTTCATCGACCTAAGCATAAGCTTATTTAAGCATTAAGGGGGAAAGTCATGTCTATTTCAGCCGTTTCTTCTGGTTATCCCATTCTTCAGCAATCATCAAAGATGGCAGAAGAAGCTGCGCTTGATCTTCAACAAAAAACGCCTCAAAAGAATCAACCATCCAGTGCGTTCGACTTTAATCAGGTTGAAAATAAACCCGATTCAGAAAAATCATCCCCCAAAACAAACACCCATCACGCTTTACTCAAACTGAACCAAGCCCAGCAATACCATAAGGTAGGAGCAACTGTCATTCAACGTGAGCAGGCCATGCTCGGTAGCCTACTCGACATGCATGTATAAGTTCTCCCCAACATCGTATACTAACGGCCGCCAGGGAGGCTTCATTGCATTGATGATAAAGCAGTTAAAAATCAAACTGAAGATAGACGGTATTATAGTTGCTTCCGCCTTTAATACGTCCGTACTGCGAAGATTTTTCAAAAATTGCCGAACGATGATGTAAAGAGTAGCCGACCCAAACATGTTTAAAGTCTCGACGGTTCATCAAATCCCCAACGTTCACATCGACGGAGAAATCAAGATAGTTAAGCAGATGGCTTGGCGTATAACCTTTCTCATCCATTTCAGTCTGCTCAATATAAGTAATATTATCAACGTAAGACATCCCCTCAGCAAAACCAAAACGCCATGTGGTTGGCCAATTGAAGGTATAATAAGCTTTAATCGCGGCAATCCATTCTGTACTGGCAGATTGAACACTGGATGACCAATGGTGAGCAATCCCTGAGGTAAAATAAAGATCGACAGGAAAACCAAACACTTCATCCGTTAAAGGGTGGCCGTAAAATACTGAGCTGAGCTGATTATTATATGGGTCTTTCTCTCCTTCAAAATTAATAATTTCACCAATATTCGCTGGCGTTGCCCAGCCATGAGCAAAACGAAGGTAACGTTTATTCGTCAATGCTTGCTTCAACGGTTTCGTTTTGTCATTGAAAAAACCAAAACCAACCGAGATTTCGCCTTGGTAGCGATCATTCACCGCCGAGCTGTAATAAGCATTGTTATCTAAACGCGTCATACTTGTCGAACCCAACAAATAGAAATTGGAGATAACATGGTAACGAGCATCAATCCCCACTTTCAGATCAACACCCGCCCCAATGGACTCGCCACCAAGCTGCTCAAACGAATAATAAGTACTATTAAAATCCGCCTCTTTATATCTGATATTCACACTGGACGATAACGCTAAATCACCGATCTCATACTCGGCGGTAGCACGAATATTTCCATGAAAATGAAATTGATCGTCACTCATAATTTCAGCGTCAAAATGCCAAACATCATCATACTGATAGCGGACTTGAACCCCAAAATCCGCAGAATCCCCTTCGATAGAATTTTGTATCGACTTAGGAATATCAACAAAACGTAAACGAGTAAGAGCACTGATTTTAAATGCTGAATCTGTGGGATTGTAAAGATATACCCCACCCTCTAACCCATCAATAAAGAGGGTTTCATTCTGAAAATACATCATGGGAACAAAGGTGGCGACGTGGGAGTCTCCCACCGCCGTATTAAAAGGGATAGATGCGATACGAGACATCGCCGCAATGCCCCACTCTTGCTCTGCATGGGTTTGAGCCTGAACCGCTCCAAGAGAAAAAAAGCCAGTCGCTATAAAAGAGCATGGCTTGATAACAAATTGACGAAAAGGATGCGGCTTTGTACTGCTGGTATCAACCGCTGTTTTATTTAATGACATCTGGATTACAATTCTTAAAGTTTTTATAAATAATGGCTAATGATGACTCAGAGCGATATCGCGTTGAGCAATACTCACCCCTTTGATTTGGGCATAAACAGGAGTACCCACCGACAATTTCAGTTCTTCCAACGCCCACTCAGTAATGGTTGACCACAAGAAGCAGCCTTCGTCCAGTGCCAACTGCAAAGCAATACTCTTTCGATTTTCTCCCTGCTGTAAATGTTCAATTTTAATCACCTTCGCGGGTAAAATATTACGGATAGAGGTTTTTTGCGGTTTTTCCAATGTCACCGACACATCGGTCGCTCGTATCTTCAAACGGATGGGAAGATGAAGATCACCGTCTATCTGTTGTACCCATACGCCCACCAGCTCAGTTAACCGAATGTAGCTAAGCCCATAATGGGTTTGATGTTGAGCAATATAACCAGACAATAGCGTGCTTTGCTCACTAAAAGATTGCCAAGGTCTCATCACCGAAGATGACCAGACTTGCTCTATCGGCCCAGAGATTAATGTTTTTCCGTTCTCCAACACCACCAGATGATCAGCCAATCGTAAGACCTCGTTCATACTGTGGGTCACGTATAATACAGGAATATTCACGGTTTGAGCTAACTGCTCAAGAAAAGGCATTACCTCCCTTTTCCTCGGTAGGTCAAGGGATGCGAGTGGCTCATCCATCAAGAGTAAATCTGGCTTCGTCAGTAACGCTCGCCCAATAGAGACTCGCTGTTTTTCCCCCCCCGATAGCGTATGTGGATAACGCGCTAGCAAGGGCTCTAACGCCAGTAGTTGAACAATTTGATTGAAATAGTCCGTATCTTTTTCGGTAATGCCATAGGTGAGATTGCCATGCACTCGATAATGTGGAAATAATCGTGCTTCTTGAAAAACATACCCAATTTTCCGTTTTTCAACGGGTACACTGACCTTGTCTTGATCATGGAATAACACTCGGTGAGGAAGCCGAACTTGCCCGCTATCAGGGGTTATCAACCCACTGATAAGATTAATCAATGACGTTTTACCTGAGCCTGAAC
Source organism: Vibrio cincinnatiensis DSM 19608 (assembly GCF_900167345.1). Lineage (GTDB taxonomy): Bacteria > Pseudomonadota > Gammaproteobacteria > Enterobacterales > Vibrionaceae > Vibrio > Vibrio cincinnatiensis. The sequence continues at coordinate 51,702 of NZ_FUXB01000017.1, read as the reverse complement.
GACCAAAAATAGCCGTAATGCCGGTAGCAGGCAAATGCAGGTTAACACTCAGCGCCATATCACCGAGCTGCTTATTGACTCGAACAGATAAGGAAGCCATCAACCATTCACTCCTAAACGGCGTTGCATACGTCGATTAACCCATTCTGAAATAAACAGGGACAGCAAAGCAATCACGATAGAAATGATACATAAGCGAGCAGCTTCCATCTCAGCCCCTGGTGTTTCTAAGAAATTATACATGGCTAAAGGTAAGGTTTGCGTCTCTCCAGGGATATTAGAAACAAAACTAATGGTGGCTCCAAACTCACCTAAACTACGTGCAAAAGAAAGCATGGTTCCGGTAATGATCCCCGGAAAGATTAAGGGTAAGGTGATGGTAAAAAACACTTTTAATGGAGAAGCCCCCAAGGTTCTCGCCGCTTGTTCCAACTTAGGATCAACATTTTCGATACTCAAACGAATCGCTCTGACCATTAATGGCAGAGCAATCACAAAACAGGCCAATACCGCGCCGCGCCAACTAAAACTAAATGAAAAACCAAACCAAGACGCTAACCATTGACCAATCACGCCTTGACTGCCCATTGAAATCAATAAGAGGTAACCCACCACGATGGGTGGTAACACTAATGGAAGATGAACCAGACTGTCTAACAGCGTTTTACCCACAAACGTTTTACGAGCGAGCAACCAAGCTAAAAACAGGGCGATGGGCAATAACCATAATACCGTATAACCGGCGACCTTTAGGCTCAGTTGTAAAGCCATCCACTCATAATCACTGAGCCAGTGTTTCATTCTCTATATCCGTGTTAAAACCATAAGTGGCTAGAATTGACTTCGTTTGTGAAGAAGTAAGAAAGTTGATCAAGGAAACCGTGCTCGACTTATCATTCAACTGCGCGAGTGGATAATGAATAGGCGAATGTAACGAGGAGTCAAACTCCGTCACAATCGAGACTTTGCGACTGGTTAAAGCATCCGTGTTATAGACCATTCCTAATGGCGCTTCTCCCCGCTCAACCAAAGCTAATGCTAAACGCACATTATTCGTTTGTGCTAACCGTGACCGTACTGTATCCCACACACCCAATGACGTCAGTACCTCTTTAGAATAGATACCAATCGGAACCGCTTCAGTATTACCAACCGCCAGACGTCCCCCGTTTAACCGTTGAAGCCACGCTTGGCCATTCGTAATATCAAACGAAGGTTGTGCGGCGTGGGCAGGCTGAATAAGAACAAGATGGCTCGTCGCCAGTAACATCACGTGCTCTTCTTTAAGCTTTTTCTTATTTACAAGGTACATGACCCACTCATCATTAGCCGAAAGAAAGACATCTGCTGGGGCACCATGTTCAATTTGTCGGGCTAAAGAGGACGAGCCCCCAAATACCGCAATGACTTTAACCTCATGCTGAGATTGATAAAGATGAATCAGTTCATTGACGGCGTTAGTCATTGAGGAGGCCGCATAAATATGGAGCGTTTCTTGCGCCCAAAGTATCGGGCTAATGAAAAGCATGCCCAATAGATAAAATCTTTTTTTCATGAGTAACGGCCAACCCCTTTACTTCTCATTAGTATGACAAAAAATGTGATCGCACAGCACAGCGACCAAATATTATTCAATTTCTTCTATCGTACTTATTTTAACAACAAAAGTTTGTCAGAAGATGAAATAATTTGCACAAATGGCCTGAAATTCGCATAGCATTGTTGTATCTTTACGCTTTCCTCTTTTTAGGATGAATGACTATGCTCAAAAAAACGTCTTTATTCGGCACTTTACTCTTGGCGACACTGCTACCTACCACCGCTTCAGCAAACAATTTTAACTATAACTTTTTTGAAGTTCGGACCGCCTTAAGCCCTGAATCTATGGGGGCAGAGTTCAATACTTACTTCACCGAAAACTCACACCTTATCGCTCGCATTGATTCTCGTTTCGAAGGTGATTGGGATGCCGCTGGGGGCATTGGATTTAATGGGCCAGTTAACCCATTTGCTGATATCTATGGTCAGATGCTCATCCACAGCGTCCGTGGAAGTGATGATGAAGGTAATAAAAATGATGTCATGATGGAACTCAACATCGGTACTCGTGTTTGGTTAACAAACCAAATTGAAGGGCACCTTCGTGTCGGACGAAATGAAGATCACTCGATTTTTATCGGAGGGCTGCGCTTTCACTCCACGCAACAGATGACCATTTCTGCTGAAGCTCGAAATGCTGGATTATGGGGCCCGCAGATAAGTATGGGTGTAAGATTTCAATTTTAGCCATTTTCTTACACAGTAAATCATCATGTGGTAGCCCGTAAATCATGAACTCGTACTATAATATTATCCTTACAAACTTAAGCACTCGCGTATTCCCCTCGGTCATGTCGCCTTAACGGCTAAGGCTGTCGAGAAACATTCTCTTTCAGTGATTCCTCACTGGGTAAAGCGTATTGGCCTGCATCAAGGTGTGCGATATTCTGTTTTTCTATTTGTTAGGATAAAGTATGACAACCTCGGGATCTATCCCATGTGAGAAATTGGGTAATTACCTACAACCGGGTATGAAAATCTCTGCCAGTATTCAATTTGGTCCACAAGATAGTCTCACTTTTTCGACGACCCTCGTTGGTTTTAAAGCGACACAATTTTTACTATTAGATATGCCGATTAAAACCTATGAAAGCTTAGTCATGCGAAAACTCTCTAATGTACCCATTGTGATCAGAGGCATGAGCGATACTGAACTTGGGCATATTATTGCTTTTCGAAGTTCTATCTATCAGGTTATATCCACCCCTTTTAACCTGCTTTTTATCCGCTACCCTAAACACTTTGCCAGCAAAGCCATCCGAGAGCATGAGAGATACAAAATTTCACTTCCTGTGACATTAACGGAACACAATAATCACTTTGAGAAAAACTTCACGGGTACTTTGGTCGATTTTTCTGTCTCTGGTTGTGGGGTGTTTATCGAAGGGGAAAATGAGTTGCAGCTAAACCATTCCGTTTCCCTCTCTTCTGCACTCGATAGTTGGCTGCCACAAGATTTAGCCAGCCATGTCGTTAGCCTACGTCGCAAAGATAAAGGCTACCTTGTGGGCATAAAATACGCTTCCATGATAGAAATGACGGATGACTTACGAGCTCAAATCCTGAGTTTGTCTCAGCACCGAATATCGTAAAGTTCCTCTCCAGTCATAGCCGTTAGTCGATAAAAATAAAGGGTTAACAGGAATCGCTGTCGTGAGGAAGTCTCGTCTCACTCGGTAAGTGGGATGAGACTATCGCTCCCCAAGGAAATTCAGACAGAGCGCTCGTTCCCGCAACAAGGCTCTCTTTTTTCTCTTTGCTCAGGCGCTTAATACGATACTCCAATTTTAACGCTTGGCTTTTATCCGAGCCAACTGCATATTGCCATACCAACGTTAGCGGCCCCTTACCTCTTAATGCCTTAGCCCCCTGCCCACGTTGGTGTTGCTGGAAACGCCGCTGAGTATTGGTTGTAATACCGCAATACAGCGCATTTCCTGAAGTACGAATGAGATATACCCACCAGTGCGAACGAGAAGAAAAAGAGCCAGTCATATCACTTATCGAGATTGCTCAAGCAGAGTTCGCAGTTCAGCGACCTCTTCACGTAAGGCTGCAACTTCTAACTCTAATGCTTCGATTTGAGTAGTGGCGGATTCAGAAGAGGGGCTGGTGGCAAAGTGGGTAAGATCAACCGCGCCACAAAATAGGTGGTGATATCGGGACTCTCGCTTGCCAGGCTCTCGTGGTAATTTCACCACTAATTCTCGTTCTACTAAGGCTTCAAGGACAGCTTCGGCTTGTTTGACATCACTAAAACTACACAAACGATTCGTGCGTGTTCTTAATTCCCCCGGGGTTTGAGGGCCACGTAACAATAAACAGCACACTAAAGCCAACTCTTGTTCATTCAATTTTAAATCGCCAAACTCGGTATTGCAGAAACGATGCTGATATTTACGCGTTCGACTGTTAAAGCTGCTTTCATCACTGACTAAACGGCGGGCAATTAAGGCTTCAACCGTGTCTTGCACTTCCGCTTCAGATAATGAAAGAACAGGCTCACGGTTACTTTTTTGATTACAGGCCGTCGTTAAACTGTTGAGAGTAAGTGGATAATGATCAGGCGTTGTTACTGCTTTTTCAATTAAGCAGCCAATCACTCTCGCTTCTAAATGGGACAATTCATTATGCATCTGCATTTCCTTATTGTTATCTGAGATAGCGTCTATTTCACCAAGCGCCGAGTTACCTCGGTGATCCGCCTATATCACCCTAGTGCTCTAATACGAAAACCAAACGAAGGAATCGACCATGCTCATCCATCACCACCACCTTAGAACGGTTTAATTCGATTTCAAGCAGGGCAAGATTTTGCCGTTCATACAAATAGGCTTGGCGAAGTTTCTGTTGTTGCACAGTAAAGGAAGACTTCTCTTTTGATGTCGATGTCGGAACAACAATTTCTGAGTGTGACATAATTAAATGGTTGTTTCATTCGTCGTTGAATACATGATATAGCGCCTTTTTATTGATGTACACTAGCGGTATGTATCTAAGGCCATCAAAAACCACACATTCTGGTGATTTATTCAGCAAGATGCAATGAGGTTTGATCTTAGGTCTGTTATGCGCCTTAACGATGTGCTTTAATCTCTGGTAGTGGCATTCATGATAGGAAAAGGGACCTATGAACAGCGTATTTGAAATTGTGAGCCTAGCTCGTCGTAAAAACAAACTAAAACGTGAACTGCTTGATAACGAAAAGAAAGTTCGTGATAACCGTAAACGTGTTGATCTACTAGAAAACTTAGTGGACTACATCAAACCAGATATGACTCAAGCGGAGATCATTGAAATTGTCAAAAACATGAAGTCAGATTATGAAGATCGTGTGGATGACCATATTATTAAAAGTGCTGAAATTTCTAAAGAGCGCCGTGAAATTAGCCGTCGCATCCGTGAACTTACAGAGCAAGATAAGCTGATGACTCAAGGCGGGAAAAAGTAATTCCGACCATGGAGTAACTCATCTATTCATGCAAAGTCCGCGATAAGCGGACTTTCTTTTTTGAATACTGAGGTACCCAAGCCGTTCAACAGATAACGTAATAACAAATTTATTATTAGCGTTAATCGTTTGCGTAATCGCTAACCTTCTCCGAAGCTCTTTTTGAGGGTTTCATCACAGATTAACCGTTGTTATAGTTTTCATTAGAAAAGTTAATCCAGCCATTTTCGGTAAGGCTTTGTCCATTTTCATGATGAAAAACAGCGTGCCGCTACTGACCCGGCTTGGGCCAACAGCAAGAGGATACAATAATGGATATGAATATGATTGAAATCATGGGCTACGCTGCCTCAATTATGGTCGCAATTTCACTCACCATGAAAGACATTGTAAAACTAAGAATACTGAATTTTATTGGCTGTAGCTTATTTGTTGCTTATGGTTTGATGATTGATGCGTTACCCGTTGTGGCAACCAATGCTTTTATCGCTTGTGTTAACGTCTACTTTTTAGTGAAGATGCAACAGGCAAAAAAGACTGAAGGCGTACAAAGCGCCGCCTAACCTTCCCCAAGCGTTTTTCTTTCTAACATAAAATGCCCGACACTCTGCCGGGCATTGGACTCAATAAAGACCGTTCTCTACTAATCTTCTTCAGTATGCAATGCTGCCCATGACTGAGCACATTTCACTGCACGCTTCCAACCTCGATAACGACGTTGACGTTTCTCTTCGTCTTGATGAGGCATAAATGAACGATCAATTTCTGCTTTATTTTTCAGTTCTTCTAATCCATCCCAGAACCCGACCGCAATACCGGCTAAATACGCCGCTCCCAGTGCTGTAACTTCTGTCACTTTAGGGCGATGGACTTCTGTATCCAACACATCAGACTGGAACTGCATTAAGAAATTATTCGCCACAGCACCACCATCGACTCGTAGTGCGGCCAGTTTAATGCCTGAATCGGCCTGCATCGCATCCAATACATCACGGGTTTGATAAGCAATACTTTCCAGCGTTGCACGGATGATGTGGTTAGCATTCACCCCTCGTGTTAGACCCACAATGGTTCCACGGGCATACGCATCCCAGTAAGGAGCACCAAGCCCAGTAAAGGCAGGGACAACATACACACCATTTGAGGTATCTACTTTGGTGGCAAAGTATTCTGAATCATGAGCATCTGAGATTAATTTCAACTCATCTCGTAACCACTGAATCGACGCCCCGCCCATAAATACCGCCCCTTCTAACGCATAGGCAGGCTCCCCTTTCGGGCCACAAGCCAGTGTTGTGAGCAAGCCATTTTTGGACGTCACTTTTTCTTGGCCAGTATTCATGAGTAAGAAACAGCCTGTACCATAGGTATTTTTTGCTTGACCCGCTTGGACACACATTTGACCGTATAAAGCCGCTTGTTGATCGCCCGCAATCCCTGCAATCGGAATCCGAGTTCCGCCTTTCCCCCCGATGTTCGTTTGCCCATAAACCTCAGAGGACGATCTCACTTCTGGCATCATACTCAGTGGTATATCAAATGCTTTTAAAATCTGCTCATCCCAATGTAATTCATTGATATTAAAAAGCATAGTACGAGAAGCATTGGTATAATCCGTCACATGAACGCGGCCTTGAGTCATTTTCCAAACCAGCCAAGTATCCACCGTTCCAAACAATAACTTACCCGCTTCGGCATCTTCACGAGCCCCAGGAACATTATCAAGAATCCATTTTATTTTGGTGCCTGAGAAATAAGGGTCAAGTAACAGCCCGGTATTTTCTCGAATGTAAGTTTCTAGCCCTTCTCGTGCTTTGAGTTCTTCACAAATTTCAGCAGTACGACGGCATTGCCACACAATTGCATTGTAAACCGGTTTACCGGTTTCTTTATTCCAAACAATCGTTGTTTCACGTTGGTTAGTAATCCCAATCGCAGCAACTTCATCACTTCGGATACCGGATTTACCAAGCACTTCCACTAAGGTGGAAGTTTGGGTTGCATAAATTTCCATCGGATCATGTTCAACCCAACCCGCTTGAGGATAAATTTGAGTAAATTCACGCTGAGAAACGCTGACAATGTTCGCATCATGATCCAGTACTACTGCTCGGGAACTGGTGGTTCCTTGATCTAATGCAACGACGTATTTTTGCTCAGTCATGGTGTATTCCTTATTATTTCACGTTCGAAAAATCGATTAACTATGATTATGAAGTAGGGTTTATACGTGTGCTTGTTCACTTTCTTCAACATTGTCACACTGATTAGGAATCGTACATCCCGTGCCCACTTTCGGGAGGTAAACGGCAATAAATTTCGGATAGGCCCAAGCCCCAAAACAAGCGCCAGCAATGGGAGCCACGATAGGTACAATAAAGTAGGGGATCTCTTTAGCACCGCTTAAGGCATAATCCCACCCAGCAAGGTAAGCAAAGAGCTTAGGTCCAAAGTCCCGTGCAGGGTTCATCGCAAAGCCCGTCAATGGGCCGAGCGAACCCCCAATAATTGCAATCAATACACCAATTAATAGTGGATTTAATGCATTACGATGTGCCCCATTATTTTCATCACCCAAAGCTAAAATGCCAAACATCAATACCGCAGTAATCACAAATTCAACCGCCATCGCCCCAGAAAAGGAGATCGAGGCATGAGAATAGGTGGAAAATATCCCCGCAGTGGCGAGTGCTTCTTGGCTATTTCGAGTGAAACTGTGAGCGATTTCGTAATCAACAAAAAGGTTACTGTATAGACTGTAGACTAACGCCGCCGCACAAAAAGCACCGAATAGTTGTGCAACGATGTAAGGGATTACTTTCGCTTTATTGAAGCCGTGGAATGCGGCAAGGGCAATCGTCACGGCGGGGTTAATATGGGCACCAGAAACACCAGCGGTACAATAAATAGCAATCGCTACGCCAAGCCCCCAAATGATACTAATTTCCCATTGACCAAATTGTGCATTGGTTAAAACCAAGGCAGCAACACAGCCGACACCAAAGAAAATGAGCAAACCCGTACCGATAAACTCGGCGATACACTCTCCTAAAAGAGTCTGTTGTTTTGTTCGAGCCATAGTATGAATCCTTGTGTTTATTTACACGTTATTGGTTTACACGTTGTTTGTGTGCAGCACAATCTGCCATAGAACTCCTTCATCGAAAACAAACAAAGATTATTAATGCGCGTTCGAGCACAAAAATGTTAACCTTAAACTCGCTTTTTGTTAATTGACGCAGTATTTTGATCAAATAGACTAATCAAAAGAACATTTCACCATTAAAGGCTAATTAAGGCTTACCTAAAGAAGAAAAAAACAATCAATGAGCGGAAATCTTCTTTATCTTTGCTTTATATAGTGAAGTAATCGTTTAAAAACAGGGAAAACTCTTCCATTCTTAGGTCTGCTTATCAGAACAATGTGTAACTAAAATGTTATTAAACACACCTTCACACTCTAAATTTGTTGGTATATTTCATCAAAAAATGGAAAAGAATGAGCTTTACTCGGTAAAAAAGTTTTCGTTCGAGCTTTTGTGAGCAATGTAGCGAACGTAAACGTTGAAAAATGACACACTATTGATCCAGTGAAGAGTCAATAAATAAGGTAGCGGTCATGACAGCAAAACAACGTATGGAAACTGACGTGGTCATCATCGGTGGTGGAGCAACGGGAACCGGTATTATGCGCGACTGTGCATTACGTGGGATCCCCTGTATTCTTCTCGAGAAAGACGATATCGCATCGGGTACGACAGGCCGAAATCACGGCTTGCTCCATTCGGGTGCTCGTTATGCCGTCACTGATCCCGAATCAGCAAAAGAGTGCATCCAAGAAAATCTGATTCTCAAAAAAATAGCCAAGCACTGTGTAGAAGCGACCAATGGCCTATTTATTACCTTGCCGGAAGATGATTTAACCTTCCAAGAGCGTTTCATTACGGCCTGTACTCAAGCTGGTATTGAAACGTCACGTTTAACCGCTAAGCAAGCGTTAGCATTAGAACCCAATGTTAACCCTGCATTGGTGGGAGCCGTTAAAGTGCCGGATGGCACGATAGATCCTTTTCGTCTCTGTGCATCGAATGTATTGGATGCCAAAGAACACGGGGCGAAAATACTTAACCGTACAATCGTCACAGGGCTGATCCGTCAGGGCGACACTATCTTAGGTGTACATTGCTTGCAACTGGGCACCCATCAGTCGTTTGAAATTTATGCGAAACAAGTGATTAATGCGGCAGGAATTTGGGGGCAGAATATCTGTGAATACGCCGATTTGAATATCAAAATGTTTCCAGCAAAAGGCTCTCTGCTCATTCTTGATTATCGAATTAATAACCTTGTCATCAATCGCTGCCGCAAACCTTCTGATGCCGATATTTTAGTGCCCGGTGATACCATCTCTCTTATCGGCACCACCTCTGAACATATCGACTACGATCAAATTGATCACTTACATGTCACTGATAAAGAAGTGGATGTGTTGCTCAAAGAGGGGGAAAAACTGGCACCTATCATGGCCAACACTCGCGTACTGCGCGCTTATGCTGGAGTGCGTCCTTTAGTTTCCGTTGACGATGACGGCAGCGGACGTAATATCAGCCGAGGCATTGTTTTATTAGACCACCAAGAGCGTGATGGCCTAAATGGCTTAACCACGATTACGGGTGGCAAACTGATGACCTACCGATTAATGGCGGAATGGGCAACGGATCTGGTGGCAAAAAAACTGGGTAATCAACAACCTTGCACAACTCATCTTCGCCCGCTTCCTGGCTCAAATGAAACCCCGAAAGAGGTGAAAAAGACCGCCAGTATTGCCAAACCCGTTTATGAATCGGCTATCTATCGCCACGGTGAAAGAGCCAAACAGTTTTTATCAGAGGATATGAAAAACCAAGCCATCATTTGTGAATGTGAAATGGTGACCGCCGGGGAAATTGAATATGCCATCAAACATCTCGATGTAAATAATTTAGTAGATTTACGCCGTCGAACTCGCCTCGGCATGGGGCCATGTCAAGGTGAACTGTGCAGCTACCGAGCGGCGACCTTATTTTCTGAATATGGTCATTTTACAGGACAGCAATCCAGCCTGTTACTTACTGAGTTCCTTGAAGAACGCTGGAAAGGCATCAAACCGATTTTTTGGGGCGATGCTCTGCGGGAAGCCGAATTTAGCTACTGGATTTATGATGGGCTATTGGGTGCAGGCGATCTTCCACAGCCAAATAATCATGAGGAGAATAACGGATGATGCACTATGACATTGTCGTGATCGGTGGCGGCATTGCGGGATACACCGCCGCCGTTCGTGGCTTACAGGCGGGAAAGAAAACTTTGCTGATCAACCAAGGGCAAAGCGCTCTGCATTTCTCTTCCGGCTCGATTGATGTATTAGCCAAATTACCCGATGGCAGCGCCGTTACCCATCCTTTTGACGCACTGGATAAACTGAAACAACAAAATGACCAACACCCCTATAACATTGTGGGGCAAGCATCGTTAATGGAAGGACTTCATTGGTTCCAACACATCATGACCGATGCTGGGCTTCCTATGTATCATCAACCCGAGGGAGCCAATCATCAACGCATCACCCCGCTAGGAACGTTAAAGGCGACTTGGCTTTCTCAGCCATTTGTTTATCAGCATAATGCTCCTCTACCCTTTAAGCGCATTGTGGTAATTACCATTGAGGGTTACCGAGATTTTCACCCACAAATGTTGCAGGATAATCTTCGCCAGCACGTTGATTTTGCCAATACACACATTGAACATAAAACCATTACCTTACCCGGTTTTAATGCGTATCGGCGTAATCCTAATGAACTCCGCTCGATTGATATTGCCCGCTTTCTCAAACAGGAAAAGGCATGGGATCATCTTTGCCGCACATTAATGATGCTGGCAACACCGGAAGATTTGGTGATTCTGCCGGCGATTATGGGCAATGGCGATGGGCTTATTTTGATGAATCAGTTACGTGAAGCCACGCAATTGCATTTTCATGAAGTCCCCACCATGCCCCCGTCTCTGCTAGGTATTCGTATTGAAGAAACCCTTAATCGCACCTTTATTCAACTTGGTGGTATTCAATTGAAAGGCGATAAAGTGGTGAAAGGAGCATTTTCCAACGGCCAATTAACCGAAATTTATACCCAAAATTTACGAGATATGCCGATTCAAGCGAAACACTTTATCATGGCGACCGGCAGTTATTTCAGCCAAGGGCTGAAAGCCTCACAACAACAGATTTCTGAACCGGTCTTTGAGCTGGAGATCACCTATTCAGAACCACGCTCATCATGGCGACATTCGCAATTTTTTGCGCCTACCCCTCACCCATTTATGACCTTTGGCGTTCAGACAAATACGCAGTTGAACCCTTATCAACAAGGCATAGCGATCAAAAACCTTTATTGCTGTGGTTCGATGCTCTCTGGCTACGATCCCGTGTTTGAAGGCAGTGGGGGTGGTGTGGCGATTGCCACGGCTTACTATGCCATTATGCAAGCGCTAAAAACCGATTCTGCCGCTTATTCGACTCAGGAGGCGCTGATATGAACGTACCCTTTTCGCAAGCTGCACCTCAAAACACCAGCTTTGACCAATGCATTAAATGCACCGTATGCACCGTTTATTGTCCGGTGGCGAAAGCCAACCCTGACTATCCCGGTCCCAAGCAGTGCGGTCCAGATGGTGAACGTTTGCGCATTAAAAGCCCTGAATACTACGATGACGCGTTAAAATATTGTACCAACTGCAAACGCTGTGAAACTGCATGTCCTTCAGGGGTTAAAATCGGCGATCTGATCGCCGTTGCGCGCGGTAAATATGGCAAAAAACCATTGAATCCCAAACTCGTCCGTGACTATGTATTGAGCCACACCGACCTATTTGGCTCCATTGCCACACCATTTGCACCAGTGGTCAATTTCGCTACCACTTTGCCAGTGGTGAAAACCATCATGCATAAAACCATTGGTGTTCACGATCATAAAGCGCTACCCAAATATTCACACGGTACGTTTCGCCGCTGGTTTAAACAAAACTGCACCCGCCAGCCGCTCTATCAACGTCAGGTCACTTATTTTCATGGCTGTTACGTCAACTATAACCACCCTCAATTAGGGAAAGATTTAGTGCGAGTGCTTAATGCCATGAATATCGGCGTTCGATTGCTGGAAAATGAAAAATGTTGTGGCGTACCTTTAATTGCCAACGGTTTTCACGATAAAGCGCGCAAAAATGCCCTACTTAATATCAAAAATATTGAATCTGCCGTTGAGGAGTATCACACCAAAATCATTTCCACCTCTTCCACCTGTTCATTCACCCTTCAGCAAGAGTATCCTCATGTTCTTGGGGTAGATAACAGTAAAGTGGTCAATGACATTGAATATATCACCCGCTTTTTGCTCAAAGAGTTTATGAATGGCAATGCCCCAAAAATGAAACCGCTTAATTTAAAAGTGGTTTATCACACCCCTTGCCACTTAGAACGAAGTGGTAATGTGATATTTACCATTGAATTGCTACGCATGATCCCAGGGTTGGAACTGGTGGTGTTAGACAGTGAATGCTGTGGACTGGCCGGAACCTATGGGTTTAAAGAGGAAAACTACGATGTTTCGATGAAAATTGGCAATCACTTATTTCGTGCCATTAATCATTCCAACGCAAATTTTGCGGTGACGGATTGTGAGACCTGTAAATGGCAAATTGAAGAAAATACTCAACTAGAAAGCCTGCACCCCATCACTCTACTGGCCATGGCTCTTGCGTAAAAAAGCGGGTCATTTGACCCGCTCATACGTATACAAATGAGCATGCTCTGAATTCAAGCTACAGCGTTACCGACTACGCGCTCATATCATCCCTCATTAATAGTTACTGAAGATAAGCGATACCAACCGGATGGCTCTCTTCCTTCATTCGCTAAGTTAATAGCGGCTCGGCCATGACGATCCACCAAGGCTAACTCAAGCATGTAGTATCCTGCTTCCAAAGACTCCGGCAGAGAAAAACTGCTGTTAGTGATGTGCTCTCCCGGCAACCAACTGAGCACATCATGGTTAGAAATAGCTAAAAAGGCCATTTCATTTTGATCGTTCATTAACCGAAAGGCCAAATAGTAAGATTGATAAGGCGGAGCATTCCCTTCATTCACCATACGCACTTGTAGATTCAACATATGCCCCGCAGTGGCTTCTGACTGATGTAAGAGTGAATCCACTCGCAACCGATAGCCTATATGTAGCAAAGCTTCATCAAGTAAATCTCGGTACTGACTTGGGATCGGATACGACTTCAGGTTGAGTGTTGAAGCATGTTGTTCAATCGCCCAATCTAAGCTGGCTTTGACTTGCTCTTTGCTATAGTGCTGAGTACTTTGCCACTCACTCATATTCCCACAGGTTTCTAAACTCACTGGTGCCGATTTCCAGCGTTCAGGAAATTGACTATCGTCCTCGGTCGCTTGCGCTAAGCGATGAGGATAATCATGCGTCATATGACTCCATTGCTGCGAAAAATGGTGCCAGTCTCCCCAGCAATCTGCTCGCCAACCCGCACCTTTACCCGTCGCATAGACTAAACTTTCTCCCCCACTGATTAACATCAGTTTCGGGGTTTGTGGAAACGCCGCAAAATGCAAATCCACTAACCGATTCAGCTCTTCGTTGGAATAGCGCTGGTGCAATGGCTTTAAGTCTGAAAAGTTACTGTTATGCCATTCGCCCCATGAGCCAACCATGCCAATATCCACATGGCTCAAATTCGGATTACCATCATAACGTTGCCCAAATGCCATCAATAGCTTTTCTACATATTCTAGATAAAGAGAGTCATCTAAATCCGGAATAAAGGTTTTCCCCTCTCCCGTCCATTGACCTCGAATACCTTTATTGATCAACCACTGAGAAATTTTACTGCCACTCGATGGTGTTGCGGCGCTCATAAACCGCAAAGCAACCATTCGCGGTGGTGTGTGTGCTCGGTTTTGTGTGAGTAAACGATCAATGGTATCAAACCTATATTGCCCTTCCTGAGGTTCAAGCTCATCCCAGTAAAAACGATAATAGTCAATACCTTCCGTCGGATATTGCTGTTCAGTTAAAGTCTCTCCCCATCCATTATGGAAGCTCTCGACCCCAACACCTGGGTTACGGAGTGGGCCATCAAGTGCGACAGGGTAAGTCAGGATCATCGATTCACTCAAAGAATCAGGGATCTCTGGTACGAAAGCATCGGATTCCTGTTTTCTATCGGCCAGACACGCCGTTAATGGTAAGAGTAGCAGTAAACTCAGGGCTGCTTTAAAGCCATTTTTTCTGTATGCCGGTGTTGCGATTTTCACTGCATTAACCCTTTAAACCAATCCCAGATACCCAACGAAAAATCATCAAAAAGATCGATACCCAGTGCAGATTTTATTAAATATAACGCCAGTAACGCTAAGCCCAACACGGTGACACCACTGATTAAAATCAGTAGTGTCATGAGAAAATTCGCTATTTTTGATTCTGGATTGCGTAATTGCTGGCGACGATCTCGTCCCATCAGTAACACCAAATAATAACGCTTACCAAACCAAGGTAAGCTTTTTCTCACATCAAGGGCATGGCGATGATGCAAGCCACTACTGATGATCGCCTGCTCAATCGCCTGTTTTTGATCATCACTGAAACTGTCTGCCACAGTTTTATCTAAGATTTGATAAAACTGGCTAACGGATTGATGTTCTTTTTTTCGAGTCGTCACTTACTGCTCCAAGGCCTTGCGATACACTTGCATTGTCTGCTGTGCAATGGTCTTCCAATCATATTTTTGTAAATACACATCATAATTGATCCGTTCGGCTTCCACGCCTTGTTGTAGCTTATCACTCAAGCGCGCCACATCTCCCACTGGGAAATAACACTCAGGGTTTAGCGCCACTTCAGTATTGGCAGGAATATCACTGACCAAAGCAGGAAGAGAAAATGACATCGCTTCGAGCAAGGCAATCGGTAAACCTTCATGATAAGAAGGCATAACAAATAACCGAGCTTGAGAGAAAACCACCTTTAATTCATCCCCTTTTAAAAAACCCGTCATGATTACGCCCGGTGTCTGTTGAGCTTTCTGTTTGAGAGCTTGGCTATAAGGCGTTTCATGATCCGTATCACCCACCAATACTAAAGGTAAAGTGACCCCAGATTGCTGGTACGCATCAATGAGATCGTGAAACCCTTTCTCTTCAACAAACCGCCCGACCGCCACCAGATAATGCTGTGCGGTAAGCGAATACTTACTCAGTACTTGATGAAGAATGGTATCGTTTAAAGGGGGGGCGGGAAGCACGCCGTTATAGATCAAGTTAGCATCATAGCGCTGATACTTTTCTTGCAAAATACGATTGATCACTTCTGAAATAACGATGACTTCATTGGCCCACTTAGCCGCAAACTTTTCCCCCAGCATTAATACTTTCTTGGCGACACCACCCCATTTTTGGCGATCATAATCAGGACCGTGGTGGGTAAACACCACTTTCTTACCCAGTAGACGCAACAGCGGCACCACCAACCCCGGTCCGATAGCGTGCACATGCACCACTTGTGAACCATCAAATAAGGTCGATAAAGCCGCTAAAGTGGAATGTACAATAGCCTCTAAAGATTTTTTCTTGGGTGCCCAAATCGATTTCGTCACCACACCTTGATAATTCGAGTGTTGATATTCGACATAAGGAGAGCGAGCAATCACACATACCTCGACGCCAAACTGTTTCACCAATTCGGGATACAAATGTTGGCAATGCGTTTCGACACCACCCAGCACATCCGGAATGCCTCGTGTTCCTAATACAGTAATTTTCATACGGGATTCACCTCACTGAGTAACTGTTGATAGAGGTTCATCAAACTGGCTTGATGCTGAGTCAACGAATATTTATTTAATAAGCGTTGACGCGCCTTGTATCCCATATCAATCACTTGCTCTTTGTTATCCGCTACGCTGTCCATTACCTCAGCCAGCGAATGAGGATCACCAGCCGTAAATAAGCGCCCTTCAATGCCATCTCGTACTTGCTCAGGAATCCCCCCAATATTGGCACCAATGACGGGTTTACCATAAGCCATCGCTTCCAATACCGACATGGAGCAGTTCTCATAACATTCAGAAGGCACAATCACGGCTGTGGAATGCTTAATGAGCGTGTGTAACGCTTCACCACGTTGAAACCCAAGAAAATCAATATTGTGGTAGTTGGCCACCAGTTCATCGAATAGCGGTCCATCCCCCACCACTTTCAAAGGCAGAGCCTGCGCAGAATGCTGGTAAGCCTTAGCAAGGGTCGCCACTCCTTTTTCCTGACTTAACCGTCCGAGATAAAGAAAGTAGCCTTGATCGGTTATATCATGGTGGTCAACTTGTTCATCAATCCCATTAACAATCACATCAATACGATTGTTGGGGAGCTTTTGACGTAACAGGTTTGCCAGAAATTCACTCGGGGAAACAATCACATCTAAAGCCTGATAGTTCTTTGCCCACCTTTGATAGGTGGCTTCCAGAGACAATAACGCGCTTTTGAATAGTGAACCTTGCTGACAACGGTAACGACAGGCATTCCAAACCGAACCGTGTAAACACGCTTCACACGTGTGATTATCCCGATACATGGTGTAGCTTGGACAAGCAATTTTAGTGTCATGAGCCGTCAACACGGTTTTGCAGCCTAAGCTTTTCGCCACCTTAATGATCGAGGGGGTCAATTGATGGTAAATATTGTGAAAATGCACAATATCTGGCTGCTCTTGGGTGATCAAGGCTTGTAGCTTACGACACGCTTCTCGGTTATGAATAAAATCTACCGCGGTTTTGACACTGCTCACTACCCCATGACCTTGATAATAATCAACATTCGGCACAAAAAAGTCATGGTAAGCAGAAGGAAGATTTTTTTCATGTTGCATCGAAAAATCCACCACAACCACACCCGCTTGTTGCAACATTTCTCGTTCTTGAAAAAAGACCGTTTCCGCCCCGCCTTTCATAAAAAAGAATTTATTCACCAGCAGAACTTTCATCACTCTTTTCCTCTGATCACTTGGTTATCGGGTGCTTGACGAGGGTTTTTAAGCGTAGAACAGAGCCCTCTCACCATCCCCGCTGAAAAGAACGACAAATTCACAATACTGAGTAGCGCATCGCGCACAGAGCAATTTTTTACCGCTTTGAGCAGAAAAAAAGCCAGCAGTGGCAGAAACGCTATCCCCACCCACATCCACGGTAACGCAATCATGGACACAACGACGGTCAATAGATACAGCGTAAAGATCAGTTCATTTTTAACGGTGTTAACCGCATCCATAAAATGCGCTGTCCCCCATGAGGTGCGCAATAACTCCCCTGAGGCTGCTAAATAACGGCTTCGCCAACGATGTTTAAGCAACGCAAAGGTCGACATCACATAAGAGGTGTGATGAAAATAAGGGACGCCTAAACGGTGTAGTTTAAACCCCGCTTTTTGTAAACGCATACCGAGTTCGGCTTCTTCATACGCATGTAGGTTGCGATTGGTTAAATAGCCTAATTGATCAATTGCTGACTTACGGTACAAACCACCACCCGCAAGATGGTGACAATCGCCTAAAGGGTAGATCTGGTGCAGCCGCTGCTTACGTGATTTAAACTCATAACTGACCGCCTCATCCATTTCTACCATTCCAGCCACGCCAGCATAATCGGGATGAGTGTGTAAAAATGTCATACCTTGCTCAATAAACCCAGGCGCCAGCTGCATATCCCCATCGAGCAATAACAAAAATTCTCCTTGCGCGTGCAGATAACCCAACTGGTGCCCCACCCCACAACACCGTTCTTCGGCATGTACCAAGGATACGACGGTGACCCCCAAATCGAGGGCAATCTGTTGAGTCTGATCCGTCGATAAGCTATCTGCGACCAGAATTTCATGAGGATACGTCGCTAAACTATCACGAATACTGGCGATGGTTTTTGCTATCCCCTGCTCTTCGTTATAGGTTTTTATAATGACCGAGATAGTGGGAATTTCATTCATAACTGAACTCTCTAGCAGCAAGGGCAGACTTACGAATAACTAAAGCTGCCCCGAGCGAAAAGAAAAACATAAATTGCATCATAGGAACCAACATCAAAACTTGGCTGTAAGGAATACTCATCAATCCGGCTAATCCAAAAGCAAGGTAAGCCGGTTGATAGGCTACCAGCCGTTTATCAGCCCAGTCCAATTGCTGGGCATCTAACACCGGTTTCGGAATAGAGACCCAAATCACTAGGCCGATCAACAGTAGATATAGGCAAGTCCCGATCAAACCAATTTCCCACAGCATCATACTTAATGAGGTCGAATCGAGCAGTACATTAAACACCTCATTAAGAAACCCCGGTGCCACCGCGCTCCCATGGTTCGTCGTGTTTAACCCGTAGCCAAACAATAGATTGGGAATGCCATATAAATCACTGTTATTCAACCAGAAAAAAATGGTCGTCATCCGCCCTAACTCACCATTGTCCATGATGTAGTTCGGATCAAAGATATATTCCAGTGAGTCAAGAAAAATGGTCAAGGAGCCTTTGCTCGCATCCGCATCCAACGCAGATTCATAAGAAGCCGCTAACAACATGATTGCGACAAACAGTAAGACGATGATACCTCCCAGCATCATCAATACCATTTGTGCATTGTAGCGTTTCATTCCTCGCATAAAGCTGGGGACAAACCAAACAAAAGCAAGCAACATCGGCGCAATCAAAATCACAAATTTCACTTCACCAAGTACGCACAGGGCAAAAGCGGCCGTAACATGCAGCGCCGTACTGAATTTACTCGCTACACCATGTTTGTATTCAGACACTTTCAGCAACATGATCAACAAGCAGAAAAGGCCAAGCGCCGCAGTATTTCCGCCTCCCATCGGATCACCACCAAAAGTCCCTACCACAGAATCCCACATTTCAAATTCCCCTTTGATGGCCACTCGCTGAGGCACCACCACCAATAGCTGATAAAGCATCACGGGGAATTGGGCATAGAAAATCCAGTACAGCGATTGCGTCAGTCGGTAAATCTGCGACTCACGACAAAAACCCAACAATAGACAAAAGAGCACAAGCCCAATCGCCAACTCATTTTTTAGACCAACAATCGTGACAACAAGGCCACTTTGTAACAAGGTAGACAGCGTCGACATCACGAATAAGGCGATAAAAATCACCATAATGATGCGTTCTTGATGGTCAAGAAAAAACGGGCTATAGCGGGTTTGCAATAACATCAGAAGCAACATGACAATGGCAAGCAGAAAAGGCAGCCACAATATCGCGCCTATCCCCGTAAAATACTGCACCATTCCACAGACAACGAGCGTCATCCACAGAAAAACTTGCATGTAGAGACCATTATTGAGCATGTTTGGCCTCTTCTTGCTTGCGCAATAAATTCGCTCGCTGGTTTACTTTTAGATAGATGAAGCCATAGCGGAGCGCAGAAAGTAGCGCAAATGCCAGTACAGAAAGCCCATAATCCGGGATAAAATAAGGCAGAACGACAAACGCCACCACCACCACCGCTAACTGCTCAAATTGAATGCGTAGAAAATAGCGGGGAGAACCAAACACCAGCTCAATCACGGTCAGTGGGCAGACCGCCAATGCAGGAAAGAGGTACGGCAACATATAACGCGAGGTTGGAACCGATTCAACCCATTCATGGCTCACCCATTGCTGAGCGTAAGCAAAGTCCATCACCAGTGGGTAGCAGACAAAGACCCCGGCTGTCGCCAGTGAACCCAGTATCAACAAGAGTTTGCGTACCCGAACAAATTCAGCGAAATGAAAACGCTGATGGCGAAAATCTACCGACCATTTAGAGAAAATCGAATTACGGACAGCATTCCCCACAATCACCACGGGTGATAAACAAAAACGGCTGACAATGGCAAAGTAACCCGCGGTCACGGAAGAAAACCAAAAGTTAATCAACACCATCGGTAAATTGTTATTCGCCATCGCCAAAACCTCAGCGCTACCCACCCGAGAAATATGGTGACGATGTTGCTGGAAAAAACGGTGATTTTCTCGCCAGCCCCATAATTTCCAACGCATTTGCTGAAAAGGGGTGGAATAAAGTAGCCATAAGCTAATGCAGCTCAACGAAATCACCGCCCAACGCCAATAAAACATCTGGGCTTGGGAGGAGAAAAAAATCGTACTGACAACGATGATTGACATGAAAATCCGCTGAATAGCCAGCAGCGACATTTTTTCATCACGCAGCAATAAATTTTCCGAAATCAAGATCCAAGCATGCAGTACCGTTAATAGATAGAACAGAACAAAAGGTCGCTCAAAAAGAACAACCACAACGGCAGTAAAAGGTAACGCAAGCAATACACTTTGTAGTAAACAGAACACCAAATTCTGAGCTAAATGCTCCTCAGACTGCTTGGGAAGCAACAACTGAGAGGCGAAAGTACAGACCTGCGCACCGATGAGAACAATGCTGTACGTTAATGCGTAGATCCCCACTTCGGCCATACCATAACGGTCAGAAATCAACCAAATTGAAATCGCACCAATCACTTGCGAAATGATGGACGAACCAGCAATGGTTGAAATGCTTCGGAGTAAACTCATGCACTACTCCACAACAGCAAAGGTAGCAAAGCTGCCTTGTGTAATGTATCGCTGGCTTTCCTCCGTCTGTACATTCTCCGCATTCACTTTATTGAGTACTGCACCCAACACGTGAATCGACTTTTGCTGCAATTTTTGTACATCATGCACAATAGCAGGCGCGTGACGCAGCTCCGCTTCCACCACAATGCAAACCGCATCCAAACTTTGCGCCGCCACTTGGCTATCTTTACTATCACTGAGTGCCGGTAAATTCACAATGACCACTTCATACTGAGCCGTCAAGAGAGTGAATAGCTCGGCGTAACGGGGGTTAGCCAATAAAACCAGCGGAGATGATGTCCATTCGCCACGAGGCAAAAAATCACACTGTGGGCTGAGGGGCTGAATCAGCGATTCTAGCGGTTGGGTTTCACTTACCCATTGCGCCACACCCAATGCTTCCGCTTCGCCCGTTTTAGGTATCGAAAGAGACAACGCCTGCTCACTGCGATAATCCAAGTCAACCAACAAGGTTCGCTGGTTATGGCTGTATGCCTTAGCCAGTAGCTCTGCCACCAATGAGCTGCCTTCTTGGATGGTACTGGCCACGACCCCAATCGAACGAGAATCGGGAGAGGTTAAGCAGATTGCCGTTTTCAACCCAAACAGCATTTCCATCGCATACGGATTCGTTTGCACCAAATCACTCAACGGCTCACGGGGTCCATCAAGAGCAAAATCCGGCAAATCCGCTAATGGCACTAAACCCAACTTTCTTTGCACTTGGTCTAAGCGATAAATTTTTCTATCCAATGCCACACGAACCAGTAAAAATAGAATGCAAAGCATCGGTGTTAACACCGCAACCATGGTCAAGAGCAACACTTTATTGGGTTTTTGTGGTCGTTTTGCCGCAGTGGCCGGATCATACAGAACCGCATCAGGCTCTTTATATTGCGCGGCTAACGCCAACTCTTTACTGCGCAAGAAAAGATCACGATACAAATCTTCGGTTTTTTCTAAATCGGTTTTTAAGCTCTCGTAATGATCACGTTTCGCCACTAAGGTTTTAAACTCATTTTTTTGAGCATTCAATACGCTTCGATAGCGATTTTCTTTCCCCAAATCCGTTTGATATTGTTTGAGCAGCCCCACTTTTAATTCTTGCAGTAAGGATCGGGTTTGATCTTCAATCGCTTGGATCTGAGCTTGTGCCTCCAAAATCTTATTGTGTTTCGGACCATAACGAAGCTGTAAATCAGCCAAATGACGTTTAGCCTGAATCAAGGCAATACGTAAGTCTTGCATCTGCGGATGGTTAGAGACTTCAGGCAATGATGCGATGTCTTCAATCGGAGCATTTAAATTTTTTGCCACTAACTCATACTGAGCTTGCGAGGCTAAACGGCGCTCTTTTGCATCTGCCAGCTTGTTCGTGGTAATGCTCAGCTCTTCGGTTTCATACCCATCAATACCACGAAATGTCAGTAGCCCAGCCTCATCAAGAAACTGCTCCATTTCTTTCTTTTTGGTGGTAATTTGCTCAGCTAAGGTTTTCATTTGTTGCTCGTTCCAACCTTGTGCTGTCTGCGTTTTTTCCACCTTTTTCTCAACCGAATAGTCGATAAATGCTTGAGCTATCCCATTGGCAATGCGAGCGGCTTCTTGGTTATCTACCGATTCAAACGAGACATACACCAATTGGGTTTGACGAACAACGGTAAAAGTGACGTGTTCACGCACATATTTCAGCGCTTTTTCCATTCGCTCTTTCGCTGAAAGCGTCCACTCAGGATGCGTTTCACTCAGCGGTTGATCGCCGTTATAACGAGCATCTTCTATTAAACCTAACGCATGAATGGCACTTTCCAACACCACTCGAGACTGCATTAAATTATATTGCGTTTCGTAATAATGCCCACGGGTGGAATCATAACCATCCACTTGCTCAATGGGGGTGGCATTATCTTCCTGAGCTTTAAGCAATACCGTTGCCGTAGAAACATACTTAGCACTTAACGACATCACTAGTGGCACACACAACGCCACCATCAGCACCGTTATTAACACCACTTTCCAAGCGTATTTTTTAAGCGATTTTATTAACGGCATGAAATCAATACTGCTTTCCATTTTTTGGCCGTTTTCTACCATTGCTACTGACATATTAGAAAAAACTCTGCTCGACGATGATGGTATCACCGGGTTGGACACGATGGGTTAACGGAACTTTCTTTTGCAATTCATCGCTAGATGAAACGCGGATGCTGATATTTTTTCTAGCGGCACGATCAGTAAAGCCCCCCGCCAAAGCCACCGCTTGCTCAACCGTTAAGTGAGGTTGATACTCATAACCATTGGGTTGTTTGACTTCACCCGTGACATAAATTTGCCGAAAGGCATTCAAATTGATCGTCACCATAGGATTCAGTAAGTAGTCACCACGCAAACGGATTTCGATTTCGGTTTCGACTTCATTCGCCGTACGCCCGTTGAGTTTCACTTCACCAATATAGGGAAAGTTAACCACTCCCGATTTGCTGATCTTAAACTTCATCGACATATCACTTTCACCATGCACGATAATGTCGATCATATCGCCAGTACCTAAGTGATAATCCTGACTGACAAGGGGAAGGCTCTGTTCTGGCTCAGCCGATGGCTGAGGCGTTACCGCAGCCTGAGCCGGCATCAGAGTCAAACAGATCATGGTTAACCACGTAAACATCAATGCTCGCATTTAGATTTGTACCTTTAATAGCAGCTGAATAAGGGAGTCTTCATAGCCTAGCCGCCGATTGACGAACTTTGCTGTACCGTCGATAGTGCTCCCATCCCAATTATAGTCAGGTTCTCTTAATACTAATGTACTCGAAGAGGTATTGGAGGCTAACTTACTCCACTGATAATTGAATTCGAGTCGAATGGAAGGTCGAAAGTCGTAACCGATAGACGCTTTAGCAACCTGAACTCGGTCTAACCGATCTTGATTAGGAATACGGTAATCATCGGTTTGATAACGGTAACCCAATGTGGTGGTTAATCGCTCAACCCACCAATGATGTGTCCATGCAAGACCATAATTACTTTCTAAAATATACCCACCCTCTTGCTCTGGGTCTTTCACTTTCTGCCAAGTAGAAAATGAAAAAGTTGAATGATTCACGGGCTGCCAGTCCAGTGTTAAATCCCAGTTAAAGCCGGTAAAGGTTTTGGCATTGTCATCATTAGGAAAATCTTTGTAAAGTAACGCCACATTACCTTCAATGGTTGTTTTACCGCTTCGTTCGCTATTAGCGCCAAACAATAAGTAATATTCATTACTGCGTTTATTGTCTGCTTGTTCATAGTGACGACGGTTAGTAATTAAGCTGTAACGAAAACGGCTTGTACGACTGTATTGATCAAACAGATCCAGCACTAACGTGTCTTCTCGCCACTCTTGTTGCAATAAATAATCGTAAAAGTCTTGATCCTGTTTAAAACCATCCGTATCCCGAAAAGACAAGCTTTTACGTTGAGCCATAACTTCAAACTTGCCACGCCCTTCTGGTGCACCATAGCTATACCGGACTTGGTTATCTGACAGTGAATTTTTCAACCCCGCCTCAGCAAAACCATACTTGGCGAAATCTTCTTGGCTAAATCCTTCGGATATCCCTTGTCCACGACGCTCTTGCCCGTAGTTTTGCGAAAGGTCGACCGACAAGCCATGCATACGACCCAAACGCCACGAAGCTTCCAGCTGCAAAAAATGCTGCTGGTAATCATCTGCGGTAGAGTCGTCATAACGGCGAAATTCTCCACTGTACATTAAGGTATAACGATCTTCCCCTCGCTCACCTATCGCTTGAAGCATCGGTGATACCGTCCAAAAATCGGAATCCACTGCATCGTCAGACCAGCGTTGATACGTCACATTACTCTCATGACCATAGTCCAACCCAAGCTGGCTTTGCACATCAATCCCCGCCAAACCAATATGGGATTTTGGCGTGAGATCAGCATAAGCCGCTGGAGCTAAGCTCAGAATCAATAAAGTGCTAGTAAGCCGTTTCACTGACAAAGCCTTTAAAGATAGTCAGAAAAATAATTTTGAGATCCAACCACAAGCTCCAGTTTTGCATGTACTGGATATCATACCGAACTCGTTTTTCCATTTTATCTAAGGTATCGGTTTCACCTCGATAGCCGTTAATTTGAGCCCATCCGGTAATGCCGGGTTTAATTTTGTGTCGAATCATATAGTTATCAACAATTTGACGATATTGCTCGTTATGAGCCACGGCATGAGGCCTTGGCCCCACTATCGACATTGAGCCTTGTAACACATTAAGAAATTGGGGTAATTCATCCAAAGAAGTTCGACGAATAAACGCCCCAAATCGTGTCACCCGTGGATCGTTCTTGGTGGCTTGCGTGACGACGGCATCATTTTCCATCACTTTCATGGAACGAAATTTCCACACTTTGATTTTCTTACCGCCGAGCCCATAGCGATCTTGCTTAAACAGTACTGGGCCTGGAGAACTCAATTTCACGCCAATCGCAATCGCAACAAGGATAGGAGAAATCAGCAAGGTAATGATGCTGCCAATCAGTAGATCTTCTACCCGTTTTACCAGTGCCCCCACACCACCGAAGGGTGAACTAAATACACTGAAGGTTTGTACGCCATCAATCGTTTTTATCTGTGAGACACTGAGGTTATACGTATAAAGATCAGGGACTAAAAAAGTGTTCACGGTACTGTCAGATAACTCATCCAACAGATAACGGATGCGATCTTTCGCTATCATAGGTAACGCAATATACACCTCATCAAGCTCACCAGCGCGTGCTTTTTCTAATACCGTTGCCACCTTACCAACCACCGCTGAACGTTTCGGATAAGCAAAACGACTTTCATCACGGTCATCATAAAACGCGATTTCAAGATCACTTTTATGGTGCGTTCGTGTTAAGGCCCGTTCAATAGCTAAGCCACCTGGAGTTAAACCAATCACAGCAATACGATGCTTTCGATTGAGAATTTTTCTTAATCCACGCACAGACGCAATCGCTAGTACTCGGATAGCTAAAAGTATCGCAAAAGCAAGAGCATACCACTGCTCAAATATCACCGTATTGAGATTGGTAATTCGATAACCTTCGAGGTTTTTAAACGTGAACTTCGCCAGCTCCATGAGAAGCGCCGCAATCACTAAGGTAAAGAGAAGCCGAAAAAATGAAAGACGGAGCCGACGCAAAACGGAACTGGAATAGAGATGAAGATATTCACCTATCAATAAAAAAATCACAGAAAAGAGAAAGCCAGCGGTGAGATCAATCGCCGTTTCTTTTAAGCCCAACAGATTGAGCAGTAACATGAGAGTGAAATTAATGGCGATGAAGTCGAAAAATTTTAATACGGTGGCGTAACCATCATCTGCCAACTGTAGCGCTTTTTTGGGTGTCATAGATTGGAGGCCTACTGACTATATACAAAAGCAAGCATAACATTTACTTATGTATTCAACTATAGAAGAGATAACCTAGCTCTGCCATCCTAGCGCGCTCTGTTTATCTTCCTTGCGGTTGTTGCATAGAGTAGAAGATTAGTCGAAATGACGATGTCAAATCTTTGTCAATTTTAGAGTAAAAGCACCACTATCGATATCAATCATCAATAGTGGTGCCTGATATCTCATTGAGACTCTTCGTCATCAACGTTGGTTAAGCGAGTATTACCGCCATGAACCTTTTCACGCTGGCGTTGCACCAGCGCATAAAATCCAGGAATTAAGAAGGTTCCTGCCAGCAATACACACAATAAGCCCCCAACCAGAGAAATGCCCAATGAGTTTTGACTCACATGGCCAGCCCCTGAGGCAAAGATCAGTGGAAATATACCGAGAATGAACGACCAAGACGTCATGTTCACGGCCCGAAAACGCAATTTACCACCATCAATGGCAGCCTGCTCAATAGAAGCATTTTTCTCTTCGCGCTCCATTTTGGCAAATTCAACAATCAAAATGGCATTTTTCGCAGCCAAGGCAATCAATAACACCAACCCAATTTGAGCATAGAGGTTAAGTGCCGTTCCTGTCACAAATAATGCGAGGAATGAACCTAATGTAGCCACGGGAACCACCAGAATGATCGCCAGTGGAATACTCCAACTCTCATACTGCGCAACCATAAATAGGTAGATAAAGATCAACGCTAAAGCGAAAGCATAAATGGCTTGGTTGCCAGCGAGGACTTCCTGATACGCCATGCCTGTCCATTCATATTGATAACCCTGCGGCAAGACCTGAGCGGCCACTCTTTCCATTGCGGCCAGCGCATCACCACTGGAATACCCCGGAGCCGGTTGCCCTTGTATAATCGCACTGCGATACATGTTGTAACGCCATGCTACATCCGGCTCAAACACTTCACTATAGCTGACCAAGGTATTGAGCGGGACCATCTCCCCCCCAGTAGAGCGAACATGGAAATGTTTCAGATCTGTCATTGAGTTACGGTGTTCACTATCGGCTTGCATAGTCACTCGGAAGTTCTTACCAAACATCGTAAAATCATTGACATACATAGAGCCTAAGTTGCCCTGCAGTGTCTGGAAAATATCCGATAATGAAATGCCTAACTGCTTAGCTTTCTCTCGATCAATATCCAGATAATAATGCGGAACGTTGGCACGAAACGTACTAAAGGCATAAGCGATTTCTGGCTGCTGAGTCGCGGCTCGTATCACATCATCCATCACCATAGCGAGATCGGTTCGGCTACGACCCAAAGTATCTTCTAGTACAAACTCAAACCCTGATGCAGCGCCCATTCCAGGAACCGCCGGAGGCCCCATGGCAAAGACAACGGCTTGAGGTAAAGTTTGCGCAGCTCTGGCGTTAATGCGCAAGGCAATGGCATTCGCGGAGTGATCACCTGAAAAGCTTTGCCGTGTTTTCCAATCATGCAATTTGATAAACATGGATGCGCCATTCGATGCCGCCGCCCCCGTCATAAAGGAGTAACCATTCGCTATCGTGACACCATCAACACCGGGTTCTTGCTCAATCATTTGCATCAATTGTGCTGTCGTTGTTTCTGTGCGAGATAAAGAGGCGGAATCTGGCAACTGAATATTTACCAACAAAATCCCTTTATCTTCCTGTGGAACAAAAGCGGTCGAGGTTGTTTTCGCCATCCAGCTCACACTGCCTACCGCGATAATAAAGAAGGCGACTAACAGCACACTTTTTTTCACAAGGAAGCCAACGACCTGACCATAACGATGAGTAATATGGTTTAAACCACGGTTAAAGGTTTTAAACCAACGGGCAGTATTGTCTCCTCCTTGTTTTAG
Organism: Vibrio cincinnatiensis DSM 19608; assembly: GCF_900167345.1. Classification (GTDB taxonomy): domain Bacteria; phylum Pseudomonadota; class Gammaproteobacteria; order Enterobacterales; family Vibrionaceae; genus Vibrio; species Vibrio cincinnatiensis. Next base: position 23,641 of record NZ_FUXB01000017.1, on the reverse strand, counting down.
CAACAGAGAGCAAAGGGCCGGAGACAATGTGAGAGCATTCACCGAGGAGATCACCACCGAAATACAGATAGTTAATGCAAACTGGCGATACATAATCCCGGTAATACCAGGCAGCATCGCAACGGGAAGGAAAACCGCTAGCAAAACTAAAGTGGAAGTAATGATGGGGCCGGTCACCTCTTTCATCGCCATCAGTGTGGCTTTACGTGGGCTAAGGCTGGGATCTTTCGCCATGGTTGTATCAACGTTTTCAATCACCAAAATGGCATCATCAACCACAATGCCAATCGCTAAAATCAGCCCAAATAATGTCACGGTGTTAATGGTAAACCCCGTCAGCAACATAAAAGCAAACGTACCAATCAAAGATACTGGAATCGCCACAACCGGAATTAAGGTTGAACGAAAACTGCCTAAAAAGAGGTAAGTCACCGCAATCACTAAGACAATCGCTTCAATCAAGGTTTTGACTACCCCTCGTATCGATTCTGAAACGAATAACGTCGTGTCATAGCTGGTTTCATAGCTCATCCCTTCAGGAAAAATGCTGCTCATGCTCTCCAGCTTTTCCATGACCGCTTGACCACTTTCTAGTGCATTCGCATCTGACTGTAATGATAACGCGACAATCGATGATTCTCGGCCACGAAATTGACCGTTACCATCGTAGAATTTTTTACCTAATTCAATACGAGCCACATCTTTTAAATACACGCTCGAACCATCGTTGTTGGCCCGCAGAACAATATTCTCAAACTCTTGAACGGATTCCAAACGTCCTTTTGTGACAAGGTTAAACTGAACATCTTGCGGGTTGGCGTAAGGCGCTGCCCCCATTCGTCCAGCCGCAACTTGAGCGTTTTGCTCCGCCAAAGCCGCATACACATCCGATGTGGTCAGTTTGAGACTCGCCATTTTTTTCGGATCCAGCCACACCCGCATCGCATACTCACCCCCACCGATGACGCTCACCTCACTGATGCCTTTCACCCTAGCGAGTTGGTCTTTTACATTGATGTTGATAAAGTTCGTCAAAAATTGATCGTCATAACGACCATCCGGTGAATAAAAGTTGAGAACCATCAAAATATCGGGTGAACGTTTTTTGACCGTAACGCCTACCATACGTACTTCTTGTGGCAATTTTGACTCAATCTGCGCCACTCGGTTTTGGACGTTAACTTGAGCCATATCGGGATCAGTCCCGATATCAAAGGTTACCGTCAAGCTGTAAGAGCCATCATTGGCACTCTTGGATGACATGTAAATCATGTTTTCCACGCCATTGACCGAGGTTTCAATGGGATCGGCGACCGCTTGTTCAACGACTTCAGCGCTGGCTCCGGTATAAAATGCCGTAACACTGACTGAAGGGGGGCTAATCGCTGGATATTCCGTGACCGGTAACAGCCGTAGCGAAATCAATCCTGCTAGCGTTAAAATGATGGAAATCACCAACGCAAACTTAGGACGTTGGATAAAGAAACGACTTAACATGGTGCGTTATCCTTCTTTTTCCTCGGCGGTTTGAGTTCGTACTGCAACGCCGTTACGAATGCGTTGCAACCCTTGAGTGACCACAATATCGTCAGAATTAAGACCGTGATGAATGATCACCCCTTGCGGCTGCTGAGACCCTAATTCTACATTGCGTCGCTCAACAATATTTCCATCGGTTAAGACCATGACAAAATGGCCTTCCAAATCCATTTGCACCGCTTTTCGAGGTATAACCAACACGTCATTCGCCTGTTTACTTCTTAACACCACGTTGAGATGTTGTCCTGGCAATAACCGATGTTCAGGATTCGGGAGCAATGCACGAATCGCAATCGTGCCGGTTTTTACATCAATACGGTTACTTAAAAAATCTAACGTTCCCAGTTGAGGGTAAACTTCACCATTTTCTAATAAGATTTCTACTTCAATCGCGTTCGCTTCACTACGACCATCACCACCCACTTTATCAATAGCATAAGTTAAACGTTCACGTTCACTGAGACTAAAGCGGGTGTGAATAGGGTCTAAACTGACTAATGTGGTCAACACACCCATCGAAGGAGAGAGTAAGTCGCCTTGGCTCACTTTACTGCTGCTGATCCGGCCAGTAAACGGTGCTCGGATTTCCGTATAAGAAAGGTTGACTTCCGCCAATTTGAGCTGCGCTTTCGAAGCCTCTACCGCAGCCTCCGCACCTAACAGATTTGCATTAAGAGTATCGAATTCAGATTGAGAGATACTGCCACGAGGCAACAAGTTCTGTGCCCGTTTAAAATCTAACGAGGCTTTCTTATGGGCAGCTTCCGATTGTGCAACGGCAGCTTTAGCGCTGGCAAGTTGTGCTTGAAATGATGAAGGTTCGATGCTGTATAAAAGCTGGCCTTTTTCTACAATCTGCCCTTCAGCAAAATGGCGTTCTTTCAAGTATCCCGTGACCTGAGCCGTAATATCCGTATCTTCTACGGCTTCAGCTCGGCCAATATACGTCGCGCTGGGTTGATAAGAGATCACTCTCACGGGTTGAGTCACCACCAAGGGTAAGGTGGCAGAGGGAGCAATAGAAGCGGGTTCTTTACAGCCACTCACTAACAGTGCGGCTGCCAGAGCCGAAGCAAGTACGGTTCTTTTCATGACAAATCCTTTCATCGATCTTAGTCAAGGCAATCTATTGCACAGATTATCAACAATCATCTGAAAAGCATCCGAAAAATCGGCGTAATTGTATCTCTCTGTAAGTTATGCAACCACAATGTAAAGGATAATAAAAAGGAGCTATAACCGCTCCTTAACGCATTACAAATACCAATTATTTACACACTATTTCTGAGAGAGTGGGCGATTCTTACAATGCTCGATGGCTTTTTCCAATAATGCTAAAGCACTCTGCTCGCAAGGGGGAAGTTGCGCATCACTGCTGGCTAATGGCGTGACACGTTCACCCCATTTAATGTGACCCGCCCCCCAAGTTAATCCGGCCCCAAAGGCCGCGACGAGAAGATCATCCCCAGCCGCCACTCGACCTTGCTCAACCGCTTCACAAAGAGCAATCGGCACCGTCGCTGCAGAGGTATTGCCGTAATGTTGAATATTCACAAATGCTTTGCTTTGCTCAATACCAGCTAAGTCACACAACGTTTGAATAATGCGAATATTGGCTTGGTGTGGAACGACCACATCAATATCTTGCTGAGCCAACCCACTACGAGCCAATACCTGTTGCACGGCTGCGCCCATTCCTTTCACCGCCCGCTTAAAAATCTCTTTACCAATAAAATCAAATTCCCAGTAACCATTATCAGCAGCAAAACGGTCCATCGAACTGCCAAACTTAGGCACAGCAAGAATATCTCTCCCTTGAGCATCACACCCAATTTGCGCCTGCTGTAAACCGACTTTCTGCTCAGTTTTACTCAATACAACAGCCCCTGCACCATCACCAAATAAAACAGCGGTATCTCGCTTAGTCCAATCGATATAAAAAGAAAGGTGCTCTGCACCAATGACTAACGCATGGCGATAATGGCTGGCTTGCATCAAACGGGTTGCGGTTTCAAGCCCATAAATAAACCCGGTGCAGGCCGCATTGAGATCAAAAGCGGCAGCGCTATCAATAGCTAAGTTTTGTTGAATTTTAGACGCAATATTGGGAATTAATGAGTCCGGAGAACAGGTAGCCACAATAATCAGATCGATCTCTTGTGCCTCAATACCCGCACAAGCAATGGCATGCTGCGCCGCAACCGTTGCCAAATCAGACGTGTCCACATGGCTAATACGGCGAGCTTCAATCCCTGTCCTAGAGCGAATCCACTCATCACTAGTATCAAGAAAAGTACTTAAATCTTCATTAGAGAGCGTGGCGGGAGGTAGGCACTTACCCCAGCCCGTAATTTCAGCGTAATATTGAGTCATTATCGTCCTGCTTTTTTTGTTGTCATTATTCAAGAGAAGCAAATAGAGGTGTTATGATTCACACCACCCATATCACTTCCCCTCTAATACAGAAAATGTCGATTTTTTCTTAAAATCGGGCATAAAGCCCACAGTATACGCCGATTTAGCCACTCAGGTTAAGAGGGGGGGGCAAGTATTGGAATAAGACGACAATAAACACTGAGAAGCCTCTCGACAGCATTCAATTAATTGCTCCATCAATTGGTCGGGCTGAGCCTGCTCCCGCCAAACCATGCCGACAATGCCAGCATCGGTACCTAAATCAATATTTAGTGCTTTTAGTAAGCCCCGTTCATTGAAATGAGCAGCCACACTTTCTGAAACAATAGAGATCATATCCGTGTTTTGTAACAGCCATAAATTACCGACCTGAGAATTAGATTCAACTCTATAAACCGGCGGTTTTCGCCCAGCCACTGTCAATGCTTGATCTAATTTACTTCGAATGGGAGTCCCCATTGGCCAAACAATCCAATCATACTGATACACCTCTTCCCAATGAACCTGCGCTTGCGATGCCAAAGGATGAGTCAACCGAGTCACCACTTTGAGCTGTTCTTCATAGAGTAATTCACTTTGTAACTCCCCATCCGGCTTGTAGTTATCTAATCGGCCAATAATTAAATCCAATTGTCCCAGTTTCAATTTAGACATTAATGAATCCATTGTGCTTTCATAGAGTTCCACCCTTGCAGAAGGAAACATCGCTAAAAATCGAGAAAGCGTACCAGGGACAAAACTTGGAGCAGAAGCCGGAGAAGTGCCAACAATAATCGTACGGGCTTGCCCATTAATAACCGCATTGAGATTCTGTTGAGCTCTGTCCGTTTCGGTCAAGATACGTTTAGCATGAGCAATCAACATTTCACCAATCACTGTAGGGCTGAGTCCACGAGCATGTCGTTCAAAAATGAGCCCTTTTGCATCGTCCTCCAAATCTTTTAGCCAACGAGATAACGCAGGTTGAGTGGTATGCGTCAACCTTGCGGTTTCACTCAGGCTTCCCGTCTCCCCTAAGGTAACTAACAGTTGTAAATGTTTCACTCTAAGACGTCTAGCCCACTTCATTGATATACCACTATTGATATGTATGTATGGTTTTTAATCATTATACAGATATGGTTAATTAGTCAACAATGGGTTTTGTTAAATATTGGTTGCTTATCATCCATTTGTGTAAAGGTTATTTGTTATGAAATTGTATGGCTTTTTTAACAGTTCCACCTCATACCGTGTTCGCATTGCTCTCGCCCTAAAAGGCATTCGTTATGATTATGAAAGCATCAATATCCGAGAAGGAGAGCAAGCATCAGAACCGTATCGTTCTGTAAATGCGAGTAAAAGTGTCCCTCTCCTATTGACTGATCAAGGCCTAAAACTCTCTCAATCTTTAGCAATCATTCAGTACTTAGACGATCATTTCCCACAGCCAAGATTAATTCCAGAAGAGATCAATTTAAAATCTCAAGTTCTTGAATTTTCTTATATTATTGCTTGTGATATTCATCCCATTAATAACCTTAGAGTACTAAAGTACTTAACCACATCGCTCTCCGCTTCATCCGAAGATAAGTCAACCTGGTATCAACATTGGGTATCTGAAGGGTTAAGCGCAGCCGAAGCACTATTACAAAATCAACCAGAACAACCTTTTTGCTTTAGTGATACGCCAACATTGGCCGACATTTGCCTCATTCCTCAACTCGCCAATGCCGAGAGATTTGGGTGTGATCTCTCCCCTTACCCTCGCTTAATGTCAGTCTATCGACATGGGCTTAAACATCCCGCCTTTATTTCAGCACAACCGAGTTTACAACCCGATTTTTTAGATTAATTGACGATTCCTCGACAGCCCCAAAATGTGAAACAGGAGAACTTACATGAACGGACATAAAAAAAACAAAGTCATCATCATCGGTGGTGGCATCGGTGGTTTAGCGGCCGCAATGGCCTTGGTTCAGCAAAATATTGAAGTCTTACTATTAGAACAAGCGGAAGAGATCGCTGAAATTGGTGCGGGTATTCAGCTAGGCCCGAATGCTTATGCAGCCCTCGATTCACTAGGCGTTGGCGAAGCAGCACGTGCACGCTCTGTCTTTGTCGATTGCCTAACCATGAAAGATGCCGTGGATAATCATGTCATTGGTTCCATGGAAGTCGGTGATGCTTTTCGCCAGCGTTTTGGAAACCCATACGGCGTTATTCACCGAGCGGATATTCACCTTTCTATTCTCGAAGCTGTTGAAGATCATCCACTGATTGAGTTTCGTACTTCAACTCGAATTGAAACGGTTGATGAGACTGAAAACGGCGTTACGGTCATCGACACTCAAGGAAATCAGTACCATGCAGATGCTGTTATCGGTGCGGATGGTGGGCGCTCTGTTGTCCGCCAAAAATACCTTGCTGATCCACCAAGAGTGACTGGACATGTCGTCTATCGAGCCGTCGTTGAAGAAGAAGACATGCCTGAAGATATGCGAATCAATGGCCCAGTGTTATGGGCAGCCCCCCATGGTCACTTAGTGCATTACCCATTGCGTGGTGGGAAACAGTATAACTTAGTCGTCACTTTCCATAGCCGTGAACAAGAAGAATGGAGTGTGCGGGAAGGCTCAAAAGAAGAAGTCCTCTCATATTTTGAAGAGATTGACGCAAGCCCTCGCCGACTACTCTCCCTGCCTAAATCATGGAAACGCTGGGCGACCGCAGACCGAAACCCTGTCGAATACTGGGGAACTGGCCTGACGACGCTATTAGGCGATGCCGCACATCCAATGACGCAGTACCTAGCACAAGGGGCATGTATGGCTTTAGAGGATGCCGTTGTACTCGGTCAATGCCTTAAGATCAAACAAGGTGATTTTTCTGCCGCGTTTCGCCTCTATGAACAAATCCGAATTCCTCGCACTGCCAGAGTCGTTCTTTCTGCCCGAGAAATGGGCCGCCTATATCATGCAAAAGGCGTTGAGCGCTTGGTTCGCAACCAATTATGGAAAGGCCGTTCTCAGGAACGTTTTTACGATGCCGTTGAATGGCTGTATAGCTGGAATGTTGATAACTGCCTAGACATGTAACTCAGGATGAGGGAAGAGATATGACACAATTAGGAACACTAGAAGAACTCCCACAAGATTATCGTGACGCTCTCACGCAGCTTAATCTTGTTCCACTTTGGCCAAGTATGCGTGCTGTACTGCCTTATAACGTACCAACCCGAAAGACCCAAACACTCACTTGGCACTATGAAGATGTACGCCCGTTGCTGTTACAAGCAGGCGATCTCACACCAATGGAAAAGGCGGAACGTCGAGTGTTGGTACTCGCCAATCCAGGGCACGGGTTAGAGAACATGCAAGCGACTCCCGGTATCTACTTAGGCTTACAGCTGATTTTACCGAATGAAACGGCCCCAAATCATCGCCACACCCCCAATGCGGTTCGTATCATTATCGAGGGTGAAGGGGCTTATACTACTGTCAACGGTGAACCTTGCCGAATGGAACGTGGTGATTTAATTCTGACACCATCAGGGCTTTGGCACGAACACCACCATAAAGGAGAAGGGCCAATTGTTTGGTTGGATGTATTAGATCTGCCATTAATCTACCAATTAGAAGGTTCTTGGGCGATTGAAGGACAACCTCAGAACCACACAATGTCAAAAGATAAATCGTTTTCAGAATACAGTGCTTGCGGAATTGTCCCCAACATCAATTTTGAGCGAACTCAACAAAAAGCCCCCATGCTTCGTTATCCATGGCAGAAAACGCGCCAATGTTTATTAGCCATGGCCGAACATCTGTCTGACACTTTAATTCGCATCAACTATGTGAACCCCGAAAATGGGCAGAGCTTATTTCCAAGTATTGGATTTGGCGCCATCATGCTACTCCCAGGTGAGTCGGTTACTTTACCCAAAAGAACAACGGCTTGCGTTTTCCATGTAGTAGAAGGGCATGGCCAATTACGCGTCGACACTCTTGAATCTCAACCATGGCAGGAAAAAGATACCTTTAGTACCCCAGGCTATAGCGATATCACATTAACAAATCAAGATCCCCTTCAACCCGCTTTCTTCATTACTGCAGATGAAGAGCCATTACACACCTATTTAGGTATTTATTAAGGAGCTTATGATGTCTCACAACCCGATTTTCCCTATTCGCCCTCCCGTATTGGCAGAAATTGCAGGCAGTACACAAACCTTCCCGATTAATCGCATTTTTTGTGTTGGGCGCAACTATCTTGCCCATGCATCGGAAATGGGCGTGACGGTGGATAAAAAGACTCAAGAACCGTTTTATTTTTTAAAAGAAGCTCGTAGCTATGTACCGAGTGGCGCTGCTATTGCTTATCCACCACAAACGACCAACTATCACCATGAAATGGAGTTGGTGGTAGCAATAGGTCAAGCTGGGTTTGAAGTCAGTGAAGAGCAAGCCGAATCGTTGATCTATGGCTATGCCTGTGGTCTCGATATGACGCGTCGAGACTTACAGCTTAAAGCAAGAGAGAGCGGACGCCCTTGGGATCTAGGTAAAAACTTTGAAGAGTCGTCTATCTTAAGCCCTATTGTTCCGAAAAGAAAAACCGGGGTGATCAATAGCGGAAAGATTGAGCTAACCGTGAACGGTAAAACCACCCAATCTTCCGATCTTTCTCTCCTTATTTGGAATGTCAGAGAAATCATCGCGCATTTATCGAAATTCTACCATTTACAACCTGGGGATCTTATTTATACCGGAACGCCCGAAGGTGTCGGTCCCGTTGTCAGAGGGGATGTGTTGAATGGCTATATAGAAAGTGTGGGTGATATTTCCCTCACGATTCAATAAATACACTCACCACATTCAGAAAAGCTCAGCCGACAGACTGAGCTTATTATGGAGGCCACTATGAAACTGATCCGTTTTCTATTACTGATGGCAGCGTATATAACGACACTGCCCGTTGCTTTAGCCACCGAGCTCAAACTTGGGCACGTTACACCACCCAGCCACATTTGGCACAAAGTTGCCCAGCGCTTTGATAACAACCTACGCACAGCCAGTGAACATGCGTTTTCAATCCAAATTTACCCCTTATCTAAACTGGGAGGGGATGATCAGATGGTGGATTTATTGCAGTCAGGAGCTATACAACTGGGGGTGATTACCGCGGGAAGCCTCTCTAATCGCTCTCCTTCAATGAACGCTTGGTTTCTTCCCTATCTGTTTGACAACATTGAGCAGGCGGCGGCAATGAGCCGTACGCAAGAAGCCAAACATATATTGGATGAATTAGAAAAACATAAACTCATTGGTTTAGGTTACACATTCGCAGGAATGCGGCATCTCATTACCACCGCGCCAGTCAATGATATTACGCATCTAAAAGATCAGAAAATCCGCTCTTTTCCTAATCCACTGTTCAATCTGTGGTGGCGAGCGCTCAAAGCCGCCCCCACCGCTCTAAGTGTAAGTGATGTAATGCCTGCTCTTACCACAAACCTCCTCAATGGCGTGGATGCCGATCTCGATATCGTGGTGGGGTTAAAAATGTATCAACAAGCGCCCTATCTCACGTTAACCAATCACATGACCTTTCCCGGAGTCGTCGTCGCTTCGCAAGTTTGGTGGGAAAGCTTATCTCTTTCACAACAAAATATGATCCGAGCCGCTTATGACGAAGCAGAGGCGTGGGGAGCCAACCATCAAGCTCAGCAAGAGAAAGAAAACGTAGAGAAGTTAAAAGCGGCGGGGATCACCATTTCGCAACTTAATCATCAAGAATTACAAAAAACAGCTCAGCCCATCGCCAAAGAATTTGCTGAACGACACCCGTTGATGCTGGCGTTTTACCAGCGTGTAACGAAACCATAAGATTACAAAACAACATGAGTATACAAGGAGATAGTATGCTTACTTTTATCCATCGATGTGACCGAATGTTAGCTCGTCTTGAGTACAGTCTGCTGATTTTCGCCTTCATAGCACTGACCCTTATTTTAAGTGCTCAAGTCATTATGCGTTACTTCTTTTCTAGCCCTATTTTTTGGGTAGAAGAAGTGGCCGTTCAGATATTAATTAGCGCAACTTTTTTAGGAGTAAGTTACCTCACTTACCTCGACAAACTTGTTCGAGTCGACATGATTTTAGCCAACATAAACCCCTCTGCACGTCGACGGTTAACATGGGTTATTACATTAACCAGCTTACTGACCGTTCTGTTGATTGCTTTCCATGCAACAGAGTGGGTCTTTAGGCCAGAAAATCAATTCGATACCTCACCAACCACTGGAATTCTCAAATGGTATAACTACCTAACGATAGTGATCGGCTTTTACCTAATGGCTATTCATCTCATGGTAAAAATGCTCACCTCACTAAAACCTCAACATGAATCTGGACAAAACGAGGAAGAGTCATGCTAACACTCATTCTATTTTTTAGTGCCCTGCTACTTGGCATGCCTATTTTTCTTGCTCTTTTGCTTGCTGCACTCACACTAATGTATCAGCTCGACTACACCATCTTAATGAGTTCAACCACGATTCAAATGTTCGGCTCATTAAATCAAAGTGGATTACTCGCTATTCCTCTCTTTATGCTAGTGGGTGAACTCATGAATAAAGGTGGGTTAACAAAAAAACTGATGGCAACCGCAGATATTTTTGTCGGCGGATTCAAAGGAGGGTTAGCCTATGTCAATTTATTAACCAATGCGATGGCCGCATCTATTCTTGGTTCAGCCACCGCTCAAATTTCTGTGATGAGTCAGCTGATGATTCCGACCATGACAGAAAAGGGTTACAGCAAACCATTTTCTGCGGCAGTGACCATTGCGGGAGGCTTACTTGGCCCAATTATTCCACCCTCAATGTTAATGATCATTTATGGTGTAGTGGCATACCAACCGATTTCTGCGTTATTTATTGCAGGTATCTTGCCCGGCATGTTGATCATTCTCAGCTTTGCACTGGTCATTATCCTCACGGGTTGGATTAAGGGGTTGCCTGCTGGAGAGCACATGAAACATAAGAATATTCGTGTTGACCTCATTGCAGGAATATTACCAGGGCTGATTCCCGTATCAGTCATCATTTTTATTGTCACCGGAGTCATGACCCCTACAGAGGCAGGTGCCATTGCCGCTATTTTATCCTTCTTGATCAGCACTTGTGTTTATCGCACCCTCTCATGGACCGACTTACCCGCGATGTTTGGTGCTGTAGCACAAAATACGGCCATGATTACAGGATTAATCGCTGCCGCATCATTATTAGGTTGGACGCTAACATTCGATGGCATTCCAGAACAAATGGTGGCATTTATTGTCTCGTTAACCGATTCAAAAATCGTATTTCTAATTCTGGTTTATCTGTTGGTTATCTTACTTGGGATGTTTTTAGAAAGCATCAGCGTTATGATTGTCATCGTTCCCATTATCCTGCCTGCGGCCATCACCTATGGAATCGATCCGATCCATTTCGGTGTCATCATTAGCTTAGCCACATTGATAGGTCTAGTGACACCACCAGTAGGTCCTGGGCTATACATCGCAATGGCAGCAACTCAAATGAATATGGGAGCACTATTTAGAGCCGTTATTCCATTCTTATTGGCAATGATGGTATGCATGATGCTTATTGCTTTCTTCCCAGCACTTTCACTCTGGTTACCCAGCCTAATGTAGAAGAACCGCAAACCTGTGAGTGTAAAAGCTTGATACCTTTATCCGGCTTTTACTTTTTTCTTTGGGAAACGTTCCCCCATCCATTTTCACACTTCCTAACAAAACACTAAATTAACAACAGAATTTCCAGCATCGCATTCAAACTGCGCATAAAAATCAATAAAACAAATGATAAAAACCAAAAATTATAAAGCAAATCAATAATTAACCTTATTTTCACTGAAATATCAATCATCCAAAATAGAAACTAAATCTCCCCATCCTTGCCAAGTTATGCCAACTTTATTACTATTTATGCAAGCTTGACGATTGATAAATAAATTTTATCGTCAAGAGCATTATTTTTCATTTTACCTTTCTATTTTAAAGACCCATATTCGCCGCAAATTCTCCACTCTCCCCCTTTTCTGCGAGGCGAACACTATGAACATGCATCCAACTTCCGTTCATCGTATTTCCGTACCGGTTATTGCATTAACCCTATATGCGGTCGCTTCTGGGTATTTGATGAGCGTGATTCCCTTGATGCTTTCCCACTATGGGTTAGAAACCTCACTTGCCAGTTGGTTAGCCAGTGTTTTTTATGCCGGCTTATTACTCGGTGCTCTATTTATGGAACCACTGGTTAATCGTTTTGGGCATCGTAATGCCTTTATTGGCTGCTTGTTGCTGTTGCTTGCTTCTATCGTAATTTTGCCACTTAATCACCACAGTGCCATGTGGTTAACGGCTCGCTTTATTGCTGGCATTGCCGTCGCTGGTGTATTTGTGGTGGTTGAATCTTGGTTATTACATGGTGACGAGTCTGGCCGAGCAAAACGACTGGGTATTTATATGGCATCGCTTTATGGCGGAACAGCCATTGGCCAGCTAGGCATTGGTTTTCTCGGTGTCGCGGGTTGGGTTCCCTTTATGGCGATTTGTTCGCTACTTATGCTCGCCACTGTGGTGTTGATTTATGGAAAATCGGAGCAACCTTCCACGGAAGCAGGGCAAAGCCTTTCTTGGAAACAAATGACCAAACTCAGCCATGCCGCTGTGATTGGCTGTTTAGTTTCAGGTTTAGTCTTAGGTGCCATTTATGGGCTAATGCCGGTTGAACTCGCTGAACGTGGAATTAGTCACACTGAAGTTGGAACCTTGATGGCTTTAGTCATTCTTGGTGCAATGGCTGTGCAGCCTCTGGTTCCTTGGTTATCAAAACATCTAGGGCGAACGCTACTCATGGCTCTATTTTGTTTGTTAGGCGCAACGTCAGCGGTGCTGCCATTATTAGATAGCCAAATGGGCACGCTCGCCGTTAGCTTGTTTATGCTTGGCATGGCGACCTTTGCCCTGTATCCGATTGCGATTAACTTAGGCTGTGACAAACTTGATGCTCATTACATTGTGTCTGCCACTCAAGTGATGCTATTTAGCTATAGTATTGGTTCGGTATTAGGACCGGTACTGGCTGATTGGTTTATTCAAACTAATCAAAGCTTACTGGGCTATTTATTCGTCACCTTACTGGCAACGTGTTTGTATATGCTCGCCGATAGCCTAAAAACCAAACGCCAATGGGTGGCCGGAGAATAACGCTTTATAAGGGTAACGCTCGTTACCCTTTTTTCTTATTCGCTTTCAATCGCTGCTGGCGGTGAGACTGATTACTTGAGGGTAATTCAGGCAATGGTCGTCGCTCATTCAATAAATGACGAATGGCCAGAATGGGATGATGGAGTAGCATTCTTGGCCCAGCGTAACGCATTACAAGGCGCATGTATTCTTTGGGTTCTGGCTTGTAACAGTGGATTGGACATTGGTTACAGGTGGGTTTGTTTTGCCCATAAGGGCAGCGGTCTAGGCGCATTTGCGCGTATTCAATCAGAGACTGACACTCCGCACAAGTGCCTATTAATGTGCCATGCTGCTGACGGCAATATAGGCGCACCATTCCTTGTACGGTTTTAAATTCCGTGAAGAGCTTACCACTGAGTATTTTTTCCATCCTATCACCTACTGATGCATTGAGTTCAGCCATAAAAACCCGTAAGCTCACCGCCCGCAACTTAACCTGCTAGTCACTAAGATGAACCGTAAGAAACGAATCAATCAAATTTTAAAATCCAAACAGAAGAAGCAAAATGCTAAGCTACATAAAAGTAGCAAACCTCGTTATATTTCCAAGGCTGAACGAGAAAAAACAGAAACGCGAGTATCCGACGAAATAGTGGACCAAGACACTTCCGCTACCGATTTGGAGCACTCATAAGGCAGCCAAATGGCTCCCCACCGACCTAAGGTGGGGAAACGAGTATCGCTGGCTTCATCATGGCATTTGGGTGATCACGGCATCAACGGACGCAAAAGGGAATGACTAGAGTAATAGAGGAAGCTCAATTGCTTGATACTCGTCTGCCACCTCAATTAAGTTTTTCGCGGTTAACCCCGGTACCCCATATACAATAACACGAGTGCCAAAACGACGTTGAATGCGTTCAACCAACAACTCAAAGTCACCATCACCGGAAACTAAAATCAACGTATCCACTTGCGAAGCCAACTCATAAGCATCCAACGCAATGCCAACATCCCAATCCCCTTTGGCGCTACCATCTCCACGTTGAATGAAGGGTTTTAATACCACTTCAAACCCAATTCCACGCAGAATATGGTGAAACTGTCGTTGACGAGGATCTTGGGTGGCAATCGCATAGGCATTGGCCTTCACGACATCTCGCGTTGGGGTCACCGTTTGCCAAAATTGATTGTAATTAAAGTGCCGACCATAACGTTCACGGCAGGTGTAATAGACATTTTGCACATCGACCAATATGGCGATCTTTTCCATCCGTCTCTCTTCTTTGTCATTGAGATTACACTCAAGCCTTCAGCTTATCGCCAAAGGGAGCAAGGTGAGAGATACTGTAACACACTCTTTCTCAGACAAACTATGACTTGGCAAACCATTGCAGTGTCTCATGGAGTTGCGTCACCTGCCCAACCACAATCAATGCTGGGCTTTGAGCTTGCTTTGCTAAGGACGCTAATTGAGCCACCGGTCCACGCCACACTCGCTGATTAGGTGTAGTGCCCTGCTCAATAATGGCACAAGGCGTCTCTTCACTTAACCCTGCTTTAAGTAATTGTTCACGGATATAACCACTTTGCTTTAACCCCATATAAAACACGAGTGTTTGATTATGATTGGCTAAACAGGACCAGTTCAGAGGTGTGCCGTCTTTCTGCAAATGCCCAGTAATAAACTGTACACTTTGCGCATAGTCTCGGTGGGTCAGCGGAATACCAGCATAGGCACTCGCTCCGAGCGCTGCGGTAATGCCCGGTACAACTTCATAGCGAATACCGTGTTTGGCAAGGGCTTCCAACTCTTCCCCTCCTCGTCCAAAGATAAAAGCATCTCCCCCTTTTAAACGCACGACACGTTTTCCGGCTATAGCATGATCGATAAGAAGCTGATTGATTTGATCTTGAGGCACACAATGAAAATCGACCTGCTTGCCTACGTAGATTTTTTCCGCGCTCGCGCTCGCTAGCGCAAGGATTTCCGCCGAAACGAGGCGATCATAAATCACCACTTGCGCTGCCTGAATGACTCGCATTCCTTTCACGGTCAATAAATCAGGATCGCCTGGCCCGGCCCCGACTAAAGAAACAAAGCCTAGCTCTGTATCAAGATGCGTATTTATCGACATAACACCCTCACTCGATCATGGCTGATGAATTATTTACGTTGACGCAGTGGTAAAGTCTTTCCATGCGTCACATATAAACTCAGCCCAGTCACCAATAGGCCACCGATAAGGTTACCCAACGTCACTGGAATTTGGTTCCAAACTAACCAATCCATAATCGTAAAGTCTGCCCCAAGCATCATACCCAGTGGAAACAGATACATATTCACCACAGCATGTTCAAAAACTAAGGCGAAGAAGATAAAAATAGGTAACCACATCGCCATGATTTTTCCGCTCACTGACGTCGAAACCATCGCACTGACAACGCCTAAACTCACCATCCAATTACAAAGAATGCCTTTCACAAACACGGTAACCCAACCGTTGATGCCATGCTCAGCAAACCCAAGAGAACGAGCGGTTGAGGCTTTAATAAAAGCTTGTCCGACTGCATTGGGTTCTAGGGTAAAGTTCATCGTAAAAGTCAGTGCGACAAAAAATGCAACCGCAACAGCCCCCACTAAATTGCCAATTCCCACCAATGTCCAGTTACGTAATATTCCCCCCCATGTGACACCGGCTCTTTTTTCAAAGCGAGACAGTGGTGCTAATGCAAATACTCCCGTTAATAGGTCAAACCCCATTAAGTTTAAAATACAAAAACCAACCGGAAAGACCAAAGCCCCCACCAGAGGAACTCCTGTTTGTACTGCTGCGGTGATCGCCACGGCAACAGCAATGGCTAAAACAGCCCCTGCCATCATGCTGCGAATCAAAGTGTCTCGGGTAGACATAAACACTTTGCTTTCACCAACATTTATCATGGTTTGTACTAATTCAGCGGGTTTAACGTAAGACATAGTGTGCCCTTAAGAAAAAATTAAAAATCAATAGCAAAAGACTCTGTAACACCCATTGGTGCACACAAAGCCTTTCCCTATTGCCCCTCCTAACCTTAGGAGGGGAATACATTAAACCGCGATTTCTACCACTCCGTTATTCACCCGTGCCTGATAAGCCTTGACATTAAAGCGTTCATCTTCCAAACAACGCCCACTCGCTAAATGAAAATGTTGTTTCTTTAAAGGGCTAGCGACCCAAAGTTCATCCTGGTGCTCGCAAATCAGGCCACGAGACAACACATTAGAACGAGCAAATGGGTCTTGATTACTGATAGCCAGTACACTTTGTTCTTGAGAAGGGCGAAATATCGCCACTTGCTCTTGGTTAACTAGCGCACAAACTCCCGTTCCTGGAACAATATCGTTAATATCACAGATGGTTAGCCACTGATTCATACTTCACTCTCCAAAGCGACGTGTAAAATATCGCCACGCTGATTTTCTGGCGCATTCGGGTATTTTTCTGCATAGGTTGCTGGACGATGCTGCGCTCGCTCAGTCACAAACTGAACATTGTCATCACGTTGTGGGCTGTTAATGAAATGAGCAAAACGCTTCAGTTGTTCCGGTTGGCTTAAGGTTTCTTGCCACTCGCAACGATACGCTTCGACTAAGCGAGCCATATCCGTTTCCAACTGAGCGTTAATACCCAAAGTATCGTTTATGATCACATCACGTAGGTAGTCGATACCGCCTTCTAAATTATCCAGCCATACCGATGTACGCTGTAGCTTATCGGCGGTTCGGATGTAGAACATCATAAAACGGTCGATGTATTGTAACAGTGTCGCTTGGTCCAGATCGGTTACAAGCAGATCAGCATGACGAGGTTTCATTCCGCCATTCCCGCCCACATACAGATTCCAGCCCGCGTCAGTCGCAATAATACCGATATCTTTGCCTTGCGCTTCTGCACACTCTCGAGTGCAGCCAGACACGCCAAACTTCATTTTATGTGGGGTACGAATACCTTTATAACGATTCTCGATTAAAACCCCTAACCCCACACTGTCTTGCACCCCAAAGCGGCACCAGGTAGAGCCAACACAGGTTTTGGCCATGCGTAGTGCCTTCGCATAAGCTTGACCCGTTTCAAAACCTGCATCAATCAATTGCTGCCAAATAGCAGGGAGATCATCTTTCTGCGCTCCAAATAAACCGATACGCTGCGCCCCAGTGATTTTGGTGTAAAGATGATATTGCTCTGCTACCTGAGCGAGTGCCGCTAGAGCTTGTGGCGTCACTTCCCCACCCGCCATTCTCGGAATCACCGAATAGGTGCCATCTTTTTGCATATTGCCTAAAAAGTTATCATTCGTATCTTGTAATGAGACTAATGACGGATTAAGAACATGCTCTCCCCAACATGAAGCCAGCATAGAACCAATGGTCGGCTTGCACACTTCACAACCATAGCCTTGCCCATGTTTCGCCAATAGTTCATCGAAACTTTTAATCCCTTCAATACGGATGAGGTGAAACAGTTCTTGACGAGAATACCCAAAATGTTCACAAAGGTGATTTTTGATTTCCACTCCAGATTTCGCAAGCTCCGCATTTAGCACAGAGGTAACGAGTGGTAAACATCCGCCACAACCGGTTCCTGCACCAGTGGCTTGTTTCACTTGAGCTAAAGTATGGCACCCCTCGGCAACCGCTTGAGCAATTTTGGCTTTTGTTACATCAAAACAAGAACAAATGACCGCGCTGTCAGGTAACGCATCCGCACCGAGTGCCGGCTTTTCAGCACCCGCATGGGCTGGAAGAATTAAGGTATCGGGGTGTTTCGGCAGCTCAATACCATTGAGCTTTAATTGTAATAAATCACCATAATCGGAGGTATCTCCGACCATGACAGCCCCTAGCAATTTCTTACCATCTTCCGAGACAATAATTCGTTTATAAACTTCTTGTTCTTCATTTTGATACACATAGCTTTTACAGCCCGGCGTTCGTCCATTCGCATCACCGATTGAACCCACTTTGACACCCAGCAGTTTCAACTTGGCGCTCATGTCGGCACCAGAAAAGAGACTGTCATTCCCCACAAGGTGATCAACCGCCACCGTTGCCATTTTGTAGCCGGGAGCGACAAGGCCAAAAAAGGTTTGATTCCAAGAGGCGCACTCACCAATCGCGTAAATATCAGGGTCGGACGTTTGGCAATGATCGTTAATCGCAATCCCCCCGCGAGGAGCAATCTCTAAGCCCATCTGACGAGCAAGTTTATCTTGTGGCCGAATTCCCGTGGAGAAGACAATAAAGTCCACTTCCAGTGCAGAGCCATCCGCAAATTGCATGGTATTACGTGCTTGCTCACCCTGCGCCATAATTTCTAAGGTGTTTTTACTGGTATGAACACGCACGCCCATACGTTCAATTTTATTGCGTAATTGCAGGCCACCTTGCTGATCCAACTGCTCGGCCATTAACACTGGGGCAAATTCAACAACATGGGTTTCCACCCCTAACGCTTTTAATGCACCAGCAGCCTCAAGTCCCAATAAACCGCCACCAACAACAGCACCACTACGACTTTTTTGGGCACAGGCTTCAATCGCTTTAAGATCTTCAATCGTGCGGTAAACAAAGCAATCTTTACTATCATTGCCCTTTATTGCGGGGACAAACGGATAAGACCCCGTTGCGAGAATCAACTTATCATACTGAACTTCTCGCCCAGTCTGAGAATAAACCACACGCTGCTCACGATTAATATTCATTGCTCGTTCGCCAACATGTACGGTTATCCCATGCTTTTCATAGAAACCCGTTTTCACCAGTGATAATTCTTCGGCGGTATGATGGGAAAAATAGGAGGAAAGATGGACGCGATCATAAGCGATTCGAGGTTCTTCACAGAAAACCGTCACATCAACTTGTGATGTGTCCATTTTCTCCACAAGATCTTCGATATAGCGATGGCCAACCATGCCATTACCGATAATCACTAGCTTCAACTTGCTCATACGGATTCCTAGGTAACTGTCTTTGTCATTAAGTCAGAATTGTTGGTTATGAAAGAAAATGAGTTAATGATGTAAATCAATTACCACTTCAAACTACCCTAAAGGGGTATAAGCACCTTATTTCGCTTATTTAAGGTATGAAAACTCCGTACACATCTCATTAACTTACTATTTGGAAAAAAAAGAACTCATCAATATCCCCATCCAACTGAATCCTCTCTTTATCGGCAAAGGTTTCTCATTGCTCCACACACCAATAAAATCATTCGTACACATACTTTTATTAATGTATTTCCACTCAACCAAGAATAAAACTCTAGATGAAATAAGGAAAATACGTATAATGAGGAAAAATAAACGCTTTGTACTCTAAACATTAAATTCACCTTTAACGTATTCATCACTTCTCTAAAGGTAGAAAAGTGACGAATGCGAAACCGATTGAGTCATACAATGGAAGACGCATTAAAAAAATACAGTATAGAAACCACCGACTATCGGGTGGGACAAGATAACGTGCAGAAATGGGGGTTTGACGTTCATAACCCTGTTTTTGGTATCAGCGCCGGATTGATCCTTTTCTTCTTACTTTCCGTCATTTGGGTCGGCCCTTCAACAGCGAAAGAAATGCTCGACACACTGAAAAACGGCATCATTCAAGAATTTGATGCTTTCTTTATGTGGATAACCAACTTCTTTTTATTTTTTGCTTTAGTTTTGATGGTCTCCCCCTTGGGTAAAATTCGCTTAGGAGGGAAAGAAGCGACACCGGATCATTCACGCCTATCCTGGCTCTCGATGCTTTTTGCCGCGGGAATGGGGATTGGTTTGTTGTTCTGGAGTGTGGCAGAGCCTACCGCCTATTATACTAACTGGTGGGGAACCCCATTTAATGTGGCAGCCAATACTCCTGAAGCACAATCTTTAGCCATGGGGGCTACCCTCTTCCACTGGGGAATTCATGGGTGGTCAATTTATGCCATCGTTGCTTTATCACTGGGTTTCTTTGCCTTTAACAAAGGGCTTCCTCTTTCTATTCGTTCCGTGTTTTACCCTATTTTTGGTGATCGCGCTTGGGGGTGGCTAGGACACATCATTGATATTATGGCCGTATTGGCCACCTTGTTTGGACTCGCTACCTCATTAGGTTTGGGAGCACAACAAGCCACCAGTGGTATTAACTACATCTTTGGCACGAATGGTGGCATCGGTATGCAATTTACCGTCATTGTATTTGTGACATTAATTGCCATTATCTCCGTGTTTCGAGGGATCAATGGTGGCGTTAAAGTACTCAGTAACATCAACATGCTGCTTGCTTTTGCACTACTGATTTTTATGATCATGGTCAGCTTTGATACCACACTTCAATCCATTCCTGACACATTCATGGCATATATTGAAAACATCATTCCTTTAAGTAACCCGCATGGCCGTGAGGATGAAATCTGGATGCATGGTTGGACCGTCTTCTACTGGGCATGGTGGATCTCATGGTCACCATTTGTCGGTATGTTTATCGCACGAGTATCAAGAGGACGAACTGTTCGTGAATTTATTCTCGCCGTTGTTTTTATTCCAACCTTACTGATTCTGATTTGGATGGCTGTTTTTGGCGGTGTTGCGCTCGATCAAGTTGCCAATCACATTGGTGAATTGGGCGCTCATGGACTGACGGATATTTCATTAACGCTGTTCCATGTTTATGAACAATTACCCTTGGGTAGCATCATCTCCATTATTTCGATTGGATTGATCTTAATTTTCTTTATTACCTCTGCCGACTCAGGCTCCCTAGTGATCGACAGTATTACCGCAGGCGGAAAAGTCGATGCTCCGGTGCTACAACGTATTTTTTGGGCCACGATCGGAGGCGCTATCGCCGCCGTTATGCTGTGGGTCGGAGGATCAGAAGCTCTGCAAGCGCTTCAATCTGGCGTTGTCGCCACCGCTCTACCGTTTAGCTTTGTTTTACTGCTGATGTGTGTCAGCTTGATCCAAGGCTTAAGAACCGAACAAGCACTCTATCATTAATATCCCCATAACGAATATAAAGCCAGCAAACGCTTAGCCTGCAATCAGGCTAAGCGTTAAGCGAAGAAACGTTGTTCTTATCGATAAAGGATCACGATGACGAAAGCATACAATGGATAGCAAGGCTCTACCCATAAAAGTAACAAAGACGATAAAAACAAAAAAACCAGCAGAATGCTGGTTAGGATAAAGATGGAGGCGCGTCCCGGAGTCGAACCGAGGTCCACGGATTTGCAATCCGCTGCATGGCCACTCTGCCAACGCGCCTTTTACATCTCGATAGATGGTGCCCCGGGCCGGACTTGAACCGGCACGACTCGAAAGTCGAGGGATTTTAAATCCCTTGTGTCTACCAATTTCACCACCAGGGCAACGCGTATTGCGACAGGCTCACACTATCTGTTCCCTGTTTCTCTTGGGAACGAGGCGTACTTTAACGTATTCAGCCGTAAGGTCAATAAAAAATTTACTTCAAGCAATCAAATGGTTAAGAAACACACCACTCCGTATAGATAGACAGCAAATCGCGCAATTCCCCAACAATTGATCACGCACTTCATATTGCTCTGTTTAAGATCGTTGCACTTCAAACTTGATACTAAGGCTCCATGTCACAGAGAGAGTTTATTCTTCTCGACGTACTTAAGCCGCCTCATCAAAGAAACAGTCAGCAGAATCATCTAAACAGCACGTAGCAGGCCAATAAAAACCCTGTGCATAATCGGCTTTAGTGGCTCGAATCAGTTTTAAATCTGAATCGCTTTCTATTCCTTCAATAAGAACCTTGTCACATATTAGATTACATCTCATGATCAAAAAATTCAGTAATTTTTTATTTTTACGTAATGACCAAAAAGTTATTTTATCAATTTTCCCACCATAAAAAACAACATCCAGATGGAAAAAATACTCGATAAGCTCTTCATCCAGATCATCTAACCAAAGTTCAACACCCAGTGCCTGTAACTTTTTCACTTGATACTTAAACTCATTCAGTTCGATATCAGAAAACTGATAAATGTCCGGTAAATTTTGTAACTCAATCGATAATGCGGCCGGCGCAATATTTGTCCGTTTAATTTCCAAGATAAAATCGCTACGTAATATTTCACTGACGGGTAAATTGATAAACACTCTTTTGTCATTAATGACATTGGTTAAATTGAGTTGATGATTAAAAAGTTCTCTTTTTCTATTCATATCTAACGAGTTAAAACTCTCTTCAACATCGATGTTAGCATCACACAAAGAAAGCATTTCATATGCGACAACTGAAAGGTTATCCAGTTCAACAATAGGTTCAAACTTCAAACCACGAAAGAAAGGAATCGTGGCTCTAATGTTGTTAATGATGTGTGAGTTTATTATTGAGCGGTTCATATGTATCACCTATCGATTTGAAGACAGTCGACACACTATTTCGTGTGTTCATTTCGTTATGAAAAAGATATCGGAAAACCCCTACAAGTAGAACCTTATAAAGACATTAACTTAAATTTAAGTATTTAATCCTGTTTTTTATGTTTTTTTAATAAACTAACTCCAAAAAATAGAGGGATGAATAATGAGATCTCGATCATGAATTGCCAAGGTGGCCGCCCATTTAGAAAAGCTAAAAGCAGGATTTTTACAGTGAATAGAAACTAGGAAATCTAATAGCTGGATCACATAACCCCCTATGTGTAATAAGAACCATTCTAAATTAATTTGACATTTAACTATAAGTTTTCAAAGATTGAATCAAGATCTTTTGTTGATAATCAGAAACTTGCTATAATAGAACTCATTAACATGGATTAAATATGGAAAATGAAAACACTAATTAATAATGTAGTCCTTTATAATTCGAGTGATGGGACACTACGTAGAATAGATGCTCCTTCTGATGATGAATCTATTTCATTAACGCCAACGGCTAATCGCCTTCTAGAACTATTGATTAAACATCAAGGCTCACCCATAGAAAAAGATATTTTACTTACCGAAGCATGGGACAAATTTGGACTCAAAGGTTCATACAGTTCACTCAACCAATATATCAGTCAACTCCGAAAAGTATTACTACTACAAATGGAAAACAATGAAATAATTATATACCCGTGATCATTGAAGATGCTTGATTTTTCATAAAATCAGGATCATGCTACACACCATGAAAATAATACTGACTTCTCAACAGAAACAACAACTCGAACAGATGCACGATTCAACTCGTGATGGGCGAGTGCGTGACCGCATCAAAGCGGTTTTACTTGCGTCTGAAGGTTGGAGCCAGGCGATGATTTCTCAAGCTCTTCGTATTCACGAATCGACCGTTGCTCGTCATCTCAGTGATTATGTTCTCTCTGAAAAACTTAAGCCTGAAAATGGTGGCAGCCAAAGCCGACTTTCTGCTGGGCAAACCATGCAACTTATCGAACATCTG
>NZ_FUXB01000023.1 GCF_900167345.1 Vibrio cincinnatiensis DSM 19608 | reverse complement strand
ATGTGACGCTGCCAAAAGTTGCAGGCTCACTGGTATCCAGAATTTCGGATAATTTTCAGATTTTGAAACCTGCATCTTCAAGTTGAGCGGGTATAACGATCAAAAACCGGTATTTAATGCCCTCGATCTACATATTAAAGCGGGCGAAAAAGTAGGCATTGTTGGCCGCTCTGGATCCGGTAAATCAACCTTAGTGAATCTCCTGCTCCGCTTTTACGATATTCAATCTGGCAAGATAGAGATTGATGGGCAAGCCATCGACCAAGTCACGCAACAGTCGCTACGCCAGCAAATCGGTATGATCACTCAAGATACCTCACTGCTGCACCGCTCGATTCGTGACAATATTCTCTACGGCAACCCAAATGCTAATGAACAAGCACTGATGGATGCCAGCCGCCAAGCGGAAGCCCATGACTTTATTGACCTGCTACAAGATGAGAGCGGGAATAGTGGTTACGATGTACAAGTGGGTGAGCGAGGAGTGAAACTCTCCGGTGGGCAACGCCAGCGCATTGCGATTGCTCGGGTCTTACTCAAAAATGCGCCCATTTTGATTATGGATGAAGCGACATCGGCTCTCGACTCCGAAGTGGAAGCCGCGATTCAAGACAATCTACAACGGCTGATGGAAGGTAAAACCGTGATTGCCATTGCGCACCGCCTTTCTACCATTGCGGCCATGGACCGTTTAATCGTGATGGATCAGGGAAAGATCGTTGAGCAAGGTTCACACCAAGAACTGCTCGCCCGTCAAGGTATTTATGCTCAGTTGTGGGATCACCAAACTGGGGGATTTATTGGAGAAACCACCGAACCATAAGTCTCATTTGCAACGAACCGATATTGAAGTGAAATGGCCTTTTTGCCCAATCACCGAGAGCGGACTTATCGCACCTGATTAGCCAAAAGCTGAGCGATAAAGTCCAGCTCTTCATGGCTTTGCCCTGCACTCATGGCTTCAATCCACACACTGGCACTGTAATGTTCTGCTCGTAGCAGCAGATGGCAACCTTCAAAATCGATCAGCCAGCTATGCATATCGGCATCCAACTGTTTTTCAAGCACCGTTGCCGAAAGTAACCGGAGTAGACGTTCGGCTAGCTTAGGAAAGGAGTCAAAATCCCATGGTGGAGTACGTAAAATAATGCGCCCTTGCGGGGCTAAATACTCACTTAAGCCAAACTCAGCCATGTCCAGTCAAATGCTCCTGAATCGCATCTAAAAATAGGTCGGCATACTTTTCCAGTTTGCGTTGCCCAACCCCATTGACTGCCAGCATCTCTCCATAGGAAGTGGGTAAGATATCAGCCATATCAATTAAGGTGGCGTCACTAAAGACCACGTAAGGAGGCAAGCCTTCCTCATCAGCAATGGATTTACGTAACTTACGCAATTTCGCAAACAGTTTTTTATCGTAGTTCTTGCTCGATAGTTTATCGGCTTTTACGGTCCGAACGGCCGTATCTAAACGGGGCACCGCCAGCTCTATCGCTTTATCACCACGTAATACCGGACGCGCTTCTTCCGTCAACTGTAAAGTCGAGTTGCGGGTGATATTTTGGTGCAGTAACCCTTTGTGAATCAACTGCCGAAAGATACTGACCCAATAATCATGGCTATGATCGCGCCCTAAGCCGTAAGTGGAGAGCTTGTCATGGCCATTTTCACGAATACGGATATTTTGCATCCCACGCAGCACTTCCACCACATAACCAATGCCAAAACTTTGGTTAACTCGATACACACAAGAGAGCGCTTTGCGCGCCTGTTCGGTTGCATCAAAATGCTTAGGCGGATCAAGGCAAATATCACAGTTTCCACACGGCTTATCACGGTATTCGCCAAAATAGTTGAGCAGTACTTGGCGACGACAGGTTTGCGCTTCGGCAAAATGGCTCATAGCGGTCAGCTTATGGCTTTCGACTTGTTTTTGTGGCCCCTCTTCTTTTTCATCCAGCATACGTCGCAGCCAGATAATATCAGCGGGGTCATACAGCATCATCGCCTCGGCAGGCAAACCATCACGCCCGGCTCGTCCGGTTTCCTGATAATAAGATTCAATATTGCGCGGAATATCAAAATGCACCACAAAACGGACATTGGGTTTATTAATACCCATCCCAAAGGCAACCGTTGCCACCACGATCTGAATATCATCTCGCTGAAACGCTTCTTGAACATAGGCGCGTTCATCGGCTTCCATTCCTGCATGGTAGCTGGCGGCACGAATACGGTTGTTGCACAATTTTTCCGTCAACATCTCCACTTTTTTGCGACTGCCACAGTAGATAATCCCGCATAACCCTTTTTTGGTTTCCAAATAACGAATCACTTGCGACACGGGTTTATGCTTTTCGACCAATGAGTAACGGATATTGGGGCGATCAAAGCTACCTAAATAAATATGCGGTTCATTGAGTTGCAGGCGGTGCAAGATGTCGCCGCGAGTGGCATCGTCGGCGGTGGCGGTCAAAGCCATAAACGGAATATGAGGGAACTGCTGTTTAAGCTGACCTAATGCGGCATATTCGCGGCGAAAATCATGCCCCCATTGTGAAATGCAGTGCGCTTCATCCACTGCAATCATAGCGATTGGCAGGTGGTTGAGCCGTTCGATAAAGTCGGAGGTGAGAACCCGTTCCGGTGACACATACAACAGTTTAATGTGCCCCGCATGCATACGTTGATAAATACTTTGTAGTGCTTCTCGGCTCAGGGTTGAATTCACACATTCAGCCGCCACACCGTTTGCTTTAAGTTGGTCAACCTGATCTTTCATCAGTGAAATCAGCGGAGAAATCACCACCGTCACGCCATCACGGATAAGGGCTGGAATTTGATAACAGAGCGATTTTCCCCCACCTGTTGGCATGATCACTAAGCTGTCTTGGCCGGCCACCGCCGCTTCAATCACCTCTTGTTGGCCAACTCGAAAAGTCTGGTAGCCAAAAACCTCACGCAATACATGCTGCGGGTGTGAGGTGAGATCGGATTGTTCAGCGAGTAAAGTGGCGGTCATGCTGGCTCTTTGTTATGAGTGGGAAGACTGATACGTCAGCATCAGAATAGATCGGCTATTGTAGTGCCCTTTGTCGGTGAATAAAACCGCAAAATGTTCGAGGAATCCGATTTACACGCTATACTGGCGACCCATTCGCAATATTCATGATTGCGTACTCAACGAGATGTAAAACATGACACCTGAACAACACCAAGAAGAAGCCAAGAAAGGGATAGTGTTAGCGATCAGCGCCTATACCATGTGGGGGATCGCTCCCATTTATTTCAAACTACTTGGCCACGTATCTCCACTTGAGATCCTCAGCCATCGTATCATTTGGTCCTTCTTTTTACTGGCGGGGCTGTTACACGTTGGCCGCCAATGGAAAGCCGTGGTCACTGTTTTTCAGTCAAAAAGTAAGCTGTTCTATCTGCTACTGACCTCTCTGCTGATCGGGGGAAACTGGCTGATTTTTATCTGGGCAATTAACTCTAACCATATGCTGGATGCCAGCTTAGGCTATTACATTAACCCCCTTCTGAACGTCTTTCTCGGAATGCTGTTTTTAGGTGAGCGACTACGTAAATTACAGTGGTTTGCCGTACTGCTAGCCGCCATTGGGGTGGGGATTCAGTTGGTTTTATTTGGTTCTATCCCTATCGTTGCTTTAGCGCTCGCCAGCACTTTTGGTATTTATGGTTTGCTGCGTAAAAAAGTGGGGGTCGGCGCGCAAAGTGGCTTATTTATTGAAACATTAGTGTTACTCCCCATGGCTACTTTGTATCTGTTTCTTCTGGCAGATTCACCCACCAGCTCACTGGCGGTCAATGATTGGCACCTCAATCTCTTGCTGGTCAGTGCGGGCCTTGTCACCACACTCCCTTTGCTCTGTTTTACTGGGGCAGCCACTCGGCTAAAATTATCCACGCTCGGCTTTTTCCAATATATTGGGCCAAGCTTTATGTTTCTATTAGCCGTGCTGGTGTATGGCGAAGCTTTCTCTAGTGATAAAGCCGTGACCTTTCTGTTTATTTGGGGAGCATTGTTGGTATTTAGCTTTGATGCCGCCGTCTATAACCGCAGACGCCGCCGTTAGATGATCATTTTTTACAAGACAAGCACTTTTCCAACCGCTAACTTAGCTCGATGATGTTTATTCCACGACTGACTTAATATGGATAAAGTCCACTATTATTCAACACCTCACCAAGCGATAAGTTTGATTGAAGCGGACTATAAAAAGTTTGCTTTTCGGCGTCATTACCATTTGGATTTCCACATTGGACTCATCACCGGTGGGCAACAAAAGTTTGCTCACCGTGGAGAGCAACATTTGGTTGGGCCGGGAGAAGTGGTCATTATGCCTCCGGATGAATTACATGACGGCCGGTCATTGTTGGATTCCGGTTATCAAGTGCGAGTCTTTTCCGTTACACCCGAGTGGTTTAGTGAATATTTTGAGCTTTCCTCGCCAGAAAACATCATCCGCTTTAAGCATCTGATTGTGAGTGATAGCGCCATCTTTTCACAATTAAATCACTTCCACAAAGTGTTGACTCAGCCCCACTTAAGCCAACTGGCGAAAGATTGCTTACCTTATGAAGGCTTTAACTCACTACTTTCCCGCTATGGTGTCCATAAACCACAGCCCATTATTCCCTTAGGTAAACAGACCATCGGGACATTGAAAGCGTTTTTACTCGCTCATTTAGATCAGCCAATACGGTTAGAGCAACTCGCGCAACTTTGTCAATTAAGCCCAACACAGTTTCAACGACATTTTAAAGCACAAATGGGCATCACCCCTTATGCCTGGTTTTCTCGGCTACGCTTAGAGCAAGCCATGAAACTCTTGCAACGTGGTGTGTGTGGTACTGACGTTGCTCTGCAAGTTGGATTTTACGATCAAGCTCATTTTACCAAAGCATTTAAACTCACCTATGGCGTATCCCCCTCAGCGATTAACTAACATGTCAAAAATTTACAATCGTCTGGCCCATTCTTCTGGCAGGCTATTGCAAATGATTCATCACAAGACTTAACCATGAACGAAATCAGCCTACTACTTACGCTTGCTAGCGTCCATTTCATCGCCTTAATGAGTCCGGGGCCGGATGTCGCATTAGTGCTCCAAAACGCGACACGGTACGGACGAAAAATCGGTCTATTTATCGCACTTGGACTATCGTGTGGTATTTTTCTTCATTCACTCTTGAGCTTGACGGGCATCAGCTACTTAGTGCATCAGCACCCCGTTTTGTTTGCGATTTTACAGCTCGCAGGAGGGGGTTATTTACTTTATCTCGGCCTTCATGCCTTACGACACACGGTACAACATTGGCAAACAACCACTGACCAAACCTCTTCACGTCCTGTTTTGCTGCTCAGTAACAAACGTCAGGCTTTTTCGCGGGGTTTTATCACCAATATTTTAAACCCGAAAGCCTTAGTCTTTTTCATTAGCTTGATGTCGACCCTAGTACCAACTGAGATGTCGCTACAAGGAAAAGGATTCGCTTTAATTATTCTATGGGGATTATCGCTGCTATGGTTTGCATCACTGGCTTGGATGCTTTCAACAGAAAGCTTGCAACGTCGATTGCAGCAAGCCCATCGTTATATTGACGCGCTCTGTGGCATAATTTTTAGCTTAATTGGCTCAATCATTCTATGCCAAGCACTGTTTAGCGTGCTGACATAGCGTTTAAGCCTACGAAGCTATTTTTTAACAGCAGTAAATCGCCCTGAGCTCTTGTAAGAGATCTCGCACAAATAAGTAAGTAAATCTCGCTTTCCTTACTGACAAAAACCGAATAAAACAATTTAACTTATTGATAAGTAAGAAATATAGACAAAAGACATCAAAGTATGGATAAAATCATCAATTTCCTACTCTTGTGAGGTTCAGACAAATCCGTAATATGGAGGGTGTCGGAAGGATGCTGACAGGGAAAAGGAATCACTAAGGATAGTGAGCTTCAGGATGAAGGCGCGATTGTTGAGGATAAACAATCGGCAAGGATAGCATCAAGGACATTGAACGGACTCGATCGTTACTAGGATGGTAGCGACAACGGAATGACAATGGACCCCTCTGGATGAGGCAAGGACTAAACATCAGGATGATGTCAAGGACACTGCTCAGGGAACAAGTAATGTGCGCTAACAGGATGGTTAGCAGATCAGGATGATCGAGGACACCGCTAGGAAGGCGATGAACGGATTACGCTGAAGGAATAGCACACTATCAAGGAATAGATGCAGGGAGCACCTATTTAGTAGCTGGATTGCTGCGAGTAAGACCATAACCCCGCAGGGCTTTGCCCGCGGGGTTTTCTTTTGCTATCGAGCTAAAACTTGACCGTTCAGCATCAGCGATACACCGAAGTATCGCTGAAAGCGACTACACTTTTTCTAATTTGGCATAAGCAGTCACTAACCACTTAATGCCTTCACCATTAAACGCAACTTGAACTCGGCTCTGCGGGCCACTACCTTCAAAGTTGATAATGGTACCTTCACCAAATTTTGGATGGCGCACCCGAGACCCGAGACTAAAGCCCGTTTCATTAAAATTGTCTTTCACTGCAGTAGCACTAAAGCGTCCACTGCTTGCCGGACGGCTTACCTGCGCTTTCATTCGCACTTCATCCAAACATTGCTCAGGCAATTCTCGGATAAAACGCGAGGGTTTATGGTATTTATCCTGCCCGTATAAACGACGAATTTCTGCATAAGTCATGTAGAGCTTTTGCATTGCACGGGTCATGCCTACGTAGCACAAACGGCGTTCTTCTTCTAAACGGCCCGCTTCTTCAACCGACATCTGGCTCGGGAACATGCCCTCTTCAACCCCTACCATAAAGACCAGAGGGAATTCTAAGCCTTTCGCACTGTGCAAGGTCATCAATTGCACCGCATCATCAAACTCATCCGCTTGCCCTTCTCCTGCTTCTAATGCGGCATGGGTTAAGAAAGCGGTTAATAGACTCATTTCTTCCGCTTCTTCCGGTTTTTCAAACTGACGCGTCGCGGTAACGAGTTCTTCTAAGTTTTCAATTCTGGCTTTGGATTTTTCACCTTTTTCTTGCTCATACATGGCGTACAGGCCTGAGGTTTTAATCACATGGTCAGTTTGTACATGGAGCGGCATTTCCGCACTGTCATCTTCCAATGCATTAATCAGTTCGACAAAGCGCCCCAAAGCTCCCGCTGCACGCCCCGTCAGTACTTGTTCATTGAGTAGAGCAAGCGAGGCTTCCCATAACGTGCAGCCCCGATCCCGCGCGGCAAAGCGCACCGTTTCCAAGGTTTTATCACCTAAACCACGGGTGGGGGTATTGATCACTCGCTCAAATGCCGAATCATCATTTCGGTTCGCCATTAAGCGTAAATAACTGAGTGCATCTTTGATCTCTTGCCGTTCGAAGAAGCGCATTCCACCATAAATACGATAAGGTAATCCTGCTTGCAGCAACGCTTCTTCCAACACCCGTGATTGGGCGTTATTGCGGTAAAGCATCGCACAATCATTCAGCACCCCGCCTTTATCCTGCCACTCTTTGATTTTGCTCACCACAAACCGCGCTTCATCCAAGTCGTTATACGCTGAGTAGACAGAAATCGGTTCACCTTCACTGCCATCGGTCCATAACTCTTTGCCCATACGTTCGGTGTTATTGGCGATTAATGCGTTGGACGCTTGCAAAATGGTTTTGGTGGAGCGGTAATTTTGCTCAAGGCGAATGGTATTCACACTCGGAAATTCCAGCGTGAATTTTTCGATATTCTCAATTTTTGCTCCGCGCCAACCATAAATGGATTGATCATCATCCCCAACGATCATGACGTGGCAGTCAGGGCCCGCCATCATCCGTAACCATGCATACTGAATGTTGTTGGTGTCTTGAAACTCATCCACCAGAATATGCTTAAAACGCGCTTGGTAATGCTCACGAATATGCTGTTTATCACGCAGCAGTTCATGGGCTCTGAGTAATATTTCCGCAAAATCAATCAACCCCGCCCGATCACAGGCATCTTGGTACGCGGTATAGAGCTGTAAATAGGTTTGGGTAACGGGATCTCGATAAGCGTCAATATGGCGGGGGCGCAGCCCTTCATCTTTTTTGCCGTTAATCCACCAGCACACTTGCTTGGCGGGCCACTGCTTTTCATCCAAATTCTGTGCTTTAATCAAGCGGCGCAACAAACGCTGTTGATCTTCTGAGTCGAGGATTTGAAAATCTTCCGGTAGCTTAGCATCGAGGTAGTGAGCGCGGAGAATGCGGTGACAAATGCCATGAAAAGTGCCCGTCCACATGCCGGATGCGCTCCCCATCATCAGTTCTTCAATTCGCCCGCGCATTTCAGCGGCGGCTTTATTGGTAAAAGTCACTGCCATAATGGAAAAGGGGGAAGAGCGCTCCACCGACATTAACCAAGCGATACGATGGACCAGTACCCGTGTTTTACCACTTCCCGCCCCCGCGAGAATAAGCAGATTTTCAAGTGGCGCGGCGACCGCTTCACGCTGTTTATCATTGAGGCCGTCGAGTAAAAGAGAAGGATCCATCATGGCTAGGCTACTGGTTATTTATACATATTTTGCACGATTATACTCTTAAACGAAGGGATAACCAAATGACAAGAAAGGGGAGCACTATGACTCCCCTTGCAAGGTATTTCCGCGTGAATTATGCGGCAATTCCGGCGTGACGCAACATGGCATCAATTTGTGGTTCACGACCACGGAAGCGTTTAAACAGTTCCATCGGTTCCTCACTGCCGCCCATTTCTAGGATGTGATTTAAAAAGCTCCGCCCAGTTTCAGCATTAAAAATACCTTCTTCTTCAAAACGAGAGAAAGCATCCGCCGATAACACCTCTGCCCATAAATAGCTGTAATATCCTGCGCTATAACCGCCAGCAAAAATATGACTAAAGCTGTGGGAGAATCGGTTCCACTCTAGGCTCGGCAATACGGACACTTTCTTTTTCACTTCCGCTAATGTTTCTAACACTTTCGGACCAACTTCAGGGTCATACGTGGTATGCAGGGTAAAATCAAACAAGCCGAACTCTAACTGACGCAAAATAAACATTGCAGATTGGAAGTTTTTCGCTGCCAGCATTTTATCTAACATCGCTTTAGGTAGCGGCTCTCCGGTTTGGTAATGGCCCGAGATAAAGGCCAGCGCCTCTTCTTCCCAACACCAGTTTTCTAAGAACTGGCTAGGCAGTTCCACCGCATCCCACGGCACGCCATTAATGCCTGACACCGCGCCCACATCGACTTGCGTCAACATGTGGTGAATACCATGCCCAAATTCATGGAATAGCGTCACCACTTCATCATGGGTAAACAGGGCAGGTTTATCCCCTACTGGGCGGTTAAAGTTACAGGTGAGATAAGCCACGGGAGTTTGCAGCTCACCATTGAGGGTGATACGGCGACCTCGACAATCATCCATCCATGCACCACCACGTTTATGCTCACGAGCGTATAAATCGAGATAAAAACTGCCCCGCAAACGATCTTGACCATCAAAAATATCAAAAAAGCGCACAGACGGATGCCAAGTATCCACTCCATCACGCTCTTGCACACGCATACCAAATACGCGCTGCAATACTTCAAACAGGCCGCTAACAACTTTAGCTTCAGGGAAATAAGGACGCAGCTCTTCATCAGAAATATCAAACAGATGCTGTTTTTGTTTCTCGCTGTAATAAGCGATGTCCCACAACTCAAGCTCAGTTACGCCATACTCTTGCTCGGCAAACTGACGCAGTTCTTCCACTTCACGCTCCCCTTGCGGCTTAGCTTTGCTCGCTAAGTCATTGAGGAAACTGAGCACTTGATCCGGCGTTTCTGCCATTTTGGTGGCCAGAGATTTTTCACTGTAAGTGCTAAAACCCAGCATATGAGCGATTTCATGCCGCAGCTTGAGCTTCTCAGCAATGATTTCACTGTTGTCCCATTTCCCTGCGTTCGGGCCGCGGTCAGAAGCTCGAGTCACATAAGCTTCATACAACTCTTTACGCAATGCTTGGTTCTCACAATACATCATGACCGGGAGATAAGACGGCATATCCAAGGTTAAGAGATACCCATCAAGCCCTTTTGCCTGTGCGGCCGCTTGCGCCGCCGCTAACGCCGACTCAGGCATACCCGCCAATGGCTCTGCATCAGCAATATGTTTCGTCCAGCCCATGGTCGCATCCAATACATTATTGGAAAACTTAGAGCTAAGTTCTGACATACGTTTACTGATCTCACCGTAGCGTTTTTGCTCAGCGGCAGGCAGACCAATACCGGATAGCTCAAAATCACGTAGCCCATCATTAATGGTTTTTTGCTGCGCGCGGCTCAGCTGACTGAACTCTGGGCTGGCTTTGATCGCTTTATAAGCTTCAAATAGCCTTTTGTGTTGTCCAACCCAAGTTCCATATTCTGACAGCAGTGGCAGGCAACTTTCATACGCGTCACGCAGTTCATCACTGTTGAGCACTGAGTTCATATGGCTGATTGGCGACCAAAGACGGCTTAAACGATCATCCACTTCTTCAATTGGAGCGATCACACTCTCCCAAGTGGGTTGGCGATTCTCTTGCAGCACCTGTTCAATTTGAGTGCGGCAATCTTCAATCGCTTTCTCAACCGCAGGCTTTACATGCTCGGGGTTAATGGCAGAAAACGGAGGTAAATCCGTAAAGGTGAGAAGTGGATTAGACATAAAACATTCCTTTTGGGTTAAGACATGTGCCTAGATATTTTGCAGCGATGAAATAGTAAATATAGGTAGGTTCAGCAAATTTCAATAGTGGCGTATAATCAGTCAATACTTTTGATTCACAACCAACGCTCAATTTGAGTGTTTTGAGGGCTTATTTTGCTAAGTTATCGTCACAGCTTTCATGCTGGCAACCATGCAGATGTATTAAAACATATTGTGCAAAGCCTTATCCTCAATGCCTTGCAACAAAAAGACAAGCCTTTTGTCTACCATGATACCCACTCTGGAGTTGGCCGTTATGACCTGACCCACGAATGGTCTGAAAAAACCGGCGAATATAAGCAAGGGATTGCGCGCATTTGGCAACAAAATGTAACGCCTAGCGCTATCGATAGCTATTTAGCGGCCATCAAAGCACTCAATAATGGCAACACGCTACGCTATTATCCGGGTTCTCCGCGAGTGGCTCGGACACACCTCCGTCCACAAGATCGCATGGTGTTGACCGAACTACACCCAAGTGACTACCCACTGCTTGAACAAGAATTTCAGCGTGATCGTCAAGTTGCCATCTATAAAGAAGATGGTTTCGCCCGCTTAAAAGCTAGCCTCCCGCCGAAAGAGCGCCGAGGTTTAGTGCTGATCGACCCACCATATGAACTGGCGAAAGAGTATCGAGATGTGGTGCAAGCCATTGCTCAAAGCTATAAACGCTGGTCTACCGGCATTTATGCGATTTGGTATCCCGTGGTTAATCGCTGTGATATTGATGACATGTTAGAAGGCTTAGCCAACCTTGGTATCCGTAAAATTTTGCAAATTGAATTGGGCGTCGCTCCAGATACCAATGAACGTGGCATGACGGCATCTGGAATGATAGTGATTAATCCGCCATGGAAGTTGGAAAGTGAAATGCAAGAAATACTGCCGTTTCTCAAACAGGCCATCGCCCCCGTAACGGGACATTTTAAAGTCGAATGGGTTGTTCCAGAATAAACTGACCCAATCTATTCAAGAAGCACTCAAAAAGAATAATGGAGAAAGTAATGACCACACATTTTGATTATCTCTGTATCGGTGGCGGTAGTGGCGGTATCGCCTCAGCAAACCGTGCCGCCATGTACGGAGCCAAAGTCGCTCTGATTGAAGCCAAAGATCTCGGGGGTACTTGTGTTAACGTCGGTTGTGTGCCGAAAAAAGTCATGTGGCACGGCGCGCAAGTCGCAGAAGCATTGCATCTCTACGCCAAAGATTACGGCTTTGATGTCGATGTAAAAGGCTTAGACTGGTCGACACTGATCAAAAATCGCCAAGCATACATTGGGCGCATTCATCAATCCTATGACCGCGTATTAGGTAACAACAAGGTAAACGTTATCCGTGGTTTTGCCCGTTTTGTTGACGAAAAAACCGTTGAAGTGAATGGCAAACAGTACACTGCAGATCATATTTTAATCGCAGTGGGTGGTCGCCCGAGCATTCCAACGATTCCCGGTGCCGAACACGGTATCGACTCAAACGGTTTCTTTGAATTAACCGAGCAACCTAAACGTGTAGCCGTCGTCGGTGCTGGTTATATTGCGGTCGAGATTGCAGGCGTACTACATGCATTAGGAACCGAAACCCACCTTTTTGTACGAAAAGAGTCCCCTCTGCGCAGCTTTGACCCGATGATCATCGATACCTTAACCGAAGTGATGAAAAACGAAGGCCCAACCCTGCATACGCATTCCATTCCGAAAGAAGTGGTGAAAGAAGCCGATGGCAGCCTCACGCTCCATTTAGAAAATGGTCATAGCCAAAATGTCGATACACTCATTTGGGCCATTGGTCGCCACCCCGCAACGGATGAAATTAACCTAGCGGCAACCGGTGTTGAAACCACAGAACGAGGTTACATCAAGGTTGATCAATACCAAAATACCAACGTACCGGGCATTTACTGCGTGGGCGATATTATGCAAGGCGGTATAGAACTCACCCCCGTCGCGGTCAAAGCCGGACGCCAACTCTCTGAACGCCTGTTTAACAACAAGCCTGAAGCGAAAATGGATTACGATTTAGTCCCTACCGTTGTCTTTAGCCACCCACCGATTGGCACCATCGGCTTAAGTGAACCCGATGCCATTGCTAAATATGGCGCAGAACAGGTCAAAGTCTATACCTCCAGCTTTACGGCCATGTACACCGCCGTCACGTCACATCGCCAGCCTTGTAAAATGAAACTGGTGTGCGCAGGCCCAGAAGAAACCGTGGTGGGTTTACACGGTATTGGTTATACCGTCGATGAAATGATCCAAGGTTTTGCCGTGGCAATGAAAATGGGTGCAACTAAAGCTGATTTCGATTCTGTCGTCGCCATCCATCCGACCGGCAGTGAGGAATTTGTTACTATGCGCTGAGGCGTAAAAATATAAACTTACGCCTCGTCACGTTTTCGTGTCGGGGCGTTTTATTCCATTGCTGATTTTACACACACCACACTCAGTAAAGAATTCCCTTTTAGATTCGTTATTTTTCCGCTGGTAAATAAACCTCTATTATTTTGCCCCCAATAGGGCAAATACATGGGCCACTGTTCTTTCTCCATGACTTTTGAACTCAGCAACTGTTGCCATTCTTCTTCGGTCACTAAACGCATGTTCTGACTCTCACACATCTTTTTTGCGCCGCTATAATTCAAGCGGTTCCAAGCCTGATTATGTTCCATATAAAACTGGACTTTGTCTGATGTGGTATACGGAATTGCATAGGTCAGCCCATTGAATGATGTTTGATGACGAATCACGATTGCATCGCTGGCTGGCTGGATTGGAGGGGGGCTCTTTAGCGGCCTCGCTGTCGGTGTTCTTGTTTTCACGGGTGTAGGTTGGCGCTGAACAGAAGCACCTTGAGGTTGGGATTGCGAAACGATACTTTTACTCACTTCTCGAAGAAAAGCCTCTTTATATCCCGCAAGGGCACGCACTCCCGTCAGTTCTTTTCGGGCTTGGGCATAATCATTATAAGGCCCGATTAAACAGCGCGTCCCACTGCCTTCTGGTTTCATCCACACATCCGTTGATATTTTCTCATAGAGTGCTTTCGCCTGTTCCACCGATAAGGGGGATGCTAATAAGCCACACTGAATCCAGAATTTGGAATCTTGGCCTTTCGGTAACGTATTCCCCCACAACCCTTGCCCCAGTGGGCATGATGAATCCAGAACCGGCAGTTGATCACTGGCCGCTTGGGTCGCATCGCAGAGAAAATCCTGAGCAAGCACAGGAAATGAGAACAGAGCCACCGTGCAGCAGGAGAGGCTTAATAAAACTCGATGGGTAATTTTAGACATTTCGAGCACTTTTATATCCATAGTTATCCCTACTATAGTGACAGCGTAAATGGTTTTAGGTGCGAAAATAGATGCAAAAAAAGAGCCGTAATTGCTTACGACTCTCAGTGTAGGTGGCTTATCACTATAAAATCAACTGACTAGCCTCACCCTTTATAAATTTTTGGATTGAACACATCCCGTAACCAGTCCCCCAGTAGGTTGATCACCAAAACTAAGCTTATCAATACCACTCCAGGGAAGACGGTTATCCACCAAGCACCGGAAAAAATATATTTAAAACCAATACTGATCAGCGCTCCTAATGATGGTTGATCAACCGGTAACCCTAAACCAAGGAAAGAAAGTGCCGCTTCAGACATAATGGCATTGGCAATTTGTACCGTTGAGATAACCAAAATAGGCGACAGGCAGTTAGGTAAGATATGCCTAAACATGATGCGTAACGATTTAAATCCCATCACTCGTGCCGCTTCGACATACTCTTTCTTCTTCTCTGCCAATACCGATGCTCGAATCGTTCGAGCGTATTGGGGCCATTCAGCAACCCCAATAATGACCACCAACATCACGACTGCATATTGACTATAAAACTCACCACCAAAACTGGCTTTAAAAATAGCCGAAACAATGATTGCGACCATCATGGTAGAGAAAGAGAGCTGAATATCGGCAAAACGCATCAAGAAGCTATCAATCCGGCCACCAAAGTAACCTGCCGATAACCCAATCACTATCCCGAGAAGCAGTTGCAAGCCTACAGCTAAAAAGCCAATGGTCAGCGACAGCCGTGAGCCATACAAAATGGTCGAGAGAATGTCTCGCCCTTGTTCATCCGTCCCTAACAGGAAACGTTCATCCCCCCCCTCCAACCAAACAGGTGGTAACTCTGAGTCCATGATGTCAATGGAGGCTAAAGCGTAAGGGTTAGTTGGGGCCAATAACGGAGCGGTTAATGCCATTGTTAAAAACAGCAGAAAGAACGCAAAACTGACCATCGCCACTTTATCGCGTAGAAAGTAATACAGAAAATCCGATTGCTTAAAACGTTGCCAAAGTGAAGGCGTGCTTGTTACCGAAGTCATGATTACGCCCCTTTTCCGGTTAAATTAACGGTTGGGTTGATCAACCCATACAGCAAATCGACAATGGTATTGGTCACCACAAAAAGCAGACCAACAAAAATCACATAAGCGGTGATCAGTGGGGTATCCACTCGGTTAATCGCCTCTAAAAAGAGCAAGCCCGTTCCCGGCCATTGAAAAACGGTTTCCGTTAAAATGGTGTAGGCCACCATGGTTCCTATCTGCACGCCACCCACGGTGAGCACCGGGAGTAATGTATTTCTTAACGCATGTTGAAAATAAATTTTATTCATCGCTAAGCCTTTGGCTTTAGCAAATTTTATGTATTCTGAACTGAGTACTTCAAGCATTTCCGCCCGAACTAAACGGATAAAGAGCGGCAGCATAATGGAAGCCAAAGCGATACTGGGCAGCACTAAATGGCGCAAGCCATCAAGGTTAAATAAACCCGATTCCCACCCTAATAAGCGCGTAGTGTCACCTCGCCCGTAAGAAGGTAGCCAACCCAATTGAATAGAAAAGATATACATCAACATAATGGCGGTTAAAAAGACGGGAATGGAAATACCCACACTACTTCCGGCCATGATCAGTTTCGAAAACCAACGCTTGGGATGTATAGCGGAATAAACGCCAAGAGGGATGGAAAGCGCAATAATGATCAGGGTTGCCACAAAAACCAGCTCTAATGTGGCGACCAATTTATCCAATATCACATCAACAGCCGGGCGCTTGAAAAAATAAGAGGTCCCTAAATCGCCCTGAACAGCAGCAGACAGGAAGCGAGTGTACTTGACTAAGAATGGGTCATTCAGCCCGAGTTCATCACGCATCGCTTGACGCTGCGCCTCTGACACAGATTGCCCCACCAATTCACGCAGTGGATCTCCGAGGTTATCTTGAATTGCAAATGCCACCAAACTGATGACAAACATCACTATCACCGCCTGATACAGGCGCTTGACCAGAAAAGAAAACATTCCCTGCCCCTTAAACTATCCATGACCATTGCGCACCTTGCACAATGAAAAATCTTCAGCCTTAATAACCTGCTTAATCCGACCGAATAAAAATTAAGCTCAACAAGGTAAGCGATATATCCTGTAAAAACGCACAAAGCGTAGCGATAAAACGAGAAGCGACGAATACTTTCTGCCGCTTCTCATTAACCCACTTAACGTCGGTTTACTATCATCATCGGTACACTACTTGACGACCAAATCACCAAAGTAAGGGAAATCCATACCATTAATGATCGGTGCCAACTCTAGGTTTTTCTTTGCCGCCCAAGAAGGATCTTGCCAATGAAGTGGAACAAAGGCCGCTTCGTTGTAGAGAATTTCTTCTACTTTTTTCAGCATTTCACTCCGCTTAACAAGATCGGTTTCCACATTAGAAGCATCAACCAAAGCATCGACCTCTGCATTGGAGTAATAACCACAGTTATACTGACCTTTCCCCGTCTGTTCATTACGAGTCATGGTTAAGAACTCAGTAAAGTTCGCTGAATCCTCGGTATCTGGGTGCCAACCAATCAGCAGCATATCCGCAGCACATTTATCAAACTCTGGCCAATATTGCGCTTTCGGCATGGTTTTTAAATCCACTTTAATACCAATTCGAGCAAGCATTGCCGATGCAGCTTGAGCAATTTTATCATCATTCACATAGCGGTTATTTGGGGCAATCATGGTCATGTTAAAACCATTTTCATACCCCGCGTCCTTCATCAATTGTTTGGCTTTTTCAAGATCAAAGCGTGGTTTGAGATTTTCGTTATAGCCAGCATACCCTACTGGGCTTTGCTGCCCAGCAGCCGTTGCGGCACCGCGCATCACTCGATCAACAATACCTTGGTTATTAATAGCATAAACAATCGCTTGGCGAACACGTACATCACGCAATGCTTCATGGCTATTTTGGTTCAGTTGGAAAGTGATCACTCGCGTGCCCGGCATGGTGTACAGCTCAATGTCTTTCGCATTACGAATGCGCTGATAATCATTGGGCGAAACAGGGGCAATCATATCAACCCCTCCAGACAACAAAGCCGCCACTCGAGTGGCCGATTCCTTAATCGGCACCAGCGTCAGCTTATCTACATTACCTTTGCTCTCTTTATCCCAGTAATCAGCAAAGCGAGCGAACTCAACTCGGATTCCCTGCTCACGTTCGGTCACAATAAAAGGCCCCGTTCCAGAGGCATTGGTTGAGGCAAAAGAAGACCCGTGTTTAACGATTTCTGCTTTATTTTTTCCGTCTGTCGTTGTTCCAGTGTAGAACTTGCTGTCCATCGGAAAAATATACGTTGCCACGTTTTCAATCAGCGGATAAACCCCGTTCGTTTTAATATCGACCGTGTAATCATCCACCTTGATGACAGAGGCAAGAGGTTCAAAAATACCTTTAAAATCGGCGGAATCTTTCAATCGATTAAAGGTCCATACCACATCATCCGCAGTAAAAGGGTTACCGGAATGAAATTTTACACCTTGGCGTAGAGTAAACCGCATCGTTTCATCATCTAAGCGTTGCCAAGACTGAGCTAAACGCGGCTCAAACTGCATCTCTTGGGTAAAACGAATTAATGGATCAAAGACCATGTGTGATAGTTGCAGCGTTCCCCCTGAAAGCTGCTCATGAGGGTCCATGGAGACAGGATCTGAATCGTAAGCGATTTTAATCTGCGCAGCACTGAGTGAAAAACTCAATCCTGCCGCCATTAAAGCTAAGGTCAGCTTGCTTTTAAAAGTTATCATGCATAACTCCTTATGCGGGAATATCTATCCCTAATGTTATTGTACTACTGTTAATGAGTGTTTTTTCTACTTGATATGGAATGAAACAACCAACTAGGTGGTTTCAACCTTTTCTCTTAACCCGGTAAATTCGGGCATTAAGGAAATCAGTTGTTTGCTGTATTCATGCTGTGGTGTCGTAAAAAGCTGTTCGGTCGGAGCAACTTCTAATAGGGTTCCCATTTGCATCACCCCCACTCGATCGCACATTTGCCGAATCACGGGTAAATCGTGACTGATAAACAACATGGTTAAATTCAGCTCTTGCTGCAAGTCTTTCAGCAAGTTAAGGATCTGCGCTTGAACGGACACATCTAATGCTGAGGTCGGCTCATCACAAATCAATAATCGAGGACGGGTTGCCAAAGCGCGGGCAATCGAGATTCTCTGCCGCTGACCACCAGAAAATTCATGGGGATATTTAAGCCCCGCCATTCGCCCCAGTCCCACATAGTCCAATAAATCATTCACTATCTGACGGGTCTGCGACTCATTGTCGGTCAGTTTATGAAAACGAATCGGCTCTGCGATAATGTCCAACACCTTCATACGAGGGTTCATGGAGGTATAAGGATTTTGAAAGACCATTTGCATCTGACGACGCATTGGGCGGCGCTGCTTTTCTGATTTAAGCCCAGTGAGATCGATGCCTTCGAAAGTCACCCGCCCTTCATTGGGTTGATAAAGCCCAGCGATCACTCGTGCAATGGTCGATTTTCCAGAACCAGACTCGCCAACAAGACCAAACGTTTCTCCTTCATGGACTTGAAAGCTCACATTATTGGACGCTTGCACATATTCACGGCGGCTTTCAAATAAGGAGTCTTTGGTTACAAAACGAAGATTAACATTCTCAACGTTCAAAAGCGGGCCCGTATAAGCACGCTGATCTTGGCTTTGGCCTAACCAATGGTGCTTAATATCGAGCGGAGCCAGTTCACTGGCTTCTTCGATGTAACTGACGAGAGGAAAGCGATCCAACTTAATATCTGAACGAGGAACAGCTGAAATCAAACTGCGTGTATAGGGATGATCAGGGTCCCCCAATACTTTTGCTGTTGGGCCAAATTCGACTAAATCACCGCGATACATAACAGCAACCCGATCCGTCACATTGGAAACCACCCCCATATCATGAGTCACCAACATACACCCAACATTATTCTTTTTGCACAACTCACGAATGAGCGACAGTATCTGGTCTTGAATCGATACATCCAGAGCCGTGGTCGGTTCATCCGCAATGATTAAATCCGGCTCCCCTGCCAACGCAATCGCTATTACGACCCGTTGCCGCATACCGCCAGAAAACTGGTGAGGGTACTGCTTTAAACGATTTTCTGGCTGAGGAATGCCCACTTGTTGCATGAGAGATAAAGCCCGTTGATAAGCCTCTTCATGAGTGACCTTCATATTCGCGTGGATGGTTTCCGTCAGTTGGTGTTCAACCGTAAACAAGGGGTTAAGCGAAGTCATGGGATCTTGAAAGATGAACCCAATTTTTGAGCCACGAACTTGACGCATTTTTTCAGGAGATAAACCAGAGATTTTCTCTCCATCTAAGAATACCTCACCTCCGGCAATCGTTCCGGGAGGGCTTAATAGATCAATGATC
The DNA here is from genome assembly GCF_900167345.1 of Vibrio cincinnatiensis DSM 19608. Taxonomy (GTDB): domain Bacteria; phylum Pseudomonadota; class Gammaproteobacteria; order Enterobacterales; family Vibrionaceae; genus Vibrio; species Vibrio cincinnatiensis. The sequence continues at coordinate 4,914 of NZ_FUXB01000023.1, read as the reverse complement.
GCATTCCCAACCGTCGACTTACCTGCGCCAGACTCACCCACGACGCCAACAATTTCACCGCGCTCAATATTAAAGCTGAGCGATTTGACCGCCGCGTGAACACCATGGCGTGACGGATATTCGATGCGTAGATGATTAACTTCTAAAAGTGACATGTAAACCAGACCTCAACTGCTTTGGCACAATACTGCCCTGTCTGAATCTCACGCAATCCCAATTCACACTGGCGATTGTGTAAAGACCAATGATTCCCTTCGACCAACACAGTACAATCTGCTGGCTATTTACAAGTTCATCAATGTGGCAAAAATCTCACATAAAAGCAACAATCCAAGGATAAAAACTCGATAACACACCGAAACAAAGCAGCTAAATCGAATAAAAATGCAAAATATATAGATATCAAATGGTCAAACCAGATAATCACTTTCATAATACAACGCTATATATCAGTGCTTATTACTATTTTTTATAAAAAAGAAAAGAGATCGTAAAAGACAAAGTCGCATATTCTTTCAATCAGCAGCAAAAGCCACCATTAACAATAAAGAAACAATACATACCTTATTAACCAAAAACCCAGTTCAAAAAATTAGATTAATTAAATTTAACAGGGATAAATATTAGCAATAAGTGGAATATTGGCATTTTCGATCACAAGAAGAAGAAGGTAGAAGATGTCATTCATGTGGGGATATAAAGTAATGTTGCCATGTTCAGCCCCTGCTGATCATCGTTATCACTTTCGATTGGGAATATGCATATTTCCAAAAATAAAAACTCTGATTGTAAATATCCATCATTCTCATTATATGAGAATAAAAATCCTAAAAACCCCAACCATCTAAGTAAAAAAGTACCATTTTGGGAAAAGACAAGTTTGAATAGCAGGCGAACCCCACTCTTCTCGGTAAAAAATACAGAAAATAAAAAGCCCCAGTCTTTCGACTAGCACTTAATATAATGGTCGGTGAAGAGCTGAGTTTGAATAGCAGGCGAACCCCACTCTTCTCGGTAAAAATACAGAAAATAAAAAGCCCCAGTCTTTCGACTAGGGCTCAATATAATGGTCGGTGAAGAGGGATTCGAACCCCCGACCCTCTGGTCCCAAACCAGATGCGCTACCAAACTGCGCTATTCACCGACAAATCTCTTACTTGTTTTATCTCAAATTTAATCAAGAAAGGGAACATCCGTTACCTAAATAATGGGGTGGCTAACGAGACTTGAACTCGCGACAACCGGAATCACAATCCGGGGCTCTACCAACTGAGCTATAGCCACCATCAACTTTTGCAATAACCGCTTGTCTGCCGTTATTTTAAGCTACGCTATTGCATAGCTTTCGAATAAGTGGTCGGTGAAGAGGGATTCGAACCCCCGACCCTCTGGTCCCAAACCAGATGCGCTACCAAACTGCGCTATTCACCGACAAAATCTCTTACTTATTTTATCTCGAATTTAATCAAGAAAGGGAACATCCGTTACCTAAATAATGGGGTGGCTAACGAGACTTGAACTCGCGACAACCGGAATCACAATCCGGGGCTCTACCAACTGAGCTATAGCCACCATCAATGTTGCCAACATGCACCAATCAACCAACCGGATGGCGCGCCCGAAAGGATTCGAACCTTCGACCTTTGGCTCCGGAGGCCAACGCTCTATCCAGCTGAGCTACGGGCGCATGCCCTATCGGCGGAGTGGAATAATACGTATATCCCCTGAGGTCGTCTAGTACTTTTTCAACTTTTTTTCTTGTTTGACGGCTTTTTCATCAACCGTCTGCGATAAAGCTGATTAATGAGATGTGATTCATGCCTTGAAGATCGCAACTTGTTGTTTATTGCAACATCTGATCGGGATATACTCACCACGCGTTTACATTGATTTAACAGAGACAGATCTTTAAATCGATGCCAACCCCATCTTAGTATAAAACTTAGGTAAGCCACACTTACCCTTAAAATGTAAAGTGAGTTAATGGATATGTCTCGATCAGCCTTAAGCGTATTTTTCGCCGTGTTTACCTTTTCGGTCTCGGCGTTTGCGACCAGCCCAAGTGATTATGATGCTATTGCTGAACGCATCAAACCTGTCGGAAACGTTTATCTTGCTGGTAGTGAACCGATAAAAGAAGAGCCTATCGGCCCCCGTGATGGTGAGACAGTCTATAAAACTTTTTGTACAGCCTGCCATGCAACCGGAGTAACTGGAGCACCTAAAACTAGAAATGCCCAAGATTGGACTCCTCGACTTGCACAAAGCAAAGATGTGCTGGTAAACCATGCGATACAGGGCTTTAACCTTATGCCAGCCCGTGGCACATGCATGAACTGTTCCGATGAAGAAATTGTTGCTGCTATTGAACATATGATTGCTGGACTGTAACCCATTCTCTACCTATCAGAGCTTGGACATGGGTTGAACAAGCCCTGATAGGTGCTATGTTTTATTAAACATGGATCTTAAATTCGCAATATGGGCTTGCCCTTTACTCATCCGCTCTTCTTGCGAAAGGACTTTTTTCTTAGTTTCCCACTCCACATCATCATAAGGTAATTCATCTAAAAAGCGGCTTTGGGTCGGTTTAAGTAACTCGCCAAATTGACGGCGTTCTTTACATAAGGTGAACGTTAGCTCTTTTTGAGCACGAGTAATGCCGACATACATTAACCGCCGCTCTTCTTCGACGTTATCTTCATCAATACTGGTTTGGTGTGGCAAAATGCCTTCTTCAGCGCCAATTAAATAGACATACGGAAATTCAAGGCCTTTTGAGGCATGTAACGTCATCAACTGTACCGCATCACTGTCATCATCTTGCTCTCCACGCTCCATCATGTCGCGCAGCGTTAAACGTTGTACCACTTCTTTTAAGGTTTTCTCTTGTTGATCGTGATTATCACCTTCTAAATCGGCAACAATCCATGAATAGAGTTCAGACACATTTTTCATGCGCATTTCCGCCGCTTTGGCACTGGGAGAAGTCTCATATAACCAGTCTTCATAGTGAATATCGCGCACTAATGAGCGTACCGCTTCTACGGTATTTCCTCGCTCAGCATTGTCTGCAATAGCCACCAACCATTGAGTAAAACGGCGTAGATTATCTAAACCACGACCAGAAAGATGCTGCTCAAGCCCTAGCTCAAAACTGGCCGAAAATAAGCTTTTCCCACGCATATTGGCATAACTGCCCAATTTCTCTAATGTCGCTGGGCCAATCTCCCGCTTGGGTGTATTCACAATACGCAGGAATGCATTGTCATCATCAGGGTTCACTAATACACGTAGGTACGCCATGATATCTTTGATTTCTGCCCGAGAAAAAAATGAAGTACCGCCTGATAATTTATATGGCACACGGTTTTGCATCAGAGACTTTTCAATTAATCGTGATTGATGATTACCTCGATATAAGATGGCATAGTCACGATATTCAGTGCGGTTAAGAAATTTATGGGCAATGAGTTCAGCCGTCACTCGTTCAGCTTCATGATCCTCATTGTTGGCCATAATTACTTTGAGCTTTTCCCCTTCAGGTATTTCAGAAAATAACGTTTTTTCATACACATGAGGATTATTGGCGATCAAAATGTTCGCAGCTCGCAAGATTCGGCTTGTCGAGCGATAATTTTGCTCTAACTTAATCAGCCTTAAATTAGCAAAATCACGCCCAAGTTGAACAAGGTTCTGTGGTTTCGCACCTCGCCAAGAATAGATGGACTGATCATCGTCGCCCACCACGGTTAATCGCCCTCGTTCCCCTACCAACAACTTCACTAACTCATATTGGCTAGAGTTGGTGTCTTGATATTCATCGACCAATAAATAACGAATACGGCTTTGCCAGCGCTCACGAACCTCTTGCTGGCGACGTAACAATAGTACGGGAAGTAAAATGAGATCATCAAAATCCAGCGCATTATAGGATTGCATCTGCTTTTGGTAGCACTCAAAGCAGAATGCAAAAAGTTGCTGCTGTTCACCTTTCGCCAGTGTTTTCGCTTGCGCTGGAGAAATCATGTCATTTTTCCAGTTGGAAATGGTGCTCAACAGCTGGCGTAATAAATCCTTGTCACCCTCTAACTGTTTATCCGTGAGCTCTTTAAGTAATGCTAACTGATCTTGATCATCAAATAATGAAAAGCCCGATTTTAGGCCGAGATGCTTATATTCACGCCGAATAATATTGAGCCCTAATGTGTGAAAGGTGGAAACCATTAAGCCTCGAGATTCCGCCTTACCCAACGTTTTACCCACCCGCTCTTTCATTTCACGTGCGGCTTTATTGGTAAAGGTCACGGCAGCGATATTGCGAGCTTTATAGCCACATTGCTGTACGAGATAGGCTATTTTATTGGTAATCACTCGAGTTTTGCCTGAACCGGCACCAGCAAGTACAAGGCAAGGTCCTGATACATATTTGACCGCTTCATCTTGTCTTGAATTCAGCTTCATCGTGTTTTCTGATCTAGGATTCGGGCTGGTCATGATAATGCCGGTTAAGGGGAGTTCCAAGAAAAGAACCGAGTATTTTTTTTAATTTTACTGTACAAGTGTATTGCATAACTATACCCGCTCAACTTGAAGATGCAGGTTTCAAAATCTGAAAATTATCCGAAATTCTGGATACCAGTGAGCCTGCAACTTTTGGCAGCGTCACATTGAAAAATTCATTAATAGCCGTTGTAAATTCAGCCTTCGAGCGGAAGTAAATATTGTTCCTTACATGCTCATTCATTACCTTCCAAAGCCGCTCGATTGGATTTAAATTTGGACTGTAAGGCGGTAAGTAATGAAGCTCGATATTGAGCACTTTTGCCGCATTTCTCACCAACTCTGACTGATGATAGGCAGCGCCATCAAGAACTAGGTGAACTTGTTGCTCCAACGGGTAATGCTCCTTTT
>NZ_FUXB01000047.1 GCF_900167345.1 Vibrio cincinnatiensis DSM 19608 | reverse complement strand
TTTGCCACCAGTATTATTGGTGCACTGTTTATCATTGCGACCCTTTCATTACCGATGTGGCATGCGATGCACCGTTTGCACCATGGCATGCATGATCTAAAATTCCATACTGGGCTTGCGGGTAAAATTATTTGTTATCTACTGGCGTTCATCATTACGCTATGGGCGCTTGTCGGTGTGATAATTATTTAATCGTCTTGTGTGCATCTTTTCCGATGCACTTTATTATTTTGTAAGGAAAAATCCATGTTTTATATCCACATGATGCTGTTATTTGCTGTGATATTTACAGGTATACGGCATGGGGGGATTGCTTTTGGCCTCCTAGGTGGCTTAGGGGTATCAGTCCTCGCTTTTGTTTTTGGTGTCTCACCGGGTTCGCCACCCATCGGTGTTATGTTGATTATTTTAGCAGTAGTCTCGGCCTCGGCGACGTTAGAAGCAACGGGTGGTCTAAAGCTTCTGGTTAAGTATGCTGAGAAAATTTTACGCAAACACCCAAGCCAAATTGTTTATCTTGGCCCGCTTTGTACTTATTTCTTAACGGTACTGGTTGGAACGGGACACTCCGTTTATCCATTGTTACCGGTTATTTATGATGTTGCTTACAAAAAAGGGATTCGTCCTGAGCGGCCAATGGCTATTGCTTCCGTTGCATCACAAATGGGGATTACGGCAAGCCCTATCGCTGCGGCCGCTGCTGTTGTAATGGCCACTGCAGCAGATAATAACTTGGATATTGGGCTACATAATGTGCTGATCGTGACTATTCCCGCGACTTTAATCGGGTTACTGGTTGCTTGTACTTGGAGTTTGCATAGAGGAAAAGATCTTGATAAAGACCCTGAGTTTTTAGCTCGCTGTCAAGATGAAGAATTTAAGAAAAGCTTAATCGATGAAGAGGTTGAAGCGGAAGAGGGTTCTAGTGAAGATAAGCAGGCAAAAACGGGCTTGACGGTCTTTATGCTGGGTATTGTGTCAGTCATCTGTGTTGCGATGTTTGGTAAAGATCTCAATCTATTACCCAATGGCGTTAATATGTCTGTGGCAATACAATTTCTCATGCTGTCGGTCGGGGCTATCATTTTACTTACCACTAAGGTCCAACCGAAAAAAATAGTTCACAGCAATGTATTTATTGCCGGTATGACGGCGGTCATCATCATCTTTGGTATCGCTTGGATGAGTGACACCATTATCAGCTTTCACAAATCTTATCTGATTGATATGGTCCGTGATGTGGTGAACCACCATCCTTGGACCTTTGCGATTGCGATGTTTGCCGTTTCTATTTTCTTAAAGAGCCAAGCTGCGGTATTAACCATCATGTTACCTCTTGGCTTTTCTTTGGGTATTCCACCAGAAGTGATAATCGGAGTATTGCCAGCTTGTTATGCTTATTTCTTTTTCCCTTTCTATCCTAGTGACTTAGCCGCTATCAGCTTTGACCGATCAGGAACGACTCGGATTGGGAAATATATCTTAAATCACAGTTTTTTAATCCCGGGTTTTATCGGTGTTTCGGTCGCAACTGTTGTTGGTTACTTCCTATCGGTTGCCGTTAACTAGTGTGATGAATAGAAAATGATCTGAAATAAGAGAAACCTTGTTCGATTTAATGGGATGCAAGTGCGTATGATTACAATAAAAAAGGGTTTGGACCTTCCTATTGCTGGAACTCCTGCCCAGGTGATTAATGACGGCCTCGCCGTCACCAAA
>NZ_FUXB01000048.1 GCF_900167345.1 Vibrio cincinnatiensis DSM 19608 | reverse complement strand
GTTGTTTCTGTTGAGAAGTCAGTATTATTTTCATGGTGTGTAGCATGATCCTGATTTTATGAAAAATCAAGCATCTTCAATGATCACGGGTATAATACCCAAATGTTAGGTTTTAGCTTTCTAGCTATCTCTTGCCATTTAGGATAAAAATCATTTATATCGCCTGTAAGCTGATGTGGATTGGCTTTGCTATGATTAATCGATGTCATTAAGCCACCAACAATATTAGCAGCACTTTTATGCTGTAAGTATAAAAGTTCCGATATGTATAACAGTAAATCGTTACTATTTCCTCGGTCAATGAGGATATATTCGCCATTAGGTCCATCATTTATAAAGTCAATATTGTATATTACCTTTTTGATTCTTGTTCTGATTTCTTCAAACTTTACAAATCTCGCAACTACCAAACCCGCATATATTCCTGACAAAACACTCAAAAATACATTTACCAAAAATTCAATCATTCTTTAAGATCCTAAATTGAAGCTAACGCCCGGTTAAGGGGCAACCAACGCTACTACCAACTTACTGCATAACATCATAACCATAAAAACCAACGCATACTAAAAATGCCACGCGTTGGTTGTCCCTCTTGAACCGTTTGTTAGATTTATACCGTAGCTGGTTGATTCAACCTGTCTTTCAAATGCTCTAGCTGTTCTTTTGACCCAGATATGACTACTTCAGATGCTTTGTTCGCAATCATAAAATTAACTTTTTCAATGTTAATTACTTTAACGTCTTTTTCTGTGCCAACAAGTAACAGCTCTTTAGAAAATGGAAATAAGAATGATTTGAAATTAAAAAGGTCTTCGATAGCATCAAAAACTACAGGTCTATCAGATGAAATAAACTTCATATCTTTGCTAGCCTTAAACAGATTGAGCTTGATGACTTTTGTTGATAAGTCGAACGTAAGTAATGGCAGAAGTAGAAACTGTATAACTTTAAGAGAATAGTTTTTCTTCGCTCGTTTCGATAGAAATCTAATGAACTTCCTATCATTATCAAATATTTCTTTTATTTCCTCATCAGCTGAATCGTATAGGCTAACCAATTTAGGAGCATAGTCGATAGCTTGTTGTCTACGGCATGGTGTGCGCCAAAATTGAATTGCGACCATAAGCTTTGCTAGTCGTTGAAAATCACCATCATTCGTTAACTCAGCAAGCAGGTTTTTGTTATTGATATTATCACTTATAAGGGAAATATATTCATTAAACAGTCCCTCCATTTGTGAATAGAATTCCTCTAACATCACTGTTTTTTCGCCACCGATACTAATAGTATGGAGGTTTTTTTCATACATTATCTGTGAAGGTGACCAGTTTTTTATACTGCCAAATTTTTTCTTATAAGCAAAAAGTTCACTTTTACTAGAAAGGAAGCCTTTTTGATAAAATACTGGAATGAAATGGTGTTTTTCCGATAATTTACTCATTATATTCTCACAAAATTAGTGTACCCCACGAAAAGTGGACACAACATAACTACACACTTTCGAACTCGACGGGACTCACGTAGCCCAACGCTGAGTGCTTCCTATTTCG
>NZ_FUXB01000050.1 GCF_900167345.1 Vibrio cincinnatiensis DSM 19608 | reverse complement strand
CATATATGGACGCACCTCAGGATGCAATGACTGATTCAATGATACGGTCGCTAACATATATCCGACGTCTTTCTAGGTCTACTATGTGACCTGCGCCATGATGTAATCCGCTCCTCACTGTCTTTTCAAAGCCTCGGTTTCAATAACCTCGTTGCGTTATCAGAGTGTAGTAAGGATGGTTCACCGTTTATTCATCAGCTATTGCAAACTCAGTTGCTTCTTGAGGATATCTCCTTAGAACTTAGTATTTTTAGTCAAACAGGCTTAAATGCCTGATTAATATCGTATTCACTATTTTTCGCCAAGATGTGCCATGCTACCCGACCGAGCTTGTTTGCAAGAGCGACAATCGCTTTTGCTTTTCCTCGGCGTGCAATGAGTCCTCTCAACCATGCTCCCATAGCATCCGTTTTGTTAGCTCCGCACCGAAGCACTGCGCGAGCACCGTGAATAAGTAATGCTCTCAATTCGCGATTGCCATTCTTCGATAGAGAGCCAAGACTACTTTTTCCGCCTGTACTATTTTGTTTTGGAACTAGGCCACACCATGCTGAGAACTGGCGACCATTTTGGAATTGGTTTCCAACACCTACCTCACTAATCAGCGCCGCTGTCAAAATCGGACCAAACCCAGGAATATTCCGAATAGCCTCATATTTTGGATTTTGCTGACTCAATATGGTGACACTTTGGGTCATTTCATCTATCTCTTCGCTAAGACTGACAAAGTCACAGTATAAAGTTTGCAGTAAGTTCCTCATTACTGGGGAAAGGGCATTCTCTGCGTCTTCAAGAGCTAGCGGTAAATGACTTCGTAAAGCTTTAATAGAGAGAGGAAATACTACCCCGTATTCAGCAGCCAATCCTCTGATCTGGTTCGCCAAGGCAGTTCTGTTTTCTACCAAACGTTTACGGACACTGCGTATCGCTTTAAGGTCTTGTTGTTCAACAGACTTAACAGGCACGAAGTGAAGATTAGGTCTAGAATAGGCTTCGCAAATGGCTCTTGCATCATTAGCATCGTTCTTTTGCCGCCCAACAAATGGTTTTACATGCTGAGCTGGAATAAGAGCCACTGTATATCCTAGCTCTTGAAATATTCTGCCCCAATGATGAGAAGTTGCACATGACTCCATTGCTAGAGCAGTTTGCTCTGGTAGTTGGCGGACAGTATCGAGAAGCTTATCTCGCTTTACCTTTCTGTTTGATAAAATTTGTCCATTTGTACCCAGAACACACACTTGGAAGAGATTTTTCGCTATATCAATACCGACAACTTTAATAGACATACTTGTTACTCCTGCTCTTAATGGTTGTACTATTAGTTTGGCACAACGACGCTAGAAGGGAGGTGCGTCCATCACATCAAAGC
>NZ_FUXB01000051.1 GCF_900167345.1 Vibrio cincinnatiensis DSM 19608 | reverse complement strand
CTCAGTCAACTAGCGGCTCAGTTGCAAAATACGGTAAATCGCTTTCAAGTATAAAAACAGCATTGGCCATCCAACAATCCGAATAAGGGTTAATGATGAATAAAAAATGGTGGGCGTCAAACCCACCATTTTTTCTGTTTTAAGTCACTCGATATAAATTCCCCAGCATAGCTCACATTTTTTTAGCGTAATGCTCCCCTTCATGCTAGAATCCGCCGCCACAACGCAGTAGGAGTTTTCTTACAAACCTACTGTAATAAGGATTATTTTTCACCATATGGATGTGACCCATTTGCTTTTACCACGAGGTCACTCACTTTTATGTCATTCTTAAAAGATTTAGCGATACGTAATAAAATTGCCCTTTCTTTTAGTATAATCGCCTTAATCAACATTATTTTTGGTGTCTATATTTACCGCGCTCTCAATACGATTGAAGATGATGTATTGAATTTAACCGATGATACATTACCATCAATGATGATGGTGAATGATCTGAAGTACAATATGGCGTCCATTCGCCGAGCTCAATTTAGCATACTTTCCGCTACTGATGATTCTGCTATTCAAGAAGACATACAGTGGATGAATGAAATTCAGCAAGAAATTCAAGAACAACTTAATCGCTATGAACGCAGTATTTGGGATGACCATGAGCGTTCTATCTATATGCCTGTAAAAAACTACTGGCAAGCTTATCTTAAAGCCTTATCGTCATTTAATAACGATGTCTTAAATGACAACATCGACAAAGCACTTAGCGATATCAATAACACATTAGCGATCTACGAAAATGTAGAAAACTCTGTAGATGCGCTGTTAAATCTAAACACTTCTTTTGTTACTAATAACCGAACAGGTCTAATTGATTTATTAGATGACGTAGCTGAATTTACCGTTTTTTGTATTATTGCCATTCTTATCTTTATGGCAGTAATGACTTGGCTGCTCTCTAGTTTAATCTGCCGCCCATTACAACTGGTTGTTGAACAAGCTAAAGCCATTGCCAAAGGTAATCTCACCTATAACCTAAACCGACAAGAGATTGGCGAAGATGAACTCGGTAATCTTGCCGATGCGTGTAGCACCATGCAAAATAACCTATCAATCACCGTAGAAGAGATTGTAGCGGGTGCCACTCAACTGGCTCATGCGGTGGATGAAGTCAGTGCTGTCTCTGAGCAAACGTCACATGGCATGCAAGAGCAGCAAGAAGAAGTGATGCAAATCGCCACCGCGATGGCTGAAATGAAGTCGACCGTTGCTGAAGTCGCTCGTAACACAGAAGT
>NZ_FUXB01000052.1 GCF_900167345.1 Vibrio cincinnatiensis DSM 19608 | reverse complement strand
TAATGCTTTGAAATGGTTAGTAAAGTTACATAACAAAGCATTTAAGAGGGACAATCAACGCGTGGCATTTTTGGTTTGGATACGCATTTGAGGTTAAGGCTGGCTAGTTTGAGCGCAGTTGTTCGCGTTGCTTGCCCCTTAATGCGGCGTTATGTAACTGTAGAGAAAAAGACCGCAATATATTGAAAGTTAAAGTGTTTTTATACTTTTGCATTTTTAAGTTAGTTTCTATTTTACATATTTTATGATTTTAACTTATTGTTTTAATTGGTTATTTATAAAGTTTGTAAAGTCAGTCTTATTCATATTGGCTTAGTTTTCGTCTTCTTATTCTTCGAGTTTTCAGTCTTTTCTCAATGGTTAAGTGAGTTTGCGATAAGTTTGGTGGCAGTTATTTTTTTCTTTGAACTAGGGCTCGCAGTTTCGTCGTTGCCACGCAAATTCTACTGGGTTACTGCTAACTTTTTATGTAAGTTAAACGATATTTGGCAATATTTTTCTTTGTAATGCTTTGAAATGATTAGTAAAGTTACATAACAAAGCATTCAAGAGGGACAGTCAACGCTTGGCAGTTTTGGTTTGGTTGGCATTTGAGGTTACGGTTGGTTAATTTGAGCGCAGTTGTTTGTGTTGCCTGCCCCTTAATGCGGCGTTATGTGATTGGGCGTAAATTGAAAACGGCCCTAATCGAATGGGCCGAATATTAACTGAAAAGGTTTAGTGTTCAGGAGTTTCAAGCAATTGGATCACGCTTTCTACGGCATTTGACATTGCTTGCTCATTTTCAAATTTCCCTGAACCAGCAGGCCCAAGAGCCTGAGAATACAAAGTAAGTTGTTTTTCGAAAGGTAAGCCTAACTGATCGTATAAGTTTTGTCGGATTTGTGCATGCTGTTCAGGATCTTGGTTAGCAAGATTAATAAGGGTTTCATAAATAAGCGCTTTCATGAGATATCCATTTTATAATATTTGACGGGGCGCAAGGATTGTAATCGATAATGGATTGTAAATCTGAAGCAACAATCACATAACAAACGGTTCAAGAGGGACAACCAACGCGTGGCATTTTTATTATGCGTTGGTTTTTGTGGTTACAGTGTTATGCGAAAGCTTGGTAGTGGCGTTGGTTGCCCCTTAACCGGGCGTTATGTAACCGTAGAGAAAAAATCCCACAATGCATTGAAAATTAAAGTATTTTTATCCTTTTGTATTTTAAGGTAGAGCTTCTACTTTGCA
>NZ_FUXB01000053.1 GCF_900167345.1 Vibrio cincinnatiensis DSM 19608 | reverse complement strand
CCCTGCTAAAGCGCTCAAAAGTTTGCCACCCGGTTGGGTGATGATGGCCTTATCAGGCTCACCATTGATTGAGATGGTAATGTCACCGGTTGGTACCAGCTTGGATTTAGCAAATAAAATCACTAACACCAAAGCTAGAACGATAATGGTAAACATCACGACACCAAGGATAATACTTAGCATTGACTATTCCTTTATTGTTGCGGCCTACCCGACTTACAGTTGAACACCAGAGAAAGACATAAAGCCTAACGCCATTAACCCGACCGTGATGAATGTGATCCCAAGGCCACGCAATCCAGGGGGAACGTCGGAATATTTCATTTTCTCACGGATCCCCGCTAACGCGACAATCGCTAACATCCAACCCACCCCAGAGCCAAAACCGTAGACAATCGATTCAGCAAAATGGTAGTCACGTTGTACCATGAACGAAACGCCACCAAAAATGGCACAGTTCACCGTGATCAAGGGTAAGAAGATCCCCAGTGCGTTGTACAACGGCGGGAAAAAGCGGTCCAACACCATTTCTAGAATTTGGACTAAGGCGGCAATGACCCCAATGAAGGTAATGAAGTTCAAAAAGCTTAAATCCACCCCCTCGACTAACGCGCTGTCTTTCAACACCCCGTTATAGAGTAAATTGTTCACCGGTACGGCAATGGTGAGTACCACAATGACCGCAACCCCTAAGCCAAACGAGGTTTTGACTTTCTTAGACACCGCCAAGAAAGTACACATGCCTAAGAAAAACGAAAGGGCTAAGTTCTCGATAAAGATCGAACGAACCAACAAACTGATATAATGTTCCATTGTCGTTTTACTCCTTCGCTTCGACTTGTGCGGGTTTCAACGTACGGATCGCCCAAATCAAGAAACCGATCAGGAAGAAGGCTGACGGTGCAAGTAGCATCATCCCATTGGGTTGATACCATCCGCCGTTACTCACCAGAGGCAAGATTTCTAAACCAAACAGCTGACCTGAGCCCAGCAATTCACGGAAGAAGGCCACGGTGATCAGGACAAACCCATACCCTAACCCATTGCCGATACCATCAATTAATGATGGCAGAGGAGCCGATTTCATCGCAAAGGCTTCGGCACG
>NZ_FUXB01000054.1 GCF_900167345.1 Vibrio cincinnatiensis DSM 19608 | reverse complement strand
AAACGTAAACGGATGAACTGCGCAATGGATGAAAACTACTTAAGTAAGGTTCTCGAAAGCCTTACAGGGCAGTGATGTTCATGCGGTTTCCGTGATTTAAGAGGGACAATCAACGCGTGGCATTTTTTGGTTTGGGTGGGTATTTGAGGTTACGGCAGGCTAGTTTGAGCGCAGTGGTTTGCGTTGCTTGCCCCTTAATGCGGCGTTATGCATTTGGTGGAAATATGTGGAATATTCGAGAGTTAAAATATCATCTGGATTTACTTGGAGAACAACCGGAACACTACATTGAATATCTTGATTCTGTATGCCGTATAATTAAGATATTCGAGTTTCATAAAGTTGAAGCATTCAGTTTAATCAGTCGATTAGATTCAGATGATCCCGAAATGGCGATGAGACTCGTTTTTTCAATGGGTTCTGAAAGAACTGATGTAGAGAATGAAGTGATTAGTGCTCAAGCGCATTTACATGCAGCCCTTCAAAATGTACGTTCGATGTACGATATTCTCGCTCAATTGCTAAATGCTCTTTTGGTTCATGAACCTATACCAATCCATTCATGTGACATTTGCAAGGTGTGCAAGTCCTTACCCAATGGTAAGGTAAAAACAGAGCTAGAAAAAATCTTAGCTAGTTTTGAGTATCAGTATGTGAATAGCTTTGTTAATACAATCAAACATAGAAACCTTGTTCAATTTAACCGTCAATTAGATTTACTCGAAAGTCGAGCATCAATAAGAATTAAGCCCTTTTCTTATGCTGGCTGTTTTTATGAACAAAAGTGGGCGATTGATGTATTGAAGTATGGTCTAGACGTTAAAAATCAACTTATAGAAATTGGTCAGTTACTAAATTCTGAGTGTGGTGTTAGAAATGCATAACAAACGCCTCAAGCGGGACTTCCAACGCTCGCCATTTTTGGTTTTAATGGTATTTGAGGTTACGGTTGGTTAGTTTTAGTGTGGTTGTTTGCGTTGTCAGCCCCTTAGGCGGGCGTTATATGCCCGAGTACCCCACGTTTAGTAGACACTTTACTAAGTTAGATCTAGGGTCTAATTGAGAGGTGATTTATGGCTAAACATCGTAATCCAGCGTACA
>NZ_FUXB01000055.1 GCF_900167345.1 Vibrio cincinnatiensis DSM 19608 | reverse complement strand
TATACAAAGTAGAAACTAAATTCAAAGTAAAGAAACCATAAAAACACTTTAACTTTCAATATATTGTGGTCTTTTCTCTACGGTTACATAACGCCGCATTAAGGGGCAGCCAACGCTACTACCAACTCACCGCATAACAGCGTAATCACAAAAACTAACGCATAATAAAAATGCCACGCGTTGGCTGTCCCTCTTAAATGCTTTGTTAGCATACCTTTTCACACATTTCGTGCGATTTAATTATATTGACCGCTTCGTGTGATGAGCTATACTCCAATTAGACTAAAGACTGTGGAGAATAACCATGTATACATTAACAGCAAATGACGCTAAACGAAATTTTGGTGAATTGCTTCTTAATGCTCAACGCCAACCAATTAAGATCAGTAAAAACAGCAAAGATGCTGTTGTCGTGATGTCTATACATGACTACGAAGAGCTTGAAATGATGAAAACAGAATATCTTAAACATTGTTTCAACGTGGCTAAAGATGACTTGGTAAAAGGCAATGTCGTTGATGGTAAAGATTTTTTGAATGAGCTATAACAAACAATATGCACAATAAACAATATAAACTAAGTAGTTTGGCTCAAACTCATTTACGTAAAGTAAAAAATTATACCATCAACAATTTTTCCGAATTACAGTGGCAACGTTATAAAGAAACACTACTTTCTGGCTTTCAAATGCTCGCTGATAATCCTGATTTAGGACGAAGCTGCCATGAAATATATAGTAACGGCTTTTACTTTCCGATTGGAAAACACACTGCTTACTTCACAAAGGAAGAGAATTTCATCTTAATCGTAGCTGTATTGGGGCAATCTCAGTTACCGCAAAATCACCTGAAATAATAAACAATTATGGGCGATACTTTCGACTGGTAAGCTAACGCTTTTTATACAGCAGACAGCCTTAATCACTTCCATGCTACCGCCCTCTTTCTATAAAAAGCTCACGGAAACCGCATGAACATCACTGCCCTGTAAGGCTTTCGAGAACCTTACTTAAGTAGTTTTCATCCATTGCGCAGTTCATCCGTTTACG
>NZ_FUXB01000056.1 GCF_900167345.1 Vibrio cincinnatiensis DSM 19608 | reverse complement strand
ACCTATCAAATAAATCAGAAACCAAAATCAAAATACGACAAAGCATAGAAATAGCTTAATTATCAATAAATTGCGATCTTTTTCTCTACGGTTACATAACGCCCGCTTAAAGGGCAGACAACGCAAACAACCATACTAAAACCAACCAGCCGTAACCTCAAAAGCCATTAAAACCAAAAATGGCGAACGTTGGATGTCCCTATTGAAGCGTTTGTTAGGCTATTAATCAACCAATTCAATGCCTAAGCTTTCTAGTAAGTTCAACGCTTCATATCGGGAAAACTTAGCCTTTTGAACATTATTTTCTAGTACATCAATTGCGTACGCTATTGATTCGCTGAAATCGACACCTTGCAAATTTGTTCTCATAAATAAACTGTGGCTGAAGTCACTATAAGTCATTGTTGAACCTCTGAAATTACCTTCACGAAAATCAACATCATGCAACTTACATTCATCAAAAACCAATTCATTTAAAGTCAGACCAAAGAAAGACGAGTCATTTAAAATACAACGCTTAAAACTTAGCTCAAAGTCCGAGTGATAAACTGCCCACATCGCTTTCGTCCAATCGACGCCAACTAATTTACTGTCTTGGAATTTAAGCTCAAATAGCTTTGAATTTGAAAAATCAACCAAGCTTAAATTACAGCGTTCAAATATGCAGTTTGTGAACTTACATTTCCGAAATTTGACCGCTGAGAAATCACAATCGGAGAATTGACAATCTTCAAACTCGATACCGCTATACTGTCCATCCAGTGAGGAAAGCTTCTCAAAAGAAACGTCGAAATAGTGCTCATTGTTTTTTAAATCTGTCATCGTATCCTCTGAATAGCCTAACGCAGCATTAAGGGGCAAGCAACGCTAACAGCTGAACTTAAACTAACCAGCCGTAACCTTAAATACCCACCCAAACCAAAAATGCCACGCGTTGATTGTCCCTCTTAAATGCTTTGTTATGTAACTTTACTAATTATTTCAAAGTATTAACAAAAAAAGC